>NZ_BDAU01000005.1 GCF_001612615.1 Nocardia amikacinitolerans NBRC 108937 | reverse complement strand
AGCGGGCAGCGGGCAGCGGGCAGCGGGCAGCGGGCGAGGTTAGCTTCGTCGGCGGTGGCGGCAATGGCGGCTATGTTGGCTTGATGGGGAGCGCAATCGACACGCAGGTGGCGGCCGTCAACGAGTTGACCGCGCGGTGGGCCGCTGTCGCGGGTGATAGGGATTTCGTTGTGTCCGGCGCGGGGATCTGGCCGCTGCTCGCTCTGCTCGCCGCCGCCGCGGAGGACCCGGCTCGCGCGGAATTGGAAGCCGCGGTCGGGCTGCCCGCCGAACGAGCCCAGGATGCCGCGCTGGAGGTGCTGCGGATCATGGCCGAAGCCGAGGACCTCTCCGCCGTGCTCGGCGCGTGGTTCGCCGAAGGGCTTCCGCTGCACCGCACTTGGACCGACAGCCTGCCGCCGAACACCATCGGACGGCTGACCAGCCAGGAGGCCCTGGACTCCTGGGCCGCACGTGGGACTGGCGGCTTGATCGACAAGTTCCCGCTACGGATCGAACCCGACACCATGCTGGTGCTCGCCACCGCCTTGGTCGCCAAAACCGAATGGTGCGAGCACTTCGCCGACGCCATGCTTCGCCCCGAGACCGGGCCGTGGCGTGGAATCGCCGGGCGCGGGCTGACGCGCACAACCGGGGACCTGTCGCAGGTCGCACTGCTGGACGGCCCGGACCTCGTGACCCGGGTAGTCGTCACCGGAACCGGCGATCTCGACGTTCACCTACTGCTCGGCGCGGAATCGAATGGCGGGGAGTCGCCGGACACCGAGTCGCCGCGCAAAGGCTCGCCGGGCGCAGTCCTCACCACCGGCCTCGCCGCCCTCACCGGAGACGTGCCCGTCCGCAACCACCTGCCATCCGGAACCACCGGCCCTGGGCTGCGCGTGACCCAGCACCGCGCACCCCGGCCCGGTGACCGTCTCGATATCCGCCTGCCGCCCTTCGAGATCCGCTCGTCGCACGATCTGTGCGCGACGCCCGAACTCTTCGGCCTCATCGCCGCCATGCGGACAGACCGAAACCACTTCCCCGCGATCTCGCCGGAGCCGCTGGCGCTCGCTCAGGGTGTGCAGGATGTGCTGGCGCGTTTCACCCGCGAGGGGTTCGAGGCCGCCGCGGTCACCAGCTTCGCGGTGCGCGCGGTAAGCATGCCGCTCTCGGCCGAGCACCTGATCACCCAGGTCGAGGTCGCCTTCGACCGGCCGTTCGGATTCCTCGCCGTCCACCGCGCGACCGGACTCGCGGTGGTCGCGGGCTGGGTCGCCGAGTTGCCCGCTCGCACCGACGCCCCGGACCTTCTCCACGACTGACCGCCGCGGCATCGACTTCTCGAACTAGCCACCGCAGGATCGCTGCCTACGATCGCATTCGACGACGGGTCGCCCCGTGGCTCGACCGCGCCCCAGGCAGCGCGACAACTCAGTTCGCCCGTCGCGCGAAATCCGGTGCGTGCTCGGGCAATACACCCCGAGCGATTAGAAACGGCGGAACACTTCGCACCACCGGGATGCGCCGCAGCACCCTGATCGGCCACGGCGCGTTGTCCGCGCGGCTGAGATCCACCTGTCCGCTCAGCGCGGGTCGGATGACAGCGGCGTGCAACAACCGCTGGATGCCCTGGGTGACAACGGTCGGGAACCAGCGCCGCCGCTGCACCCTGGCCAGCTCCGCGACGCCGACGCGCCCCGAAAGCAGCGGCGCGGCAAGGATTCTCGCCGCAGCCACCGCGTCCTGCACGGCGAGGTTGATGCCGACCCCACCGGCCGGGGACATGGCGTGCGCGGCGTCGCCGAGGCAGAGCAGCCCGTCGGTGTACCAGCGTTCGAGGCGGTCGAGTTGCACGTCGAGCAGCTTGACCTCGTCCCAGTCGCGCAGCGTGTCGACCCGGTCGGTCAACCACGGTGCGGCCGCGGCCATCTCGCGCGTGATCGCACCGACGGGCCCGCGCCTTGCCGCGGCGTCGCTGCCCTTGGCGATGAGCGTGGCGCACTGCCAGTAATCACCGCGATCGAGCATGATGGCGGCGCGGCGCGCGGTGACGATCGGAATCGAGCCCGCGGGATCGATCCCCGTGCGCGGCAGGCGAAACCACCACACGTCCATCGGCGTCGCCCACCGCCGCGACCGCAGCCCGGCGGACGCCCGCAGCACCGAACCGCGCCCATCACAGGCGACGGTCAGCGCGGCCTCGATCGCACCGGTGCCACCATCGGCGGTCCGGTATTTCACCCCTGCGACCCGGCCTTCGGCGAAGATCAGGCCGGTGGCTTCGGTGTTCATCCGCAGCCGGAACGTCGGCTCGCGGTCGGCGGCGCGGGCCAGCAGGTCGAGCAGATCCCACTGCGGCACCATGGCGATGTATTTGTGTTTGCCCGGAAGGTTTTTCAGCGACGCCAAGGTTTGCAGCGAGCCGCCGACGGGGAGCAGGATCGAGTCCAATCGCCGCGCGGGCAGCTTTGCGAACTCCTCGCCGAGGCCGAGTTCGTCGAGCAGGTCCAGGGTGGTGGGGTGCACGGTGTCGCCGCGAAAATCACGCAGGAAGTCGCCGTGCTTCTCCAATACCGTGACCTCGACGCCCGCGCGAGCCAGCAACAGGCCGAGCACCATGCCGGCGGGCCCACCACCCACCACCAGACAGGTCGTACGTTCCATCGACGGTCTCCCCTCGCACGGCGATCAACCCTCGGTCCGATGGTAGGCCGGGCGGCGGCTCACCGACGCAGGACGAAGAAGTACGGCTCGGTCATGCCACGCAGATCCATCACCCCGAACAGCGTGTGCGCGTCGACGCGGCGGAAATGGTCGATGATCGGCAGGTGGTCGTAGACCATCGCCGCGCTCACCTCGCCCCGGTATTCGATGTCGCGCAGCCGCGCGGTGGGCTTGCGGGCGCGCAGCGCGGGACCGAGCACCGGCAGCGTCGAGCGCAGCATCCGCACGCCGGACAGCGGCACCTTGCCCGCCAAGCTCAGCGGCACGCGGCGCGGATCGACGGGGAACACCGTCCCCGCGGGGTCGGCGAAGAGCAGCGGATGCACGGCGTCGGGTCCGTCGAATTGCTTGCCGTACCAACCCGAGGCGACGAGCATGCCGTCGAACGGATGTCCGGTGTCGAGTTCCTCGCCGCGCCAGCGTCCGGTCGTCACCTCGCCGACCCGCACGCCCGGTAGCCGATCGAACAGCGCCCACGCTTGCTCGGCTGTGCACCCTCCGGTCTGCAATGCGGCCAGTTCGGCGGCTCCTGTCACAGGCGTTTCGGCGACCATTCCACACTCCTCATCGCAACGTTGCAAGAAGGAGTCTAATGATCTCTCATCGTCGCAACCCGGGCGGCCTCCCGCACGGGACCGCTACGAGCCCTGACCCGCGACGCAGGCCGTGCCACGTTTCCCGAGGGGGTCGAGGAGAACGCCGCAGCCTTCCGCTAACGTCGGCTCCCGGCCCTTCGATATCCGCGCGGCTCAACACGATCCAGCACAACAGCGGCGACCACAGCTGGAAAGTTCTGTGCCCCAACCGCTGCCACCGGATATATGCCAGGCTGAGGCCATGTCGCACCCAGACTCCGGTTCCTCGGAAGCGCCCAGCCCGCCGTCGGCTCAGCGCAGTTCGATGTCGCCCGAGCGACGGCAGGAGCTACGGCGGCGCATGCGCATTCGGAAGAAAGGCATGCGAGTTGCCGGGCCGCTGGGGATCGCACTCCTCGTCGGCGTGTTCGTCGCGATGGCGGGAGGGCTGATCTATGGCGTGATCATCGCTGCCCGCGATACCGACCCTAGCCCGCTGCGAGCCGGTGAATGCGGCTTCGTGACCGATCAGCCCGGTTCTGGACACGATCCCTGGACGCTCCTCCCCTGTACCGATCCGGCAGCGACGCTCGTCATCGTGCGCGCGGCCTCCGTCGACAAGTGCCCAGAGGGCACCATGACGAGGTTCCTACCCAGGGGGCGAACGGCGACCAAGACCAAAAGTCTGTGCCTGCAGATGAATGCCGCCGTCGGCGACTGTTTCACCGGGATCGATCATTGGCTCGACGAAGAAAAGGTCGGCAAGGTCGCCTGCACCACTCCCGGTGCGTTCCAAGTGAATACGGTCAGCAACGCGGTCGATCACCGCGTCTGCGCACCGCAGCGACAACTGCACAAGGAGACCGACGAAATCGTCTACCAGAACCCGAGCAAAAGCATCTGCCTGCACCGCGTGGGCACCTGAAGCCGCGGCCGCATACGCATGGTGAGTGCGCGGAACGGTTCACGCAGAGGGCGAATTCACCGGTCGCGGAAGCGCGGTCGACCATGACGCGCACCACAGCGCCTTGACCTCGAGCGCACTCGAGGTATGAGGATCGCTGACGTGCCCGGCGCCGGAAATCCGGTCGGTACCGGCGGCGGGCGCCACCCCCGACCCGGGACACCGCAGACGTCCCGGTGGGCTCCCGCCGGGCCAAGTACACCCACCGGCGGGAGCCGGATCGGGCGGTGCGGCTCAGGCGGAGACGGTGATCTCCCACTCGTACACGGTCAGTTCCGAGGCGCCGGTGGTGTGCACGGGGTCGGCGAAGGCGATCTCGCGCGCCGCCGCGAGGCTCTCGGCGCGGATCACATAGGCGCCACCGGTGCCGTCGGTGAAGCGGCCACTCTCCACGAGCCTGCCGCGTTCCACCAATCCGTTCAGGAACTCCTTGTGCGGTTCGACGACCGCAGGGTCGAAGCGCGGCGTGCGCATCACCATGACCAGGTACTTGTTCACGCCTCGGGCTCCTGGCGCGGCGCACGGGTCGCGGCCGCCGCGGCGCGCACCTGCGGTGCGACGAGCACGACCTGACCGAGCACGCCGTTGATGAACGACGGCGAGTCGTCGGTCGAGAGTTCCTTCGCCAGCTCCACGGCCTCGTCGACGGCCACCACCGGCGGAACGTCGTTGGCGTGGAAGAGCTCCCACACGGCGATGCGCAGGATGGCGCGGTCCACCGCGGGCAGCCGGGACAGCGTCCAGTCCTGGAGGTAGGACTCGATCGTGCCGTCCACGCGGTCCAGGTCGTCGGCGACGCCTTCGACCAGGGTCCGGGTGTAGGCGTGCACGGGGGCGACGGTCTGGTCCTTCGCGGCCAGGTCGACGCGCTCGTCGAGCAGATCGGCGGCGTCGACGTCGCGGGCCTCCGCCTCGAACAGCAGGTCCACGGCGCGGCGCCGGGCCTTGTGCCGGGCGCCCAGCTTCTTGAACGTGGATTTCTTGTCTGCGGGCTGTTCCGCCACGATCACATCATCCCTGTCGTTCTGTGTCAGGGCGGCAGGAGCGCCCGCCACGGTGGGCCTGCCACCGGGTCGCGCGCTCCCGTCGCGAGCGACCGGTGATCAGGCGTTGACGCGGCCGAGGTAGCTGCCGTCGCGCGAGTCGATGCGCAGCTTGTCGCCGGTGTTGATGAACAGCGGCACCTGCACCTCGGCGCCGGTCTCCAGGGTGGCGGGCTTGGTGCCGCCGGTGGAGCGGTCGCCCTGCAGGCCGATATCGGTGTGCTGCACCACGAGTTCGATGGAGACGGGAAGCTCGACGAACAGCGGCTCGCCCTCGTGCACGGCCACCTGGACGGCCATGTTCTCCAGCAGGAAGCGGGCGCCGTCGCCGATGGTGGCCTCGGCGATCGAGATCTGGTCGTAGGTCTCGCCGTCCATGAAGATGTAGTCGGAGCCGTCGTGGTACAGGTAGGTCATGTCGCGACGGTCGACGGTCGCGGTCTCCACCTTGACACCCGCGTTGAAGGTCTTGTCGACGACCTTGCCGGACACGACGTTCTTCAGCTTGGTCCGCACGAAGGCGGGGCCCTTACCCGGCTTGACGTGCTGGAATTCGACGATCTGCTGGAGCTGACCGTCGATCTTCAGCACGAGGCCGTTCTTGAAGTCGCTGGTGTCCGCCACTGTCTTCGGATCTCCTGTTCGCAGGTAACCGGCGTCATTCGACGACGGTCAGGTCTTTGCTGGTGTGGGTGAGCAGCTCAGGGCCCCCTTCGCGCACCACGAGCGTGTCCTCGATTCGGACGCCGCCGCGGCCGGGAAAGTACACACCTGGTTCGACGGTCACCGCCACGCCGGATAGAAGTGTACCGGTTCCGTTTTTCATGATCCCCGGCGCTTCGTGGATGCGCAGGCCGACTCCGTGCCCGAGACCGTGCACGAACAGCTTGCCGTGACCCGCCGCCTCGATCACCGAGCGCGCCGCCGCGTCCACCTCGCCCGCCTGGGCCCCCGGTCGCAGCGCCTTGCGCCCTGCTCGCTGCGACTCCACGACCAGTGAATAGACCTCGCGCTGCCAGTCGGTCGGGCGGCCGAGCACGAAGGTGCGGGTCATGTCGGAGTGGTAACCGCCGACGACCGCACCGAAATCGATCTTGACGAAGTCGCCGGGGGCCAGCACGGCGTCGGTCGGGCGGTGGTGCGGTATCGCGGAATTGGCGCCGGCGGCCACGATGGTCTCGAAGGAGATGGCCTCGGCGCCGTGCTCGTACATGGCCCATTCGAGGTCGCGGGCGACCTGCCGCTCCGTGCGCCCCGGCCGCAGACCGCCGCGTTCGAGCAGCGTGGCAAGCCCGGCGTCGCCCGCCGCGCACGCTTTGCGCAGCTGTTCCACCTCGTAAGCGTCCTTGACCATGCGCAACTGCTCGACCAGGCCCGGCGTGGCCACCAGTTCCAGCCCGGTCTTCTGCTCGACGAAACCGTGGTGCTGGTCGACGGTCACCACGTGGCTCTCGAAGCCGACCCGGCCGAGCTGCCACTCCCCCGCCAGCTCGACGATCCGCCGCGCGGTGGCGCGGGCGATCTCGGCGCGCAGGTCGGGCGCCTGCTCGACGACCTGGCTGCGGTAGCGGCCGTCGGTCCCGATCACGGTGCGTTCCTCGTCGTTGCGCATGTCCCAGGAATGCACGAGCAGCGTGGCATTGGAGCCGGTGAAGCCGGTCAAGTACCTGATGTTCACCATGTCGGTGACCAGCAGCGCGTCGACCTCGTTCTCCACCAGCAGACTGCGCAGCGCACCGCGGCGCGCCGCGTAGTCGGGCCCACGGCCCGCGTGATCAGCAGACATGGGTCAAAGCTACCGCCGACACGCGGTGGTGCGGCAGTCCAACACCCGAACCGTCACCTGCGGTCGCCGGGCGGACGGCAGGTGAGCGGGACGAATCGGGCGCGGATGCGGAATGGGGACCGGCGGCGGATTCACCGATCACCCGGGGAATCCAGCGGAACTTCGCCGTTGTGTCCGCGTGGCCGCCCGTCTCGGCGTCCAGGCGATTCCGATCCATCGGGTGTTCACATGCGCTGCGGTTATGCACATTTCGCATCGAGCGCTTCGAAACGAGCCGGGAATCAACAAGGGTGGATCGCATGGCCTACATAGCATTCGCCGCGCTCACGGGATGGTGTGCGGCGCTGAGCCTCAACGATCTTCGGCAGCGCAGGCTGCCCAACACGCTCACCGGATGGGGCGCGCTCGCCATCTTCGGATACGCCCTGTTCACAACACAATTCACAGCCGCGGCGGTCGGGGCGGCGCTGCTCGCAGCGCCCTACGCGGTGGTGCACCTCGCCGCGCCCGCGTGCCTCGGCGCGGGAGACGTGAAGCTGGCGGTCGGACTCGGGGCCGCCGCGGCCCTCGGCGGTGCGCAGGCGTGGGTGTGGGCCGCGCTGGCGGCGCCGGTACTCACAGCGGGCGTCGGACTGGCGCTGCTGGTTCGCCATCGGATCGCGGCGAGCGCACGGGCGCGGCCGAACACGGTGGCGCACGGCCCCTCGATGTGTCTGGCGACACTCTTCGCCTTGGCGGTGCCGAGCGGGTGATGCCTCGCCGTCGCCAGTGGGCGCCGAGTGGTAGCGCTGCCGGATGGAATCGCCCACGTCGCCGCTGATCGCACCAACCCGAACCCAGCGGCCGCGCCTCGAACAGCCGACCGGGTCCCAAAGGCGCAGCGAGAGCTGCTGGCCTCGGATGAGGAGGCAGCACCGGAGCCGCTCGCGGCGCACCGAGACACGACCCCTTGCGAACCCCGAGGGACGTTCAGGCGCGAACAGCGGGCAGTCGACGGCGGTGTACGTCCGGCGGGTGAGTGGCGATAGCCAGTAAGAAGACTCGGGCACGGCTCGCGCCTGGCGACGTGCCAGCGATCACGGCGGACCGGATGCGGGTCGGACCGCCCCGACATGGAAGGATGGACAGCGTGCTGCGCTGGATAACTGCCGGAGAATCCCATGGTCCCGCCCTCGTCGCCATCCTCGACGGGATGGTCGCGGGTGTCGAAGTGACGTCCGAGGACATCTCCGCTCAGCTCGCGCGCCGCAGGCTCGGCTACGGGCGCGGCGCCCGGATGAAGTTCGAGGCCGACAAGGTGACCATGGTCGGCGGCGTGCGCCACGGGCGCACCATGGGCGGCCCGGTCGCCATCGAGGTGGCCAACTCCGAGTGGCCGAAGTGGACGACGGTCATGTCCGCCGATCCCGTCGATCCGGCCGAACTGGAAGACCTGGCCCGCAACGCCCCGCTGACCCGGCCCCGTCCGGGCCACGCCGACTACTCGGGCATGCTCAAGTACGGCTTCGACGACGCACGCAACGTGCTGGAGCGCGCGAGCGCCCGAGAGACGGCCGCACGCGTCGCGGCGGGAACCGTGGCGCGCAACTTCCTCCGCCAGGCCCTCGGTGTCGAGGTCGTCTCGCACGTCGTCTCGATCGGCGCCGCCGCCAACACCACCGGCGTGATTCCCACCGCCGCGGATCTGGACACGGTCGACGCGAGCCCGGTGCGCGCGTTCGACGCCGCCGCCGAGGCGGCGATGATCGCCGAGATCGAGGCGGCGAAGAAGGACGGGGACACCCTCGGCGGCGTCGTCGAGGTGGTCGTGGAGGGACTTCCGGTCGGCCTCGGCTCGTTCGTCAGCGGCGAGAACCGCCTCGACTCCCGGCTCGCGGCCGCGCTCATGGGCATCCAGGCGATCAAGGGCGTCGAGGTCGGCGACGGTTTCGAGACCGCGCGCAGGCGCGGCAGCCAGGCGCACGACGAGATGCGGCCCGGCCCCGACGGCGTGCTGCGCTCCACCAACCGCGCCGGCGGCCTCGAAGGCGGCATGACCAATGGTGAGCCGCTGCGGGTGCGCGCGGCGATGAAGCCTATCTCCACGGTGCCCCGTGCCCTGTCCACCGTCGACATGAGCACCGGCGAGGAGGCCGTGGCCATCCACCAGCGCTCCGACGTGTGCGCCGTGCCCGCCGCGGGCGTCGTCGCCGAGGCGATGGTGGCGCTGGTGGTCGCGCAGGCCGCCCTGGAGAAGTTCGGCGGCGATTCGCTGAACGAGACCGTTGAGAACATCACCAGCTACGTCAAGCGGATCGGTACCCGCCCGCACGTCCCGGCGGACAGTCGGCCGCAATGATCGTGCAGACCGACCCGCGCGCACCGCGCGTGGTGCTGGTCGGACCGCCGGGGGCGGGGAAATCGACGATCGGCCGCAAGCTCGCCAAGGAACTCGGCGTCGACCTGTACGACACCGACGCGGGCATCGAGCGCGAGACCGGCCGCACCATCCCCGAGATCTTCGCCGCCGATGGGGAACCGGAGTTCCGCCGGATCGAGGAGCGAGTGGTGCGGCGCGCCATCCTCGCCGAGCGCGGCGTGGTCTCGCTCGGCGGCGGTGCGGTGCTGTCCAAGGACACCAGGGCGCTGCTGCGCAACCGGACCGTGGTGTACCTGGAGATCAGTGTGGCCGAGGGCCTGCGGCGCACCGGGGCGAGCAATCAGCGTCCGCTGCTCAACGGCGACGACCCCGGCGCGAAGTACCGCGAGCTGATGCGCAAGCGCCGCCCGCTGTACCGCGAGGTCGCCACGGTGCGGGTGCGCACCGACGGGCGCAGCCCCGGCCGGGTGGTTCGAATGATCCTGGACAAACTGGGCATGGAACCCGCCGCGCCCAGCGCCGACCCCGAACCCGAAGCCACCGCGACCGGCCGCAGCGCTGGCCAGACGCCGGAAGGGCAGGGCAGCAGCCGCTCCCGTGCCCGTCGCCGGGCCAGAGCTCGTGCCGCCGCCCGCCGCGCGGCAGCTAAGAACGACGTCGCCGCGGCCAACCAGACTCTTGCGGCAAACGGCACGGCCGAGGAGAACAGCGCTGGGGGCCGAGAAAGCAGCACTGCGCACAAGATGAACAGTGCCGCCGCGAGCAGCGCCGAGGCCACGCGGATCACCGCGGCCGGCAAGGAAACCGGCGCTGCCACAACGAAACTCGGCGGAAGGACCGGACGCGTCGACGCCGCGACCAAGGGCTCCGACATCGCGGGCTCGGGCGCGGTAACCGAGGACTCGGCTGCGACGGCCCGGAACGCTCACGACACAACCGCGGAGAACGCGGGCGAAGGCGACAACGCGAATCCGGACATCGTGGGCGAAGGCCGCGGTGCGACCGGAGCCGCCGGTGTCCGAGACGAGGTAGGCAACGCCGAGCGGGCATCCGGCGCACAGTCCGATGCCTCGAGCGCGGGTAGCGCAGCCGAGGGCACGGCTTCCGGCAGGAGACGTCGTCCGCGCCGCAGGCGCCCGGCGGCCCGCACGTCCTCCGGCGAATCGCATCGCACCGAGTCCACCGCGCCACGCGCGGAGCCTTCGGCCAGGTCCTGGCTCCCCCGGCTCATCGCCTCCGGCGCCCGATCCGAGGACACCGGCGCGACGCCCGCCCCGGTACGCGCCCGCCGCCCCAGAGCGTGCCGCCCTGCGGGCGCACCGAATCCCGCCGGATCGCAAGCATCCGCCGTTTCCATTGCGGGACAAGTCGATTCGACGACTCCGGCACCGAAGAACGCGGAAGCCGCGACGGCCTCGGCCACTGGCGAGAACCAGAGCGCCCGCTCCCGGGCGCATCGCCGCGCCGGGGCCGGCGCACCCGCCGATCCCACCGCGCACACCGCGACGGCAGAATCGGCAACGAAGACCAGTTCCAGCGGTCGCGCCCGGCGCGCCCGCGCTCGCCGCGCCCGCGCGCGAGCACTCGAGCAATCGGCACGAACAGAATCGGAGCAGCAGTGACAGAGCCGAGTCGTATCCAAGTACGCACCGCAGACCCGTATCCGGTGATCATCGGTCGCGGCTTGCTCGGCGAACTCGTCGAGTCGGTCACGGGTGCCACCAAGGGCGTGCGCACGGTCGCGATCTTCCACCAGCCGCCGCTGGCCGAGACCGCCGAGGTGGTGCGCAAGGCGCTGGCCGAGACGGGCCTGGACGCGCACCGCGTCGAGATTCCGGACGCGGAGGCGGGCAAGGACCTCGCCGTCGCCGGTTTCTGCTGGGAGGTGCTCGGCCGCATCGGCCTGACCCGCAACGACGTCGTGGTCAGCCTGGGCGGCGGTGCCGCCACCGACCTGGCGGGCTTCGTCGCGGCCACCTGGATGCGCGGCGTCCAGGTCGTGCACGTGCCGACCACCCTGCTCGCCATGGTCGACGCCGCGGTCGGCGGCAAGACCGGCATCAACACCGAGGCGGGCAAGAACCTGGTCGGCTCCTTCCACGAGCCGTCGGCGGTGCTGGTCGATCTGGTGACGCTGGAGACCGTGCCGCGCAACGAGATCGTCGCGGGCATGGCCGAGATCATCAAGGCCGGTTTCATCGCCGACCCGGTGATCCTCGACCTGATCGAACGCGATCCGGAAGCTGCGCTCGATCCCACCGGCGACGTGCTGCCCGAGCTCGTGGCCCGCGCCATCCAGGTCAAGGCCGACGTGGTCGCCGCCGACCTCAAGGAATCCAGCCTGCGCGAGATCCTCAACTACGGCCACACGCTTGGCCACGCGATCGAGCGCAGGGAGCGCTACCGCTGGCGTCACGGCGCCGCGGTCTCCGTCGGCCTGGTCTTCGCCGCCGAGCTCGGCCGTCTCGCCGGACGCCTCGACGACGCCACCGCCGACCGGCACCGCGCCATCCTGTCCAGCGTCGGCCTGCCGACCAGCTACGACGCCGACGCGCTTCCGCAGCTGCTGGACGCCATGCAGACCGACAAGAAGACCCGCTCCGGCGTGCTGCGCTTCGTCGTCCTCGACGGCTTGGCCAAGCCCGGTCGCCTGGAAGGCCCAGATCCCAGCCTGCTGGCCGCGGCGTACTCCGCCATCGCACGGGAGCAGAGCCCCAGCGGCGGCGCGATCCTGCTGTAGCGGGACGTAAACAGCAGCGCCCCAACCGAATCGGCTGGGGCGCTGTTCGCTGCGCGAAGCATCCGACCGAGAGGACAACAGCGCCAGACCCGTTGGGTGCGGCGCTGTTTTTCGTTCCGGAGTCAGGCGCCCGCGGCGGCGGGCTGGGTGAGCGACGGGTTGCCCCTGTCGGCCCGCCGTCCCGCGAGCATCCGGCCGATGCCGACGCCGATCAGTCCGGGGATGAAGATCAACAGGATGATGAACGACGCGCCCGCCGTCAGTTCGAACAGCAGACCGTTGTCGCCGAGGTCGAAGCGCGGCAGGAAGTCCAGCAGCCAGGAAACCGCGCCGCTGCCGAGCCCGCCTGCCACGGCCGCCTTCAGCCACCGGATGGTCAGATCCGAGCCGCGTTCCGGGTCAGGATGCGCCACGCGGTCCTTGCGTCCGTCCAGCATGCCCCACCCCACGATGACGACAAGCAGCACGAGCAGGCACAGCATCCGCATCCACGCGCCTTGCGTCGGCCACTGCACCATCGCGAACCCGAGCACGGTGCGCAGCGCGACGACCAGTGCACCGAGCAGGACAGCTCGCACTACCCAAGCAATCATGCAGAACACCTTAACGCGCAGGCCCCGGGAACATAACTAGAACCCGTGTCAGAAATTTTCGGGCCGCCGAATCAACCGACTGCATGTCACCGTCACCCTGTCCGGGAGGGTGGCGGTGACATTCGGTCGGGGATGTCAGGCGTCCACCGCGGCCGCCATCGCGGCGCGCGGCGCTGGGCGACCGGTGAACTGCTCGACCTGCCCGTAGGCCTGGTTCAGCAGCATCTGCAACCCGCTCACCACGGTGTGTCCGGCGCGTTCGACCGCAGTCGCCAAGGGGGTCGGCCAGGGGTTGTAGATGGCGTCGAGCACCACCGGCGCGACGGCCACCGCCTCGGCCACCAGGGCGCCCGCCTCGGCGGGGATCGTGCTGACCACCGCGCCCGCGCTCGCGCTCGCGCCGCGCACGGCGTCGATGTCGAAGGCGATCACGCTCGCCGCCATCCCGAGCGTGTCGGCCAGCTCCAGTGCGCCGCGGGCGCGTCCGGCGTCCCTGGCGACCACGGTGACCGACTTCGCGCCGAGTTCGGAGAGGGCGAGCAGCGCCGGGCGGGCCGTGCCGCCCGCGCCGAGCACCAGCCCCTCCGCGATCTCGGTGACGCCGCCGCCGCGCAGCGCGCCGAGCACGCCGTCCACGTCGGTGCAGTCGGCGCGCCAGCCCCCGGCCGTGCGCACCAGCGTGTTCGCCGAGCCGACGAGCACGGCCCGATCGGTGCGCTCGTCGGCGTAGGCCAGGGCGGCCTCCTTGCCGGGCATGGTCACCGAGAGGCCGATCCACTCCGGCCCGAGGCCGTCCACCAGTCCGGGCAGCTGTTCGGCCGTGCACTCGATGCGCTCGTAGGTCCAGTCCAGGCCGAGCGCCCGATACGCGGCCAAATGCAGCTGGGGCGAACGGGAATGCGCGATCGGTTTGCCGAGAACCGCCGCCTTGCGGGCAGTTTCACCGTCCACTGTCGAGAATCCCGCTCTGTTGCGCCTTTTCGATATTGCGCAGGTGTTCGGAGTAGCTCTCGGTGAACAGCGTGGTGCCCTTCTGGTCGATCGTCACGAAGTACAGCCAGTCGCCGGGTTCCGGATTCTCCATGGCGCGCAACGCGTTCAGCGACGGCGCGGAGATCGGGTTGGCGGGCAGGCCGGACATCGCGTAGGTGTTCCACGGGGTGCGGGTGGCCCGGTCCTCGTCGGTGGTGGCGACCTCGGTGCGGTCCAGCGAGTAGTTCACCGTCGAGTCGAATTGCAGCGGCTGCTCGACTTCCAGCCGGTTCACGATCACCCGCGCGACCTTGGGCATGTCCTGCGGCAGCGCTTCCCGCTCCACCAGCGATGCCGCGATCAGCGTCTCGTAGGGACTGAGCTTGTTCTTCGCGCTGGAGGTCAGCAGCCCGGTGGACTCGTAGCTCGCCGCGCTCGAGGTGATCAGCTGGCGCAGGATCTGCTGCGGGGTTCCGCTGGGGTCGAAATCCAATGTCCCCGCGGCGATCAGGCCTTCGAGCTGGCGCTTGCGGTCCGGCGCTTCACGCACCGACTGCTCCGCCCAGGACGGCACGCCGAGCCCGGCGAGGTCGCTACTGGAGCCGGCGGCGTCGAGCTGTTCGTAGGTCACGCACTTCTGCTGCGGGCCGGTGCCGATGCAGCTGGCGGCGGCGATCTTGGTGTAGATGCCCTCTTTGCGTGCGCCGGTGTTGACGTCGTGCTGGTCGTGCAGCTGGCGTCCTTCGGAGATGACCAGATTGCCGACCCGCGAGTTCTTGCCGAGCAGCGCGGCGACCGCCTCGGCGGCGGGGCTGCGGCTTGGGATCTGGTAGTACCCGGGCTGCACCGAGCTCATGTTCGAATTGCGCACGGCCGCTTCGAAGAACGCGCCGGTGCTCGCGACGACGCCCTTCTCGACCATGGTCTGCGCGATCTGCGACGAGGTGTCGCCGGGGTGCACCTGCACCACGACCAGCGGCCCCGCGGGCCCCGCGAAATCCTCCGGCGGTCCGAATTCGCCGACCAGCTTCTTGACCGCGAAGCCGCCCGCGCCGACCAGCAGCACCGCGAGCACGCCGCCGATCAGCCACATGTTGCGGCGCTTGCGCTTGCGCTCGGCCGCTTTGCGAGAAGCCACCCGGGAACGCTTGCCGCGCGAACCGCGCGACGGCCGTGGCTCCTTGTCCTTGGCGGCGGACTTGCGCGCCGACGATCGTGTCGTGCGCTTGGGCGGCTCCGGCGGTTCCGGCTCCTCGTAGTCCAGCTCGTCGTCGTAGCCGTCGTCCTCGTACAGCGGCTGGTCGTCGTAGAGCGGCTCGTCGTCGTCGGTGTAGCGGGGGATGACGGTCGTGTCGTCCTCGTAGTCGTCCCAGTCGTCGTGCGGCCCGGCCGACCGGCCGCCCCTATCTCGCCCGTCTCTCTCCCAGGCTCGGTCGTCCCGTCGGTAGCGCCGATCAGCCTCGCGCTGTCGGTACCGTTCCTCGGCCCGCGCCCATCGATCAGTCATGCATCGTCTCCGGACGACACGTCCCGCGTCGCTTCCTCGACCGACCTCAACACCGCACTCCGTTCGTCCAACCATCCTTGCAGGATCGACACGGCCGCCGCCTGATCGATCACCTGCCGCTGGCCACGCGCGCGAACTCCACTGTCCCGCAATGCACGTGCAGCTGACACCGTAGTCAAACGTTCGTCGGAAAGCCTGATCGGCACGGGAGCGATCTCTGACCGCAAACGTTCGGCGAACGCGATGGCCAGCCCGGCCGCGGTTCCCTTTTCCCCGCGCAATGTGCGCGGCAGACCGACAATAACCTCAACGGCCTCGTATTCCCGCACAATTTCGGCAATTCTGGCTATATCGGTTGCCGTACCCGCGCCGCGCGCGTTCTTCTTGGCGCGCGGCACGGTCTCCACGGGGGTCGCGAGAATGCCGTCCGGGTCGCTGGACGCGACGCCGATGCGGACACTTCCGACGTCGATGCCGAGCCGTCTGCCACGGCCCGGATCGGCCGCCGGGTCGGGCCGGTCCGCGGCGTGCGGCCGACCCGTCGAACGCGAACTCTCGGAGTCGCGCATCACTGGGCGATTTCGGCCACCCGGGCACGGACCGCGGCCAGACCCGCCGCGATACCGGAGGGATCGGAGCCGGCGCCCTGCGCCATCTCCGGCTTGCCGCCGCCGCGACCGGCGATGCTCGGCCCGAAGCTGCCGACCAGATCGCCCGCCTTCACGCCGAGTTCCTGCGCGGCCTTGTTCGCGGCGACGACGAACGGCACCTTGCCGTCGACATTGCCGAGCAGGACCACGACCGCGGGTTCGCTGCCGAAGCGGCCGCGGATGTCGGTGGCCAGGGTGCGCAGATCGCCCGCGGCGACGCCCTCCGGCGCGGCCGCGGCGACCAGCAGCAGACCGCCGAGGCGCTCGGCCTCGTCCACGAACTTGCTCGCCGAGGAGAGCACCGCGGCGATTTTGGTGCGCTCGAGCTCCTTCTCGGCGACCTTGAGCCGTTCCACCAGCTGCTCGACGCGGGCGGGCACCTCGTCCGAGGGCACCTTCAGCGAGGCGGCGACACCGGCGAGCAGCGCGCGCTCCTTGGCCAGGTATTTGTAGGAGTCCAGGCCGACGAACGCCTCGACGCGCCGCACGCCCGAACCGACCGACGACTCGCCGAGCAGCGTGATCGGGCCGATCTGCGAGGAGTGCTGCACGTGCGTTCCGCCGCACAGCTCCATCGAGAACGGGCCGCCGATCTCGACGACGCGGACCTCGTCGCCGTAGTTCTCGCCGAACAACGCGAGCGCGCCCATCTGCTTGGCCTTGGGCAGGTCGGTGACGAAGGTGTTGACCGGGAAGTCGGCGCCGACGGCGTCGTTGGACACCGCCTCGATATCGGCCTTCTGCTGCTCGGTCAGCTGGCCCTGCCAGTTGAAGTCGAAGCGCAGGTAGCCGGGCTTGTTCAGCGAGCCGGCCTGCACCGCGTTCGGGCCGAGCACCTGCCGCAGCGCGGCGTGCACCATGTGCGTGCCGGAGTGGCCCTGGGTCGCGCCGCTACGCCAGGCCGGATCGGCCTGGGCGAGCACCACGTCGCCCTCGGTGATCTGGCCCTGCTCGACGGTGGTCTTGTGCACCCACAGCTTCTTGGCGATCTTCTGCACGTCGTTGACGCGCAGCTTGAGACCCGCGGCCGTGATGCTGCCGCGGTCGGCGATCTGGCCGCCGGACTCCGCGTACAGCGGGCTGCGGTCCAGGATCACCTCGACGTTCTGCCCCGCGCTCGCGGCCGGGACCCGGACGCCGTCGGCGATCAGGGCGAGCACGTGCGCCTCGGAGGTGAGCTCGTCGAAGCCGGTGAACTCGGTGGCGCCGCGGTCGACCAGCTCCTTGTAGATGCTCAGGTCGGCGTGCGCGTGCTTGCGGGCGGCGGCGTCCTCCTTGGCGCGCTGCCGCTGCTCGGCCATGAGCGTGCGGAAGCCGTCCTCGTCCACGGAGAGCCCGGCCTCGGCGGCCATCTCCAGGGTGAGGTCGATCGGGAAGCCGTAGGTGTCGTGCAGGGTGAAGGCGTCCGATCCGGCGATCTTGGTGCCGCCCTTGGCCTTCACCGCGGCCGCGGTGTTGTCGAACAGCGTCGAGCCGGTGTTGAGCGTCTTGAGGAACGCCGTCTCCTCGCCGACCGCGACGGTCTCGATGCGGCCGAAATCGGTGCCGAGCTCGGGGTAGGACGGCGACATGAGGTCGCTGACGACCTTCATGAACTCGGCCATCACCGGCTTCTCGGCGCCGAGCAGGCGGGCCGAGCGCACGATGCGGCGCAGCAGGCGGCGCAGCACGTAGCCGCGGCCGTCGTTGCCGGGGTTGACGCCGTCGGAGATGAGCATGGCGGCGGTGCGGGCGTGATCGGCGATCACACGGAAGCGCACGTCGTCGGCGTGCTCGACACCGTAGGACCGGCCGGTCAGCTCCTCGGCCTTGTCGATGATCGGGCGCAGCAGGTCGGTCTCGTAGACGTTCTCCACGCCCTGCAACAGCATGGCGACCCGCTCGACGCCCATGCCGGTGTCGATGTTCTTCTTCGGCAGCGAGCCGACCGGCGGGTGGCCGAGCTTCGGGCTCAGCTCACCGCGCACGTCCTGCATGAAGACGAGGTTCCAGATCTCGAGGTAGCGGTCCTCGTCGGCGACCGGGCCGCCCTCCTTGCCGTAGGCAGGGCCGCGGTCGTAGTAGATCTCCGAGCACGGACCGCCGGGACCGGGTACGCCCATGTCCCAGTAGTTGTCCTTGCCGTCGCGGAACTGGATCCGCTCCTTCGGAATGCCCGCGACCCGGTGCCAGATCTCGGCGGCCTCCGGGTCGTCCTGGTAGGCGGTGACCCAGATGCGGTCGGTGTCGAAGCCGAAGCCGCCCTCCTCCTGGGACTTGCTGATCAGCTCCCAGGCGAGGGTGATGGCACCCTCCTTGAAGTAGTCGCCGAAGGAGAAGTTGCCCGCCATCTGGAAGAAGGTGTTGTGCCGGGTGGTGACGCCGACCTCTTCGATGTCGCCGGTGCGCACGCACTTCTGGACGCTGGTCGCCCGCGGGAAGGGCGGCGCCTCCTGGCCCAGGAAGTACGGCTTGAACTGGACCATGCCCGCGTTGACGAACAGCAGGTTGGGGTCGGCCAGGATCAGCGAGGCACTCGGCACCTCGGTGTGTCCGGCACGGACGAAATGGTCCAGGAAACGCCGTCGGATCTCGTGGGTCTGCACAGGTATCCAGCCTACCGGGGCGGCGCACCTGGTTTTTCATCGACCGGCCGCTACCGACCCGGCCCGCGGCTCACTTTCCGCGCACGATGCGACGCAGGCGGTCGACGCGGGGGCCGACCTCGCGTTCGTAGCCGTGATCGGTCGGGCGGTAGTAGTCCGTGCCGACGATTTCGTCGGGCGGGTACTGCTGGGCGAGCACGCCGTCGGGATCGTCGTGCGGGTACTTGTAGCCCTTGGCGTGGCCGAGCAGCGCGGCGCCCGCGTAGTGGCCGTCGCGCAGGTGCGGTGGCACGGCGCCCGCTTTGCCCGCGGAGATGTCGGCCATGGCGGCGCCGAGCGCGGCGGGGACCGCGCCGGACTTCGGCGCGGTGGCCAGGTGGATGGTCGCGTGGGTCAGGGTGAGCTGGGCCTCTGGCATGCCGATCAGCTGGACGACGTGCGCGGCCGCGACCGCGGTCTGCAACGCCATCGGGTCGGCCATGCCGATGTCCTCGCTGGCGGAGATGACCAGCCGCCGGGCGATGAAGCGCGGATCCTCCCCCGCGCTCATCATGCGCGCCAGATAGTGCAGCGCCGCGTCGACGTCGGAACCGCGGATCGACTTGATGAAGGCGCTGATCACGTCGTAGTGCTGGTCGCCGGCGCGGTCGTAGCGCACCGCGGCCTTGTCCACGCTCGCCTCGACGAGCGCGAGGTCGACGGTGCCGTCGAGCGAGGACTCGACCGAGGCCTCCAGCGCGGTCAGCGCCCGGCGCGCGTCGCCGCCCGCGATCCGCACGATGTGGTCGAGGGCGTCGTCGGTGACGGTGTAGGCGCCATCGAAACCGCGCGGATCGGTGAGGGCGCGCTCGAGCACGACGCGGATGTCGGCGTCGGTCAGCGAACGCAGTTGCAGCACCAGCGAGCGCGACAGCAGCGGCGAGACGACCGAGAACGAGGGGTTCTCCGTCGTCGCGCCGACCAGCAACACGATCCGGTTCTCCACCGCGGCGAGCAGCGCGTCCTGCTGGGTCTTCGAGAAGCGGTGCACCTCGTCGATGAACAACACGGTGCGCTCGCCGACGGTCAGCCTCCTGCGCGCCAGGTCGATGACCGCGCGCACCTCCTTGACCCCGGCCGAGAGCGCCGAGAGCGCCTCGAAACGGCGGCCGGTGGCCTGCGAGATCAGCGAGGCCAGCGTCGTCTTGCCGGTGCCGGGCGGCCCGAACAGCAGCACCGAGGCCGCGCCGGATCCTTCGATCAACCGCCGCAGCGGCGAGCCGGGGCCGAGCAGATGCTGCTGCCCGACAACCTCGTCCAGCGTGGCGGGCCGCATGCGGACGGCCAGGGGCGCGGCGCTGCCCGGTCCGCGGAAATCAACGCCCGCGCCGCCCAGCGCATCCGACTCAGGCGCCTGACCCGGCACCTCGAACAACCCATCGCTCATGCCTGCGCCTCGCTGACGCTCGGCTCCCGCATGCGCGAGGCGCGCTGACACATGACTCGCTCACTGCGCTCGCTCATACCCGCGCCTCGCTGACGCCCGACTCCAACACCCGCGAGGCGCACCGGCACACGATTCGCTCACCGCGCTCGCTCATACCAGCGCCTCACCGACACTCCGACCCGGCACGCGCGAGGCCCCTGCGCACACGATTCGCACGCAAGGCTCGTTCATACCCGCGCCCCACTCGGCTCCGGCATGCGCTGGCACACGATCCGCTCGCTCATGCTTTCGACCGTACAACTCGGCTCCGACACGCCATGTCCGTCCCGCGATTCGCCGGGATTGCGCCGTGTCGATTTGCAGGTGCGCCGCGCATCGGCTGTGATCATGAATTGTGGCTGAAAACATGGTCGTTTCAGATACCGTCCAGGCCGGGCCGTTCGGCAGGCGTGCCCTACTGAAGGGCGGTGCGGCGGCCGCGGCCACCGCGGGCGCGCTGCTCGTACCGACGCCCGCGCGTGCCTCGGGCCCGGTGTTCCAGCACGGGGTCGCCTCCGGCGATCCGCTGCCCACCGGGATCGTGCTGTGGACCAGAGTGACGGTCTCCGACGACGCCACGCCGGGCTCGGGTGTCGGCGCGGACGCATCGGTCGGCTGGCAGATCGCCGACGACGCGAGCTTCGCCTCGATCGCCGCCTCGGGAACCGCGACCGCCACCGCAGCGGCCGACCACACCGTCAAGATCGACGCGTCCGGCCTGACTCCCGGCCGCGACTACTGGTACCGCTTCACCGCACTCGGCGAGACCTCGCCGGTCGGGCGCACCCGCACCGCGCCCGCACCCTCGGACACCCCGGACCGGCTGCGCTTCGGCGTGGTCTCCTGCTCGAACTGGGAGGCGGGCTACTTCGCCGCGTACCGGCACCTCGCCGACCGCTCGGACCTCGATGCGATCATCCACCTCGGCGACTACCTGTACGAGTACGGTCGCGGCAAGTACGGCGGCCGCAACGGCGCGGTGCGGCAACACGATCCGGCCAACGAGATCGTCACGCTGGCCGACTACCGCATCCGCCACGCCCAGTACAAGACCGATCCCGACCTGTCCGCGCTGCACGCCCTGCTGCCGTTCATCTGCACCTGGGACGACCACGAGTCCGCGGACAACTCCTGGTCCGGCGGCGCCAACCACCACGATCCCGCGGTACACGGCAGCTGGGAGGACCGCCGCGCCGCCTCGGCCCGCGCCTACCTGGAGTGGATGCCGGTGCGCGCCACCGGTTCCGGGACGAGCGTGCAGATCTACCGCAGGCTGCGCTTCGGCACTCTCGCCGAGCTGTCGATGCTCGATCTGCGCAGCTACCGCGATCAGGAGGTGGCGCCCGGCCCGGGCTGGCGCGAGGTCGACAACCCGGCGCGCACCATCACCGGCAAGGCCCAAATGGACTGGCTCACAGCGGGTTTGGTCTCGGCACCGGTGCGCTGGAAGCTGGTCGGCAACTCGGTGATGATCGCGCCGCTCGTCTTCCCGCCGCTGGAGCCCGCGACCACCGCGGCCATCACCGCCGCGCTCGGCGTGCCGCAGTCCGGCGCACCCGCCAACGCCGATCAGTGGGACGGCTACACCGCCGACCGGCAGCACCTGTTCCGCGCGATCACCGATCAGCAGGTCGGTGACGTGGTCTTCTTGACCGGCGACATCCACTCCTCGTGGGCAGCGGACCTGCCGATCGACGCCGCGAACTATCCCGGCGGGCCGACGGCGGGCGCGGAGTTCGTCGTCCCGTCGGTCACCTCGTCGAGCATCGGCGAGACGCTGAAGGCGGCCCCGCGCACCGTGGCGGTGCCGATCGAGGAATCGATCAAGGGCTTCAACCACCACCTGCGCTACGTCGAACTGGAGTCGCACGGGTACTGCGTCCTGGACGTCACCCAGGAGCAGGCGCAGATGGACTGGTTCTACGTCGCCGACGTCACCGACCCGGCGACGGGCGTGCGGCACGCGGCGAGCTTCGCCGTGCCGAGCGGCGGCCGGATCGAGCCGCGCCCGGCGCCCGTGTTGTGATCGCCGCACCGGCGGTTCGCATAGCGTTCTGAGCGCCGCGCCGACACCGATCGCTAAGCCGACGCTGATCGCTGCGCCGACCGTTCCTGCGCTGCGCTGCCGAAGCTGCGCGCTGCGCCGACCGTTCTGCTACGGCTGCGCTGCGACGCTCGGCTCTGCATCGGCTATTCCTAGCGATGCACTGTCGACGCTGGGCCCTGCGCCGACCGTTCTCCTACGGCCGCGCTGCGACGCTCGACTCTGCATCGGCTATTCCTAGCGATGCACTGCCGACGCTGGGCCCTGCGCCGACCGTCCTGCTACGGCTGCGCTGCGACGCTCGACTCTGCGTCGGACATGCCTAGCGCTGCGCCGCCGGGTGTGCGCTGAGTTCGCCCGGCCGACTACTCCGACCAGCGCTCTTCCAGCATCGCCGACACCTCGTCGGCGAAGTCGCCGATCACGTCGTCGCCGGTGCAGCGCGCGTCCTCGGCGAGCGCGGCCCAGCGGTTGATCAGCGCCGCCGAGCGCGGCACCGACAGACCGTGTTCGCGCGCGGCCGCGATGCGGGTGTGGTCGGCGGGCAGGAACCAGTAGGTGGTGAGCCACACCCAGATGAGGCGTGCCTCCAGGATGCGTTCGGCGAGCACCTCGTCGTCGGCGAGCGCCGGGAACACCCCGACGACCTCCGAACGCCAAGCCTCCACCATCTGCCTTGCGCGATCCCTGGACAGCTCGAAATCGCACAGGCAGCCGGGGAACGAGACCAGCGCGTAGGCGATGTCGAGGGTGGCGTCGCGGAAGCCGCCCCACTCGTAGTCCAGGAACCTGGCGCCCTCCTGGTTGAGGATGACGTTGTCCGGGCACAGGTCCGACGGGCTGAACGCACGGAACCGCCCGGCCGAGAACAACCGGTTGCCCCGCACGATGCGCTCGGCGATCTCGCCGGGCACCTCGATGCCCAGCTCGCGCTGCAGCATCCCGGGCACCTCGGAGATCGCGGACTCGGCCTGCTGGGCGATGCCGTCGACGCGGTGCACCACCTCGACGCGGCGCAGCAGCGCGACGAAATCGGCCTCGCGCCCCACGGTCGCCGCGTGCATCCGGCCCAGCGCCTGAGCGAAGGCCATCAGCGCGTTGCGGGTGGCGGGCTCGGCGCCGGACTGCAGCACCGCGGTCATCCTGGCGTTCTCGCCGAGATCGGACAGGATGAGCAGGCGGTCGGGCAGGCTGTGCGCGATCAGGTACGCGCCGGGCCGCTGCTCGCGGCTGAGCGCGGTGGTGAACTGGTAGGAGACGGCTTCCCGGAGGAACGCCGAATCGATGCTCGCGACGCCGGGGGCCAAGCCTCCGGTGCGGCGGTCCTGAGCGGCTCCGCGCACCTGCTTGACGATCAGCGTCCGGGGTAGCGAGAACGAGTTCTCGGCAACACGCACACGTAGGACTGTCGTCCTACCACTACCGCTGAGTTCCATCGGATCGCTCAGCTTCACCGGAGCACCCATTCGCTTTGTGAGCAACTGCTGTGCTGCGGACACGACTTCGGCGGCGCGTTCGGCCAATAGTGCGGTCATCGCCTCTCAAGCTACTCGCATGGGGTCACTTCTAGCGAGCGGTTACGCAACCTTTCCGCTTCGCTCGGCGTGTCTCGTGTCGTGGTCGCGGACGAAAGCCGTGCTCGCTTGACACCATTGCACGCGTCCGGTTTTCTCATCGTGAACTGCTGTGCGCCACATCGCAAACCAGTTGCGTCGAAAGGTCTCCGACATTGACCGACACACCGTCCTCCGCACCCAAGGATCCCGCAGGCGGCACACCCCAGCAGGGCGGTGGAAGCGAGCGGTTCGTGGCTCACCCTGGGCAGCACGAGAGTAGCGACCCGTCCGCGCCGCCGTCCGGTGCGGGCCACTCGCGCCATGAAATGCCTGGTGGAGCGGGGTATCCGCAGTTCGAGGGGCCGGGTGCGGCGCAGTACGGCGCCGAGCCGGTGGAGCCGCCGCCCGCGGTCGCCGCGCAGCCTGCATACGGGCCCGCGGGCACGGGGCCGGGCGTGTCGCCGGACGCGCCGCAGTACGGAGCGCAGCAGCAGTACGGTGCACCGCACGAGTACGGGACGCAGCAGGAATACGCGGCGCAGCAACCGGGTACGCTGCCGCCCGGTGCGGCGCCGACGGGAGCGGTACCGGGACAACCGATCTACGGTTATCAGGTGGGGGCGCCGACCGGTCTCGACGTCGGCCACGCGATCAGTTATGGGCTGGAAAAGTTCCGGTCGAATCCTGCGTCATGGCTAGGAATTACAGCACTGGGCGTCATCATCTATCTGATCTTCGTGTTGATAGTCCAGACGTTCGAACCGAATTCGCTGCTGCCGCTTGTGCTGCTCTTCCTCGCGGTGATGGCGGCGCTGTGGTTGTTGCAGGCCGCGATGGTGCGCGGAGCGCTGTACGAAACAGACGGCGCCAAACCGGCTTTCGGTTCGTACTTCAAGTTCGTCAACGCGGGCAACGTCTTGCTGACCGCCCTGCTCGCGTTCCTCGGCACCTGGATCGGTCTGGCGCTGTGCGTATTACCCGGACTGATCGCCGGTGTGCTGTGCATGTTCGCGCTGCACTTCGTGGTCGATCAGGATCTCGGCCCGTTCGACGCGATCAAGGCCAGTGCCAACCTGGTGGTCAAGAACGTCTGGCCGGTGGTGCTGCTCGCCCTGTCCGTCGCGGTGATCACCTTCCTCGGCCTGCTGCTGTGCGGCATCGGACTGCTCGTCGCGGGCCCGATCTCGATCCTCGCTGTCACCTACGCCTACCGCACCCTCACGGGCGGACGCATCGCCCCGGTCTAACCGGAACCCCACCGCACCGACCGCTGGCCGGTTCACGGGTGCAGCTTCCGTTCCACACACCTTCTGTACGCCTCACATAGCCAGCGACTGTGTGAGGCGTACGGAGCATGTGTGGCAGCCAACGATTCCTTTGGGCCTGAACCGCGAGGCGGCGACAGCCCGACTCCGCCGGGCACGGCGGGAAGCAGCTGGGGCTTGGGCGCAAAGGCAAACCCCTCAACGCCAACGCGCCGCCCGCTCGGGGAGTGACTCCGTGCGGACGGCGCGTCGGCTGGCCGTAGCTCGGCCTACGGCTCGGTGACCTCGAGCTTGATCTCGACCTTCTCCTGCTCCGGCTTGACGTCCAGGCCCGCCTCCTTGCGCTGCTGCGCGGTGATCGGCGCGGGCGCGTCGGTCAGCGGGTCGACGCCGCCGCCGGTCTTCGGGAAGGCGATGACCTCGCGGATGGAGTCCAGACCGGCAAGCAGGGCGGTGATGCGGTCCCAGCCGAAGGCGATGCCGCCGTGCGGCGGAGCGCCGTAGGCGAAGGCGTCGAGCAGGAAGCCGAACTTCTCCTGCGCCTCGTCGTGGCTGATGCCCATCACCTTGAACACCCGCTCCTGCACGTCGCGGCGGTGGATACGGATCGAGCCGCCGCCGATCTCGTTGCCGTTGCAGACGATGTCGTAGGCGTAGGCGAGGGCCGAATCGGGGTCGGTGTCGAAGGTGTCCATCGACTCGGGCTTCGGCGAGGTGAACGCGTGGTGCACCGCGGTCCACGCCGAATGGCCAAGCGCCACATCGCCACTCGCGGTGGCGTCGGCGGTGGACTCGAACAGCGGCGCGTCCACGATCCACACGAACGACCAAGCGTTCTCATCGATCAGTCCGACCTTGCGCGCGATCTCGCCGCGCGCCGCGCCGAGCAGCGCGCGCTGGGCCTTCGCCGCGCCCGCGGCGAAGAACACGCAGTCGCCGGGGACCGCGCCGACGTGCTTGGCCAGCCCTTCGCGCTCGGCGTCGCTGAGGTTCTTGGCGACCGGACCGCCGAGCGTGCCGTCCTCGTTCACCAGCACGTAGGCCAGACCCTTTGCTCCGCGCTGCTTGGCCCACTCCTGCCAGGCGTCGAGCTGGCGCCGCGGCTGGTTCGCACCGCCCGGCATCACGACCGCGCCGACGTAGGGCGCCTGGAACACCCGGAACGGCGTGTCCTTGAAGTACTCGGTGCACTCGGTGATCTCGACGCCGAAACGCAGGTCCGGCTTGTCCGAGCCGAAGCGGCGCATGGCCTCGGCATAGGTCATGTGCGGGATCGGGGTCGGGATCTCGTGGCCGATCAGCTTCCACAGCGCGACAAGGATCTCCTCGGCCAGCAGGATCACGTCCTCCTGGCGCACGAAGCTCATCTCGATGTCGAGCTGGGTGAACTCGGGCTGACGGTCGGCGCGGAAGTCCTCGTCGCGGTAGCAGCGCGCGATCTGGTAGTAGCGCTCGATACCGCCGACCATGAGCAGCTGCTTGAACAGCTGCGGGCTCTGCGGCAGCGCGTAGAAGTTGCCCGGCTGCAGCCGCGCGGGCACCAGGAAGTCGCGGGCGCCCTCGGGGGTCGAGCGGGTCATCGTCGGGGTTTCGACCTCGATGAACTCGTGGTGGGCCAGCACCGCGCGGGCCGCTGCGTTGACCTTCGAGCGCAGCCGGATGGCGTGGCCGGGCACTTCGCGGCGCAGGTCGAGGTAACGGTACTTGAGGCGCGCCTCGTCACCGGGCTGCTCGTCGAGCTGGAACGGCAGCGGGGCGCTCTCGTTGAGCACCTCGAGCTTGCTCACGTTGACCTCGATCTGGCCGGTCGGCAGGTCGGGGTTCTCGTTGCCGTCCGGGCGCTGCTCGACCACGCCGGTGATCAGCACGCAGTACTCCGCGCGCAGCCGGTGCGCCTGCTCGGCGGCCTCGCCTTCGCGGAACACCACCTGCGCCACACCCGACGCATCGCGCAGATCGATGAAGATCACGCCACCGTGGTCGCGCCGCCGGGCCACCCATCCGGTGAGGGTGACGGTCTGACCGGCGTGCTCGCTTCGCAGCGAACCAGCCAAGTGGGTGCGCAGCACGGGATTCCTTTCGACGACTCCGGCACCGGCGGGGTGTCGCCGGATGCGGTTGCCATCGTAGTTAGACACGTTCGTCGAGGGGAAACCGATATCCGCGCGGCCGTGTCAAGCTGTAGCGAGCAGGTCGCCCGCCAACCGGACAAAACGCCACTAAGGACGATGATGACGTTCAACGAAGGGCTGCAGATCGACCCGGACCGAGCCTCTTCCGGCGGACCGGGCATGGGCGGCAAACTCGCGCTCGGCGGCGGCGCGGGTGGCCTGATCCTGCTGGTGATCACGCTGCTGCTCGGCGGTGACCCCGGCTCCGTCCTCGGCCAGTTCACCGGCGCTCAGGACACCCAGCAAACCCAGCCGGGCACGGCGGGCACCCCGGAGCATTGCAAGACCGGCGCGGACGCCAACAAGTACGTCGACTGCCGGGTCGTGCTCACCGCGCAGAGCTTGGACGCGGTCTGGGCGAGCGAACTGCCCAAGCAGACCGGCGAACGCTACGTGGAGCCGGAGCTGGTGCTTTTCTCCGGCGCGGTCGCCACCGGCTGCGGCAACGCCACCAGCGCGGTCGGTCCTTTCTATTGCCCCGCCGATCAGACCGCCTATTTCGACGTCCGCTTCTTCCAGGAGCTGACCGACCGCTTCGGTTCCAGCGGCGGCCCCCTCGCCCAGGAGTACGTGGTCGCGCACGAGATCGGCCACCACATCCAGAACCAGCTCGGTGACATCGGCCGCGCCCAGCGCGACCCGCGCGGACCGGAGTCGGGCGCGGTACGCACCGAACTCCAGGCCGACTGCTACGCGGGCATCTGGGCCCACTACGCGGACAAGACGCCCGCGCCGGGCGGCGACCGGCCGTTCCTGCAAAGGTTGTCCGACACCGATATCAACGACGCCCTCTCGGCGGCCTCCGCGGTCGGCGACGACCGGATCCAGCGTGCGGCGCAGGGTCGGGTCAATCCGGAGGCGTGGACGCACGGGTCGTCCGACCAGCGGCAGAAGTGGTTCCTCACGGGCTACCGCACCGGGCTGGTGCGGGCCTGCGACACCTACTCCGCACCCGACCTGAACAACCCGCCCGCGCTGCGCTGAGCCGCTGATCGCGATCACACCGGGTGATCAGGGCGAATGCCGTGCGGGATGCTTGTTCGCGTACCCGCCGACGATCTACCGTGAACTGGTGATCAGCGGCGACCGGCGACGCGACGGCACGCACCACACGTACGGCGAGCCCGCCCGAAGGCGAGCGCCGTACCCGATCGGACGGCGATTCCACGATCGTCTGCCCGCGGTGAACGCGCGGTCGCATCGAGCGCATTCCAGAACGATCACCCGGTCGCGAATGGGTCGCCGCGGCGCGGCCGAGTCCGGCTCGGCGAATGCGCTCGCGATCGGGAAGTCGCCAGGTCTCGCGAGCACCGCGCCCGCGCAGACGAAAGGGTCTCCGCGTCGCGCGCGCACAGCTTCCGGAACACGCCGACAGGTAGCCGACACGTCGCGCGCCCTCCGGGATCTCTCGCCGTTCAACCGGCTGTCCCGAGCGGTGGCCGTCCCGTCGGCGCTCGCGGTCGCGGTGCGAGACGGACGACTGCTGCCCTGGCCGCGGTACCACAGCGAGCCGCCGACCGCGCGGCATCGACCGGCGTAGCGGCTCGTACCTAGGGACACACCATCAGCGTGTGTCGGTTCGACCCATTCGCAGCCGACCTGCGCACGCCATAGACCCGCATCGACGCCGCATCGGCGCTACGCTCATCGGCGTCCGAAGCCGCTGCGCCGGAGCGAGTCTGCGCTCGCTTCCCGGTCGAGGCGATCGCCCGACGCTGCCGAGATGGGAAGTTCATGCGGAGAACTTTGTCGACCCTGGTTGTCCTCGCGATGCTGTTCGCGACCGGCTCGGTCGTCGCCGTGGCAGACCCGGCCGCGCCGGCGCCCGCCAGGTCGGACGTCACGCTGCTCACCCTGACGACGATGCCCCGCGGCTGGCAGGAACGGATCGATCTGCGTCCGCTGCTCCAGGTCCACGCCGACGGCCGTGCCATCCACCAGCCGGATGCCATTGCGCCCGAACGGAATCCGAACACTGCCCCGCGCCAGATCGACGGCACGGTCCGGCGCGAGGTGATCGATGCCGCCCTGGCCGAGATCACGGCGCTGTCCACCGTCGACCTCGGCATGCCCGCCTCGGGCGACGGGAGCCAGATCATCGACGTGATGCCCGAACCGCCCGGCCAGAACCTCCACCTGATCGTGTACGGACCCGACTCGACCGACGGCCTGACCGCCGAACAACAGAACGCGCGCAAGCGTTTCGCCGACGTCTACCGCAGCCTGCTCGACGCTTTCGTCGCCGATCGCTGAGCGCTGACCGCCCGATCAGCAGACGCCGACAGCTGGCTACTGACCGCCGACCACTGAACCCGCAGGCCCGCCAGTTGACGGCTGACCACGCACAGTCAACCAATCACGGCTGAGGGCCGACGGCAGACCGCTGACGGCTGGCGGCCTGGCGGCCGACGGCCGACTGCTGACGGCCGACCACCAACGGCCGACTGCTGACGGCTGACCGCTGACGGCAGACCGCTCACCGCCAACCAATCACGGTCAACCACTCACGGCTGACAGCTGACGGCCGACGGCCGACGGCCCACCGCAGGCCACTCACGGCTGACGGCCGACCGCTGACTGCCGACCGCCGACGACAGACCGCCGACCGCTGCTGCCGGCCGCGGACTACCGACCACTGACCGCCGACCACTGACCGCCGACGGCAGACCATCGACCATTGACTGCCGACCGCTAACGGCTGACTGCTGACCACCGACCGCTGACCGCTGACCGCTGACCGCCGACTGCCGACTGCCGACTGCTGACCGCTGACCGCAAACGGCTGATTGCTGACCGCCGACCGCCGACGACAGACCGCCGA
>NZ_BDAU01000004.1 GCF_001612615.1 Nocardia amikacinitolerans NBRC 108937 | reverse complement strand
CTGCCGACTGCTGACCGCTGACCGCGGACCGCAAACGGCTGACCGCTGACCGCCGACTGCCGACGACAGACCGCCGACCGCTGCTGCCGACCGCTGACCGCAAACGGCTGACTGCCGACTGCCGACTGCCGACTGCCGACTGCCGACTGCCGACTGCCGACTGCCGACTGCCGACTGCCGACTGCCGACGAGAGGATCTAAATCGCCCTCGCGACCACGGGCCCGCGCGGGCGAATCCGATTCAGGGCGTGAGCGATTCGGTGGCGGCCGGGCGGCGGTCCCAGTCCTCGGGGCGGATGTGGCGGCGGTCGCGGCGGACGCTGCGGGTGCTTCCCGGCCAGGTGAGGGTGTTGGTGCCCGTGGGGGTGACGAAGTAGCTGGTGCAGCCGCCGGTGGTCCAGACGCGATCGGCGAGGACACGGCGACAGTGGTCCACGAAGCGGTTCTGGGCGGCGTCGGTCGGTGTGTAGCGGGTGACGGCGCGCTCGCGCATGTGGGCGATGGTGCGGGCGATGAGGCGGGTGGTGGGTTCGATGGCCTGGAACTGGGAGGTGTGCGGCAGCGCGGTATTGGGTCCGGTGACGCAGAACAGGTTCGGCAGACCGGCGAAGGCGATGCCGCGGTAGGCGGCGAAACCGTTGCGCTCGTAGCTGTCTCGCAGCGAGAAGGCGGGCGTGCGGAAGTCGGGGAAGCGCGGGATCGAGTCCTGGACGTGAAAGCCGGTGGCCCACACGATCGCGTCGACCTCGTGCACGACACCGTCGGCGGTGCGCACGCCGGACCCAGTGAGATCGACGATCTTCTCCGTCACCAGGTCGACGTCGTCGCGGGCGAACGCCGCGTAGTACTCGTCGGAAACCATCGGCCGCTTGCACCCGAACCGGTAGTCCGGCCGCAACTTCTCCCTGGTGCGCGGATCGGGCACCTGCTTGCGCAGTGAGCGCAGGCAGACCTGCTCGAAGACCGGCAGCAAGCGGGGATGGAACTCCGCCAGGTGCACCGACTCCAGCAGCGCGAACACCATGCCGCGCAACGCTAGTCGCGCGGGCGGGAACTTGCGCAGCACCGTCCGCAGCGGTCCGGCGATCGCGCGATCCCCGCGCGGCAGCACCCACGCCGGACTGCGCTGGAACGACACCACGTGCGCACCGGCGCGCGCCAGGGCGGGCACGATCTGCACGGCGCTCGCGCCCGAGCCGACGACAGCGATCCGCTTCCCTTCCGGCCGAAAATCGGAATCCCAAGAGCCGGAGTGCATCTGGATACCCTGGAACAGTTCCCGGCCGGGAATGTCCGGCACGAACGGCACGTGCAGCGAGAAGTACCCCATGACGACGGTGCGCGCGCTGATCACGCGCCCGTCGGCCAACCGCACCCGCCACCGGTGCTCGGTCTCGTCGAACTCGGCACCGACGACCTCGCTGTTCATCCGCACGTGGCGGCGCAGATCGAAAGCGTCGACCACGGATTCGGTGTAGGCGCGCAGTTCGGGTTGGGTCGCGAACAGCCGCGACCAGTCGCCGGGATAGAAAGAGTACGAGTACAGCACCGACGGCACGTCGACGGCGCATCCCGGATACACATTGTCGCGCCACGTCCCGCCGACCGACTCCGCGCGTTCGAGAATCACGAAATCCTCGATGCCGCAACGCTTCAGGTTGATCGCCACGCCGAGCCCGCTGAAACCGGAACCGATCACGGCGACTTCACAGATCTCGCTCATCGCACACCCTTCCGATCCGCGCCCGTATCGCGACGAGCCTCGACCCGCATCGGTAGCCGCTCCGGATGGACCAGCGCGCCGATCACGGTCTCGCGCGCCGTGAATCCGGGCTCCAGCCGCAGCCGCCAGCGCCCGCAGAGGGTGGCGATCTGCAACGCCACCTGGGTCAGCGCGAACACGTTGCCGGGGCACTGCCGCGCGCCCATACCGAACGGGATGTGCGCCCCGCGCGACATCCCCGCCGTCGTCTCGGGCAGCCAGCGATCGGGATCGAACCGGTCGGGGTCGGCGTGCACCCGCGGATCGCGATGCACCGCGATCGGGCAAACGAACAGCATCGCTCCCTCGGGCAGCGGGTGCCCGCCGAGCTCGTAATCGGCGGGCACGTGCCGCACGGTGAGCCACGGCGAGTAGCGGCGCAGCGTCTCCAGCACGAGCCGCTTGGTCAGGTCCAGCCGGGGCAGATCGGCGAATTCGGCCGGTCGCCCGCCGAGCACCTCGTCGAGTTCGGCGTGCAGGGCGCGCTCGACCTCCGGATTGCGCGCCAGTTCGTAGAGCAGCCACGTGGCGGTCATGCCGATGGCCTCGGTTCCGCCGACGAGGAAGTTCACCAGTTCGTCGTGCACGTGCTTGTCGGTCAGCGGCGCGCCGTCCTCGTCGCGGGCCCGGATCAACGTGTCGAGCAGGTCGCCGTGGTCGAGCGCCGGGTCGGCGGCCAGATCGGCGCGGTAGGCGGCGATGATGTCGGCGGTGGCGTCCTTCAGCTCGTCGACCAGCGCGAGAAAGCGGCGGTTGCCTCGGGTTGGCAGCCGGTCCAGCCACGCGGGCCGGGTGACGCGGCGCGCGAGCAGCGTCATGACCTCGGGCAACAGCCGGTGCACGCGCCGCGCGGTGATCTCGCCGAGTTCACCGGAGAACAGCGCGCCCGCCACGGTGCGCAGCGCGAGGTCGTGCATCTCCTCGTTCACCGCGAGCATCGCGCCGTCACGCCACTGGTCGGCCCGCGCCCGACCCATCGCCGTCATCACCGTGGCGTACTGGGCGATACGCGCCTTGGCGAACGCTGGCGCGATGAGCCTGCGCGAACGCCGATGTGTCGCACCGGAAACGACGGTGACACCGTCACCGAGCAGCAGTTCGGCGCGTTCGATCATCGAGCCCTGATCCGACAGCCCGGTGAACGCCTCCCTGATCAGCTCCGGTTCGGTGACGACATACGTGTCGTAGCCTGGGATTCCGATGCGCACCACCGGCCCGTGGGCCGACAACGTCGACAGGAACCGGTGCGGTGTGCTGCCGAAACGGTGCCAATGCCCAAGGAACGGCAGCGCGCCGGGCGCGGTGGGCACCGTGGACCGGACGCCCGCGCGGCGTCCCCGCACGGTGGACAGCAGTGATGTCACGAGACCAACCTTCGATTCGGCGTAATCCGTTCAGCCGCGGGCGAGCACGGCGTCGACGCCGCCGACGGAGCGCACCCACTCGACGTAGCGCGCGAGGCCCTCGTCCCGGGAGACGGTCGGGTTGTAGTCGAAATCCTTACGGGCAGCCGCGGTGTCGTAGGTGCTGGAGACGGTCAGCGCCGCCGTGGTCCAGCTCGACAGCGGCGGCGCCCACCGCTCCTTGACGGCGGGTATCCGCCAAATGGTGTCGAAGACGGCGATCGCCGCGTCCAATACGGGGCCGGGCACGGTGCGGGTCGGCGGAGTCAGGTCGAGTGCGACGGCGAGGTTGCGGACGAACTCCCACAGGTCGATGTCCTCGGGATCCGCCAGGAAGTAGGCGTTTCCGGCGACCGAGGGAGACCGGGCGGCTTGCAGACAGGCGGCCGCCGCGTGCTCGCAGTAGGTGATCGACGCCATGACGGGGCGACCACCCGAAAGGTCGGGCAGCCGACCGCTTTTCAGCTTGCGCAGCAGCAGGCTCATCCATCCTGCCGAGCGCGGACCCCAGATCATCCTCGGACGCAACGCGCACGTGGTGAAGCCGGGCGAGTCGGCAGCGAGGACATACTGCTCGGCCACCACTTTGGTCGCGACATAGAGGCTCTTGGGCGCGTCGACATAGGGTTCGGATTCGTCGATGCCGAAGCGGTCGGTCTCGTAGGAGGTCGCCACCGACGGACTGCTGACGTACACGAACCGCGAAACCCCCGCATCGCGTGCGGCCGCGATCAGGTTGCGCGTGCCCTCGACATTCGCTCGCCAGAACTGTTCTCGCGCACCGACTTCCGACACCAGCCCCGCGCTGTGATACACGACGTCCACGTCGCGGCAGGCCGCCCGCAGCGAGTCCAGGTCGCCGAGATCCCCGACGGTGGTCTCGAGATCCGGCACGCCGGACAGGTAGCCGAGGTCACTGCCCGCGCGGACCAGCGCCCGTACCTCGTCGCCCGCGCCGGTGGCGGCATCGACGATGTGGCTGCCGAGGAATCCGGTCGCGCCGGTGACGAGAACCTTCATCGGTCCGTTCCTTTCGTTCGCGGGAAACCGAGCCGATCCGCGGCCCATTGCGCGAGCCGCTCCCGCCCGATCTTCGCGTTGTGCCGGATGTCGACGGGAAACTCGCTGTGCGGCAGAAAGGTTCGGATGCGAGTCGTCTCCGGCCTCCGCTGCGCGAGGGTCCACAGTTCGCGCCGCACCCTGGTCAGCTCAGCGGGCGTGAGATCCGCGGCGGGCTCGAAGCACAGCACCGGGATCTGTTCACCCGGCGCGCCGACGCCGACCAGTGCGGTCCTGGCGACGTCCGGGTGGGTGTTGAAGATCTGCTCACACCGGACGGTGTACATGTCACCGCTTGCGGTCCGCACGCGCTGGGAGACCCGCCCGCAGAACCACAGTCGGCCCGATTCGTCGACGCGCGCCAAGTCGCCCGTGCGATGCCAGCGCCGGATACTGCCGTCGGGCAGTCGCTCGTCGATCTTGTGCCGCGCGTCGGCGGCGGCATTGCGGTGGTAGGCGCGGCTGATCTGCGGTCCGCTCGCGACGATCTCGCCGATCCGCCCGGCGGGCAGGACGAGGTCCTCGCTCCAGTCGGCGATGGGCTCGTCGGTGACGCCGATGATCCGGACCAGGGTCGCGCCGCGGTCCTCCGGCAGCGGGCGGCCGACGCACACGCCCGCGCCCTCGGCGGTCGCGGCGCGGGTCCGGTCCAGCTCGGACCATTCCAAGGTGGTCAGCGGCAGTGCCTCGGTCGCGCCGTAGGTGGTGAAGACTTTCGCGTCCTCGCCGAGCGCGGCTCGAATACGTTCCAGGGCCACCAGATTCGCCGGTGCGCCCATGGAGATGATCCGCGCGATGTCGGGCAGGCTCTCGCCGGTCTCGGCGAAATGCTCGCCGAGCCTGACCAGCAGCGCGGGCGAGGCCGTGAGGTCGGTGGCGCCGAAGGACCGCGCCACGTCGGTGAGCAGCGCCGGATTCGCCTTCGACACGCGCACCGGGTCGACCGGACCGAGCACGACGTGCGCGCCTTGCAGCAGATCGAAGAGCCCGAACAGGGGCACCGAGGTGAGCGAGACGAAACCGGTTGGGCGGCCGTGCAGTTCGGTGACGACATCTAGTGCGGCGGCGAAACCCGACCTGGTGAACTCGACGCCCTTGGCCGGTCCGGTGCTTCCGGTGGTGAACGCGATCATGAACAAGTCGTCCGGATCATGTTCGGCCGCCGGGGTTTCCGGCTCGTCGCGCAGATCGGACAGGCTGTGACCGCCCCAGAACGACCGCCCCGCCGTGACGTGCACCCGGATCGATCCGAAGGTGCGCCGCGCGGCCAGCCGCACCGCATGCGCTTCGGGGATCCCGATGAAGGCCTCCGCGCCGACGCTGTGGAAGCAGTGCAGCATGCGGCGCACGCCCATGCCGGGATCCACCACCACCGGTACCGCGCCGACCCGGAACAGCGCGAACAGCACCGCGAACAGATCCGGATCCGGGCGCACGAGCACAATGACCTTGACGCCCTTGGTGATTCCGATCCTCGCGAAGCCCGCGGCATAGGAGTGGACGCGCCGCCCCAGCTCGGCGTAGGTCATGGTCGCGAACAGCAGGTCGGCGCCGCGCTCGGCCTTCGCCGCGCCAGCGCGGGTCGGATAGCTGATGGCGGGCTCGTCGGCCCGTCCCGTGATCCGGCGCTCGAGCAGGGCGCTCGGGTCGTCGTAGCCGATCGCGCGCGTCACCCGGCACCGCCGCCGGGCACCCGGTAGCCGACACAGCCCGCCGTCGGTCCCGATCCGCCCGCGACGAGCAGCAGTTGGTCGCCCGCACGCACGGCGCCGGACCGCATCAGCTGGTGGTAGGCGATGATGAGACCGGAGCTTCCCGCGTTCCGCGACCCGGTATCGGCCTGGTGGTGTCGCGTGAAGCCGAAGTCGGCCGCCAGCGTCTCCGCGAAGTCCGGTGCGGGATTATTGGAGACCAACACCGTCGAATCAGCCGCTGTTTCAGGGTGATTCGCGAGGTAGTTCCGCACCGCGGTGCGCGCGACACCCAGGACCCGCTCGGCGAAATCGTCGGCGACGTCGACGGTGATCGTGCGGGCGCCGTCGCGGCCCATCGACTTCAGGTCGAGATAGCCCGCGACGCCGGGATGCACTCCGTCCGGCCTCGGCGCGGGCTGCAAGTGCACCGTGCCGAGTCCCGTCGTTTCGTCGATGCCTTTGGTCACCAGGAACGCACCGCCCACGGTGGCGTAGGGGAAGTCGGCCGCGTCCGCCCGGCTGCCTGGGTGGGCGTCGCTGCCGACGATGAGGACGTGCTCGGCAGTGCCGTTGGCCAGCAACGCATTCGCGGCCTGGAGCGCGTTCAGCACGCCGCAGGCGCCGTTGCGCAGATCGAGGGAGAAGCCGGGCCGGGAGGAACCGGATTCGTAGTCGAGGTGCATGCCGAGCTCGCGCTGAATCAGCGCGGCGTTGGACGGCTCCACGATGTTGGCGTCCCGATACACACCGACGTTCATCAGCACGTCCACGTCCGTCGCCGAAAGACCTGCCCCGGCGAGGCATTCCCGTGCCGCCGCGACCGCGTGGTCGATCGAGCCGAGCGCCGGATCCACGCTCACCGCCGAATTCCGCAGAATGGTCACCACGATCTACTTCACCAACTCACCGATGGTCGCCGACAACACCCCGAACACCATTCCCGACGCGGTCGGCACGAAACAGATCTTCGAACCCGCCGGAATCAGGCCGCGTGACAGGTAGTCGTGCAGCACCAGGAAATGTGTACTCGCCCCTGTATTTCCGTACTTCTCGACGCACGCGAGCCGCGGCGGCATCGGTGCGCCGTGAATCTTGCTGCCCGACTCCGCCAGTTTCTCAGTGAACCCGACACCGAGCTGATGGAAGACGATGTAATCGAAATTCTCCTCCGCGAACGACGTGCCCTTCTTGGCGAGCACGTCGCGATGGAATTTCGCCCAGGTCTCGCGCCGCGGCGCGGCCTGCATGGTGAGGTTGTCGGTCAGCATGATCATGTTCTCGGTGCTGTCGCTGGGTTTGGCGATGCACAGGCCGGAGTATTCCGCGCAGGTGATCATGTCGATGTAGTGGACGGCCTCGGCGTCGTCGACGGCGCGGTCGAGCACCACCGCGACGGCCGCGTCAGCCAGGGTCAGCGCCGCGAACTGCGGGTCGCGCGCGTCCACCGCCTCGGCGAGCGCGCCCTCGGTGACCGGCGAGATGACCTCGGGCGTCACCACCATGCCGTTTCGGACCAGCCCGGCGCGAATCAAGTTGTCCAACAGGTAGATACCGGTCATGGTGCCGCCGCACGCATTGGCGACGTCGTAGCCGGTGGCATTGACAGCGCCGATGCGCCGGGCGATCTCCCCCGCCGCCGACGGCTCGAACACCATGCGGAATCCGTCGTGCACGGTGGTGCCGCCGCAGATGATCACATCCAGATCGGCGGGATCGTATCCGGAGTCCGCCAGGCAGTCGAGCGCCGCGGCGACGCCCAAGGTCAGGGTGTCCTCCTCGGTGCGGTCGACCATATGCCGGTGTGCGATACCGGTAATGCGTTCGACGTCGAACTCGCCGCCGCTCGACATGCGGTCGAGCACTTCGTTCGTGGTGAATTCTCCGGCGGGGAGAGCGGCCCCGAGCGCACGTATTCGAGAGCGATTCATACGAGATTTCCTCCGATGGCCGCGGCTCCCACGGAAAATGGAATGACACGGCGCTGATAAAGCAAGGGGGCCAAAGAAACCCGGGCTCGACCGGATGATTGCGACACTACGACCAGATCTCGACAGCAGTCCACTTGCGGAGCCGGTCAGTGAGGGGGATCACCAATCCATCAGTGCCGCTTGCTACTTCGTGACAAAAGTTGGGCGAGAACATCGTCTCCCGTGATGAATTCTCGTTTTCGATTGCGTCGAGCGCCCGATTCGTGATTAGGCTCGGGCCGGTGTCCGTCCCGCCCCGCGCGCCGATGTCGCTGCTCGATCTGCCCGGCCCAGACGGCTGGCCGGTGCTGGGCAACCTCCCGCAACTCACCCCGACGCGACTGCACCGGCAACTCGACAGCTGGTGCGCGGAATACGGTCCCGTCTACCGGCTGAGCATGCCGGGCAGGCGGCTGGTCGTGGTCGGCGATCCCGAGATCGGCAAGGAGGTCCTGCGGCAGCGCCCGGGTACCTACCGGCGACAGTCCTCGATCGAATCGATCATGAGCGAGATGGGCTCCAACGGACTGTTCTCCTCCGAGGGCGAGGCGTGGCGGCGACGCAGGCGACTGGCCATGCCCGCGTTCAACGCCGCCCATCTCACCCGGTTCCACACCACGCTGGAGCAGATCACCGAGCGGCTACGGCGGCGCTGGCTGGCGTCCCCGCCCGAGGACGTGCGCGCCGACCTCACCCGCTACACCGTGGACGTGACCGCCAAGCTGACCTTCGATTACGACATCAACACCCTCGAGCAGTCCGGCGACGTCATCCAGCAGCACCTGGACCACGTCTTCCCGATGATCAACCGCCGCTTGAACATTCCGTTCCCGTACTGGCGCTACGTCAAGCTGCCCGCCGACCACGCGCTGGACCGGGCGTTGGACGCGCTGCGCGCCGAGGTGGACGCGGTCATCGCCCGCGCGCGCACCGCGGTGCCGGAGCAGCCGACGAATTTCATCGAAGCGTTCCTGCTGGCCAACGACGGCGGGGAATCCTTCACCGACGACGAGCTGTTCGCCGAGGCGCTGACGATCCTGATCGCCGGACAGGACACCACGAGCAACGCCACGGCATGGCTGCTCTACCATCTGGCCTCCGAACCCGAAGCGCAGGAACGCATCCGGGAGGAGATCGCCAGGATACCGTCGACGCTGGAGCGGCAGCCGTATCTGGAAGCCGTTGTCGCCGAGTCCATGCGGCTGCAACCCACCACCCCGCTGCTGCTCATGGAGGCGGTGCACGACACCGTGCTGCGCGATATCGCTCTGCCCGCGGGCACCTGGGTGTTGGTCGACGTGCGGTATCCGGGCCTGCGGGAGGAGAACTTCGCCGATCCGGAGCGGTTCGACCCCGAACGGTGGCTGCGCGCCGACGGCCGGGCGCACCGCCCCGACGTCTCGATCCCCTTCGGGTCGGGGCCGCGGTTCTGCCCGGGGCGCGGCCTGGCGATGCTCGAGATCAAGAGTGTGGCCGCGATGGCTTGCCGCACATTCGATTTCCGGATCCCGGATGGCATTCCGCCGCCCGACGACCGGTTCCATTTCGCCGTCATCCCGGTGGGCCTGCGGCTCGACCTCGCGCCACGACCGGCGGCCGACCGAGAATTCGAAGGATAGGGGTATGGCGATCAAGCGATTGTCGGCCACCGATGCGACCTGGTTGTCGCTCGAGTCGCCGGAAATGCCGATGCACGTGGCGTTCCTGATGGAATTCCACTGTCCCGACGGCGATGCCGAGCGATTCGTGCGCCGCTGGCGGGCGCGGCACGCGGCCCCGTTCACCGCACCGCCGCCGTGGAACCTGACGCCGGTACGCGGCCGCCTCGCCGAATCCCTCGCCCTGGTACGGGAAGTCGACGAGATCGACCCGGCCGACCACATCAGGCAGTGGTCGCTGCCGGCGGGCGCGGGCCGCGACGAACTGGTCGAGCTCGTGACGCGCATCCACCGCGAGCAGCTCGACCTGGGCAAGCCGCCGTGGGAGCTGCACTTCGTGACAGGACAGTCGGCGGACCGCTTCGCGGCGGTGTTGAAGGCGCATCACAGTCTGCTGGACGGTGTTTCGCTGGTGCGCGTCATCACCGGCGGACTGTCCCCCGACGCCGAGGCGCGCGACCTGCCGCCCTTCTTCACCATCGGACCCGAGCCCGGCGATTCAGCGCGCGTGAACCGGATCGCCGCGCGTTTCACGGCGGTGCGCGGGTTCTTCGCGGTACTTGCCGGAGTCGCCGGTGCGGCGCGGGATGCGCTGCGGCGCAAGGCGGGACGGGCGACCGCGCAGCAGACCTACCGGCAGCCGCCGTCGGTCCTCGACGGTCCGATCACCGGGGCGCGTGACCTCTCGCTGCGCCGCTACCGGCTGAGCGAGATCAAACGACTGGCGCGCGCCGCGGACTGCACCGTCAACGATCTGGTGCTGTATCTGGTCGCCACGGCGCTGCGCAACTACCTCACCGACCACGCCGAACTGCCCGAGCGCCCGCTCACCGCCGGTGTGCCGACCGACTTGCGCGACGGCGACCAGCGGGTGGGCACCCGCGCCGGGCTGATGTTCACGACGCTGGCGACCGACGTCGAGGATCCGCTGCGACGCCTCGCCGCCGTCAAGGACGCGATCGACGCCGCCAAGCGGCACATGGGCGCGATGTCGCCAGGCGCGGTCATCGGTTACGGCCTGGCCACCACCTTCCCGTGGGTCTTCGCGCTTCTGCTCGGCATCCGGTCGGCCCCTTCCTCGCACCCGATGGGCATCTCCAATATCCCCGGCCCACGGGAGACGCTGTTCTGGGACGGCGCTCGACTCGACGCGATGCATCCGATATCGCTTCTGATGCACGGCAATTCGCTGAACTTCACCTGCTTCGGTTACCGCGACGAGCTGTTCCTCGGTGTGCTCGGCGCGGCCGACAAGCTGCCGCCGATCGAGCACCTGACGGCCGCCGTGGACGCCGCCCTCGCCGAGCTGGACGGTGTCCTCGCGCCCGCGACCGCGGTCGGGCAGTCCTGAGATGTGCGCGGTCTGCGGCATCGTCGACTTCGCGGCGCCGGTCGACCCAGGCCCGCTCGCCGCGATGTGCGCGGTGCTGCGCCACCGCGGTCCCGACGACCACGCCACCTGGCACGACCGGCACGCCGCGCTGGGCTTCCAGCGCCTGTCCATCGTGGACGTCCGGCACGGCGCGCAGCCGACCGCCGACGAGAGCGGCTCGGTCCGTGCGCTGCTCAACGGCGAGATCTACAACCACAAGGCGTTGCGCCGCGCCTTGGCGGCGCGCGGGCACCGGTTCCGCAGCGACAGCGACGCCGAGGTCGTCCCCCACCTGTACGAGGAGTACGGGGACGGGTTCGTCGAACACCTGGACGGCGACTTCGGCATCGCGATCTGGGATGGCGTCCGGCGGCGTCTGACGCTGGCCCGCGACCGCGTCGGGGTCAAACCGCTCTTCTACCACCTGCGCGGGAGTCGGCTGACGTTCGCGTCGGAGATCAAGGGCATTTTCGCCTCCGGCGCCTGTACACCGGAGATCGACCCGCAAGGGCTCAGCGACTGCCTGTTCTACGGCCACACGATCGCGCCGGGCACGTTCTGGCGTGACGTACGCGACCTGGAACCGGGCACCGTCCTCACCGCGGATGCCGACGGCGTCCGGAGCAGGCGCTACTTCCGTGTGTTCCAGCGCGAGGATCCCGACGCGCCGCTGCTCACCGGGCGCGCGGCGATCGAGGCGTTCGACGAGCGGTTCACCGCCGCGGTCGCCAAGCGGATCCCCGACGAGGTCGCCGCTGGCGTCGCGCTCAGCGGCGGGCTCGACTCCTCCGCCATCGCCGCCGTCGCCGCCCGGCGCTGTGACGCGCCGCTGACCACGCTCAGTGTGCGGTTGTCCGGCGCGATCCACGACGAGACCGAGATGTCGCGGCTCGTCGCACGCTCGCTGGACGTGCCGAACGTGGAATCGGAGACGACCGGTGCGCGCGTCGGCGAGCTGCTGCCGAAGAGCATGTGGCACTTCGAGTCTCCGTTCTGGTACGGCGGCGTCGCCTCCCCCTTCCTCGACCTGACCGCGCTCGCCCGAGACCAAGGGCTCAAAGTGGCAATGAGCGGGGACGGCTCGGACGAACTGCTCGCCGGGTACGACTTCTACCGGTTGTTGCGCCTGAGTTCGCGATTGACCGACCTGCGGCTGGACGCGCTGCGACCGCTGGTGTGGCGGCAGGCGACGAAATGGATCGGCGGGCCGAGCGGCATCGACCGCCACCTCGTCGAAATCTCCGCTCGCAGTGCGGGATACACCGAGCGGTACGGCCAGATGCCGCCGTGGGTCTACCTGTGGAGTGCGCTGTCCGGTACCGCGCGACCCGCCGTGCTCGCCGAGCTGCCCGAGCCGTCGGCGCTGCCGCGCCCGCCCGAGCACAGCACGCTGCACCGGCAGATGCATTTCGAGTTCCACACTCGCCTGCCGCACTGGGTGCTGCCCATCTCCGATCGGCTCGGCATGGCGCACGGCCTCGAGGTGCGGGTGCCGTTCCTCGACCGCGACGTCCTCGACGTCTGCGCCGAGCTCGACCCGCGCATGCTGCTGCGGCTCGGCACCGAGAAATACGTGCTCAAGCGGGCGATGGCCGATCTGCTGCCCAAGCGGATCGTGCGGCGGCGCAAGAAACCGTTCATGACGCCGATCGGCCCGTGGTACCTCAGCGGGCCGGGTGCGCAGCTGGCCGCCGATCACCTTTCCCGCGACGCCGCACGACGCTACGGGCTGTTCGATCCCGAAGCGACGGAACGGATCTGGCGCACCGCCATGGACCGGCCCGGCACCTGGGACGGCGTCACAGCCGAATGGGCCGCGATGGCGATCCTGTGCACCCACGTGGTGGTCGACCAGTTCAGCGCCGACCGCTTCACCGCCGACGCGATCACCGGAGTCCGCGCATGACCGTGACACTGCCGCGTGCCGCCGAATGGCACGAATTCGCCCTGCACGCCGCCGCCCAGCCGGGCTTGGCGCTGCTCGCACCGCTCGGGGCCGCGACCCGGCCGATCCGCAAGGTGCCGAAATTCGGCTGGGTGGTGTCGGATCCGGAACTCGCGCGCGAAGTCCACCGCGACAGCGCGCATTTCAGCATCGCGACGGACGGCGCGTCGGGACACTGGTGGTCACAGATGCTCGGCGACTTCGGCGCCGAACGCTTCGAGGGCCCCGAGCACCAACGGCTGCGGGCCGGTCTCGGCGATCTGTTCAGCAGGCCTGCTTCCGAGTACTTCGTCGAGGGCGCGGCCGGCGCGCAACTCGAGCGTCTGCGCACCGATCTGACCGCGAGCCGGACGGTCGACATCGCCGAGTTCGGCCGGGTGTTCACCGCGCGCACGATGGTCGACGTGGCCGGTCTGCCGCGCGAAACCAGTACCGACACACCGTATCTGGACCTCTTCGCGGCCATGGAGCGGCTGGCCGACCTGGGCAAGGGCAACTGGGCGACCACCGTCGTTCCGCCGCGCAACCGGCGCAAGGGCCGCGAGCTGGCGGCGCTGATCGGCGCGAACGTCGAGCAGGTCTACGACTCGGCCGACTCCGGCACCGTCATCGGACGCTGCCGCGACCTGGGGCTGACACTCGAGCAGACTCGCGGATTCACGGTGCTGCTCGTAGTGGCCGGAACCGTCACGCTCGCCAGCACCCTCGGGCGGCTGGTCGCGCTGCTGCACGACACCGGTGACCAGCACCGGCTGCTGGCCGACGCGGGCTTGATCCCCGACGCGATCCGGGAGGGGCTGCGGGTGACGAGCTCGATGCCGGTCGTCGGGCGCGGCGTGATCGGCGATGTCGAACTCGGCGGCAGGCTGTTGCGCTCCGGTGACCGCGTCAAGGTGATGACCTGGTACGTCGACAATTCCGTCGGCAGGTTCGACCTGGATCTCGGTTACGTGGCGCGGACGCGGCAGCTGTGGTTCGGCGGCGGCAAGCACTTCTGCCTCGGCGCCGCGCTCACCCACGTGCAGCTGACCCGCTTCCTGGAGACGCTGCTCGCGGCGGGCCGCCCCTGGGAGATCACCCGCCGCCGCTACCGGTTCAACGCGTTCGTCCCGCTCTACCGCAGGCTCCACATCCGCTTGCGCTGAGACGGCCACCGGCTGGACACGCAACCCGACCAAAGGCCACCATCACTCGGCCCAAGCCGATGAAGGTCACCGTCGGTCGGTTTCACCGGACGCGCCGGTCAGGTGAATGATGGTCACCTACAGCCGGTCTCGCGAGATGAAGGTGGCCTTCGGTCGCGACATTCGCTTGCGCCATCGGGAGGCGGGCAGCCACCAGTTCCAGCGGCCGAGCAACCTCAGGGTGGCCGGTACCAGGACCAGTCGCACGACGACCACGTCGAGCAGGACCGCCACCGCGAGCGCGAACCCGAGCTGTTTAAGTTCCAGGGTGCTCGCGGTGAGGAAGCTGGCGAACACCACCACCATGATCGCCGCCGCCACCGCGACCGGTTTAGCGGTGGCGCCGATCCCGTCGACGACCGCGTCGCGGTTGGCCGCGGCCGGATCGGTCCCGCCACGGCCCACGGCCGAATCCCAGTTCTCCCTGATCCGGCGGATGACGAACACCTCGTAGTCCATGGACAGGCCGAACAGGATCACGAACACGATCAGCGGCATCACGACCTGGACGAATCCGGGACTCTCGAAGTCGAAAAGCGTTTCGCCCCAGCCCCATTGGAACACCGCGACGGTGATGCCGAGCGCGGCCGCCGTGGCGAGCAGGTTCACCGCCACGGCTTTGACCGGCACCGCGACGCTGCGGAAGACGACCAGTAGCAGCGCGAGTGCGCACAGCACTGTGATCACGACGGCAAGCAGATAGGCCCCGCGCACCGCGTCGCTGATCTCGAGCAGACCGGCGGGCGCGCCGCCCACGCTGACCCGCAGGTCATCGGTCGAGGCGGCAAGGGAGCGTGCTCGACCGTCGAGTTCGGCGACCAGGTCCGAGCCCTCCGCCGAGTCGATCAGCGTGCGGGTCACGACGGTCAGGTGGACGCGGCCGTCCGACCACTGCGTCAGCACGGCGGCGATGCGGGGATCGGCGCGCAGCTCGTCGGCGAACTTCCGCACGACAGTCGCGCCGCCGGGGTTCAGCGGCCCGCCGTCGGAGCCGGTGGCGACGAACTCCATCGGCGAGAGCATGCCGGACGGGAATTTCTCCGCGACCGTGCGGGCAGCGATCCCGGAGGGATAGTCGGTCAGCGACGCGATGCCCAGGTCGAAGCCGGTGCGCAGCCCGGTCAGCGGCAGCGCGGCCACGACCAGCAGGCTCGCGGCGGCCAGGCCGAAGACGACCGGCCTGCGCATCACCCGACGAGTCCACCGGCGGGCGGCGGCGCTGTCGTCGGAGTCGACGCCACGGCCGCGCACCCGCCAGCGGTTCACGGCGGGCCCGAGCACGGTGAGGACCGCGGGCAGCAGCGTCACGGCGGCGAGCATCGCCGTCGCCACCGCCACCCCGACACCGAGCACGATGCCGCGAAAGACACCGGCGGGCACCACAAGCAGCGCCGCGAGCGACACGATGACGACCGAGCCCGACGCCAGGACCATGCCGCCCGTGGTGGCCATGGTCGTTGTCACGGCGGCGCGGATAGCGTCGGTGTCGGAGCGGGAGGTCACCCCGTGCGCCGCGAGCTCCTCGCGAAACCTGCTCACCACGAACAGGGCGTAGTCGATGCCGACGCCGAGACCGATCATGGTGGCGATGGACAGCATCAGCGGGTCGACGGACGTCACGGTGTCGGCGACCAGGAGCACACCGGTGCACGTCAGCAGACCGGCGACAGCCATGAGGATCGGCAGCAGCGCCGCGGCCACCGCACCGAGCGCGAGGACCAGCAGCACGAAAGCCACTGGCATGCCGAGTGATTCGGCACGGAGCGCATCGGCTTGTTCGGCGATGATCACGTCGTTCTGGATCGCGGTGTAGCCGGTGAGATCGACGCGGACCACGTCACGACCGGGCAGCGCGGACAGCACGCTCTGGACGTCGGCGGAGACGGCGACGCGGTGGGACTGGTCGCCCTCGATGGCGACAACGGCCAAGGCGGTGCGATTGTCGGCCGAGATCAGTTGTCGGGCACTGTCGGGAGCGGCGAGCAGCGTGACGCCGTCGATCGATTCGACGGCGTGCCGGGTCCGCTCGATCTGGGCGCGATAGTCGGCGGTGTCCACACTCGCGGTGTCGGAATCGAAGACCAGCAGCGCCTGCTCGGCTCGCAAACCGGGAAAGTGCTCGGCGATCAGACGCTGCACTTCGACCGATTCCGCGCCGTCGACGGTGAGATCCGGTGCCTGCACGCGCGATTCGAGCACGGGGTAGCCCGCTCCGCACAGCGCCAGAACGACCAGCCACACCGCGATCACCGCGCGCGGATGGGTCGTCAGTCGTCGTGTCCAGCGCAGCAGCAGACTTCGGTGCGCGGAAACCGGTGCGGCTGAAGTGTTTTCGAGTGCGTCGAGGCTCATCGGGCGACAAGCCCCGGGTCCGAAACGTCAACCATCGCAGCACGCCTTCCCGGCCCAGGAGATCGCTCCGCTGAGCGTGGGCCGGTGAATCACCGTACGCAGCAAAGCGATCGGGTGTCACTGCATCGTCGGGAGAACAATCGCCACCGATCTTGTTCGGGGAGACGAACGGCACGCGGGCGTGATGTGAGCCCGGTCATGCTGGCGCGATTTCGTGGCGTAGGTTACCGTTGCGTCACTTATGGGAACGGAGTAGTTCCTCATTGGGAGGGTTTGCAAGGCATGATCAGACGTCGGGGTCCGATCGCTGCGGCGGCCGCAGCACTGTCCGTATTCCTCGTGATGGCAGGTGGGCTGGTGTCCGCGCCGTCGGCCGAGTCGACGCCGACGCGCGCCGGGCTCGACGCCCAGTTCGTCGCCACCCATAATGCGCCGCCCCAGTATCCGAATGTCTTCATCGAATGGGATGTGCCGATCACCATGAGTGACGGCACGGTGCTGAAGGCGAACGTCTACCATCCCGCCGACGCGACGGGTCAGCCGATCCAGGAGCCGACGCCGACGGTCGTCAACCTGACGCCCTACACGAAACTCGTTGCCAACCTGGCCGATTCGGCCCTGGCGATTCCCGGGCTCGCTGACCCGTTGATGCATGTGCTGCGCAATCTGGATTTCTCGGCCTTCGGGATGGGCGGGCTCAGCGATCTGATGCGCGCCCTGCCCGGCGGCGCCGCCCGCACCTTCGGCGTGGACCGCAAGCTGATCCAGAGCGGCTACACGCAGGTCGTCGTCGATGTGCGCGGAACCGGTTTCTCGCAAGGTGTTTGGCAGGTGTTCGGCCATCGCGAGCAGCAGGACGGCGCCGAGGTCGTGGACTGGGCGGCAAGCCAGCCGTGGTCCAACGGACGGATCGGGATGAGCGGAATCTCCTACTCCGCCATCAACCAACTGCACACCGCCGAGCGCAGACCCGCCGCGCTGCGAGCGATCTTCCCTGTCGTCCCGGGCAGCGACCTGATCCGCGACGTCGCGGCGCCCGGTGGCGCGCTCGGCATCGGTTTCATCCCCGAGTGGTTGTTGGCGGTCAATGCCACCAAACTGCTTCCCGACGTGGTCTCCATGGTGACCGGCAAGTTCGACTGGACCTGGCTGGCCGATCGCATCCGTGACCCGTTCACCTTCTTCAACGTCGTCATCGCGGCGCTGGCCACACCGAGCATCGACCAGATCCCACCGGAAATGCTCGCGGTGCTCGATGACGAGAGCGATCTGCGGACCGCGTGGGTCGGCAATCCGGAGCGAATCCAGACGCCGACCTTCATCTACGGCGGCTGGCACGACATCTTCACCTACTCCTCGCCCCGGGTGTACAACGCGATCGATGTGCCCGACAGCGAAAAGAAGCTGGTGATGGGCGACACCTACCACATCACCACCGGCGCAGGCCTCGGCCTGCCCGGCGCACCGCCGTCGCTGGACGTGCTGCAGCGCGCCTGGTTCGACAAGTGGCTCAAGGGAATCGACAACGGCATCGACGGCTACGACCAGGTGACGTCGTGGCAGCAGGGCGGCGGATGGAGTGACAGCCCGTCCTTCCCGCGCCCCGGCATGGAGTACCGGCGGCTGTACCTGAATGCGGCCCCCTCGGGCACCGCACCGACCGCCGCGGGCGACGGCTCCCTGACCGCGGCGCCTGGCGGACCCGCACGGCTGACGATCGCGCCCGGACTCGCCACCCTGTGCTCACGCGACGCCGCGCACGGCACCGCGGGCATCGTCTCGGCACTCGACATCTGCGCCGAAGACGCGCGGATCAGCGAGGTGAACGCGCTGACCTTCACGACGGCGCCGGTGAACCGGCCGACCCAGATCTCCGGCCCGCTCGCCGTCCACCTGAACACCGTGCTCGACACCACCGACGGCTACTGGACGGTGACACTGAACGACGTTGCGCCGGACGGCCGTTCGACGGTATGGACGACCGGACAGCGCACCGCCTCGCTGCGCGCGGTGGACGAGGCCGCCTCCACCCGCTCCCCCAACGGCGACTACACCGATCCCTATCCGATCCTGACCCTGGCGAGCCGCGAGCCCGTCGTACCCGGTCAGCCGACCGTACTCGACATCGGGTTGTTCGCCACGGACGGCGTGCTCCAGCCCGGCCATCGGCTGCGCATCGACATCTTCGCGAGCAACTTCCCCAGCAGCATCCCGCTGCGCCCGCTGCTGAACGAGAGTGGCCTTCGCCCACAGCATCTCGTGCTGGATCCCAACGAACCGAGCTGGGTCAACATCCCGGTCGAGGGCGATCCCGGCTGGTGAGCGGACCGTGACGGGCCCGCGTCGAGCACTGTGCCCGGCGTGGTTTGTCTCACACCGACGCCGGTGCCACCATGGTGGCGTGACCGTTTCCGAGCTCGGCGCCCCCGGCCGCAAATACCGGGGCGCCGGGCCCGAACAGCGTCAACAGCAGCGGCGCGCCAGACTCGTCGACGCGGCGGTCGAGGAATTCGGCACCCGCGGCTATCGCAACACCACCATCGACGCCGTCTGCGCGCGGGCGGGCGTCGGCAAACGCTACTTCTACGAATCCTTCGACGGCAGTGAGTCTTTGCTGCTCGCCGCGTACGCGGTGGCCACCGATCGGTTGCGCGGGTACATAGTCGACGGAGCCTCGACGTCTCCCGGCACCGTCAGCGCCGCCGTGCACAGCTCGCTGACCGGCTTCTTCCACGGCATCGCCGAAGACCCTCGAATCGCGCGCATCGCGTTCTTCGAAATACTCGGCATCAGCCCCGCCGTGGACGCCGACTACCGCAGGGTCACAGGATCTTTCGTCGACACCTTCCTCGAACTGGCCACCCCGATGATCGACATCGATTCCGTGCCACCACCCCTTCTGCGCACCATCGCCACCGGACTCGTCGGCGCCGTACTCACCATCGCCCAACAGTGGGTACTGGACGACTACCGCCAACCCCTAGACGCCGTCGTCGACAGCGCCCACACGGTCCTGACCTCGGTACTGGAGGGGTTGGGCCGATAACCGAACTCGCCCGCGCTATCACCCGCGCGCGGGATCCCACCACCGAAAGCCCGACTGGGTGTCACCTCCACAGCGTCCGACCAACTGAAGGTCGGATTCAGTCGGTCGACTTCGGCTCATGGATGGTGGTCAGAGGTCGTCGGGGCGGAGGTGGTCGAGGGCGCGGGTGATCCAGGTGGCGAACTGGGTGGTCAAGTCGGCGGGGGTGGTGGGGCGGACGGTGATGTGGGCGCCGCGGAGTTCGGTGTAGCGGCCGTCGCCGGAGATGTCGTACCACTGCACGACATTGCGGGGTTTGGTGTGGGTGTGCAGGGGGCCGGTCAGCAGGACGGCCGAGCCGCCGCCGTCGGAGGGGCGGCCGAGGAGGCGTTGGTAGCGCTCGCGCGGGGTGTTGCGGGCGTTGTCCTGGAGGTAACCGTCGCGGCGGGGGCTCAGTTCGTCCGCGTGGAAAGTGGCGGGCTTCTCGGCTCCCGGCGCGCAGCCGGGGATCGATTGCGTCAGGCGGGCGGGCAGCTGGTCGGCGTCGAAGGCGCGCAGGCGGATCGGGCCGTGCTCGCTGTCGGTGCCGTACTGGCTCAACGTGACGGCGCGATGCCCGGCGCGAGCGCCGATGATCCGGTACTCGCGCAGGTCGTCGCGACCGGCGCTGGCGCGGTGTTTGCAACTCCCGCCGAGGATTTCGATGCGCAACTCGGACGCGCCCAGGGTGTGCATGGCGGCGCGAATCTCGTCGAGTTCGTCTGCGGAGTAGCGCTGCCGGACCGCGTCACAGTGCGCGGCGAACTCGTCGCGGTAGGCGAAGCGGCTGAGATGGCGCAGCGGGCTCGGGATCCGATCGTGCGCGTCACCCAGCCATAGTGCCGCGAAATCGTCTGTCTCCCAGGACCATTCAGCCATTCACAACCCTCATCTCACATTTCGGCCCGCGGCGACCCGCACGCCTTGCTGCCCTGCGAAGCCGGCTCGTGAGCCCGGCAAGTAGAACACGGTCCGCGCCGAGTACTCGGGCTCAGCACGCGGACGCCCCCACCGGCGTCAGTCGAGGTCGCCACCAATGACGCCGCCGGGGATCGTCTTCGGGATCTCGCCGAGCAATTCGTCGGTGTTCTCCTGCGTGACAAGGTATTCCGGCAGCTTGTGCTCCTCGTCGTCCTTGCCGCCGCCGCGCGCGCCGGGCGCGCCCATGCCAGGCATACCGGCCATGCCACGTGAATTGGCGTTGCTGGCCGCGGCCAGGCCGCCCACCGGGCCTTGGGTGCCCGGTGTCGTCGGCACTCCCTGGATGCTGCGGCCCATGCCCGGGGGTGCACCGGGGACGCCCGGGGTGCCAGGGCCCGGACCGCCGGGCGAACCGGGGCCGGAGGGGAGGCCGCTCGGTACCGTGCGGTTCGGGTCGGTCGGGTTGAGCCCGGCCGGGGTGGTCGATGTCGGGGTCTGGGTGGTGGGCGTGGTTGTCGTGCTGGTCGGGTTCGTCGAGGTGTCGTCGGTGGTCGTGTCCTCGGGAGTTTCCTCGTCCGTCGGCTCCTCGACGGGGGTGTCGGGAACACCGTCGCCGTCGGTGTCGCCCGGTACGCCGGAACCCGGTCCAGGGCCGGGGCCGCCCGGTCCGGGTCCGGGGCCGCCGTTGTATCCGCCGGGCGGTGGGGGCGGAATATCCAGCGAGGAGGTGGGACTCACGGGGGTGGGCAGCACGGGAATCTTGCCGTCGATGTCGGCGAACGGCTTGACGTAGTGCGTCTCCATCGCCACTTGCGCAGCCTGTTCTTCGCTCGACTGTTCGCGCTGGAGTTCCCACCGGTTCGGTGGCCACAGCCAAGATGTCCAGGTGACAACGACCGGGTCGGGCAGGGCCTTCTTGGTGTTGACAATCGCGTCGGCGGCGTCGCGCACGCGGGTGTACAGCTCCGCGAGGATGGGAGTGAGTTCGTCCGCTTTCCGTGTGTAGTCCTGGATCTGCTCCATCGCCTTATCGGCGGCCGGGCCAGACCAAGCTTGCTCCAACGAGGTTCGAATCGAGCGTTCGAAAGTCCGCAGACCCTGATCCCACAGATTGCGCACTTGCCAGTACTGCTGGGCTTGGTTGACCGCATTGGTCACGTCAAGCGGGCTGAAGGCGTCGTTGATGTCGGGATGCTTCCAGCCGTACGGATGTTCACCGCCGATGGGGATGCGTGGGCTCTCGTAGCCGGTCATTTGGTCGACCCATCCGGCAGGATGAACGGACCCAGCACTTGCCCTTCCGGAGGACGCTCCGGCAAGGTCTCGTTCAATCGGTTGAACTCCGCGGCGAAGTTGCTGTCCGCCTGCATCATCCGCTCGCGGGCGATCCGGTGCACTTCCTGGATGTCTTCCACGATGCGGTAGTGCTGCTCCATGATTTCCCAAACCGCGTTGCCGTCGTCGGCCGTTTTGGCCTTCTTCCTGAAGCGGTTGACGACGGTCTGCGCAGACACCATCCTATTGTTGCCCTCGCCCAGGCCCCAAGGTTCCTGGTTCGACACGCCCTCCATGATGGTCTGAATCCGCCGGATCACGCGTTTGAAATAGTCGCAGTCGCGATCGATATAGATGAAGTCTTCCGGCTTCATCTCGACTGACGCATACCCTTCGCGCGCCGCGCTGAGCAGGTTCGCCATGGGCCGCGGCCTCTGATCGTCGCTCATGAATCGAATTCCACCCCCGTGTTTCGAATACCCATGACGCTCCTCATGCGCCCGCAGGTATGGTCGGCACGACCTTCTCTGCGAGCGAACGAGTCAGCTGGCAAGTGTCGAGATGGCCCGTCTTCTTTGCCGACGGCGGATTGGTCAGATAGATCTCGAGACTGCCGCCCTGCATCTCGACGTTCAGATTGCATGCTGTTTCCGGACGAGACTCGTTCTGACGGGTCGAGATCGCCCTTCGTCCGTCAATAGTGAACTCGCGGGAGTCTGAAAAGTTCTTCTCCCGAACCATTTCCACGGTGAGGTTCGTGGTTCGGATGCTCGCACCGTAGCCGTCGTTCTGGACCCAGATGCATCCGCGCCACTTGATACCGCCTGAGACGTTCGAATCGTTCGAAGTCTTGTCCAGCAACTTCTCCGAGTCCAGCACGCTCTGGGGAATATCCGTACACGTGTTGTAGCCAGACGGCACGTCCGCCGCGAGTCCCGTCCCAGCGTTGGTCGCGGTAGGACTCCCTGCCGGATTCGCATCCCCACCCACCGACGACCCACACCCCACCAGCACGAACGCGGCCCCCAACGCGAGAACCCCCACCCGCCACGCATTCGACTTGCTCGTCATCGGCACCTTCACCGCCGGACCCTCGGCGTCACGGGGTGGACCGGCTTCTCCGCCCCCAGCCAACTGCGGCTGAGACTACCACCGGCGAGCGAACACTCGCGAGATCCGGAAGCCCAGGTTGCGAGGAACGCGACCTCGGAGCGCTGCTCTGACGTGCCGCGGCCAGTCATCAACCGAGATGCCAACGTCATACCGCGTACTCCTTCGCGATCTCGCGGATGAGATACCGGCTGTCCGCCTCATCCAATGCGGAGCGCTGCAGATCGACGTGGACCTGCCGGTACTGCCGTACCTCTTCGGGCTTCTCGAGGAACAACGCTCCGGTATACGCCTGCAGGTAGACCACCGGAGGCTCGGTGAGATGCATCGTTGGATGCCTTAGGAATTCGAGTATCACGAATGGACCGACACTCAATCCGATGTATGCGTGCGCGGAACGCGGCACGACACGCAAGGACACGTTCGGCAAGTCACTCAGCGTGGCGAGGTGCTCGAGCTGGTCGGCCATGACAGCTGGTCCGCCGATCGCCCGGTGCAACAGACTTTCGTCCAGAATCGCATCCACAGCGATCGGATTGCCGGTATCGGTCAACCGCATCTTCCGGCAAGCGAACACCCCCATCCGCCGCTCGACCTCCGCCGTGGGCATCTGTGGCGAGTCGATCCAGGTGATCGCTCGTCGATAGTCCACAGTCTGGAAGATTCCGGGCAGCAACGCGATCTGATACGAAACGATCCTCTTCGCAGCCGCTTCCAGACCCACGAACAGATCCCTGTGCTTGGGGAGTGCATCCCGATACGCATGCCACCATCCCGCGCGTCCCGCCTCCTCGGTCAGCGCGAGCAGCATGCTGGTGACGTCGTCACCCGCGCCGTACACCTGACACAGCCTTTCGATGAAGAGTGGATTCAGACGGACAGGCTGCCCGGTCTCCAAACGCCAGAGGGTTTGTTTGCCGACGCCGATCGACAAGCGGGCGGCCTCGGCGCTGACGCCAGATGTTTCGCGAAGCGTGCGCAAATGTCGGGCAAGCACGCGCCGCGGCAAGGTCGATCCGGTCACGACAGATTCCCTTTCGTAAGCCTCACTAGTGGCCAGGTATCAAACTGGAACCTAAAGACGGGAATCCTTGGAACCTGGGCGAATTCCGCCGGTTCCACCACCTCGAACGTTCCCGCCGCGCAATACCCGGTGCTTCACTGAACGCGCCCCGGTCCGACTCAGAAAGTCCTGAAACTCTAACCACCGCAAGGGTTCCAGGTCCAGGACGGTGCGCGTACGTCAGTAATCCGGCGAATCGAGGCTCCCATGAACGACACGGCGTTCGCGGACACCCCGGTGTCCAGATGCACTTACTATCGGCGCACCTGTGGCCTACCGGCGGGCATCGAACCGGAGGCCGGGCGCATCGTGGTCACGGCGGGCTTCGTCGGCGGCGTCACCATGCCCGCGACGCTGGGGCGGCGGGTTCGCGACGAGATGCTGTTCCAGGGTGGCGCGCTCGGTCCGGTCGTCGACCATGTTCGTTCGCGCAGATGGACTTTCCTGTGCCGACCGGACGTCGAGGAGGACGCGGATCTGCGCCTGCGGTTGCTGCGGCTGGACGTCTCGGTCGTCGCGCGCGGCGGCGAGATCGTGCTTCCCTCGCCTACCGACACCGGGTTCCGCCGCTGGGTGAACCCGCCGCGCGATACGTTCCGGCCCTCCGGAGCGAGGATCGTCGCGCTCGCCCTCGCCTGCGCAGGAGTGTCGCGGTGTCGCCCGCCACGACGGACGTCCCGTTGACCGCGCCGCTGCCGACGAGGCGCCAACTCCTGCGCGCCTGCCGGGGCGACGCGTCCGTCGTCCACCCGCTCGCGTCCCACGCCCGCGAACTCACGCTGCTGCACCACCGCAGGCTCGACGGCGACGCGGTCCACGCCATGGATGAACGCCGCGCCGAACTGGTGCGCGCCGTCGACCGCTGGGCGCGCGCACATCTCCCCGTCGCACGCGGCGCCGCGTACCTGCACACCGAGGGACTCGGCACCGTCATCGATCGGCTCGCCGAGCGCACCGCCCACGCCTACACCGCTCTCGCGAAGAACTCCGACTGGGACCTGTGGTTCGCGTGGGAGCGCTTGGCGGAACTCGCCGTCGCCTACGAAGACCTCGCCGACGAACTGCACGCGGGCCGCCGCAGGCTTCCCGCCGCGCCTTGACCACACGTCCGTCCGCGCGCGAAACCGACGACCACGAACAACAGCGCCCTCCCCCGAACCCGGAGGAGGGTGCCGTCGCGAAACCTCTTGCGAATCCCTAGAACTGATCCTGCTCGTAGTCCGAGCTGAGCAGTTCGTCCGTGTGCGTCGCACCGATCACATCCGGCGTCGACTCACCGAGCGGTCCGGTGAGATCGTCGTTGCCGGTGCGACTCTGATACGGCTGCACATTGCGCGAGTGCTCGTCGTCGTCGGACTGGCGCGCACCTGCCGCGCCCGGCGCACCGCCCATGAACGAGCTGCCGGTGCCCGCGGGTGTCGTCGCCGCGCCGAGACCGGTCGGCAGCGCCGCGCCCGGCATGCCGATCGGGCGGACGGCGGGTACCGCCGAACCGGGCAGACCCGGTGTGCTCGGCAGTCCGGAGTAGCCCGGCCCGGGACCGCCGGGACCGGGGCCGGGACCGCCCGGACGCCCAAGCGGTCCGAGCAAACCGCTCGGCGAGCCGGGTGTGCCCGCCGGCCCGGTCGTGTTGAGCGAGGACGGGATCGTCGAGGTCGACGTGTTGAGACCGCTGCTCGGGCTCGCGCTCGCCGCCTGGGTAGCGGTCTCCTGCGCCTGCGCCAGCAGCGGCTCGCCGATGTTCTGGGCCGCCGCCTGCGCGACCTCCTGCGCCGAGGGCAATCCGCTCTGCCCGAGCAGCTGCGAGACGACACCGTTCAGCTCGGCGGTCTTGCCCGCAAGATCGCCGCGGGTCATGTTCACCACCGAGACGGCCTGCCCGAGATGCTCTGTCGCGCTGGCGATCAGCGCGGCCTGGCCGGGCGGGGTGAGGATGACCGGCGCCATCGCGGTCGCCTGGGTGGCGAAAGAGCCTGCGATGCCGAGCAATTGGGCATTGCCCTGCTGGACGACGGCCGCCGCGCGCTGGGTGAGTTCGGAGATGTCGAAGCCGCGCTGACTGGTCTCCTGCCCCTGCTGGTTGGCTTCCTGCCCGGCGACCTGCGCCTGGCGCGAGGCCTGCCCCTCCCAGACCTGCTCGACGGTCGCCAGGCTGCCCTTGCCGATCTGCATCGCCGTCTCGATGATCTTCGAGGACTGGCTGAGGATCGCGGTCGGGTCGAGCGCGCCGAAGACGCCGGTGCCGAAGCTGCCGAGCAGATCCAGAATCGGCTTGAACAGCAGGTCGACGCCCGGCAGCGCCGGGATCTGCAGCCCGTTCATCAGCGCGCCGATCGGGTCGGCAGGCAGCTGCGGCAACGTGGGCAGCTGCGGGATCGCCGCCGCGGCGGGCGTCGCCGCACCGGACGGGTCACCGCCCAGCCCGCCGCCGAGCAGTCCGCCCGCCTGGCCGACGAGGTTGTTCGCGGCGTCCTGCACCTGGGTGGCGGCGTGGCTGATGGCGGTGTTCGCACCGGCGAGCAGGCTTTCCACGTCGGTGGGCATGCCGCCGAGGATGTCCTGGGCCTCCGGCGCGGGCGCCCCGCCGAGGCCGGGCAGTCCGGCGGGCATGGCGCCGTGCGCGGGCGCGTCCTCGCTCACCTTCTGCGACAACACGAATTCCGGCGCCTCGATGGGCGGAATGTCCTCGGGCAGCTGCGGCAGCGGCAGATCGATGAGGGCTTGATCGGTGGGAATCTCCACGGCGGCCGCCTGATTCGCGCCTGCCGCGGCGTGGTCGAGCGAGTCGAGAGCGGGCTCGGACGGGGCGATGAGCCCCGTGGGCGAGGGATCCAGCGGCTTCACGCTCCGCCCCCGATCTCGCCGGTCTGCACGTTGAGCGCACCGGCGTTGGTGGTGTCGGTGCCCTCGTAGAGCGAGGCGGCGTTGAACGCCTTGAACGACAGGTCGGCGTACTTGGCCGACAAGTCGTTGATGTCTTTGGCTTGCAGCACCTGCGCGGCCGCGAAGCTCAGCAGGTAGTCGGCGCCGATCAGCCCGAAGACCGGCGTGAGTGCGGCCAACTGAGCCGCGCCGTCGAAACTTGCCGAGGAAATCTGTGCGGCGATCCCGGCGTTCTCCGTGGCGAATGCCCGGACCGCTTCGGTCTCCACCGAGAGATCACTCATCGAGTTGCCCCCCAATTCGTCGTGAACATCTGTGTCGTGCACATAGCGTTGTCGAACGTCTCCCTGCCCGAAACGACTGTGCCCCCGGACAGCTCGGGCCGTCCGAACGGCGAAGCCGCTGCGGTTGGGCTCAATATAGCCGACTCCACCGGCATCTTTCGAGACCGTCGCGAGCGAAGTGGAACGAGCCGGATAGAACTGCAACGTGTTGCAAATTAGAACAAGTTCTATATTCTAACGGCCATGAAGGTCGCAGTGACCGGCGCCGCCGGCTACCTTGGCACGAATCTGCTCCGCCTGCTCGTCGATCTGGGACACGAAGTCACCGCCATCGACCGAGTGGCCCCGGAGCAGACGGTGCACCCGAACCTCACCTGGGTCTCGGGAAACGTGCTCGACCCCGCGTCGATGCGGGAGGCGCTGGCGGGCGCGGAACTGGTGTATCACCTCGTCGCCGTGATCACCCTGGCCGAGAAGAACGATCTGGCCTGGAAGGTCAACACCGAGGGCGTGCGCGTGGTCGCCGAGGCCGCGCTCGAGGTCGGCGCGCGCCGGATGGTGCACGCCAGCTCCATCCACGCCTTCAACCAGTACAGCTGCGGCGGCCGCATCGATGAGAGTTCGGTGCGCTCCACCGACCCGGCGCTCCCGGTCTACGACCGCTCCAAGTGGGCGGGCGAGGTCGAGCTGCGCAAGGTCGTCGACAAGGGCCTCGACGCCGTGCTCTGCAACCCGACGGGCGTGTTCGGTCCCGTCGACCACAGCACTCCCCTCTCCCGGATCAACCGCACGCTGCGCGACGCGGCCCAGGGCCGGGTGCCCGCGATGATCGGCGGCGGCTTCGACCTGGTCGACGTGCGCGATGTGGCGCACGGCCTGATCCTGGCAGGCGAGAAGGGCAGGACCGGCGAGAACTACCTGCTCGGCGGCTCGATGATCTCGATGCTCGACCTGTGCCGGATGGCCGCGGCGCACGGCGGCAAGAAGGGACCGAAGTTCACCATCCCGCCCAAGCTGGTCGGCGGGCTGATCCCGGTGCTCGAGCCGATCGGCAAGATGCTCGGCACCGACATCCTCTCCAGGGCCGCGCTCGGCGCGCTGGTCTCGGCGCCGATGGTGGACCACGGCAAGGCCGAACGCGAACTCGGCTACCGGCCGCGCCCGATCGACGACACCGTCCGCGATCTGGTCACGTTCTTCGCGGACACGACCGCGTTCGACGCGACCGAGACCCGCCGCATCGCTTGACACACCCTAGAACACATGTTCGACTGAGGGTGTGCGGTGGCAGAACCAGACCCTGGACGCCGACGACGGCGCACTGCCCGGCCTGAGCCGGGCGGGGTTCGTTCGCACCGTACAGACACCGGAGTTCGAGGGCATCACGTTCCACGAAGTGCTCTGCAAGAGCGCGCTGAACAAGATGCCCGAGACTTCGAACTTGCCCTTCCAGTGGACGATCAACCCGATGCGCGGGTGCTCGCACGCGTGCCGCTATTGCTTCGCCCGCCCCACCCACGAGTATCTGGACCTGGACGCCGGCCGCGACTTCGACGCGCAGATCGTGGTGAAGACCAACATCGCCGCGGTGCTGCGCAAGGAACTCGGCCGCAAATCCTGGCACCGGGATCCGGTGGCGCTGGGCACCAACACCGATCCGTACCAGCGCGCCGAAGGCCGATATCGGTTGATGCCCGGCATCATTCGCGCGCTGACCGATTCCGGTACCCCGTTCTCCATCCTCACCAAGGGCACCTTGCTGCGCAGGGACCTGCCGCTGCTGACGCTCGCCGCCCGCGAGGTGCCGGTGAGCCTGGCCGTCTCCATCGCCATCCTCGACCAGGAACTGCACCGCGGCCTGGAATCCGGAACGCCGTCACCGCGCGCCCGGCTCGACATGGTGCGCGCGCTGACCGACGCGGGCTTCGCGGTGCACGTGATGGTGGCACCGGTCATCCCCTACCTCACCGACGGTCGCGCGCATCTCGACGAGCTGTTCGGCGCGATCGCGGCGGCGGGCGCGTCCTCGGCCGTCGCCTTCCCGATGCATCTGCGCGGCAGCACCCGCGGCTGGTTCCTGGGCTGGCTCGGCGAGGCGCACCCCGCCTTGCTGCGCAAATACCGTCAGCTGTACGGCCGCGGCGCCTACGTCACGCCGGAGTACGCGGCCTGGCTCCGCGAGCGCGTGACGCCGCTGCTGGAGCGACACGGTCTGACCAGGGACGACGACGCCATGGCCGCGCGGGTGCGAGCCGCCGAGCCGCCGAGCGCCGCCGACACCCAGCTGGCGCTGTTCGCCTGACCGGTGACCCGCCCGACCTCGGGAAACCAATCGCGGCGGACTGCGCGCTTCAGCGGCGATACCCGCCTTCGGCGGAGTAGGTTGGCCCTGGCACCTCTCACTCGACGAGGAAGTGAAGCAGGCATATGGTTTCGCACCAAAGTGATGTCGGCACAGCCAAACTGGAAAAGGTCGTCATTCGGTTCGCCGGGGACTCCGGCGACGGAATGCAGCTGACCGGCGACCGCTTCACCCACGAAGCGGCCGCGTTCGGCAACGACCTGGCCACCCAGCCGAACTTTCCCGCCGAGATCCGCGCGCCGCAGGGCACGCTACCCGGCGTCTCGTCCTTCCAGATCCAGATCGCCGACTACGACATCCTCACCGCGGGCGATCAGCCCGACGTGCTGGTGGCGATGAACCCGGCGGCGCTCAAGGCGAACCTCGAGGACCTGCCGCGCGGTGCCACCGTCATCGTGAACACCGACGAGTTCACCAAGCGCGCCCTGGCCAAGGTCGGCTACGCCACCGACCCGCTCGAGGACGGCTCGCTCACCGACTTCGTGGTGCACCAGGTGCCGATGACCTCGCTGACGCTCGCCGCCACCGAACCCGCCGAGGTCGGCAAGAAGGACGGCCAGCGCGCGAAGAACATGTTCGCGCTCGGCCTGCTCTCCTGGATGTACGGCAGGCCGATCGGCGGCACCGAACGCTTCCTGCGCGAGAAGTTCGCCGGCAAGCCGGACATCGCCGAGGCCAATGTGCTCGCCTTCCGCGCGGGCTGGAACTACGGCGAGACCACCGAGGCCTTCGCCACCACCTACGAGATCGCGCCCGCCACCCTGGCGCCAGGCACCTATCGCCAAATCACCGGCAACACCGCGCTGGCCTACGGACTGGTCACGGCAGGACAGCTGGCCGGGCTGCCGGTGTTCCTCGGCACTTATCCGATCACGCCTGCCTCCGACATCCTGCACGAGCTGAGCAAGCACAAGCACTTCGGCGTCACCACCTTCCAGGCCGAGGACGAGATCGCGGGCATCGGCGCGGCGCTCGGGGCCGCGCTCGGCGGCGCACTCGGCGTCACGAGCACCTCCGGGCCCGGCCTGGCGCTGAAGAGCGAGACGATCGGTCTGGCGGTGATGACCGAACTGCCGCTTGTGGTCGTCGACGTGCAACGCGGCGGACCCTCCACAGGCCTGCCCACCAAGACCGAGCAGGCGGACCTGTTGCAGGCGCTGCACGGCCGCAACGGCGAGTCCCCGGTGGCTGTGCTGGCCCCGCGCTCCCCCGCCGACTGCTTCGCCACCGCCGTGGAGGCGGCCAGGATCGCGCTCACCTATCGCACGCCCGTGCTGCTGCTCTCGGACGGCGCCATCGCCAATGGCTCGGAGCCGTGGGCGATTCCGAACGTCGCGGAACTGGCGCCCATCGATCCGGGTTTCGAACCGGACGCCGACGACGAGACCGGATTCCAGCCCTACGCGCGCGATCCGGAAACCCTGGCCCGCCCGTTGGCGGTGCCGGGCACGAAGGGCCGCGCGCACCGCATCGGCGGACTGGAGAAGGCCGACGGCAGCGGCAACATCTCCTACGATCCCGCCAATCACGAGCTGATGGTCCGGCTGCGGCAGGCCAAGATCGACGGCATCGCCGTCCCCCGGCTCGAGGTCGACGACCCCGACGGGCGCGCCGAACTGCTGCTGATCGGGTGGGGCAGTTCCTACGGTCCGATCGGCGAGGCCTGCCGCCGCGCCCGCCGCCGCGGCGTCCCGGTCGCCCAGGCGCACCTGCGGCATCTGAATCCCTTGCCGCCCAACCTCGGTGCGGTGCTGCGCCGCTATCGGACGGTGGTCGCGCCGGAGATGAACGGCGGCCAGCTGGCCATGCTGCTGCGCGCCAAGTACCTGGTGGACGTGCAGCCGTGGACGAAGATCGCGGGCACCGCCTTCTCGGCGCAGGAACTCGTCGGCGTCATCGACGCCGCGCTCGACGGCTCCATCGCGGACATGGAACAGGACAAGGCGTTCACCGCCCGCGCGCGGGCCACCTATCGGACACAGGACGCACGGCGCGCGGCCACCGCCGAGCGGATCGGGGGCAACTGATGACCATCGTCGAAACCTCGCTCGTCGGAACGGATCTCGGCCTCTCCGGCGTGTCCGGAGTACCCGGCGCGGACGGACCGCAGAAGGTCAAGGACTTCACCTCCGATCAGGAGGTGCGCTGGTGCCCCGGGTGCGGCGACTACGTCATCCTGGCGACCGTGCGCGGGTTCCTCGCCGAGCTCGGATTGCGCAGGGAGAACCTGATGTTCGTGTCGGGGATCGGCTGCTCCAGCCGTTTCCCGTACTACCTGGAGGCCTACGGCATCCACTCCATCCACGGCCGCGCGCCCGCCATCGCCACCGGCCTGGCCGTGACGCGCCCCGACCTCTCCGTGTGGGTGGTCACCGGCGACGGTGACGCGCTGTCCATCGGCGGCAACCACCTGATCCACGCGTTGCGCCGCAACGTGAACATGACGATCCTGCTGTTCAACAACCGCATCTACGGCCTGACCAAGGGTCAGTACTCGCCGACCTCGGAGCAGGGCAAGATCACCAAGTCCACGCCCATGGGCTCGGTCGACCACCCCTTCAACACCCTCTCGCTCGCGCTGGGAGCCGAGGCCACCTTCGCCGCCCGCGCCATCGACTCCGACCGCGCCGGACTCACCGAGGTGCTGCGCGCCGCCGCCGAACACCGCGGCACGTCCTTCGTGGAGATCCTGCAGGACTGCCCGATCTTCAACGACGGCTCCTTCGACGTCCTGCGCCGCGGCGACGCCGAATCGCGACTGATCCCGCTGCACGACGGACAACCGCTGCGCTTCGGCGCCGAAGGCGAATTCGCCGTCGTGCGAAACGGTTTCGGCTTGCGCGTGGCCCGAACGGCGGATGTCGACGAGGCCGACATCGTCGTGCACGACGCCTACACCGACGACCCGGAATACGCCTACGCCCTCTCCCGCCTTTCCGACCAGGACCTGGGCCACGTGGTCACCGGCATCTTCCGCAGCGTCACCCGCCCCACCTACGACGACGCCGTGCGCGCCCAGAACAGCACCGCCGCCGACCGCAACCCCCGCACCCCCGACTCCCTGCAAACCCTGCTCACCGGCCCCGAAACCTGGACCGTCGCCTGAGCCTCCGCACGCCTCGCGGCGGCTGCGACCCCGGCAATAACCGCGGTGAGGTGTCGACGCGATCATCGCGCCCTACGATGGATTTGTGCGGATCGCGGTAGGACTCTCCACCGCGCCCGACGCCAAGGACGCCGGCGCGGAGGCGGCGCTGCGTGCGCGCGAGCGGCTCGCGGACACCTCGCCCTCGCTCGCGGTGCTCCTCGCGTCGCGAGCGCACGCGGATGTGGCGCAGGCCGTGCTCGACGGCGTCCATCAGTCGGTCCGGGTGCCCGCGCTCGTCGGATGCGTGGCACACGCGGTCGTGGCCGGGCGTCGCGAATTCGAGGACGAACCCGCGGTGGCGGTGTGGCTGGCGGCCGGCGCGGCCGCCGAGACGTTCGAACTGGACTTCGTACCCACGGCCTCGGGCGGGCTGCTGGCCGGGTATCGCTTCGACCGCGCCGCGCAAGACTTCCACCTGTTGCTGCCCGACCCGTTCACCTTCCCGGCCGAAGCGCTGCTCGAGCACCTGAACCACGACCTGCCCGGCACCATCCTGATGGGCGGGCTGGTCAGCGGCGGCCCGCGGCCCGGCGGGAACAGGCTGTTCCGCGACCACGAGGTAGTCGCCTCCGGCGCGGTCGGCGTGCGGCTTCCCGGACTGCACGGTGTGCCGGTCGTGTCGCAGGGCTGCCGGCCGATCGGGCAGCCGTACATCGTCACCGAGGCGAGTGGCGCGGTGATCACCGAACTCGGCGGCCGGTCGCCGATCTGGCGGTTACGCGAGATCGTCGACGCGCTGCCGCCCGATCAGCGGGAGCTTGTGGCGCGCGGCGTGCAGATCGGCATCGTGGTCGACGAGCACCTTGCCACCCCAGGGCAGGGTGATTTCCTCATCCGCGGGCTGCTCGGCGCCGACCCGGCGAGCGGCGCGATCGAAATCGGCGAGGAGGTCGAGGTCGGCACGACGGTGCAGTTCCAGGTTCGCGATGCGGTCGTGGCCGACCGAGATCTGCGCGCCGCACTCGCCCAGGCCCGCTCGGCGCTCCCCGGCCGCCCCGCGGGCGCCCTGCTGTTCACCTGCAACGGCCGCGGCAGGCGAATGTTCGGAGTCGCCGATCACGATGCCACCGCCATCGAAGACGTTCTCGGGGACATTCCGCTCGCGGGCTTCTTCGCCGCGGGCGAGATCGGCCCGGTCGCTGGCCGCAACGCACTGCACGGCTTCACCGCATCCATGGCGCTGTTCAGCGAATGACCCGCGACCGCCTGAGGCTACGCACCGGCAACGGAACCCCGTAGCGTCGACTCCTCGCAGACCACATACCTCGCGGACGTCAGGTCGTCTGCAGGTGTCTGCGAGGTAATCGCCCCGCCTGCGGCTCAGCCGCGCTTGGCGAAGCCGAGGTCGACAACCGCGTCGCGTTCCTGTTCGAGTTCGGAGACCGTGGCGGTGAGACGGGCGCGGGAGAAGTCGTCGAGCTCGAGATCGGGGACGATGGTGTAGCCGCCGTCGGCGCAGGTGACCGGGAACGAGCTGATGAGGCCCTCGGGGACGCCGTAGGAGCCGTCGGACGGGACGGCCATGGAAGTCCAGTCGCCCGCGGGGGTGCCGAGGACCCAGTCGTGGATGTGGTCGATGGCGGCGCTTGCCGCACTGGCGGCAGACGACGCGCCACGGGCCTGGATGATGGCGGTGCCGCGCTGCTGCACGGTGGGGATGAAGTCGTCACGCAGACAGGCGGCGTCGACCAGGTCCGGGGCGGGGCGGCCCGCGATGGTGGCGTGGGTGATGTCGGGGTACTGGGTGGCGGAGTGGTTGCCCCAGATCGTCACGCGAGCGATATCGGCGGCGGGCGTGCCGGTCTTCTTGGCCAGCTGGGCGATGGCGCGGTTGTGGTCGAGGCGGGTCATCGCGGTGAAGCGCTCGGCGGGCACGTCGGGCGCGTTGCTCATGGCGATGAACGCGTTCGTGTTGGCCGGGTTGCCGACCACGAGCACCTTCACGTCGTCGGCGGCGCTGGCGTTGATGGCCTGGCCCTGCTCGGTGAAGATGGGGCCGTTGGCGGCGAGCAGATCGGAGCGCTCCATGCCCGCCGTCCGCGGGCGGGCGCCGACCAGCAGCGCGACATTCGCGCCCGCGAAGCCGACCCACGGGTCGTCGCTGATGTCGATGGAGTCCAGCAACGGAAACGCGCCGTCCTCGAGCTCCATCGCCACGCCCTCCAGGGAGGCGACGGCGGCGGGAATCTCGAGTAGCCGCAGTCGCACCGGAGTGTCCGGTCCGAGCATCACGCCGGAGGCGATACGGAACAGCAGGCCGTAGGCGATCTGCCCGGCTCCACCGGTCACGGCAACGGTCACGGGCGTGTTCCGAGCGGCGGTGCTCACGCGAACTCCTTGCGTTGGACGGTTACTCAGGCCCAACCCTACTCAGCCTCACGGTGCTCGAATCGCACCCGTGAGCAACGCCTCACGTCCCACACACCCCGTGTACGCCCCACATAGGCACCGCCTGTGTGGGGCGTACACGGAGTCTGTGGGACCAGACGGCTCAATCCGAGGTCGGCCGCTTCCTGCCCTGTGCGCACAACGGATGCGACGGCTCATGCCCCAGCGTCAGTGTCTCGGAGCTGTGCCGGGCATGCCCATGCGTGAGTGCCACGGAGCTCGTGCCGGGTCCAAGACCGACGGCTCAGCCGAGGTCCGCGACCTCCCGGTCGGTGAGCACGACGGGTGACACGTAGTCCTTGGCGCGCGCCAGTTGCACGGCGCGGTAGAGGGGGCGTTCCTCCAGGCGGGCGTCCCGCGCTTCGGCGCGCAACTGGTGCACGAGCAGCGCCGAGACCGCGACCGCGGCGGCCAGGTGGCTGGCCGCGAGGGCGTCGGCGAGTTTGCGCAGACCGAGCAGGTGCAGCTCCCGTCCGCTGCCCGCGTCGGTGTACATGGCGAGCGGGATCAGCTGAACGTCCGGGCCCGCGGTGACGCGCAGCACGATGCGGCTCAGCCGCGCGGGAAAGACCAGGAGTTCGACGCCGGTGGCCGACGCGACCTCGACCCGCCGTTCGCCGAACACCCGGCGGGCGTGGATGGTGGTACCCGTCACCCACATCCGGCGGCGCCGCAGCGCTAGGGCGTAGCCCACGGTGGGCAGGCCGACGACCAGACCGATGGCCACCGCGATCGGCCACTCGACGACGGTCGCCGCGAGCAGCGCCGCGCCGATCCCGACACCGGCCGCCGCCAGCGCGAGCCTGCGCAGCATCGGCTCGTACATCTCGGGGGCGACGAGATCGAGTCCGACTGGAACCGATTCCGGCTGACCAGGATTCGCGTCCACTCTCCACCTCTCCGCAAGATCACCGCACGGGCGGTGCGCAGACACGGTACCGCGCGCGAATCTCAGGGGTGCGCCGTTGGGCGGGGCACGGGACTTTCGTCCCCGGGCCCCGCCCGCCGAGCCGGGTCAGTGCCCCGCGATCAACGCCTCGCGCAGGACGCCGACGACCTCGCTGAGCGGCACGTGCCGCTGATCGCCGGTCGCCATGTCCTTCACGGCGATGCTGTTCTCGGCCAGGTCGCGGTCGCCGAGCACCACGGTGAACCGCGCGCCGGAACGGTCGGCAGCCTTCATCGCGCCTTTCACGCCGCGCCCGCCGTAGGCGAGGTCGACGCGAATGCCCGCACCGCGCAGCTGCGCGGCGAGCACGACGAGGCGCTGCTTGGCCGCATCGCCCAGCGGCACGCCGAACACCTCGCAGCGCGACGGAACGCCCGCAGACTTGCCCTCGGCTTGCAACGCGAGCACCGTCCGGTCGACGCCGAGACCGAAGCCGATGCCCGACAGCGCCTGACCGCCGAGCTCGGCCATCAGCCCGTCGTAGCGGCCGCCGCCGCCGATACCGGACTGCGCGCCGAGCTGGTCGTGCACGAACTCGAAGGTGGTCTTGGTGTAGTAGTCCAGGCCGCGCACCATCCGCGGGTTCAGCACATACGGCACGCCGAGCGCGTCGAGGTGGCCGAGCACCTGCTCGAAGTGCGTCTTGGCACTCTCGGAGAGGTGATCGATCATCAGCGGGGCGTCCGCGGTGAGCTCGCGAACCTCGGGACGCTTGTCGTCGAGCACGCGCAGCGGGTTGATCTGCGCCCTGCGCTTGGTCTCCTCGTCCAGCGGCAGGCCGAACAGGAAGTCCTGCAACAGCTCGCGGTACTGCGGACGGCAGGTCTCGTCGCCCAGCGAGGTGATCTCCAGCCGGAACCCGTCCAGACCGAGGCTGCGGTAGCCGGCATCGGCGATCGCGATGACCTCGGCGTCCAGCGCCGGGTCGTCCACGCCGATCGCCTCGACGCCGACCTGCTGCAACTGCCGGTATCGGCCGGCCTGCGGGCGTTCGTAGCGGAAGAACGGACCCGCGTAGCACAGCTTGAGCGGCAGCTGACCGCTCTTGTCAAGGCCGTGCTCGATCACGGCGCGCATCACGCCCGCGGTGCCCTCGGGGCGCAGGGTGAAGCTCTCACCCTTGCGGTCGGCGAAGGTCCACATCTCCTTGCTGACCACGTCGGTGGACTCGCCGACGCCGCGCGCGAACAACGCGGTCTGCTCGAACACCGGCAGCTCGATGTGCCCGTACCCGGCCAGTCGGGCCGCATGCACGAGGCCGTCGCGCACGGCGACGAACTCGGCGGAGCCGGGAGGCACGTAGTCCGGTACCCCCCGCGGGGCGGAGAAGCTGCTGGTCTTGGTCACGATGGTCCAGTTTCCACCACCACCGCCCCTCGAGTCCAACCGGTTTGCTCCCGACCCGTCCGAGGAACTTCCGAGCGGTCTCAGGAAGAGATGGCACACTCTTACCTCGGAAGCAAGCCGACACGGGAGGAACGTGGTAGTGCCGAGCAACGAACAGCGACGAGCAGCGGCCAAACGCAAGCTCGAGCGCCAACTGGCCAACCGGGCAGAACGCGCGCGCAGGCGCAAGCAACTGACCATCGCCGGATCCGTGCTCGGTGTGGTCGTCGCCGTCGCCGCCGTCACCGGCGTCTACTTCCTCACCAAGGGCGAGGACAACCAGAACTCCGCTTCCGAGACCAAGGACGCGTCGCTGTCCGCCGCGGCACCGCCGAACGCCAAGGCCAAGCCCGAGCTGGTCGACTGCACCTACCGCGACGGCGCCAAGCCCGCCGACAAGCCGGTGCAGAAGCCGTCCAAGGCGCAGGGCATCCCGACCACCGGCGGCGACGCCAAGGTCAGCGTGAGCATGGACACCAATCAGGGTCCGATCGGCCTGACCCTGAACAACGCCGAATCCCCCTGCACCGTCAACAGCTTCGTCAGCCTGGCCAGCCAGAACTACTTCGACGGCACCGACTGCCACCGGATGACCGCGGACGAGACGCTGAAGGTGCTCCAGTGCGGCGACCCGACCGGCACCGGAATGGGCGGTCCCGGTTACGAATTCGACAACGAGTACCCGACCGATCAGTACGCCGAAGGCGACCCGAGCAGCCAGGTGCCGATCGACTACAAGCGCGGCACGCTGGCCATGGCCAACGCTGGCCCCGGCACCAACGGCAGCCAGTTCTTCATCGTCTACGGCGACTCGCAACTGCCGCCGCAGTACACCATCTTCGGCACCGTGGACGAGAACAGCATGGCGACCCTGGACAAGATCGCGCAGATCGGCCAGGACAACTCCAACGGTCCCGGCGACGGCAAGCCCAACGCGCCGGTGACCATCCAGTCGGTTCAGCTGGACTGAATCCCCGGCAACATCGTCGGGCCCGGCGCCGTGATCGGCGACCGGGCCCGAACCTTATGTGCTACGGCAACTCAGGGTAGGCGAGCCTAATTATCCGGCGGCACAGGACTTGTGCCGGAACTACTCCGGCGCTTCGCTGCGCGTGTCGGAATTGTGCGATATATGCTGTTACGTGGCACGTCCGTACGGTTGTGCCACGCGTTTCTCGGGTAATCTCGAAACAAGGAGTTCGCGTAGCGTAGCCATCCCTAATGGGCGATCCCCAGCCACAAGGGATGCCGACGACACGAGTTCTCCTGGTGTCCACGTTTGCAGGCGGGGCATCCGCCGACGGGCTACAGTTCGCGTGGCGGTGTCCGTGACGAAGCACCACAATCATCCATAGTGATCACTGCAGCATCGGGGAGCAGCCATGTCCGAGGAACTGGACGACATCGGCCGGGAAACCGCGGCCATGATGAAGAGTATGTTGCAGCTGGCGACCCTGGTCGCACTGCGCACCCGTGAGCGTGGTCAGAAGGAAGCCGAGGCGCGCGCGAAGATCACCGAGGCCCGCATGAAAGAGGCTCGCGAACTCCAGATTCGGGAGGCTCGCGACTCCAAGGCCAAGGACCCGCGCAACCTCGAGCTCGCGCGCATGGTGGAGAAAGCGGCGCCGGCCAAAGGCATTTCACTGGAGAAGGATCGTTTCTCCGCGCAGGCCGAAGCCACGCGCATGGCGGCCACCGCGTCCGCCGCGAAACAACCGGTCGTTCGGTACGATTCGGCCGAGCGGCGCATGGCGATCGCGGCGCATCTCTCGCGCATAGGCGTCGCACCGGAATTGGCGGCCGTCCGCATGCTCATCGAGGTAGGGCAGGGACAACCGCCGGAGGAGGCGGTCCGAGCCCGCACCGAGGAGAACCGCTCCGTCGCGGCGCGTGGTCGCGAGCCGGACGCCCGCGGTCTCGAACGCACCAGGCAGTAATCCGCGCGAAAGAACCGAATCCCCGAGAACGCCCGCTGAATTCAGCGGGCGTCTTGGTGTCTGCTAGACCCGGAAGTCGCCGACCGTCGGATCGCCGAACATGCCTTGCGCCGGCGACTTCAGCGGCAGCGGGCTCAGCATGTCCTTGTGCCCGTTGCGCACACTGCAGTACTTGAACGGCCCGCGCGGGTCGAACAGCTTGGTCATGTGCGGGTCGGCGTGATCGAGGAACCAGACACTCAGCCCGGTGCTGGGTTCCATGCGGTAGTGCTCCCAGGCGCGCCACAGTGCGTCCAGCCGCGCCACCGCCTCTGCGTGCTTCCACCACTCGGGGCACCATACGGTTTCGCTGATGTCGGTCACCTGCCGCCGGTAGACCAGGCTCAGGTAGTTCTCGACGAATTCGACGACGTTGGTGTAAATCATGTGCTGCTGCTGTTCGGTCACGACTCCGCCTCGCTGACGCTCGGCTCCGTCGCGACAGCTCGTGCTGTGTTCATGGTTCGCTCGCTACGCGCGCTCACAGGGGCCGAACCTCCTCGACTTGGCCCGCATCGGGTTGTTGCGGTGGGACCTTGGTCAGCGATGGCGAGCCGATCAGGTCGGTGATCTCGGTCTTGCGTTGCGGATCGTGCTGCGCGATCGACTTCTTCACGTCCGCAGCGTACTCGCCCTCCCACCACGGAACCGTTCGGATGAGCACCGCGGGCTGACCCGAGGTGAACACGATCGCGCGGCCGCGCGGCAGCGTGGTGAGCGCGTTGACGCTGAACGTCTTCGACGAGCCCAGCGACCGCGAATAGCTCTTGCCGCCTTTGGATTCCGAGACGGAACCGGAGATGGAGTCGTATTCGCCGATCGCCTCGGAGCGGTCGCGCAGGAAGTTCATGTCGTCGACGCCGCTGCCGAGCACTTTGATGTTGGCCGCCGACCACAGCGCGAGCATGCCCGCGTCGCCCCAGCAGCGTGCGCCCTGCGCCCAGGACTGCAACACCGTCATCACCACGATGCCGCGCGAACCGAAGTGGCTGTACTGCTTGGGCAGATCCTTCCAGCGCACCACGTTCGCCGCCTCGTCCAGCACGGCGAGCAGCGGGATCGGCAGGCGACCGCCGCGCGAGCGGGACGCCTTGCGCATGGCCACGTCGATGACGGCCTCGGTCAGCGCGCTCACCAGCGGCGCCGCCGAACCGCGCCCTTCCAGCGAGAGGCAGTACAGCGTGCCGTTGCGCTCGATGAACTCGAGCTCGTCGAACTGCCTGCGGGTCTGGCCGGTCCGCGGGTCGGTGCCGGGCAGGATCCAGTCGTGCACGTTGGACAGCTGCAGACAGCGCACCATCTTCTTGGCGGTGCCGAAAATGCCGCTGCGGGTACGGGGATCGGCGTTGTACTGCATCGCAAGGCCGGAGGCCATGTAGTGGTGGCGGGCGTTGCGCAGCAGCTCGATGGGTTCGGTGTCGACCGGGTTGGTGACCCAGTCCCACACCTGCACGATCGGCCGCTGGCCGACCGCGGCGGCGAGGAACAGCGCGGCGAGCAGATCCTCGGCCTCGGGATCGAAGAACTCGTCGGACTTGGATTCGGCGCCGTTGTCGGCGTCGGCGAAGTGCCCGGCCAGCCGCTGGGCGCGCATCTCGCAGCCCTCGTGCCTGGCGTCGACCCAGTCCAGCGGGTTCCAGTACCAGCTCGGACTCTCGTCGGCGACGCCCTGCGGGTCGAACACGAAGGTGGGGCTGCCCTTGGACTCTCGTACGTCGCGGGTCGCGTCGACGACGTCGCGCTTGTTCGAGGTGGACAGCACCGGGCCGATGGCGGACAGGATCGCCGGGATGACACGGGACGTCGACTTGCCTTGGCGCGGACCCCAGATGTCCAGGTGCAGGTCCTCGTAGGAGCCGTAGAGCATGACACCGTCGGCGACGCTCACGCCGATCGGCACGCCGGGCGCATCGTCGTAACCGAGGTTCATTCCGAGTTGTTCGGCCTTCTCCCGCACACCGGCCTCGGTGAGCGCGCGGATCGCGCCGCCCGTTCCCATGTACTGGGCCTTCTCGTCGATCGGCAGTGCGCCTTTGGACTTGCGCTTGTTCATCTGCCTGCGCACCACCAGGACGGCGACGGCGCACGAGATCACGAGCAGCAGGATCACCGTCGCGCCGGTCGGCCAGGTGTACTTACCGCGTGCGATCCCGGCGACGATCTCGATCGGATTGATCGGCAGGTCCTGCGGCTCGGCCGCCATCTGGTTGCCGAGATGCAGGGCCACCAAGAGCGTTCCGATCACCACGGCACCGGCGTAGACCGATAACAGACCGAGATCGGGTCCGGGTATCGCCGGATCCGTCACCTTCTTCTTCTTCGCCATGTCTGTCTCCTCGAATCGCCTTGCGGTGGAAAGCGTGTGGTCAGCGGAACGCGTCGAGCCGCCAGCCGTCGGGCGTGCGCACCACGGTGGCGATCACCGTCGCGGGCGCCAGTGGTTCCTTGCGCCCGTTCGGGTAGACGACGGTCTGCTCGATGCCGATCTTGAACTGCGCCAGGTCCGGATCGGGCCCCGGCGGCGGCCGGTCCCCCGAGGCGAAGGTGAACGCCTCGACGGTGGCCTTCGCCTTGGCCCAGTCCGCCCACTGCAGCGAGGGCTTGGGCGTCTCGGTGACCGACGGATCGCCGTCCAACATCCGTATCATGCTGGGCCCCAGCCATTTCCGCGCCCTGGCCAGCGAATCGCCCGGCGCCTCGGTGGCGGGCCGCCAAGTGTAGATCTCGCGCAGCGCCGCCACCGCGACACCGTCCGGCGTCACCGGGTCCGGCGCGGGCACGTTCTCGAGCAGCCTGGTCGTGGACGTGGCGGGTTGCGGCGCACCGGAACCCGATTCGCCGGTCTGGTCGCGCCCGCAGGCCGCGACGGTCATCGCCACGCTCACCACCAGCATCACCACCAGTTTCGCGCGTGCAGTTGCTCTGTCTTTCAAGGCTAACCGCCCGGACCGACACGGTGGCGGTCCGATCAGCACTCGCGCCTCGGCGTGTTCGCTCACAGTACCCTCCGCAGCCGTGCGTCGCCGGGCACTGCGACCTCCATCACGCCGCCGCCCGACCGCGCGTCCGAACCGGGCACGGACTGGATCATGCGTCCGTCACCGGCATAGATTCCGACCTCCGCGGGTCCGCGCGGCCCGAAGGAACTGAACACCAGATCTCCGGGCCGCGCCTTGCTCATCGGCACCTCGACGCCTGCCTCCCACTGCTGTTCGGCGGTGCGCGGCAACGTCACCGCGCCCGAGGAGGCCGCGAACACCGCGGCCGCGGTCAGACCGGGGCCGTCCATGCCGCCGCCGGTTGGCCCCTGCGGCCCGCCGCCGCCCCACACGTACGGTGTGCCGAGCCAGTCGTGCGCGGCCTCCAGGATCTGTTCGCCGCCGCTGCCTTCCTGCGGGCTGAAGCGTCCCGTCGAACCCGGCGCGCGGTACTGCGGTTCCATCGCGAGGATGTTCGCCACGTACGGCCGGGTCTCGGAGTAGTGCGCCGCATACTGATTCGGCATGCCGCCCGACGCGAGCACCGCGCCCTCGCCCGCGTTGTAGGCGGCCAGCGTCAGCGCCGTGACATCCCCCTGGACGCGCCCTTCGGACACCCACTGGCCGACCTTGCGTGCGATGGCGCACATATAACGGCCCTGCCCGATGATCGCGTCGCCGTCGTCCCACACGCTGGCCACGCCGTTGCCATCGGCATCGATGACATACGGCCTGCCGTCGTCGGGGTTGATCGCGGCCGCGGTGCCGGGCAGGAACTGCGCAAGACCCTGCGCGCCCGCCGGCGAGGTGAGACCCCTGCGGAAACCCGACTCCTGCCTGCCTTGGGCGGCCAGCAACGAGGACGTGATCTGCGGGCACAGCGAACCCGCACGGCGGTACCAGATCTCGAGTTCCTGGGGCACCTTGCCCGCGGCCAGCGCGCCGCCCGCGCTGCCGAAGCCGCGCTGGCACCGCGGGTCGGCGGAGTACCACTGCGCGCCGCCGAGGTCCGGGGTGGGCGCGCCGTCCAGCCAGGGCAGCGGGTCGATCTGACGGCCGCCGGTGAAGCGTCCGCCGGGGACGATCTCGAAATGCAGGTGCGGGCCACTGGATTCGCCCGCCGAGCCGACCATGCCGATCTGCTGACCCGCCCGCACGCTCTCCCCCACCCGCACCAGCACGCCGTGGTCCCACATGTGCCCGTACACAGCCGAATACGACCTGCCGTTGGTGTCGACCGAGTCGACGACGATCCAGTTGCCGAAGCCAGAGGCCGGTCCGGCCGCGACCACCCGGCCGTCGGCCACCGAGAAGATCGGGGTGCCGTCGCTCGCCGCCATATCGACGCCGCGGTGGCCGCCGTTGCGGGAGCCGAAGGTGTCCGAGATCGTGAACGTGCCCGCGGCCATCGGCAGGGTGCGCCGGATCGGGCCGATGCCCGCGGCCAGCGAGGGAGTGCCGGTGACGGTCGGATTCGCCTGGGAGGCACTGGGTTCGGCGGCACCTGCGGGACTGGCGCCCGGCGGGTCACCACCCAGCGGAGGCAACGCGGTCTGCGAGGGGCCGAGCACCGACGCGTCCTCGCACGGGTCCTCGACGGCGGGCAGCACCACGACCAGTACCAGGGCGATCAGTCCGATCACCGCGCCGAGGGCCGTCCACAACACGCCGCGGCCGGTCACCACGCCCTCGCACGGGGACGCGGCGGGGCGCCGGAGTTCGAATGCGACTCGGGGGGAATGGTCACGTGTGGCGTCGGGCTTCGTTGAGGGTGTCGGCGAGGGTGCGGTTCATTTCGGCGGCGGCCGCCAATTGTTGTTGCAGCAGCGCCACTTTCCGGCGCAGCGCGGTCGCGTCCATGCGTTCCAGCCCGGGGCCTTCCGCGGCGCGCACCCAATTGCGCACCGAGTTGGTGTGGACGCCGATCTGCTCGGCGACCACCCGGCATGCCTCGGATTCACTGCGTAGTTTGCCGGTCAGCGCGATGACCTGCTCGACGGCGGCCTTACGCACTTCCGGCGACACTCTGCGATACGAACGATGCGGCATCATGCGGCACTCCTTCCGCCGAACAACACCGCCCAACCAGGCGCTCGGCCGATCCTTGTTGCTTCGCGTCCTGGACGGTATCTCATGCCGCGCTCCCGTTCGGGGATTCACCGCCACGCGCGGTGGATTCGGTATTCGGGCCGCCGGTGAATTCACTGAACCGCTGGTTCGTGTCGTGAATCCCGCTTTCCTTCTCCGACAACGTGAATTCCATGTGGAAGGGAATGCCGGGACGCCGATCCTCACCGATCTTCAGCAGGAATTTACCCGTGCCCGGCGGAGAGGGGCGCTGCTGGCCCGGTTTCAGCGCCTCACCTGTCAACGCTTGCGGCGCCGACCATCCGGTCACCATCTCCTCCTCGGCGGAGGTGAAGGGCACCGTGCTGTCGAGCCGCTTGACCTCTTCGGCGGGCAGCGCGCCGAAGATCTTGGCGCGCGCCCGCTCCAGGAAGCCGAGCGCCTTGGCGATCGCGGCTTCCGAGCCAAGTGCCTGCAGGTCCTTGATCGTGTGGCTGATCATGATCAGCGCGGTGGCCAGGCCGCGCTGCAGACGGGTCAGCTCGTCGACGCGGTCGACCATGAAGTCGCCGAGGCCGAGCACCTGCCACAGCTCGTCCATCACCACCTGGAAGTAGCGCTGCGGCCCGAGGCCCGCGTCGGCGAGCACGTGCGCGGCCTCCACCGAGGCGAAGCCGTCGGCCCAACAGGCCAGCATCACAGCGGCTTTGAGTTTCTTGTCGCCGGTCGGGATGTGCGAGACGTCGATGCAGACGGCGACCGCCTCGGTGTCGATCGGCACCGAGGTCTGGCCGTTGAAGACCGCACCGAACGGACCCTGGGTGAGCGCGCGCAGCGAGCGGCGCAGGTTCTTGATCGCGACCTGGTATTCGGCGGGATCGTCGGCGCCCGCGTCGAGCTGGAGCTCCTCGCCGCCTGCCTGGATCACCTCCAGCAGGTTCTCCATGATCGGCGGCTGGTCCGGGGTATAGCCGCTGCCCGGCTGGTAGAGGATGCGCAGCGCGGTCGAGATGAGCGTTTCCTCGTAGTCGCGCACCCGCGCGCCGCGCACCAGCTCGATCAGGCCCGCGATCAGTGTGACCTGCCTGGCCCGCATGTCTTGCAGCACTTGCAGTTGCAGCGCGGGGAACTCTTCCAGTCGCGGTACCACCGAGCCGAGCACACCGGCCGCCAGCGGGTTCAGCTTGCCGTGACCGTAGCCGAGGTCGATGATCTGACCGCCGACCAGTTCGACCAGCTTGCGGTAGTCGGGCTTCACGTCGGCGAGCACCAGCGGCGTGATGCCCTGCGCGATGCCGCCGAGCACGATCCGGCGCACCAGCGAGGACTTGCCGAAACCGTTGAGGCCAAGCACGAAAAGGCTCGGCGCGGTGATGAAGCTGCCGCGCATGAACCAGTTCATCGGGTCGAAGCAGACCGGCGCTCCGGTGTGCAGGTGTGAGCCGAGCGGCGTGCCGATCAGCGGCGCGCCGGCGCCGACCGACCACGGCCACAGACCGGCCACCTGCGCCGTGGTGGCGCGGTATTCGACGGGGCGGCCGACCACGTTCATCCGGCCGCCGCCCGCGCCCGCGTACCCGCGGTCGGTGAGTTGGGCTGTGCTGCGGTCGAATCCGTCCTCGATGGTCTGCTCCGCGCGCGCGGCGTAGTTACGGCGGCGGATGTCGTCGGTGCGGATGCGGAAGGTCGCCCATGCCGCGCGCAGGCCGGAGCCCTCCCGGCTGACGGCCTCCAGCCGTGCCCGCGTCGCGTCGTCGAGCAGCGGCGGGCCGGACTGTTTGCGCTTGTCCGCCTTGGCTTTCGCGCGCCGGGCGGCCTTGTCCATGTGCGGTGCGCCCATCGCGCGGTCGGCGGTGTAGTCGACCTTCGCCGGGCGCTGCGGTGCGCGCCCGCCGCGACCGTTGTCGGAGCGGACGGGCCGTTCGCCGCGCACCGGGCGGTCGGCGGGCCGTTGCGGCCGAGCGCCGTTGGCGCGCGCGCGTTCCTGAGCGGCCCGCTCGGCCCGCGCGTGCTCGGCGCGTGCCCGGTCCATCGGAGGGCGGTCGGCGTGCGCCCGCTCGGGACGGACGCCGTCGGCGCGGCCGGGGCGCGCGCGCCGCTCGCTCGCGTCCCGAGACGGCCGGCGCTCCCGATCGGACATCTCCCCCAGACCGGTCCGCTCCTCGCCGCTCACCCGCGCCTGGTCCCCGGCCGGACGCCGCCTCCGCTCGGGCATCTCCTCGCTGCCCGAGCGCTGCCCGCCGCGTTGGCTCGTGCCCTCGACGGGCGGGCGGTGCGGCCTGCCCTCGGCCGAGGGGCGACCCCATGCCTCGCGTTCGGCGTCCTCGCGTCGCCTGCCTCGGCGCGCCTGCGCCTCGTCGCGCTCCCGTACGGGTGGCTCGTTGTCGCGTGCCATGAATCGCTCACCCCGCCAATGCCTTCGGAATCGTCGCGTGCTCCGGCAGGATCACCCCGCACCCGAGGGAGGCCGCGAAGGCCGCCGCCTGGTACCGGTAGCACCGCCGGATCTTCAAACGCGCCTGGGTCGACAGGTCGCGCGTGATGGCCTCGATGCGCGGCAGGTCGCCGCGCAGGGGCTCGGTGATGGTCACCAGCGCCCCGAAGCGGGTCACACCGTGACCCCTCGCCTGTTCCTCACGGGCCTGCTGGGTGGCGCCCACCCGCAGGGTCGCGGCCGCCGAGACGACGCCGCGTTCGCTTTGCTGCGCCACTAGCGCGTTCTTGAAGTCGTCGTCGACGATCTCGGCGGCGTCGGCGGCCGAGTGCGGCCGGTAGACGATGGCGATGCGCTTGCGCGGCACCTCCGGGTTCGGCGCCAGCAGCCGCTGCAACACCCGCTCGTCCACCGCGCCCTCGGGGGCGGCGTCCATCTCCCAGGTGACCGACCGGCCGCCGTCGTGGATGAAGTGGTCCCACTTCTCGTCGTGCGAGACCGGGCCCGCGTCGGCCCAATCCAGCCCGTGCCCTTCGGGTTCGGAGGCCGCGACCTCGAGGTCGGCCTGCGAGGCAGGGTCGTAGCTGCGCCGGATGAAGGCGATCACCTCGTCGGCCGACATCGGCTGGGCGCGCACGCCCGCCTCGGCGAGCGCCGCGCAGATGCCAGGCAGCCGCCTGCCGATCTCGACGGCTTCCTCGGCCGGGTTCTTGCGACGCTCGGCGGTGGTGGCCTTGAACGTGATGGCGACGCGCGGCAGCAGCTGCACCCGCTCCTGCGGCAGCTCGGTGGCCAGCTCGTACATCACCTGCTGGGCCAGTTCCGGCGCCTCGGGGCGGGTGATGGTGGAAACCTCGGTGAGCAAACGGTTTCCGGTCTCGGGGACGGTGTCGATGACCGGGACAACGGCCACGATGTCGCTGGTCTGGCCCACCGAGGCGAGGAAGGTGCCCCATGCCGAAACCCAGCGGTCGATGACCGGCTGGTCCACCGCCTCGTGACCCTGCGGCCAGGCCCGCAGCACCACGGTGTACTGCGCGAACTGCGGCAGGTGGATCATGCCGAAGCTGTAGCCGCCCGCGTCGATGCCCTCGTACAGCTTCGAGGGCGCGAGCAGCCCGGGCAGCCGGGTGACGCCGCCGGGGATCCGGGAGAACCGTCCGCCCCGATACACGTGTTCGCCGCGGTTCCGCGAGCGCATCCAGTTGAACATCATCAATCCCGTCTCGTAGCCGGAGCGGCCCCCCGTCCGCCACACCAGTGGAACCATCACGGCGACGCCGACGCCGCCGACGACGAGACCCCATTGGAAGCCGCCGACCATCGCGCAGATCAGCGCCGTGATCACGACGACGAAGCCGATCACGGTCTCTTCCCAGCGCAGGCCGAAAAGGCCTGCGCTGCGCGGCTTCTGCCACAGCCCGTAGGAGCGGCGCTCGTAGGGTTCGGTCATCGTCATCGCGGAATGGTGCTCCTCCCGAGGTCGGGCGACCGGTTCGCCCAACGGTCGCCTGCCACATCACCCATGGAATCGTCGGCGTTGCGCATGCTGCCCGCCGCGGCTCTCGCCGCGCCGATGCGGCCTGCCGCTCGCGCCGCTCCGGACGGTACTCCGGCCGAGCCCTGCGGCTCGGAGGCGCGCGGTGGTTGACCCGCCGCGCCACCGCCACCACCGCCGCGCGGAGGCGTGGGACGTGGTGCGCCGCCGCCGCGTCCGCCGCCGGCGCCACCCGGCGGGCGCGGCCCCGAGCCGCTGCCGCTGACGTAGCCCGCCGAACCAGGAGACGCCGCGGCCTTCACCCCGACCGCCTTGGTGCCCATGGCGCCGAGCGCCAGCGCGCCGACCACGGCGCCGCCGGTCCAGGCCAGACCCGAACCGCCGGAACCGACGATCGCGACGGCCGGGGTGACCAGGCGCATGAGCGCGGGCAGCACGAACGCCACGCTGCACAGCAACACGATGGCGACCAGCATGCGCTGTGCCTCTTCGCCTTCCGGCAGGCCGGTGGTCGAGGTGAGCCCGTCGACGTGGCCCGCCGTGGTGAACGCGATCATGTAGACGATCGCCGCCACCGGTTTGAACAACATGAAGGCGATGATCCAGCCGATCAGCTTCTGATACGACGATTTACCGATGTTCATGCCGGACGCGGCGGCCGCCAGCGGCAGCACGCCCGCCGCGATGATCAGCAGACCCTGGCGGACGATGGCGAACACGATCTGCGCGAGCGCGCCGAGCAGGCCGACGATCGCGATGATCAGCACCAGACCCGGCGAGAAGGCTTGCAGCTTACTGGTTTTCACCATCAGCTCGGCCAAATCCTTGGCGTTGCCGTTGGTCGAGTCGTTGATGATCCACTCGGCGAACCGATCCGAGGCCTGGGTACCCGCCACGATGATGGCGCCGAGCATCCAGGAGCTGAACACCACCCTGGCGAACATGCGGAAGGATTCGGCCGCTTCGCTCACCGCCGCACCGCGCCTCGCCTCGGCGAGTCTCGCGCCCGACAGGATGACCGAGGCGATGAGCAGCAATATCTGAATCTGATACGTGTAGTCGTTGATCCTGGTGAACAACGACCCGTTGTCGCTCGCCGCCTCGTTGGGCACCTTCATCCAGAACGTGAGCGCGAGGATGATGGCCTCGCCGAGGCCGTTCATCAGCGAATCCACCACCTTGCCGAAGGTGGAGTCCCACGCCTTGTCCTTGACGGCGGTCGCGGCGTCGCCGGGATGCGACGCGGCGTTGCCCGCCTTGCACACCGCGGATGCGGCGTCGCCGAGGGAGATCCCCGGCAGGCCGACTCCGTCGAGGGTGTCGTGGATCTCGTTGCAGGTCTCGTCGAAGCCGTAGGTCTGGCCGTAGGCCACCGTCGGCGTCGCGACCATCACCGTGAAGACGACCGCGAGGATCGTCACCAGTTTTCTCACCATCGTGTCCACCCCTCGATGCTCCGCAGGGACTCGATCTGGACTTGCTGCTCGCCGGTCAGTGTCTCGTGCCTTTCTCGCGAACCTCGTGATCGCGGAATCGTCGGCGTCGCTTTCGATTCGAGGGCCTGCGGTCACCATTTCGTCCACCCTTCGAGCGACTCGATGTACTCGGTCTGCGCGCCGTTGCTCGTGGCGGGCTTGAGCCGCCAGTCGCCCGCGTCCCACACCATGACCAACCGCAGCGCCGCCCACAGCTGCTTGCCGTCGACGACGGGCCCGCGCGAGGCGAACCGGACGATGGCCAAGTCGTCGGCGTAGTTCTCCACCTTGAACGCGTCGGAGGCGACGAAGTAGCGAGTCACCTTCTCCGGCTGCTGTTTCGGAAGCCGATCCTCGTCGAGCGCGCGGTCGTAGGCGGCGATCTGCTGCGCCGAAACGCGCACCTGCCGCACGTACAGGTCGCGGTCGGCGGGGCGGGCGTTGAGCCGGTAGGTGATCTGCGCGGCCGCCAGCGCGGCGCCCTGCGGGGTGTGCGCGTAACCGACGGCGAGTCCGTCCTCGATGCGGGTCGGGCCGTCGGAGGTGGAGAACGGCACCGACGCGCCGTACACCCGCTGCCAGCCGCGCGGGGCTTGGGTGCCCTCCGGCGCCGCGGTCAGCCAGTCCGGGTCGGACGGCTTGCGCTGATGCGTCGGGTCCTGCGGAAGCGGTTGTCCCGCAGGGTTGTTCGGAATATCGACGCGCCTGCCGAACAGGTCGACCTCCGGGCTCGCGAAACCCTCGCCGGTGGTCGCGGCGAATTCGGCCTCGTTGTTGCCGGTGGCCTCGTCGTCGCCCCCCAGGTACACCACCGCACCGACGATCACGATGAGCGCCAGCAGCGCCGCGGACGCGATCGCACCGAAGGAGACGCGATCACGCGCGTAGGACTCCTTCTCGGTCACTTCGGCGCCTCCAATGTCACTATGTCGGTGGGTAATACGTCGATGGCCTCGACGGGGCGGGCGGTCGAGTCGGGGTCGGGCAGTCGTAATCTCCAGTCCTCGGCGAACCACTCGACAACCGTGTGGTTCACCGCTTTCGAGCCGTCCGAGTACTCGGTGTACACGTCGACGGCGGTGCGTTGCTCGGTGTAGTCCGTGATCTTGTACCCCAGCAGCCGCGGGGCGTACTCGGGCTCGGCAGGTCCGGTGATGGACAACTGCACCCGGCTCACCGCCCACTCGTCGCGCGCGGGACCTGGAACTACTTCGGCGGCGATCACTTTCGGCCACTGGTCGTCGGCGGCCACCGACAGGCGCACGGTGTGGGTGATCGCGGCGACGGCCGCGCCCGGCGGGGTCTGCTCGAAACCCGTTGCGGCACCGTCGGCGAGCGACTCGGGTCCCTGGTCGGTGTGCGGCAGCGCCACGCCTTGATAGGCCTGCCAGCGCAGCCCGCTCGGCCGCGCGGCGAGATCCGGGCCCGCGGGCTCGTCCGCGCCGCCACAGCCGACGGCGGCCGCCAGCAGCACCGCGCCGAACACCCCGGCCGCGGATCTGCCGAGCCGCCCGGCGCCGGGCGGGTGTGCCACCGAACGCGGCCGCGTCGCTGTGCAGTTCATGTCCGAACCGTCTCCATCAGGATCCCGCGGCTCACGTCGGTAGGAACGCCAACGCGATGCCGGAGGCGGTGCTGGCGACGATCGCGCCGATCAGGCTCATCACCACGCCGTGGGTCGCGTCGTTGACGGCCAGATCGCTGCGGAACGCGATCCACAGCCTGCCGGCGGACAGGATCATCCAGGCCAGGCACACCAGCAGCACGAACCACAGCAGCCAATTCAGCAGCTGCATCAGCGGTTCGAGCACCTCGGAGGGCATCTGCTTGTAGGCGAGCAGCTCCGTCGACATTCGCACGGTGGACATGGTCGTCCTAGGTGCCGATGACGGCGTTCATGATGGTGCCCGCGCTGGTCGCGACCACGCCGCCGATCATCGCGCCCGCCACCATCTTCGGCGATTCGAGGCCGCCACCGGTCCACTTCTCCCAGGCGAACCTGCCGCCGGCGTAGATGATTCCGCAGATGCCGGACAGCAGCACGAACCAAGTCAGGTAGCGCACCAGCTGCAGGATCTTCTCCGATCCCGGCGGCGCCTCTGGCGTCGGATTGCCGACCTGGGCCAGCACGGTGCCGTACGTGTCCTGCACGGCGAGGAGGAACATGCTCATCGGATGCCTTTCTCGAAATTGCTGCGCGCGCCGGTCGACCTCACGAATCCTCCCCCTCGTCGAAAGCCGCAGTGCTGTCAAGCTTCTCACGCACCGCGGAGACGATGTCGACGCCCAGCTCGCGCACCTCCAGCGGGACCTCGGCCAGCGGATCGATCTTGCGTTTCTTCTCCGGCATCGGGTCGCCCGGCGTCCACACCGGCAACTGCTCCGGCTCGACCAGGGTCCACTCCTCGTACCACGGCACCTGCCACAGCGGGCCCGCCAACGAGCCGACCACGTCGCGGTAGCGCCGAATTTCGGCGGGCATCCTGCCCGGCCGCGCGGCCACGGTGATCAGGCCGAGCACCTCGGAGGGTCCGCCGAAACCGAAATGGTGCTGGCGCAGCAGGTCGTGCGCGCGGGTCAACCCGGCGATCGTCTCCCTGGCCACCAACACGACGAACGGCGATTCACGCTCGAAGACGCCGGGCCAGCGGCGGCTCGAATCCGCCGCCGGCGCAAGCACATGCGCGAGGGTAGTTGCTCCGGCCCCGCCGTGCACACCGAGCAGCCAGACCAGGGGCGCGCGTCCGACGCCGGGCACCGGACGGTCCCAGACCGGTGCGCGACGGGACTCGGGCGGCGCGACGACGCCCGCGGGCTGCGGATCGAGTTTCCGGCGAAGTTTCATGGCGGCGGTCATGATGCCACCCCCGCCAACAGCACCCCGTACGCGCGGCGGGTCTCGGCGGCCAGCGCGCTGTGCCGGACGAGTTCGCCGCGCGCGAGATGCGGATCGTAGGGAATCTCCCTGATGTCGCGGACCCAGCCGCCCAGGTGTTCACGCAAATGGTCGGCAACCCGCGAATCGGCGCCGGGCTGCTGATGCGAGACGACGATGGTGGTGTCGCCGACGATTCCCGCGCCCTGCCCCTCGGTCGAATCGCCGAACTGATCGTCGAGCCATTCCAGGGTGACGCGCAGCCGGTTCGCGGCATCCGGGCGCGCCGGAATGGCAAGCACCAGAGCGACATCCGCGTCGTCGAGCAGCGGACGCAGCTGGCGTCCCGCGATCGGGCTGCCGCCGTCGTAGACCGCGGTGAATCCCGCGTCCTCCACCGCGCGCGCGACCGTCAGGTAGGTGGCGCGGCGGCGCAGCGGTGCGGCGTCGCGCCAGAGCAGACCGATGCCGGACGTGGCGCGGGACAGGCATTCCTTCAGCGGGGCCGGTTCGTCGTCGCCGCGCCCGTACAACCACGATTGCAGACTGATCGGGTGCAGGTGCTCGTCGGCGCCGCGCAGCGCGAGATCGCTGCCCGCCGCGGTGGCGTCCACCGCGACCGTAGGCGTTCCGCCCGAACCCAATTCGCCCGCGATACCGAGGGCGGTCGTGGTGGTCCCCGCGCCGCCGCACCCGCCGACCACCAGAATCGGCCGCTGCGTCGGCCCGGTCTCCTCTTCGCCGTCACCCCGCTTGCCGCGCCGCAACCGCACCACCGGAGCCTTCGAACGCGCTTGACGACCCGGCGGAGGGCCCTCCTCGGGCGCCTCGTCGAGCCAGCGGCTCCAGTCCTCTCCCATCGTTCTCAGCTCTCCTTCATCCGGCCGCGACACCCGTGATCAGGGTGCGGCCGCCGATCACCGCGGTGGTGACCGTCTGCTTGTTGTACGTGGCGGGCGCTCCGCCCGGCCGATACTCGGTGACCTCCACCGAATACATGTCGACGGCCACCGTCGCGACGCGCACGCAGTGCGTGGTGCCCTCCGGGACCGTGTCGATTCCACGCTGAATCGTCGGAGCGGCCGGGACCGCCGCGTCCGGCGCGACGAATTCCCGTGCCCGCTCGCCGGACCGCTCCACGTAGTAGGCGTACTGGAAGGCCAGCACGACGTCGGGGCCGCTGTGCGTGCCGCCGGGCTCCGCGCTGCGGATCAGCCGTTCGGCGCGCTCGGTCGGACAGCCCGAGGTGATGCCCGCCTGCGCGCTGCCCGCGGTGAACTGCATCGGCGGGGTGGTCGGCGCGACGGCGGCGCGGTTGCCCGAGGCCCGCAACAGGTACAGCGCGCCCAGCGCGACGAAGGCCAGCAACAGGACCGCAACGATCAGCACGACGACGACGCGGCCGCGGCGCGAGGCCGGATGGTCGCGCAGCGCGCGCGGGTGCGGGCGGACGGCAGGCGCGGGCTCGTCGTCGTAGTCGTCGTCCTCCGGCCACGGGAAACGGACCAGATCGCCGTCGCGCGGGGTGTAGTCGTCGTCGGGACCCGGCGCGTGGACCGCGACCCAATCGGACCAGCCGCCGGTGAATTCCGCGCGCCGCGAGGCCAGATCCGCCGGAACTTCGTTCCGCGCGCGCGCCTCCTCTGGATCCTCTTCCTCGCGGATATAGTGCGGATACCGAGCCGGTCCGTCGTCGTCGACCGGGTCGAGACTCGTGTCGTCCTGCTGCGCGGGAGCGGGCGCGCCGCTGTCGGGTTCGAGCGCGTCGTACCAGCGGGACAGATCTTTGTACGACTTCAACATTCCCCCATTCCCGCAGAGCCAGGCACGTGGTATCGCATCGTCGGACCTCTCGGCGATCAGTTCGTGGAGAACGGGTAGGCGTTGTTGGCGGTGCCGGGTCGCTCGGTGGGCGGAATCGAGGTCGCGCCGCCGGATGAGGCGCCATCGGCTCCTGTCCCGAACGGAAATTGTCCCGTACCGGACGAATTCGGCGTAGTCGACGCGCCGGTACTTTCGCCGAAGAATCCCGAGGGCGGTTTGGCCGCCCCACCCTGCGGCTCGGCGCCCGCGCCGAAGCGATCGGCCAGGTCACGGGCCAGTGCGGCGAACCAGTCGGCGACGAAGCGGGTGGGCGCGTCGCCGTTGGCGGCCACCGCCGCGGTGCTGTACGCGCCGTGCCGTTGCACGGTGTCCCAATACCGCACCCATGTCGTGACGTTCAGCAGTTCGCTGTTGTCGGTGATGTTCTGCACCACCGCGTCGAACGCCTGGGTGACCAGCCGGGACACCGTCGTCGGCGGGATCAGTTGTGGAATGGCGCCGATCAACTTCGTGCCGAGCAGCAGCAGACCCGCCGCCGGATTGGACAACCCAGCGGTGGCCAGCTGCGAGATCGCCGCCGGACTGATCACCGCCTTCACGACGGTGGCGACCGCGTTGAGCCCGATCATGCCGACCTTCAGCAGGGCGCGCAGCGCGCCGTTCAGATCCAGCGGGGTGCGCGGGTCCGAGGCGTCGGCGATGCGCTGGGAGATCGACTTCTGCGGGGAGAGCGACAGATTCGCGAGCGAGGTGCCCCGCACGTCCTCGTTCACGACCTTGGTCGCGGTCTTGATCGAGGTGAACGCGAGCGCCTGCGCGATGGAGACAAGCGACGCGATGGGGTCGCCGCCGCTCAGCTTCGCTTGGCCCGCCACCGAGGCAACGGCCTTCAGAATCGGCGCGCCCTGCGGCGCGTCGCAGGCGAGATCGCCTGCCGCACAGAAACTCGCCACGCGGCCGGTGAGGGCCGCGAAATTGGCCGCCTGGTCCCGTTCCGGGCCGACGCCGCCGCCGTTCGCAGGCGTCTGCGGCAGCGCGGCGATGGTCGCGATCTCGGCGCCCGCGGTGCCGGGCGCGGGATCGGGCGTCTGCTTGCCCGGCGAGCCGGGGAACAGCGGCGCGCCCGGATTGCGGGTCGGGTCGGCGAACAGCGCGACGGCCGCGACCCGGTCGGCGGGCACCACGCCGCGGCCCTGCCCGACCTCCTGGGCGAACACCGAGGCGACGTGCGCGCCCTGGGAGTAGCCGACGATGGCCAGGCGCGTGTCGGTGCACCGCTGGGCGACCTGAGCGGCCATGTCCCGCAGCCGCGTCAACCCGCCTTGCACGGACTCCACGTACGGTGCCGCGCCGCCGTTGACGAAGCCGCCGAAGCCGGATTCGTATGGCACGTAAGCGCGCTCGACCAGGCCGGGCCGAGCGGCTTTGGCCAGCAACGGCATGAAGACCGTGGACAGCATGCCGGTGTCGGTGGTCGGCGCGGCGTCCGGGGAGGACTCCCCCGTGCCCTGAACGCCCAAGGCGTACAACGCCGGACAGTCATCGATGGCCAGATCGGTCGAGGGGGCGGGGGAATTCGGCGGATCGGCGAGCGCGGGGCTCGCCGTCGCGGCGGCGACGGCAACGGTGGTCGCGACCACCAGCCCCGAGAGTCTTGCCGTGTAATCAGTCATAGCGATCCGCAATCAATCCCGTGTTGCCGCAGCTACCCTCAACGCCATGAAACGCAATAGACCGTAACAGATTCCGGCTATTACTGCCGCAACAGAGAAAACTTTTCGCGAAACGCCGAAGCATAACGCACACCGACCGGCGCGGCGCGGAGATCGGCACGGCAAGTTTCCGACAGCTCACGCGAGACCGCCACCGAGGAGCGACAATTGGGCTTTACCGGGCCAGCAACCCCTCTTGACGGTCCAGCAAACATTTCAGGTTTTCCAGCAAACATGCCGCGCGGCAACGATTTCCGGGGTCTCGTCCCGGCCACTCATGGCGCGCTGAATCAGCGAGGACGGCTACGCGACGGATTGCCGCTCGAGGACTGCGGCGGACGCTCGCTCAGGCGGCCGAGGTCACGCGGTAGACGTCGTAGACGCCCTCCACGTTGCGCACCACGTTCAGCAAGTGGCCCAGGTGCTTCGGATCGCCCATCTCGAAGGTGAACTTGCTGATCGCCACCCGGTCGCCGTGCGTGGCCACCGAGGCGGACAGGATGTTGACCTTCTCGTCGGCGAGCACCTTGGTGACATCCGACAGCAACCGGGTGCGGTCCAGCGCCTCGATCTGGATGGCGACCAGGAAGACCGACGAGGGCGAGGGCGCCCACTCGACATCGATGATCCGCTCGGCCTGCTCGCGCAGCGAACCGGCGTTGGTGCAGTCGGTCCGGTGCACGCTCACCGCGCCGCCGCGGGTCACGAAGCCCATGATCTCGTCGCCGGGCACCGGCGTACAGCACTTGGCCAGCTTGGCCACCGTGCCCGGCGCGCCGGGGATCAGCACGCCCGCGTCGCCGGTGACGCGCTGGCGGCTCGGTGTGGTGGACGGCGTCGAGCGCTCGGCGAGCTCGTTCTCCACGTCGCCGATGCCGCCGAGCTGGGCCATGAGCCGCTGCACGACGTGGTGCGCGGAGACCTGGTGTTCGCCGACCGCGGTGTAGAGGGTGGAGATGTCGGTGTAGTGCAGCTCGTGCGCGACCGCGGTCATCGCGTCGACGCTCATCAGCCGCTGCAGCGGCAGTCCGACCCGGCGGACCTCCTTGGAGATCTGCTCCTTGCCGCTCTCCAGCGCCTCCTCGCGGCGTTCCTTGGCGAACCACTGCCGGATCTTGGCCTTGGCGCGCGGCGAGACCACGAAGTTCTGCCAGTCCCTGCTCGGCCCGGCGTTCTGCGCCTTGGAGGTGAAAACCTCGACCACTTCGCCGTTTTCGAGCTGACGCTCCAGCGCGACGAGTCGTCCGTTGACGCGCGCCCCGATGCAGCGGTGGCCGACCTCGGTGTGCACCGCGTACGCGAAGTCGACCGGAGTCGACTTCTGCGGCAACGTGATCACGTCGCCCTTCGGCGTGAACACGAAGATCTCCGGCGACTTCAGGTCGAAGCGCAGCGACTCCAGGAACTCCGCGGGATCGGCGGCCTCGCGCTGCCAGTCGAGCAGCTGGCGCATCCAGGCCATGTCGTCGACCTCGGCGGCGTCACCGGAGTGCTTGCCTCGGGTCTCCTTGTAGCGCCAGTGCGCGGCGATGCCGAATTCCGCGGTGCGGTGCATGTCCTGGGTGCGGATCTGCACCTCGAGCGGCTTGCCGTCCGGGCCGACCACGGTGGTGTGCAGCGACTGGTAGACGCCGTAGCGCGGCTGGGCGATGTAGTCCTTGAACCGGCCCGCCATCGGCTGCCACAGCGAGTGCACAACGCCGACCGCCGCGTAGCAGTCGCGGACCTCGTCGCACAGAATGCGGATGCCGACCAGGTCGTGGATGTCGTCGAAGTCCTTACCCTTGACGATCATCTTCTGATAGATCGACCAGTAGTGCTTGGGCCTGCCCTCGACGATCGCGTTGATGCGCGAGGCGGCCAGCGTGTTGACGATCTCCGCGCGCACCTTCGCCAGGTAGGTGTCGCGCGAGGGCGCGCGGTCGGCGACTAGACGGACGATCTCGTCGTACTTCTTGGGGTGCAGGATCGCGAACGCGAGGTCCTCCAGCTCCCACTTCACCGTCGCCATGCCGAGGCGGTGGGCCAGCGGCGCGATGACCTCGAGCGTCTCCTTGGCCTTCTTCGCCTGCTTCTCCGGCGGCAGGAAGCGCATGGTGCGCATGTTGTGCAGGCGGTCGGCGACCTTGATCACCAGCACGCGTGGGTCGCGCGCCATGGCGATGATCATCTTGCGGATCGTCTCGGCCTCGGCGGCCGCGCCGAGATTGACCTTGTCCAGTTTGGTGACGCCGTCCACCAGGTGCGCGACCTCGGCGCCGAAATCCGCGGTCAGCTGCTCGAGCGAGTAGCCGGTGTCCTCCACGGTGTCGTGCAGCAGCGCCGCGACCAGCGTGGTGGTGTCCATGCCGAGCTCGGCGAGGATGTTGGCGACGGCGAGCGGGTGGGTGATATAGGGATCGCCCGACTTGCGGAACTGGTGCGCGTGGCGTTCGTCGGCGACGTCGAAGGCCCGCTGCAGCAGGGTCAGGTTCGCCTTCGGATACAGCTCGCGGTGCACCGTCGCGAGCGGTTCGAGCACCGGCTTGACGGCGGCGATGCCGCGCTGGCCGGTCATCCGGCGGGCAAGCCGCGCACGCACCCGCCGCGAGGCGGAGGTGGGGACGGCGGCGGCGCCGGGCTGGCGCTGGGTCTGATCGGCCGGGCGCTGTGCCGTTCCGGAGGGTCGCTGCCCCGTCGTCGGCTGCTTCTGGGGCACATCGTTGGGCGTCGGCCGGGCGGGCTGCGGACTCGCGGAGGCGGCCGCCGCACCGTTCGACTGCGGGGCAGATGCCGCCGATTGCTCGACATTCGCCTCGCCCAGATGCTGAGTCATGCCACCACCTCTCCACGCCGCGGTCGGACCACCCTATACGACCGCTGCAACCGCCCAGACCACAACTTTAGTCCCCGGTCGAGCGCACCGCCGGATCCGCAGCTGCCGAGACCGGAAGCTGTCCGGTTTCGGGCGCTGGGATCGGACATTTCGGGTCGAGACGGTCGACCTTAGTGCGGATTCGTCCGAACCGAATCAGGCCGCGCCCGAAGTGATTTGCCACCCGTGACCGGGAACGGCGAACAGGGGTCGCGGCGACCGGCGCTACCACTCGCGGGCGGTGGCAGGCCTTGCCCGCATCGAGCCGCCGTCCAGACCGCGCGGTATCGGAACGCCGAGCAGATCCAGGGCGGTGGGAGTGATGTCGACGAGGGCGTAGTGCGCGTCGGTCACGCCCGGGGCGAAGTCGGGTCCGCGCGCGATGACGAAGGTGGCGGTCTCGTCTCGGGTCTGTCCGCCGTGACCTCCCTTCGGGAGATGGCCGTGGTCGGTGGTGACCAGCACGGTCCAGTGCTCGCCGTGGCGCGCGTCGACGGCCGCGACGATCCTGCCGACCTCGCGGTCCACCCGGGTGGTCGCGTCCAGGAAGGCCTTGGACGCCGCCCCGTGCCGGTGACCGGCGAAGTCGACCTGGTCGAGGTGGACGAAAAGGAAGTCGGGGGCGTCGCCGGTGAGTTCGGCGATCGCCGCGTCGGCGGTGGCGGCGTCGGTCTTCGCCTCGTCCGGGTCGTCCGGCACGGGCGCGGTGACGCGGATCCGGCTCGCGTGCGGCGCTCCGCTGCCCGCGATGGTGGCGATCTTCGACCACGTCGCGACGGCGGCCGTGCGGCGTCCCGCGCGCTCCAGCAGGGTGAACACCGTGGGGTACCGGTCGAAGGGGCCGGCGTCGAAGTCGTTGTGGGTGACGCCGTGCTTGCGGTCCCACACGCCGGTGAGGGCGGTCGCCCAGGACGGGCCGGACAGGCTGATGTGCGGCACCAGCGAGGTCTGGGAGAGGGTGCCCGCCGCGACCAGCCGCAACAGGTTCGGCGCGCGGGCCTCGCGGATCTTGGCATACATCGCGCCATCCAGCCCGATGACGAGCACCTTGCCGCGACCGGGAGCGGCGGTGGAAGTGACCGAGCCGGGAACCAGGGCGGCCGCCACGACGGCCGTGGCCCGCAACAGCGACCGTCTTCGCATACCGTGACGATGACGGCCCGCGTACTCGTCCCACCAGCCCTTTCCCGGTCTGTTCATCGAGCTTTCATCGCCCGACCCGGCGCCGGTCGCCTCCCTGAACTCCGGCCGAACGCCGCGCGACCGGCCGGTTCCCGACCATCCAGATCGCTCGCTCCGCGCCGCTGGTCACCCCGACCACTGGGACTACCTCGGCGCCGCGTTCGGCGTCGCAGTGATGGGTTATTCGGCCTTCGAAGGATCGTCCGGGGTGAAGGCCCAGACGGCGGCGGGGCGGCCGGTGGGTTTGGTGCGGCGGCGTTCGGGGGTGCGTTCGAGGCCGGGGAGGGCGGCGAGGGTGCGGTTGAGGTTGGCCGGGTCGGGGCGCAGGCCGAGCAGGGAGGTGCTGAGCTCGACGGCTCGGGTTGCGGGGAATTCGGCGCCGATCACCGCGCGGGTGAACACGGTGTCTTTCCAGAGCAGCCGGGCCAGCACGGCGCGGGAGTCCTCGACGATGCGGTTGTGGTCGAAGGCCAGGGTGGGCGTCGCGTCGAAGGAGACCCACCGGGCCGGGCCTTCGTGCGGGGCGACCACCGCCCACATCGCGATGGACAGGGTCGGGCCGCGCGGGTCGCGGTGCGGTTCGTCGAAGGTGACGAGCTGACCGACCGCGCCGATCGCCGCCTCGGGGACGCCGAGTTTGGTGTGCACCGCGCGGCGCGCGGCCGCGACGAGGCGCTCGCCGCGGCCGAGCAGCACGCCGGGCAGCGCGAGTTCGCCGGTGAACGGTTCGTGGCCGCGCGGCGCGATTCCGATCGTGACCCCGGCGTCCTCGGGCCAGAACCGGAGCGTCACCACGTCGACCGACACAACGGATTGCTCCACGCCGAACCATCCTGCCCTCCGTCGCTCGCCCGGCGCCCGCCCGCCTTCGACAGCACCGCTCAGGCGGCGACCTCCGCCCGCGACGCGGTGCGGTCGGCCCGTGTCGGTCCGTCCGCGCTGAGCACGACGGGCGCGCCGAGCGTCCGCTCGAACCAGGACAGCCGATCTTCGGGCAACTCGGTGAGTATCGGCTCGGCGGTGGCGAGCAACTCGGTGAGCCGGCGCTGGTAGTCGAGGTCGCGCCACGGACCGAGCGGCAGGTCTCGCACCACACCGGCGCAGGTGCGGTAACCCGTTGCGGCCCAGCCGGTTCCGACGGCATCCAGGTGGTTGACCACGAGACCGTCGACGCCGCCGCACGCCGCGACGGCGTAACGCAGCAACACCGCGTCGAGGTGGCCGAGCCGGAACGCGCCCTGGTACTCGCCGAAGCCGTTGTGCGGCTCGGGAATCGCGAGCCGCGGGTCCTCCGTCGGCAACGGGCCCGCGCCGTGCCTGGTCTGGTAGGTGCGCGTGACACCGACGGTGCACCCCGCGTGGCCGATGGCCGCGAGCATGGCGCGGGCGTTGCGCGGTTCGACCGTGGACCAGGTGGTGTGCGGGTGCAATCCACGCCACTCGTCGAGCAGCACGCCCTGCGCGCCTTCGAAGACAAGGCGGCCGCGCCGGGCCGCCCTCGCCAGGTATCGCCCGTCCACGATCCGCACCGCGGCCGCGAACTCCCGGTACATGTCGACCAGATCGTCGATCGGCTCGTAGCGGTGCGCGCTCGGCGCGATCAAGGGACCGTAGTGGGCGGCAAGTTCGCGCAACTTCCGCCGCAGCACATCGGGTCGCCGACAGTCGGCGACCGTCGGCGCGTCGTGTTCCAGTGCGTACCAGGCGGTTTCGCCGATGCCACGGCCGCAGGACCCGTGCCGTGCCGCACCGCGGGCGTCCTCGCGCGCACGGTTGGCGGCGATGTGGATCGGCGTGGTCAGCAGCGCGCGATCGTCGATACGCAACAGCGCCAGCGGATCTCGGACGCCGAGCGCCGCCAGCCGCCGAGCCTCCCCCGCCAACGCGATCGGTTCGACGAGCATGTGTTCGGACAGCAGGGTCGGCACGCCGGCGAACGTGCCTGACCCGAACTGCGCGAACGTATGGTGCCGCCCGTCGGCGATCACGTTGTGCGCGGCCTGCGCGCCACCGTTGAAACGCACGACGGCGGACACGTCCAGACCCGCCTCTGGCGAGCACAGCCAGTCCACCGTCGCGCCCTTCCCCGCGTCACCGAAGCCGAGGTCGACGACGATCAGATGCGAGCCGATCATGCTGTCCTGCTTTCTGTTTCATGAACGTCGAGCGCGCCGCACCGACCCCGCGGCGGTGCGGCGCACCCGCTCAGCGCGAACCACCCGGCAGCGCCCGCACGGCCGGACGCGCGTGCGCGCCGAGCGCCTTGCCGACCGAATCCACCTCCGCCGCCGACCCGACGTCGCGCAGATCCGCCAGCCCCGTTTCGACGTCGACCCGCCCCTCGGCCAGCCCGATGGTGAGCGCGATGAGTTCGCACACCGCGGCCGGATCGTCGAGCTTCAGGAAGTTCTGGCCGAGCAGCCCGCGCCAGTGCTCCGCGATCTCGGGGTCGTCGTAGTAGGAGGACTGGTTCGGCAGGATGTAGTGCACGTGCCACTTCTCGGCCAGCTCGCGGTAGATCGAGTCGACCGCGATATCGCTGCGCACGTGATCGCCGATCACCGCGCGGATGTGCCGCGAGGCCAGCCGCGGCTTGTTCAGCTCGTCGCCGATGAGGAACAGGTATCCGCGCTTGCGCCGCTTCTCCCACGCGTCGGTGACGACGTGGGTGGCCATGAAATAGGCCGCCAGCTCGTAGCTTTCGGACTTCTGGCCGCCACCGCCGCCCTCGAGCAGGATGGTGCGCAGCTGCTCGTCCATCCGGTTGTCGGATTCGAACTGGCCGATCTGCAGCGGCACCCGGTCGGTGTCGGCGTCGCCGATCGCGCCGAACAAAATCTGCGGATCGTCGGCGTACTTCTTGCGCTGGAGCAGTCCGTGCAGTTTGCCGAGTTTGTCCTGCATGATGATCGGCACCTGCCCCATCGAGCCGGTCACGTCGAACAACACCGCGATGGGCAGCGAGTTCCCGTGCTCGGCGGAGTCCCGGCATTCGCGCGCGCCGACCCCGAGCGGGTCTAGCGACGGATGCGCCCGCCAGCTCGTGTACGGCTGCGCGCGCATGTCGGCGGTGTAGCCGAAATCATCGATCCCCCGGCCGGCGCGGTAGGTCTTGGCCGCCAGGTAGGCGGTGTCGTCCCAGTGTCCGTATCCCATGTCGCCGCTCCTCTCGTGTCGTAGTTTTAGTGTAGGTGACTAAAACTACGACGGTCAAGGGAGCTGGCCGAACGCGGGCCCATCCGGCTGTTAATACCCAAGGCACGCACCGCGATTCAGGCTTAGGCGGCACGTCGCCTATTGCATGCCATAGCGACGCTGGCCGTTCACCCTCCGGATGGACGATCGCGGAACGGGAAATTCGGACTCGCCGGACGCGCGGTGCGGAGCTCCCCGGAAGTGCGGTCTGAATCAGGGGCAAACCGCCGAGGCCGGTGCTCGCTAGGCGGTGCGCGTCATGGGGGGAGCCGACATCGTCGTCGGCTGCCAGGCTGCGGCACAGGGGCAAGTGTGCCGCAACGCATTTCAGGGAGTGGAGCACCGATGGGGAGACGAGAGAAGCCGATCGATATCAGGTCGGGCCCGATTGCCGCGTTCGCGGGCGATCTGCGCAAGTTGCGGGCCGCGGCGGGCAATCCGTCCTACCGGCAGCTGGCCAGCGTGGCCCTCTACTCCCCTTCCGTCTTGTCGGACGCCGCGGGCGGCCACCGGCTGCCGACGCTGCCGGTGGCGCTGGCGTTCGTCCGCGCCTGCGGCGGCGATCCCGCGGAGTGGGAGCGCCGTTGGCGCGAGGCGCGCGGGGACGGCGCGCCCACCGAGCCGCTGCCGATTGTGGTGGACGAGACGGCCGACGCGGGACCGCCGCGGCGTCCGGTCCAACTGCCCATCGGACCGGACGATTTCGTCGGCCGGGTCGCCGAATTCGACGGCACGCGCGCGGCGACGGCGGGCATCGCCGACTCGCGGGTGCCGGTGGTGGTGCGCGGCCCGGTCGGCGTCGGCAAGACCGCGTTCGCGCTGCGGTTCGCGCACCGGCTCGCCGAGCAGTTCCCCGACGGACAGCTGTTCGCCGACATGGCCGCCATCCGCTGCGACGACGCCGCGCCGCTGGAGGTGATGGCCGGTTTCCTGCGCGCGCTCGGCGTACCGCCCGATCGGGTACCCGCCGACGACATGCACCGGATCGGGCTCTACCGCTCGATGCTCGCCGAGCGCCGGGTCATCGTGCTGCTCGACAACGTCCGCGACGAACCGCAGGTGCGCCCGCTGCTCGCGCGCTCGCTGAACAGCCAGATCGTGGTGACCAGCCGCTCGCGACTGCTCGGCCTGGACGGGGTGCGCCGCGTCACCCTCGGCCCGCTCCCCCGCACCGAGTCGGTCGACCTGCTGCGGCTGCTCATCGGCGGCGACCGGGTCGGGGCCGAACCGGCCGCGGCGAGCAGTATCGCCGAGTTCTGCGGACACCTGCCCCTCGCGCTCACCATCGCGGGCCGCAAGATCGCCGCGCAACCGGGCCGACGCCTGTCGGAGATCGCCGCGCGCCTGGCCGAGGGGGTGAACGTGTCGAACTGGCTGCGGATCGGCGATGTGAGCCTCGCCGACGCGGTGCTGCCCGCCTACCTGTCGCGTCCACCGTTGGCCAAGCATGTGCTGCACATGCTGGCGGGCGGCGCCGACGAGGTGACGCCCGCGACACTGGCACGCACGCTGCACATCTCGATCGAGTCGGCCGAATACGCGATGGACAGCCTCATCGACGGTGGTCTGCTGCACCGGGTTTCGGAGCCGGAGCGGTATGTGATGTCGCCGTTGATCGGGCAGGTCGTCGCGCAGGAGGCGGACCGGTTCGCGCTGCGGCGCGGCGCCGACGAACTCGACGCCGACCCACTACGCGCGGCCATCGGTTTCGACAGCGGTTTCGGGCGCTGAGCCGAACATGTTGTCCGGCTTTGACGTTCGATTGTCCGCGGTAGCCGCCGACCCGGTGGTCACAGCCGGTTCCGGGGTTAGGTTCGTCGAGTTCGAACAGATCAGGACAACGACTCAGGAGGAGAGGACGTGGCGGACGAGATCCAGCAGAGCCGGGCCAACGCGTTTCGAAACCTGCACGCGGCGGGCACATTCGTGCTACCCAACGCATGGGACCCGATCAGCGCCGCGGTGATCGCGCAGGCGGGCGCCCAGGTGATCGCCACCACCAGCGCGGCCGTGGCCTGGGCGCTCGGCCGCACCGACGGCCAGCGGATGACGCGGGACGAGGCCGTCGCCCAGGTGGCCCGCATCGTCGCGGCCGTCGACGTGCCGGTCACCGCCGACGTCGAGGGCGGCTACGGTGCCGCGCCGGAGGACGTCGCGGCCACCGTCGCCGCCGTCGTCGGGGTGGGCGCGGTCGGCGTCAACGTGGAGGATTCCACCGCGCCGGGCGGGCCGCTGTTCGACCGCGCGGCGCAGTGCGACCGGTTGCGCGCGGCTCGCACCGCGGCCACCGAGGCCGGACTTCCCGAACTGGTGCTCAACGCGCGCACCGACGTCTACCTGTTCGGCATCGGCGCGGCCGAGGACCGCTTCGACGAGGTGCTGGCCAGGGCGGTGGACTACGCCGAGGCGGGCGCGGACAGCCTGTTCGTCCCCGGCCTGCTCGACCTGCCGACACTCACCGATCTCGCGGGCAAATCACCGATTCCGCTGAACGTGATGACCGGGCCTGGCGCGCCGAGCGTGTCGGAGCTGGCCGCGGCGGGAGTGCGCCGGGTCAGCCTCGGGCCGGCGCTGGCCCAGGCCGCCTACGCGCGGGCCGCGGCCGCCGCCCGCGAACTCCTCGACACCGGCACCTACAACGAGCTCGCGGACGCACTGGACTTCGGCGCGATCGAAGCGCTGCTGCGCTGAGCTCTGGAGGCGCGGCCGCATCGAGATGTCCGAGCGCGGCCGCGCCGAAACTCCCGAACGCCGACCACATCTCCGCCCCGGCGACCAAGGATTCACGATGAACGCAATCAGAACCGATTCGCGCACCGGCGTTTTCGCCGCGCTGCGCCAGACCCCGCGCCCGGTCGTCTACCTGCTCATCGGCGTGCTGGTGAACCAGCTCGGCGCTTTCGTGCAGACGTTCCTGGTGCTCTACCTGACGCATCGCGAATTCAGCATCGGCCAAGCCGGTCTCGCGCTGACCGCCTACAGCGCGGGCGCGGTGTTCGGGACCATGCTCGGCGGCGAGCTGACCCACCGGCTCGGCCCGCGCTCGACCATCATCGCGGCGATGACCGGATCGTCGGTCCTGCTCGCGTTCATCCCGCTGCTGGCGACGCCGGGTATGTTCGCGGTGCTGCTCGCGGCGGTGGGCGCGGCGGGCCTGGTCACCCAGTCCTATCGACCGGCGGCGGCGCTGATGCTCGGCGATCTGATGCCGGAAGAGCATCGGGTGATGGGCTTTTCGATGATGCGCATCGCGCTCAACGCGGGCGCGGCACTGGCGCCGCTGATCGCCGCGGCCGTGATCCTCATCGACTGGAACCTGCTGCTGTGGCTGGACGCCGCGTCCGCCCTCACCTACGCGGTGCTCGCGCTGCTGCTCCTGCCCAACGTCAAGGCGGTGCAGGACGCGCCGGAACCGGCGACCGAGCGGCGCACCGGCTACGGCGTGATCCTGCGCGACCGGCGCTATCAGCTTTTCCTGGCTTCGGTGCTGATCGGCTCGATCATCTACGTGCAGTACACCGTCGCGCTGCCGCTGAACATCACCGCCGACGGTCACTCCACTGGCCTGTACAGCGCGGTGCTCGTCACGGCGTCGGTGGTGCTGATCCTGTGCGAGCTGAAGATCACCTCCTACGTCAAGCATCTGCGAGCGCCGCTGGTCGGCGCGGTGGGCACCGCGGTCATGGGGCTCGGCGTCGCCGGGTACTCCTTCGCCGAGCACGGCGCCGCGCCGATCCTGCTGGCCACCGTGGTGTTCGTGCTCGGCGTGATGATCAACGGCCCCACCATGTTCGCCTACCCGTCGACCTTCCCCTCGGCGGTGAAGGCGCGCTACATCGGCACCCACCAGGCCACCTTCGGCCTCGGCATGGCGCTGGGTCCCACGCTGGGCGTGCTGGCGTGGGATCGCCTGGGTTCCGGGATCTGGCCGCTGTGCGGCGTGCTGGGGCTCGTCGCGGCCTGGTGCGCGTACGCCGGGATGCGGGAGGACGACAAGGCGGATACGAGCGAGCCCGTGGTGAGCGAAACACCCGACGCGCCAACGGACATGGAGGTATCCGACGAAGCCGACACCGACACGTCCGACGCGGCGACGGGCACCGCGGTGTCCACCGTCAAGTCCGGCACCGGAGCGTGAACGCCGCACACCGGCGCCACGAGGCGCGTTCCGCTGAGGCATCCGCCGATCGAGTACACGATCGGCGGATGTTCGCGTTCACCGCGAGTTTCCCGCAACCGCGCGGTTCTCCCGTCACCGCGCCGACGCGCCGTCGCTCGATTAGCCTCTTACCCGCAGATCGCACGACATCCCCTGCCGAACAGGCACTTTCGTACGAGATGAAGGCACCCATGAACCTGACATTCCATCTTCCCGCCGGCCGCGGCGCGTACGTCGAAGACAGGCTGCGCAGCAATCTCGTCGCGTGGCTGACCACAGTCCGCCCGGACGGCAGGCCAGACAGCGTGCCGGTGTGGTTTCTGCTGCGCGAGGACGAAACGGTCCTCGTCTACAGCCAACCCGGCAAGCAGAAGCTGCGCAATGTGGCGGCCAACCCACACGTGAGTCTCGGCCTCGACGTCACCGACATCGGCCGCGACATCGTCCGCCTGGAAGGCACCGCCGCGCTCGCCCCCGACCTGCCGCCCGCGGACCGCGAGCCGCGGTACGCGGCGAAGTACGCCGAACGCATCGGCGCGATGTTCGGCACACCGGCGGAGTTCGCCACGATGTTCTCCGCGGCCATGATCATCACGCCGACCCGCCTGCACAGCAGCGGGTCGGTGACCGCGCTGGACTGGCGCGAATGGCGACGTGACGCCTGATCGGTCAATGACCGATGCTGTTGTCGCCGGCTTCGACCAGGCCGCTCTCGTAGGCGAAGACGACGATCTGGGCGCGGTCGCGCAGGCCGAGTTTCGTGAGGATGCTCGATACATGGGACTTGACCGTCGCGGCTCCGATGAACAGTTGCGCGGCGATCTCGGCGTTGCTGGCTCCGCGCGCGATGGCGACCATCACGTCGCGTTCCCGGTCGCTGAGCCGTTGCAGACGGCCTGCGACGGCGGTGTCGACGGTGAGACGACGTGCGAACCGGCCGATCAAGCGGCGAGTAATCGAGGGCGCGAGCAGCGCACCACCGTCGGCCACGGTGTGTACAGCCGCGGCCAGCTGGTCGGCGGGCATGTCTTTGAGCACGAAGGCGCTGGCACCGGCCCGCAGGGCTCGATAGACGTATTCGTCCGGATCGAATGTGGTCAGGATCAGCACTCGGACATCCCAATCCGCCTCCGCCATGATTCTGGCGGTCGCCTCGAGCCCATCCATTTCGGGCATGCGGATGTCCATCAGGATCACGTCCGGACGATGGCGGTGCGCTGCCTCGACCGCCTCGAGGCCAGTTCCGGCCTCGGCCACCACCTCGATGTCCGGGTGGATCCGCAACACCATCGTGAAGCCGGTGCGGACCAGGGCCTGATCATCGACGACGATGACGCGGATAGTCATGCCGGGATGTATTCCGGCGCAAGTCGGTTCACGGAACTCACGGCTACGGCCCTCCTGTGGGTAGTTCGGCAAGCACTTGGAAACCGCCGCCGGGTCGCGGCCCCGCCTCGAGGTTGCCACCCAACAGCTGGGCCCGTTCGCGCATACCGATGATCCCGTGACCCGCCGGGCGCTTGTCGATACTCGGCCCCGATCGTGTCGCACGGCCATCATCGAGCACTTCTATCGTGATGCCCCGGCCACACTGCGTGCCACGCAGGTGCACTTCGGTCCGGGTCCGCGGGCCGCTGTGCTTGAGCACGTTGGTCAGTGCTTCCTGCACGATGCGATAAGCCGACAGTTCCACGCGAGCCGCCAGGGAGGCACGGATGTTTTCGGTCGTCACCGAGATATCGAGGCCCGCCCGGCGCACCTCCTCGACGAGACCGGGCAGGTCGGAAAGGCCGGGTTGAGGCCCGAGTCCGTCGTGATCGAGATCCGGCCGCAGCACTCCAAGCAGATGGCGCAGTTCGTCCAGCGCCTGTCGCCCGGCGTCCTCGACTGCGGCCATCGCTTGGTGGGCCGCCTCGGGGTCGTGGCTGGCCACGACCTTGGCAGCTCCGGCCTGTACCGTCATCATGCTCACTCGGTGGGCGACCACATCATGGAGTTCGCGGGCGATGCGGGTACGTTCCTCGATGCGGATTCGGTGTTCCTCCTCGGCTTGTTCCCGGCTCAGCCGGTCGTCGCGTTCGGCGCGCAGACGCAACCGGCGGCCCACGTACCACGCGAGTTCCATGGCGACGACACCGGCGATGATCTCCGCCCAGGCGGCGCGCGCGAGCAGGCCATCGACGGTGACCACGACAAAGCCACCCCCGATACCGGCATAGCCCCATCGCAGCTCGCCGGAGTAGCGCCCCGCGCTGTACAGCGCGATGATCGCCATACCGCCGAAGTCGGAATAGTCCGAACTCACCGCCACGACCAGCCAGGACAGGAGCGTCACCGCCAGGACCGGCACGGGTGCGCTGCGGCGCCAATACAGCGCCACGCTCGCCACGGCGGAAACCAGCAGCATGGCTACCGGTACCGAGCCGATCGAGCGGAGGGCGATCGCGTCACCGGGCGCGTCCACGACGTGCACGGCCAGCAGGAACATCGTGACAGCGAGGCTCGCGTCCGAGATGCGTGGCCAGCGGGTGAACGGGCCCCAGAATCGCTCCGACGGGCCATGCGGCGCAGCCGAGGGCCGGCGCGCGGCGCGGTCGGTCATCGCCCCGAGATCTGACGGCCGGTGTTGCGAGACGAGTCGATGCGCATCAGGCAACGGTAGGCCACACCGGGACGGGTAGTCATCACGCTCTGTGCGGATACCGCCTCCGCCGTCAGGAGGACGACCGCGGCATGACAACCCCGACGAACGGGGGGGAGCGAATCCCCTCGCGGCGGGCGACCGCGCAGGTGCCTGCCGCCCACGATGGAACCCGCTGTCCCAAATGCCTTCGGAACAACCGGCGGCCATCGCCCAGGAGCCCGTGATCATGAACCGATTAACCCGCCACATAGGCGACGTCAGCGCCCGCCGACCATGGGCAATCATCGCTGCCTGGGTGGCGGCCGTCGCACTCGTGCTGACCATGGCCGGGACTGCGGGCGGCCCGTTCATCGATGACTTCGTCGCGCCCGGCAGCCAGAGCGAGCAGGCGATGAACCTGCTCGAGCAACGCTTCCCCGAAGCGGCCGACGGCAGCGCCGTGGCTGTTTTCGCCGCGCCGCCAGGGGAGCGGCTCGAGGGTCACCGATCCGCCGTCGATGCCGCGGTCGTCCGGGTCGCCGACGTGGAGCACGTTGCCGTGGTGGCCGACCCGTTCGCCACGGGCACGATCTCTCCCGACGGTCGGATCGCATTCGCCGAAATCACCCTCGATCTGCCGTCGACGGATCTGGGGCCGGACGCACTGAACGCGCTCTTCGCGGCGATGGCGCCAGCACGGGACGCCGGTCTCACAGCGGAACTCGGTGGCGACGCGGCGTTCATCAATTCCGATACCGCGACCTCGGGTGCGGAGGCCGCCGGTGTACTGGTCGCGCTGATCGTGCTGGTTGTCGCGTTCGGCAGCATCGTGGCCGCGCTGCTTCCGATAGCGCTGGCCCTGATCACGGTTGCCGCAGGAGTCGGTGGCATCGTGGTACTGGCCAGCGCGCTGGACATCTCCTCGGCGGCACCGACGATCGGCGCGATGATCGGCCTCGGTGTCGGCATCGATTACGCCCTGTTCATCGTGGCCCGCTACCGCGAGAACCGCGCCGCAGGACAGGACAACGCGATGGCGCTGTCCAACGCGATGGGATCCGCGGGTTCCGCTGTGCTGTTCGCGGGCGGCACCGTCGTCGTGGCCATGGCGGCCCTCGTGCTGACCGGTGTCGGATTCCTGACCTCGGTCGGCCTCAGCACCTCGCTGGTGGTGCTGCTCGCCGTCGCGACCGCGCTCACGTTGCTGCCTGCGCTGCTGTCACTGCTCGGCGACCGAATCGAGACGGGGCGCCTGCTCGGCCGCAATCGCCCTGCCGAGCAGGCGACAGGCACGGCGTGGTGGCGTTTCGCCCACCGGATCGCCGAGCGCCCGTGGCCGTATCTGGTCGTCGCCGCGGCGGTGCTGCTGGCATTGGCCGCCCCGGCGTTCAGCATGCGCACGGGCTTCCCGGACGCCGGTGACGACTCGACGAGCACCACGCACCGCCGCGCCTACGACCTGCTGGCCGATGGTTTCGGGCCGGGCTTCAACGGCCCGCTGTTGCTTGTCGCCGATCTGCGCAGTCCGGGAGTCGATGCCGGACGCATCCCCGCACTGGCCGAGCGTATCGCCGCCGACGACGGGATTGTGGCCGTGGGCGTGCCCCGGACCTCACCCGCCGGTGACACGGTCGTGCTGTCGGCGATACCTGCCACCGGTCCCGCGGACGCGGCGACGGCGGAAACCCTGCGGCGCATCCGCGACCTCCTCCCCGACAACGTGGCCGTATCGGGTCTGACGGCCATGACCGACGACCTCACCGAACGGCTGGACGAAGCCCTACCGGTCTTCGTCGCCGCGATCCTGGTCGCGTCGTTTCTGCTGCTGATGGTGGTGTTCCGCTCCTTCGCGATACCGCTGAAGGCGGCGGTGATGAACCTGCTGTCGATCGGCGGGGCCTACGGCATCGTGGTCGCGGTGTTCCAGTGGGGCTGGTTCGCCACCGTATTCGGTTTGGAGAGGACCTATCCGATCCCCTCACCGATGCCGACGATGTTCTTCGCCATCCTCTTCGGCCTGTCCATGGACTACGAGGTGTTCCTGCTCTCGCGTATCCGCGAGGAATTCGACGCCACCGGCGACAATGCCGAGGCGGTCGCACGCGGATTGGCGGGTACAGGCCGCGTGATCACCTCCGCCGCACTGATCATGACCGCGGTGTTCCTCGGCTTCGTCGCGAGCCCGTCGCCGCTGGTGAAGATGATGGGTTTGGGGCTGGCCGCCGCGATCGTGCTGGACGCGACGATCGTCCGGATGGTGCTGGTACCCGCCACCATGGCATTGCTGGGCCGGGCCAACTGGTGGATGCCCCGCTGGCTCGGTTCGCTCCTGCCGCGATCGCGCGAGCACGATATCGAGCCGCCGACCGCGACTGCGCCGGTGCCCGTCACTGAGCGTGGCTGATTCTATCGCCGCGCAAGTGCTCTTCCCGCGCAATTCGAAGCGCGGTGAATCCGCTCGACCACCTGTAGGAAAGGTAAGGGAACGTATGAAAGCGATCGTTCACGACGAGTACGGTGCACCGGACGATGTCCTGGAACTCCGTGACATCGACACTCCGACGCCGGAGGACGGTTCGGTACTTGTCCGCGTGCACGCGGCATCGGTGAACCCGGCCGACTGGCACTTGATCAGAGGCATTCCGTACATCGCCCGTCTGCAGCTGGGGCTGCGGCGCCCGCACCATACGGTGCCCGGCTGTGATGTGGCGGGGCAGGTGGAAGCGGTCGGTGCGAACGTCACCGGATTCCGGCCCGGGGACGAGGTATTCGGAAGCCCGTTCCTGCGCGGCTTCGGTACCTTCGCCGAATACGTCTGCGTTCCGGAAGATCTCCTGGCACACAAACCGGAGAACCTCTCCTTCGAGCAGGCCGCGGCCGTACCATTGGCCGCGACGACGGCCCTGCAGGCACTGCGTGATCACGGACGGATCGGTCCGGGGAAGCACGTGCTGATCGTCGGCGCGGCGGGCGGTGTCGGCACGTTCGCCGTGCAACTCGCCAAGCGCTGGGGCGCCGAGGTGACCGGTGTTTGCGGCACGGCAAATGCCGACCTGGTCCGATCCCTCGGCGCGGATCACGTCATCGACTACACCCGAGTAGATTTCACCCGCGGCGGGCAACGCTATGACCTCGTCTTCCAGCTGTCCGGAACCCGCGCCCCCTCGGACTACCTGCGGGTACTCACGACCGGCGGCACGCTCGTGCTGGCCGGCGGTGACTCGGACGGCCGCTGGATCGGCGCTGTGGATCGCCTGCTCGCCGCTCGTCTGATGTCTCCATTCGTGAGCCAGCGCTTGACGAGCTTCACGGTCGCTCCGAACGCGGCGGATCTGGTGATGCTTCGGGATATCATAGAGGCGGGCGACGTGGCCCCCGTCATCGACCGCAGCTACCCTTTGGACGAACTGCCGGCTGCCATCCGCTACCTGGAGCAGGGGCACGCTCGCGGCAAGATTGTCATTGTGCGGTGAATCAGCTCGAATTCCATACATGCCATGCCATCCGGCTGTGCGCCGGTTCCCTCGGAACGCCGATGATGGTGACGGTCCGAAGCGACGCATACCCAGCGACCGCACCGACAACCGTGATCACCCGAGTAGGTTCGAAGATGCGGACGGCTCGGCTCGGGTGAGATACCGCCGACGCGCATAGTGACCCGAAGCACGACCGGTGCCGGATTCCTCTCCGGTACAACGGAAAAGGCGGCGGCGTTGGAACCGCCGCCGCCTTCGTCGTGACGGGCGGGGTCAGTTCACCTCTACCGCGAACAGATCCAATTGCAACAGCTGCGAGACGGCGACGTCCCTGGTCCGGTTCGACCAGCCGGACTGCACCTTCTGGAACCACAACGGGATCGCGGGCATATCCTGCAGGATCTGCCGCTCGGCCCGCTGGTACAGCACCCAGCCCGCGCGCTCGGCGGGTGCGGCGTCCGCGTCGGCGAGCAGGGCGTCGACCTCGGGGCTGGAGTACCCGGTGCCGTTCACCGCGGCGCCGGTGCGGAAGATCGGGTTGAGGAAGTTCTCGATGGACGGGTAGTCGGCGACCCAGCCGGAGCGGAAGATCGTCGACATGCGGCGGTCGTTGATCAGCGTCCGGAATTCGCCGAACGTGGGCACCGGCGCGTACCGGCATTCGCGGCCGAGTGCCTTGCTGATCGTCGCGCAGGCCGCGTCCATCCACACCTGGTTGGCCGAGTCGTCGTTGGAGGTCAGTTCGATCGGCCCGTTGAAGCCGGTCGATTCGAACAACTCGCGCGCCCGCTCGGGGCGGTACTCGCACAGTTCCCCGCACTGTCCGGCGACGTATCCCGGCACGGTGGACGGCACCAGCCCGTCGGCGAGGAGCTTGTCGCCGTCGAAGGCGGTGTCCACCACGTACTTCCGGTCGATCGCCATCGAAATCGCCTGCCGCAGGCGCGGGTCCGCGTACCTGGGGTCGTAGAGCGGGAAGGAGACGGACTGCACGCCGAGATAGGTGTGCGACAGATTCCGCCCGGCCAACTCGGACTTGTACCGGCCGCCGGCCAGCGCGTCGGCGGGGACGAAGTCGAGATAGTCCAGTTCGTTCGCCACCACGTCGGCGTAGGCGTCCTCGAGCGCCTTGTAGAACCGGAACTCCACGCCCTCGATGTGCGGCTTGCGCGCGCCACCGTAGGCCTCGTACCGGTGCACGACGATGTTCTCGCCCGGGGTGTGCGAGACGAAACGGAAGGGGCCGTTGCCGACGGGTGCGGCCTCGAACGCGGCTCGGTCGGCGAAGAAGCCGCTCGGCAGCGGGAAGAACGCCGCGTAGCCGAGCTGGGTCGGGAACGCCGAGAACGGGGCCGAGAGGGTGACCTCGAATCTGCGCTCGTCGAGGATCCGCAGGCCGGAGAACCGGGTCGCCGAACCATCCCGCAGCGCCTCGTAACCCTGGATGTGCGACAGGTACGTCGCGCCTTGCAGCTCGTTCGGCCCGTAGGCGGTGTAGTTCCAGGCGTCCACGAAACTCTGTGCGGTGACCGGTGTTCCGTCGTGGAAGGTCCAGCCCGGCGCCAGCGTGACGGTGTAGACGCGCGAATCGGCGGTGACGATGGACTCGGCCACCGCGTTGCGGGGTTCCGCGGTGGCGGTGTCGTATTCGACGAGCCCGGTGAACAGCGCGTTGACGATCTTGACGCTGTCGCGTTCGGTGGCATCACCCGGGATCAGCGGATTCTCCGGCTCGGTTCCGTTGTAGCTCAGAATATCTCGGTCCGCGGCGGGCTCGCCGCCGCAGGCGACGGTGAGCAACGCGGCGGACGCGACGGCGGTGATCCCCGCGGCGACGCGGAGCGCTAGTGATCTGGTCGAGGTGCTCATCTGGCCAGCTCAGCAGAGCGCGAAATTGATCGGCAGTGCTGTGCGGCAGAAACATTCAATCGACTGTCAGGCGCGATAGACCGGCCGAACGGACCCGCTGTCGACAGGTTGTCGTGCGGATCGGCGCGCGGGTTTCGGTCAACTCGCGCAGCGCATTCACTGGGTCGGAGCAATTGATACCCATCGAGACTCAGGTGGAAATGTGAGCGATCACGAAGTCGACGTCCTGGCCATCGGCGCCGGACCCGCCAACCTCGCGCTGGCTGTCGCGCTCGAGGAATCCGACGCGCCGCGACTGGCCGAGCGGACCCTGCTGCTCGAGCAGCACCCCGACGTGAAATGGCAGCGCAACCTGTTGCTCCCGTGGGCGCGCAGCCAGGTGTCGTTCCTCAAAGACCTGGTGACACTGCGCAATCCGCGCAGCCGGTTCTCCTTCCTGAACTTCCTGTACGAGCGCAGGCGCTTGGACGAGTTCGTCAATTTGGCCACCTTCAACCCCTACCGCTGGGAGCTGTCGGACTACCAGCAGTGGGTCGCGCATTCGCTGGAGCACGTCTCGGTGCGCTACGACGCCCGCGTCACCTCGATCGCGCCGCGGCGCACCGGCGACGGCAGGCTCGTCGGCTGGACGGTCACCCTCGCCGACGGCGACACCGTCGACTGCCGTGACCTGGTCGTCGGCACCGGCCGCGACGCGCACATCCCCGAGGTCTTCCGAAACCTGCCCGAGGACCGCGTGATTCACAGCACCCAGTACTGCACCAGGGTCGCGCAGCTGCCGACCGACCGGCCGATCCGCCCGGTGGTGATCGGCGGCGCGCAGAGCGCCGCGGAGATGTTCATGGCGCTGCACACCGATCTGCCGCGCAGCGCGCCGACCATCGTCATGCGGTCCATCGGCCTGCAGAACTACCAGACGAGCAAGTTCGTCAACGAGCTGTTCTTCCCGTCTTTCGTCGACGAGTTCTACCACTCCGAGGCCGACGTGCGCGGCCGCATCCTCGACGAGGTGCACCTGACCAACTACGCGGGCTTGGCTCCGCCGTTCCTCGACGAGCTCTACGCGATGCTGTACCAGCAGCGCATGCTCGGCCAGGAGCGTTCGACGGTCCGCTCGATGACCGAGGTGGCCGGCGCCCGAATGGACGGCGACGAGGTGGTGCTCGAGCTGCGCGACCGCAAGAACGGCAAGGTCGAGCCGCTGCGCTGCGACGTGGTGCTGCTCGGCACCGGGTACGAGCAGACGATGCCCGCGCTGGTCCGTGATCTCGCGGACGAGCTCGGGCTCGACGAGGTCTCGGTGAGCCGCCGCTACCGCCTCGATCTCGGCGAATCCGCTTGGGGCGCGGTGTATCTGCAGGGCGTCAACGAACAGACGCACGGCATCTCCGACACCCTGATCAGCGTGCTCGCGCACCGCTCGCAGGACATCGTCGACGACATGCTCGACCGCCGCCACGTCACCGCGGGCGCCTTCCCGGAAAGCCGCACGGCATGATCGAGATCCGCAGCCTGAACCGGGAGGGCCTGACCGAGGCCTACGGCGTCGCCTCCGAGCGTCTGCTGCCCTGGCCCGCGCTAAACGCGCCGTTCGAGGGCGCGTGGTGCGTGCTGCGTCCCGGCGACGTCTCCACCGCGCACGCCCACCACGAGTACGAGCTGTTCATCGCGATGACCGGTCGCGCCGTCCTCGAAGTGGACGGGGAGCGGCGCGAATTCGTTGCGGGCGATCTGGCCCACCTGATTCCCGGCACCACCCATCACGTGCGCAACGTCGGCGACGCCGATTTCGAGTGGTACGCGATCTGGTGGGACGCCGACCTGTCGGCCGAATTCGTCCGCAGGCATTCGAACGAAGCGGTGCCGCACGAAGATTCGGTGACATCGTGAACGGCCCCACCGTCGTCGTCTCGCCCGCGCCGACCGCCAACGGCGATCTGCACCTCGGCCATATCGCGGGCCCCTTCCTCGCCGCCGACGTCTACACCCGCTACGCACGCGCGACGGGCGCGCAGGTGCTGTTCGGCACCGGCGTGCAGGACACCTCCACCTATGTCGCCACCACCGCGCACCGGCTCGGCATCGAGCCGCAAGCACTCGTCGAACGCTCGGCCAAGGAGGTCGAGGCGACGCTGGCGGCGCTCGGCATCGCCGTCGACGCCTTCACCGGATGGGAGCGGCGCTTCACCTCCTACGTCGCCAGGGTCGTCACCGAACTGCGCGCCAAGGGGGCGCTGCGGATGCGGCCGATGCCGTTCCCGTACGCGCCGAGCACCGGCGAATACCTGGTGGACGGACACGTCGCGGGCGGCTGCCCGGTCTGCCTCGCCGACAGCTGCGCCGGCTTGTGCGAGAGCTGCGGGCACGCGGTGACCGCAGGCGAACTGCTGGATCCGCGCTCGACGCGAAACCCCGAGGAGCGGTTGGAGATTCGCGAAGCCAAGGTGCTCGTCCTCCCGCTGGAGGACTATCGCGAGCGGTTGCGCGCCCACTTCGCCGAGGCCGCGGGGCTGCTGCGCCCGCACGCGGCGCAGGTGGTCGCCGAGTTGCTCGACCGTCCGCTGCCGGACTTCCCGGTCACCTATCCGATCTCCTGGGGCATCCCGGCGCCGGAGCTGCCGGGGCAGGTGGTCAATCCGAACGCCGAGCCGGTCGCCTGGACGATGTACTGCTCGATGCTGGCGGCCGAGAACCGCGGCATGGAGCCGAGTTCGGAGGACGCGCTGTGGCGTCCCGAAGCCGCGGCGCGGGTCGTGTACTTCCTCGGCATCGACAACATCCATCCGTTCGGGATCTCGGGGCTGGCGATGCTGCTCGCCCTCGGTGACTACGCGCTGCCGAAACTGTTCCTCACCAACGAGTTCTACGAGCTGCGCCACGAGAAGTTCTCCACCAGCCGCGGACACCTGGTGTGGGGCCGGGACCTGGCGGCACAGGTTCCGCGCGACCTGATCCGCTTCCACCTGGCCTGCAACAGCCCGGAATTCCAGCGCACCAGCTTCAGCCACGACGAGCTGGTCGCGCTGACCAAGACCCGGCTGGTCGAGCCGTGGAATCGCGTGGCCGCCAAGTCCGACGACCGGGTGTGGCGCGGTGCCATGCCGGTCTCGGATCGCGGCAGGTCCGACGCGCTGCGCATGGTCGAGCGTTTCGAGGTCGCCTACGAGTTGCCCGGTTTCAGCCTGAACCGGGTCGCCGAGACGCTGACCCAGCAGCTGGCCCGGCTGGACCGCGCGCCGGTCGCCGACGGCGGCGACTTCTGCCACCAGGTGGACGTGCTGGTGCGCTGCGCCGCACCGTTGCTCGTCGATCTGGCCGAAGCGGCGCTGGCGGGTTCGGACATGCTGCCGGGGACCGCGCTGCGGGAGGTGGTGCGGCGCACCGTGATCGAGCCGGTCCGGTTGCCGCGACTGCAAGCGGTGCGAGGCTGACATGACCGACGTCGTCATCGCGGGCGCCGGTGTCACCGGCCTGATCGCGGCCGTGCGCTGCGCGCGGGCCGGGCACCGGGTCACGGTGGTGGATCGGGGCCCGATCCCGAACCCGGCGTCGAGTTCGTTCGATCACCACCGGGCCGTGCGGGCGCTGAGCCCCGGCGATCCGGGCGCGACCGCTGTCGCGGCGGCGCTGCACCGGCGTTGGCTGCGGCTGCAAGCGCTGCTCGGCGGACCCTTCTACCGGCGCATCGGGGTGGTCACCGGATGGCCCGCCGCGTCGATCGACTTCGCCGTGGCGGAGGCTCGGCGCGGCGGGTTGCCGGTGCGTGTCGTCGAGCCGAAGTCGTTGCCGCACATCGTGTTTCCTTCGGGACACTACGGACTGCTCGAGGCCGACGCGGGCGTGCTGCTCGCCGAACGGGTGCTGCACGCCGCCGCGCGCTGGTTGCGCGCCCAGCCCGCCGTCACGCTGCTGCCCTGGCGGCAGGTGGTCGAGGTGGACATCGACGCCGCCAGGCTCCGGTTGCGCGACGGCACGCGGCTGAGCGGGGATCTGGTGCTGCTGGCGACCGGGACGTGGACGGGCGAACTCGTGGACGTGCCGACCGTGCTGCACCGGCAGACCACCGTCTACCTGCGCCCGCCCGCCGACCTGGCCGCGTGGTGGGAGCAGGCGCCGAGCGCCGGGCGGATCGGCGCGGACGGCACCGGCTGGCTCATGCCGCCCGGGGCGGGCACCCTGCTCAAGCTCAGCTCCTCCCGGCTCTGCCGCACCGTGGAAGACGTCGGCACGGATGCCGAAAGCCTCTATGCGGCAAGCGAGTACGTCGATCACGTCCTCACCGACGCGCACCGGTACCGCATCGCCGCGGTCAAGCAGTGCCACTACACCGTCGACGCCGCGACCGGCGGCGCGACCCTCGCCCGGCCGGGACCCGCGGTCCTGGCCCGCGCCGCCACCGGCGGCGACGGGTTCCGCACCGCACCGCTGGTCGCCGACCACCTCGTCGAACTCGCGGCCGCCCGACCGGCCGCCTGATGCGGAAGGAAGCATCATGACCCCCACCAACGACGTGCTGCTGGTGATCGGCAGCGGACTGCGCCTGTACCGGGAGTACCTGGTGCGCTCGGTCATGGCGCGGGCGCGCTCCCGCGGCTTGGACCTCGTGCTGCTCAACAACATCGAACCCACCTGGCAGCACGCCTATTTCGACGAGATCGTGGTCGCCAACGTCTTCGACCACGCCCTGCTGGCCGCCGAGGCGCGCAAGGTCACCGCCCGCAGGCGGGTGGTCGGCGTGCTGTGCTGGGACGAGCCACTGGTCCAGCCCGCCGCCGACCTGGCCGACGAGTTCGGCGTGCCCGGCCTGACCGCCACCGGTGTGCGCGGCTGCCGCGACAAGAACCGGACCCGCTCGGTGCTCACCAACGCCGGGCTCGTGCAACCCCGTTTCGAGCTCACCGGCACCCTCGAGCAGGCGCGGGCGGCCGCCGACCGCATCGGCTACCCGGTGGTGGTGAAGCCGCAGGCGCTCGGCGCGAGCATGGGCGTGGTGCTTGCCGCCGATCGCACCGAGCTCGACGCCGCCTTCGCCACCGCCACCGGCGCGAGCACCATCGGCGACGAACCGTTCCGCGGCACCGCCATCGTCGAGGAGTTCGCGGTGGGCCCGGAGATCAGCGTCGACGCCGCGGTCTACAAGGGCGAGTACCTGCCGATGTTCCTGGCGCGCAAGCGAACCGGGTTGGAACCCTACTTCGAGGAGCTGGGTCATCTCGTCGACGCGGCCGACCCGCTGCTGGACGACGAGGCACTGATCGGCACGCTCGCCGCCGCGCACCGCGAGCTCGGGGTGGAGAACGGCATCACGCACACCGAGGTGCGGCTGACCGCGCGCGGACCGCTCATCATCGAGGTCAACGGCCGCCTCGGCGGCGATCTCATCCCGTTCCTCGGCAAGATCGCCACCGGCATCGATCCCGGTGAGGTGCTGGTCGATGTCGCCACCGGGCACCGGCCCGCGACCACCCCCACCCGCAAGGCCGCGGCGGGCATCCGCTTCGGCTACCCCGAACACGACACGCTCGTGCGCTCGGTGACGGTGCCCGAGCACGCGCCAGGTCTGGTCACCGCCGCCGCGATGGTGGAGCCCGGCGCGGAGCTGCGGCTGCCGCCCGGCGGCTACATCGCCCGCCACTCGTTCGTCGTGTGCGAGGCCGCCGACGCGCCGCGCTGCTCCGAATTGCTCAAGGCGGCAGGCGCTTCGGTCGAGCTGGTCGGCGATCCGCTGGAACCGCTCGCGCCCGGCGCCGCGTTCACCCTGCCCGCCGGACTCCTGGACGCCGACAAATGATCAACTACGACGGCCGCAGGTTCCGCAACCCGGACAGCGACGACGGGGTCGTCGCGCGCTACTACCAGCGCGGCGATCTGGTGTGGGCGTCCTTCGCGGGCGGCAAGGTGCGCCGCGGCGCGCTCAACGGCCTCTGCGACGCCGACGGGGTGCTGCACCTGGCCTACACGATGGTCCTGCACGGCGGCGACATCGTCTCGGGCTTCACCCGTTCGGAACCGGAGCCCTCCGACGGCGGGCCGCTGCGGCTGCGCGAGGAGTGGGAACGCTACGGGCCCAACGCGAGCAGCGGGATCTCCTACCTGGAGGAGATCCGATGAACCGGCTGCTGCGGCGGTTGGGAGTGCGACCGTGGGACGCGGGAGGGGACGACGTTGTCCTTCCGGCCTCCGCGCCTCTCGACCTCGAAATCGGAGCGACACTGCCCGTCAGTGCCGCCGACACCGCCAGTCTCGCGGCAGGGTCAGGGGCGGTGGACGACGTCTTTCCTTCGGCCTCCGCACTTCTCGACGTCGACCGCGAGGCTGCACTGACCGACAGCGCCGCCCACAGCCCCCGTCTCGCGGCAGGGGCAGGGGCCGTTTCCCCTTCGGCCTCCACACTTTCCGACGTCGACCGCGGGGCGGCACTGACCGACAGCGCCGCCCACCGCCCCCGCCTCGCGGCAGGGGCAGGGGCCGTTTCCCCTTCGGCCTCCACACTTTCCGACGTCGACCGCGAGGCGGCACTGACCGACAGCGCCGCCCACCGCCCCCGCCTCGCGGCAGGGGCAGGAGCCGTTTCCCCTTCGGCCTCCGCACTTTCCGACGTCCACCGCGAGGCGGCACTGACCGACAGCGCCGCCCAGGTCCCCCGCCTCGCGACGGGATCGGCCACGCCGGTGCCGACATGCCCTGACGAGCAGCGTCGAACGAATCCTGCGGTGACCGAAGACCTCGACGCCCCGCAGCAGGCGCCATGCCCACGCACCGGGCCCGACCGGCGGTGGGCGGCGATCGGACGCGGTACGCCGGACCTCGCCGCCTTCGACCGCTACGGCCGCGCGACTTCTGCGGAGGTGGTCCGATGATCGCGAGTCTGGATCGCCTCAACGCCGGGACGGTGCGCTACCCCGGCGACGACGGCTTCGCGGCGGTGAGCGTCCCGTTCAACAAGCGCTACGCCGACATTCGGCCGCGCGCGGTGCTGTCGGTCCGCGACGCCACCGACGTCGCGCGCGCCATCCGATGGGCGCGCGAGGAAGATGTGCCGCTGGTGGCGCGCGGCGGCGGGCACAGCTACGCGGGCCATTCGGTCGGCACCGGGCTGGTGCTCGACCTGAGTGGCCTCGGCGAGGTGCGGGTCGATCCGGCGAACGGTCTGGTCACCGTGGGCGGCGGCGCGACAAACGGCGCGGTGTACGCCGCGCTGCAAGAGCACGATCTCGCTGTGCCACTTGGCAATTCGAATCAGGTCGGCATCGGCGGGCTGGTACTCGGCGGCGGCGTCGCCGCGGTGTCACGCGCGTTCGGGCTCACCGCGGACGCGCTGGTGGCGACCGAGATCGTGCTGGCCGACGGCAGCACGTTGCGCTGCCACGCCCGCGAGAACGCGGACCTGTTCTGGGCCTGCCGCGGAGGCGGCGGCGGAAACCTCGGGGTGAACACCTCGTTCACGTTCCAGGCCCGCGACACCGTGCCCAGCTCGACCTGCCTGCTGCTGTGGGAATGGCGCGACGCCCGGCGGGTGCTCGCGGTCATGCAGGAGATCATGGCGGCCGCGCCCGACGAATTCGCGGCGCGCATCGGCGCGAGCCGCGCGGGCGAGGATCCCGGCGTCGTCTCCGTGATCGGCCAGCACCTCGGTCCCGCAACGGAATTGCGCGAACTGCTCGCACCCGCGCTCGCGGCCGCGACGCCCCGCCGGGTCGACATCGCGGATCGGAACTACTGGCAGGCCAAGGACTTCCTGCACCACGAGACCTCCGGCGACCCGTTCGCGGTGCGTACCCGATGCACGCCGAAACCGTTGACCGAAGCCGGGATCGATGTCGTCGTCGACGCCGTCGATCGCTGGCCGGGCAGTGCCAACCCCGACGGCGCGGGCGTCGCGCTGTTCACCTGGGGCGGCGCGATCAACCGAATCCCGGTCGGCGACACCGCTTTCCCGCACCGCGACACGCTGTTCCTCGTCTCCATGGACACCTCGTGGAGCGCGACCGACTCGGCGCGGACGATGTGGTGCAACCTCGAATGGCTCGACGGCCTCTACGCGGAGCTGGGCGGGTACGCCACCGACGCCGCCTACGTCAACTTCACCGACCCCGCCCTCACCGACCCGTCCGCCTACTACGGACCCAACCACGCCCGCCTGGCGCAGGTGAAGCACCGGTACGACCCGGACGGCTTCTTCCGCTTCCCCCAGGCGATCACCACACTCAGCAAGGAGCCCCAGGCATGACCCTCGTCGACGAACCGTCCACCACCTCGCTCGGCGCGGGCGCCGAGATCCTGGCCCGCGCCCAAGCGCTGGCGCCCCGGTTGCGCGAGCGCGCCGAGGAGATCGAGGCCGCCCGCCGCCTGCCCGCCGACATCGTCGAGCTGCTGCGCGACGCGGGCGTTTTCCGCATGGCCTTCGCCCGCGACTGGGGCGGGCCCGAGCTCAGCTCGATCGAACAGACCGAGGTGGTCGAGGCGCTGGCCTACGGTGACGCCTCGGTCGGCTGGTGCGCCATGATCGGCTCCGACACCGGCCTCTACGCCCGGTACCTCGACGAGCCGGTCGCCAAGGAGATGTTCCCGAGCCTGGACATGGTGACCGCGGGCCTGCTGTTCCCGACCGGCCGCGCCGAGCGCGTGCCCGGCGGGTTCCGGCTCAGCGGACGCTGGCAGTTCGGCAGCGGCATCACGCACGCCGACTGGGTGGTATCGGGCGCGTTCGTCGTGCGGGACGGCGAACCCGAGCGCGACGCGGCCGGCGCGCCGGATTCGCGACTGTTCATGGTGCCGCGCGCCCAGGTAGAGGTCATAGACACCTGGCACACCACGGGGCTCGCGGGCAGCGGCAGCTGCGACTACCGCATCGCCGAGGTGTTCGTGCCCGACGAGCACACGCTCGAATTCGCCTCCGTGCGCCACGGTTTCGGCCCGCTCGGCCAGCCAGAGGTGCACATGCGCAACATGCCCGCGGTGCCGTTGGGCGTGGCGAGGGCCGCGCTCGATTACGCGCGGGCCGAATCCGCCGCCAAGTCCGACGACTACCGCGTCCAGGTGACCATCGCCGAATGCGAGGCCGAACTGCACGCCGCCCGCTCGGGCGTCTACGCGGCGTTGCGCCGCCAGTGGGAGATCCTCGAGGCGGGCGGCACACTCGACGAACTCACCCCGACCGAACGCGCCGCGCTGCCGCTCTCGCGCCTGCACGCGTTCCGCACCGCCCGCACCATCGTCGGCCGCCTCTACGACCTGCGCCAGACGGCCGCGATCTACCGGCCGTCACCGCTGGACCGCTGGCTGCGCGACACCAACACCATGTGCCAGCACATCGTCGCCCAGGACCGCATCCTCCAGTCCGCGGGCGCGTACCTGATGGGCGGCACGCCCGCGTTCAAGCTCTGCCTCGGCCTGGTGAGCTGAACGTCCGGCCCGGTTCAGTCCGAAGGGCGGCGGACGAGGATCTCGAGGCGGACGAAGGTCTGGTCGTAGGTGCCGTCCGAACGGAGCAGTTCGTCGGTACCGGCGACCAGTTCGTCGACAAGGCGGTGCGCGTCGGCGGCCTCGGCCTGCCGGGTGAGGGAGACCGACGCGGTCGTGCGCAGCATGTCGGCGAGCTGGGCTCGGGTGAACGGGCGCAGCTGCGCGACCGTGCGGACGCCGTCGGCCGGGATGTCGAATCCCGTGGTCCGCAGCATGTCGAACACGATCCCGGCGTCCGGGAATGGTGCGGGCGGTCGCAGCCCGTTGGCTACGGCGATGCGCCCGAGCAGCGCCATCAGTCCCGCCATGTTGCCCGCGCCCGCGGATTCCGAGTGGAACCAACCGCCCGGTCGCAGCGTCCGATACACCGCGCCGAAGACCGCTGGATAGTCCGCGACCGCGAGCCAGTGCAGCATGGACCGGCTCACCACCAGATCCGCGACGCCCGGCTCGAGGTGCCGATCGAAGTCGGTGGCCGAGGCACGCACGAACTCCAGGTTCGGCGCCGAATACCGGTCCGCGGCCGCGAGCATGGACGGGTCCTCGTCCACGCCGATCACGCGCCCGCGCGGCACCGACTCCGCGAGCACGGCGGTGAACTCCCCGCTACCGCACCCCAGATCGACGACGGTGTCCTCGGCCTCGGGACGAATCCGCGTCAGGAACCACTCGTCCACCGCACGGTGGTGCGCCGAAGTCTCCGCGTACTCCGCACCGAGCCACCGTGACCGCCGCTCGCCCGTCATTCCCCGATCCTACGACCGGGCGGCGGGTCCGATCAGCGCTTGGACTCGCAGGCGATGCCGTCGCCGTCGCGGTCCAGGTGCTCGGCGTAGCCCGGTTCGCCCTCGTAGAGCGGGGCTTCGCCCGCTTCGCGGACGGCGGCGCAGTTCTTGTAGTACGGCTCCGAGTTGGCCGTACCCGCGGCGGCGGAGCCCAGCGCGACCAGGGCGGCGGCGGCGAAGAACGTGCTGGCGAGGCGTCGGGCGAACTGCACCGAGTCGACCCCCTTCGATCCTGGGCATGGGCTCGGAAGCGCTGCCCGACACTGCTTTTCGTCTCCAATCGGACGACTCGGACATATTGCCAGGCGGTAGCACCGGTGCGCAACACGCCCATGTCAGACCGTCGGCTCCGCCTCCGGCACGTCCTTTTCGACGATTCTCTCGGCGTCGACGAGTCCTTCCTCGGTGAGTTCGAGCCGCCGGGTGACCCCGATGTCGTCGAGGAAGCGCGGGTCGTGGCTGACCACGATCAGCGCGCCCTCGAATCCGGCCAGCGCCTGGGTGAGGTGACGCAGGCTGGGCAGATCGAGGTTGTTGGTCGGCTCGTCGAGCAACAACAGTTTCGGCGCGGGCTCGGCGAGCAGCAGCATGGCGAGGGCGGCGCGCAGCCGCTCGCCTCCCGACAGCGCGCCCGCCGCCACGTCGGCGTCGCCGCCGCGAAACAGGAAGCGCGCCAAGTGGGCTCGGATGCGCAGCGGCGTCGCCTCCGGTGCGGCGGCGGACACGTTCTCGAACACCGAACGACTCGCGTCGAACACGTCCAGCCGCTGCGGCAGCATCCGCCACGGCACCTTCGGCGGCGCTTGCGCGATCCGGCGCAGCAGCGTCGACTTGCCGACGCCGTTGCGCCCGGTCAGCGCGATCCGCTCCGGACCCGACACCCGCAGCGTGACCGTCGGCCCGCAGGCCAGCGTCACCTCGTCCAACGCGAGCACCTCCTGCCCCGGGTAGAGCCGGGTGTCGGGCAGCTCGATGCGAATCTCCTTGTCGTCGCGGACCAGTTCCTCCGCCTGCTTGAGCTGTTCCTTGGCGGTGTCGAGCCGCTCGATGTGGGTGTTGCGCAGCTTGCCCGCCGACACCTGCGCCGCCCGCTTACGCGCCCCGGCAAGGATTTTCGGCATGTTCTCGGCCTGCTTCTTGCCGTAGCGCTGCCTGCGGTCCAGCTTGACGCGCGTCTCGACCAGTTCCTGCGCCTGCCTGCGCACATCGTTGCGCGCCTCGCGCACCGCGGACCGCGCCGCCTGTTGTTCGGCGTCGACCATGCGCTCGTAATCGCTGTAGTTCCCGCCGAACAGCCGCAGCTCACCGGCCCGCAACTCCGCGATGGCGTCCATCCCTTCGAGCAGTTCGCGATCGTGACTCACCGTGAGCACCGTGCCGGAGAACTGTCCGATCACCTCGTAGAGGCGTTCGCGCGCAACGTGATCCAGGTTGTTGGTCGGCTCGTCGAGCAGCAACACGTCGGGCTCGGCGAGCAATTCGGCGACCAGCCCGAGCAGGACGGTCTCGCCGCCGGAGAGGGTGTCCAGCCCGCGGTCGAGCCCCTCGGCCGAATCGGCGACGTAGTGCAGCCCGAGCCTGCCGAGCAGCGCGACGGCGCGCTCCTCGACATCCCATGCGGCGCCGACGGTCTCGAAATCGCGCTCGTCGCCCGCACCGGATTCGATGCGGTGCAGCGCTTTTCGCACCGAGACGATGCCGAGCACCGCGTCGACCCGCTGACCGTCGGCGAGCCCGAGATCCTGGCGCAGGTAGCCGAGATGCCCCGACACCGTGACCGAGCCGCGCGCCGGTGTCAGCTCACCCGCGATCAGGCGCAGCAGCGTGGATTTCCCGGCGCCGTTGACGCCGACGAGGCCGATGTGCCCGGCCGGGAACACCGCGCCGAGGCCTTCGAATACGGGAGTGCCGTCCGGCCAGGAAAAGGTGAGATCGGAAAGAGACAGAAAGGTCATGCGGAACCCCTGAGGTGCGACGGAAACGCGGCGCGCGAAGGCGGGCCGCCCGAAGGCGCTACCTCAAAGAATCAACGCATACTCCGATCGACGGGAACAAGACCGCTCCAGGTTAGCCACACAGCCGCTGATCGCGCCAGTGCAATTTCGCTCACACCCGCCACGATCACGGCACCTACCTGCCGCGAATCATTCTGCCGCCGCGATGAAATCGCCCACCAGCATCGTCCCCGGCCCGCGCCGCGCACCGGGTCCCGGCTCCCACCGCACCGTCTCGGCGGTGAGCGGTTCTCCGCATTCCTCGCACACCACCACGCCCGAGGCGTGCCGCCCGCACGTGCGATGGACCGAGACCACCGGCGGCCCCTCAGTCCCCGCGCTCCACTTGTCCCCCCAGGCGATCAGTGTGGCCAGCACCGGGTACAACTCGCGTCCCTTGGCGGTGAGCAGGTACTCGCGCCGGACCGGATTCGTCTGGTAGACCCGCGATTCGACGATGCCGCGCGCCCGCAGCGTGTCCAGCCGGGCGGCGAGCACGTTCGAGGCGATGCCGAGATCACGCCGGATGTCCTCGAAGCGGGTCATTCCCACGAACAGGTCGCGCAGGATCAGCGGCGTCCACCGCTCCCCCACCGCGTCCAGCGTGCGGGCGATCGAGCAGACGATCTCGGAAAGGTCAGCCTTGGCCACCGCTCCATCGTAGTCCATTGCAAAAAACAAGTGACCCGGTTACGTTCGATCCCATCGACCACCGGAAGGGGTGCGTGAGATGACGGATGTGGTGGACCAGTTCTGCGCGGCGACCGAGACCGCCGATATCGATGCGCTGATGGACACGCTCGCCCCGGACGCCGAACTGCGTTCGCCGATCTCGGGCACCCTCGTCTTCCGCGGTCACGAGGACCTGCGCGTCCTGCTCACGGTCGTCTACCGCGGAGTGTCTGGACTGCGCTGGACCGCGCGCATCGGCGACGGGCCGCGCCGGGTGCTGCTCGGCGAGGCGAAGGTCGGCCCGTTCCGGATGACCGAGGCTATGGTGCTCGACCTGGCCGAGGACGGGCGCATCCGCAGGCTCGACCCGCACCTGCGCCCGTGGCTCGCGCTCACCTTCCTCGCGGCCAAGCTCGGCCCCGGCCTGCTGCGCTACCCGGCGGTGCTGCGGCGGGCACGCGGCGCCGGATCACCTGCCGCCGTCGGCTGAGACTCGGTTCCCTGGCAGCGGCCGATCGGTGGGCAGGTTGACGTAGCTCGGGGCGTCCGGATCGATGGCCAGGAACTGCGCTTTGAGCTCGGAGTTGTTGAGCATCGGCCGGAACGCCACCGCCTTGGGCAGGTTGCCGGCGAAGACGTCCACCCGCAGCCGGTGTCCGGGCTTCAGCACCGCCTGGGTGGGGATGACGGCGATGTCGAGCCCGATCGGCTCGCCCGGCGTGACCGGCAGCATGCTGTCCAGGGTGATCCGGTTGTACGGCGCGGTGTAGTCGCCGGAGGGCGAGCGCTCGCTCTTCGCCTCGTCCACGGCGCGCATCGAGGTGGTCAGCTGGCCGGTGGACAGGACGAGCGAGGTGCCGTCGGGCGCCACGTCGTTGACGGTGACGTTCCAGTAGCCGTCGGTGGCGTCGTGCACGGTGTTGAGGTGCACGTTGATCGGCCCGGAGATCACCGTCGGCTCGGCGACCGGCGGGCTGGTGAAGGTGAGCGCGTTGCGTTCGGCCCTGCGGGAGTCCTTGGCGCACATGTCCAAGACCGCGGCCATGCCCGCCGATCCCTGCGCGGTGTCGCGGGAGCAGATCATGGTGAGGCCCGGCGCGATGGTGAGCGTCTCCGCGTCGGCGGGGCGGGTGTCGATCAGCGAGCCGTCGTACTTCACGTCCCCGGCGGTTCCGCTGGGGTCCGCGGACAGGTAGACGCGGCGGTGCACGATGCCCGGCTGCGGGAAGCGCTCCAGGGTGACCCAGTTGCCGCCCTGCTCCCAGACCACGATCGGGCCGAAGTCGTCGATGCCGTTGTCGACACCCTTGAGCCACCTGTCGAACCACGCGCGCTGCAGCACGTCCAGCCGGGGCGGCGCGCCGGGCACACCGGTCCCCGCGCCAGGATTGGCGTGGTAGGTGTCGCCGACGACGAGCTTCTTCTTGTCCTCCGGCAGCGGCATGGCGTTGTACAGCTTGGTCGCGCTGTTGGCGAAGATGTCGTGCCACCCGCCGTAGACGAACGCCGGGACGTTCACCCGCTCGGGGTGCCCGAGAATGCCCTGCCGGAACGGACTGTTCTCGTCGAGCGCGGCCGCCAGCTCGGGCGGCACGTCGTCGAGCGACGGCGTCATCAGCGCCTGGGTGAGCAGGTCGAAGTTGGTGTTCGGGTCAGACACTCGCTCGCGCAACCACGCCCAGTCGAACGTGCCGTTGAGCGTCGACGCCACATCGGGGATCAGCTTCAGCCGGTTGACGTTGCTGAGCCACATCGGAAGGAACATGGTGCCGACGCCCCCGCCGGGCGCGACCACGTCGCGCATCAGGTCGCTGCCCGGTTCCACGGGGAAGATCGCCTTCAGCGGCGCGGGCGCGTTCTCGGCGGCGCGCAGCTGGTTGATCCCGGCATACGAACCGCCGCTCATCGCGATGTCGCCGTTCGACCACGGCTGCGCGGCGGCCCATTCGATGACCTCGCGGGTGTCGAGCTGTTCGCGGGCGCCGAGGGTGTCCCAGCTGCCTTGGGAGTATCCGGTGCCTCGGACGTCGACCACGACCAGGTTGTAGCCGCTGCGGATGAGTTTGCGGTCGATGCCGAGGACGGTCTGCACCGTGCCGCCGTCCAGCGCGTGCAGCAGGTCCTCGAACCCGCTGATGGGCGTGCCCGACAGGTTGAGCCGCCCCACGAAGTCCATCGTGAACTGCTGCAACCCGGGCACCGCCAGCGCCGAATCGACGAGATTCGTCAGCAGCTTGGTGTAGGGCGTGAGGTTCACGATCGTCGGCAGCGGCTTCGACTCCACCGGCCCGCCGGTCTGCGCGGGACGGTACACATTGGCCTTGAGGACGACGCCGTCGCTCATCTCGATGGGAACGTCCCACTGGATGTTCACATCCGAGTACGGCTGCGGCCCGTCGTGCAGTTCGGTCCACCGGTCGGCGAGAGCCGCCAGATCCGGCTGTTGCGGCGCCGGGTGATAGGCGCCGATCGCGACCACCGCCAGAACGACCGCGATCGCGCCGAACACCGATTTGATCATCGACCCCGACAGCCTCCTCGGCTGCAATGTCCTGGCCACCCCTGCCCTTCCCCTCGTCACCGGTCGATCGACACCGACTGGGACGATAGCAATCGGCTACCGGGGAATCGGGGATCTTCGGGCCGGTCGGCACGTCGAAACATGCCGCGTCAACGGTCGGGGGCGACCGCCCGGGTTCAGATCCGGACGATGGAGGTCAGCGGGTAGTCGCCCTGGCGGCTGCGGCCTTCCAGGAAGCTCAGCTCGAGAACGACCGCTGCCGAGACGATCTCGGCGCCTGCCGCGCGGAACAGCTCCGCGGCCGCGGCCAGCGTGCCGCCGGTGGCGAGCACGTCGTCGAGCAGCAGCACCCGGCGACCCGCCAGGTCGACGCCGTCGCCGGGAATCTCCAGCGCGGCGGTGCCGTACTCGAGGCTGTATTCGCGCTTGAGCACGGGCGGCGGCAGCTTGCCCGCCTTGCGCACGGCGAGGACGCCGGTGCCGAGGGTGGCGGCGACGCCCGCGCCGAGGAGGAAGCCGCGGGCGTCCACGCCTGCGACCAGGTCCGCGTCCGGCGCGCAGGCGGCGAGGCAGTCGATGACCGCGCGGAAACCCTCGGGATCGGCGAACACGGGGGTGAGATCGGCGAAGCGGACGCCGGGCGTCGGGAAATCGTCGCGCCAGCGGGTCAGGCGTTCGACCAGCTCGGCCGCCTTGGCGGTCCGCTCGGCGACAATCTCGTCGGACTCGACCGCCGCGTGCTTACTCATCGACACCTCTCCATGATCACTCACCCACCAACACCTGTCACCGCCGCAACACCCAGCGGTCCATGTTCCAGCCGGTGCCACCCTGGGTGGGACCGGCCACACCGTTGCGCAGACCGTCGCCGAAAGCGATCGTGCGCGGAGTGGCGAACAGGGGAATGCTCGGCATCTCCGACCACAACAGGTTCTCGGCCTCGGTCAGCAGACCCAGCTGCGCGGCCGAGTTGTCGTCGGCCGCAAGCTGATCGGTGATCGCATCGTAGCGGCCGTTCCCGAATCGTCCGAAATTGAGCCCGTTGCCGGTGCGCAACGCGCTGGTCGCGGCCACGCCGGTCAGCGAACCGGCCGGGCCAGGCGCGCCAGCGGTGCTGGCCAGCACGGCGTCGACGCGGCCCTCGGCGAGTTGGCCGGGACGGAAGTCGGGCGCGCCCGCGTCCACCACGCCGATGCCCGCGGGTTTGCACGCCTCGGCGATCATCTGCACCGTCTTGGCGCGGCGCTCGTCGGGGGCCACATAGCCGATGCGGATCGTCGGATTCGCCGCGCGCGCCGAGGCGAGCGTGGCGGTGGCCGCCCGGATGTCGCTGCCGCGGTATCGCTCGGCGGCCCCGGTCGTGGCCGCGTAGAACAGCGAATCCTGCTGCGTGGTACGGGAATTCAGTGGGCCGGCGCCGAGTCCGGTGGTCGGCACGTCGGCGGCCTTGCCCAGCGTGTCGAACAGGGCCTGGCGCGGGACACAGAGCGCGAAGGCGCGGCGCGCCTCCACCGAGCCGAACACGCCGTCGGTGGCCAGCACCAACTGCTCGGCGCCGCGGCCCGGCACGGTCTTCGCCGAGAAGCCGCCCAGATCGAGGTCCGGCACCGAGTTCGCGCCCACGTCGACCACGCTGACGGCGTTGTCGGCGACCTTGGACTTCAGGTCGGCGGTCTTGTCGAACACCACGATGCGCCCGGTCTCGGCCTTGTTGCCCCACCACCGCTCGTTGGCGATCAGCACGAGACCGTCCTTCGCGCTGAAGGATTCGATCCGGTACGGACCCGAGGACGGGAACCGGGAAAGATCGAGTTTCTCCGCGCCGATGGTCCAGCCGGTGTTCCAGAAGTCGGCCAGCCGCTGCACCGCGCCGAGATCGCCGGACTGCACGGCCGACACCACGTTCGGCACGCTGGCCACCCGCGCGGCGACATGGGCGGGCATCACCTCGCCCGCGGTGAACAGGTCGCGCCACGGACCGAACCGCCGGTCCGGGCGGAACACCACGGTGGCGTCCTTGGAACCGGGCTGACACTCGACCCGCTCGATGTCCGCGTAGCCCGCGGTGTCGGCGGCGTCGAACAGCGAGCCGCCGTCGGGCTTGGTGAAGCGCCCGCTGTGCGCGGCCCAGGTGAGCACCAGATCGTCACAGGAGGTCGGCACACCGTCGGAGTACACGCCGTCGGGGTTGAGCCGGTACTGGATGGTCTGGGACTCGCCGGGCACCTCCTTGGCGGTGCCGAAATCGGTGTCGGCGACCTGCTGTCCGTCGGGTCCGGTGTAGAAGAACCCGGTGAGCACGCGCTGGAACACCGCCGCCGAGCCGCTGCTCGCGCCGAGCGTGCTTCCGCCGTTGTAGCTGGCGATCACGGCGTCGACCGCGTACCCGATGGAGGGCACCTGGTTCTGACCGGAGCACCCGGCCGCCATTCCGGCGGCCAAGGCGCTCGCGGCGACCGCTCCGATCAGACGTACCGCGCTGCGTGGCTGTCGCATCGAACGAAACCCCTAACCGTCGGTTGGTCAGTGCCTCTTCTTCTGTCGCTTTCCGGAGGGCCGTGCGCCAGGGCGTGGCGCCTGGCCTGCTTCCCGGTACCGCCGGGCCGGGGCGTCGGGCAAGCCGCGACCGGTCGCGGCGACCACGCGCTGCTCGGCGGCAGCGCCCGCCCGCGCCGCCGCGATTCCGGAGCGCTTGGCCTGCACCTTCTTGGTGTGCGCCGCCACCGGGCCCCAGCGCTCCTTGAGCGAGACGAGCAGCGGGGTGGCGAAGAAGATCGACGAGTACGTGCCGACCAGCAGACCGACCATCTGCACCAGCGCGAGGTCCTTGAGGGTGCCGACGCCGAGCATCCACACCGCGATCACCATCAGGCCGACGATGGGCAGGATGCCGATGAGCGCGGTATTGATCGAGCGCATCAGCGTCTGATTGATCGCGAGATTGGCCTGTTCGCCATACGTGCGGCGGCTCAGATGCAGGATGCCCCTGGTGTTCTCCTCGACCTTGTCGAACACGACGACCGAGTCGTAGAGCGAGAAGCCGAGGATCGTCAGGATGCCGATCACGGTCGCCGGGGTGACCTCGAAGCCGACCAGCGAGTACACGCCCGCGGTGACCACGACGTCGAAGACCAGCGCGGCGAGCGCGGCGATCGCCATGTCGCGTTCGAAGCGGACGGCGATGTAGATCGAGACGAGTACCAGGAACACCGCGAGCGCCCGCAGTGCCTTCTCGGTGATCTGGCTGCCCCATGTCTCGCTGACATCCGAGGTGCTGATCGCGGCCCGGCTCGGGTTGCCGTTCTTGTCGAGGGGCTTGAACTCCTCGAACAGCGCGCCGTTGAGTTTGTCGACCTGCTGCACGTCGAGTGCTTCGGAGCGGATCAGCATCGTCGCGGTCGAGCCGGTGCCGACGGTCTGCACGGAGACCGGGTCGGTGCCGATCGCCTCGTGGTACACGGCCTCCACCTGGGAGGTGGTGGCGTCGCCCGCGGGGAACTGGATGCGGGAGCCGCCCTCGAAGTCGATGCCGAAGTTGAACCCGCGGAACAGGATGCTGCCCAACGAGATCAGCATGATCACGGCCGTGATCGCGTACCACATGCGCCTGCGGCCGATGACGTCGATCGCGCCGGTTCCGGTGTAGAGCCGGTTGAAGAAGCCGTGCTCGGACGCGGCCTGCCCGTAGGCGTAGTCGTCGAAGGGCCGTTCGGCGTCCTTGCGCAGCGAGGGGCTGGTCTGGCTGTTGGTCATCGCGTCCTCACGCCTTCTGCGACTGCGGCTTCTGCGGCACGGCGCTCGCGCGCGACCTCTTGGATCGCGCCGAGGCCGTTGATCGACGGTTTCGACCAGAACGCACTCCGCGAGGCCAGCAGCACCAGCGGCGCGGTGACCAGGAACACGACCACCACGTCGAGGATGGTGGTGAGGCCGAGGGTGAACGCGAAGCCCTTGACCTGTCCGGCCGCGAGCCAGTAGAGCACCGCGGCGGCGAGGAAGCTCACCGCGTTACCGGACAGGATGGTGCGGCGGGCTCGCTGCCAGCCGCGCGGCACCGCCGAGCGGAAGCTGCGGCCCTCGCGCATCTCGTCCTTGATGCGTTCGAAGAAGACCACGAACGAGTCCGCGGTCATACCGATACCGATGATCAGACCCGCGATGCCCGCCAGGTCGAGGGTGAAGCCGATCCAGCGGCCGAGCAGCACCATGATGCCGTAGACCGCCAAGCCGGAGGCGATCAGCGACAGGCCCGTCAGGAAGCCGAGCATGCGGTAGTAGACCAGGCAATACAGCAGCACGATGGCCAGACCGATCGCGCCCGCGATCAGACCGGCGCGCAGCGACGACAGACCGAGGGTCGCCGAGACGGTCTCGGCCTCGGAGGTCTGGAACGACAGCGGCAGCGAACCGTACTTCAGCGTGTTCGCCAGTTCCTTGGAGGTGGTTGCGGTGAACGAGCCCGAGATCTGGGTGGTGCCGCCGAGCTGCGGACCCGCCTGGACCTGCGGCGCGCTGACCACCTTGGAGTCGAGGGTGAACGCGACGCGCTTGTAGAGGTACTCGCCGGTCAGGTCGGCCCACGCGTCGCTACCGGTCGACTTGAACTCCAGGTCGACCACCCAGCGCGACTGCTGCTGATCGAGGTTGGCGACCGCGTTCTTGATCTCCTGGCCGTCGATGCGGCTCTTGTCGAGCAGGAAGACCTCGCTGCCGTCCTGCGAGCAGGTGACCAGCGGCAGGTTCGGGTCGTCGTTGCCCGCGAGCGGGTCCGCCTTGGTGCAGTCCAGCGCGGCCATCGCGGCCTGCTGGGTGGCCGGGTCGGTGCTCTGCCTGGTCGCCTTGGCCGCCGCGATCTCGCGCTGCGCCTCTTCCTGCGGGGTCAGGGTCGGGTCGGCCGGCTCGGTGGGCGCCTGCGCGGGGAAGACGCGCTGCTGCGGCGCGGGCGCGTCCTCGGCGGGCGGCTCCTGCGGGGGCGCCTCCGGCGCGGGCGCCTCGGGGGCTGGCGCGTCGGTCGGGACCTGCTGACCTGCGTCGGGCACCGGCAGTTGGGCGGGCGGCGTCTGCGGGACCGTCGCGCCCTTCGGCACGGCCTGCAGCACCGGACGGATGTAGAGCTTGGCGGTGGTGGCGAGCGCGCGGGCCTGCTGGCCGTCGTCGCCGGGCACCGTGATCACGATGTTGTCGCCCTCGATGGCCACCTCGGAGCCGGAGACGCCGAGACCGTTGACGCGGTTCTCGATGATCTCCTGCGCCTTCTGCAGGCTGTCCTGGCTCGGCTTGCTGCCGTCCGGGGTGCGGGCGGTCAGCGTGACCCTGGTGCCGCCCTGCAGATCGATGCCGAGCTTGGGGGTCGGGGACTTGTCACCGGTGAAGAACACCAACGCATAGATCACGGCCAGCAGCGCGGCGTAGACACCGAGCAACCGGAGCGGATGCGCCGATCCCTGGGAAGGTGGCACAGTTCGTATCTCCTAGGCGGGAAGTCGAGGGTGGATCAGGCGCGCACACGCGTGCGCCGCCGAACGCTACGGCGTCCGGCGTGCGGTCGTGGCGCAGCCGACGTCAGTCCTTGGTCAGCCGGGTCTCGGTCTGCTCCGGCGTTTCCTCGGCGGTGGCCGCCGGGGTCTCGTCGGTGCCGGACTCGTCGGCGGTCGTCTCGTCGACGGTGCGGACCTCGCGGATCGCCTGGCGCAACCACGTGGTCACGACGTCCTCGGCGATCTCCAGGTCGACCGTCTCGTCGTCGAGGTCGACAACAGTGCCCCACAGACCCGACGTAGTGGTTACCGCGTCGCCGATCTTCAGGTTGTCCTGCATGGCCGTGACCTTCTCGGCCTCCCGCTTCTGGCGGCGGACGCCGAGGAACATCGGCACGAGCAGGGCTACCAGTAGCAGCGGAAACAGAAGTTCCATCGTCGAAGTCAGTCCCTGTCTTGTGGGTGGGATGGACAAGTACCACCACAGTCTGCCAGCTGTTGTCGGCACTGCCACACCGGCACACCCTTGACGTGCGCCACTCGGGCCGTCTCGAGCGGCGCGCGGCACGTCGGCGGAGGTCCTCCAACGCCGAAGGACCCGGCGGGACGACCACCAGGTCCCGGCACACGAAAGCCCCGCGACCCGGCGTTTTCCGGTCGCGGGGCGAACGCGAGGATCAGGCCGACACCCCGTAGACGTAGTCGTCGAGCGGGAAGCTCACCGCCTTGCGGTGCGTGCTGACGGTGCTGTTCGGGCGCAGCAGCGCCGCCTCGCCGTGCTGGTTGAAGTAGTAGCTGCGCGCGCTCGCGCAGTCGCCGCCGTAGAACACCGAGGAGCCGAGCTTGTCGGTGACGGTGTCCAGGAAGCGCGCGTTGGCCGCCTCGGTCACCTCGAAGGTGGTCTCGCCGCGCCGGAACAGCTCGCCGAAGAGCCTGCCCATGTGCTTCATCTGCGCCTCGATGGTGGTGAAGTAGGACAGACCGCTGTAGGAGTACGGGCTGTTGAGGCTCAGGAAGTTCGGGAACTTCGGCACCGTGATGCCCTCGTAGGCCTGGAAACGGTTGTCCCGCCAGAACTTTCCGAGGTTCACCCCGTCCCGTCCGATGATCTCCACGGCCGGGAAGTTCACGTCCCACAGGTTGAAGCCGGTGGCCAGGATCAGGGTGTCGATCTCGGTCTTGTGCCCGTCGGCGGTGACGATGCCGTCGGCCTCGACGTGATCGATCGAGTTCGTCTCCAGCCGCACGTGCGGCGCGTTGAAGGTCTTGAAGTAGTGGTTGGAGAACGTGGGCCGCTTGCAGCCGAAGTCGTAGTGCGGGGTCAGCTGCTGCCTGGTCTTCTTGTCGCGCACCTGCGCGCGCAGATGCGCCTTGGCCAGCAGGCCCGCGCCCTTGTTCATCATCTTCGCCTGCTTGAAGTGCAGCACGCCGACCACCATCAGCGCCTCGAGCATCGAGGTGTTGACCATGCGCGCCGCCTTCTGGGTGGCGGGCACCTTCGCGAACAGCTTCTGCACCGACGGCGGGATCGGCGCGTCGACCTTGGGCACCACCCAGATCGGGGTGCGCTGGAAGACGGTCAGCGCCGCGGCCTTCTTGGCCACCTCGGGCACCAGCTGGACGGCGGTGGCTCCGGTACCGATGATCGCGGCACGGCGGCCGGTCAGGTCGAAGTCGTCCTCCCACGCGGTGGTGTGGATGATCTTGCCCGCGAACGACTCGATGCCGGGGAACGGCGGCGTGTACGGCTGCGAGAGGAATCCGGTCGCGGTGAGCAGGTAGCGGCCCGTGACGGTCTCGCCGCCCGCGATCGAGACCACCCACTGCTGGTTCTCCTCGTCCCAGCGGGCGCCGTCCACCACCGTGCCGAAGCGCATCCTGCGGCGCAGGCCGTACTTGTCGGCGACGTGCTCGGCGTACTTCTTGAGCTCCCTGCCCGGCGCGAACAGCCGCGACCAGTAGGGGTTGGGCTCGAACGAATACGAGTAGGTCACCGAGGCGATGTCGACCGCGAGGCCGGGGTAGTGGTTGACGTGCCAGGTGCCGCCGAGATCGTTCTCGCGCTCCAGGATCACGTAATCGCTCAGTCCGAGCCGGTCGAGCTCGATGCCCGCGCCCATGCCACCGAATCCCGCACCAACCACGACCGCGTCGTACTGAGGCGCCACGTCGAACCTCCAAGATGTGAATCAGTTGTCACGGAATGACACATCATTCCGTTTGTGACGACTGTATCATCGGCAAGGTGACGAAGCCATCCACCCGAGCGACCCGGTCGGCGGCCGGAAGCGCGCTCCAGCGACGCAAGGCCGAATTGCGGCAGGAGATCATCGACACGGCGTTCGTCTGCTTCGCCGAGAAGGGCTATCACGCCACCGGCATCGCCGACATCGCCAACGAGCTGGGCATCGGGCACGGCACCTTCTACCGGTACTTCGCCAACAAGCGCGACATCATCGATCACGTCATCGACGACCTGTCCGCGCGCATCGTCGACGCGCTCGGCACCCAGAACGCCCCGGACGCGGCGGGCTCGCTGGACGAGTACCGCGCCCAGCTCGAGCGGATCGGCACGGCGCTGTCGCACATCCTCATCGAGGAGCGCCGCATCCCGCAGCTGCTGCTCTTCCACGCCACCGGCATCGACGACGAACTCACCGCACGGCTCTACGGCCTGCTCGACACGGCCGACGCGCTGACCGCCGGCTACCTGGAGCACGGCGTCGAAATGGGTTACCTGCGTGCCGATCTGGACACCGCCAACACCGCGCGCGCGGTGACGGGCATGCTGCTCGCCGCCGTCATCCACGGCATGCGCGACCCGGACATGGCCGCGACCCAGGGGCTGAATCAGGCGATCCGCCGCCTGCTCATCGACGGCGTGCGCAAGGACTGACGACCCGCCGTGCGAATCGCCCCCGGCGACTACAGTGTGGGTGCACAAGCCGGCACTGGTTCGCATGGGGGCGTTCGTGTTTGCAAGAGACGTGTTCGCGCGAGACCGCGCGGTTCGAAATACCGGCATTCGACCGGAACCGGGCGGGGACCCTGACACAATGTCGCGGATGATGACCCCCGAGGACGTGAGCCGCATCCATTTCGCCGTGCCCGCGTTCGGCCATCGCGGCTATCACGCCGACGAGGTCGACGCCTTCATGGAACTGGTCGCCGCCACCCTCGGCGGTCACGGCGCGCTGACCGCCGACGACATCCGCCACGTCGCCTTCGGCGCGCCCCGCTTCGGCGGCCGCGGCTACCAGGCCGATCAGGTGGACGAATTCCTGGACCGGGTGCGCGCGGAACTCGAACACCGGCAGAACGGCACGCGTCCGCTGCCCGCGGGCGGCAACGGTCCCGGCCCCGCTCCCCTGCTCACCCCCGACGACGTGCACCGGATGCGGTTCACCCAGTCCTCCGTCGGCCGCCGCGGCTACCACGAGGAGGAGGTGGACGCCTTCCTCGACCTGGTGGCCGCCAGCCTCGCGCACGGCGGGCCCGGCAGTCTCACGGTCGGCGACGTGCGCGCGGTCCGCTTCACCGAGGCGCGTCTCGGCACCCGCGGATATCAGCGCGACGAGGTGGACGCTTTCCTCGATCTGGTGGTCACCGCGCTGGAGAACACGCAGCACTGAGGCCGCTCCGAGGCCGAATCAGCCCTGGATGCTGTGCAATTCGGCCTCGCGAAGGTCGTCCGGGAAGACGAAGCGACGCAGCGCCCAGAACCGGAAGGCCATGGCGAGCAGCACGCCGAGGATCTGGCCGGTGACGAAGTTGGCCACCGCCTGGGTCACCGGTCCGACGTGCGGCACCCGCAGATCGAGCACGTACAGCGAGATGGCCTGCGGGATCATCGTGACGCCGATGCCGAGCGCGCTCACCGCGAAGAACAGCGCGGCCTCGTGGTGGCGCTGACGGCCGCCCCTGGTGCGGAAGGACCACTCCCGGTTCAGGATGTAGGACGCGATGGTGGCGATGAGCACGCCGAGCAGGCGCGCGGTCAGCGGCTTGTCGCCGAGCACCGTCAGTTTGGTGGCGTAGACGACGCCCGTATCGATGAACCAGGTGATGGCGCCTACCGTGGCGAACTTCAGCAGTTCGCGGTGCTCGATCGCCTTGCTGCGATACGGCTCGGGGATGCGATAGAGCACGGAATTGACCACCGTCATGTCCCGACTCTATCGGCGTGCGCTCGAGCGCGCCGCTCGCGCGGACCTGGCATCGGTGGACAGGACGTTCACCTGCTGTCCGGTACCCGCGCACATGAACGACCGGTCAGTCGAACAGGTCCAGTGTGGGGTGCGGTTCGCGGCCGCGCACCTCGATCGAGCCGAACACCAGGTCGGGCGGCGGCACCAAGCCGAGATGCTCCCAGGCCGCGGCCGTCGCGACGCGACCGCGCGGCGTCCGCGCCACCATCCCGGCGCGCACCAGGAACGGCTCGCAGACCTCCTCGACCGTGGCCGCCTCCTCCCCCACCGCGACCGCGAGGGTCGAGACGCCCACCGGTCCGCCGTTGAAGCTGCGGACCAGTGCGCCGAGGACGGCGCGGTCCAGCCGGTCGAGGCCGAGCGAGTCCACGTCGTAGACCTCGAGCGCCGCCTTGGCAATGGGACGGGTGATCAGGCCGTCCGCGCGCACTTCAGCGTAGTCGCGGACCCGGCGCAGCAGCCGGTTCGCGATGCGGGGCGTCCCGCGGGAGCGGCCCGCGATCTCCGCCGCCGCGTCGGTCTCGATGCCTACGCCGAGGATGTGCGCCGAGCGCAGCAGGATGCGCAGCAGTTCCTCGGGTTCGTAGAAGTCCATGTGGCCGGTGAAGCCGAAGCGATCGCGCAGCGGGCCGGTCAGCGCTCCGGACCGGGTGGTGGCGCCGACCAGCGTGAAGGGGGCGATGTCGAGCGGGATCGAGGTCGCGCCCGGCCCCTTTCCGACGACCACGTCGACGCGGAAGTCCTCCATGGCCAGGTAGAGCATTTCCTCGGCGGGGCGCGCGATGCGGTGGATCTCGTCGATGAACAGCACGTCGCCTTCGACCAGATTGCTCAGCATGGCGGCCAGGTCGCCGGCCCGTTCCAGCGCCGGGCCGGAGGTGATGCGCAACGCGGTGCCCAGTTCGGCGGCGATGATCATCGCCATGCTGGTCTTGCCGAGGCCCGGCGGGCCGGAGAGCAGCACGTGGTCGGGGGTGCCGCCGCGCTGTTTGGCGCCGCGCAGCACCAGGGCGAGCTGTTCGCGGACCCGGGGCTGGCCGATGAAGTCGTCGAGCGACTTCGGCCGCAGGCTCGCCTCGATCTCCCCGTCGGACTTCAAATAGCTTGCGCTGACCGGGGATTCGGCCGCATCGGTGTCGTCGTGGTCCATGACGGCCTATCGGTTCTTGCCGAGCAGGGAGAGCGCGGCGCGCAGCGCGGTCGAGGTGTCGGCGGCGGGCTGGTCGGCGAGCACGGTGTCCACGGCCTGCTCGGCCTGTTTGGCGGGGAAGCCGAGCCCGGTCAACGCTTCCACGACCTGCTCGCGGACCGGGGTGAGCACCGGAGCGGGCGCGCTGCCGGGTGGGCCCGCCTGCACCGGAACGAGATTCACCTTGTCGCGCAGTTCCACCACCATGCGCTCGGCGCCGCGCTTGCCGATGCCGGGCACCCTGGTCAGCGCGGCGACATTGCTCTCGGCCAGCGCCTTGCGCAGCGCCTCCGGCTCGAGCACCGCGAGCACCGCCATGGCCAGTCGTGGGCCGACACCGGAGACCGTCTGCAGCAGACCGAACAGGTCGCGCGCTTCGGTGTCGGCGAAGCCGTACAGCGTCATCGAGTCCTCGCGCACGATCATCGCCGTGTACAGGCGGGTTTCCTCGCCGCGCGTCAGGGCGGCCAGCGTGGAGGGGGTCGCGTTGAGCCGGTAGCCGACGCCCGCCGCCTCGACCACCGCGTGGTCGAGCGCGATCTCCAGCACCTCGCCGCGTACCGACGCGATCACCCGCGCACCGCCTTCCGTTGTTCCGCCAGTCGTTCGGTGTAGCGCCGCCGCGCCTCGGCCGCCTTGGCCTCGGCCGCGGCCATCCGCTCCAGCAGCGGCGCCCGCCAACAATGACAGATCGCCAGGGCCAGCGCATCAGCCGCGTCCGCCGGTTTGGGCGCGACCTGCAGGCCGAGGATGCGGGTGACCATCGCGGTCACCTGCGCCTTGTCCGCCGTGCCGTTGCCGGTGACCGCGGCCTTCACCTCGCTCGGCGTGTGAAAGGCCACCGGAATCCCGCGCCGCGCCGCCGCCAGCGCGATGACGCCGCCCGCCTGCGCGGTGCCCATCGCGGTGCGCACGTTGTGCTGGGCGAACACTCGCTCGATCGCGACCGCCTCCGGCCGGTGGGTGTCCATCCAGTGCTCGGCGGCATCGGCGACGCGCATCAACCGCTGCGCCAGTTCCATGTCCGCGGGGGTGCGCACCACATCGACATCGAGCGCGGTGACCTTGCGACCGAGCCCACCCTCCACGATGCTGAGGCCGCACCGGGTGAGCCCGGGGTCGACGCCCATCACCCGCACGAATTCCCCTCTCGCAGACACGAACAACTGTTCGAGAGTCTAACGGAGCGCCGCGGACCGGGTCACCAGCGACACGGTGGATGCCGCCCTCAGGCGTGTTCGGCGAAGGCCGCGTAGGCGCGTTCGTCGAACAGCACGAAGCGCACGGTCCGCACCGCGGTCTCGGTCGCGCGGACTGTCTCGACCGCGATGCGCGCGCCGTCCTCGATCGGCCAGCCGTAGACGCCCGTGGAGATGGCCGGGAACGCGACGGTGTGCGCGCCGAGTTCGTCGGCGACCCGGAGGGATTCGCGGTAGCAGGAGGCGAGCAGCTCGGAACGGTTCTCGGTGGCCGACCAGACCGGGCCGACGGTGTGCACCACCCAGCGCGCGGGCAACCTACCCGCCGTGGTTGCCACCGCCTTTCCGGTGGGCAGACCCTTGCCGTAGCGGGAAGCGCGCAGGTCACGACACTCGGACAGGATCTCGGGACCGCCTTTGCGATGGATGGCGCCGTCGACTCCCCCGCCGCCGAGCAACGAGGAGTTGGCCGCGTTCACCACCGCGTCGACCGCCTGCTCGGTGATATCGCCGCGCACGAACTCGATTCGGACCATGCCGGAATTCTTCCGCGCCCGACGGTCCGGTGAAAATACCCAGGCGGCGGCGCCGCCGGAACTACCATCGGACAATGAGCAACGGTGCGAAAGCCATCCTCGAAGGCGGGCCCGCGGACTTGCCGGAGCGGGTCGTTCCGATCACCCCTCCGGGAATCGAGCTCAAAATCCCCTTCAAGGGCGGTTACGAACATTTCAAGGTCACCCAGCGGCAGGCCGACACCGAGTCGGGTCGCCTGACCGTCTACGAGTGGTGTGACCGCACGAAGGTCGCCGAATAGTCGAAGCGGCCTCTCGCGTGAGCGACCCGCCGAGCGGCCGCCCACGGATCCCTTCCGGGCGCGTTCGGTAGGCGCCCGCCATCCCGGCGGCTGGCGAATCGCCGTGCTGCCGTTCCCCTTCCCCCGCGTACCGACGGCCGCCGACCCACCGGTCGGCGCCCGTCCCGACCCGTGTGCGAATCCATGGACAAATGCGTAACCAAGTGGTTACGCTTTACCCGTGGACGAGGTGGCCGCGGCGATCGCCGACCCGGTGCGCAGGGAAATCCTGGAGATGCTGCACAGCGCCAGGCTGACCGCGGGCGAGATCGCCGAGCGGTTCGAGATCAGCAGGCCCGCGGTGAGCAGACACTTGCGGGTGCTGCGCGAGAGCGGACTGGTGCGCGACAAACCGGTCGGCCGACAGCGCTTCTACGCGCTGAACGCCGAACCGCTCGCGGAACTGGCCGGGTGGATCGCGCGCTTCGAACGGCCCGCGGGCTGGGCGCAGCGCCTCGACGCACTGGAAACCGAGATCTACCGCACCCGCCGGGAGCGCAGGCAGCCTCCCGAAGATCGCACGACGAGGGAGAACACGGCATGACCAAGCAACCCACCGGACGCCTGCTGCCCGCCGACCGAGGGCGCGACCTCGTCCTGACCAGGACCTACCGCGCCCCGATCGCGGACGTGTGGGCGAGCCTCACCGAATCGGACCGCACCGCGCGCTGGTTCGGTCCGTGGAAGGGTGAGGCGGGACCAGGCCGCACCGTGCAGGTGCAGATGGTCCACGAAGACGAGCAACCGTGGATGGAGATGACCATCGACGCCTGCGAACCGCCGCATCGGCTGGCGGTCTCCGCGATCGACGAGTACGGATCCTGGATCCTCGACGTGCGGCTGACCGAGACCGATGGCGTCACCGAACTGCGTTTCACCCACCACCTGCGCACCGACGACGAGGTCGCGCAGGCGCCGCAGGTCGGGCCGGGCTGGGAGTACTACCTCGACCTGTTCGGCACCGCGCGGGAGGGCGCCGAACCGCCGAACTTCGACGACTACTACCCGCCGATGGCCGACTACTACCGCGCGCAACTCGGCGCCTGACCCCGGAAACGACGGCGAGCCCCGGACCGGGTCCGGGGCTCGCCGTGTGGTCGGCTCAGTCTTCGAGCTGCGCGAGGACCTCGTCGGAGATGTCCACGTTGGTGTAGACGTTCTGCACGTCGTCGCTGTCCTCTAGCGCGTCGACCAGCTTGAACACCTTGCGCGCCGCTTCGGCGTCGACCGCGACCGACACCGACGGCTGGAAACCGGATTCGGCGGAGTCGTAGTCGATTCCGGCCGCCTGCAGCGCCTTGCGCACGTCGATCAGATCGCTCGGATCACTGATGATCTCGAAAGACTCGCCGAGGTCGTTGACCTCCTCGGCACCCGCGTCCAGCACGGCCATCAGCACGTCGTCCTCGGACAGCCCGTTCTTCTCCAGGGTGACGATGCCCTTGCGGTGGAACAGGTAGGACACCGAGCCCGGGTCGGCCATGTTGCCGCCGTTGCGGGTCATCGCGACGCGCACCTCGCCCGCGGCGCGGTTGCGGTTGTCGGTGAGGCACTCGATGAGCACCGCGACGCCGTTGGGGCCGTAGCCCTCGTACATGATGGTCTGCCAGTCGGCGCCGCCCGCCTCTTCACCGCCGCCGCGCTTGCGGGCGCGCTCGATGTTGTCGTTGGGGACCGACGACTTCTTGGCCTTCTGGATGGCGTCGTACAGCGTCGGGTTGCCATCCGGATCACCGCCACCCGTGCGGGCCGCCACCTCGATGTTCTTGATCAGCTTCGCGAAGAGCTTGCCCCGCTTGGCGTCGATCGCGGCCTTCTTGTGCTTGGTGGTGGCCCATTTGGAGTGGCCGCTCATTCCCTACTTCCTTCAGGTCGGTTGCACTGGGAGTGACCGCCGGGGACGGCGGCGCCCCGGGGAGGGATCGAGCCGCGTGCCAACCGAGCGGACAACTCCTCCAGCCTAATGGACGCCGTCGAGACGGCATCCTCCCCAGCCCCTCAGAGCGAGACCACGTACGCCTCCGGGAAGAACGCGCCCTTGATGTACTTCGGCGACGCGTACGCGAAGCCCTTGTCGCCCCACGCGGTGCCCCAGCTGTTGCGGACGATGAAGTGCCCGCTGGGCAGGTAGCCGACGATGGCGACGGCGTGCCCGCCGCGTTCGGTGCCCGCCGCGAAATCCTCCAGGAAACCCCCGTTGGCGGTGGCGTTGTCCCAGGTGTCGTCCACCATGAACCCCGCGAGGATCGGACGGCCGTCGGCCAGCACGGTCTTCCACTGGTTGAGGTTCTTGCCGACGTTGAAGTACGAGGCGATGCGCAGGGTGGCCGCGTGCGCCCAGAAGGTGTTCTCCTGGCCGCGGTACATCTTGGTCTGGATGTGGAACGGCAGCAACGATTCCTCGACGACGCCGTACTTCTTGCAGACCTCGACGGCCGACTTGAGCTCGGTGCCCGCGCCCTCGATGAAGGTCTCCGGCCGCTGGAAGAACGCGTCGGTCTCCTTGGAGGCCATCCATACGAACCGCGGTGAGACGCGGCGGTCGCTGTTCAGCTTGCTCGCGGTCACCAGGTGGTAGCGCATCAGTCCGTCGCCGGTCGCCCAGCCGACGCAGGACCCGGTGTCCTCCTGGTCGCCGATGGTCCACCAGTCGCGGCGCAGGTCCACCGAGTTGGGCAGTGCCGTGACGGCGCCGAGCGCGCCGACGGACAGTGCGTCGGTGAACGTCCAATCCCGCTCGGTGTCGCGGGAGGGGACCAGATTGCAGATCCGTGCCTCGGCGGGCACCGGCTCTTCGTTGTTCGCACGGGGTGCGGAGATGACTTCGGTCATGGTCGTGCTTCGTTCGTCCGGTGATGTCGCCACCACGCCCGGGTCGGTCGGGATCGCCCGGATGGCAGCGATGATCCACCGCGCGGCGCGGCGAAACGCGAGTACTCGATTACCCGTTTCACCAGCGGGTTCGGCGCGAACTACGCAGCGACGACCAGATCGACGAACATGCGGTGCACCCGCAGGTCGCCCGTCACCTCGGGGTGGAAGGAGGTGGCGAGCACCTTGCCCTGGCGCACCGCGACAATGCGGCCCGCGAACGGACCGGAGGGCACCGTGGCGAGCACCTCGACGTCCGCGCCCGCCCGCTCGACCCACGGCGCGCGGATGAAGACCGCGCGCACGGGGCCGTCGGTCAGACCCGCGAAATCCAGATCGGTCTCGAAGGAATCGACCTGGCGTCCGAAGGCGTTGCGGCGCACCGTCATATCGATGCCCGACAGATGCTTGGCGTCCGGCCGGGTGTCGAGCACCTCGGAGGCGAGCAGGATCATGCCCGCGCAGGAACCGAAGGCGGGCATGCCGTCGCGCAGCCGCGCGCGCAGCGGTTCGAGCAGCTCGAACGCCTCCAGCAGCTTGCTGATCGCGGTCGACTCGCCACCGGGCAGCACCAGCCCGTCCACGGCGGCCAGCTCCGACGCCCGCCGCACCAGCACCGGCTCCGCGCCGCACTGCTCCAGCGCCGCGATGTGTTCGCGCACATCGCCTTGCAAAGCAAGAACACCGATGGTGGGCCGGGACGGCGTCTGCCGCGCCTCGGCGGCGGGTGCGGCGACCGATGATGCGTTCACCCCGCCGAGCTTATTAGTCCCAGCGCTGTGTGCCCGCTCACGGTCGCTCAGTCGCGCAGGGTGCGGATCAGTCCCTCCTGCACGACGGCGGCGACGAGCTTGCCCTCGCGGTTGAAGATCTTGCCGCCGGTGAGCGCGCGGCCGAAACCGGCCGACGGCGAGGACTGGTCGTAGAGCAGCCAGTCGTCGGCGCGGAACGGGCGCAGGAACCACATCGCGTGGTCGAGCGACGCGTCCTGGGTCTTCTCGTCGGGGTGGGTGACCTTGGAGGAGCCGAGCAGCGTCATGTCGCTCATGTAGGCCAGCGTGCACACGTGGAACAGCGGGTCGTCGGGCAGCGGGTGCCGGTAGCGGAACCACACCTGCTGCTGGGAGACCACGCCGTCGCGGCGCGACACCGACTCCTGCGGCACGGTGCGGATATCCCAGTGCTCCCATTCGCGCATCGCCCACAGCCGTTCCGGGCTCATCGAGGTCTGCGCGTCCGGCAGGTCCTCCGGCGCCGCCACCTCGGGCATCACGTCCTGATGCTCCGGGCCCGCGTCGCCGACGTGGAACGAAGCCGACATAGTGAAGATCGCCGCGCCGTCCTGCACGCCGGTGACCCGGCGGGTGCAGAAGGAGCGGCCGTCGCGAATCCGCTCCACCAGGTACACGGTCGGCTCCTGCGGGTTACCCGGCCGCAGGAAGTATCCGTGCAGCGAGTGCACCTGGAAATGCGGCTCCACCGTGCGCACCGCCGACACCAGCGCCTGCCCGGCGACCTGACCGCCGAAGGTGCGAGCCAGCTGGGTCTTCGTGGACGCGCCACGGAAGATGTCCCGCTCCAGGCGTTCGATCTCCAATGCCTCTTCGATTGTCGCCATGCGCTGAGGTTAACCAACGGCGTCCGATTCGCCCCGTTCGGCCACCGGTCGAGGAGATCGACCGGATGCCAGGCGGTTGCCGGATGTCGCGCTGGTCACAGCACGAGGGCAACGGAATTCGCCGTGTCCGGGCCTGCCACACCGGTCTCTCCGGGCCGCGGGACGGTATCCGCGTGCGCGTCTGCTGTGATGGAACGGTGCCGCAGTTCGTGCCGATCACCCAGGACGGCCTAGCCGATCTGCTCGTCGACCGGCTCCGCGCGCTGCCGGGCCGCCGGGTGATCGCCATCGACGCGTCCGACGCCGCGGAGCCCGTCGCGTTCGCCCGGCGCGCCGCCGAAAGACTTCGCGGGACAGGACGTTCCGCCGATGTCGTCGCACTGCACGACTACGTCCGCCCCGCCTCGCTCCGCATGGAATTCGGTCGGGAGGACGAATTCTCCTACCGCACAGCGTGGTTCGACTACGACGCGGTCCGCCGCGAGGTGATCGACGCGCTGCGCGCACACGGCCGCTGGCTGCCCGCGCTGTGGGACGAAACCGCCGACCGCTCGGCTCGCGCGGCCGTCCGCGCCGCACCCGCCGATCTGGTGCTCTTCGTCGCGGGCCCCATGCTGCTCGGCCGCGACCTGGCCTTCGATCTGACGGTGCGCCTCGACCTCAGCGAGGCGGCGCTGCGCCGACGGACGCCGCAGGACGAGCACTGGACCATCCCCGCGCTGCTGTCCTACGACCGCGAGAACCCGGAGCCGCCAACGTTTTCGGCGCGCTGGGACCACCCCGACCGCCCAGCGTTGAGCACCTGAAGCCGGCTGCGACCCTCGTATCCCGGTGTGCCGCACGGCGAAGGCTCGCCACGCGGGACCGGGAAGCACGACACCCGGTCGCGATACGCGGCCGGGTGTCGTTGGCGCAGTGGCGATTCGACGGTGTTCGACGAGTGGCACACACAGCGGTAGCGGAGCTTCCGCCACCCCCGACGTTGTGTGCCACTCGCCCGCCGAGGCGTGTGCGGCACGATCCGCGTTTCCGGCGGATCAGCGCTGTCAGGCGCAGGCGGGTGATTGCTGACCGAGGTTGGTCAGCATTCCGCAGGCCCACGCCTTCTGGACCTTCCAGGTGCCGTTCTCGGCGACGAACGGCACGTCCGCGATGTTCTCCTGGTTGTTGAGCACGATCTTGGCCTTGGCGTTGATGGTGTCGCCGAAGGCGGTCACCTCGGTCACCACGACGCTCGCGCCGGTCTGCTGGTAAGCCTGCGCCAGCCTGCCGGGAAGCTCGGGATCGGCCTCGGCGCCCTGGATCATCGCCAGCTTCTCCTGGTTCGGCACCGCCGGGTCGAGCGCGCGCTGCAGCTGCGCGTTCAACTGCTCCACGGTCGGCACCGGCGGGACGTCCGCCGCGGTGGCCTTGGCGCTCGTGGTGGCGCGGGTCGGCGTGGCCTCGGTGCTCTTGTCCTCGCCACCGCACGCCGTCAGGCTCAGCGCGGCCGCGACGGCCAGGCCCGCGATCGCGATTCTTCCGGTCTTCCGAAGCTTCAAGCTCTTGGTCCTTTGCGTTCGAATCGGTCGGCATCACCGGCGACCCGTGCTGCTCGCCGTAGATCGAAACTTAATCGCCTGCTCTGAGGGAACTCTGAGATCGCGGTATGGCGGTTCGAAGAGTCGAGAGCGCGAGACGCGAAACGCCCGGCCCCTGGACGTTGCTCAGGGACCGGGCGTCAGGAAACGCAGGTGCGGAGTTACGACTCACCAGCCGCGTTCGGCGAGCCGGTGCGGCTGCGCGATCTCCTCGACGTTGATGCCGACCATGGCCTCGCCGAGGCCGCGGGAGACCTTGGCCAGCACGTCCGGGTCGTCGTAGAAGGTGGTGGCCTTGACGATGGCGGCGGCGCGCTGCGCCGGGTTGCCGGACTTGAAGATGCCCGAGCCGACGAACACGCCCTCGGCGCCGAGCTGCATCATCATCGCGGCGTCGGCCGGGGTGGCGATGCCACCGGCGGTGAAAAGCACGACCGGCAGCTTGCCGGTCTCGGCGACCTCGCGGACCAGCTCGTACGGCGCCTGCAGTTCCTTGGCCGCGACGTAGAGCTCGTCGGCGGGCAGCGCGGCGAGCTTGCGGATCTCCTGGCGGATCTGGCGCATGTGGGTGGTCGCGTTGGACACGTCACCGGTGCCCGCCTCGCCCTTGGACCGGATCATGGCCGCGCCCTCGGTGATGCGACGCAGCGCCTCGCCGAGGTTGGTGGCGCCACAGACGAAGGGAACGGTGAAGTTCCACTTGTCGATGTGGTTGGTGTAGTCGGCGGGGGTGAGCACCTCGGACTCGTCGATGTAGTCGACGCCGAGGCTCTGCAGGATCTGCGCCTCCACGAAGTGGCCGATGCGGGCCTTCGCCATGACCGGGATGGAGACGGCGCCGATGATGCCCTCGATCATGTCCGGATCGCTCATCCGGGACACGCCGCCCTGGGCGCGGATGTCGGCGGGCACGCGCTCGAGCGCCATGACCGCGACCGCGCCCGCGTCCTCGGCGATCTTGGCCTGCTCGGGGGTGACGACGTCCATGATCACCCCGCCCTTGAGCATCTCGGCCATGCCGCGCTTGACGCGGGCGGTGCCGACGGTGTTGGTGGTCTCGGGCGTGGTCACGGCAAACTCCTGGGTCATGTGCGCCTATCCGGTCGCGCGGAACGAAACGACCCAATTCTAGGCGTGCCGAGAAAGCCACTTGATAGCCAGTTGAGGGCCACTGGACTGGTACCGAGGCCGACTCGGGGACCAGCTCCGTGTGAAGTGACACGCGCCACCCCGCCGAATCGACTCCGGGTCGTCAGCGAACCTTTCGCGATCGAGCCCGCGCGGAATCCGCCGGGCCGACCCGGCTCAGATCGGATTCACGACCAGCAGGTGCGCCCAGTACTCGGCGGCCGTCGGGCCCACGAGCGGCAACAGGAAATCGAACAGCAGATACGACATGAACTACCTACCTCCAACACCAGACAAGGACCGCCCCGCATCATCGAGGAGCACCGAATCCGGATACCCGCGGGGACGCGATCCAGTCACGAAGCTATCACGATCGTGAACCAGATCACAGGCACGCTCAGCGGATGGAGCGGACCTCGGGGTCGTCCGCGCCCGCCGCGATCTCGGCGGCTTCGGGGAGCAGTTCGTCCAGGTGATAGGGGTAGACGGTCTCGCCGGAGCGGTCCAGGGTCGCGATGTCGGCGGGCGCGCACCACTGGTGCCCGGTGATGGATCGGCGCTCGATCACGGTCAGGTTGCCCGGTTCGGGCGTGAAGGCGGGCACCCGCAGCACGAAGAACAGCTCCTCGGCGCGGATCAGCTGCCCGTCGAACGGGAACACCGCCACGCGCCGCCAGATCGGGCCGCGCAGACTCTCGGGATCGGCGCGGTGCCCGGTCTCCTCCCACAGTTCGCGCACGGCGGCCGCGCGCAGCGACTCCCCCGGCTCCACACCGCCGCCGATCGTGAACCAGAACGAGACCGCCGGGGTCTTCGGGTCGTTGCCGCGCATCAGCAGCACCCGGTCCTGCTCGTCGAGCAGGACGACGCGCGCCGAGGTGCGGATCGTGTCCACCGCCAGACCGGTCGAGGCGGCGGGCGTCGCGCGCTCGGTGATCTCGAAATAGGTGGGCAGCGGCGCGGTGCCGCCCAGGTGCAGCAGCCGGACCGGACGCCGGGTGCGCAGCGCGAGCGTGTCGCGGACCGCGTCGTTGTGGAAGCGCCGGGCGATCAACACCCTGGCCTCTGCGTCGGCGAGTTCGGCGACCAGCTGGGGGCGCAGCTGGGCGATGTCGACGGCCGAGAGCGCCGAGGAGAGCTGGTTCTCCACCGTCTCGCGTTCCGCGCGGCCGGCGCGTTCGGCGCGATCGGCCAGGGTGGACAGGCGTTTGGCCTGGTCGGTCAGCGCCGGGTCGGAGACCGGACCTGCGATCGCCATCGCCACCGCGCGGGCCACCACCGCCCGCCTGGCCAGCGCCGAGTCCAGCGCCTGCCAGGACTGGTCGGAGCGCACGTGCAGCCGGTCGAGCCGATTCGCCGTGGAGTAGGCCCACAGACCGATCGCGACGACGACCGCCGCGATCAGCGCGAGAACGAGAACCGTTGTGGCCGAGAAGGTGATCATCCTGCGGCCCGCACCCTGGTGTCGCCGATGGTGACGGTCTCGTAGACCCGCAGGATCTGCTCGGCGACCACCGGCCAGTCGTATTCGCCGACCACCTGATTGGCGGTGTGCACCAACGATTCCCTGCGCACTTCGTCGGTCAGCACGGTGTCCAGCGCGGCCGCGAGCCGGGCCGAATCCCCGACCGGGACCAGCATGCCCGCGGTGCCGTCGCGCAGCACCCTGCGGAACGCGTCGAGTTCGCTGGCCACCACCGCGGTGCCCGCGGCCATGGCCTCGATCAGGATGATGCCGAAGCTCTCACCGCCGAGGTTCGGCGCCACGTAGACGTCGGCGCTGCGCATGGCCGAGGCCTTCTCCTCGTCGGAGACCTGGCCGAGGAAGCGCAGGTGTCCGGCGTTCGGCCCTGCCTCGCGCCGCAGCCGCTCCTCGTCGCCGCGGCCGACGATCAGGATCTCCAGGTCGGGGTGGCGGCGTACCAGCTCCGGCAGCGCGCCGAGCAGCACCTCCATGCCCTTGCGCGGTTCGTCGTAGCGTCCGAGGAACAGCACCGTGCCGCCCGCGCGCGGATAGCCAGGCAGCATCGGAGCGCGCGCGAACGCGGCCACGTCGACGCCGTTGGGGATTTCCACCGCGTCGGAGCCGAGCGCCTCCACCTGCCAGCGCCTGGCCAGCTCCGAGACCGCGATCCGGCCGCTGATCTTCTCGTGGTAAGGCCGGAGCACCCCCTGAAAAGTGCTGAGCACCAAAGACTTCGTGGTCGAGGTGTGGAACGTCGCGACGATCGGACCCTCGGCGATCTTGAGCGCGAGCATGGACAGGCTCGGGGCGTTGGGCTCGTGGATGTGCAGCACATCGAAATCGTTGCCGTCGATCCAGCGGCGAATCCTGGTGTAGGCCATGGGGCCGAACGAGAGCCGGGCCACCGAGCCGTTGTAGGGAATCGCCACCGCGCGTCCGGCGGAGACGACGAACTCCGGCAGCGGGGTGCCCTCCGAGGCGGGCGCGAGCACGCTCACGCGGTGCCCGCGTTCGATGAGGACCCGCGCGAGCTCCACCACGTGCGCCTGCACACCGCCGGGGACGTCGAACGAATAGGGGCAGACCATGCCGATCTTCACGGCGCCTCGTCTCCTCCGCCCTGCGCTTTTCCACCCTGCGCCGCGACTCCGCCCTGCGCGGCGGCGATCCTGGCCCTGCGTTCCTCGGACAGGTCGCTCTCCCACAGCGGTTGCAGCATGTGCCAATCGGCGGGGTGTTCGGCGATATTGGCGGCGAAACGGTCAGCGAGCTGCTGCGTCGCCGCCGTGACGCCACCCGAGACGTCCAGCCGCTCTTCGCATTTCAGGCCCCAGGCTTCCTCGCCGTCGCCGTCCACGGTGAACCAGCAGTGCACCGGTATGAGCGCGGCGCCGGTCTCGATGGCCAGCTTGGCCGCGCCCGCGGGCATCCAGGTGCGCTCACCGAAGAAGGTGACCGGCACCCCGCGACCGGTGAGATCGCGCTCGCCCATCAGGCAGACGATCTTGTTCTGGCGCAGGCGTTCGGCCAGCAGGGCGAACGGCGGCTGCTCGCCCCCGGTCAGCGGGAACACCTCGAAACCGAGGCTCTCCCGGTAGGCGACGAAGCGCTCGAACAGCGACTCCGGCTTCAGGCGCTCGGCGATCGTGGTGAGACCGCCGTAGTTCTGGACACACCACAACCCGGCCATGTCCCAGTTCCCGGAATGCGGCAGCACCAAGAGCGCGCCGCGCCCTTCGGCCAGCGCCGCGTCCAGGTGCACCAGTCCGCCGACCGGCAGCCGCGACGATTTGCCCAGCGCGACGTGGTCCATCGTCGGCAGCCGGAAAGCCTCGCGCCAGTACCGCGCGTAGGAGCGCATGCTCGCGCGGATCAGGTCGTCTGGCACCTGCTCGGGCGGCACGCCGAGCACGCGGGCGAGGTTGCGCCGCAACTGAATCGGGCCGCCGTTGCGCGCTGCCTGTCCCCCGCCCCAGTCGAACACTCGCCGGGCCGCGCCTTCCGGAAGCGCCCTGACCAGTCGCCAGCCCGCCGCATAACCGGCGTCGCTCAACCGTTCCCCGATATTCACCGTTCCCCCGATCCCACAGCACCGACGATACGACCGAAAACCCGGACCGGTGCGCGGAGTCTCGGTGCGCTCACCGCGCCTCCTGCGGCGCGGCGGGCGGGATGACCTCGCGCGCACCGGGCGAATTGCGCACCGCGAGCACGCGCTGGAACACCGTCACGATGCTGAGCACCGCGAGGATCCACATGGCGACGTGCACCGCCCAGGTCAGCCACTCGATGCCCCAGTGGCCGCCGAGACCGGTGAAGCCCGCGCCGACGAGCACGATGATCAGCCGGTCCGGCCGCTCGATGATGCCGCCGTCGGCGGACAGGCCGCTCGCCTCGGCGCGCGCCTTGGCGTAGGAGATGACCTGCGAGGTCACCAGCACGACCAGCGTCGCGAAGAACAGCCACTTGTTGTTCTCGTGGTACACCGCCCACCAGGCCAGACCGCCGAAGATCGCGCCGTCGGCCACCCGATCGCAGGTGGCGTCGAGCACCGCACCGTATTTCGTGCCGCCCCCGCGCGCCCGTGCCATGGCGCCGTCGAGCATGTCGAACATGACGAACAACCAGATCACCATGGTGCCGCAGAACAGGTGACCGGTCGGGAAGAGTGTGACCGCGGCAGCGATCGAGGCCGTCGTGCCGATCAGGGTGACGGCATCCGGGGTCAGACCGGTGCGCACCAGCGCCTTGCCCAGCGGAGCGGTGGCCTTGGCGAACGTCTCACGGCCGAAGAAACTCAGCACCGGCTACACCCGCACCCGGTCGGCTCCGACGGACGACGCACCGCGGTGCTCGATCACTCCGTCTCCTTCCACGCTTCGGCGAGCAGGGCTCTCGTCTCGCGCAGCAACTGCGGCATCACCTTGACACCGCCGACCACGGTGATGAAGTTCGCGTCGCCGCCCCAGCGCGGCACGATGTGCTGGTGCAGGTGGTCGGCCAGCGAGCCGCCCGCGACCCCGCCGAGATTGAGCCCGACATTGAAGCCGTGCGGGCGCGAGACGCTCTTCATCACCCGGATGGCCCGCTGGGTGAACGCCATCAGCTCGGCGCTCTCGGCGTCGGTGAGGTCCTCCAGGTTGGCCACCCTGCGGTAGGGCACCACCATCATGTGCCCCGGGTTGTACGGGTACAGGTTCAGCACCGCGTACACCAGCTCACCGCGGGCGATGATCAGGCCGTCCTCGTCGGACATCTTGGGGATGTCGGTGAACGGGTGACCGGTGGCATCCGTCGGGCGCGAGCCAGCGGCCTCGGTGATGTAGGACATCCGGTACGGCGTCCAGATGCGTTGCAGCCGATCGGGATCGCCGGCACCGATGTCCACGATGTTCCCCTGCTCCGTGTCGTCCAGGTCGGCGAGCCCGTCCGCGGTCATGCCCCACCTGCCGCGACGATCTCGAACCCCTCGGCGGTCGGCGAGGCGTTCTCGCGGCGCGCGATCCACGCGACGATGGTGGCCACCGCGTCGGCGACGGGCACCCCGTTGACCTGGGTGCCGTCCCGGAAGCGGAAGCTCACCGCGCCCGCGTTCACGTCGCGCTCACCGGCGAGCAGCATGAACGGCACCTTCTGCGCGGTGTTGTTGAAGATCTTCTTCTGCATCCGGTCGTCGCTGCGGTCGACCTGGGCGCGGATGCCCTCGTCGTGCAGCAGCTCGATCACCCGATCCAGATGCGGCGCAAAGGCTTCCGCGACCGGGATGCCGACCACCTGCACCGGCGAGAGCCAGGCGGGGAAGGCGCCGGCGTAGTGCTCGGTGAGCACGCCGAAGAAGCGCTCGATGGAGCCGAACAGCGCGCGGTGGATCATCACGGGGCGCTGCTTGGTGCCGTCGGAGGCGGTGTATTCGAGGTTGAAGCGCTCGGGCAGGTTGAAGTCGAGCTGGATGGTCGACATCTGCCAGGTGCGGCCGAGCGCGTCCTTGGCCTGCACCGAGATCTTCGGACCGTAGAACGCGGCGCCGCCCGGATCGGGAACCAGCTCCAGGCCGGAGGCCTCGCCGACCTTGGACAGGGTCTCGGTGGCCTCCTCCCAGATCTCGTCGGAGCCGACGAACTTCTCCGGGTCCTTGGTGGACAGCTCCAGGTAGAAGTCGTCAAGGCCGTAGTCCTTGAGCAGATCCAGCACGAAGCGCAGCGTGTCGGTCAGCTCCGAGTGCATCTGCTCCTTGGTGCAGTAGATGTGCGCGTCGTCCTGGGTCATGCCGCGCACCCGGGTCAGGCCGTGCACCACGCCGGACTTCTCGTAGCGGTAGACCGAGCCGAACTCGAAGAGCCGCAGCGGCAGTTCCCGATACGACCGGCCGCGGGACCGGAAGATCAGGTTGTGCATCGGGCAGTTCATCGGCTTGACGTAGTAGTCCTGGCCGGGCTTGCGGACGGTGCCGTCGTCGTTGAGCTCCGCGTCCAGGTGCATGGCCGGGAACATGCCGTCCTTGTACCAGTCCAGGTGGCCGGAGACCTCGAAAAGATGCCCCTTGGTGATGTGCGGGGTGTTCACGAACTCGTAGCCCGCGGCCACGTGGCGGCGGCGCGAGTACTCCTCGAGCTCCTTGCGGATGATGCCGCCCTTGGGGTGGAACACCGGAAGGCCGGAGCCGAGCTCGTCGGGGAAGCTGAACAGGTCGAGCTCGAGGCCGAGCCTGCGGTGGTCGCGGCGCTCGGCCTCGGCGAGCAGGTGCAGGTGCTCGTCCATGGCCTCCTGGGATTCCCAGGCGGTGCCGTAGATGCGCTGCAGGTCCTCGCGGTTCTGGTCGCCGCGCCAGTAGGCGGCCGAGCTGCGGGTCAGCTTGAAGGCCGGGATGAACTTGGTGGTCGGGATGTGCGGGCCGCGGCACAGGTCGCCCCAGACCTTCTCGCCGGTGCGCGGATCCAGGTTGTCGTAGATGGTCAGCTCTTTGCCGCCGACCTCCATGACCTCCGGGTCGTCGATGCCGGACTTGTCGCTGATCAGCTCGAGCTTGAACGGCTCTTTGGCCAGCTCGACGCGGGCCTCGTCGATCTCCACGACGCGACGCGAAAAGCGCTGCGCGCCTTTGACGATCTTCTTCATCCGGGATTCCAGCTTGGCCAGATCCTCGGGGGTGAAGGGCCGGTCGACGCGGAAGTCGTAGTAGAACCCGTCCTTGATGGGCGGGCCGATGCCCAGCTTCGCCTCCGGGAACTCCTGCTGCACGGCCTGGGCGAGCACGTGCGCGGCGGAGTGCCTGATCACGCTGCGCCCGTCCTCGGTGTTGGCGGCGACCGCCTCCACCTCGACGTCGGTGTCCGGGGTCCAGGACAGGTCCTTGAGCGCGCCCTCGGCGTCGCGCACCACGACGATGGTGTCGGGGCCCTTGGTCGGCAGACCCGCCTCGCGCACCGCGGCGCCCGCCGTAGTCCCGGCCGGCACCCGGACGAGGGTGGCTGGGCTGATCGGGGCTGAGGTCGTCACGGCGGCGCTCTCCTTGGCGTTCTCGTGGGCGGGCCTGTTCCCGCGCGTCGGCGCCGGGCGGCAATCGCCCGGCGCGACCAATGCTAGCTGTCCCGCCGTCCCGCGATTCGCGCCGGTCGCGAGCGCCTCGAGCGTGGCGTCACGAGCCGAGTGTCGGGTCCCCGGCCGGGTTCTCGGCGTATCCGGCGCGTGGTCGGTGTGCGCGCGAAACCCGCTGTCGCGGTGGGGTAGCGGGTTGTCGGCGTGTCGGCACCCATCTTGCAGGACATCCGGCCGCGCGCAACTCGAATACCGCCGCCGCGAGCGGGCGGATCAGGCCCCCGAGGCGAGCTTCGCCAGCAGCGCCTCGCGGTCGGCGGCGGGGCGCTTGGGGCAGCTCGTGCACATCTCGCAGCCGGGGATCTCGAAGACGAGGCAGCAGGAGATGCGCCGGACGAAGGTGCGGCCGCCGATCTCCACGAAACGCGGCACCGGCAGCTTCCCGCCCACCTGGGCCGCCAGTTCGGCGCCCGCCGCGCCGTTGCCCGCGTCGAGGGCGCGGTTGCCCATCGCGTCGGCGGCGATCGCCCACAGCGATGGCACGCCCGCGCCGGAGACCGCGGCGACGGCCGGGATCACCACGGCGAGGGTTTCCCGCAGCACGGCAGCGGACCGCGCCGCGTCGGGAGCGTCGCAGGCCGCGATGCGGACGCGTTCGACGCCGCCGTCGGGCCGGATCTCGCAGTCGATGCGGTCCAGCGCCGGTTCGGGCGGCAGCTGGCCGGTCGCCGCCGCGCGCGCCAACGGCTCCACGAGCGCGGAGGCGACCATGCACCACCACAGCGTGCCCGCGATGCGGGTCGAGGAGGTGCCCCAGGACCGGCCCATCTCGGTGATCCGTGCCGTCAGCCACTCCGGTCGCGTGAGCGTCGCGCCGGGGACCGTGCTCACCACTTCAGAGGACTGCGCAACCATTCCGATTCGACTCCGATCCAGCCGCCGACCAATGCGTATGTGCCGAGCACCCAGAGCGTCGCGACCACCAGGAACGCGGTGGCGGCCGCCGCGGTCACCCGCATGGCCATGCCACGCGAGGAGTACCAGGCCATGCCCTGCCGGTACCGGTCCCGCAGCCAGGTCAGCGCCCGGCGCGCCCAGACGAATTCGGTCGCGAGAATGCCGAGTCCGGCGAACACGATCGCCCAGCCCGGACCGGGATACGGAATCGCCAGGATGCCGAGGGTCAGCACCAGCAGGCCGATCACCGCGACGCCGATGCGGTAGGCGAGGTTCAGCGTAGGGCGGGTGGCCACGCCGGTGCGGAAGGCGCGCCATCCGGTCGGCTCGTCGGTCGGTCTCTGGTCCAGCTCGGCACTCACACCAGCCAGCGTACGAGAAAGCCGGAGAGCGGAGATCTCGCTCCGACCCCGGCCAACACAGAGAAAACCCGCGGGCACCGGCTCGGCACCCGCGGGTCGTCCCCACTTGTCGATCAGACCAGTTCGGGCACGGGGCGCTCGTCCACGTCGTCGATGTGGGCGAGACCGTCGATCGTCACCTCGACGACCCGCGCGCTACCGATGTCGAAGAACAGGCCCGACACCCGCACGCCCCGCTCGGCCACGGCTCGGCGCACCGCCGGGTGGCGGTGCAGCGTCTCCAGCTGCAGCGCGACGTTCACCATGCTCAGCTGGTCCACCTCGCCGTAGCCCGCGGCGCGGGCGGCCTCGGCGACCGGGTGGCCCGCGCGGAACCGGTCCAGGCTCGGGTGCGCGTGCGCCAGCCACGGCCCGATGCCGGGACCGGCGTCGGCGCCCGAGTACAGCGCCTTCATGGCGCCGCAGGACGAGTGGCCGCAGACGACCACCGAGCGCACGTTCAGCTCCTCGAGCGCGAACACCAGCGCCGCCTCCACCGAGGCGTCACCCGTCTCCGGCACCAGGTTGCCGACGTTGCGGACGGTGAACAGGTCGCCGGGGCCGCTGTTGGTGATCACGTTGGGCACGATGCGCGAGTCCGAGCAGGTCAGGAAGAAGGAGTGCGGGTCCTGCTGGTGCGCGAGCCCGTCCAGGTGCGGCCGCACCACGTGCGCGTGGCTGCGGTGGAAGGCCGCGACGCCCGCCGCGAGCGGATTGGGGTGCTTGTCCTCGTGGCGCCACGGCCCGAGGATCTCGTCCCACACCGCGCGACCGAAACCGCGCGCGGGCGGCCCGGTCAGCGCGTCGGCCATCCGCGCCGTGCCGATCTCCACGAACTCGACGCTGCCGCCGCCGTGTTCCTGCTGGCGCACCCACTCCTCGATGGCCTCGAAGGCGGCGTGGTCGAGGAAGTCGACGGTCATCTCGACCGTCACGTCGGCGCCCGCGGGCACCTTCGCCAGTTCGGCCGACAGCTTCGGCAGCGCGAGGAAGGTGCAGGAACCGTCGATGGTGACCATCCAACGCTGCGACTGCGGGATCGGCTTGGCGGTGATCGCGACCTTGACCACACGCCACAGCAGCAGACCGAAGGCCAGCAGGAGGCCGATCAGCACGCCCTCGAGCAGGTTCAGGAAGACCACGCCGAGGATCGTCGCCGAGTAGACGAGCAGATCGCCGGTGCGCCGGGCCAGCTTGATGTGGGCCAGCTTGACCAGCTGGATGCCGATGACGATCAGCAGACCGGCCAGCGCGGCCTTCGGGATCTGCTGCACGACGGCGGTCAGCGCCACCGAGAACAGCAGGACCCAGACGCCGTGCATGATCGCCGAGGCGCGGCTGCGCGCGCCCGCCTGGACGTTGGTGGCGCTGCGCACGATCACGCCGGTGACCGGCAGGCCGCCGAGCAGACCCGACAGCACGTTGGCCGAACCCTGGCCGATCAGCTCGCGGTCGAAATTGGTGCGGCGGCCGTTGTGCATCTTGTCGACGGCGACGGCCGAGAGCAGGCTCTCCACGCTGGCGATCAGCGCGATGGTGAGCACCATGAGCGCGACGGCCGACCAGCCGCCGTCCGGAATCTCCGGCAGCCCAATGGCGTCGAACAGCGAACCTTCCAGCACGATGCGCTCGACCTCGGTCGGCAGCACCATCGACAGCACCGTGCCGACGAACACCGCGACCAGCGGGCCAGGCACGACCCGGATCTTCTCCGGCGCGTACTTCCAGCCGAGCATCATCGCGATCACCACGGCGCCGACCAGCGCGTCACCACCGTGCAGCGACATCAGCTGGCCGGGCAGTTCGGTGATGTTGTTCCAGGCCGAGCTGTGCGACGACCCGCCGAGCAGCACGTGCACCTGCTGCAACGCGATGGTGACACCGATGCCGGCGAGCATCGCGTGCACCACGACGGGTGCGACGGCCAGCGCGGCTCGCGCGATGCGGCTGAGGCCGAAGATGATCTGCAGGACACCGGCGGCCACCACGATGAAGCCGGTGACCTTCCAGCCGAACTTGTCGATGGATTCCGCGACGACGACGGTCAGGCCCGCGGCCGGGCCGCTCACCTGCAGAACCGAGCCGCCGAGGGTGCCCGCGACGATGCCGCCGATCACGGCGGCGATGAGGCCGGCGAGGACGGGCGCGCCGGAGGCGAGGGCGATGCCGAGCGAAAGCGGCAGCGCGACAAGAAAGACCACGATCGATGCGGGCAGATCGTGGCGCAAGACGGATGTCAGACGATCGGACAGATTGCCAGGGCCTCGGCCCGGCACAGGTGGGGACAGCGGTGGAGCCAGATCGCTCTCGACAGCCATGACTTCTCCTTCGCCGACTCGACGCCGCGGCGTCGAGGTCGGTTGACGATCAACATGTCCAGCAGGGCAATGGACCGCGAACCGGCATCTCGCGGTGAAGCAGTTCCCGACACGGCGCTGGGCCGAGATGTAAACCCGTTCAAGGGTATTGGTAAAGACTTAGCAAAGCCTGAGAACTGCGGTAGAAGTGTCGATTCCCATATCGAGGTTTCGATGTGAAATCGTTCACACCGTGGTCGAAATACGCCGTCCGGCAACCCCTTCCGTTCGCGACCGCATACCTGCACGGCGAGCTCAGACCGGCTCGGCCGTGACATTGCTGTCCACATCGTCGAACTCCGCGATCCCGTCCACCCGCACCTCGATGACCCGCGCGGTCGCGATGTCGAAGAACAGGCCAGACACCGCAACCCCGCGTTCCTCGATCCCGCGGCGCACGGCGGGATAGGCGTACAGCGTCTCCAGCTGCACCGCCACGTTGACCATGCCCAGCTGGTCCACCTCGCCGAACCCGGCGCGCGCCGCGGCCTCGGCGACCGGATGCCCCAGCCGGAACCGCTCCAGCGCGGGCCTGGCGTGGGCCAGCCAGTCCCCCAGTCCAGGACCGGCCTGCACCTCCCGGTACAGCGCCTCCATCGCGCCGCATCCGGAATGCCCGCACACCACCACCGCGCGCACGTCCAGCTGTTCCAGCGCGTAGACCAGCGCGGCCTCGACCGAGACGTCGCTGCCGCCGACCGGCACCAGGTTGCCGACGTTGCGGACGGTGAACAGGTCGCCGGGACCGCTGTTGGTGATGACGTTGGGCACGATCCTGGCGTCCGCGCAGGTCAGGAAGAACGAGTCCGCGTCGTGGTGGTTGCGCAGACCGTCCAGGTGCGGGCGCATGAGGTGGGCGTGGCCGCGGTGATACGCGGCGATGCCCGCGGCGATCCGGTCCACCCGGTTGCCGGTGCGCCGCCACGGGCCGATCACCTCGTCGAGCACCTTGCGCGAATGTCCGCGCTCGGGCGGGCCGTGCACGACGGCCGCCATGCGCGCGGCGCCGATCTCGGCGAAATCGACTGGGGCGCCCGAGTCTTCGCGCTGTTGTGCCCAGTCGGTGATCAGTTCGTAGGAGGCGTGGTCGAGGAAGTCGACCGTCATCTCCACCGTCACCGGGACGCCGGGCGGCACCTTGGCCAGTTCCGCGGTGAGCTTCGGCAGCGCGAGGAAGGTGCAGGTGCCGTCGATGGTCACCACCCAGCGCCGCTCGCCCGCCACCGGCTCGGCAAGGATCGTCACCCGGACCACCCGCCACAGCAACAGCGCCACCGACAGTGCGAGCCCGATCGCCATGCCCTGCAACAGATTCAGGAAGACGACGCCGAGCACGGTCGCGAGATAGACGGCGAGGTCGCCGTTGCGCCTGGCGAGCCGGATGTGCGCCAGCTTGATCAGCTGCACGCCGATCAGGATGAGCAGCCCGGCCAGCGCGGCCTTCGGTATCTGCTGGACGAGACCGGCCAGCGCCACGGCGAAGACCAGCACCCAAAGTCCGTGCAGGACAGTGGCGGCCCTGGTCTGCGCGCCCGCGTTGGCGTTGGTGATGCTGCGCACGATCACCCCCGCGACGGGCAGTCCGCCGAGCATGCCGGAGGTCATGTTGGCCGCGCCTTGGCCGATCAGCTCGCGATCGAGGTTGGTTCGGTGGCCGGGCCGCGCCTTGTCGACGGCCACCGCCGAAAGCAGCGTCTCCACGCTGGCGATGAGCGCGATGGTGATCATCGCGACGCCCAAAGCGAACCAGCCGCCCGCGGGGATCACGGGCAGGCCGATGGCGTCGAACAGCGAGCCGCTCAACACGATTCGATCCACGTCACCCGGAAGGAACAGCGACAGCAATGTCGCCACCACCACCGCCACCAATGGACCAGGCACCGTGCGCAGCTGGCGCGGCAGGAAGCGCCAAGCGATCAGGATCGCGATGACCACAAGGCCGACGCAGAAGTCCGCGTGATGCAACGACACGAGCTGCTGCGGTAGCTGGATCAGGCTCTGGAACGGTGAACTCAACGACGCGCCACCGAGCAGCACGTGCACCTGTTGCAGCGCGATGATCACGCCGATGCCCGCCAGCATCCCGTGCACCACCACCGGCGCGATGGCCAGCGCGCCCCGCGCGATTCGACTGAGCCCGAACAGGATCTGCAACACGCCGGCCCCGATGGTGATGAAACACGTTGCTGCCCAGCCAAAATGGTGCACGCTCTCGGCCACCACCACGGTCAGGCTCGCCGTCGGCCCGCTGACCTGGACGGCCGAGCCGCCGAGCAGTCCGGCCACCACTCCACCGACGACCGCGGCGATCAGGCCCGCCGCGACGGGCGCGCCGGAGGCGACCGCGATACCTAGCGAAAGGGGTAGGGCGACAAGGAAAACCACGACGGAGGCCGGGACATCGTGATGCAGGATCCTGGCGAGCTGCGACGTCCGTGGTGCGGGATCGGTGTCGGTCGACATAGTTCTCCTTCGCCGTCTCGGCGGCAGCCGATTCGGTTCATCGGGGCAACATGCACTGGCATCGAAAGCGCGAAAGCTTGGTGGAGCGATTGTTGTTCCAGCGGTGGTGCGTACGTTCCAGACACTTCGGTGAAGCGGTGACCCCCTGGCGCACAGGTCGGCCTAATAGTAAAGACTTCGCAAAGCGCGTGGAAAGCCCTATGGTGCGCACGGGAGCAACTGCTACCAAAATGTGATGCAAGTCACAGATGAGGCAGGTTCACGGTCGAGCGGCGAGAGGGCCGCCGAAGACTGCTTCGAATACGGAACGAGGCCGGGCACTTCCGTGCACCGACCTCGATATCTCTGAGTGGTCCCAGCGGGGATCGAACCAGCGATGCCCAGATTCTTCCTAGCGCTTCGATCTGGACCGAAGTAGCCTCTACCAGGGATTTCACTCCCCGATCCGAGCTGCAAACGACAGCACCGGTGTGCAGGAATGGGCTGTGAAGTTGCACGTTCATTGCACGTCAGACCCGACGAGGGCCGTATGTCATCGACAAGCAAGGAGCCCGAGTCGCGGCCCGCGCGCCGCTCCTTCGGTCGGATCTGGAAGCTTCCTTCCAGGACGCTGGCAAGCGGCCTACGTTGGACCCGATCTGCAATCAGCTCGGCGCAATGGCCAGTGCGCGCAGCCGGGCAATGGGTTTGCGGATTCCGTAGGCGACGACAGTCGCCCGCCCCGCACCATGGTGCCAGGTGAGCAGGGCAGATCCGTCGGCAAGACTGCCCTCGACTCGGGTCGGCGGGCCGATCAGTGGCAGAGCCCCGACTACCTTGATCGAGATGCCGAGGATTTCGGTCCAGAAATAGTCGTCACTCGCAGCTCCGACAGGCTGCAGCCCCAGCGCCGAAGCCGCAGCCACCTTGGCTTGAGCGACGGCGTTCGACCAGAACGGCGCACGCCTGTTCCCCGCGCGCAGATAGGCGACGTCCCCAGCGGCATAGACACCAGGGGCGGTGGTCGCACATGCCTCGTCGATGCCAACGCCGTTGCGGTCGGCCAGCCCGGTGCCCGCCAGCCAAGATGTGTTCGGTATTTCTCCGGCGCAGGTGACCACTAGATCAGCTGTCAGTTCGACACCGTCGACAAGGGCCACACCGCTTACCGGATCGCCGACGAGGGTGACGAATTCTGTTGCTTGCACGATTCGAACGCCCTGTTGTTCGGCGCGTGCGCTGATCATTGCGCTCAGGTACGAACCGAGGATGGTCTGCAGGGGCGGATCGACGTCTACCACGGTGACGGGAATGCCACGTGCGACGCAGGCACTGACGACTTCCATCCCGAGAAAACCCGCGCCGACCACGATCACCGAGGTGGCAGTGTCGAGGCGCGAGCGCAGTGTGCGCGCATCATCGAGCGTCCGTAGCACAAGTTCGCCGCGTTGCCCGGCTGCGGCGATGCGGCGGGCTTCGGCACCGCTTGCGATGATCAACGCATCATAGGAGAGCGTGTGACCATCAGCGGTCACGACGGCGCGCCGGTCGAAATCGGCGGCCACCGCCCGGGAACACACACTGGTGACGTCGAGGTCATCGAGCCGATAGCCCAGTGTGGCGTCGGCGGTCGAATCCTTCAGCACTGCCTTGGACAGTGGTGGCCGCGAATAGGAGCCGCATGGGTCTGCGCCGATGATGGTGATCGCTCCTCGATGACCGAGCGCCCGCAGTTCGCGGGCCGCGGTCACACCGGCGATGGATTCACCGACGACCACGGCGCGACGCTCACTCACGACGATTCCCGCAATGCCGCGACCGGGCAGGAAACGATGGCCGCACGGGCGGCGGCGACCTCGTCGCCGGGAACTTCCTCACCGTCGAAGTGGTAGATCAGTTCGGCGTCGTCGTCGAGGCTGAACACATTCGGTGCTTGGTCGGCACACAGCCCGTGTCCCTCGCAGCGGTCGTAGTCGATGGTGATCTTCATCGGAGTCGTCCTTTCAGGCTGGAACAAGGTGTAGGGGCAACCGCGCGTAGCGGTGGATGATGTTGTTCATCGCCCATTCGGGCTCGCCGGCCACCTCGATGCGGTCGACACGGTCGACCAGCGCACGCAGAATCGCTTGGGTCTCCAAGCGGGCGAGGCCTTGGCCGGCGCAGCCATGGGTGCCGTGGCCGAAGCCGAGTTGGCGGGCGGCGTCGCGGCGAATATCGAAGGTATCCGGGGACTCCCATTCGAGTGGGTCACGATTGGCCGAACCGTAGATGACCACGACCCTCGCCCCTTTCTCGATCGGTGTTCCGGCAATCTCGACATCGCGAACGGCTTTGCGCGAGAACGCTCGGATCGGCGATTCGTATCGGACGACCTCGTTCACCGTGTTCGGGATCAGGGACGGGTCCGATTTCAGCAGCCGCCATTGCTCGGGATGGGTGGCCAGCAGGTGCAATGCGCTGGCGATCGCGCTGATCGTGGTGTCCAGTGACGGCGCCAAGTAGTCGATCAGCATGGCCGGGCAGTCGGAACGCGGGATCGTGCCCTCCTCGGCGGCCCGTAGCACGTCTTGACCCGCGCCGCCGGGCAGGATGGCGCGATCGCGGGCGATCCGCCGGGCGAATTGCATCATCTCGATGCCCGAGGGCGTGGATCGTAGTGTTTGCCGGTTGATGGGTCCGAGCGCATCGAAGGTTGCCCCTGCCCAGCGCAGGAGGTTTTCACGGCCTTCGTGCGGCCATCCGATCAGGTCGGGCACGACCGACATCGGGAGCGCGGTGGCCAGTTCGACGCCATCGATGCGGCCCTCAGCGGTTGCGGCCACGACGACTGCGTCCGCCTGCTTGTCGATAGACTCACGCATCTTGCGCAACGCCCGCGGACTCAGGTGTGGGGACAGCAGCGCGCGACGGCGGGCGTGGTCGTCACCATCGCTGTTCAAGGTGGTGCCGCGCGAGAGCCGGTTGGTGAGCGGGTTCAGGCCGACGCCGGCGCCGGAGACGAACGTCGCATCGTCGAGCAGCACCTGCTTGCATTCGGCATACCGCGGCAGCGCATACGCCTTCTGGCGGGCGAGCCATACCACCGGGCCGAGCTCCCGCAGCCGCGCATAGTGCGGATAGGTGTCGCGCACCGCCTGGGGCGAGTACAGGTCTGGTTCATAGGTCGGTACATCAGCGTGTTTACGCATCGGAACTCCTGGAGAGATTGGGGCGGCAACCCGAGACGGGAACGGGAATCCGAACACGCACGGTGTGTGCGAACGGCCTGAGACCGAGGTCCGATTCTTCGGGTCGGCCATCGAAAAAGCGGGGCCCTCGAACCAGGAGCGTCGCGAGACCGAAGGCGGTGGCGGATGTGCCGGCACCGACAAGATCGGGTTCAGCGAATCCCGACCAGCTGAGGTCGTACACCTCAGCATGGTGATCGTGCGGGTCGGCCATCTACTACTCCTTCAGATACTGACTATATCGTCACTTACGAAGAAGTCATCAGTCAAGCCTTGCTGAGCGTTTCCTCACAACTGACTACGAGGTGGCTGCGGTGGCCCTATCCTGCGCAACCCCCGCGACAACGCCGAGGACCCCGGGCGCACGAGCCCACCGCCGGGTAGCTCGACACAACCGCGCCCACACTCCCCGATACCCGAGGCCAGCGAACGGCGCCCGGCCGGCGGCAACCGCCTTGCGGACCGCACGCGGGGTATGCGGATCCGTCTATCACTTGTGACGCATTCCTCAATAGTTATCGATCTGTTATTGACTGAACTATCTGTCATGCCTGACGATTTCTTCATTCGAATGAAGGGAGTGGCTGATGAGCCGCCACCACGACCCCCTCGCCAGCGTGCACGGTCGGTCGACGGGTCGATATACCACTCATGGACTCGGGCCGCTTTCCGTGGATCGGACCTGGTATAACCGCATCAACCGAAACCTCCAGGGCCACCCGTGCTGAGGCCTGGTTCAGGGAGCAAGGTCGGCGCAATCAAGGCACTCGCCATCACCGCGGCGGCGGTCACGGCGGGCAGCTGCGCGCTGCTGTCGGATTCGGCTTCCGATGCGTTGGACCATACGACGCACATCACCGCCGATTTCGACAACATCGCGGGCATCTACGAGGGCAATCCGATCACGGTGCTCGGGCTCGACGTCGGCAAGGTCGACAAGATCGTGCCCAAGGGGACCCTCATCGAGGTGCACATGTCCATCGACAAGGACGTGAAGATCCCGAAGGACGCGATCGCCGCGATCGTCTCGCCGTCCATCGTGACCGACCGGCACATCGAGCTGACGCCGGTCTACACCAGCGGCGCGACCTTGTCCGACGGCGCGCACCTGCCCAAGGCCCGCACCAGGACGCCGGTCGAACTGGACACGATGATCAAGACCATCGACCAGTTCGCCGCCGCGCTGAAGCCGGAGCCGGGCCAGGAGGGCGTCGGCCCGCTGTCGGGACGGATGCTCTACCCGATGCTCAACGGCAACGGCGAGAAGATCCGCGACACCCTCAACGCGCTGTCCAGCGCGCTGAAGGTCGGCGTGGACAACAAGGACGCGGTCTCCAGCATCATCATCAAGCTGAACGACCTCACCGCCATGCTGGCCGAGAACGACCAGTCGGTGCGCGACTTCAGCAACCGGATGACCCTGGTGACCGGCCTGCTCGCCGATCAGTCGCCCGGTCTGCAGGCCACGCTCGATCAGCTGCTCGCCTTCCTGCAGAACACGAGCACCACGCTCACGCAATACCAGGATCAGCTGTCGGGCTCCCTGACCGGCCTGACCAACGTGACCCAGCAACTGCGCGACAACGCCTACGGCCTCACCGAAGTCGCCGACCTGACACCGCTGGTGTTTCAGAACATCAACAATGTCATTGACCGCGATAAGCGCTACGTCCGCGCCCATTTCATGATCCCCACCGCCCTGAATGGTGAGGTTGTCAGCCTGTTCTGCGAACGCATCCAGATGAAGGCCGACGGTTGCCGTACCGGAAACATGCAGGACTTCGGACCCGACTACGGGCTCACCGCCGCACTACTCGGACTGACCAAGTGAACACTCGCAGACGTGGTATCGAATGCGGCATTCGCCCACCTGGTCTACCGATTCTTGCGAACGGGACTGCCCCGATTTCGGTTGACTCGCGGCAGTGTCTGATCTCCGGCTCTGTCTCCTTTTCGGCTCTGTCCCGCATTCGGTGGTAGCGATCGCTGCCTCAGCCAGTTGCACGGTCGCTACGACCGTCCCGTTCTCGATAGCGGCGGTGACGCTGTGCACGTCGGCGATGCCATCCAGCGCCGCGAGCAGTTCACGGCGGGTGGCGTCGGCGCGCAGACCGAGCTGATCGTCCGCGCATGAACCTTGACGCTGACTCGTCGATGTCGGGCTCGGGCGCGTTGCGCATCTCAGAAGCCTCGCTCGATCCACTCGGACAAGTGCGGTGCTTCGGTGGCGATGGTGGTGCCCTCACCGTGCCCGGTGTAGACCCGGGTGTCCTCCGGGAGCGCGAACAACCGGTCGCGGATGGAGCCGATGATGGTCGGGAAATCGGAGAACGACCGCCCGGTCGCGCCAGGGCCACCGGAGAACAGGGTGTCCCCAGAAAACAAGGCCTTTGCCTCCGGCAAGTACAGGCAGATCGAGCCCGGCGAGTGGCCTGGGGTGTGGATGACGTCGAGGACCGTTCCGGCCAGTGCGATGCGCATGCCATCCGCAGCATGCCAGTACGACTCCTCTGGATGTGTCATTTCCCATAGCTCACGATCCCCGGGGTGCAGGACAACGGGTGTGTAGAGCGTTCTGCCGAGTTCGGGCGCGAAGGTGACGTGGTCGTTGTGCCCGTGGGTGCAGACCACCGCCACGACATTGCGACCGGCGACGGCCTCGATGATGGGTTTGGAGTCGTGGGCGGCGTCGATGATGAGGACCTCGTCGTCGTCGCCAACGACCCAGACGTTGTTGTCGACCTCCCAGACGCCGTCGTCGAGTTCGAAAACCCCCGAGGTGACGACCTGGTCGATGCGCAGTTCGCCACTCACAGCACAACCACCGAGCGCAGCACGTTGCCCTCGTGCATGGTGTGGAAGGCGTCCTCGACCTCGTCGATCTTGATGCGCTCGGTGACGAATTTCTCCAGCGGCAGACGCCCTTGACGATAAAGGTCCACCAAGACCGGGAAGTCGCGGTCAGGCAGACAGTCGCCGTACCAGGACGATTTCAAAGCCCCGCCGTGGGAGAAGAAGTCCAGCAGCGGCATCTCCAACCGCATTTCCGGCGTGGGCACGCCGACCAGCACTACGGTGCCCGCCAGATCGCGGGCGTAGAACGCCTGCTTCCAGGTCTCGGGACGCCCGACAGCGTCGATGACGACGTCGGCGCCGAATCCGCCGGTGAGGTCCTGCACCGCGGTGACGACATCGGTGTCGGTGGCGTTGACCGTGTGGGTCGCCCCGAGGTCGGTCGCCCAGGCCAGCTTCTTCTCGTCCCGGTCCACCGCGATGATCTTCGACGCGCCCGCCAGCCGCGCGCCCATGATCGCGGCGTCACCGACGCCACCGCAACCGATCACGGCCACCGAGTCCCCTCGTCCGACAGCACCGGTGTTCACCGCGGCGCCCAGACCGGCCATGACGCCGCACCCCAGCAGCCCGACAACGGCGGGGTCCGAGGCGGGATCGACCGTTGTGCATTGACCCGCGTGCACCAGTGTCTTCTCGGCGAATGCGCCGATTCCCAGCGCGGGAGTCAATTCGGTGCCGTCCAGCAGGGTCATCTTCTGGCTGGCGTTGAACGTGCTGAAGCAGTACTGCGGTCGGCCACGTTTACAGGCCCGGCACTGGCCGCACACAGCGCGCCAGTTCAAGATGACGAAGTCGCCGACCTCCACCGAGTCGACATCCTCACCGACACTCTCGACGACGCCTGCGGCTTCGTGACCGAGCAGGAAGGGGAACTGGTCGTTGATGCCGCCCGCGCGATAGGTCAGGTCGGTGTGACAGACCCCGCACGCAGCCACCGCGACGACGACCTCGCCTGGACCCGGATCGGGGATAACGATGTCGGTGAGTTCGACGGGAGCCCCTTTCGAGCGGGCGACCACACCGCGTACCTGCTGTGGCATGTTGCTTCGATTCCTTCGTCTCGAGCTGAAGTGGCATGCACTTTTCGGCATGTCTCCCAGGACGCTAGCTCGATCCGATGACTCCGGTGACCTAGTCGAAAGGCTAGAAAAACCTCTCCGCAATGGCAGGCAGAATGTCCTGGGGTTGGCGTCCGACGAGTTGCTCACCTGCGTAAACTGATGCGGATGTCCGAGATGACCGACGCGTCCGCCGATGAGAGAGCTGCGGAACTGGGTGCCCTTCGTGATGTCATCGCGGGACCGCTCTACGAGATCGCGCGTCGACTGTCTCGCTTTCTCAGCCCCCGGTGGCCACACACAGCTCTGGTGATCTTCACACATGAATGCACCGGCCGTCCCCGCAAAGTCGCCGGGCCCGCTTCCATAGTCGACAAGATCACTATCAACGAACTCGAGAACCTCAAATCCAGGGTCGAGCCCGGAGCATCGCTGAGTGCCACAGCTTCGATCGGCGGTGCCCAACGTTGGGTGTGGACGCTCCACGACATTCCCGGCACGCTGCTGGTTCTCATTCTCCGGACGCAGGGTCAGCAAGTAGCTCAGTCTGGCGCCCTGGCCGCGATATTCGGCATCGTCGCCACGTCCATCAGGCAACAAGTCGCTCAAGCAAGCCCGGACTATCTGGCAGAATCCCGGGCTGCTTCGAGTGAAAGAGCGCGGACGATCGCGGAACTGGCGGCATCACACGAGGCGGCACTGGTAAGCATCCTGCGCACCCTTCGCTCCGCGGGCCTCGACGACAGCACCGCCCGTGCCGCCGCCGCCGACTCCGCCTCGGACGCCCTGATGGCGCTGCGGTCGGCACAGAACTCCGACCGCGAATTGTCCGAGGAAGCCCCGCGCACCGCCTTCGCACGGTTACGCAAAGAATTGCGGCAACTTCTCCGCCATCACCATGCGCATGTCGACTTCGTCCCTCCGCCCGTTGACGGCAAGAGTTTGCCGGGCGAAGTCGCATACGCGGCGCGCGCGATGACACGCGCCACCGTCCTGTCCTTCACGGCGCAATCCACCCTTGCGCGTCTGCGCATCGCTTGGGCATTCGACAGCGCGAAACTCACAATCGATGTGCGTGATCAGGAGTCCGGCGAGCTCGACGTGTCGATCCTGCGGAGCCAACTCCAGGGCCGTGTCCAGACGCTTGGAGGTGACCTTTGCATCGAGACCGTGCCGCACTGGGGGAGCCGGGTAACTATCGAACTTCCACTCGAACCCCTGGCAGCCCGTCCCGACGAAGACCGGTTCGCGACACTCAACAGGAGAGAACGGGAGGTACTGGCGTCGATCTGTGCCGGCAAGCGGAACAAGGCGATCGCCGTCGACCTCGGTATCGCCGAGAGCACCGTCAAATTCCACGTCGCAGGCATCCTCAAAAAGCTCGAAGTCACCTCTCGCGGAGAAGCAGCAGCGATCGGCCTGCGCGCCGCCACTGGCGCCGCAACTGCAGTTGACACGCCCTCCCAACGCCCGCTGCCGGGCTCGCGGTGATGCTGATCCGGTGACCGGGCGAATCATCGAACACGAGGGCCGTCTACTCGGCGTGGATATCGAACAAGTGCTGCAACAACTCGAACGTTCGGCACCCGGCTCATCAGTCGCTCCCGGGCTACCGACATCCCCTTCACGGGTTGTCGACAGCAATGGCGTCTTGTATCGGCAACGGCGTTGCCGATGCGTCGAGCCTTGCCATAGTATCGGACACGATGTTGCCTTAATATCCTTCCGAATAACCACCGATGGCGCTCGACCAAGTCCGATCGACGTGTCTGCTGCGGTGACAATGCCTGAGGAGTACGTACTGCATGTCCGACCGATTCGACGTTGCTGTGATCGGACTGGGCCCGGTCGGTGAGCTGGCGGCTCTTCTGCTTGCACGTACGGGACTGACGGTGTTGGCACTCGAGCGCGAAGCCGACGTGTATCCCAATCCGCGCGTCGGCGTCCTCGACGGAGAAGCATTGCGCACGCTGCAAAAGGCTGGGGTGTATGAGCGCGCCGTTCCCGACATGCTCCTTGGGGCAGGCGCCCAATGGGTGTCGGCTCGTGGCAAGGTTGTCGCGACGACGTTACCGACGGAGAAACTTCAGGGACATCCCTGGCTGTCGGCGATCTACCAGCCGTTGCTGGACAAGCATCTTCGGGCAGCGCTTGCGGAGTACCCGGACGTCGATATCCGACTCGGTCACACGCTCACCGGGCTGAACCAGGACAGCGAAGGCGTCGACCTGGAGTTTCGTGATGTCAACGGAGAAACCGGCCGCGCTCGTGCAAGTTTCGTCGTTGGCTGCGACGGCGCCAATAGCGCCACCCGCGAAGCGATCGGCGTCCAACTCGTCGGATCCGAATACACCGACACGTGGCTGATCATCGACGCTAAACTCCCGGAGCCGATCGCACATCACCCGTATTTCAAGATGACGCTCGACCCGGCGGCGCCGAGCCTCACGGGCCGCCTCGCTGCTGGCGGGCACCGCTGGGAACGCAAGGTAATGCCCTGGGAGAACAAAGAAGAACTTCTCACACCCCAGGCCGCGCGAGAGGTGATCGGTGCGGAAACGAACCCCGACACCGCAGAGATCCTGCGCCATCTCGTCTACGACTTCCGAGCCAAAAGCGCTGAGCACTGGCGGGTCGGACGGGTGTTGCTGTGCGGAGACGCCGCCCATCTGATGCCGCCGATGATCGGCCAGGGCTTGAACTCGGGAATCCGGGATGTCACGAACCTGACCTGGAAGATCGCGGCCGTGGTGAAAGCGGGTGCGCCTCTGGACATCCTCGACTCCTATGAGGCCGAGCGCCGCCCGCACGCCGACACGATAACCGCGATGTCGGTTCGCATGGGCCGTCTGGTCACGATGCAATCGCGCCCGGCGGCGGCGATTCGCGACGCGGTGGCCGGAATGCTCCTGCGCGTTCCGGCACTTCGAGAACGCGCTCGCCAAGGCCGCTGGCGCCCATCGGCCCGGTACCGACGCGGCCTGGTGCTGGCACGACCATCGCTGCGCTCGCCGGTGGGCCGCCTGTTCCCCCAGCCCATGGTGCGGACGTTCAGCGGCGCGGAGCATCGACTCGAGGACATCTCGGGCTCCGGCTGGCGGATTGTCGGCTGGGAGGCCGATCCACGTGAAGCGCTCTCGCCACAGGGCCGTCGCATCGCCGAGGACGTTCTGAGCGCGACCTACGTAACGCTGACCGCGCCGGGAGGCCGTCCCGTCCATCGGGGCGCGCCGACCGAGATCCTCGAAGACCTCCATGAGCTGGCCCGTCCATTCTTCAAACGGCAGCCTTTCGTCATACTCCGTCCCGACCACTACGTCTGTGCGAACCCCGCGGCGACCGCACTCGACGACACCCTGGCGAAGTTGGCGCAGCGGGTATCGAATGCATCGGCATCGGGTCCTGGGCGGGCAGACGCCGAGGCTGTCGAGCGAACCGGTGTCTGGGAACTCGATTCCGAAACCGCGAACTTCGGGTTCGTCGCCCGCGGGCTCTGGGGACTACTCCCGGTATCGGGCCGCTTCAGCCGAGCCCGCGGCTCGATCACCTGGGAAGAGGATGGAACGGGCACTGTGCGGCTGGAACTCCAGGCCGCGAGCATCGCGACCGGTCTCGCAATGCGAGACCGGCATCTGTGCGCACCGGAGTTCCTGGATGTGCAGACCCACCCACTGATTTCGTTCCATGGCAACGCCGTCAGTCGCGGCTCCGCGCTACTCGGTGTGGTCGGCAAGCTGACCGTTCGCGACACCACGACCGAGTTGCACCTGGATGTCGAGCTCGAACTGGACGGCCCCGGAATCGTCGCCACAACGACCGCGCGGATCGACTTGGCCCCTTATGGCTTCGCGCCTCCGCTCGCAATGGTCCGCCCCAAGGTCAACCTCGAAATCCGGGGCCGACTCATCCCCGTCCACTCGGAAACCGAGAGTATTGACGTGCGTTCCCCCGCCTGACGTCGACCGGGTAGCCGTCGTGACCGACTTCGGTCGACGCCCGCTCCGGACGTCGAGGCCGAACGGCTCCGATGGTTCTACACCCCGACCAACGGTGGACTCGCCCTTCGTGACCAGGCCGCACGCCGGCAGAGCTCGGCAATGCGACAGACACCGGTGGCCGAGCATCGCCGACGCTTGCATCGAACAACGAGCAAAGCTGCCGAGGACGGCGTCACGCTGGCCCTACCCGCATCCGGGCACCGAGTCGATCGGTTCAGCGGCTGAGTCCAGCGACATCGATTGAGGTCGTCTGCACCTATGGCGGCGTGGTCATATATGTGACTAGTCGCGGACGCGACTAGTCGATAGCTCAGGTGGTTCGCGGATCAGGACACCATCGGCGACTTGGCCGACCTCGGGCCGTCGCAGATCATGCATGCCTGTGGCGAAGAACGAGCGCTGAAGATTGCTGGTGAGCGACCGGTCTGGAATGTGGGCGCTTGCTACTGCACCCGCATAATCGCTACGATTCATAGTAACTTTGTTGATTAATAATATATGCACCTTGGTCTGCTGATCCAGCGCGGTGCTGCGTCATGAAAGGTCTTCATGGGTCACTACAAGAGCAATGTCCGCGACCTGCTGTTCAACCTGTTCGAGGTGATCGACCTCGACGCGATCCTGCGATCCGGAAACTTCGGGGAGCTGGACTCCGCCACCGTCCGCTCGATGCTGTCGGAAGCTGCGCGGCAGGCCGAAGGTCCGGTGGCCGCCTCGTTCATCGATGCCGACCGGAATCCGCCGGTCTTCGATCCGGCAACACATTCGGTCACTCTGCCGGACAGCTTCAAGAAGTCGTTGTGGACATGGCAGGACTCGGAGTGGTTTTTGCTCGGCATGTCCGAGGAACTGGGAGGCACTGCCGCCCCGTGGGTGGTGACATGGGCGATCAACCGGAGCCGAGTCCGACGATCTGGCGGAGAACATATTCCACCTTGTTCTCGCACGTCCCGAGGGTGCCGGGCCCGGCACCAAGGGGTTGAGCCTATTCTTCGTGCCGAAGTTCCATTTCGATCCGCACACCGGGGAACTCGGCGAGCGAAACGGAGTGTTCGTCACCAATGTCGAGCACAAGATGGGTTTGAAGGTGTCGGCAACCTGCGAACTCACCTTCGGCGGCCACGGGATTCCCGCCAAAGGCTGGTTGGTCGGCGACGTACACAACGGCATTGCCCAGATGTTCAAAGTGATCGAGAACGCGCGGATGCAAGTGGGCACGAAGGCGATCTCCACTCTGTCCACCGGCTACCTCAACGCACTCGAGTATGCGAAGACCCGGGTGCAAGGCCCTGACCTGACGCAAATGGCCGACAAGACCGCCCCGCGCGTGGCAATCGTTCGCCATCCCGATGTTCGTCGCAGCCTGATGATGCAGAAGGCCTACCAAGGCGCCGCTCTGGCGCACCTGCAGGACCAGATCTCGGAATTCCTCCAACGGGACAACGGTGACCCGCGCTCGAGCGAATCGCGCGTCGCTTTGGCCACGGCACTCGGCGACGTACGAGCAATGACCGAATGCCTCATCGGCTACCTCATGGCGGCCCAGGAACAGCCGCGCGAGCTGTACAAGATCGGGCTCGGCTCGGTGCGATTCTTGTTGGCATTCGGCGATCTGATGATCGGGTGGCGATTGCTCGAACAAGCCGAGATTGCACTCGCCGCGCTCGCCTGCGAACCATCCCAGGAGGATCGAGCCTTCTACGAAGGCAAGGTGGCTGTAGCTGACTTCTTCAGCAGGACCGTGCTGCCGGATCTGTCCTCCGCAAGGCGAGTGGTGACATCTGTGACAGGGACAGTCATGGATTTGCCTGACGGTGCTTTCTGAGTCCACGAACACCCGGCCCCTCGCGGGCTCCTGACAGTTTCACACTCACATCCAAGGGGCAAGCTCTTCGCTCCAGTCGGGAGGACACTCGTGGCTCCGACAACCACAACTCAACGCAGTGTCGTCTTTGTCGACGGCGTGCGTACTCCGTTCGGGAAGGCGAGCCCGACCGGCATCTAAGCCGGACCCGTGCTGATGACCTCGTCGTCAAGACCATTCGAGAGCTGCTGCGCCGCAACCCCGGACTCGACCCCGCTCGCATCGACGAGGTCGCCATCGCGGCGACCACGCAGACCGGTGACCAGGGCCTGACCTCGGCGGTGGCTTCGGGTTCTGGAACGGTGAAATCACCCCATACCTGGACCGCACCGGCACCGCCGAGGCGGTCAACGGCGCCCGTCTTCTCGCGGCGGGCGTGGCCAGCGTCAGCCGGTAGTTCGCCGATGAATCGTGCTGCACGGGGCCGGCATGCCGTCAGCAAGTCGATCAACTCCTTGGAGCTGATGAGCATGCCGATCCCGTCCGCGACCTGATCACCCTTCCGTAATGCGGTGGTTCGAAGCCCCGGACGCCTACACACAAACGCATTTCCGCACACGTCTTCACAGCCGCCCTATCGCCCGAATCAAGCGCAACCATCGGGTTCCCATGGGATTCCATGGCACCTGGGCGGACGCCGCGGACCTCGACGCCGCTCTGGGTGCCGTCCGAGCCGAGCGACGGCGACCTCGGACGTTGACACAGCCCGCTATAACGGCAACACTGTATCCATTACGTTGAACGCCGTCGCGCCCCAGATGAGCGCGCTGGACTGTGCTCAATCGGAGGCAAGCATGAATTCCAACGGTCGCCTGCTACTGAGTGGCGGGATCGTGCTCACGATGGACGACGACCTGGGCGATTTCGAGCGGGGGGACGTACTCATCGAGGACGGCACGATCGTCCAGGTCGGCCGGGAAATCCCCGCCGATGCGCAGGTCGTCGACTGTGCCGGCAAGATCGTTCTCCCCGGCTTCGTGAACTCACATCACCACATGTTTCAGACCGCGTTGCGCTCCTACTGGTCCGACGCCCTCGATCTGGATTACTTCATGCAGTCGCGGGCGGGGGCCGACGCCCTGTTTCATCAGTACACGCCCGATGACGTCTACTGGGGACAGCTCGGCGGGGCACTCGAGAACCTGGCGGCGGGCACCACGACGGTGGTCGACACGTCGCAGTGCTCCTACACCCCGGCACATACCGACGCGGCACTCGACGGCATCCGACGTTCCGGAATCCGTTGCGTCTTCAGCTTTTCGCCGTCGCTGGGCGATCACGAGCCGGACCCCTCGTATGCCCATCCGCACGACATCCGTCGCCTACTCGAAGACGCCGGAGCCGTGGGCGACGAGACGCTGGTCCGGCTGGCCCTGGGCTACCACGTCGATGAGGATCTGTTCGAGCTCGCCCGCGACCTGGAACTGCCGATGTTCGCGCACGTCAACGACACCAGCTGGGGGCGCGTGCTCGAACAGTTCGAAACGGAGGGGCTGCTCGGGCCCTGGATCACCTACATCCACTGCCTCGGCATCGAAGACGCCGCGTGGCGAGTCATCGAGCGGACCGGCGGCAAGGTGTCGGTGTCTGCCAGCGCGGAGCAGACGCTCGCCATGGGGCAGCCTGCCTTGCAGTCCGCTCTCGACCATGGGATTCCCACGAGTTTCGGCACCGACACGGTCGGCATCGCACCCGTCGACTTCTTCTCCCAGATGCGCGCGGCCTACTCCTGGCAGCGCAGTCGAATCGAAGCTGCCCGGCAGACCAATTCACCTGAAGTGCAACCGATTACGGTTCGAGACATACTCAGGATGGCAACACTCGGCGGCGCACAGGGCGCGCATCTCGATCACCTCGTCGGTTCTCTGACACCAGGCAAACGGGCGGATGTCATCGCGCTCAACGCCCGCACGCTCAATGCGGGACCGGTGAATCACGCGGCGGGCGCGGTCGTCCAGCACATGGACACCAGCAACGTCGACACCGTCATCGTGGACGGACGCATCGTCAAGCGCGACGGCCGGCTGCTCGGCGTGGACGTCGAATCCGTACTGCAGCACCTCGAACGTTCGGCAGCCGGTCTCGTCAGTCGTTCCCGAGCCGGCGACATCCTTTTCACAGGCTGCCGCGCCTTGCCATCGGATTCGATATCGCTGTGACCGCCCGGTCCCGGCACCTCGAATTCTGCAGCGCGACAACATCTTCGACACCAAGGAGTGACAGTGAAGATCGGTAATCTCGATGGCCGCCTTATCATTGTGACCGGAGCAGGAGCCGTTGACGTCGAACGCGCCAGTGGCGGGCGCTTCCTCGCCGAGCCGCAGTCGATCTACCAGCATTGGACCGCGTTCCGGGAGTGGGCCCACAGCGCCGACCTGTCCGCCGCCGAGCCATTGGACCCTGCGCTCCTCCTGCCTCCGGCTCCGCGCCCACCGCAGATCTTCGCCATCGGACTGAACTACCGTCAGCACGCCGCCGAATCCGGGCTCGACCTGCCCAGCGACCCGCTGGTGTTCACCAAGTTCGCCAGCTGCCTGGCCGGTGCCCGCAGCGGCATTCCCGTACCGGCCGGCGGAACCGCCGACTGGGAGATCGAGCTGGCGGTCGTGATCGGTGTCGGCGGAAGCCACATCCCGGCCGATCGCGCCTGGGAACATGTCGCCGGTGTCGCCGTGGCCCAGGACATCTCCGAGCGATCCATCCAATTCCGCGGGCCCGCGCCGCAATTCAGCCTCGGTAAATCTCTTCCCGGCTACGGGCCGATCGGGCCCTGGCTGGTCACCCCCGACGAGCTGCCCGATCCCGACGACCTGCACATGACCTGCACCCTCGACGGCGAAGAGGTGCAGAAGACCAGTACCAAGGACATGATCTTCCCAGTGCCGCAGCTGATCTCACGGCTATCGGCTCTGCTCCCCCTGCTGCCGGGTGACCTGTTGTTCACTGGAACACCCGCCGGCATCGGCAGCGCGATGACTCCGCCGCGCTTCCTGGAACCCGGCCAGGTCCTGATCAGCCGGATCGACGGTGTCGGCGAACTGCTGAATCCCATCGTCGCTTCGGATCCAGCATGAACGGTCGAATCGGCCGCACTTCCGTCGGCCCAGAACCAGATGGACGTCATGACTACTAACGATCGACCGGACGCCAACGCCTCGGACCGCGCCGATACCTGGGACCTGGATCCCGCGACCGCAGACATCGGGTTCTCCGCGCGAGGGTTCTGGGGTCTGATTCCGGTCTCCGGTCGCTTTTCGCTAGCACGCGGCTCCATAACCTGGGGTCAGTCCGAAACCGCGACGGTGCTACTGGAAATACATGCCGCAAGCATCACCACCGGTCTCCCCCTGCGTGATCGGCACTTACGCGAGCCCAGGTTCCTCGATGTGGAAACCCACCCGATGATTTCGTTCCACGGTCGCGCCGTCGCCAGCGGCCCGATGCGCCTCGAAGTGGAAGGCGCGCTGGCCGTTCGCGGCGCCGCCACCGAACTGCGACTCGATGTCGAACTCGAATCCCACGGCCCTGACCTCGTCGCCACGACAAGCACCCGGATAGATCTGTCCGCCTTGGGCATTGCCCCGCCACTCGGCATCGTCCGCCCGCACGTAACCATCGGAATCCGGGGAAACCTCGTCCGCTCGTCGATGACCGAAACCGGACAATGAGCCAGAGAACCGACGGTCCCGACGCCGCGGCCGGCGCTGCCCGTGCCGGCACGTGGAAGCTCGATTCAAGCACTGCGGACATCAGATTCACCGCGCGCGAGCTCTGGCAATCGTTCCGGTTCTCCGGCCGCTTTCCCCGCGCTCGCGGATCGATAGTGTGGGGCGAGGACAAGACCGGCGCCGTGCTGATGGAACTTCATGCCGCAGGCATATCGACCGGACTGCGGGCGCGAGACAACCGACTGTGCGCACCCGGGTTCCTGGATGTCGCGAACCACCCGCTGATTACGTTCCGCGGCAACGCCATCCGCCCCAACCCGGCGCGCCTCGAGATCGTCGGCAAATTGGTCGTTCGCGACATCGCGACCGCGCTGGACCTCGATGTCGATCTCGCACCAGCCGGCAACCGAATCGCTGCCGCCACGACCGCGCGGATCGACCTTTCGGCCTATGATTTCGCGGAGCCGCACGGCATGCTCCATCTCCATGCCGATCTTCTGATCAGCGGCAGCTTCATCCCTCTTCGCCGACAGATCTAGAGGCTCGAAGCTCATGCGAGCGGGCGCGAGGTTCACAACAGATCGAGCGCGGCGCGCACGATGCTGTCGGCGTCGATGCCGTGATAGCGATAGACGTCGTCGGGGACCGGCCTGCCCGATCCGCGAGACACCGAGTGCACCGTGGCGCACCCGGCTGCTCGCGGATCCAGGTTTCGCCGGAGTCCAGGGCCGGCCGCGCCTGCAATGCCCGGAACAGCAGCCCCGGGCTGGTGACGCAGAGGACATCGGCGGGAACGCCTGTCTGCGTGAGACGTTCGGCGGCAGCGAGCGCCTCGCTCACCAGATACGTCCCAATCCGAGCGGCCTCGAGGTCGGGGGTCTTGCGTCCCTGTCGAGTCGGGCGATCAGCTGGGTCGGACCGGGTCGTCGGTCGCCTGCGCGAGGTGGCTCTTGGCAGCCTGCTCTATATGCATCAGATCGTTGGCGATGCTGACGTAGTTGAAGCCCTCGGCGCGGCGGCGCGCGGCGGTGGCGCCGTCCGGGCAATGGATGCCCACCGCCTTTCCGGCCGCGGCGGCGGCCTTCAGCACGACGCGCAGTGCGTCCTCGAACTCGGCGTCGACCGCGGGGTCGGTGGGACTGGTGCCGCCGAGGGCGAGGCGCAGGTCCGAGGGGCCGACGTAGAGCGCGTCGACTCCGGGCACCGCGACGATCTCGGCGACATTGCGCAGCCCGGCGGCAGTCTCGATCATCACCACGCAAGCGACCTCGGCGTTGGCTTCGGCCAGCGACGGGCCGATCCGCAACCCCGCACGCAGCGCGCCGTTGCTGCGCAGGCCGATCGGCGGAAAGCGACAGGCCGACACCGCCGCTTCGGCCTCGGCGGCGGTGTCGACCATCGGCACGATGACGCCGCGGGCGCCCGCATCGAGCGCCTGGGCAATCCAGAACGGGTCGTTGAGTTGCACGCGGACCAGGGCGGCAACCCCTGCGGCGTCGATCGCGGTGATTCCGGCGAGCAGGCCACGGTATTCGATGAGACCGTGCTGTGCGTCGATGCAGACGTAGTCGTAGCCGGTCATCGCGATGCGTTCGGTGGCCACCGGGTTGTCGCATACCACCCAGTAACCCACGGCCGGTGACCCGGCCCGCAGCCGCTCGGCGAATCCGGCCGGGCTTGTCTTCGCGTTGTCCTTCATAGTGCCTCTTTCGCGGTCTGGTCTCTCAGTGGGAGTGATGCCTTCGATGCTCGGCGAGGGCGTCGAAGCCGAAGTCAGCGGACAGATCCCGCCATACGGAGTGCGCGTGGTTGGCCCGACGCTGGGTGTTGTCGTATTCGATGAGCAGGTCCGGGCCTTGGATCCGGTAGTAGTGGGGATCATCGAGTGCCATACCTCCCGCCCACCCGAACCAGGTGACGTCGAGGACCGCATCGGAGGCATATCGCGCGGCGTGTACAGCTGCCATGGCAGCCGGAGCACGGCCGGTGTACAGCGCGATCAATCGACGAAGGTCGCTCCGTTGCGTGGCATCGAGACTCCGTGCGCAGATTCCTTTGGGCGGCACCGAAAATGCCAGTGCCGCGTGATCCGCCTCGCGGTATCCGCTCGCCGCTTCCGCACGCCGATCGATGTCGTCGACGAGCTTGTTCAGCGCCGGGTCGGCGAACTGGCCGCGCCACAGGTCCTGCATATGCATCATGGTGTCGCCGCTGGTCACTCGAGCCCGGTTGCCGGAGACGATGTCGGAGATCGCGGACTCGTGCAGCAGGGCTTGTTCGCGCTGTTCCGCGGTGAAGGACCGGGCCAGATTCCGTGCGACATCCTCGATCCCGCCGAGCGGCCGTAGCGGCGAGCCACCCAGAAGCGCGGTGCTCGCCGGGTCGGCGCCGAGGAAGCAGGGTGTCGTCGAGACGAGGCATCCGTCGACGATGAGGTAGTTGAGCGAGATGTGATGACCACCGAAGCGCCAACCCCACACCGGGCTGCCCGGCGTGCCGAATAGTCTGAGCCAGTACAGCTCTGGGTCGCGTCCGCGTTCCCGGGCCCAATCGGCTTTCCAGCCTTCGACCTGGTCCAGGACGTTCTCCAGACCGACCACAGTGGCGACGGTGGCGTATCCGGCCTCGGACAACCCGGAGGCGACCAGCTGCATCGCCAGCCTCTGCTGGGCAGCGGACTGCTCACGCAGAGCCAGCCCGCCGTGGTCGGTCGGAGTGTAATACCACCGCAGTCGTTCGGCGTCGGCTTCGGCGACCAGCGGCGAATCGAACAGCGCCGCCGAACGCTGGTCCTCGGTCAATGTGTCCAGCCACGCCGTGACCGCTGCCGTCATCGCCGCGGCGACTGCTCGTCGCGGGTCGGTCTCGGCAACCGTCGTATGCGCTTCACCGATCATGGCGCTTGCGGGTCGTCGGACACATCCAGCATCACCTTGATGGCATCGCCACGGCGTTCGGCGTAGGTGTCGAACGCTTCACCGATGTCTTCGAGCGGGAAATGGTGTGTCACCAGTGCATTGGCGTCCAGTCTCCCCCGGCTTGCCAGGGAGACGGCCCGAGCCACGGATCCGGTCCCTTCGCCGCGGACCGTTTGCAGCGATATGCCGTTCATGACGGCACGATTGAGGTCCGCCGTCACCGGCTGTTCGAAAAAGCCCACCAGCACGACCTTTCCGGACCGTTTGGCCATCCGGATCGCTTGATCGACCGCCGGCGCGGCGCCGGAACACTCGAGGACGATGTCGGCGCCGCGCCCGCCGGTGAGATCGCGCACGGCGGCGACGGGATCTTCGGTGCGCGAATTGAGCACCAGGTCGGCGCCGAACTGTTTTCCGAGGTCCAATCGGCTGGCCCGAGTGCCGATCAGGGCAACGGGTTCGGCTCCGAGTTGGCGTGCGACCTGGACAGCCAGCAGTCCGATAGGGCCGGGACCGATCACGGCGACGCTCGCGCCGACAATGAGCGAACCGAGGGCATCGAAGGCGTGCATGACCGTGCCGACGGTGGAGAGGATGACAGCCGCGTCGAAATCGACGGCGTCCGGCAGCAGATGCAGCGTGGACACGTGGTTGACGACATATTCGGCGAATCCGCCGTTGACCGTCATGCCCTGCGTTCGATGTCCTTTGTGCCGATTCCCGTAGTTCAGGCAATCGGTATAGGACCCCGACAGACAGTTGACGCAGCGCATACAGCCTCGATGCGCCTCGGTCACGACTCGATCGCCGACCGCGAACTCGTCGACGCTGCTGCCCACCGCGACCACCACACCGGCGTATTCATGTCCGGGGACAAAGGTCTCCGAAGGCGGCCCGTCGCCGCCGAAGAACTTATGACTGCGAATCTTGAGGTCCGAACCGCACAGCGACGCGCGGCGGACCTGAACCAGGACATCGTCCGGGCCGACTTCGGGGACGGGCAGCCGTGTCGTGGTGATCGCTCCCGGTTCGCCGAGTACGGCGGCCAACATCGTCTCAGGGGGCATCTGCGACCTTTCTGGTGAAATTCGGGATGTGCGCGGAAACCGGCAGGCACGGCCCAGAGAACAGGCCTTGGCACGGCATGGCCGGATAGCTCTGGTCCACGCGATCGTCGACCGCGACGGACCGAGCCCAGCCACCCTCGACGGCTTCCCGCGCGAAGGTGATGGCAGCGTCGTAGGAGGCAAGGAAATGCAATGGGGAACCGAGGCCGAAATCGACGGTCAGATGCCACAACATTGCAAGGACGACCTCAGGAGTTGGGCACCGCAGGAATGTCGACGGCGGGAGACATCGGGGCGGCCTGTGCGCTGACAGTCCGGCCCATGTCGGTGGTGACGATGGAGGAGAGGTAGCCATCGGGGCGGATCAACAGCAAGGTGGAGTCGGAGACGCCGTATGTCCGGGCGAAGGAATCGGCGATATCGGCAAGCACCACATCGGCATTCGGGTGTTCCCCGGCATCGACGGCGATCTTCTTCAGTCCTGCGCCTGCCGTCGGCCACGGCAGCACTGCCAGTTCTTCGGCCGCCGCGCGTCCGTAGGCGATCGCGGTGAAGTGCGCTCCGCTGAAGAGTTCGAAAAGGCGTCGCGCTCCCCCATTGGCGTCCAGCAGTTTCGCGTCCGGGGCGCGGTCGCCGACGTGCAGCGTCGTGGTCTGTTCAGCTCCGGACGGCACCAGTGGTCCTGCCCGGTAGTGCAGGCCGAGCTGGCGTTCATCGTCACCGCGCTTGATCGACGATGGGTCGAGCTTGGCGAAGCCATCGTACTTCTTGGTCGCCAAACCCAAGACCCTGGCGGCGATCGGTTGCCGCTCGGCCTCATAGGTGTCCAGCAGCGCCTCCGGCGCGCCCGCAAGCACCTGGCCGAGTTTCCAGCCAAGGTTGTAGGCATCCTGCAGACCGGTGTTGAGCCCTTGAGCACCCGCGGGCGGATGCACGTGGGCGGCGTCGCCTGCGATGAACACCCGACCCGAACGATAGCGCTCCGCGAGACGAATGTTGGGGCGGAACACCGACTTCCAGCCGATATCCGACAGGCGCAGCTTCTTGTCGCCGGTCTGCTTACGGAAGCGCGCGTTCAGGCTCTCCTCGTCGAGAGCCGGCTCCTCCCCGAGGTTCAGGCGAATCATCACCTGGAACCGATCGGAGTGCGGCAGCGGGCACGCGCCGGCGAATCGGCCACCGGGTCGCGGCCATACATGCCAGTAGTCTCGGGAAAGCCCGTCGACCACGGCGTCGACGATGACCATTCGATCGGCTTCGTCGGTCGAGCCCTCGAAGCCGATGTCCGCGGCTTTGCGGACCATGCTGCCGCCACCGTCGGCGCCGACCAGGTAGCGAGCGCTGATCTCGGCAACACCGCCGGGGCCCGCGACGCTCGCCAGCACCGCATCCGGACGCTGCTCGAATCCGACGAATTCACACTCTGTTTCGACGGCCACGCCCATGCGCTGTAATCCTGCACGCAGTGCCGCGTCGGTGCGGAACTGCGGAATCAACCACGTATTCGGGTACGGCACATCGGAGGTCGTTTCGTTGCGGGACATCATGTGCCACGGAATGGTCAGCGGGCCCGCGTGAATGCCGAGGGGCGGATAGATTCCGCCCCCGGCCAGGATGTCGTCCAGTACGCCGAGGTCTTCGAGGACCTCGAGGCTGCGCGGCTGGACTCCCTTGGCGCGCGATCCGTCGAATGAGTTGGCGGCCTTATCGATAACCCGCACCGCAGCGCCACGGCGGGTCAGGTCGATCGCCAACGCGGTGCCGGTCGGCCCGGCCCCGACGATGAGCACGTCAACTGTTTCGGTGTTCGGCTTGGTCTTCATCGTGACATCTCTTCCCGTGCCGCATCGACGAACGCGTGGAACCGCAGGCCCATCTCGGCGGGTTCCTCGAAGGGGACCATGTGCCCGCACGGCGAGAGGATGTGCGACTCGGTCGGGGCCAGCAGCGCAGTCACCTCGTCGAAGCTCGTGATCGGGGTGACCGCGTCTTCATCACCCCACAGCAACAACTTCGGGATCGGCAAGCGTCCGGTCCGCCGGTAGAGCTCTTGCCGTCCGCCCAGCGGGAAGTCGGCGATCGTGGCGGACAGGGCGTAGATCGATCCTTCGAACTGGTAGGCCTCGCGCACCATCGCCGTGAGCGCCGCGGATCGTTCGGGATCGCGGACGTTGTGGGACAGATGCCGGTCGAGCATCTTGCTGCCCAGCTGCTTCGCCAGGAAGGTGCCCGCTGTCTTGTTGCGCAGCACGGCGGCGACGAACGGTGCGGGCTGCAGCCCGGCGGGACCGGCCAACGTCAAGGTGGCGATCCGGGCGGTGTGCTGCTGGGCGAAAGCCATTGCTACCAAAGCGCCCATCGACGCTCCGACAACGTGGAAAGGTTCGGCCAGATCCAGGCGATGGGTCAGGTCCGCGAGTTGCCCCACCATCAGGGCTTCGTCGTAGGTAGCCTGCACACGGTCGGAATAACCGCGGCCGTAGGGACTGTAGGTGAGGGTCCGGAACCCACGCGAATGCAGGCGGCTCACCAGCTGATCCCAATAGAATAGTGGGGTGGTCAGGCTGCCCGCGAAGACCACCACCTCGCCGCCTTCGGGCCCGGTCATCTCGTAATGGGTGATCCCGGCGCTGCATTCGAGGAATTCGCCGCGCAGTTCCGCACGGGTGAGCTGATCAAGGTGGCGGGTTTCGCCGCGTACCACGAAATACTTCATCGTTGGCTCCTTTTCGGCGCGGCCGTCCCGACAGTCAGAAAGTCCAATAGCGCACTCGCCACCCATTCCGGATCCTCGTCGGGCAGTAGGTGACCGCCACTGGGATGCACGCGTTCGAGGCTGCCGGTGATATCACGGCTGAAATATTGTCCGTCCACCGAGGCGCTACGCAGCACCAGCGTGGGCGCCCCGATGGCCGGGATCTCGGCGGTGCGATCGATCTGTTCGGTGTTGGCGAAGTCGATGAACGCCTGCTGGTTGCCCGGCCGGGTCAGCATCGCGTAGGCCCGATCGACCATCGCGTCGTCTACCACCGATTTACGTGAGCCCACGGCCGAGCGCAGATTGCGTTCGGTCGCCGATCGCGACGACAGGCGCCGGATCAGCACGCGCCCGATCGGGTTGCGGGCCAAGCGCAGCGCCAGCGGCAGCGACTTGCCCGGGTAGCCGGTGGCATTGATCAAAACCAGCCTGTCCACCCGATGCGCGTAGTCCAGCGCGAAATTCCAGGCGATATTGCCGCCCAGGGAATTGCCCACCACCGAAACCTTGGCGACCCCGATGGCGTCGAGGAAAGCGGCGATCGTCTTGGTGAATGCCGCGATGCGGTAGTCCCGATCGCCGCGCGGCCCGGTGAGACCGAAGCCGGGCAGGTCGAGCCGGATCACGTCGAATGCGGGCAAGCCCGCGGCCACCTGGTCGAAGCAGTGCAGCGAGGATCCGCTGCCGTGCAGGAGCAGTACCGGGGATCCGGTCCCAGCACGCTTGTAGTGGATGTTGCGGCCCTCGACGATCGCGAAGCGCGAATCGAGGTCGATGTAATCCTCAGCTGCTCGTCTACTCATAGTGGTTACAGTGTTGCCGATATATGTCGCCAGGTCAAGCGATACCGGCAACGATGTGACCGATATTATGATCACGTGTCCAGCACAGTCGACGACCGAAGGACGCATGTGTGACCACTGCAGATTCAGACGCCGCCGAAACGACGGCGCGACGCTCCCCCGGCCGCCCACGAGTCCCCTTCGACCGGATTGTCACGACCGCGCTGCACATCGTCGACGAGCAGGGAGTCGACGCACTATCGATGCGCACACTCGCCCACCGACTCGACACCGGCACCGCGGTGCTCTACCGAGCAGTCGCCAATCGCGCGGAGCTCATCGCCCATACGGTCGACTGGGTGCTCGGTGAGGTCGACATCGCCGACGACGAGATCGGCGATGACTGGCAGCGCGCCTGCATCGCGGCCGCCGAGGCGATCTTCTCGGTCCTGCACCGCCATCCCGGGATCGCGCCACTGCTCATCGCGCAGGTGCCGATCGGGCCCCATTCGCTGGCCCTGCGCGAGCGGGTCCTGGCAATGCTGCTCGCCCACGGGTTTTCGCCGAAATCCGCGGCCCTCGCCTACGCGACGATCGCCCGCTACGCCATCGGCTTCGCCGCACAGCTACATGGCCACAGCACCGCCGCCACCATCGCCCCCGCAACTCTCACGACCCTCTATCGCCAACTCGATCCTGGACAGTTCCCTGCCACGATCGCCGTCGCCGATCACCTGCCGACACAGACCCTGGAAAGCGAATTCCACTTCGGCCTGCGACTGCTGGTCGCCGGGCTCGCGCCGCTCCGTTGTGGCGCAGGCCATCCTAATTCGGATACACTGTAGCCGTATTATCGAATTCCGAAGCCAGGAGAGTCTCATGCGTACCGTGCAAACCAGCGCCCGTTACCAGGCCAGCCCCGATGAGGTCTGGAAGGTCATCGGCGATCCGTCGCGCTGGGGCGATTGGCTGGTGATTCACAAGTCGTGGAAGAGCGCCGTGCCTGCCCAGCTCGCCAGCGGGGTTACCGCCACCGCGAGCGCGAGCGTGATGAATATGCCGGTCACCATCGACTGGACTTTCGAGAACGTCGACGCGCCACGAGCGCTCACCATGGGAGGAACCACCAGGGCCGGCGTCAAATTGGCACTCGCCATCAGTCTGCGGGACGAAGCCGCCACCACCACCGTCGACGTCACGGCCAGCATCGATGGCGGCATGATCGACGGCCCGATGGGCGGGGTGTTCAAGAACTCGCTCGTCGGCGCCCTCGACAAATCGCTGAAGAAGGTCCAGGGCCTGGTCGCCTGACGCCGATGAACGAGCCCAGGATCATTTCAGTGGGAGAGCGCCGTCCATTCCGCCGACATCGGTGATCTTCCATCCCGCCCCCGAATCGACGGTGACGTTGTACGTCACCGTCGTTTGGCCGCCGTCGGGAGTCTGAGCGTTGGTGGAGTTGACGTTGAGGAAGACGTTCACCTTGTAGACGCCGCCGTTCTCGGAGGTGACGATCGCATTGATCGGGGCGGCGGTCGAAGACCACTTCAACGGCACCAGGATTTCCTGCAGTTTCGGTGCGGTGGCGTCGAACTTGTTCGCCAGTTGCGGGCTCGTGTTCGCCTTCAGCTTGCCGATCCAGGCGTTGTAGTCCTGAAAATTTATGGTGGAGGCGCCGACCGCATAGTCGGTGGCAACCTGCTCGGCATGACGGTACCCGGCGGCGGACGCGTCGCGGTCGCTGAGCTCACTGCGCGCCGACATCCACAATGCGGCGAAAACGCCCGTAGCCACGACCAATCCGATCAGCGCGACGCCGATGGTGATGGCAGACAGCCGTATCGAGACGGTGCCCGATGTGCGCCCGAGCTCCGCGGGGAGGTCACGCGCTTGTGTTTCCGATGCCTGGTCGGTTCGATCTTCGGTTTCGATGGTCATGTGCTTCTCCTTGGCGGGGTTCTGGATCGGTGCGCGGCTATTTGACGTTGATCTGCAAACGCAATGCGCTTTCACCGGTGTCGGCGAGGGCTTGCGCAATCAGCGCACTGAGGTCGACGTGGCTCAGCTGCCCTGCGGCGTGCATGGCCAACGGGGTGAGCGCCGGCGCGAGTTGCGCCAGGTCGGGACCGACCTGTTCGAGGTAATCGGTGAAGTCGGCGAAGAACGGAATGAGCCCGGTGCCTTGGACATACATGTCCGGCACCTGTCCGATTCGGACGAAACTCTCGATGGACTTCGCCAGGTTGTCCGCCGAAGTTCCCAGTTGGCTCCAGCCGGGCGCGGCAGCGCTCATGGCCGGACCCGTCCATTCCATGTCCGCGCCCACCGCTTGCAGGTCGGTGAGCATGCGGTGGATCGCGTCGGTGCGGGCCAGCAGGGTGGCGGCGAGCAGACTGGTGGATCGCGCCAGCTGTGGCACGATCGCCTCGGTGCCTGCCAGCCCCCGGGTGAAGTTGTCGACGATGTCGCTGATCGCCTGCGGGTCCAATTGCTCCATCAGGTGGGTCACCTGACGAGCGACCTCGGGTATCGAAGTCGGTGTCCGGATCGCGCGGGTGTCGATGTGCTGTCCGTCGCGCAAATACGGGGCACCGCCGCCCTGGGCCGGGGTGAACCGAACCTGCGGTTCGCCCAGCGCGGAGAGGTTTTCGATGGTGACCGTGCTGGCGACCGGGATGTGGTAGTCGTCGTTCACTCGCATGCTGACGTGGACGCCGCCCTCGCCGTTGCGCACCGAGACGACTTTCCCCACGCGAACCCCTGACAGCGACACCGGTGATTCGGGGCCGAGGCTGCCCGAATTGGTCAGCGTCATGGTCAGGGTGGAATACCTGGTGAACCAGTCGACGCCGACGACGTCGAACGCAAGGTAGGCAACGGCGATCAGCGCGACGGCGGCGATACTGCCCAATGAGGTCGCGGGACCGAGGATTCGGGACTTCAACGGACCGCTCCGATCATGCGCAAGGTGTCGATGATCCGACCGGCCTGCTCCGGCGCGGGGACGCCGTTGCCGGCGTCGACGCCGACGATGTCGACTTTCGGCCCGTGCTCGACGAAGGGGATGATCTGGTCGCGGAGCAGGGATACGAGCCGGTTGAGGTTCGACGGCGCGTTGAGGTCCAGGGGCCGATCGGTGAACAGCAACGGCACCAAGGCTTTTGCTGCAGCGTCACCCGCCGAGGCCAGGGGCGCTACCCAGGCAAGGGCGTGGACGATATCGCCCATCGCACCGGCCAGGCCGAGTACGAGGATAAGCGACTGCAGCGCCGAGGTGACGTGTGTGGCGCCTTGCTCGCTCAGTAGTGCTTGCAGCGCCCGATCGCGATCGAGCGCCATGTTCACATTGGCTTCCATGCCGTCGAGGAAGTTGTCGACTTCGCCGAGATGCTGTGCGACATCGGCGAAGTCGGCGCCGAGAACCTGTGCCATGTGCGCGCTGTCGGACGGCTGTTCGGGTAATACCGCGTTCAAGCGATTCACAAGGTCCTGGAACTGCTGCACCGCGCCGCCCTGGAAGAACGTTGCCAGGCCCGCCATGACGTCCTCGACCTGGACGGCTGGTTTCGTCTGGGTGATCGGTATGGTGCCGCCGTCGGCGATGGTGTGGTCGAATCCGCTTGGTGGTGTGGTCAGTTCGATGAAGATGTCGCCGAGCAGGGTGTTCTGCCGCAGCTGTGCGGTCGTGGCGGCGGGCAGCCGCACCGCGCGGTCGATGTCGACGTCGGCGATCACGTGGCCGGGGGCGGTGGCCGCGGGATCGACGACGCGTACGGCCGCGAGGTCGCCGACCTGAACGCCGTTGGCCATCACTTTCGCCCGCCCCGGCAGATTGAGTGCGTTGGCGAACTCGACATGCACCCGGTACCCGTCGCCACGGCCGGTGCCGGGGAGCGTAATGGCCGATGGATCGAACGCGCAGCCGCCGAGAGTGCACCCGGCCACTGCTAGTGCGAGCAGCTTGGTTGTGAAGTTCATTGCACCCCAGCGCTTTCCGTGATCACCTAGTGGCGTGTCCGAGTCCGGGGACACCCCGTATCCGGACCTCATTTCGCGCCCGCTATCGCCAATACCAGCGGAACCAGGTCGATGTCGGCCAAACCATGCTCGGCGCTGCGACACCGGCCGGGCAGCGCGGCGTTGATCGCCGCGCAAGTCTGGTCGGCATCAGGTTGGGCGAGAGCCGCTTTGGGCCCGGTGTAGGCAAGCGCGGTCTGCCCCGTCGCGGGGTCGACGGACGTGCGGAAGGCCTCGGTCAGCGTTGGGACCATGTCGACCAGCTGCTCGAGCGTGCTGACGTTGGCGCCGGCCCACCTGATCAGTGGCACCGTCGCGTGCACGGCGTTGAGCAGGGGGCGCCCGAATGTCGTGGTGATGTCGTTGAACCAGGGCAACACCACCCGAAGCGCGTCGATGATGCCGACGAAGGGCGGGATGACCTCGGTGTTGGCTTGCTCCAACATGCTGCCGAGCCGGGTGAGCATATGTTCCAGTTCGCCCCAGTTGTTCTTCAGCACTGCGCTCAGAGTGGTGATCGCGTCGATGAGTTCGCCGATGCGGCCGATCGCCGCGTCCGGTGATTTCAACGCGTCGCCGAGTTTGAACAGCAACTCGTTGAGCGCGTCACCGGTACCCGAAACGGCGGTACCCAGCGCCGAGACGCCACCACTGAGGGTGCTCTGCCGGGCCGGATCGTCCGGCGCACTCAGCTCGGTGGCGAGCTTCGACAGCGCATCCATGGTCTGGGTCATGCTCTTCGGAGTGAGTGCGCGGGTGACGCATCGACCCGAGTCCCATTCCGCCGCCGGTTTCGCCGCGGACACCAGCGCGAGGTTGCGGTCAGCGACCAGGGTGTCCGACAGTGTCACCGCCGAAACCTCGCCGCGCAGGGGATGATCGGCCTCGATCCGGAAGTCGACCCGCACCCTGTCACCGGAGGGTTCGATCCGGGTCACCGAGCCGACCGGGATGCCGAGCATGGTGACGTGACTGCCGAGATAGAGCCCGGCCGCGTCCGGCATCATCGCGCAGTACGCGCGCATCGGTTTGGCAGCGCCGGTCAGTACCACGTACCCGGCGGCCGCGATCGCGACGATGACCGAGACCGCGGCCACCGACATGAATCCGCGGGAAGCGAGAAATCGGCGCATCAGCAGGTCCTCCCCGGTACAGGAATGCACAGTGCGGGCACGGTCGTCGCGGAGTGGTCAACGGCGGGACCGCCTGGGCCGCTGGCGATCTCGCGCAGCTGCTGCCCCAGGTGCTCGACGCTGGCCACGACCTGGTCGAGGCGCCCGGCTAGTCGGTCCAACTCGGGAATCGCCTCGGCGAGTTCGTCCATCATGGGTTTCAGCGAGCTGTCGTAGGCCGGTTCGATCGCCGCCAGGCGCGAGAGCATCCGCTCCAGTAACGCCAGTGACCCTCGCAGTTCCGCACGCTTGTCGACGAGGATGTCGGTGATCATGTTCAGTTCGCGGGTGAGCCGGCCGTACAGAGCGGTATTGCCGCTGACCGCGCTCAGATACTCTTGCGAGATCGCCAGTGCCCGTGAGACATCCGCGTTCTGTCGGTCGAGGATGTCGACGATGGAGTCGACCGCGCGGCCCAGCTGGCGCAGACCGTCCGGGCTCTGGACCAGTGCGGTTTGCAGCTCGGCGAGATTCTGGCGCAGAGTCTCCCCGTCCACCTCGCGGACCGGGGTCACCGCGTCCTGGAAGACCTGACCGATCGTGTACGGAAGCCGCACCCGATCCTTCGCGATCACCTTCTGCCGCAACGGTTTCGAGCCAGCCGACGTCAGGGCCACATAGTGGCCGCCCGCGATGGTGAGCATGCGGATGTCGAGGGTGGACTGATCACCGACGAAGACGTCGGAATCCACGGTGAAGATCATGTGCACCCGATCGTCGTGCAGTTCCAGCGATTTCACCGTGCCGACGGTGATACCGGCCATCCGGATGTCCTCACCGGCGCGGAGGGCGCCGGCCTCGGCCATATCGGCGCCGTATTCCACCTGGCCCGGGGGCATCGTGTACAGGACGCCACAGGCGGCCAGCACCACGACTACCGCGGCCGCGCCGATCCAGCCGAGCCGCAGTTCACGTCGGCGGATCGTGCGGTCGTCGGCGACGGGCCGATCACCCCTGAGGCGAATCCGTTTGCGGAGTTCTGTCGTCACCGGTTGCACAGCACGATCCTCTGACCGCCGATGAACACCCGCAATTGCGGTGGTACCGGCGCATTTCCGTTCGAACAGGTCACGGTCATCTCCGGCGCGACGCCGGGCAGCATTGCCTCGAGGCCCTGCAGCAGTCCGGGGAGCTTGCCCAAGACCTCCGTCGCCGCCTGCGGATCGGGAAACGCAGCGCGCAAGGCATTTTCGAGGTCGGGATTGCTGTCTGGAGTCAGCCCGAGGGTCGCGAGCAGATCATCGAGAGGACCCAGCACCGGTGGCGCGGCCAGGGCGTAGTCGACGAGCCCTTTCAGTTTGTCCTCCAGCACGGTGAACAGGTTGGTCAGCCCTTGGATCAGGGTGTCCAGGTACGGCGACTTGCCGCCGAGGCGGTCGTCGAGGGCGTGCAGGTTGCGGACCAAGGTGGAGATGACGGCCTGCCGATCCACCGCGTAGCGGCTCAGTTGTTCCACCGCCTCCAGCGCGGGCCCGAGGCCGGTGCCGTTGCCCTGGATCACCGCAAGGACGCTTTCGGAGAGTTGGTTGAGGGCGCTGGGTGAGAAGTCCCGTAGCACTGGTTGCAGTCCGTTGAACAAGGTGGTGATGTCGAAGGACGGGATGGTGCGCTCGGGTGCGACGGTCGCGCCCGCCGCGAGCCGAATACCCGGCGCGGCAGGTTGACGGAGGTCGACATACCGCTGCCCGGTGAGCGTTTGGTATCGGATCGCGAAGACGCTCGTCTCGAACACCGGATGGTCGCGCTGGACGCTTATCTCTACCGCGGCACGGCCCTGATCCAGCGCGATTGCCTGCACCTTGCCAACCTGCACGCCGTACATACGCACATCGTCGCCGGGCTTCAAACCATTGGCGTCGGTGAACATCACGCGGAACGCGTCGGCGCTCCCGGCGACGGGCCGCTCGATCGCAGTCACCACTGTGGTCAGCAGCACCACCATCACGGCTGCGAACAACGCCAGCCGAAATATCACGCCGACAGTCGATTTCATCGCGAACCTCCCGCAGCAGCCGGTGCGGGGATCGCGGCAACGGGGGCTACGGTGCCGAACAGCGGTGCAGCCAGTGCCGGGAACCCGCGCAAGGTGAGTTCGAGTCGCAGGACCGGGCCCTCGGGGCTGTCCACGAAGGCATTGTCGATACGTTCCAACAGGGTTCGCAGCTCCGCACTCGACCGCTGCGGGGTGGGCACCATCTGGGCGGTGACGTTGAGCAAGGGGGTCAGCATGTCGGTGTATCCGGTGTAGTGCCGCTGCCCGGTCTGTCCAAGATTCGTGATCGAGGGAAACATCTGCTCGGCGAGCAGCGCGACGCCCGAATCGAACAGCGGCTGATCGGTGCGCAGGACTTCGATGTTGTTGATGTGATCGAGTAGATCGACTGTGGCGCCGGCGAATGCGGCCGTGCCATGCAGTGTGGAAGCGTATTGCCCGATCAGGAAGGACGGATCGTAGCGCTGGGTTTCCGCGACGGCTCGGCCCAGCATCACGACGGCCTCCAGAATCGGGGTGAAGGCCTTGGCGTCGGTGGCCAGTGTGGTGAGCACGTCGGCCAGTTGTGGTGTCAGCACCTGGTCGGTGGTTTGTCCCAGCGACCGGATCAGCGTGCCCAACGTGGCATTCGTGACTCGCGATGCCGACCCACCGGTGAGATCGACACTTGCTCCGTCGCGCAATGCGGCGCCGCCTTCACCGCGGCGCAACTCGACCTCGCTGATGCCGAACAGGTTCGACGGCGCGTAGTCGAGGACGAGTGCGTCCGTGAGCCCGGTGAGCTGGGACTTGTCCAGTCGTAGCGTGATCTCCTGCTGCCCGGCGCCGGCACTGTCGATGTCGGTGACTTCGCCGACATTGACCCCGTCCAGTCGCACCCGCGCGCCGGTGACGATACCGTCGCCGATCTGTTCGGTGCGCAGCGTCACGCGCATCCGATCATCCACGCGCACCGACTGAACCCCGGTCCAGACCGCGGCGACAGCCGCGACGGCCGCGAGGGCCAGCACGCCCGTCCGCCGTGCGGACTTTTCGGTGATGGCTGCCCCTGGCAGCCCGAATGTAGGCATGTCGCTACCCCGTAAACGTGATCGTCGCGCTGAAACCCCAGATGATCAGGCTCAGCAGCATGTCCAATGTGATGATCGCGACGAAGCTCGCGCGCACCGCCCGGCCCGACGCGATGCCGACGCCTTCGGGCCCGCCGGTCGCGAAATACCCCTGATAGCAATGGATCAGGATCACCGCGACGCCGAAGACCAGCACCTTCAATACGGCGGCGGCGATGTCGGGACCGCTGACGAATTGGCTGAAATAGTGCTCGTAGACCCCTGAGGCCTGACCGTGGATGCCGACGACGACCAGTGCGCAGGACATATAGCTGAGGATCAGGGTGATCAGGAAGGTCGGCACGATCGCGACCACGCCGGCGATAACCCGCGTCGTCACCACGAACGGAATCGAGCGCAACCCAAGGCATTCGATCGCGTCGATTTCCTCCGAGATGCGCATGGACCCGATCTCCGCGGTCATCCGGCACCCGGCCTGGGCCGCGAATCCGATCGCCGCGATGATCGGCGCGAGCTCTCGGGTGTTGGCGAACGAGGAGACGATCCCGGTCAGCGGGCCCAATCCGACCATGTTCAACGTGCCATAGGACTGGATGCCCACGGCTGCGCCGAGCACCATACCCAGCACGATCAGCATCGGCACGGTGCCGCCGCCGACGATCAGTGCCCCTCTCCCCCAGGTCGTTTCGCTGATCGCGCGCAGCGTCTGGGCGCGATAGTGTTTGAGTGCCAAGGGGATCGCCGACAGGACCTGCCAACAGAACGACAGCATGAACCCGATCGAGTCGATCGGCAGCAACAGTCGTCGTCGACCCCGGACCGCCCGATATGCCCAGCGCAGGCCGCGCGGCGCGTACGGCGTCGCGGTCATCACGCCATCCTCGTCGGGGCGAACATCTGGACCAGCTGGCTGACAACGAGATTGACGACGAGGACCGACATCACCGAGAGCACGACCGAGGCATTCACGCCGTCGGCCACGCCGCGGGGTCCGCCCTTGGCTTCCAGGCCGCGCTGGCAGCCGATGATCGCCACGATGAAGCCGAACAGGATCGCCTCCAGTAGCGAGATCCCCACATCGGTGACCGTGGTGAAGGAACCGAAAGTGGCCCAGTAACTTCCGGAGGTCACGCCCTGCGCGCCGATCGCGACGAAGTATCCCGCGGCCACGCCGGTGAAGATGATCAGGATGTTCAGCAGTGGCGCGACCAGCACCATCGCGACGATGCGCGGCACCACCAGCCGACGGATGGGGCTGACGCCCATGACCCGCAGCGCGTCCACCTCTTCGCGGATGGTGCGGGCGCCCAGGTCTGCTGCGATCGCCGCGGCGCCGGCGCCGCCGAGCAGCAGTCCCGTCGCGATCGGGGCGCCCTGCTTGATGACCCCGAGCCCGCTCGCCGCCCCCAGCAGTGAGTCGCCGCCCAATTCCCGGATCATGTTGCCGATCTGGACCGAGACGATCACCCCGAACGGCACGGCCATCAGGATCGCGGGTAAGGCCGTGACGGTAACGATGTACCACGCTTGGTACAGCATTTCGCGCCATTGGAAGCGCCCGCGCACCAGATCGCCGAGTCCCTGCCCCACCGACTCGATGGCGAGGTCGACCGTCCGTCCCCAGGTGCGTACGCCGCCGACGACGGTGTCGGAGAAGTTCGCGCGAACGATCTGCACAACGGAGGAATCACGCTGTGCGCCAGAGGCATTGGGTGGTACAGTCACAACATTCGATCTTTCGTTCGGGCCGGGCCGGGCGGGTGTCCCAGCGCGTACAGCACCTGCTGGGCCAGGGTCTCGATCCACTCCGTCGTCACCGCGGCGGGATTGCGGCGTGAGGTTCGCAGGAGCGCCAAGACGACTTCGCCCAGGAGATCCAGGGTGGCTTCGACATCGTGGACGTGGAAGCAGCCCGCCGAGATCCCCGCCTGGACGCCGAACGACAGGCGCGAGCGGATGTCGGCGTGCTCGAGCACGTGATATCGCGCGTCCACGACAATCGCGGCGGTGCCGGGATCGGCGAGACCGATCACCACGAGTGCACGGATCTGCGCCCGGACGTACTCGGCGGGCTCGTCCTTGCCCGCGACAGCGTCGTCCAGGATGTCGGCGAGTTCCTCGACCACCTCGGCTACAACCACGGCGAACAACTCGTCCTTGCCCGTGAAGTGGTTGTAGAAGGATCCGGTCGAGACACCGGCATCGCGCGCCAAGTCGGCGATACCTAGGCGCGCGAGCCCGCCGCTCCCGAGGGCCCGTCGTGCCGATTGGATCAAAGCCGCCCGGGTGCGCAGGGCGCGCTGCGCCCGAGCATTCATCGCGTCGACGTCCGGCGCATCCACGGCAGCGTGTCCATCCATAATGGGCTACAGTGTGTCCGTAATCACTGCCGTCGTCAAGCTATTTCAGCAACATTGTTGCCGTTATTATTGGCCCTGCTCGGAGCCCCCGGTTCGTCGGGAAGCGGAGAATTCGTCGATCAACGGCCGAAGTGTTGCTTCGATGTCGAGCGTCGGGTCGAGCACAGCAGCCGAACGCAGCGCCGAGGCCGCCAGTTGCATCAGGCATTCGACGACGACGCCGACATCGAACGGTTCGTCGTTCTGTGGCCCTCGATGGTCCGCCATCAGCCGGCCTCGATCTTGCGGGGCGAGCAGCGCTGCGGTCAGGAAGGGGAAACCGAGAATCGGACCCAGCGCGAAGGCGGCAGGTGATGAAACGACATAGAGAACACCACGTAGCTGTCGTCCGGGGCATCGATGGCGGTCGCGTCGACGACCTGGGTGCGCACCCGAGGAGGCGCACCCAGCTCTCCGGCGGCGATGTTGGCGACCGAGGTGGGGTCCAGGTCGCTCACCGTCGGCCACATTCGGCTACGCCGTAACCGCGTGCTGTTCCCGCGACGGCGTCGCCGTCGGCGAGAATGTAGGCATGGGAAGCAGCACCGAACCCGAAACCGGCACGCGCCCGGCGCGTCGCTCGCCAGGTCGTCCGCGCGTGCCGTTCGACAAAATCGTCGCCACCGCCGTGCAACTCGTCGACGAGGAAGGCGCGGCGGCCTTGTCGATGCGCACTCTCGCCCAGCGGCTCGACACCGGAACGGCGGTGCTCTATCGAGCCGTCACCGGCCGTGCCGAGCTCGTCGGTTTCGTGGTCGACTGGGTCTTCGGAGAGGTCGATCTGAATGTCGACGCGACCGACGGCGACTGGCAACAAGCCAGCCGGACGGCGGCGCAGGCCATCTTCGACACACTCAGCCGGCATCGCGGCATCGCACCGCTGCTCATCGAACAGGTCCCCACCGGACCCAATGTGCTCGCTTTGCGTGAGCGCTTCCTCACCATGCTGCTCGACGCCGGTTTCGCGCCCGAAGCGGCCGCGCGCACCTACGCCATGCTGGCCCGGTATGTTGTCGGGTTCGCCGCGCAGCTGCACGACCCCACCGCTCCCGACCCGGAGCCCGCGCGCCTCACCGCGCTCTTCCACCAGCTCGATCCCGCCGACTTCCCCTCCACCATCGCCGTCGCCGATTGCCTGCCCATGCAAAGGCTGGAGGACGAGTTCCGCTTCGGCTTGGACATGATCATCGACGGGCTCGCGTCGCACCACGACACCGCAGCGGAGTAATTCAGCCGCCGCCGGGGAAATCGAGGCGGGGGCATCGCGCAGCGCAGTGCGGACAGGTCGCAATTCGATCGCTGGACCGCGCCGTCCGGGCGAATCAGCGCCGCAGTAACACCAACAGCTTCCGGCTTACCGGCCGACTGCACCGCCCCCCGAGATGAGCAAGGTGCTGTTGCACAACGGGCTCGCCCTGACCACATCCGACAGCCCGGCCCGACTTCGACAGTCCCAGCATTACATAATATCGGTCACACTGTTGCCGATAAATGTTGACGGAGTGTCCGCCCATCCAACACTGTTACCAGCATGAGAACCCTGCAGGCGCCCGAGGCGCGTATCGAAGACGCGGCCACCACCGCGAAAGATGCCTCGGCGATCAAGGCGATGCTGCCGGTATGTCTCGCCTTCGCGGTCGTCATGCTCGGGACAACTCTGCCGACTCCGATGTACACCCTGTACGCGGCCGAACTCGGATTCGGCATCGACACCTCCGCCATGATCTTCGCGACTTACGCCGCGGGTGTCATTGCGGCGCTGATTCTGTTCGGCCGATGGTCAGACTTCCTCGGACGCCGGCCGCTGTTGCTCGCAGGTCTGGCCTGTTCCGCAGCCAGCTCATCGGTGTTCCTCACCGCAGAGTCGGTGGCGCAATTACTACTCGGGCGCGGGCTGTCCGGGTTGTCGGCGGGATTGTTCACCGGGACCGCGACCGCCATGATCGCCGAGGCCGCACCGTCGTCTTGGAAGACACGGGCCGTGGTCGTGGCAGGCGTGACCAATATCGGCGGGCTGGGCATCGGACCGATACTGTCAGGCGCACTGGTGCAATACGGTCCGTGGCCCCTGCGCGTTGTTTTCGCCGTCCATCTGGCGCTACTCGGCTTGGCCGTCCTGGCGATCGGACGAACAGCGGAAACCGTTGCGCCACAACCGCATAGCCGCCTCACCGTACAGCGGCTATCGGTCCCGCCCGGCACGGGCCTCGCCTTCCTGCGGGCCGCATTGGCAGCTTTCGCCGGCTTCTGCGTGATCGGCCTGTTCGCCTCGGTCGTGCCGACATTTCTCACTCAGTCGTTGCAGGTGCACAACAAGCTCATCGCCGGAGTATTGGTCTCCACGGTTTTCGCCGCGTCGGCCGGCGCCCAGATCGCGAGCCGGGGCTGGCCCGTAACGGCGGCGCTGATCCTGGGTTGTGCGGGCTTGACCCTGAGCGCGCTGCTCATCGGGGTAGCCCTGACTATCGGGTCGGTGCCCGCACTGATCGCGGCAGCAGCGGTCGGCGGCGCCGGACAGGGCGTTAGCTTCACCAAGGGCCTCGGCGCGCTGGTGCGGACGGCCCCGGCATCACGACGCGGCGAGATCGCGTCCAGCTATTTCTTGGTCGCCTATCTCGCAATCTCCATCCCCGTTGTCGGGGTGGGGTTGGCCGCCCGACATTGGAGCCTGTCTCGCATCGGCCTGGTGTTCGGAACGCTCGTCGCGGTCGTGGCGATGCTGTCGCTGTTGGGTACGGTCCTGGCCGATCGTTTCCCTACCCGGCCCACGCGCCGACCGAATAGCGGCCGCTATCGAAAGTACTGAACCGTACTTTCCAGAAACTATCCGTTGATCTGCACGCCGACGGCGTCTCGACCACATATGGCACCTGGGCACGGCATATCAACAGGGTCAGCTCAGTCCGCTTTCAGTTTGCTGCACAAAACGGCACCCGCAGATGAACGACAGGCAAGGACAGCCAGGTGATCGCCGCCCTCAGCGGCTAACGCCAGGGACCGGTGTGCGCAAACGAGATCAAGTCACCGACTGCGACACAACAACAGAGCGTGAGGGGACTTCTTGCACGTTAGTTGCACGCAGGTCAGCGTCGAATTCTGGAAATCGCGCTGACCTGCAAATAGTGAGTGGTCCCAGCTGGGATCGAACCAGCGACCTTCCGCGTGTGAGGCGGACGCTCTCCCGCTGAGCTATGAGACCGAACTCTCCGTTCGAGCGGCGACTTCGTGCCGTCCGAACGAGATGGAACATTAGCACGCTCTACCGGTCAGCCACCAAATCGCCATCTGAGTGGCACCGATTCGCCGCGACCGGGTTCGCGGCTTCGCGTCGGTTTGCGAGAGCGGCGGCGCCACCCTCCCCGAGCCACCCGGGCGACACCCGACTTCGCGGGCTCGAACGGTGCCGCCCCGAAGCCACCCGAGTGGTAGCCCGACCCAACTCCGCGCGGCGCCCGGACCCCGACCGATGGGTCCGGCCCCGAGCCGACGAGTCCGCCCCAGCGGTACCTCGGTTCGAGAGCAATCCGGAGCGACTCGCCGCCGCACGAGCCTCCCCAGTCCCCCACACCCCATCGGCCGCACGAGCCACACTCGCAACTTCACCGTTTCCGGCCGTTCTACCAGCGGATTTGTGCCTTTCACCGGGCGTCGGCTAATGTTCTGTCTCGCACCACGGAGGCCGGAACGATAGCCCCCGAGATGCAAATGCGGATGTAGCGCAGCTGGTAGCGCATCACCTTGCCAAGGTGAGGGTCGCGGGTTCGAATCCCGTCATCCGCTCGAGAGGTAGGGCCAGGCAGTGTAAACAGCCTTCCCCCTTTGCGCGGTGGAGTGGCCGAGTGGTGAGGCAACGGCCTGCAAAGCCGTGCACACGGGTTCGATTCCCGTCTCCACCTCGCGCGATTAGCTCAGCGGGAGAGCGCTTCCCTGACACGGAAGAGGTCACTGGTTCAATCCCAGTATCGCGCACCACCGTCTCACCAGGTCAGGCCCCCTTTCGAGGGGGCCTTTCTTGTCCTCGTGAACTGAACACGGACCGACGAGCAGCCTGTTCCCCCTACGATGCGCCGCCGCGCCGACGCAGTTCGGTCTCGATCAGGTCCCGAGCGGCAGGGCCGTGGACGGCTTTTTCCGTGAGTGCGCGAGGCGGTGCCATCAGTTCCAGAATGTGGCGTGGCTGCTCGACCATCACCGTGTCGTCGCCGACTGTGGTCTCGAGTGCCTGCTCTCCGGCCAGGAGATAGAACCGGTGCCGACCGTGGTGGAGCACCCGTTGCCGTTCCATCCGCGCGGCTACCGCCTGGTCGAGGTCGCGACTGGTGTTGAGGAATGCCATTCCCGCCGCCATGAGCGCCCGCGCGTAAGCCGGGGTCTGCAATAGGCCGTGAAGCACCTATGTCACGATGCCTCGCCGACTCCTAGCCGAACTCTTCCGGATGCCCCAAGATCTATTTCTGTACGGCCGGGCCGGATGCGCGCACACGCGGAATCCGTTGCTGTCGTGTCTCCTTCAGTCGTCGTAGTCGGACGGCCAGAAGATCGCGGCGACGACAACGGCCAGCGGTAGCGCTGTCACGAAGACGAGTCCGGCTTGCGTTGCGCTCATCGGAGGCCCCCGCCGAGTGCGGGCCAGCGGCCGAACGACGCACGGGGCGCGGCGCATTCGACGTCGGCAACCGACATCAACCGGTCCAGCGTCACCGCGTCGACGTGCGCCGAAGACGGCAAAAGGACGACGTCGGCTCCCGAGGATTCGACCTGTTCGACCAGACCGAGCACGGACGCTGGGTCCGCCCACCGCAGCGGGTAACCCAACCGCCGCGCCAACCGACGCACCTGCGCGCGATCCCATTCCGTTGTCGGCGAGCACGGGTCTATCCATCCGAGCGCGTCCATTCCCTGCCCTTCGTCCCCAGCCGTGGTGGGCACCCACCGCCGAGGACCAGCATCGACCCGGCGGCGGGGCTGAAATCGACGCTATGGGTGGACGGTTGGGAGTCCTACGGTTTCGCCGTCCACATGCGTCTACAGGCCCGTTACGCTGAAGTGGTGGAAACCGGGGCACTCTTGCGCGCTGCCCGTGAGGCTGCGGGCATTTCCCTGCGCGGGATGGCGGAACGGACCTTCTACAGCAAGGCGTACTTGTCCCTGATCGAGACCGGACAACGCCCGGTGCCCACCGGGGTGACCGCCGCCTACGAGAGGGTGCTGGGGACGACGGACCTGGGCCGTCTCACTGCCGCAACGAGATCGGCCGCGAGCGTGGACGCCAGCGCCTTGGCCGACGTCGCCGCAATGCTCTCGGCTACCCGGCGGATCGAGGACGCGACCGGTGCGCTGGCGGTACTTCCGGCCGTGCGCGGAATGTCAGCCATGACCGAGCAGTTCGCCCGTGAGGCGCGGACAGCGCGGACGGAGGCGGTGGCGCTCGCCTCCGAAGTCACGCAGTACCGGGGTTGGCTCGAACACGCGGTAGGGGCGGACACCGCTGCGCGGCGAAGCCTTTCTACGGCAGTGGATCTGGCGGCGGAGTCCCGCGACCCGGACCGGCTCGTCCATAGCCTCGGCTTCGCCGGATACGTGGCTTGGAGTGCGACAGGAGACTACGGCGAAGTGATCGGCCTATCGGACGCCGCGCTGGCTGTCCGTGGCGCGCATCCCGTGCTGATCGCCTACGCACGGATGCGGCGGGCCGAACTGCTGGCCGCGCGCGGGGAGACGCAGGAAGCCCGGCGCGCCCTGGCCGACGCGGACTCGGCGACCGAAGCAGCGCACGGCGTCGAACCGCTGGAAGCAATGTACTGGTGGACTCCCGGATTCGGTGCGGTACAGCGCGGTGGCGTTCTGGCTCTGCTGGGGGACACGAGCCGTGCGATCGAGGAAGCCACGGACGGCCTGGCGGAGATGCCTGTAGAGCACCGTCGCACCGAATGGCTGGCATCCGCGCTCCGCCGAGTCGACCCGGACATGTGCGCGGTCAGCGGGTAGGGACGGTGCGCGCGTATGCGCGATGCCCTCCTGGCCGAGAATAGTCCGACCGTCCTCGAACTCGAGGCAGGCAGCACATCTATCGCAGCAGTAATGAAAGCCCTTCGCGTCGCCCGGTCGCCGTCGTTGTCGGAGGCGCGTTCGCTGGCCGACAAAGCTCTCGAGACCGGTCTCGAGGGAACACTTGTCGAAATGCAGGTGATAGCGCGACTGCTCCGCCGGTCGGGGGCGAGTGTGAGCCTTCGAGGACGCCGAGGAGGTAGTACCGCCGTCTGAACGACCCCGCTCAGCGGCGGTTCTAGTGCCCCTTCGGAGAGAGCGCGGCGCCCCGTGTGTAGGCGCGTAGGCCCGCGCGGGCAGCAGGTAGGTTCTCGACACCGCGCTGCCGGTTGTAGAACGGCAGCGGTCTCGTAGGGCCCAGATTGTCGGGAGGCCTCGTTAAGCTGCGGGTTGTGGCTGGTGAAGCGGGGTTCGGTGGCGAGGGTGATGTGGCGTTTCCGGATGACATTCGGGGGGAGGTGGTGTTCGGGCTCGAAGAGGTGAATGAAGGGGTGGCGGGGATGGTGGGGGTGGTCGCGGAGCGGCGGAAGCGGGATGCGGAGATTGTGGGGTTGCGGTTGGGGGTCGGTGGGGAGGGGCCGGAGACGTTGGCGCGGATCGGGGCTCGGTTCGATTTGGCGCGGGATCGGGTGCGGCAGTTGCACACTCGGGCGGTCGGGCAGATGTTGCGGGAGGCGGCGCTGAGCCGCGCGGAGGCGGAGGTGTTCGCGGCGCGGTATCCGGTGGATGGGCGGGATTCGGCGCTGGTGCGGGCGCTGCTGGTGGAGACATACGCGACCGACACGGATTTGGCGGCCAACGAGTTGTCGTATCTGAAGCTGCGGCTCGCGGGGCACGCCCCGGAGGACGCGAAACGGATCGCGGGCTACGTCATGCAGCGGATCATGGCGTGGCAGAAGAAGACGAATCGGCAGCTGGCGAAGTTGCGCGACGCCGAACCCGCGGCCGCCGCGGAGGTCGGCGAATGGTCGGCGCGCATCGAGTGGCCTTCGGGCGCGCCCGCCGCGTTGCCGACGAGTTCCGCCCGGACGGTCGACGGTGACGACGACGGTCGCGGACGGTTCTACCTGGACAAGGTGGGCCGCGACGTCGGCTTCGACTCCGCACTCCAGGCCAGGCTGCTGCGCACGCTCAACGGGGCGGACCTCATCGAGACGTTCCAGGAACATCCGGTGGCGGTGCCGTACGACATCGACGGTGCCGAACGGGTCCACTACCCGAGCGTCGCCGCGCGTTTCACCGACGGACGGATCGCGCTGATCGACGTGCAGCCGCTCGGCCACATCGCCTTCCACGTCAACCGCGTCAGGTCCGCGGCCGCCCGAGCCCGCGCGCACGCCGAAGGTTGGGGGTGGCTGGTCTGGACGGGCAGCCGCCTCGGTCTACCCGAGCTGGCTGGTCGCGAGGTGGACGCTCGCCACGAGAAGGGACTCACCGAACTCATCGAACGCGGCCCGGTGCCGTGGCACGAAGTACGGCGGCTGCACCACGAATCCGGACTCGAACTACTCGATTTCGTCGCGCTGGTTCTGCGCAACGAATGGCGTTGGGACCGCGGCCCCTTCCGCCTGACCCGCGCCTGATACCTCGGCGACCACGACCGGTATACAAGCCCCCGGCCATAGCGAGGTGCATCTCGCTCACCGAGACCACTGCTGTGTTGTGACCGCGCCAACACGCCACATTCGTCGTGGGGGCTGGATTCGACACTGGAGGTGGCCGGATGCGACTCGGCATGCTCATGCCGTACCTGGATGGATTGGTGACATCGGGCGGATTCCTCCGGGAGTTCGCCGCCGCGGCGGAGGACTGCGGGCTGGAATCCATCTGGACCGTCGAGCACGTGGTGGTGGCGCAGGATTACGAGCCCCTGTACCCATACTCTCCGGACGGAAAGATGCCCGGCGGTGATCTCGGTGTGCCGATGACCGATCCGCTGGAGACGCTCGCCTTTCTGGCCGGTGCGTCGACCACACTGAAGCTCGGCACCGCCATGGTGGTCGCGCCACTGCACAGTCCCGTGGTGTTGGCCAAGCGGGCGGCGACCCTGGATATCCAGTCCGGCGGCCGGCTGCTGCTCGGTCTCGGAATCGGTTGGCAGAAGGAGGAATACGCGGCCATCGGGGTGCCGTTCGCGGATCGGGGCGCACGGCTCGACGAGTGCGTCGGCGCCATGCGCGCGCTGTGGACCGAATCGCCCGCCGGCTACTCCGGTACGCACGTCTCGTTCGACAAGCAGTTCTGCCTGCCGCAGCCATCGCGACCGGTGCCGATTGTGTTGGGCGGCAACAGTGTTCCGGCAGTGCGCCGGGCGGGCCTGGTGGGTGACGGCTGGTTCCCGTACACCATCACCTCGGACGACTTCGCCCGCGGCGCCGATCGGATTCGCGAAATCGCCACGGCGGAGGGGCGTTCCGAGGATGCGGTGGAAATGACCATCTGGCCCGGCTCCCGCGACTTCACGCGTGAGTTCGACGCCGATTTCGTGCGCCCCTACGTACGCGCGGGTGCGAGCCGAATCGTGCTGACCCCACCCATGTTCGGCGAGGAATCGCTGCTCACCGGTGTGGAACGGCTGGCGGACTACGTCGACCGCTACCGCAACGAGGTGGTGGCGAAGCTGTGAGCACCGTGAACCCGGTTCGCGTCCTCGACCGCGTAGTCCTGCCCGCCGAACGGGCCGAGGACTGGTTGGCCCGCTGGCGCGCCGACTATCTCCCCGGCGCAACCGCCCGTGGCCTGCGCGCGCCCCGCGTCCTACGTGCGTACCACGCCGCTGATTCCATTGCGCTCCAGATCATCTGGGAACTCCCCGGCATCTACGACTTCTACGGCATGCGAGCCCTCGCCGCCGCCGATCCCGACGTGGCGCGCTTCTGGGCCGACACCGATGCCATCGCGATATCCCGCGAGCGCCACATCATGGCGGCAGAGGAGCAGGCATGAAGCGTTGGATAGTCCTGAGCGACCTCCCCCACGACATCGACGCCGACACATGGACATCGGAACTGGCCGCGGCCGCCACCGAACGCACCGGTGTCCGACACTGCTCCGGCGGCGCGGACCAGCCCGGCAGCACCGGCGGCCTCGGCACGACCTGGGACCTGATCGGCGACACCACACCCCGGGAAGCCCTCCCCGAGCTGTTCGACGCGCCGGTGGACGCGGTCTCGCTGACCCGAGTGGCGTCCCACGTCGTGCCCTGCGAGACAGAGCGTCGCATCAAACGAACACTGCTGCTCACCGTGCGCCCGGAAACTCCTGCCAAGCTGATCGCTCGATTCGAATCCGATCTCATGGCCATGCCCACCCACATCCCCGCCATCCGATCGTGGTCCCTGAGCCGAACGGACGGCCCGAGCACCTGGACCCACGCCTGGGAACAGGAATTCGCCGACCCCGTGGGTCTCAACGGCGACTACCTCCTGCACCCGTACCACTGGACCCACGTGGATCGCTGGTTCGACCCGGAAATCCCGGGCTCCATCGTCGAACCCGCCATTGCCCACCTGTACCGCTGGGCAGACGGTCCGGTGCTGACCTGATCCAACGCCCAGCGACGAACTCAGCGCACCACCATCGCCGCGGCGAGGAACGTCACGATCAGCAGCATGGCGCAGTAGGTGATCAGCTGCCAGTGGCTGACGGTCTGTTGGAGGCCCGCGATGGTGGCTCGCAGGGTGTTGTCGACGCGGTGGTGATCGGCGAGTTTGCGGTTCACCTCCGCGAGGGCGTCCGCCTGTTCCTGGGCGTCGTGTTCGGCGCGCTCCAGGCGGGCGGTCAGCTTCATGACCTGTTTCTGCTTGTCACGGACCGATTTCCGGGAGAGCGCGAGCGCGGTGCGTTGATTCATCAACTCCTGCCGCTGCCGGGCGATCACCGCGGCCTGTGTTCTCGTGTGATGCTCCCAGTCGGTCACGGTGGCCCATCCTCCCGTCATCTCGTCGCGGAAACCCCAGACGATCTCACCCGATACCCAGCCGCGCAGGAACTCGCGCAGTTCGAACGGCTCGCGCCGCGGCATCGCGACGGCGCTGTGCTCGGCGTCGAGCATGCCCATGTCGGCGAGGTAATCGCAGGCGGGCGGGGCGAAGTCGGCGATGCCGAGCGCGGGCAGGTGGGCGACCCAGTAACCCGGCTGGCACAGCCACAGCACGCCGTCGCACCCCGCCTCGCGCAGCCGGGCGGTGTGCTCCAGGGCGAGGGTACGGTCCAGCGGCCCGCCGCGCACCTCGATGGCGTAGGTCCGCTCGCCGATCCGCCACAGGATGTCGACGCGGATACCCCCGATGCGCCGATCCACGTCTGCCTCGTCGGCGCCGAAGGCGACCAGCCTGCCGCACAGCCAGTACTTGAGCCGCTGGATATCCCATTGGGCATAAGCGCATCCCGGGCACCGGCAGCTGTACCGGGACCGATCGCTCACCGCGGTGCGAATCTCGTCCGGAACCTCGGCGATGCCCAATTCGGCGAGCACCGCCCGACGCCCGCAAGCCTGCTCCACACGCTGCGTCGTTCTCACGCGATCACTCCCCTGCCCAACACCGCACGGTCTCGCGACCTACTCCATAGATCAAGAGTGCGCCTAACTTTCTCCGCTCGCCAGCCCCCTTTACCCCGCGCTCGGGTGCGCCGCGCCCGTCGCGACGCCGCTCACCAGGCGATGTGTGCTGCGTCACAAGGGTTTTCGCAGCGACATGCGCGAGAAACACCACAGAAATTTCGGTCGATTGATACTTGCCGCCAATTCGGCGACGCGGCAGGGCGCGGCGGATCGCCCGCCCGCCGCCGGGACCGCGACGGCCGTGCTCGCCCCGCGCCGCCAAATGCCTGCGGATAGAATCGCCGGGCCACGCACGGAGTTCGGGCATCGACGGGGAAGAAGGTACGCATGGAGCACGGCCAGCAGAGCGCCGAGTCGGTCGGCGCGATCTTGTCGGGCATCGCGGAGCTCCTGCGCGAGGTGAGCGACAAGCTCGACAACGTCGCCGCCCGGGTGGGCGACGACAACGGCGTCGAGGCGCGCCTGAAGAAGCTGGAGGCCTGGGCCTTCCGCACCGAACAGAACGTTTCGTCGCTGGAAGCCCGGCTCGAGGACGTAGCGTCCGGTGCCGCCGTCGAACGCACCGTGCCGTCCGCCCGCGCCGAGCGCCGCGGGCACGCGGCACGAACCGACGCGCCGCGATCCGAAACCCTACGGTCGGAGAACCTACGGGCCGAGGCTCCGCGCTCCGAGGCCCTGCGTCCCGAAACCGAGCGGTCGGAAGCGCTGCGCGCCGGAGCCACGCGCTCGGAATCGCTGCGCCCGGAAACCATGCGCTCCGAAACCACGCGCTCGGAATCGCTGCGCCCCGAAGCACCACGCCCCGAAACCACGCGCTCGGAGGCACCCCGCCTCGAAGCCCGCCAGGAGACACCGCGCCCCGAAACCTCCCGTGCCGAGCGTCTCCGACCGACGGCGCTCCGCCAGGAAACCGCGCCCGAATCGCCGCGCACCGACAGCTTGGAAGCGGCCGCCGTCGCGGCGCGGGTCGAGCAGCAGCCCGCCGCGACGAACGGGCTGCCGCGCAGAGAGCCCGTCTCCGTCCCGCCCGCGCTACACGATTGGGTCGAACCGAACGTCTCGCGGGGCGCGCCCTACGACGCCGCGCCCGAACCGATCTCGAACGCGCACTCCGAACCCGCGGAGATCGCGCCGCGGACGGAAGCACCGCAGGAACGCCTGGACTACGGCAGTGTCGGCACGCCCGGTGTCGACAGCGCACCGCGTCTGAACGGTCGTTTGGAGGCGCCCACGCTGACCAGCCGCCCCGACGCGAACCTGACCGCACCGCGCGCCGACCGCGAGGAACCGGCCGCCGCGCCGACCCAGCACCGCTCGGCCATCGAGGACAACTCGCACGTCGACAAGTTGCAGGCCATGCTCGACGAACTCAAGCGCAACCCGTCGGGCCCGTTCGGCAGGCCGCTCAGCACACCCCCTGGCGACCTGCCCGCGCAATAGTCACCCGCTCGCGCTCGGCGCGAGCAACCCGCGGATCGATTCCCGCAACCAGCGATGCCCGCTGTCCGCGGTGTTGCGCGGGTGCCACGCCATGCCGATCGTCACCTCCGGTAGCGGCAGCGGAATGTCGAAGGCGCGCAACCCCATCGCCCGCAGTGCGTCGTCGGCCAGCCGGGCGGGCGCCGGGCAGACGAGTTCGCCGGAGCGCACCGCGAGCAGCGCGGTGCTGAGATCGGGGACGATCGCGACCACCCGGCGCGTGCGTCCGTGCAGCGCGAGGCGGTCGTCGATCGGGCCGCGGGCGCGACCGTGTCGCGAGATCGAGAGGTGCGCCGCGGCGGCGTAGGCGGCCACCGTGACCCGCTCGGTGATCAATGGATGATCCGGCGCGGCGACGCCGACGAGGCGGTCTCCGAGCACCCGCTGCACGGTGATCTCGGGATCGCTGCGTTCCAGGACGCCGACCGCGATGTCGGCGCGGCCGTCGCGCAGCGCCGACGAGCCCTCCGCGCCGTCGGCCAGGAAATGCACGGTGACGCCGGGCGCCCGGCGTCGCACGGCGGACAGCAGCGGGGCGGCGAGGTGGGCGCGGACGGTGTCGTCGGCCTGCACGGTGAATCCGCGCCGCAGCCCGGCGGGATCGGCCTCCGTGCGGGTGTCGAGCAGCGCGCGTCCGCGTTCGACCAACGCCGCCACCTCGTACCGCAATTCGAGTGCCCTCGGAGTCGGAACCAGGTTCCGCCCGGAGCGGACGAGCAGCGGATCGTCCAGCACCCCGCGCAGCCGCGCGAGCGTGCGGCTCATGGCGGGAGTCGAGGTGCCCAGGCGTTCGGCGGCTTTGGTGACGCTGTTCGTGTCGAGCAGCGCATCCAGAGCAACCAGCAGATTCAGGTCGAGGGCGTCCACTCGCGGATTATCACAGAAGCAATTCGGACGCGGTCGCGTTGCGCCGGTGACAATCCGCGAGCACGGCGTTTCAGGCCTGGGATGGGTGCGGATCGCGCTGCGGCTCCGGGTACAGCTCGGTCGAAGTCGGGGCGGGCGGCGTCGGCTCGACCGGCGTCTGCCCGCGCTGTGCCAATCCGCGATAAGCGGCGGGTTTCACGGGCCGGAACCACTGGGCGAGCCGGGTGCTCAGCGGCAGCCGGAACTTCAGGTCGGCCAGCATCTCGTCGATGTTGTGCAGCGCGAACGGGGTGATGGTGGTGCCGTGCGCGTGGTGGCCGCCGGTGCCCGCCGCCATCCAGCGCAGGCGGGCGTCGATCTGCTCGGCCATCTCCTCCTGCGACGGCAGCGTCAGACGTCCGCGCAGCAGCGCGGCGGTCCAGTGCGCGCCGACCTCGGCGCTGAGCGTGCCGAGCAGCGAGGAGTTGTAGCCCGCGAAGGTCAGGTTCGGCACCTCGGTCGGCAGAATGTGCCGGTAGAGGCGGAAATTGCCGTCGTCGTCGGTGAGCCTGCGCTGGATGTACGGGGTCAGGAACGGCACCCGCTGCTGGAAGCCGGTGGCGCACACGACGATGTCGGCGGGCAGCACCTGCCCGTCCGACAGCCACGCGGCACAACCGGCGGGCGTGCCGGACAACTCGGTGACGCTGGTGTCGCGCAGCACGGTGATCCGGCCGTCGCGGACCTGCTCGAAGAATCCCTCGGTGGCGATGCTCGCGGTGCTCTGCGCGATCTCCTCGAACCGGCCCTCGGGGACCAGATCGAGTTCGCGCAGGCCGAGCTTCTTGGTGGCGAGTTCCTGGATGACGTCGAAATCGGTGTCGCGGAAGCTGTGTCCGGCGCCGTGCAGGAAGCGTTCGAACCCGCGCGGGCTGTGGTAGCGGAAGTGCGCCTCGCCGAGCCGGGTGAGGAACAGCCGCTCGAAGTCCAGTCCGGTGCTGAGCTTGCGCGGCATCTTCCACAGCAAACGTCGAGCGACCACCGTGGTCTCGGCCGCGACGTGGCTCACCGCCTCGGCGATGTCGGAGGCGGACTGGCCGTATCCGACCACCACGACCGACTTCCCGCGCGCCTGTTCGATGTCGAGGAACTCGGAGGAGTGATAGAGCTGCCCGCCGCGCGCGAGGAACGCCTCGGCGCCGCGGTAGTCGGGCATCGCGGGTTCGCTGAACACGCCGTTGGCGACGACGAGGTGGTCGCACGAGGTGCGGTGCACACCCGTCTCGTCACGGATCTCCAGCAGCCAGCCGCTGTCCACCGGGTCGGCGGCCACCACCTCGGTGCCGAGGTGAAGGTTCTCGCGCAGCCCGAAGTGCTGGACGTATCCCTCCAGGTAGGCCTGCATCTGGGCGCCGTCGGGCACGCGCGGGTAGTCCTCGGGCATGGCGTAGTCCGAGAAGCGGTAGGTGTGCTTGCTGTTCAGCGTGCGCAGCCCGGGATAACGCCGGGTCGCGCTCCACACACCACCGACATCGGGAGCCCGTTCGAAAACCTCGACCGGAAAACCCGCTCGGCTCAACACCTTCGCGCAGGCTAGGCCTGCGATGCCCGCACCTACGACCGCGATGCGGTTACCGCTCGTCATGGCCACCGAGATTACCCGCCCGCGGCTCGGCGCAAAGCCGGCGGGCGCAGATTCCTCGGATCTACGCTTACCTCCGCCCCCGCTGCGGCCGTGCGCGGACCGCCGACCGACTCCATCCGGCTGCGCCTCCTAACGCGGCGTGACCACGATTCTGGCCTTGCCGCGCGGCACGGTGGTGATATTCCGCACCCGGCCGCGCTCGGGCCGTGAGCTGGCAGGCGCCAGCGTGTGCCTGGTCAGGACCTCGCGCAAGACCGCGGTCCCCTCCATGAGCGCGAAGCCCGCGCCGAGGCAGCGGCGCACGCCGCCGCCGAACGGCAGCCACGTGTTCGGCTCGACCTCGCCGTCCAGAAACCGCGCCGGGCGGAAGGCGGCCACGTCGGGATAGCTCTCGGGGCGGCGGTGCGCGAGGAAGATCGAGCAGCTGACCGTGGTGCCCGCGGGCAGGTCCCATTCGCCGATGGTGGTGTCCTCGGTGAGTTTGCGTACCGCGCCGGGAATCACCGTGTGCAGGCGCATCGCCTCCTTCAGCACCGCTTCCACGGCCTTGTCGTCGCAGGCACGCACGGCCCGGTATGTCGCGAGCTGTAGCGCCGGGTCGGCGGCGAGTTCGTAGAGCGCCCAAGACAGCGCCGCCGCGGTGGTCTCGTGCCCGGCCAGCAGCAAGGTGACCAGTTGATCGCGCAGTTCCGCGTCCGTCAGCGGCGCTTCGCCACCGCCGACTTGGAGCAGCCGGGACAGCACGTCGGTGCGGTCGGCCAGATCGGGAGCCGCGCGCCGCTCGGCGATCTCGCGGTAGAGCAGGTCGTCGATCGAGGCGAGCGTGTCGTGGAAGGACCGCCATGGCCAATAGCGCTGCAACCGCGGCATGCGCAGACCCGCGTACTGCAGCGGGCCGATGGTGACGATGCGATGCAGTCGCGGCGCCAGTTCGGCGCGGGTGCGTTCGTCGGTGACGCCGAAGACCACCCGCATGATCACCTCGAGGGTCAGCGCGTTCATCCGGTCCAGCGTGATCACGGTCGAGCCCGGCCGCCAGCTCGCGGTCTCCGCGGCGGCGATCTCGCTCACCAGGTCGCGATAGCCGCGCAGGGCCGCCCCGTTGAACGCGGGCATCAACAGCTTGCGCGCCCGCGCGTGTTCGGCTTCGTCGGTCAGCAGCACCGAATGCGGGCCCATCGCCGGACCGAGGATGTTGTTGGCCTCCCCCGCGTGCATGTCATACGGGTCCCCGGCGAAGATCTCCTTGATGTGCTCGGGGCGGGAGAACACCACGAGCCGATCGGCGAACGGAGGAATGCGCAGCGAGAAGACCTCGCCGTAGCGGCGGCGCAGCATCGGAAGCAACTCGGCGCGGTACCGGAGGTAGAGAAAGGTCTGAGCGAATACCGGAAGGGCCGGGCCGGGCGGGTAACTCGCGACCGTGGCTGCGTGCCCTCGACTCATCGCTCCTCCTGAGGTGTCCGCGGGGGTGTGCCGAACTCAGCGTGGCACACCCCCGCGACCCTCGGAACCCTCGTCGGCGCCGCTGTGCACAACCGCGGGCCTGTGGATTACTCGCCGAGTCGCCCGCGAAACTCAGCGCAGCGCGGGCGACTTGGTCGTCTCCACCGGCAGATCCAGCACGCCGCGGAACAGGACGCTCTCCCGCCACAGGATGTCGTCGGCGTCCACCGCGAGACGCATATCCGGATAGCGCTCCAGCAGCCGGGAGATGGCGATACGCGCCTCCAGCCTGGCCAGGCCCGCGCCGAGGCAGTAGTGGATGCCGTACCCGAAGGCCATGTGGCCGTTGGCGTTTCGGCCGGGATCGAAGGTGTCCGGCGCGTCGAAGTGCTTGTCGTCGTGGTTGGCCGAACCCAGCGCGACCAACACGAGCTCCCCGGCCGGGACCTCGGTCTCGCCGATGACGGTCGGCACCGTCGTGTAGCGCAGCGTCGCCATGTTCACCGGGCCCTCGAAGCGCAGCATCTCCTCGATCAGCGCGGGCACCTGGTCCGGATCCTCGCGCAGGGCCGCGTATTTCGGCGGATCGGCGAGCAGGGTGAGCATGGTGTTGCCGATCAGGTTGACCGTGGTCTCGTGGCCCGCGATGAGGATGAGGAAGGCCATCGAGATGATCTCGTCGTCGGTGAGCCGGTCGTCGGCTTCGCTGGCGCTCAGCAGATCGGAGAGCAGGTCCGGGCCGGGGCCCTCGGCGCGACGGCGGGCGAGCAGCTCCTCGAAGTACGCCACGATCGCGTCGGTGGCCACGCGCATCCGCGCCGGGTCGGCAAGGGTGATGTCGGAGACCACCGCCGACCACTCCTTGAACTGTTCGCGATCGGCGGCGGGCACGCCGAGCATCTCGCAGATGACCGTGATGGGCAGCGGAAAGGCGAACTCGGCCATCAGATCCACCGGGCCGTCGGCCGCTGCGAGACGGTCGAGCAGTTCGTCGGTGATGGCGGTGACGCGCGGGGTGAGCGCCTCGATGCGGGCGGGGGCGAACGCGGGGGTGACGAGTTTGCGCAGCCGGGCGTGGTGCGGCGGATCGGTGTTGAGCAGGTGGTAGCTGAGCCGGGCGTTGACGGCGCCGACGCCGCTCTCGCCCGCGCCCTCCCTGCGGGCGCCTGCGCCGGTGTCGGTGTGCGGGTCCTTGCGGATCGTCGGATTGCGCAGCGCCTCGCGCGCCGCGTCGTAGTCGACGATCAGCCAGGCGCGCACACCGGTGCGCAACTGGATCTGATGCACCGGGCCCTGCGCCCGGAGCTGCTCGTAGAAGGCATACGGTGTACGAAAGAAGTCCGGTGGCAGCTGTCTCATGATCGAATGGCCTTCCCCAGTCGCGAGTTGTGTTGCGCCACTTCGATAGTGGCACGGGTCACGGGGTTCGGCCAGTATCGGCGCGGTGGCCGCCGCGGTCGCCGATCCGGACGACGGCGAACGATTCGGCGGGATGGCGGCGCAGCATCTTGCCGAACGCGCGCGCCGAGGCGGGCCACGGATTGGTCACCCGGCCGGTGCCGTGCTTGTACCAGCACTGCTCCATCGCGGGCCAGACGGTCGCGGCCATGGCCCTGTCCAACCAGAGCTGGTAGGCACGCGCCGCTTCGGCGGTCACCTCGATCGCGGCGGCGTCCAGTTCGGCACGCCACCGCAGACAGCGCACGATGAAGTCGACCTGGCACTCCTTCATCGTCGGGTTGCTTCCCGCCGGGTTGAACGTATTCGGCCCCGCGATGAGAAAGGCGTTCGGAAAACCAGGCACCGCCACACCGAGGAACGCGGACGCGCCGGTCGCCCACCGCTCGTGCAGCACCGCGCCGCCGCGACCACGGACGGTGACCGGGACGAGGAACTCCGAGGCGCGAAAACCCGTCGCGTAGATCAAGACATCGCAGCGGCGCAGCGTTCCGTCCACGGTCTGGACACCGTCGGCGGTCACCCGCTCGATCGCCTCGGTGACCAACTCCACGGTGGGGCAGGTGAGCATCGTGTAGAACCGGCTGTCGAACACGATGCGCTTGCCGCCGATGGGATAGCCGGGAGTCAGTTTGGCGCGTAGCGCGGGATCGAGCACCTGCCTGCGCAGGTGCCTGCGCGCCGCCCACTCCACCGGCCGCGCCGACCAGCCGCGCCGCATGACAGGAGCGAGCACGCGGTCCGCGCCGTGATGGAGCATTCGGCGGTACAGCTCGTGGGCGCCCGGAACCCGCAGTGCCGCACGGGAAACCGGGCCGAACTCGGGCCGCGGCTTCGGCAGCACCCAGTGCGGTGTCCGCTGGAAGACGAACACCCGACGCGCCGTCGCCGCGAGATCCGGCAGCATCTGGGCGGCCGAGGAGCCGGTGCCGATCACCGCGACGGCGCGGTCGCGCAGGTCCACACCGTGATCCCATTCGGCCGAGTGGAACGCGGGTCCGGCGAAATCCGCGCGACCGGGCAGATCGGGGATGTTCGGGCGGTGCAGCTGACCGACCGCGAAGACGACCACTTCGGCCACCGAGTAGTGACCGCACGCGGTGCCGAGTCGCCAGGATCCGGTGTCGTCGAGGTAGGTCGCCTCGGTGATGGCGATACCGAGGCGGAGATGCCGCGCCAAGCCGTGCTCGTCGGCCACTCGGCGCAGATACGCCAAGATCTCCCGCTGACCGGGGTAGCGCACGCGCCGGTCGCGGTAAGGCGCGCACGACAGCGAGTACAGGTGCGAGGGCACATCGCACGAGCAGCCCGGATAGGTGTTCTCGCGCCACACGCCGCCGACTTCGTGCCCCTTGTCGAAGATCAGGAAATCCTCGATTCCGGCACGTTTCAGCGCGACTCCCATCGCGATGCCGCCGAATCCGGCGCCGATCACCGCGACCGCGCAGTCCAGCATTCGCTCAATCCTCCTCACTGTCGGATCGACCCATAGACAACATCTAGCTACCTTGAGTCTTCGTCCAGCACGGGGCGATGGATGGGAGTGATCGAGCACCGAATGCGCTACATCCCTTGCCTTGTCAGCCACGGTGCAACGACGAGCAATTGACATGAGCCGGCGACCTAGGATGCCCGACTATCTGATAGCACACATTTGGCTACCATCCGTACGCAGACCGGCCCCGCGGAGCTGGCGGCGACTCGCCGTGTGCCGCTCACGAGGGAGACCCGTTCTTCGCCGACGCGGACGCCGAACCACGCGAGTCGGAAGCGGCCAAACGGATCCGCACGCCGCCCGGTCCGCGAGCAGTGCCGCGACTAGGCCAGCGCCGCGGACGAACCGGACGGCCTTCGGGGCGGACCGACCCCGCGGAGCGAGTGCGCGATGGCCGCACTATCGTCCGGCCGCGCGGGACAGATCTCGGGAAGACGGATCCTGCGTGATTTCGCGCGAACGTGCTCTACTGGACGTATGAGCAACATCCCAGTCATCGTCGACCGGGCCGGATTGTGGGACGCCGAAGCCCTCAGTGACGTTGCGGCCACGACCTTTCCGCTGGCCTGCCCGCCCGACGCCAGCGCGGACGACATCGAGATCTACCTGACCGAGGTGCTGTCCGGCGAACGATTCGGCGAATACCTGACCGACCCCGCGCGGACGGTGCTCAAGGCGGTCGCGGGCGGCGACATCGTCGGCTACGCGATGCTGCACGCGGGCGATCCGGAGGACCCCGAGGTGGCGAGGGCCGTCGATCTGCGGCCGGTGCTGGAGATCAGCAAGATGTACGTCCTACCCGGTCACCACGGCACGGGGGTGTCCACGGCGCTCATGCGTGCCGCGCTGGAGCGGGCACGCGAGGAGGGCTACGCGGGCGTGTGGCTCGGCGTCAACCAGGAGAACACCCGCGCCCAGCGCTTCTACGCCAAGCACGGCTTCCAGACGGTCGGCACCAAGACCTTCCCCGTCGGCAACCAGCTCCACCACGACTACGTGATGCGCTTGGTCTTCTGACCGCCGCGGGGCTCAGCGCACGAAATCGACAAGGGCGTCTTTGAATTCAGGATTCATCACGGCCAGCAGGTGATCGCCGGGGACGACGACGCAGCGACCGTCCGGCAACGCGTCGGCGAGGCGCTCGGGTTCGGCGGCGAAAGGGTCCTCGGCGCCCGCGAGAACCAGCGCGGGGACGGTGATGTCGTCGAGCGTGCTGATCGGGCGGTCGTCGAGGCCGGTGACCACGGCGCGGATAGCGTCCAGATCGGCGCGGACCGCGTCGGCGAGGACGCGGAACTGACGCGCCGCCCGTGACGCGCCCGCGCCGTCGCCGTTCATCGCGAGGCGAATCTCCTCGGGTTCCACCACCCGCCGGTCCACGCCGCCGCAGTCGAGCACACCCGAACCGATCCCGCCCACAGCGAGTTTCGCGACCCGCTCGTCGGCCGCGGCGACCAGCAGCGAGATCACTCCGCCCATCGAATAGCCCACCTGCGCGACGTCGTCCAGGTCGAGTTCGTCGTAGAGCGCGCGCACGTCCCGCGCCATCGCCGACCACGAGTACCGCGCCGGATCGTGCGGCTTCTCCGAGCGCCCGTGCCCGCGCGCGTCCAGCGAGACGACCCGGTGTCCTGCGGCTTGCAGTGCGGCCACCACGCCCATGCTCATCCAGTTGGCGTTGGTATCGGCGACGACACCGTGCTGCAGCACCACCGTGCGACCTTCGCCGTCCCACACGCGGTAGTTCAGCTCCAGCCCGTCCCAGGTCTCGAACTTCGACATGTCCGGATCGTAGTCAGCGCCCGGCTGGTGTCGACAAGGATCCTTTCGACCCGACCCGTCCGACCGCGGGGCCGGCATGGATCCACGCGTCGGCGGCGCCGAACTGCGCGCGGCCTACGTCGCACGCTCAGGCCAGCATCTTGGCCCGCAGCGCGGCGATGTCGGCGTCGGTCAGGCCGAGCCCATCGCGCACATAGGCCTCGAAACCGCCGTAGGTTTGGTTCACCTGATCGAAAGCGGCGTCCAGCCAAGCGGATCGCACGCCGTTGAGCGGATCGTCCGGTCCGGCATCGCGATACCGGTTGGACAGCAGATAGTCCTCGGTCACGGTGGCGCGATCGACGCCGAGCAGGGTCAGCAGCACCGCCGTGGCCCAGCCGGTGCGGTCCTTGCCCGCCGTGCAGTGGTAGAGCACGGCGCCGTCGCCGGTCTCGATGACGTCGCGCAGCACCGAGGCGAAGGCCGCGTTGGCGCCCGGCGCGGTGATGAACGCGCGGTACAGGTCGGTCCCGCCGGTGAGCGCGGTGATCAGCACCAGCGGCGGCGCGTGGCCGATGACGTCGTCCCAGTGATCGACGGCGCCGGCGGGCACGCGGTCCGGCGCGATCGCCCGCTCGTAACGGGTGCGCAGATCGGTGACAACGCGGACCTCGCGCTCATCGAGGGCGGCCAGGTCGGCGGGGGTCGCGTTGTTGAGCTGCCCGGTGCGGTAGACCAGGCCGGTGCGCACGAGGCGACCGTCGACGGTGCCGTAACCGCCCACGTCCCTGGCGTTCTGGACGCTGTGCAAGCCGACCGATCGTTCGAACGCGGTGTCCGCGGCGACCACCGGGTCGGCCACGGCGGCACCGGCCACCGGGGTGAACGCGATGGCAAGGCCGGTCGCGGCGGCGATCGAGGCGCGCAGGGCGCGATCCGAGGTCACGTCGACGAATTCCTTTCCTCGCGCCCGCCGAGGCGGGCGGTCGTGCGGTCGGCTCAGGCCGCGGCGGCCTCGAAACGGGACAGCGCAAGCAGACGCGAGATGGCGCGCAGGTACTTCTTGCGGTACCCGCCGTCCAGCATCTCCTGGGAGAAGATCTCGTCCAGCTTGGCGCCCGAGACGGTGACCGGGACGCTGGCGTCGTACAGGCGGTCGGCGAGCACCACGATGCGCAGCGCGACGGCCTGGTCGGTCACGGGGTGCACCCCGGAGATGAACACCGACGAGAGCCCGGAGATCAGCGCGCCGTACTTGGACGGATGCAGCGTGCTCAGGTGCTTCAGCAGAGCGTCGAAGTCGTCGAGGGTGGAACCCGGTGTGGCAGCGGCTCGTTCGGCGAGCACGTCGGGCGAGGTCGGCTCCGGCGCGGGCGGCAGGTCGCGGTGCCGGTAGTCCGGCCCGTCGACGCGCACGGCCTCGAAGATCGCGCCGAGCTTCTTGATCTCGCGCATGAAATCCTGCGCGGCGAAACGCCCTTCGCCCAGCTGGCCGGGCAGGGTGTTGGAGGTGGCGGCGATCGAAACGCCGCGGGCGGACAGCTCGGTCAGCAGGCGCGAGACCAACATGGTGTCGCCCGGATCGTCGAGCTCGAATTCGTCGATGCACAGCACGCTGTTGCCCGCGAGCCGCTCGACGGCGTTGTTGAACCCGAGCGCGCCGACCAGGTTGGTCAGCTCGCCGAAGGTGCCGAAGGATTTCGGCGCGGGCGCGCTGTGGAAGATCGAGGCGAGCAGGTGTGTCTTGCCGACGCCGAAGCCACCGTCGAGGTAGAGGCCGGCGCCGCTGATCTGCTTCTTCTTGCCGAACAGACCCTTCTTGCCCGCGGCCTTGTGGATCTTGGCCACCTCTCCGGCGAAGTCCTCGGCCTTGCGCACGGCCGCGGCCTGGCTCGGCTCCTTCGGGTCCGGGATGTAGGTGGCGAAACTGACCTCGTCGAACATGGGCGGAGGCACCATTTGGGCGACGAGCTGGTCCGCCGGAACCTCCGGATGGCGATCGACAAGGCGTTCTTGCATGGACGAAGCCTAATGACGTGGTGTGATGTGACTTCATGCAGCGTATCCACAATGCGATCCAGCTCACAGAGCTGAGTCGCGAAGACCTCGCCATGCTCTACGCCTATCCCTTCGACCTCCAGGCCCCTTGGGTCCGCGCGAATTTCGTCGCGAGCATCGACGGCGCCGCGACCAGCGAGGACGCGACCGCGGGCCTCGGCACCCCGGCCGACAAGACGGTGTTCATGCTCCTGCGCGAGCTCGCCGACGTGGTCCTGGTCGGGGCGGGCACGGTCCGCGCGGAGAACTACGGCGGCGCCCGCACCAGCGCGACCCGCCGCAGGGAGCTCTACGACCGCGGGCTCGGCGGGCACCCGGACGGGGCGCCGCCGCCGATCGCGGTGGTCACCGCCAGCGCCGCCCTGGAACCCGGCTGCCGCCTGTTCACCGACACCGCGGTGCCGCCGCTGATCATCACCACCAGCATCGCGCCCGCCGACCGAAAGCTGGCGCTCGCCGAAGCGGGCGGCGTGGTGATCGAGGCGGGCGGCGTCGCGGTGACGCCGAAGGGCCTGCTCACGGCGCTCGCCGAACGCGGGCTGACCCGGGTGCTGTGCGAGGGCGGGCCGCACCTGTTCGGCGAACTGCTGGAGGCCGACGCGATCGACGAGCTGTGCCTGACCACCGCGCCGGTGCTGGTCGGCGGCACCGCGCGGCGAATCTCGCTGTCCGCGCACGAGTTCCGGATGCCGATGGAGCGCAGGCACATCGTGCTCGATACCGACGGCACGATGCTGACCCGATGGGCCCGTCGGTGAAACACGGCTCCGAACCTGGCAGGCTGTAGCGCATGCGCTGGACTCGAGCCGCCGTGCTGGCCTCGGCACTGTCGATGATGATCGCCGGATGCGGTGCGGGCCCGTCCGATCGTCCCGTCGTCGCCGTCGAGCATCCGGCCGTCGGCGGCGCGGAGACCTCGGCGTCGACCCCGCCCCCGCCGCCGAACGCCGAGGTGCCCAAGACCGACCTGAGCTGGCGCGAGTGCACGACGCCGACCCTCGATCTGCTCGGTCTCGGCCCCGCCCCCTCGGGTCTGGTGCTGGAGTGCGCGGAGTATTCCACGCCGATCGATGCCGCGGGCAGCGTGCTCGGCAGCTTCCGCACCGGCGCGATGCGGGCCCGTCTCGCCCAGACCCCGACCGATGTCGCACCGCTGGTGCTGACCTCGGGCACGGACCGCTCCTCCACCGCGACGCTCGCCGGCTTGGCCGTCGGGCAGGCGAGCGCGCTGCTCGGCGCGCGCCCGATCGTCGCGGTGGACCGACGCGGCCTCGGCACCTCCCAGCCGATCGACTGCCTGCCGCCCGACATCCGGCGCGGCCTCGCGGACAACGCCCAGTTCGGTCCCGACGCGGCCGATCCGGTGCAGGCGGTGGCCGCGCTGAGCCGGGAGGCCACCATCTCCTGCCGCGATTTCCTGCAGCCCTACGAGGGCACCTTCGACGCGCCGCACGCGGCCGACGACATCGAACAGCTGCGCAGGCAGTGGCAGGTCGAGCACATCGACCTGCTCGGCACCGGCAACGGCGCGCGGGTCGCGCTCAGCTACGCGCGCAAGTTCGGCGATCACCTGGCGCGGCTCGCGCTCGACTCCCCCGAAGCCGTCGGCGCCGACTCGGTGACCGCCGAGGAGCACCGCCTGCAGGGCGCGGAGGCGGCGCTCACCGCGTTCGCCCAGCGCTGCACCGGGCTCGGCTGCTCGCTCGGGCCCGACCCGCGCGCGGCCATCACCGACCTGGTGCGCAGGGCCGGCGAGGGCGGTCTCGGCGACATCTCCGCCAACGCGCTGCTCACCACGATCAGCGGCTTCCTCGGGTCGCCGCGCGCCGATCAGGCCAACCGGATCACCGAACTGGCCGACGCGCTCTCGGCGGCCGGGCGCGGCGACCGGGCCGCGCTCGGCAACCTGGTGCTGCGCGAATCGGCGGCAACCGCCAGCGACGGTCAGTTCGTCAACCGCTGCACCGACATTCAGCAACCGCCGACCCCAACCAAGGCGACCGAGCTGACGGCGGCATGGGGCCAGAAGTACCCGGTGTTCGGCCGGAGCGCGGCGATCGCGCTGATGGGCTGCTCGGCGTGGCCGGTCGCCGGCACACCGCCGCTGCCGGAGAAATTCACCCTTCCGGTGCTGGTGCTCGGCGGTATCGCCGACCCGGTGGTCGGCAACGGCGGTCAGGCCTCGGTGACGGGCGCGCTCGGCGCCGCGGGCGCACGTCACGCATCGACGACCTGGCAGGGCTGGGGGCACCCGGTGTTCACCCACTCGGGCTGCGCGCAGCGACTGCTGCTCGACTACCTGAAAGAGGCGCGGCTGCCGCAGGACGGCAGCGCCTGTCCGGCCTGAACGCGCCGGTCATAGCCTGATTGCATGGGCTGCGTCGCCGCGCCGAGACATATCCCGGCAACCTATCCGCCGCCCATCCGGTGTACCGTGCCCCAGTGTTACTTCGACAGCTCGAGCCCCGCACCGCTCGCACCACCGCCGAGGTGATCAAGTTCGCACTCTGGCCGCTGGCGGTCATGACGGTGCTGAATAGGGTATTCATCAAGGCTGTCAACGGGTTCATCACCGACGACTACAAGCCGGTCTACAACGCCTCGCTGGCCTTCCTCAACGGCCGCCCGGTCTACACCGCCAACTTCGATTCGGTGGACCCGCACTACCTGTATCCGCCGGGTGGCACGCTGCTCATCGCGCCCATCGCGCTGATCGATCCCGAGAAATCGCGTTGGTGTTTCATCCTGCTGAACGCCGCCGCGATCCTGCTCGCCTGGTACCTGCTGCTTCGACTGTTCAAGTACACGCTGAAGTCGGTGGCCGCGCCCGCGCTGCTGCTGGCCATGTTCATGTCCGAGACGGTCATCAACACACTGGTCTTCACCAATGTCAACGGCTGCATCCTGCTGGCCGAGCTGCTGTTCCTGCACCTGTTGCTCGCGCGGCGCGATCTGTGGGCGGGCGCGATACTCGGAGTGAGCATCACCGTGAAACCCACGCTGGCTCCGCTGGTGTTGGTCGCGGCGGCGCGCGGGCAGTGGAAGGTGTTCATCACCGCCATCGGTGTGCCGATCGCGCTCACCGCGATCGCCTGGCCGCTGCTGAAGGACCCTGAGCAGTTCTTCACCAGGACGCTCCCCTACCTGCTGGAGACCAGGGACTACTTCAACAGCGCGATCGCGGGCAACGCCGCCTACTACGGTCTGCCGGACGCGTTGACCTGGGGCATCCGCCTCACCATGGCCGGGCTGGTGGCGATTTCGCTGTGGATCCTCTACCGCTACTACCGCGAAGACGAGCTGTTCTTCGTCACCACGTCGTCGGGTGTCCTGCTCACCGCGGAGTTCCTGCTGACCGGCCTCGGCCAGATGTACTACTCGATGATGCTGTTCCCGTTCCTGATGTCGGTGGTGCTGCGCAACTCGGTGCTGCGCAACTGGCCCGCATGGCTGGCGATCTTCGGGTTCATGTCCTACGACAAGTGGCTGTCGGACCGCTGGCAGAGCTTCGGACGCAACCTCGAGTACCTGCGCATCACGTTCGGCTGGGGTCTGCTGCTCATCGTGGTGTTCTGCGTGCTCGGCGATCGCTATCTGGCCGCTCGCCGGGAAGGCCGACTGCCGTTCGGCATCGATCCCGTGTGGATGCGGACCGCGCCCGACAGTCGTGACGGCGCCGAGGCGGATGTGGCGGACGAGTCCGTCGCGGCCACCGCCGACCGAGCGCAGGCCCCGGCTTCGCCCAGGTCAGCCAACGGGTCGGCGCCCGCCGAGGAGAAACGTATTAGCGTGGAGCAATGAGTTCCGACGCCGAAACGTCTCTACCCGCGCCACGACTCCAGCTGACGCCGCAGCAGTGGCGCGCCAAGCTGGATCCCGAGGAATACGCGGTGCTGCGCGAGGCCGCGACCGAACGACCCTTCACCGGTGAGTACACCGACACCAAGACCGAGGGCGTGTACAGCTGTCGCGCCTGCGACGCCGAATTGTTCCGCAGCACCGAGAAATTCGAGTCGCACTGCGGGTGGCCGTCGTTCTTCGATCCGGCGAAATCCGACGCGGTGATCCTGCGTTCGGACAATTCGCTGGGCATGCACCGGGTCGAAGTGCTGTGCGCGAATTGCCACAGCCACCTCGGCCACGTGTTCGAGGGCGAGGGCTATCCCACGCCCACCGACCAGCGCTATTGCATCAACTCCATCGCTCTGCGGCTGCACCCCTCGGACAGCGCAGCCGGGTAGCCGACCGAACGCTCAGCGCAGAATACGGGTCCGAGGACCCGCCGTGCATGCCCCGAATCCTCGGGGCATGCAGGGTGTTCGCCGCGTCCGGGCGCGGCCGGTAGTCGAGCGGGTCGGGCCCGACCTCGTCCAGGCGCCCGTCGGCGCTCAGGGCAGCGCGGCGATGAGCTTGTCGATCTCGACTCGCGGACCGGTGAAGAACGGCACCTCTTCGCGGACGTGCAGGCGCGCCTCGGTGGCTCGCAGATCGCGCATGAGATCCACGATCCGGTGCAGTTCCGGCGCCTCGAAGGCGAGGATCCACTCGTAGTCGCCGAGCGCGAACGAGCTCACGGTGTTGGCGCGCACGTCCGGGTAGCCGCGGGCGGCCTTGCCGTGGTCGGCCAGCATCTTGCGACGCTCCTCGTCGGGCAGCAGGTACCACTCGTAGGAGCGCACGAACGGGTACACGCAGATGTAGTTGCCCGGGTCCTCACCGGCCAGGAACGCCGGGATGTGGCTCTTGTTGAACTCCGCGGGGCGGTGCAGTGCCACATTGCTCCACACCGGGGCGCTGGCCCGGCCGAGTTCGGTGGTCCTGCGGAAGTCCGCGTACGCCGCCTGTAGGTCCTCGACCCGCTCGGCGTGCGTCCAGATCATGAAGTCGGCGTCGGCGCGCATGCCCGCCACGTCGTAGATACCGCGCACCACCACGTCCCGCTCGGCGAGCCCGTCGAAGAACGCGCGCGCCTCCTTGACGGCCGCCTCGCGGTCCTCGCCAAGCACGCCCGGCTGCACCTGGAACACCGAGAACATCAGGTAACGGATGGTGGAGTTGAGAGCTTGATAGTCGAGTCGCGCCATGTTTCCTATCGTGCCACTGGGGTGAATTCACTCGACCGCGCGGGCCGGCGTGAGACGTCGTGGTCGACGCCTTGTCGGCCGACCCCATGCCGTCGGGTCGCGCCGATGGGCCGAGTCACGATGTCGGGCGGGCACACCCGAGACGGCGGGCTCATCGACGTCAGCCCGCCCGCACCTCGTGGCGGCACGATCACCGGTTCCAGTAGTAATTGCCGAAGTCCAACGAAGTCGGCCACCCTCGAGGCCCCCCGAAGCGGAGCTGCGTGTAGTCCGGTTGTGCGCGTCGTGCGGCGGGCAGGGCCAGGCCGTTCATTTCATCCTCGTCTCTAACTGGCAAACACTCCGCTGTGTGGACTAGCTGACGATCGATCAACGGATACTGCCGCCGCGCGTCCGGTGAGCGCAACTCACACCCGTAGCTCTCCCAGCGCGAACACGTCCGTGGAACGGGCGTGTCCGATTTGGTCTCGGCCTTGCGCCTAAGAGCTCCTATCGGGTTCGGTGCTGAGTCGTCGCCAGCAGATCAGTGCTGCGGCGAGGTCGAGGAATCCGTGGTGGATGTCGGTGCGTCGTTCCCATCGGATGGCCAGCCGCCGGTACTGGTGCAGCAGGGCACAGGTCTGCTCGATGATCCAGCGGCCGGCGGTGACCTTGTCGCGGGTGCCGCAGCGGGCGATGTAGCCGGTGATATGTCGTTGCCGCAGTTGCGAATACACGCTGGGATTGTCCGCGATCAGGGTGGTGATCCGGCGGCGGGGTTTCCCCGGCCGCCCGCGCAGGAGTGCAGTCCCGCAACCTGCGCCAACAGGTCATTCCGGACCCGAAGCCGAGCCCCTGGGGCAGGTCTTCCCATCCGATCCGGTGATCAACACGAACAAGATCCCCTGCAGCACCAGACGGGAGTCCATCTGGGGTGGTCCCGGTGTCCCGGCCGGTTTCACCGGCAGTAGCGGTTCGATTACCGCCCACAACTCGTCATCCACGATCCAGGGTGCTGCCACAGCGAAACGTACTGCACTGCAACGCAACCCAACGCCAACCAGCCGAACCGGTCAGGAGCTCATAGTTCTGGTAGCACCGGAGCCATTGCCGGGTGGCCAGGGCGTGAGTGAGGGTGTGATTTCGGGGATTCGACTTCGATGCAATGCTCTCGGTCGCCGATCCAGTATTCGGGCAGCGCAACAAAATACAACTGTCGCGTTAGACCGGTAGATACACACAGCCTTTCATGAAGCCGAAGGAATGCGAGGGCCTTTCAATGTTCGGATCATTCCCACCAGAATCGGCGCCCCGGCCTGCGCTCCTTGTTCATCTCCCGCTGTAAAGCGCAGTTCACCCCGCCACCCATCGATGCTGGCTTGCAACGTATATGCCGGTCGTGCAGTGTTGGGATCTTGGAGGTCGCCTAGCGGTTCTACGATTTCAATAACCGTCACCCCGTCGACGGTCAGGCGCTGAACCCGAGAATTATCAGGAATCGATTTTGTCTCGTTGTTTTCTTGGTGCAGCAGTACATGCCCAAGTTGCTTACCGCCCTCGGTGGCCGACTTTTCGTAGAAACATCCAGCAAACGCGTCGATCTGGGAATTCATGGACTTCGACTGCGCTGGTTTCGCCGTCAAGTCGGAGACGTGGTAGCGGTTCGCGAAAAACTGCCTCGGATAATCGCATAGCTCCTGCAAGGTATGCTCATTCAAATACAGCTCTACCGGCTGAGACGTTGGCGTGAACTGACATCCGGTAAGGACCAAGGTTACAGCTGACAAGAAAACGGTGCGAATTCTCACTTAGCCGTCCACTTTTCACGGTTCGGCCTGTCGATCGATACGACCTGTTCGTCGATTTGGGGCCATTTGTTGAGATGGAATGATTTAGGATTATCAATGGCACTGTTAATGATTGTTACTTGACCTCTCTCAGCTATTAGCGTCTTTCCGAGATTGAGCCCATAATCCACCACATTCTTAATAATAGACGCTAAGGCGTCGATAGCGTCGGAGACGCCCCATGGCGCTCCCACACCAGTGGCGATCTTGCTGAGCGCAGCGGTCAGATCGACCAAGAATCCCGTGATGTCAGATACGAGAGTGGAATAGAATTCCCAGGACAAGTCGGCGACGTCGCGTAGAGCTTTGCTCACGGTGTCACAGATTCCGCTGGCAGTGTCTGTCGCAGCGACCTGAAGTTGCTGCGCCGCAAAGTGGGCGTCGGCAGATTGCCCGCTCCAGGTGCTTCGAAGATCCGTTTGCGTGAAAACCCAATTTCGAGCCTGGTTAACTTCCGTCTGTAGGTTCAGCCATTCTTCACTGACCTGAACGAAGGCTATAGGAGCTTTAAGTCCGTCAATCGCGCTCTGCAGCTTCTCCAAAAGCTCTTGAATTTTTCTCTTGATCTCTTCCTTATGTTCTTGCATATACCCCGAGAAGTCATCCTCGGTGATCGATCCATACGCATATCCGGCTACGCCCCCGAAAACGCCGAACATTGAGGCCCCTTCCGCTGCAGCTGCCCACTTCGCCGCCTCACGAAAGGCCTCCTCAACGTCTTGCGGGGAATTTCGGATCTCTTCGACTTTTTCCGAGAATTGAGCCAGAACCGCGTTTATCTCGTCAAGGGACTTTGTAGCACCCATTCGTCAATTCCAGTCAGTATCGAGTTTGAGCAGGACGTTCGCGAAGTTCTGATCCTGCTCCATTGGCGACATGCTCGAGGGCATCACCCATGGACTCCGCTTCTTGACTTCCTTCGTTCATTCTGTCGTACATATACTGGGCTGCTTTCAAGTTCGCATCCCAAGCATCTCGAAATAGGCCCCATACGACTTCTTTATTGCCATTCTGAATGCCTTGAGCCTTCGTAGCACCTTCCTTTAGATCTTTGGATGCATTTTCCCAGGATCTGGCGGATTTGACCAATTGGTTCAGGTCGGCTGAAAAGTCCGGCATTACGACGTTCTCCTCAAGTAGTCTTTATATTCGGCCAACTCGCGCACGAGCTCTTCATCGGAACAGTGCGACCATGCTCCTTCTTCGCTAAACTTCGGCCGATTCTCGCGAATTTGGTTGGCGCAGTCGAGTATATCGTTGGCAATATAAGACGGGTCGACGGTTGTGGCCCATTCTGGGCTGATGCTAATTCGACTTATTCGGGACAGGTTTGCCACCACGGTTACCGAGTAAGTGCCGAAGGTAGTTCGGGGACCGTTAGCCGAGTACTCGTCCCGCCCCCGCAGCACTCGTTCGACGGCTTCGAATTGAGAACGTGACCGGGCGCCGAGTAGCGCAATTATCTGCGCCCGCCGGGATGGCATTACACTCAATTCCGCAAACCGCCCCCGCGTGATCAAAGGAGCGTCATGCTTCCAAAGCGCAAGGTAGTAGCCTGCCATTGCCGCCTCGGAAATATTTCCGGGGTCCAGCCGACTGTGCAGGTTGCGATTCACTTCAACACGAATTGGGAGTCGATCAGCATCGAGGGTCATTTCGATGAGGCCGGCCCGGAGGAGCATCGATTCGGAACCGCTATCGGTAGCGTTTCGATACGATTCCCGACGGCCCCAATTCGATTCGGCGACGCCTCTTGACGGTGCCGCTCCGTAGGGGAATGCAATGTCAGGAGTCCCCATGGAAACGTCTCTATCGAAATTTGTTAATTTAGGAACTTGCTTGGGCTTTGATGTCTGGTTGACTTCAAGTGGCGCTTCGTCCCAAAACTCGTCTGGATCGTCATAATGGTTGTACCACCGCTTGTTGCCATTGCCACATCTCCTCGCAGCCGCCAAAACGGCTGCATTCCTTCACTAAGGTCAAGTACTGAATTCAGTAACTGGATTTGATCCGCACTTGACCTTGTCTGGTTCTACATCTCTGCCGTGCGACCGCACTCCAGACCGACAGGAACCCCCGACGGGCATTGGCGGACCATCGTCACATGCGACACCGCGAAAGCGGCCAGATGCTTTGCGGCCGCCCACAAAGACGCCCCTACTGCGCATTGTTCATCATAGAGGCCTACCGCACCATGTTCGACTCCCCCAGTCCCGCAACAGGTTTCAGCGGGTCGCAACCCTCAAAGGTCCGCCGTCAGCCTAACGTCCGAATCCGTCGGTGGCAAGCGGTCTCGGCCCCGGACCGTAATCGCACTTCAATTCCCCCACAAGCGATCGCACTGAGCAGCACATTCGCTGAGCGATCAGCACCCACATCAGCCATGGTCTACGCTGGCCCAGTGAATGAGGGGACCTGTCCGATATGTCGTCGAAGTGACCAGTGCCAGAAGGTGTCTGCGATTTACGCGGCCGGCACTTTGCAGGGGCATGGCAGCTCATATGACAACAGGAACGGCCGCAAGACCAGCATGTCCACTCAGACGGTATTGGCGCAACAACTCTCACCACCAGTGCTGAAACCCAACCTGGCGAACTTCGCGCGAGGAATCACAGCATTGGTTGTCGGGCTGTCCGTGCATGTCTTCGCTATGCTGGTGATTTCCACACTCGGAGCGTCGCTGGTTGTCACTGTCCTTGCGCCGCTCTGTCTGTCAAGTTGGCTACTGATACCCGGCGTGCCCGTCACTATCACCGGTGTGGCCCGGGTTATACGCCTGAAAGCCGATCTGCCACGGCGGCAAGCCATGTGGCGAGTTTGGAACAACCTGTACTTCTGCTCCCGCGACGACGTTGCCTTCCTACCCGATGGTCCACCGTTCCACCCCAGCCGACTTCCTGGCTTCATGGCCACCACCTCCGGCCCCTTCGTCGGCATCGCGGCGGTCTGACACCGCTTTCAAGCGGCAATTGGATAGCATGATAGTTGTATCTGGCTGTTTCGTAATTGTTCTCGCTGGTCCAGGAGTTCGCGTGCGTAGAAGCGCGACTGCGTTCGCTGCGGCCGGCACGCCTAGGTCGCGGCCTACTGGCCGGACGGCCCGTGCTGCCGCACCTGCAGCGATCGCGCTCTGCGGGTCCGGGGCTGCTGCCCGGGCTGCGGCCAGGACCGCATCCTTCCCGGGCTGAGAGCGGACCCCGATCTGCACTGGATGCGCCGGCTTCCGGCTGTCGGTCGACTGCGTCCGCTGCGGCACCGAAGGCAAGCTGCACCGCGGCAAGCTCTGCAGCCACTGCTCCTCGTCGACCGGCCCCGAGGTCTGCTCGACGACGGAACCGGGCAGGTCCGGCCCGAACTGACGCCGCTGTTCGACGCGTTGACCGCGATGAAGAACCCGCTCACCGGCGTGACCTGGCTCTACAACCCCTACGTCCCGCGCTTCCTCCGCGGCCTCGCCGATGGCTCGATCCCGTTGACACACAACGCCTTCGACGAGCTGGAGCCCTGGCGGGCGGCCGCACACCTGCGCGAACTGCTGGTGAGCTGCGGCCTGCTGCCGGAGGTCGACAAGCAGCTGCTGTTCTTCCAGCGCTGGCTGCCCGGTCACCTCGCCTCGATCGGCAATCGCCATCATCGCCGGATCGTGAGAGAGTTCGCGACCTGGAAGGTTCAGCCCTGGCTGCGAGCGCGGGCTGACCGCGGGCCGCTGACCCCGAGCAGTCGTCGCAACGTCGGCGGCGGACTGGAATACCGACTACCCGACTACCGGGCCCTGCCAGTCCGGAACTCCGGTACCTGCCAGCTGGCGACCCGAGTGACTGAGAAATCGAATGGCCCGCTGTCACGAGAACAGCGGGCCATCTTCCTGCTCGGGTCGCTACTTCAGCGGGCTCGGCGGGGGCTATCCAGTCCCAACCCCAGAAGGGCCTCCTACCCGCTGGCCAGTACCACGAGTGGAGGGGTCGACATTGTCTCCCTTCGGCTCCTCCGCATCGGAGGGAGGAGCGATCGGCTCTGCCCGTTGACGGCAATGGCGCCTACGGCGCCAAGTCGCCAGCAGCTCTTTCAGCACGAAAGAGATCACATGCTTCAAGACGTAGAGCCCGATCCAAGCTGCCCACTCCCCGAGTGAAGTGGGCACTGGCAACGATTCCAGGACATCGATATTCATGACACTCCGTCACATCAGCCCTCCCAAAAGGGAGAAGTGATATCGCTGTTCGAGAACAGCGCCGTGGGGACAAGTCACGGGAGGAGGTTGGGTGTCCCCTAGCACCCCAACGGTTCCCGCTCCCGAGCAGTTCCCGACGGACCGGAACACCGACTACCTGAATACCGGCCCCTGCCAGTCCGCAACCCCGATCCAGCCAGCGATTCGGCGATGCGGCGCGCGGCGTTCCCACCGGAGGCGACGCAGCCGGGGACGCCGACGCCGTGCCGTCGGGGCGACGCTCGGTGAATCGGGCCGAGCCACGCTGTCGGGCGTGCATCCGGGGCTGCGGGCACATCGATGCCGGGGGTGACGCGCCGCTGTCGGGGCGGCACCGCTCGACCGGGCCGAGCCACGATATCGAGCGGCTTACCTGCGCCGAGCGACGCCGGCCAGTCGATGTCCCCGCCGCGCCGGGGAGGCTGAGCGCGATCAGACCAGAGATTCGGCGATGCGGCGCGCGGCGTTTTCGCCGGAGGCGACGCAGGCCGGGACGCCGACGCCGTGCAGGTATCCGCCCGCCAGCGCGAGTCTGTCGAGATCTTCTGTGGCGGACTCGATCTCGGCGATGCGGTCGACGTGGCCGACGGCGTACTGGGCCAGACCGCCCGGCCAGCGCTGCACGATCGCCTCCTCGGGATCGATGACCGCGCCGGTGACGGTGGCCAGGTCTTCGGTGGCGGCGGCGATCAGCTCGGCGTCGGACCAGGACAGCGGGGCGTCGTCGCCGAACTTGCCGAACGAGGCGCGCACCAGCGCGGTCTTGCGCTCGGCCAGGTGCGGCCACTTGCGGCTGGACAGCGTGAAGGCCTTGGCGCGCAACGATTCTCCGGTCGCCACGAGGATGCCGGAGTTGTCCGGCAGCGCGGTGTCCCTCGGGAGCGACAGCGCGACGACGACCGAGGAGGACAGCTCGATCCCCGCGGCCGCGTCCGCCGCCCGCGGCGCGACATAGCGCAGCAACGTGGCGGTGACCGGCGCCGGGGTGGCGAGCACCACCGCGTCCACCAGACCGATCGGATCGAGGACCCAGCCGCCGGTGGCGCGGGCGAGCCGGGTGGCGGGTGTGGCGGTGACGAAGCGGGCGGCCGCGGCCTCCGCCAGCGCGTCGAGCAGCACCCGGTACCCGTCGCGGATGCCGCCGAAGACCGGGGTGTCCGACGGCGGCGGCAGCGCGGCGGCCACGGCGTGGGTGAGGCTCGGCGCGCCCGCGTCCAACGCGGCGGCCAGGCCGGGCAGGGCGGCGCGGACACCGATGGAGCGGGAGCTGCCCGCGTAGACCCCGCCGAGCAGCGGGTCGACGCTGCGCTCGGCGACCTGTGCGCCGAACCGGTCGGCGACCAGGCTGTACACGTCCAGGTCGGCGTCCGGGTACCAGGTCAGTGCGCGCTGGGGTTCGGCGGCGACCCGCGCCAGCGTGTCCTCGTCGACCAGGCCGCGCAGCGACTCGGCGTCGGAGGGAATGCCCATGAGGGTGCGCGGCGGCAGCGGGTGCGCCTCGCCACCCGCCCAGACGAGGGGACGCCGCCCGGCGGGTGTCACCAGCTGGTCGGTCAAGCCGAGTTCGCCGAGCAGCGCGGGCACTTCCGGCCTGCGCCCGACGAACGCCTCGGCCCCCAGATCCAGTGGCTCGCCGCCCATTTCACCGGTGTGCAGGATGCCGCCGAGCCGTTCCGCGCGATCGAGCACCACGATGTCGGCGTCCGCGCCGAGCCGCGTGCGCAGCCGGTACGCCGCAACGAGACCACTGATCCCACCGCCGACAATCGCGATCCTCATGATTGCGACGGTATCCCGTTCGCCGCCCGTTTCCGCCGCCGCCCCGCTGTCCGCTTCGTCACGCCGGGCGATCCACGCCGACAACTGCGGCCCCAGCGCACGCGATCCGCCGCGCCGACCGCACGCCCACAATCCGCAACACCCACGCGCCCGATCGCGCGCCGCAGAACCGCGCCGCCGCCGTGTCGACGCGACGGCCCAGCCTAGAGGGATGGATCTAGAGCTCGTGGACGAGCTCGACCAGAGCGGTGAGCACACCCGGGTCGGTGTCCGGCAGAACACCGTGGCCGAGGTTGAAGATGTGGCCCGCCGCGCCCATCGTGATGGCCTGATCGGCCTCGCGGGCGATCCGCCTTGCCTCGGCTTCGACGGCCTCGGGACCGGCGAAGAGGATGGCCGGATCCAGGTTGCCCTGCAAGGCTTTTCCGGCGCCGACGCGGCGGACCGCCTCGGTCAGCGGGACCCGCCAGTCGACGCCGACCACGTCGGCGCCCACCTCGCCCATGGCGCCGAGCAGTTCGCCGGTGCCGACGCCGAAGTGGATGCGCGGCACGTCCGCGTCGGCGATCTCGGCGAAGACCCGCTCGGAGTGCGGCAGCACGAAGGTGCGGTAGTCGGCCAGCGACAGCGCGCCTGCCCAGGAGTCGAACAGCTGTACCGCGTCCACGCCGGCGGCCAGCTGCGCCTGCAGGAACACGATGGTGATGTCGGTGAGCGCGCCGAGCAGTTCGTGCCAGGTCTTGGGGTCGGCGTGCATCATCGCCTTGGTGCGCTCGTGATGCTTGCTCGGCCCGCCCTCGACCAGGTACGAGGCCAGCGTGAACGGCGCGCCCGCGAAACCGATCAGCGGGGTCTGGCCGAGCGCGTCGGTGAGCAGTCGCACGCCTTCGGTGACCGCGTGCACCTCCTCGGGCCGCAGCCGGGGCAGCGCGCGCACGTCGTCGTGGGTGCGCACCGGCGCGGCGACGACGGGGCCGACGCCGGGCACGATGTCGAGGTCGATACCGGCCGCCTTGAGCGGAACGACGATGTCGGAGAACAGGATCGCCGCGTCGACGCCGTGCCTGCGGATCGGCTGCATGGTGATCTCGCACACCAGCTCCGGGTCGAAGCAGGACTCCAACATGCCGATGCCCGCGCGCAGTTCGCGGTACTCGGGCAGCGAACGTCCGGCCTGGCGCATGAACCACACCGGGCGCCGACTCGGGGTGGCGCCGGTGGCGGCGGCCAGGAACGGGGCGTCGGTCAACCGGCGGCGATTGTAGGTGCTCATCACCGCTATCGTATGCGCGCCCGGCGGGCGGCAACGGACCGGCCGAACCGGGCCGTCGCGGGCACTGAGCGGCGCGCCTCCGCCCACGCCGCGTGCACAAGGTCTACCGTCGCTTTTGTGACACCGCTCGACTTCCGCGACGGCGCCGCACCGACCGAAGGCCCCCAAGGCGAACCTGCTCCATTTCGCGCCGCGGTCGAGGCGATGGGCACCGCAACTGTGCATCCTCGGATCGAGCTCGCGCCCATCCGGCCGCCGCAACGCCTCGCGCCGTACTCCTACGCCGTCGGCGCCGAAGTCAAACATCTCGAGACGCCCGTGGTTCCGGTCGATTCCGAGGGTGACGCGTTCGGCAGGCTGATCCTGTTGCACGACCCGGACGGCGACGACGCCTGGCACGGGGTGTTCCGTCTGGTGGCCTACATCCAGGCCGACATCGACGCCGCGCTCGCCACCGACCCGCTGCTTCCAGAGGTGGCCTGGAGCTGGCTTGTCGACGCGCTCGAGTCGCGTACCGAGCCGTTCACCGCGCTCGGCGGCACCGTCACCTCGACGAGTTCGGTGCGCTACGGCGACATCGCGGGCCCCCCGCGCGCCCACCAACTGGAGCTGCGCGCCTCGTGGACCGCGCTCACCACGGAGATGCGTCCGCACGTCGAAGCGTTCTGCGAGGTGCTGGAGTATTCGGCGGGTCTGCCGCCCGCGGGAATCACCCATCTGCGCCCGCAGTCGTATACCAGCAACGACCACAACTGACCACAACGTAAAGTTCAGGTCTATGCCGGTAGGAGACCAGCCCGAAGACGGGCGCGCGGGAGACAGCACAGCGGAACCTCTGCTCGCCCCCGTCGATGGAGTGCCGCCGGTTCTGGCCACCGCGGACGAGGTCGCCGCGGCGGCGGCGAAGCTGGCGACGGGCACCGGTCCGCTCGCGGTCGACGCCGAACGCGCCTCGGGCTTCCGTTACTCCGCGCGGGCCTACCTGATCCAGCTGCGCCGTGCGGGCGCGGGCACCTTCCTGATCGACCCGATCCCGGTGACGGACGCGCTCGCGCCGCTGGCCGAGGCGATCAACGACCTGGAGTGGGTGCTGCACTCGGCCGATCAAGATCTGCCGGGACTCGCGGAACTGGGGCTTCGTCCCGCGCGGTTGTTCGACACCGAGCTCGGCGGCAGGCTGGCCGGATACGAGCGGGTCGGGTTGGCCGCGATGGTCGAGAAGCTGCTTGGACGGGCGCTGCGCAAGGGCCACGGCGCCGCCGACTGGTCGACCCGCCCGCTGCCCGCCGACTGGCTCAACTACGCCGCGCTGGACGTGGAGCTGCTGCTGGAGCTGCGCGCCAAGGTCGCCGCCGACCTGGAGGTGCAGGGCAAGACCGATTGGGCGGCACAGGAATTCGAGCACATTCGCACCACGGAACCGCCCGCGCCCAAGGCCGACCGGTGGCGGCGCACCTCCGGCATCCACACCCTGCGCCGCGCGCGTCAGCTCGCCGTCGTGCGCGAGCTGTGGACGACGCGGGACGCGCTGGCCCGCGCCCGTGACGTCGCGCCCGCGCGCATCCTGCCCGACTCGGCCATCGTCTCCGCGGCGACCGCCGACCCGCGCACCATCGCCCAGCTGCGCGCCCTCCCGGTGTTCGGCGGCCCGCGCCAGCGACGGTATTCGCGGGAATGGCTCGGCGCCATCGATCGCGCCCGCGCGCTGCCGGACAGCGAGCTGCCGCCGCTGACCCAACCGTTCGACGGTCCGCCCCCGCCGAACCGCTGGGAGCGCCGCGACCCGATCGCCGCGGCCCGTCTGGCCCGCGCCCGCGCCGCGATGGGCGAGCTCTCGCTCGAGCACGCCATCCCGGTCGAGAACCTGCTCTCCCCCGACCTGGTCCGCAGACTGTGCTGGGACGGACTGCCGGAATACGATCGCGGCGACACCGCCGAACTCGCGGCCGCGGTCGACGGCTTCCTCAAGTCCGGCGGTGCCAGGCCTTGGCAGCGCGAACTCGCCGTTCCTCGCCTCACCATCGCGCTGGCACCGACGCCCGCCTGAGTTCAGCGCTGTCGGACGTCCCACCGGCGACGCCCGTTTCCCCGCGGCGCGCATCGCCTCCTGGCGAACCGTCGCGCTCATACCGACGGCTGTCCGGTATCGCGCTGCCGATTTCCCGTTCGACGTCCCTACGGCCTCGGTAGCGCGAATTCGCCGTCCCCGGCTCCCCGCACCGCCGTACCCGCGCCTGCCGCGGTCGGGGCGTCGCGACCGACGGGCGACAGCGACCGACGGGCGACAGCGACCACGACGGCCACGGCCACGGCCACGGCCACGGCCACGGCCTATCCACTACCCCACGAGGCGGTCCGGCGCGGAAGCCGAATCACCTCGCCGCTGAGCCCACCGCTGCTGCCGACCGCGCGCGCAGCGGCCCGGCCACACCGCGAGTCCCGACCCCACGCCCGATGGGCGGATCCACCGACTGGACACCTGTCGACGAGGAACGCGACGCGCGGATTGCGGAGCGCGTTGTGCCACTTCTGCGTGGCGGCCGAGAGGGGCGGCCGAGCGAGAATTCCGGGGCCGACAACACGACGCGCCCCGCGCTCGGTGGTCCGAGACGGGGCGCGTCGAGATCGCGGAGTCAGTTGGCGTCGAGCCAGCCGGTGATGCGCCGGGCGATGTCTACGGGGGTGAGGCCGAGTTCCTCGTGGACCTGGTTGCGCGAGGCGTGGTCGAGGAACTGTTGCGGGACGCCGAGGTCGCGGGTGGGGACGTCCAGACCGGAGGAGCGCAGGCGGGCCGAGACGGTCGAGCCGATGCCGCCGTGCAGGCCGCCGTCCTCGAGGGTGACCACCAGGCGGTAGTTCTCCGCGAGCTTCACCACGGTGTCGGAGACCGGCAGCACCCAGCGCGGGTCGATGACGGTGACCGAAACGCCTTCCGGCGCAAGCAGATCCGCGACTCGCAGCGCCGTCTCGGCGAACGAGCCGACCGCGACGACCAGCACGTCACCGCGCTGCGCCTGCGCCGAGCCGCCCTCGGCGTCGGGCAGCCGAAGCACGTCGACGCCGTCGAGACGTTCGACCGCCGGGATGTCCTCGGTCACGCTGCCCTTCGGGAAGCGCAGCGCGGTCGGCCCGTCGTTCACGGCCAGCGCCTCGCCGAGTTCCTCGCGGAGGGTGGCGGCGTCGCGCGGTGCGGCGACCCGGATGCCGGGGATGATGCCGAGCACCGACAGGTCCCACATGCCGTTGTGGCTCGCGCCGTCGGAGCCGGTGATGCCCGCGCGGTCGAGCACCACGGTGACGGGCTGCTTCAGCAGCGCCACGTCCATCAGCAGCTGATCGAAGGCGCGGTTGAGGAAGGTCGAGTAGATCGCGACCACCGGGTGCAGACCGCCGAGCGCGAGACCGGCCGCCGACGCCATGGCGTGCTGTTCGGCGATGCCGACGTCGAACATGCGGTCCGGGAACCGCTCGCCGAACGCGGCGAGACCGGTCGGGCCCGGCATTGCGGCGGTGATGGCGACGATGTCGTCGCGCTGCTCGGCGTGCGCGATCAGTTCCTCGGAGAACACCGAGGTCCAGCCGACCGCCTTCGGACCGCCGACGGGACGTCCTGTGAGCGGGTCGATGGGGTCGCAGGCATGCATCTGGTCGGCGACGTGGTTCTCGGCGGGCGCGTAGCCGCGGCCCTTCTGGGTGACCGCGTGCACCACCACCGGACCGCCGAAGTCCTTGGCGCGGCGCAGCGCCGCTTCCATGGCGGCGACGTCGTGGCCGTCCACCGGGCCGACGTACTTGAGCCCGAGATCGCTGAACAGCTCCTGCGGGCTCACGGCGTCCTTGATGCCCGCCTTCACCGCGTGCACCATCGAGTAGGCCGACTCGCCCACCCGCGGAATGCTCTTGAGAATCCGCTTGCCCGCGTCCAGCGCGACCTCGTAGGCGGGCTGGGTGCGCAGCGCGGTGAGCCGCTCGGCGAGGCCGCCGATGGTCGGCGCGTAGGAGCGGCCGTTGTCGTTGACGACGATCACCACCGAGCGGTCCGGCGCGGCGGCGATGTTGTTCAAGGCCTCCCAGCACATGCCGCCGGTGAGTGCGCCGTCGCCGACGATCGCGACGACGTGCCTGCCCTGCCCGGTGAGCTGGAACGCCTTGGCCAGCCCGTCGGCGTAGGACAGCGCCGCGGAGGCGTGCGAGGACTCCACCCAGTCGTGCGGGCTCTCCGCACGGCTCGGGTAGCCCGACAGGCCGCCCTGCTTGCGCAGACCGTCGAACTGGTCCTTGCGGCCGGTGAGGATCTTGTGCACGTAGGCCTGGTGGCCGGTGTCGAAGATCAACGGGTCGGCGGGCGAATCGAAGACCCGATGCAGCGCGATGGTCAGTTCCACCACGCCGAGGTTCGGTCCTAGGTGACCGCCGGTGGCGGCGACCTTCTGCACCAGGAACTCGCGGATCTCCTCCGCCAGCTCCTTCAGCTCGGCCACGTTCAGCCGGCGCAAGTCTTCGGGCGTGTCGACCCGGGAAAGCACTCCCACCTGAACTCGCTCCCTCCGGATATCGCTTCTGATCCGATCAGTCTACGAAAGCGGTGACACTGCCTCTTTCCGACAACTGCCTGTCACCAGCCGACTTCGTCGTGACATGTGAGACTGGACACGCGCGAGCCGGACGAAACGTCCGGCCGTGGGCTCCACGGTACCCGTCGGCCGCGCGCGGTCCGACGGAGTCCGGCCGAAGTTCGAGCGCGTCGGCGGCGAACGGCCATACAGTGGTCGGGTGGCCGAGCCCGAGCCAGCGGTTCCGCGAACGACCGATTCCGGTGTGGTGGCACGCATTGTCGCCGAGGTGTACGCCGAGTGCCTGGCCGATCGGTCCGGCGAGCCTGCCGATTACATTCCCGAACTCGCCGCGGTGCAACCCGATTCGTTCGGCCTGTGCCTGGCCACCGCCGACGGGCGGGTGTACGGCGCCGGTGACGTGCACGCTCCCTTCACCATCCAGTCGATCTCCAAGCCGTTCACCTACGCGCTGGCGCTGGCCGATCGCGGACCCGCCGCGGTGGCCGAGCGGATCGACGTGGAGCCCTCCGGCGAAGCGTTCAACGAGATCAGCCTGGACCCGGTGACCGCTCGTCCGCGCAACCCGATGATCAACGCGGGCGCCATCACCGCCGCCGCACTGATCGACGGTCGCGACGCCGCCGAGAAATTCGAGCGGGTGCGCCGCTGCTACTCCCGTTTCGCCGGGCGCGAGCTGCGCGTGAACGAAGCCGTCTACGCCTCCGAGGCGCGCACCGGCTACCGCAACCGCGCCATCGGCTACATGCTGCGCTCGTTCGGCGTCATCGACTCCGATCCGGACGAGGCGGTGGACCGCTACTTCCGGCAGTGCTCGATAGACGTCACCTGCCACGACCTCGCCGTGATGGCCGCGACACTGGCCAACAACGGCGTGAATCCGCTGACCAGGGAGCGGGCCCTGTCGAGCACGCTGACCGAGCAGGTGCTGAGCGTGATGACGACCTGCGGAATGTACGACGCGGCGGGCGAGTGGGTGAGCACCGTCGGCATGCCCGCCAAGAGCGGTGTCGGCGGCGGCATTCTTGCGGTGCTGCCCGGGCAGATCGGGATCGCCGTCTACTCCCCTCGCCTGGACCGGCACGGCAACAGTGTGCGCGGTGTCGCGGCCTGCCGGGCGTTGTCGCGGCGGCTGGAATTGCACTTCCTGCACGTCACCCGGTCGGCGCGCACCGCGATCCGCGCCGACTACACGGTGGTGGAGGTGCCGTCCAGGACGCGGCGCAGCACCGGGGAGATCGCCGTGCTCGACGAGCACGGACACCGGGCCAGGGTCTACGAACTGCACGGCGATCTGCTGTTCGCGGGCGCCGAGGGCGCGGTGCGCGCGATCGAGGCGCGGGCAGGCGGACTGGACGCACTGGTGATCGACCTGCGCCGGGTGGGTGAGGTCAGCGCGATCGCGGTGACCATGCTCGACGAGCTGCGACGCGAGCTGGCCGCGACCGGGTGCCTTGTCGCGCTGGTGGACCCGGACGCCAAACTGGGACGCCTGATCTCGAGCGTGGACCGGGCCGACCCGCGCGGCCGCGTCTTCGTCGACCGCGACACCGCCACCGAGTGGTGCGAGGACATCGTGCTCGCCCGCCACCGTCCCGCCGACGAACCGGCGTGCACGTCGATCACAGTCGCGGAGCATCCCGCGCTTGCTGCGCTCACCCCCGAGTCCAGGGCGCGACTGGCGGCGGATTTCGAGGTGCGCACCATCGCCCGTGGCGAGGTGATCGCCCGCCGCGGCAGCGGCCGTTCCGGGCTGTATCTGATCCTGGAGGGCCGGGTCCGGCTCAGCTTCGAAGGCGCCGACGGGCGCACCCACCGGCTGGTCACGCTCTCGGCGGGCATGTCGTTCGGCGAGATCCCGATGCTGGTTGGCACCCCGTTCGTGAACGAGGCGCGAGCCGAGACCGGCGTCCGCGTCGCGGTGTTGAGCCCCGCCCGCTTCGACGTGCTCGCCCAGCGCGCGCCGCAGCTGAAGCTGGCGCTGCTGGAACGGCTCGCGGCGGGCGCGTACGCGCAGATGGACGCCGCCGTGCGCGCGATCGCGGTGCGCGGCGGGGACTATTGAGCCGTTTCATCCGTTGAGCCTGCGACGAGGACCCGACACCACCGAGCGAGCGAGGAGCGCAGCGACGTGAGCAAGAAGAAGTCCGACACCGGCACGGTCACCACCTTCGGGCAGGGCAGTGTGCGCGCCACCCCGGATCTGATGCGCGTCACCATTTCCATCGAGACGAGGGCGAGCAAGGTCGCGCTGGCCTACGGGCAGGCGGGCGAGCGGGTCGCGGCGGTCACCGCGGCGCTGCGCGGCAACGGCGTCGCCGACGCGGACATCGCCACCGGCGGGCTGTCGGTGCGCACCGAGACGGTGTGGACCGAGGGACAGGGCAACCGCATCACGGGCTATCTCGCGACCGCCGATCTGACGGTGGCGCTGCGCGACATCGACGCCGAAGCAGGGGCCGACACCGGACCCGCGACGATCATCGCCGACGCGGTGGAGGCGGGCGGCGACGACGTCCGGCTCGGCGGGCTCACCCTCACCTTCGCCGATCAGGCCGGGTTGCTCGCGCGGGCCCGCGACGCGGCATGGGACAACGCGCTGGCCAAGGCCGAGCAGTACGCCGCGCGGGCGGGCCGGACGCTGGGCTCGGTGCTGGAGATCACCGAGAACGCCGCGTCCGCACCGCCGTTCGCGCCGCGGATGCGCGCCATGTCCGCGCCGGTAGGCGAGGTCGCGTTCGCCGCCGCGGTGCCGGTCGAGCTCGGCGAATCGGAGGTGTCGGCGAGCGTGCGCGCCACCTGGGAATTGGACTGACGCAGCGACGGATTCGCCGCGATCGGCGCGCGGGCGACCCTATAGTGAAGGCGCGCGGCGGACCCGGCGCCGCGGGTCAGGAGCCGCCATGTCCTTCGTGCTCGTCGACCGGCCGCGGCCGCACGTCGCGCTGGTGACGCTCAACCGGCCGGAGCGGATGAACGCCATGGCCTTCGACGTGATGATCCCGCTGCGCGAGGCGCTCGAGCAGGTGAGCGCCGACAACGACGTCCGCGTGGTGGTGCTCACCGGTGCGGGGCAAGGGTTCTGTTCGGGCGCCGACCTGCAGGGCGCCGGGCGGGTGCCGAACACCGCGGGGCTCACGTCCACCACGGTCGCGCGCCGCTCGATGGACTTACTCAACGACGTGATGATCACGCTGCGCCGGATGCATCAGCCGGTGATCGCCGCGATCAACGGCGCGGCCATCGGCGGCGGGTTCTGCCTGAGCGTCGGCGCCGACATCCGCATCGCGGGCGAGGACGCGTACTTCCGCGCGGCGGGCATCAACAACGGCCTCACCTCGACCGAGCTCGGCATGAGCTTCCTGTTGCCGCGCGCCATCGGCTCCGCGCGCGCCTTCGAGATCATGCTCTCCGGACGCGACGTCGACGCCGTCGAAGCCGAGCGGATCGGTCTGGTCTCCCGCACCGTGCCCACCGCGAAGCTCCTCGACACCTGCTACGACCTCGCCGACCGCATCATCGGCTTCAGCAGGGTCGGCACCGAGCTCACCAAACGGATGCTGTGGAGCGGATTGGAGGCGAGCAGCTTCGAGTCGCACATGCAGCAGGAGGGCTTGGCCCAGCTCTACGTCCGTCTCACCACCGACAACTTCGACGAAGCCATCCGCGCCCGCCGCGACCGCCGCCCACCCCACTACGAACACTGATCGGACCGAGCGTCGGGTCCGATATGCGTCCGCCGCACAGCGCGTTCCGAACTCAGTCCGCCAGAAACTCGAGCCGATTGCCGACACCGTCCACGGTGAAGAACCGGCGCCGCCCCGGAATTTCCGCCGGATCGGCCCACCGCACCGGATACCCCGCACCCGCGACCGCCTCGGCCGTCGCGTCGATGTCGACGACGAACGCGGGATGCGCCTTGGCGGCGGGGCGGAAGTCGGCCTCCACACCGACGTGCAGCTCACCGTCCGGCCCACCGTTGCCGGGCACCCGGAACCAGCAACCACCACGCGCCGCCAGCAGCGGCGGCTTCGGCAACTCGGGCCAGCCGAGCACACCGGTGTAGAACGCGCGCTGTGCGCCCTCGGATCCCGGCGGACAGCTCACCTGCACGTGATGGATCACGACATCCCTCCCTCGGCATCGCCCGGTCATCGTCCAGCGCAAGGACTCTCGGGTACGCCGGCGACTCTACGCGGGCCGCTGTCCCGATCGGGGCGCTTCCGCGTCAGCTGGGGCGGTGGTCGAGGCCCTTCACCAGCAGGGTGATCGTGTCGGCGCCCGCCTCGCGGTCCTTCGAGATCTCCCGGTACTCAGGGGATTGCGACCACGCGGTGACGGCGGCCTCGTCGGGGAAGGACATCAGGACGACCTTCTCGCGGTCGGTCGTACCTTCGAGGGTGGTCGGGGTTTCGTCGGCGGCGAGCAGCGTGCCCTCGTACTTGGCGAACACCGGCAGGAAGCGCTTTTGGTAGCGGTCGTAGGCCTCGCGGTCGGTGAACTTCAGCTGGGCGATCACATACACGGTCATGGCCTGGACTCTAAGCGCCCGGTCGGTCAGCGCTCCAGTAGCGCAAGGCATTCCACGTGGTGGGTGGCGGGGAAAGCGTCGAAGGCGCGCAGGTCGGTGAGGCGGTAGCCGTGCGACTGATAGAGGCCGAGATCGCGGGCGAATGCGGCCGGGTCGCAACCGACGTGGACGATGCGGGCGGGGCCGGCCGTGGCCACCGCCGCGACGACCTCCTTGCCCGCGCCCGCGCGCGGCGGATCGAGCACCACGGCCCGCGGCGCGGCGCCGCCCACGTGCTCGGCCACCCAGCGTTCGACCCGTTCGGCCCGCAGATCCACCCAGGGCAGGTCGCGCAGCGCGGCGTGTCCGTCGGCCACGGCCGAACGCGCGGACTCCACCGCGAGCACCGATCCCCGCGAGCCGACGCGATCCGCCAGTCGCGCCGCGAAAACCCCAGCGCCGCTGTAGAGATCCCAGGCCAGGTCGCCACTGTCGAGTCCCGACCAGTCCGCTACCAGATCCGAATAACACTGCGCCGCAAGGCGATGCGCCTGCCAGAAACCGGTCGCCGCGACCTCCCAGCGCCGTCCGGCCACGTACTCCACGGCCCGCCCGGTGCCGTCGACCACCCATTCGTCACGAGCGGCGTGCGACGCGGCCCGCCGCGCCACCGCCTCGCGGCGCACCTCGTCGGGATCCTCGGCCCGTTCCTCCACCCGGCCCGAGGGGCCGACGACACCGCGCGGCCGCTCCGCGCCCTGGTTCCCGCCGTCCCTGCGCCGACCCCGCGGTCCGCCACCGTGCCGCCGCCCACGCCGGGCGGTCACCTGCTCGGCAGGCGGCAGTTCCACCAGATGCCGCACGCCGTCCCCGTCCACCGCGACGACCAGATCCGCGCCCGGCGTCCAGATCCGGTCCGCGATGCCGTCCATCGCACCCGGCACCGGCTGCGGGCAGCGCAGATCCGCGATCACCTCGGTGCTGCGGTAGCGGTGCATGCCTGCCCGCCCCTCGGCGTCGACCGGCAGCCGGATCCTGGTGCGCCAGCCGCCGCTCGCGTCGTCCGGATACCCGGCGATCGGTTCGACGACGATCTCGCGCTCGATCCCGGCGAGCCTGCGCAGCTGCTCGGCGACCACCGCCGCCTTCAGCGCCCGCTGCGCGGCGGGCGTGGCGTGCGAGAAATCGCAGCAGCCCGCGCCGCCCGGCCCGGACACCGGACAGGTCGGGGGCACCCGATCCGGCGAAGGCTCCAAAATCCGCACGGCGTCGGCGCGGCAGAACGAGCCGCCGCGGTCCTCGGTGACCGTGGCGCGAACCAGCTCGCCGGGCAGCCCGTGCCGCACGAACACGACCCGGCCCTCGTGCCTGCCGACGCAGAACCCGCCGTGTCCGGGCGGCCCGAGCCGCACGTCGAAGGTCTGGCCGAACCAGTCGGTCATACCCGGTCCTCGTAGCCGCGCCGCACCGCGCCCGGGGCGTTGATCTCGCCCGCCTGCCCGGCCCGCGTCGTCGACGAGCTCAACTGCCACGGCACCGAGGTCACCATGACGCCGGGCTCGAAGAGCAGCCTGCCCTTGAGCCGCAGTGCGCTCTGGTTGTGCAGCACCTGCTCCCACCAGTGGCCGACGACGTACTCGGGGATGAACACCGTCACCACGTCGCGTGGTGCGTCGCGGCGCACCCGCTTGACGTAGTCCAACACCGGCTTGGTGATCTCGCGGTACGGCGATTCGATCACCTTGAGCGGCACGGTGATATCGCTCTTCTCCCATTCCCGCACCAGCGCCCTGGTGTCGGCCTCGTCGACGTTCACCGTGATCGCCTCGAGCGTGTCGGGGCGGGTGGCGCGCGCGTAGGCCAGCGCGCGCCGCGTCGGCAGATGCAGCCGGGAGACCAGCACGATCGAATGCGAACGGCTCGGCAGCACGCCGTCCCACTCGTGCTCGTCGAGCTCCCTGGCGACCGAATCGTAGTGGCGGCGAATGCTCTTCATCACCACGAAGATCGCCACCATGGTCAGGATCGCGATCCAGGCGCCCGCGAAGAACTTCGTGACGAGCACGATGATCAGCACCGCCCCGGTGGCGCTGAGGCCGATCGCGTTGATCACTCGGGAACGCTGCATCCTGGCCCGCTGCGACGGATCGGTCTCGGTGCGCAGCAGCCTCGTCCAGTGCCGCAGCATGCCCGTCTGGCTGAGCACGAACGAGACGAACACGCCGACGATGTAGAGCTGGATGAGCTTGGTGACCTCGGCGCCGAAGACGACGACGAACGCGATCGCCGCGCCGGACAGGAACAGGATGCCGTTGCTGAAGGCCAGCCGGTCGCCGCGGGTGTGCAGCTGACGCGGCAGGTAACGGTCCTGCGCCAGAACCGAACCGAGCACCGGGAACCCGTTGAAGGCGGTGTTGGCGGCAAGCACCAGGATCAGGGCGGTGACGATAGTGATGAGGAAGAAGCCGATCGGAAAGCCTTGGAACACCGTCTGAGCGATCTGGGCGATCAGAGTCTTCTGGTGGTAGTCCGCTGGCGCGCCCACCAGGTGGTCGGTGTCGTGCGCGTAAACGACGCCGATCTTCTGCGCCAGGATGATGATGCCCAAGAGCAGCACGATCGCGATGCTGCCGAGCAGCAGCAGGGTGGTCGCGGCGTTGCGCGACTTCGGTTTGCGGAACGCGGGCACACCGTTGCTGATCGCCTCGACACCGGTCAGCGCGGCGCAGCCGGAGGAGAACGCGCGCGCCAGCAGAAAGGCGAAGGCGAGGCCGTACAGCTGTTCGTCCTCGGCGTCTAGTTGGAAACCGGCCGACTCGGCGTGCAGCTCCTCGCCGAGCACCATGGTGCGGAACAGGCCCCAGCCGAGCATGACGAACATGCCGATGATGAACGCGTAGGTCGGGATCGCGAACATGGTCCCGGATTCCCGGACGCCGCGTAGGTTCATCGCGGTCAGCAGCGCGATGGCCACCACCGCGAACAGCACCTTGTGGGTGGCCACGAACGGAATGGCCGAGCCGATGTTGGAGGCGGCCGAGGAGATCGACACCGCGACGGTGAGCACGTAATCCACCAGCAGCGCGCTGCCGACCGTGAGCCCGGCGGTCGGGCCGAGATTGGTGGTCGCGACCTCGTAGTCGCCGCCGCCGGACGGGTAGGCGTGCACGTTCTGGCGGTAGCTGGCCACGACGACGGCCATCACGAACGCGACCGCGAGACCCACCCACGGCGCGTACACGTAGGCCGAGATACCCGCCACCGAGAGCATGAGAAAGATCTCTTCCGGCGCGTAGGCGACCGACGACATGGCGTCGGAGGCGAACACCGGAAGCGCGATTCGCTTCGGCAGCAGCGTGTGCCCCAGCGAATCGCTACGGAAGGGCCTGCCCAGCAGCATGCGCTTGGCTGCTGTCGTCAACTTGGACACTGGAGCGAGCATAGATCCCCCGGCCATTGATCGCCCGCGGGGTGCCGCTGCGCGTCTGCGCAGGCCCACGGGTCACAAACAGGTTTGCCCGCCCCCCGAAGGGGGAAAGTGGGCCATGGACACATCCGGCGGGTACGGTTCTGCGGACAGGCAAGTAGACCGAAAGCCATTGGTCCAGGAGCGAGGTTGCACGGTGTACGTAGTGATCATGGGATGCGGTCGCGTCGGCTCGTCGCTGGCCCGCGCCCTGGTCCGGGTTGGCCACGAGGTCACCGTGATCGACCGGGATCCGAGCGCGTTCCTTCGGCTGGGTGAGGACTTCCCCGGCGAGCGCCTGGTCGGCGTCGGTTTCGACCGAGATGTGCTGACCCGCGCCGGAATCGAGCGAGCCGAGGCGTTCGCCGCGGTCTCCTCCGGCGACAACTCCAACATCATCTCCGCCAGGGTGGCACGCGAGACCTTCGGCGTCGAGCGCGTGGTCGCCCGGATCTACGACGCCAAGCGCGCCGCGGTCTACGAACGGCTCGGCATCCCGACCATCGCCACGGTGCCGTGGACCACCGACCGTTTCATGCGGACCCTCGTCGGCGATTCCAGCACGACGACCTGGCGCGATCCCACCGGAACGGTCGCGGTGACCCAGCTGACGCTGCACGAGGACTGGTACGGGCGCACCGTGCGCGATCTGGAGCGCGCGATTTCCGTCCGGGTGGCGTTCATCATCCGGTTCGGCCAGGGCCTGTTGCCCGACAGCAAGACCATCGTCCAGGCCGACGACATCGTCTACGTTGCCGCGAACTCCGGCAACGTCGGCGAGGTCGTCGCACTGGCCGGCAAGCCCCCCGCTAGCGAGGACTGATCATGAAGGTGGCCATCGCCGGGGCAGGCGCCGTCGGCCGATCGATTGCCCGCGAACTACTACGCAGCGGACACACGGTGATGCTGATCGAGCGTCAGCTCGACCACATCGATGCGGAAGCCATTCCGGACGCGGTCTGGGTACACGCCGACGCGTGCGAGCTCGCGCTGCTGGAAGACGCCGGGCTGGAGACCTACGAGGTGGTCATCGCGGCCACCGGCGACGACAAGGCGAACCTGGTGCACAGCCTGCTCGCCAAGACCGAGTTCGGCGTGCGCCGAGTGGTCGCCAGGGTCAACGACCCGCGCAACGAATGGCTCTTCGACGAGTCGTGGGGCGTCGACGTGGCGGTCTCCACGCCGCGCCTGCTCGCCTCGCTGGTCGAGGAGGCGGTCTCGGTGGGTGATCTGGTCCGCCTGATGACGCTGCGTCAAGGGCAGGCGAACCTGGTGGAGATCACCCTGCCCGCCGACACCGCGCTGGCGGGCAAGCCCGTCCGCACCCTGACCCTGCCCCGCGACGCCGCGCTGGTGACGATTCTGCGCGGCGGCCGGGTGATCGTGCCGCAGGCCGACGATCCCTTCGAGGGCGAGGACGAGCTGCTGTTCGTGACCTCGGTGGAAGCCGAGGAAGATCTGCGGGTGGCGCTGGCCCACCACGGCATCAAGCCATAACACCCCGATACGGTTTGCTGCCGCGGTTCGGGGGTCAGGACGCCGGCTGCAGCTGCGCCCGCAGCTTGCTGAGGGCGCGGTGCTGCATCACCCGGACCACGCCGGGGCTGGTGCCGATGGCCTCCGCGGTCTGCGCGGCCGACCAGCCGAGCACGATCCGCATCACCAGCACCTCGCGGTGCGCCGGGGCCAGGATCTTCATCAATTCCCTTGTGGCCGTGCGGCGTTCGAGCGCGAGCGCCCATTCCTCCGGGCCCGCGGCCGCCGAAGGGGAGTCGGGGACGTCGGCGACGGGGTAGGTCGGGTGCATCTGTGAGCGCCGGAACGCGTCGGCGATCTTGTTGGCCGCGATGCCGTAGACGAAGGCCAGGAACGACTTGCCCTGATCCTGGTAGCGCGGAATGGCCTTGACGGTGGCCAGCAGGATCTCTTGCACCACGTCGTCAGCGGTGACGTGCAGGTGGGCGGTGTTGCCCAGGCGGGCGCCGGTGTAGCGGCGGACCAGCGGGTGCACCACCCGCACGATCTCCGACACCGCGCGCTTGTCGCCCGCGGCGGCGGGGCCGATCAGCTTGTCCAGTTCGGCCGCCACCCGGCGGCTCTCCGACAGCGCGGGGCTGGTGTGGGCGTGGGTCTTGGTGGTCGAAACCGTGTGCTCGGTAGCCAATGTCCGAGTCCTTTCTCGCCGATCGTTGCGTTTCTCGTGTTGCAAACGATCGTCCGATGAACTCGGCTCACCAACCAGGTACCCCAGGGTGGAGAGTGCACCACCTCGGCGGTGGGTCAGGCCCCACCCCTGTTCCGTATCAGGCGGTTTCGGCCTTGGCGCGCGGCAGATGACCCGCCCGGCGCACGGCCCAGATGGTGACGGCGAAGGCGACGGCGGTCAGCGGCCAACCCATCGCGATGCGGGCGACGGCGAGCCAACCGGTCTGGTCGGTGTCGTAGAGCTCGGACTGGACCAGATATCTGGCGGTGAAGACCACCACGAAGGTGGCGGTCGCCAGGTCGTAGAGGCGCAGCGCCCTGCGATCGGACCGCCAGCCGGAGCCGTGGCCGTTGAGCACGCCCCAGATCACGCCGACCAGCGGCCTGCGCACCAGGATCGAGGCCAGGAACACGCCCGCGTAGATCAGGCTGGTGTAGATGCCGAACAGGAAGAAGCCCTTGGCCTCGCCGACCCGGTAGGCGATCAGCGCGCAGACGCCGACGCCGAGGAAGCCGGAGATGGCGGGTTGCAGCGGCTCGCGGCGCACCAGCCGCCACACCAGCACGGCGGCCGCGACGCCGAGCGCCGTCCAGATCGCGGCGGTGAGCCCGGCGAGGGTGTTCACGGGGACGAAGACGAGCACCGGCAACGTCGAGTAGATCAGGCCGCTGAAACCGCCCAGCTGCTCGAGCAGCGTCTGTTCGGCGGCTTCCTCACGCACGGCCTCTTCGGCCGAGGCAGGACGGCCGTCCACTCGCCGGCGAGCCGCGGCGTCGATCGGTCGCTCGATATCGGTCGGCGTGCCTAGATCGGCGCCGTGGTCGTTGCTCGAAGGCATACGTGTCAGCTGTTCCCGCGTAATTCGTAGTAGGGGTTGAAGATCACCTTACGGCCGTCTCGGTCACCGACCCGGCCGCGGACCAGAATGCGCCGCCCCGGTTCGATGCCGGGGATGCGCCGGCGGCCGATCCACACCAGGGTGATGGCATCGGTGCCGTCGAAGAATTCTGCCTGAACACTGGCGCCCACCGCTTTGGGGCAGGCCTCCACACTTCGTAGACGACCGAGCATCGTCGCTTCGTCACCGCGACGACACTCCGACGCCCGACACGCGCCCGACGCCTCTGCGGTCTCGGCCAGCTCCTCGGCATCGAGTCGGTCGATGTCCTCGGTCAGCCTGCGGCCCAGACGTCGAAAATACCCTGAGGCTGCGGATGGCATTGCACGCTCTCCTGCTGCACAGATGGCGCGGGTCTCACGCCATCGTGGTTGTTCGGTGACGACCGGCTGTTGGCCGTACACCCGCCACTGTAGATGCCCGCGGTCACCCCCGCTACGCTCGACCCGGTGTTCGACTCCACACATGTCACGACGGCGACACGACCTGCGGTTCCGCTCGTCGTCGCGCTGCCTGGCACCGGCTCCGACGCCGATTTCGCCCGGCGCGCCTTCGGTCCGGCGAGCGTCGCCCGCGGGTTCGAATCGATTGCCGTCGAGCCGGATCCGCGCGCTGTCGTGGCGAGCTGCCACGCCGCGCTGGACGCGGCCGCCGCGCGCGGCCCGGTACTGGCCGCCGGCATCTCGCTCGGCGCGGCGATCGCACTGGAGTGGGCGGGCGCGCATCCGGAATCCGTCGTGGGCGTCGTCGCCGCGCTGCCGGCGTGGACGGGCTCGGACACCGCCCGCTGCCCTGCCGCGCTCAGCGCCGCCGTGACGGCCGAGCAGCTGCGCGCCGACGGCTTGGAGACGGTCATCGCCCGGATGCGCGCGAGCAGCCCGCGCTGGCTCGCCGACGCCTTGACCCAGTCCTGGCGCTCCCAGTGGCCGCATCTGCCGCAAGCCCTGGAAGAAGCCGCCGATTACAAGTGGCCGAGCACCGATCGCCTCGCCACGCTGGACGTGCCGGTCGCGGTCGTCACCGCGGTCGACGACCCGGTCCATCCCCTCGCCGTAGCCGAGGAGTGGGCCGATCTGATCCCTGGCGCCCGACTGTTCCGCACCACCCTCGACGAATTGGGCGCCGACCCGGCGATCCTCGGCCGCCTCGGCTTCACCGCCTTCGACTGACGGTCGATCCGGGACCCATCGCGGTCCGCGGCCGTGTCGGTCAGCAAGAGCAGCCTCCCGACAGAAGGCGGCCCTGATCCCGTCAGCCGGACTGCATGTCACCTTCGCTCGGGACACGCCCGCGGGCGGGGAATCGGCCGAAGGTGGCCTTCGGTCGCATTGGGCGGCCGAGGGTCACCTTCGGTCGGGTCAGTTCAGGCCGAGCTGCTGCATGGCCGAGCCGTCGGCGCCGCGGCGCGGCTGGGGAGGCAACGTCTGCGGCTGCGCGGGCACCGGGTTGTGGACCCCGGCGGCTTGGGCGGCCATCTGCTGCTGTTGCGCCTCGATCTGCGCCTGGTGCGCGGCGGCCAGCTGTTCGGCGAGCTGCTGCGGAAGGACGACCGGCAGCGGATCACGCACCGGAAGCGGGTCGGTGCCGCGCCGGATGACCGTCTCGCTGAGGATCGCGCGGGCCGCGGCCACCAGCGGCGCGCCGTCGTTCGCCGCGCCCGACGGGCCCGCCGCGACCAGGCGCACCATCCAGCGGTAGCCGTCCACCCCGATGAAGCGCAGATCGGCGCCCTCGGTGATGGCGAGGACCTCGCGGCCCCACGGACCGGTCTCCACCGCGACCCGCGCGCCGTCCTTGCGCAGCGAGTCGGCGAGGTCGGCCGCCACCGCACGCCACTGTCCCGGCGATTTGGGCGCGGCATAGGCGGCGACGGTGATGCGGCCGTGCTCGGTGGCCAGGTGCACCGCCTGCGGGGTGCCGTCGGGGGTCATCTCGACCTGTAGCTGGCCGCCCGGCGGCACCGGCAGGATGACCGAACCCAGGTCGAGGCGCTGCTCGACGACTCCTTCGAGCAGCTCGGCCACTTCGTCGTAGTCGTAGGGGCCGGTCCGCTCGCCCTCCTCCTTGCGCTCCGCGAAACCGGCGGTGTCCTCGGCGAATTCGTCGTAGGACAGCTCGTCGTACTCGGCGTCGTAGTCCACGTCGTCGTACTCGGCGCCGTATTCGTCGTACTGGTCCTCGAACCGGTCCGACCGCTTCTTTCTCTTTCCGAACATCGTCGCCTCACGCCTCCCCGCCGGTCGCCCGGCTCGCCCCGTCGGTCTCCGCGCCCAGACTGGCGTGACCGCCGCTGGACCCGTAGCCGCCCGCACCCCGCGTCGTGTCGTCGAGCTGATCGACCTCGACGAAGTCCACCAGCTCGACCCGCTGCACGAGCAGCTGCGCGATCCGATCGCCTCGGCGCAACTCGATGCGCGTGCGCGGATCGTGATTGATCAGGCACACCTTGATCTCGCCCCGGTAGCCCGCGTCCACGGTCCCCGGCGTGTTCACCACCGACAGCCCGGTCTTGGCGGCAAGCCCGGACCGGGGATGGATCAGCCCGACCGTGCCGACCGGCAGCGCAACGGCGACACCGGTGCCGACAAGCACCCGCTCCCCCGGCTCCAGGATGACGTCCTCGGTGGTGCACAGGTCCACGCCCGCGTCGCCCGCATGGGCGCGCGTCGGCACGGGAATGCCCGGATCCAGCCGCAGCAGGGGTATCGGTGAAAGTGCGCTCACGTTGGTCGAGCCTACGCGTACCTCGGCGTTCGCCTGGCGGGACGGTGGCCTACTGTTGAGTCGTGTCGGACAGGCCCAACCCTTCGGTGACGGACAACGAGAAACAGGCCCGCCAGCCCTACAATGAGCGGCTCTGGGTGCCGCTGTGGTGGTGGCCGGTCGCGTTCGGCATCGCCGGGCTGCTCGCCGCCGAAATCCACATGGGCGCACCGGGAATCCGGGCCTGGCTGCCCTACGTTCTGCTGTTCCCGATCGCGGCGTGGGTGCTGCTGTGGTTGAGCCGCCACAAGGTGGAAGTGGCCGCCGACGCCTCGGGAACACCGGAACTGCGCGTCGACCGCGCTCACCTGCCGGTGAATTTCGTGTCCCGTGCGGCGATGGTCGCCCCCTCCGCGAAGAGCGCGGCCCTCGGCCGCCAGCTCGATCCCGCCGCGTATGTGCAACACCGTCCCTGGATCGGTCCGATGGTGTTGTTGGTCCTCGACGACCCCGATGATCCGACGCCGTACTGGTTGATCAGTACGCGCCGACCGGAAAAGGTCCTTGCCGCGCTCGGGCTGCCGAGCGCGGGCTGACAGTTACCTTCGGCCGAACCCGCGATCCGGCCGGATCTCACATTCCGCGAAGTATCAGGCTGCGCAATCCATGCAGATCATCTGACCGCCTGCCTCGCTGGCAAGCCTGCTGCGGTGGTGAACAAGGAAGCAGCTGGAACAGGTGAACTCGTCGGCCTGCTTCGGAATCACCCGAACCGAAAGCACTTCCTCGGACAGATCCGCGCCGGGAAGCTCGAACGACTCCGCGGTATCGGATTCGTCGATATCCACGACGGCGGACTGCGCCTCGTTGCGACGAGCCTTCAGCTCCTCCAGCGAATCTTCCGACACATCGTCGGATTCGGTGCGCCGCGGTGCGTCATAGTCGGTTGCCATGTCGTCTTCCCCTCGTCCTTACTCCGTATATCCCGGACCGGCTGCCGACACACCGATTCCTCGCCGGAATCGAACGTCCGCACCGCCCCGCCGGTGGTGCACATCACACGTGCACCGGTCACCTATCAGGGGGGATCACTAGGATCCATACCCGGTAGCGCTCGGTAAACGCAGGACATGCCCTACTTGTTCCCGCGACCGACCCACCGTTTTCGCCGCTGGTGATTCGATCTGGGCCGCCAGACAATAGCGGACCGCGCGACAAAAGTCGCAATCAAAACACAGCCGAGTCGAAACTGTCGGGGAATCGACACCAACGCTGGAACTCGCCGAGACCTTCCGCACCCGCCTCACGACATTTTCGTAGAGTGTGGCTCGTGGTTTCACTGATCACCGAAGGCAGCGCGTCGGATTCGCAGGGACGACCCTACGCTCGGCGCCGCCCCCAACCCTGGCTCATCATGCTCGGCGTCATGGCGCTGATCTGCGCGATCGTGTGGATCAAGGCGCTGACGACGCAGGACACCGACACCACCGCGATGGCCTGCAACGCGCCGAGTCCCGCCAGCGATCCGGGAGCGGCCCCCGCGCCCAAGCTCGGTCAGCGGGTCGGCGCGTCGCGGCTGGAGCAGGTGGAACCCGCACCGCTCGCGGCGAGCAAGGTGCGCGTGCTGAACGCGAACAACCAGCGTGGCCAGGCCGCGCACGTCGCGGCGCAGCTCGGTGATCTCGGCTTCGCGAGCGCACCAGGCACGCAGTACGGCAACGATTCCATATACGTCAACGGCGACCTGGAATGCACCGGGCAGATCCGCTTCGGCGTGAACGGCAGGCCCGCCGCGGCGTCGGTGCAATTGGTCGCGCCGTGCGCCGAGCTGATCGAGGATCAGCGCGAGGACGACAGCGTGGACCTGGTGCTCGGCTCACTGTTCCGTGATCTGCGGCCGAGCAACGACGCCGAGGAGGTGCTGCGTTCGCTGAAGAATCCGGCGCCCGGCGGCAGCACGGCGATCGATTCCGAACTGCTCGACGCCGCGCGCGCCGCGCACTGCTGACGCGTTCCGTAGTCGACGCCGAGCAGCCCCACCCAGACGGAGCCGCTTTCGGATCAGCGATCCGGGAGCGGCTCCGTCGCACCGACTTCGGCCAGCAGCTCGCCGAGTTCCCGTGCGATGCCAGGGGCAGCGGCGACGACGAGATCGCCCGCCGCACCGGACGCGGTCGCGGTCGGAAGCGTCAGGCGCGCGCCCGCTTCCGCGGCGATCAGCGCGCCCGCGCCCCAGTCCCAGGCGTTGAGCCCGTGCTCGTAGTACGCGTCCACCCGCCCGGCGGCGACATGGCACAGGTCGAGCGCGGCCGCGCCGAAGCGGCGGATGTCGCGGATCCGGGGCAGCACCCGCGCGAGGAGTTCGGCCTGCCGTGCGCGCCGGTGCGTGCCGTAGGCGAATCCGGTGGCCACCAACGACATCGAGAGGTCCTCGACCGGATTGCACCGCAACTGTTCGACCGTGCCCTCGGCGGCCGTCGCGGTGGCGCCCGCGCCGAGCCCGGCGCTGTAGGTCACCGCCCGCGCGACGTCGACCACCGCACCCGCCACGGAGCGTCCGCGGCGCATCGCCGCCACCGAGACCGCGTAGCCGGGGACGCCGTAGAGGAAGTTGACGGTCCCGTCGATCGGGTCGACGACCCAGTGCACCGCGTCGCGGTCGGCGATCATGCTGCCGCCGCCTTCCTCGCCGACGATCGGGTCGCCCGGCCGTCGCTCGGCGAGCAGCGCGCGGATCAACTCCTCGCTCTCGGTGTCCACCACGGTCACCGGATCGGTCGCGTGGCCCTTGCTACGCACGGCCCCGTCGATCGCGACCGCGCCGAACACCTCGGGGCGGCGGGCGCGGACGTGGGCCGCGGCTCGTTCGGCGAGCTCGACCGCCAAGCGGCGAAGTTCGGACACGGTCTCTGCGGTCTCGGCGGCGGACTCTTCGGCTACTGGGGTACTGGATTCCGGCACGCCATCCATCGCATCACAGATGCTTCCACGTGCGCAGCCTCGATCGCGCATTACTCTTGTCGTGCACGACACAGCGCCGTCGTCGGGCACCCCAGCGCACCCGCCCTCGGGCGGCCGCGTGGGCCCGGTGCGGCGGGCGCTGTCATCACAACCGCCAGCTAAGGGAACGAGGGGTTAGCCATGTCCGCTCGGGGGCACGCATTCGGTATCGATATCGGCGGCAGCGGCGTCAAGGGCGCCGCGGTCGATCTGGCCACCGGCGAGCTGTTGCACGAGCGGATCAAGATCGCGACCCCGCATCCATCGACACCGCACGCCGTCGCCGACGCGGTGTCCAAGCTGGTCGCCGAGGCCGACTGGTCCGGCCCGGTGGGCATCACGCTGCCCTCCGTGGTCCTCGAAGGCGTCGCCCGCACCGCCGCCAACATCGACAAGACCTGGATCGGCACCGACACGCGCACCCTGTTCTCGGCGGCGCTCGGCGGCCGGTCGGTCACGGTGCTCAACGACGCGGACGCGGCCGGGCTCGCCGAGGACCGCTACGGCGCGGCAAGGGATTTCGACGGGCTGGTGCTGCTGCTGACCTTCGGCACCGGCATCGGCTCCGCGCTGCTCTACAACGGCACCCTGGTGCCCAACACCGAACTCGGCCACCTCGAGATCGGCGGCATGGAGACCGAGCACCGCGCCGCGGCCTCCATCAAGGATCGCGACGGCCTCAGCTACGAGCAGTGGGCCGCGGAGGTCAGCACCGTACTGATCGGTCTGGAGAACCTCTTCTGGCCGAAGGTGATCGTCGCGGGCGGTGGCATCAGCCGCGATTCCGACCAGTGGATTCCCTTGCTGACCAATCGGACTCCGGTGGTCCCCGCCCGGCTGCGCAACACCGCGGGTATCGTCGGCGCCGCCATGGCGATCGCCTCGGGCGTCGTCCCGTGACCTGCACGGCGGCGCGTGAGCGACGGGTCGGCGACGACGCGGAACACGCGCGAGGCGGGCGTGCGACAACTGGCATCGTGCCGTGAGTACCCTGGTTGGATCGTTACAATGGAACATGCCCGGCGGTGAGCCGGAGAAACCCGACCGGCCCTCCGCCGGTGAAACCCGACAGACCGCTCCGCCGGAACACCACTCTGGCGTGACGCCGCACGAGACCGTCACGAAAGGGCGTACGTGGTAGCCACGACCCGTCAGACCGCCGAATCGGCCGACGCCGACTCCACCGATGTAACCGCAGCACGGCCGGTCCGCAAGGCTGCCGCCAAGAAGGCACCGGCCAAGAAGGCCGCGGCCAAGAAGGCGCCCGCGAAGAAGGCCGCGGCCAAGAAGGCGCCCGCGAAGAAGGCCGCCACCAAGAAGGCGGGCCCCGACGGCGAGCCCGGCGCCGAGGAGGCGTTGGAGGACGAGGCTCTCGATCTCGAGGATCTGGACGATCTGGAGGTCGATGAAGGCGAGCTCGCCGACGACGCGGACTTGGCGGAGGACTCGGCCGAGGACGTCGCCGAGGACGAGGAAGCCGAGGGCGCCGAGGAGCCGTCGGAGAAGGACAAGGCCTCCGGCGATTTCGTCTGGGACGAGGAGGAGTCCGAGGCGCTGCGGCAGGCCCGCAAGGACGCGGAGCTCACCGCCTCCGCCGACTCGGTGCGCGCCTACCTCAAGCAGATCGGCAAGGTCGCGCTGCTCAACGCCGAGGAGGAGGTCGAACTCGCCAAGCGGATCGAGGCAGGCCTCTACGCGGCGGAGAAGGTGCGCGAGTTCGCCGAGGCGGGCGAGAAGCTGCCGGTCGCGATGCGCCGCGATTACAACTGGATCGTGCGCGACGGCAACCGGGCCAAGAACCATTTGCTCGAGGCCAACCTGCGACTCGTCGTCTCGCTGGCCAAGCGCTACACCGGCCGCGGCATGGCGTTCCTGGACCTGATCCAGGAGGGCAACCTCGGTCTGATCCGCGCGGTGGAGAAGTTCGACTACACCAAGGGCTACAAGTTCTCCACGTACGCCACCTGGTGGATCCGGCAGGCCATCACCCGCGCCATGGCCGACCAGGCCCGCACCATCCGCATCCCGGTGCACATGGTGGAGGTCATCAACAAGCTCGGCCGCATCCAGCGCGAGCTGCTCCAGGACCTGGGCCGCGAGCCCACCCCGGAGGAGCTGGCCAAGGAAATGGACATCACGCCGGAGAAGGTCCTCGAGATCCAGCAGTACGCGCGTGAGCCGATCTCGCTGGACCAGACCATCGGCGACGAGGGCGACAGCCAGCTCGGCGACTTCATCGAGGACTCCGAGGCCGTGGTCGCGGTCGACGCGGTGAGCTTCACCCTGCTGCAGGATCAGCTGCAGTCGGTGCTGGAGACGCTGTCCGAGCGCGAGGCGGGCGTTGTCCGGCTGCGCTTCGGCCTCACCGACGGCCAGCCGCGCACCCTCGACGAGATCGGCCAGGTGTACGGCGTCACGCGTGAGCGCATCCGCCAGATCGAGTCCAAGACCATGAGCAAGCTGCGCCACCCCAGCCGCTCCCAGGTGCTGCGCGACTACCTGGACTGATACGCACGGACCCACGGGCCCGCATTCCTTGTGCCACTTGCCATTTCGGCGGCACGACCGGGATGCGGGCCCGTTGTCGTTCGCGACGGTAGGGGCACGAGCCAATACCACTTTCCAGATGGAACAAAACCGGAAAGTGATCCAAAACACTTCGGGGAACGCGGTTTTGCGCCGCGCGCTGCCGTACTGTCTGACGCACAAGTTTTCGATCGCCGGGCGGTCTCGGCCCGGCCATGGGGTTCACGTGCTCGACATTCACCACTTCACGTACGGGTGGTTGACACCACTGCTGGCCTACATCATGTCCTTCACCGGATCGCTGCTCGGGTTGCAGTGCGCCGCGCGGGCAAGGGCGGGGCAAGGTAGGGCCGGGTGGCTGGTGCTCGCCGCGTTCGCGATCGGCGGCACCGGCATCTGGGTCATGCATTTCATTGCGATGCTCGGCTTTTCGATCACCGGAGCGGAGATCCGCTACGACGTCCCGCTCACCTTGCTCAGCGCGGCGACCGCGATCGTGGTGGTCGGCATCGGGCTGTTCGTGGTGGTCACGCCGCAGCCGACGCTGGTCGCCCTGCTCGCGGGCGGCGCCGTCACGGGTCTCGGCGTGGCGGCCATGCACTACGTCGGCATGTTCGCGATGAAGTCCAACGCGACCATCGGCTACGAGTTGCCGATGGTGGCGCTCTCGGTGGTCATCGCGGTGGTCGCGGCGACGGTTGCGCTGTGGTTCACGTTGCGGGTCAACGGTTTTCTAGCCACCACCGGCGCGGCGGGGATCATGGGCCTCGCCGTGTGCGGCATGCACTACACGGGCATGGCGTCGATGCACGCGCACGGCGCGAGCCACGGTGCGCCGGTCGACGGGACGGGAGCGATGCAGTTGCTCGCGCCGCTGATCGTCGGCATCAGCATCGTGACCATGCTGCTGCTGATCGCCGTGAGCCTCACCGCGATCGAGCGCGATGTCGAGCTGCCGCCGCTGCGCGCGGCCGTCGTCCGTCCCGCCGCCGAGGACCTCGCCCCGCTGCCCAAACCCCACGTGGCCCCCGCGCGCTCTGCCGCCGACGATCTCGCACCGCCACCACCGCGCCCCGCCGCGGTGCACGTCACCCCGGAGCATCTCGCGTCGCTTTCCCCGTCCACGGTGCGACCGACCGCCGAGGATCTCGTGCCCTCGCTCCCGCCACACGCGGCTCCCGTGCCCTCGCTGCCGCCGCACGCGGCCCCCATGCACTTGGCCGCCGAGGAACCCGCGCCCGAACCCCGTCCGCAGTCGACCGCGATCTCCGCAGCGCCTACGACGGGGACACCGTATTGGCCGACGACGCACGACGTTCCGCGCCGGAGGTAGCGCCTCGCTTCGGAGTCGTCCGCCGACGCGCGTCGCGCCCCGGCCGACCGGCGCAAGGCGTTCCCGATCAGGGGGTGACCGCGGGACCCGGCTCGTGCTTCACCAAGGCCACCAGCGGCTCGACCACCCGCGCCGCGATCGGGCCGAGCACCGCCATCAGGAGCACGTAGGCCGAGACGAGCGCGGCCAGTTCACCGACGACCGCGCCGACGCTCACCGCCAAACCCGCGATGACGATCGAGAACTCGCCGTGTGCCACCAGCGCCGCCCCCGCCCTTGCCCGGCCCATCCGCCGGATGCCCTGCCTGCGCGCGGCCCACCAGCCGGTCGCGACCTTGGTCACCGTGGTCACCACGGCGAGCAGCACCGCCCAGCCGAAGACCGGCGGGATCGCGCGCGGGTCGGTACTCAGCCCGAAGGCGACGAAGAAGATGGCCGCGAACAGATCCCGCAGCGGCTCCAGCAGTTTCGCGGCTTGGTGCGCGGTCGATCCGGAGATCGCGATGCCGAGCAGGAACGCCCCGACCGCCGCCGAGATATTCAGCGCCGAGGCCGCGCCTGCCACCAGCAGCGCCGCTCCGAGCAATTTGAGCAGGAACACCTCGTTGTCCGAGCTGTCCACGACGGCCGAGACGTAGCGGCCGTAGCGCAGCGCCACCACCAGCACGATCGTGATCGTCACCAGGGCGATGCCGAGCGCCCGCAGTCCGCTGATGAAGCTCAGGCCGGCCAGCAGGGTGGTGAGGATCGGCAGGTAGATCGCCATGGCCAGGTCCTCGAACACCAGAATCGAGAGTACGACCGGGGTTTCGCGGTTACCGAGCCGACCGAGATCGTTGAGCACCTTGGCGACGATGCCCGAGGACGAGATGTAGGTGACCCCGCCCATGGTGAGCGCGCCGAGCAGGCCCCAGCCGAGCAGCAGCGCCACCACCACACCGGGGATCGAGTTGACGACGATGTCGACCACGCCCGCGGGCCACGACCGTCGCAGTCCGGTCACCAGCTCGGCGGCGGTGTATTCCAGTCCGAGCAGCAGAAGCAGCAGCACCACACCGATCTCGCCCGCGACGTGGCCGAACTCGTTGGCCTCGGCGAGTTCGATGAACCCGCCCGATCCGAACGCCAGTCCGCCGAGCAGATACAGCGGTATCGGGGACATGCCGAACCGTCCCGCCACTCGCCCCAGCATGCCGAGAGCGAAGAACACCGCTCCGAGCTCGAGCAGGGCGAGCGCGGTCGTGTTCACAGGTCAACCGTGCGAGAGGATCTTCGCGGCGGCGTCCAGTCCGTCGGGGGTTCCGACGACCACGAGCAGATCGTCTGCGGCGAAGGTGAAATCGGGCCCTGGCGAGGGGTGCAGCTGACCGGCGCGCATCACCGCGACGATCGAGACCTTGGTGCGGGTGCGCATCGCCGTCTCGCCGAGGGCTCGGCCCTCGTACGGCGAATCCTCGGCGATCGGCAGCTGCCTGGTCGTGATGCCGGGCAGGTCGCGATGATCCTCGCGGAGTTTGGCCACCAGCTGCGGTGCGCCGAGCAGATTGGCGAGCACGGCCGCCTCGTCGCTCGTCAACGGCACCTGCGCGGCGCAGGCGTCGGGGTCGTCGAGCTTGGAGACGATCAGATCGATGCTTCCGTCCCGGTGGTCGACCACGCCGATCCGGCGGCCCGACCGGGCCTCGAAGTCCTTGCGTACCCCGATGCCGGGTAGTGCGGTGACGTCGACGTTCACTTGTTCAGCGTAACCCTCTCGAGGATCAGCCAGCGGCAAGGCCGCCGATGGCGCCGCGGACCAAGACGATGCCCGCGATGGCCAGCGCCCATCCGGTCGCGCTGTCGGCGTGGCGGGACAGGAAGGCGTCCAGCCGAGCGAGCAACGGTTCGATCCTGGTGTGCAGCAGCGACCTCCCCGCGGTGAGCGCCAGCGCGGGAACCACCATCACGACGCAGTACCCGGCCAGCAGCGCCACCGAACCTCCGATCGGCACGTCACCGGCGACGAGCAACCCGATGGCGGCCAGATACGGCACCATCGAGAACGCTTCGAGCGCACCGGCGCTCACCGCGAGCACCGCGAGACCCGCGCCGGAGGTCTGGCTGCGCAGCGCCCTGGTGCGCCACGCCGCCGTCCGGTCCGGTTCGCCCCTGGCCCGGCGCTTCTTCGAATCGAAGCGCCACGAGACGGCGAACAGCGCGACCCCGAGCGCCAGCTGCGGCACCAGCACGACCGGGCTGCGCGCCAGCTCACCGAACCGCTCGAGGCCAGCGCCGACCACGGTCAGCAACGCGACGCCGAGCGCGAAGTAGAAGCAAGCGATGGCGGCGAGGTAGATCAGCAGTCGCCGGGGCGGGCGGTCGATCGGGGGCGAGCAGCAGCCAGACGGGGACGATCAGGGTGCCGATGCTGGTGCTGTCCACCAGCGCGAGCCCGATCAGGGCGAGCAACAGTGTCACGCACCGAGCCTCGCGCCCCGCCGGGGTGCGCCGCGTCGGCCGTCGGATCGATCGCGCGTCATCACTTCGGCGGACCCGCGCCCGTCGGCGGGTGTGCTGTGATGGGTCGGTGAAGCAGTGGCGCGCGTTGTCGGCGACCGCGCAGGACGCGCTGGTCGCGGCCTTCGCGTTCACCTTCGGCGCGTTCCTGTACCTGTCCGGGCTCTACCCGATGACCCAGGCGAGCGTCGCCCCTTCGCTCGGCACCCGGTTCGGTGTGCTCGCGCTGCTGTGCGCCGCGACGCTGCTGCGGCGGCGCGCGCCGTTGGCGGCGCTGCTGGCTGGCGCGGTCCCGGTCGGCATCGATCTGGCGCTCGGCCCGACGGTGCCGGTGTGGATCGTCTACTCGGATCTGATCTACGCGGCCGTCCTCTACGGCACCCGCGCGGTCTCGCGCTGGGTGACGATCGGCTGCGCCGGGCTGACGACGGTGATCACGATCGCGGCGTTCGTCGCGGCGGGCGACTGGCGGGTGCTGGTGCTCTCGGTCGCCGCGGCGGCCGCGTTCGTCGGCACGCCGATCTGGTGGGCGCTGTCGGTGCGGACACACAAGGAGATCGCCGAGGCCGAACGCGCGCGGGTGCAGGCGATGGCGTTGGTGGCCGAGCTGGACCGGCGCGCCGCCATCGCCGACGAGCGCAAGACGATGGCGCGCGACCTGCACGACGTCATCGCGGGGCACCTCTCGGCCATCGCGATCCAGTCCGAGGCGGCGCTCGGCGTGCTGACCCGCGCGGATACCGATCCCGCGATGGCCGGGATCCTCGGCTCGATCCGGGCCAACAGCGTCAGCGCGCTCCAGGAGATGCGGACCATGATCGGTTTGCTGCGCCGCGACGACGGCGGCGAGGACGAGCCCGCCGCGCCGCGCACCCTGGCCCAGTTGCCGATCCTGGTGGACGCCGCCCGGTCGGCGGGAACGACGGTGCGCGTTGCCGATTCGCTCGACGGCGCGGCGCTGCCCAGCGCGGTGGACCAGGCCGCCTACCGAATCGTCCAGGAGGCCTTGACGAACGCGATGAAGCACGCCCCCGGGCGGCCGGTCGACATCGCGGTGCGCGCCGATCGGTCGACACTCGACGTGTCGGTGCGCAATCCCGCTCCCACCCCGGCGAATTCGGCCGGATCCGCGAATTCCGCAGCGGCGCATCGCGGCCTGGTGAACATGCGCGAGCGCGCCGCCGCGCTGGGCGGCGGCTTCACCGCAGGACCGGAAGCCGATGGTTGGGCGGTGCGCGCCAGACTTCCGCTCGGGGCGGAACCGGCACCACATGGCAGCCGAACTCCGGAGATGGCATGACGATTCGCGTGCTGATCGCCGACGACCACGGCGCGATCCGCGCCGGGTTGCGGATGATCCTGGACAGCGCCGAGGGCATCGAGGTGATCGGCGAGGCCGCCGACGGCGACGTCGCGGTCGCGCAGGCCAAGGCGTTGCGACCCGACGTGGTGCTGATGGATGTGCGGATGCCTGGCGTGGACGGCATCACCGCCACCGAGCGCATCACCGCCGACGCGCTGGCGCGGGTCCTCATCCTCACCACATTCGACTTGGACGAGTACGTCTTTCGCGCCCTGCGGGCAGGCGCGTCCGGCTTCGTGCTGAAATCCACATCGGGACAAGCGCTCGTCGACGCGGTGCGCGCGGTCGCCGCGGGCGACGGGGTGCTCGCGCCGGAGGTCACCCGGGCGGTGATCGCCGCGTTCGCGTCTTCCGGAACCGACGCCGAGCCCGCCGCGCCGGCCGGACTCGCCGATCTCACCGAACGCGAACGCGAGGTGCTGGACTGCCTCGGCGATGGCTTGTCGAACGCGCAGATCGCGGCGCGGTTGTTCATCGGGGAGACCACGGTGAAGACGCACGTCTCGCGGGTGCTCACGAAACTCGGTGTGCGGTCCCGTGTTCAGGCGGCCATCCTGGCGCGGCAGGCGCGGGCGCGCTGAGTGACGGCGGTCACTCCGGCAGCGGCGCGAAAGTTCCGTTCGGCCCTGGCCGATACTCGTCGACAGATGTGACGACGCTCACAGGGAGTGGTCCGTACAGGTGCGGGAAGAGCATCGAGGCCGGGTCCGTCGGGACGCCCGGCTCCCATTTCACCGGGTCCACGAGCATTTTCGCGTCGATGCGCAACAGCACCAGGTCATGCCGTCCCGCGTACAACCGGTTGGCGGGCAGGTGGACTTGCTGCGGCGTCGAAAGGTGAACGAACCCGACCTCGGCCAACGAGGGCGGTCGGTGCTCGCCGGTTTGCCGTGCGTTGCGCCATTCGGGCAAAGTACAAAGGTGAACCAGCGTGTGAGTGTCACACGTCACGGGTAATCTCCCAACAGACCAACTGGATAGACGAGTTCGTGGGTGATCGAGTGTGGTTCGATGCCTGACCTGGAGCGTTCGCCATCAGCGAAATCCCAGGTCGTGTTAGAGAAAACACACAGAATCACTTGCGGGAACAATGCCCCCGTCCCGAACGTCTGACAGAGTAGTCATACCACTGCTGGGAAGTAGCGGTAGCGAGCTCGTGGTGAGTGACCACGGGCCCCACACCAGGTGAACGGACTGTAGTGCCGGGAGCCAGGACGGAGGAGTCATGCCAGGAACCCTGACAAGCACCCCACTGACCGCGGTCGATCGTTGCGACCGTTGCGGGGCGGCTGCCCGAGTGCGTGCCGTTCTGCCCGCAGGTGGAGAGTTGCTCTTCTGCCAGCATCACGCGAACGAACACATGGATCGGCTGCGTGAGCTCGAGGCCGTGATCGACACGGAGTCGGCTCCCGCCCTCTGACCGGTTTTCGCTTCCCGACACAACAGCATCGAACAACAGGACCTTTCCCCGCAGCGGGCGACGAATCGTCGCCCGCTGCGGGCGTGTTCGGAGTTCACTGTGTTCGAGGTCACAGCGCTCGAGGCTCGGCTTCGCCTACGTGGACCAGGCCCTGCCTCGAAGTCCGGCCGGATGTGTCCGTGGCCGCGGAGGGACTTCGAGACGGGGCCTAGGTCACATCGGTGTCGAGTTCGGCGAGGATTCCATCCAGCAGCCGAGCCAACCCGAACTCGAAAGCGCCGTCCGGATCGGCGGGCGCCTGATACCGCTCCCCCACCGCCGCGCCGACCCGCCCGGCGAGCGGGAACTCCCCGAGCGGCATGACCCTGGCCAGTTCGGGACCGTACCGCTCCCACCACTGCGCGTCGCTCAGCTCCGCGGCGCCGCGGGCGGCGGCCACCGCCATCCGCGCGTTCCCGGTCGCGAACTCGGTCAGCACCGCGATGGCCCGATCCATCGCGAGGTCCGTGAGCCCGATCCCCTCGATGGCCGCCAGCTGACGCTCGTAGCGCCGCATCCGCCCCGGCCCGAGCACCGCGCGCCACGGCGACACCTCCAGCAGCCAGGGATGCGCCAGCACCTCGGCGCGCACCTGGCGCGCGATGTCCGCCATCCGCTCGCGCACCGGCAGCCCGGCGGGAATGGGCGCGTCCTCCGCGGCGACGGCGTCGACCATCAGCACGGTCAGCGCCTCCTTGCTCGGCACGTAGGTGTACAGGCTCATCGGCCGCAGGCCCAGTTCGGCCGCGACCGCGCGGATGGACACCTTCGCGTACCCCTCGCGGTCGGCCAGTGCCACGGCGGCCGCGACCACGGCGTCGACGCTCACCGTCTGCTTCGGCCCGCGCCCACCCGCGCGCGGCGGCAGCGACCGCCGCCACAGCAGGTGCAGCAGTTGTTTCGCCTGGTCGTCGTCGCTCTGCGCGGGCAAGGGGCTCCTCGGAACAAACTTGGTACGGTGTACGTTGTCACGATACTCCATACGCCATACGATGATCTAGGGGTTCGCTCTGCCCAGCACACAGGCCACCTACCTGCCCGACCGTCACCTCTTCGCCTTGTGGACCTGGACGGGCCACGGCCCCGGATTCGCACCGGCGGATCTCGGCGACCGGGAGACGTTGGCGCTCGCACTGCCGACCGGGTCGCGCGGGGCCATCGAAGTCGCCGATGTCGACTGCGCGTTGATCTCGCCCGCGGAACTCGCCGCTCTCGCGCTGGGCGACGATTTGCCTGCCGCCGGTTCCCCGGATCGAGGGCACTCGGCCCCGATGGCATCCGCCGAACCATCCGCCACACCGAGGCCGCTCGACGCGGGCTCGTCGCTGCGAGCATGGCGGACCGTCCTGCGGCAAGGCGAGCCCGTCGACGCACTGCCCATCGCCGCCCACGCCGTACCGGACGCCGTGGGGACCGCGATCGTGTCCGCCGATCGCGCGCTGCGAACCCTGCTCGACACCGAGGCGGTGGCCGCCGACCTGGCGACCACCCTGCACGCCGACCTGCGTCCCTATCAGGCGCGCGGGATCGGCTGGTTGACCGAGACCGTCGAGGCCTACGGCGGCGCGGTGCTCGCCGACGAGATGGGCCTCGGAAAGACGGTGCAGGCCATCGGTTTTCTGCTCGCGCGTGCCGCGGCGGGCGCACAGCTCGTCGTCTGCCCCACGTCGCTGGTCGGCAACTGGGCGCACGAGATCACCCGATTCGCACCGGAACTGCGCCCGATCAGCTGGCGCGGTGGGGAACTCGCCGCGGCCCCGGGTGACATCGTGGTGGTCGGCTACCCGATGCTGCGGCTGCACGGTCACCTCCTCGCCGAACAGAACTGGGCGACAGCGGTATTCGACGAGGCGCAGGCGTTGAAGAACCCGCGCACCCAGCTCGCCAAGGCCGCCCGCGCCCTCACGAGCCCCGCCAAGGTGGCGTTGACCGGCACGCCGGTGGAGAACCACCTCGAGGAACTGTGGGCGTTGTTGCACCTGGTCGCCCCGCGCCTGTTCGCCCATCGCGGCCAGTTCCGCCGCCGTTTCGTCCGGCCCATCCAGGAGGGTTCGGCCGCGGCCGCCGCCCGGCTCCGCGACACGATCGAACCGGTCGTGTTGGCGCGCAAGAAGTTTCAGGTAGCCGCCGCGCTGCCCGCGAAGATCCACACCGATCTGCTCTGCGATCTGACCGCCGAACAGGAGAAGCTCTACGATCAGCTGCTGGAGCGGGCCATCGACGACGGCTTCGGTTCCGGCGCGCAACGGCAGAGCCGGGTGCTGGCCGCGCTCACCGCGCTCAAGCAGGTCTGCAACCACCCGGGCCTGATCACCGGCGATCTGGCCGAGCTGCCCGGTCGTTCGGGCAAGCTCGACCTGTGCACCGACATCGTCGCCACCAACCTCGAAACAGCCTCGCCCACCCTGATTTTCACCCAGTACCGGCAGACCGGTGAACTGCTGGTCCGTCACCTCGCCGAGCAGTTCGGCGTCACCGCGCCGTTCTTCCACGGCGGACTGAACCAGGACCAGCGCGCGGCGATCGTGCGCGACTTCCAGTCCGCGGACGGGCCGCCGGTGCTCGTGCTGAGCCTGCGGGCGGCGGGCACCGGCCTCACCCTGACCCGCGCCGCCGACGTGGTGCACTTCGACCGCTGGTGGAATCCCGCCGTGGAAGCGCAGGCCTCCGACCGCGCGCACCGGATCGGCCAGACCCGCACGGTCACCATCACCACCCTCACCTCCGGAACGACCGTCGAGGAGCACATCGCCGGCATGCACGACCGCAAGTCCGCGCTGACCGACCTGTCGGACTCGGCGGGCATCGCCGCACTGGCCCGCCTCGACGACGACCAACTCGTCGAGATCCTGCGACGGAAGCGAGAGAACTGATGGCGGACAACGAATTCGGCTACACCGCTTGGGGCATGGATTGGGTGCGGCTCGCCGAGCCACTGCGCCAGACCCGGCCCGACCCGCTGCTACCCCGCGCCCGCAGCATCGCCCGCAACAACGGCGTCCAGGCCACGGTCGAAGGCCGCGTCGTGCGTGCGCACATTCATCGCGGCGGGCAGGCCTCGGTGACGCACCTCGAGGTCGCGCCGCTGTCCCGGCAGGCGGTGGCCGCCATCGCGGAAGTGATCCCGGATCCGACGGTACTGACCGACGAGACGCACCGCGCGCTCGTCGCGGCGGAGGTGCGGCCCGCCCCGGTGCTCGCCGCCGTCGACTGCTCGTGCTCGGCGCGCACCGACCGCTGCGTCCACGTGCTCGCCACGCTCTACGACATGGCGCGGCGAGTCGACGAATACCCACGGCTGGCCCTGGAGATCCAGGGTTATTTCGAAGCGGCGCACGCCGATGCGGAGATCACCGTCGAACAGCCGCGCTGGACCCCGATCAATTCCCTCGACCCCGACCACTACTTCGAACCGGCGCGAGTCTGACCGTCAGGCCGCTCGGCGGCGGTGGCCACCCCGTTCGCGAAACCTGGCCCGGCTGTTCCGCGCCGAGACGAGCATCGGCTTCGCGCAGTGGCGCACCCAGATCCGCCTGGCCGCCTCGCTGCCGCTGCTCATGGACGGGCTGCGATCACCGGGGCCGCCGGGCGGGTCGGGTACGCCACGCCGAGCACCCCTGAGCGCTGCGCACGATCGCTCGCTTCAGCGAGGGCGCGACTCGCTCGACGCGTCACCACCCAGCTCGCTGGAGGCGCTACCTCCGACGCAGCGCGGCGATGCGCTCGTGCAGCTGGTCGGCCGTGGCCAGCGCGGTCGGCGGCCCGCCGCACTCGCGGCGCAGCTCGCCGTGGATCACCCCGTGCGGCTTGCCGGTGCGGTGGTGGTGCATGGCCACCAGGCTGTTGAGTTCCTTGCGCAGTTCACCGAGCCGGTCCGCGGTGGCGACCCGCTCGGCGGCGGTCGCGACCTGCGGCGCGGGTTCCACGATCTTCGGCTCACCACGATCGGCCAGCTGCCGCGCTTGGCGCTCGCGCAGCAGCGCGCGCATCTGGTCGGCGTCGAGCAGGCCGGGAATGCCGAGGTAGTCGGCCTCCTCGTCGCTGCCGGCGAAAGTGGCGGTGCCGAACGAGGAGCCGTCGTAGATCACCTGGTCGAGCTCGGCGTCCGCGGCGAGCGCCACGAACTTCTTCTCTTCCTCGCCCGGCTCGTCCTTCTGCTTGGCCGCGTCGGTCAGCAGCTCGTCGTCGAGGCCGTTCTTCTCCCGGTGCGGCTTGCCGATGACGTGGTCGCGCTGCAACTCCAGCTGAGCGGCCAGATCCAGCAGCACCGGCACCGAGGGCAGGAACACGCTCGCCGTCTCGCCGGGTCGGCGGGCACGCACGAATCGACCGATGGCCTGGGCGAAGTAGAGCGGCGTCGAAGCGCTGGTCGCGTAGACACCGACGGCGAGGCGCGGCACGTCGACGCCCTCGGACACCATGCGCACCGCGACCATCCACGGCTGGGTGTTGTTGCTGAACTCGGCGATCCGGTTCGAAGACGCGGGGTCGTCGGAGAGCACCAGCGCGGGCCGCTCGCCCGAAATGTGTTCGAGCAGTTCGGCGTAGTCGCGGGCCCGGTCCTGATCGGTGGCGATCACCAGGCCGCCCGCGTCGGGCATGCCCGAGGCGCGCTTCTGGCGCAGCCGGATGTCGGCGGCGCGCAGCACCGCGGAGATCCAGTCGCCCGCGGGGTCCAGCGCGGTGCGCCATGCGCGCGCGGTCTGTTCGGCGTTGAGCGGCTCGCCGAGCCGGGCCGAGTGCTCCTCGCCAGCGCTGTCGCGCCAATGCGCGTCACCGGAGTAGGCCAGGAAGACCACCGGCCGGACGACGCCGTCAGCCAGCGCCTCGGCGTAGCCGTAGGTGTGGTCGGCGCGCGACTTGGGGAAGCCGGATTCGTCGGGCTCGTAGACGACGAACGGGATCTGGCTGTCGTCGGAGCGGAACGGCGTACCGGTCAGCGCCAGCCTGCGCGTCGCGTCGCCGAACGCCTCCGCGGTCGCGTCGCCCCAGCTCTTGGCATCGCCCGCGTGGTGGATCTCGTCGAGGATCACCAGCGTCCTGCGGTTCTCGGTGCGCACCCGGTGCCTGGACGGATGCGAGGCGACCTGCGCGTAGGTGACGACCACGCCGTGGTAGTCACCGGAGGTGCCGCCGGTGGCGTTGGAGAACCGGGAATCCAGCTGGATGCCACTGCGCGCGGCCGAGGCCGCCCACTGGTGCTTGAGGTGTTCGGTCGGCGCGACCACCGTGATCTGGTCCACGGTGCGGTCGGCGAGCAGTTCGGCCGCCACCCGCAGCGCGAAGGTGGTCTTACCCGCGCCCGGCGTCGCCACGGCGAGGAAGTCGCGCGGCTTGGTTGCCAGGTATTTCGTGAGCGCGCGCCGCTGCCACGCGCGTAGCGAACCGCCCCCGGCTGCCGACTTTCCCGAATCGCCCGGCGTCGCTCCATCTCCCGCCGCAGCGCCATCCGACCCAGTCACGCAGAAGACAGTAGCGGCCGGGGACGGCGTGTCGCCAAACCGACGCGGCGGTCGCGATCCGCGTCACATTCCCCGCGCGCCGCCCCGTGTTCACCTGTTGCCCGCCGACACGATGCGGGGACGGACCGGTGCGCGAGCGTCCGGTGCGCGATGCTGTAAGCACCATGACCGAAGCCAGTCCCCCACCCGCGCGCGGGCCCGAACCGATCCACAGCGGCGGCGCGGGCACTCCGCCGCGCGGCGCGGACGTCGTCGCCCGGCGGATCCGGCATGCCGGTCGGCAGGCCCGCAGACTGGTGATCCGGGTGTCGAGGAAGGCGTGGGACGACGCGATCTTCGCCAAATCCGCGACCGCCGCGTTCTGGCAGACCCTGTCGCTGGCCCCGCTGTTGCTCGGGGTGCTCGGCAGTCTCGGTTACGTCGGCGGCTGGTTCGGGCCCGACACCGTCGAGATCGTGGAGTCCAAGATCATCACGTTCAGCCGGGAGCTGTTCAGCGAGGCCGTCGTCACCGACCTGATCGAACCGACCGTCGGCGACGTGCTCGGGCGCGGGCGCGGCGCGGTGGTGTCGTTCGGCTTCGTGCTCTCGCTGTGGGCCGGATCCTCGGCGATGGCGACCTTCGTCGACGCGATCGTGGAGGCGCACGACCAGCAGGACGCGCGGCATCCGGTGTGGCAGCGCATCTTCGCGCTGCTGCTCTACGTGCTGTTCCTGGTGGCGGCGGTGTTCATCCTGCCGCTCGTCGCACTCGGTCCCAGCCTGATCGGCCGGGTGCTGCCGGACGGGTGGCGCGAGCCGGGCCTACAGCTGCTGGACAGCTTCTACTACCCCGGCGTCGGCCTGTTGCTCATCGTCGGCCTGACCACGCTGTACAAGCTGGCACTGCATCGCACGCTGCCCTGGCATCGGCTGTTCGCCGGGGCGCTCGTCGCGGGCGTGTTCTTCATGGCGGCCAGCGAGGGGCTGCGCCGATACCTGTCCTGGATCACCGCGACCGGCGTGAGTTACGGCGCGTTGGCGACGCCGATCGCGTTCCTGCTCTTCACGTTCTTCCTCGGCTTCGCGGTGATTCTCGGCGCCGAGTTCAACGCCGCGGTCCAGGAGTTCTGGCCCGCCCGCGCCACCCGCATCGAGCAGATGAAGGAATGGATCTCCAACCAGGTGCGCGGCGAGACGCCGGAGGAGGAGACCGACGCCGACGAGGCGGGTCGCGCGGAGTCGGCGCGCGCGATCACCTCCGCCGCGCGGGACGCGCTGCGTAGCTCGAGGTGACCGCGCGGTCGAAGGTCGCGGGACTCAGTCGCCCTTGCGCAGGGACTCGTAGACCTTCTTGCACTCCGGGCAGACCGGCGAACCGGGCTTCGGCGAGCGGGTCACCGGGAACACCTCGCCGCACAGGGCCACGACCACGGTGCCCATGACGGCGCTCTCGGCGATCTTGTCCTTCTTCACATAGTGGAAGAACTTCGGGGTGTCGTCGCCCGTCGTCTCGTCGGTGGTCGTATCCGGGCGAACCAGGGTGTCGGTACTCACGGATTCCATGATGCCGTATGACGGTCCGGCGGGTCGCCCGCGCCCGAAGCCCGCGGCGAATCGACCTGGTGTGTGCGCGGGGAGCACCGGAGTGGAAGACTCAGGGTATGCAGCAGTACGGCGACTCCTCCGACGCCGACGACATCGGCCGCGGTGTTCGCCCGGACGTCTCATCCGGTCCTTCCCCGTCGCGCGGGTACTTCCCCGGAAGCGACGACAAGCACCCGGTGCTCATCACCGAGGCCGCCCCGTCGCTCGAGGATCAGCATCGCGCGCGGGTGCGCAGGTACACAATCCTGATGGCGTTCCGTATCCCCGCGCTTGTGCTGGCCGCAGTCGCCTACAGCGCGTGGGGCAGCGCCCTGATCTCGCTGCTGATCATCGGCGCGTCGATTCCGCTGCCGTGGATCGCGGTGCTCATCGCCAACGACCGCCCGCCGCGGCGCAAGGACGAACCCAGCCGCTGGGACCGCCCCCGCAAGGCCATCGAATCCCGCCCGCACAACGCCATCGACGGGTGAGCGGTTCTCAGGCGCCGACCCGCCTGCGGATGACGATCGACATCAGCGCCGCCAGCCCGCACAACGCGCCCGCCACGTACCAGGCCGTGTCGTAGCTGCCCTGCGCGTCGCGAATGACGCCCGCGCCGGTGGCCGCGATCGCCGAGCCGATCTGGTGCGAGGCGAAGACCCAGCCGAAGGCCACCGGCCCGTCCTCGCCGAACAGCTCGCGGCACAGCGCGACCGTCGGCGGGACGGTCGCGATCCAGTCCAGGCCGTAGAAGATCACGAAGACCCACATGCTCGGCTCGGTGTGCGGCGCGAACAACGACGGCAGGATCAGCAGTGAGAGCCCGCGCAGGCTGTAATACGCCAGCAGCAGATAGCGCGGGTCGACGCGGTCGGTGAGCCACCCCGAGGCGATGGTGCCCGCCACGTCGAAGACACCGACCAGCGCGAGCAGCCCGGCCGCGGTCGTCGGCGGCATCCCGTGGTCGTGCGCCGCGCTGACGAAGTGGGTGCCGACCAGACCGTTGGTCGAGGCGCCGCACACCGCGAAACCACCTGCCAGCAACCAGAATCCGCGCGTCCGCGCGATCCGCGCCAGCACGGTGAGCGCCCGCGTCGCGCCACCCTGCGCGGTGGTGCGCATCCCGGCGGGCGAACCGGGTTCCGCGCCGTACGCGGAAACGCCTACGTCGCTGGGGAAGTCGCGGACGAACAGCAGAACGAGCGGCACCACCGCCAGCGCCGCGCCGGCCACCACCAGCGCGGGCAGCCGCCAGCCGTGCTCGTGCGCCAGCGCCGAGACCAGCGGGAGGAAGACCAGTTGTCCGGTCGCGCCCGCGGCCGTCAGGACGCCGGTGACCAAACCGCGATGGCGCACGAACCAGCGCCCGGTGATGGTCGCCACGAACGGCATCGACATCGAGCCGACACCGACGCCGACCAGCAGACCCCAGGTCGCGACCAGTTGCCAAGCCTGGGTCATGAAGACGGTCAGTCCGCTGCCCGCCGCGACGAGCACCAGCGCGCAGGCCACCACCCTGCGGATGCCGAACTTGTCCATCAGCGCGGCGGCGAACGGCGAGATGAGCCCGTAGAGCAGCAGATTCAGCGAGACCGCGAAACCGATGGTGCCGTGCGACCACCCGAACTCCGCGTGCAGCGGGTCCATCAGCACGCTCGGCACGGAACGGAACGCGGCCGCGCCGAGCAGCGCGACGAAGCCGACCCCCGCGACGATCCAGGCCGGGTGCGGCCGCCGCGCCGCCTTGTCGACGGGCTCGGCGGGCTCGACTGGCTCGGCCGGTGAGGTGCGCAGTTCGGTCACCCGCCGAGCTTGCCGGAAAGCCGCGCGCCGAACGAGTGGCACGAATGCCACAGAACATCGAGATTCCGCCAAACCGGTTCGACAGTCTCCCGGCCGCCCCTTACTGTGTCCCGGGGGCACGGCAGCCTTGTGGCCTGCGTCGCACTCGCCGCTTGCCGTGTCCCGCAACACCTGCTCGGCGCACGCGCCGGGCCACCACGTCGGCGGTCGCGGGAACCTCCCGCACGGCACAGGAGACAACATGATTCGCTGGGTCTGGGCGTTCCTCGACCGTCCCGCACAACGTTTCGACGCCTGCGCGACCTTCTGGTCGACCATCACCGGCACCCAGCTCTCCCCGCGTCGCGGCGACGACAACCAATTCCTCACGCTGCTGCCGGATCCCGCGCTGTTCGCCGCGGCCGGGGTCAAGATGCAGTCGGTGAACGGCCTCGGCGGCGTGCACCTGGACTTCGACGTCGACGACATCCCCGCCGCCGTGCGCGTCGCGCTGGACCTGAACGCCGAACTGGTCGCCAATCACCCCGACTACGCGGTGCTTCGCTCGCCGGCCGGGCAGATCTTCTGCTTCACCCCGAGCGGACGCGCCAAGGGCCACCCCGCGCCCGCCTTCCGCGCGCCCGACGGCACGCTGAGCCGCCTCGACCAGGTCTGCCTGGACATCGGCGCGGCAGATCACGACGTGGAGACACGCTTCTGGGCCGACCTCACCGGCTGGAAGCACACGCCGGGCCGACTCGCCGAGTTCTCCCGGCTGCGCCCGGCGGAGCCGATGCCGGTCCAGTTGCTGTTGCAGCGCCTCGGCGAGAACCGGCCGACCAGCGCCCACATCGATCTGTCCTCGTCCGATATCGAGGCCACCGCGGCATGGCACGAATCGCTCGGCGCGACTGTGGTGCGCCGCCACGAGCACTGGATCGTGATGACCGATCCGGGCGACGCCGTGTACTGCGTCACCGCACGCGACCCGAAGGGGGTGTGATCCGGGCCGCGGTGCTGTCTGGTCGGCACCGACTCTGTGGTGACCGCCCGCGGCCTCCGCGGTGATGTCCTCGGCATCACCTGCGCGGTGCCGCATTCTCCGCACGCCTCCCGCAGCGTTGTGCCCTCGGCACCACGGTGACGCGTCCTCGGCACGGCCCACGCGGTGACGTGGACAACGGGTTACGGATGCGCACGGGTAGCGGTGGCAGAGTACGTGTGTGCCTACGAACCAGACGACCACCGGATCCCTGCTCACCGCCCTGTGCCCGGAGCTGCGGACGGCGCTGACCCGCGTCGGCTACGACGCCGACACGCTGCTGTCGGCGCTGGGACCGGACGCGCACGCGGCGCTGGGCCGGTCCGAGCCGGTGCCGGTGCGGCGGGCGGCGCGGGCGGCGGGTGAACTCGGCACGCTGATCCGGCTGTTGCTGCTCGGCGACGCCCTGCCCGAGCGCGAGGTTGCGGCCGCGCTGGCGCCGGTGGACGTCGACCGGGCCGTCGCGGCGGGTCTGCTGGAGCGTCACGGCGACGAGGTCCGCGCGGCATTGGATCTGCGCCCGCTGGACGCGGGCGAGGGCAACCGCTGGATCCTGTCCGATCTGGACGACTCGATGTGCAGGCGAACCCTCACCGAGGATCACGTGCTCGGCGTAGGCCACGCCTCGCTGTCGCTCCTGCGCGCCACGCCGACCCGGCCGGTCGGATCCGTGCTCGATCTCGGCACCGGCTGCGGCGTGCAGGCGGTGCACGCCGCCTCCTACGCGCGCACCGTCACCGCGACCGACGTGAATCCGCGCGCGCTGTGGCTCGCCGAGGCGACGGCCGCGCTCAACGGCCTCGACATCGAGCTGCTGGAGGGTTCCTGGTTCGAACCGGTGGCCGGGCGACGGTTCGATCAGGTGGTGGCGAATCCGCCGTTCGTCGTCGGCCCCGCGCGCATCGAGCACACCTACCGCGATTCGGGCCTTGCCTTGGACGGCGCCAGCAGGCTGGTCGTCTCGCGCGCGCCCGAGCTGCTCGCGCCGGGCGGCACCGCGGCCATGCTGGCGGCCTGGGTGCACGTGGACGGCGAGGACTGGCGCCAGCGCGTCTCCTCGTGGCTGCCCGCGCACGGTGTCGACGCCTGGGTGGTGCAGCGCGATGTCGCCGATCCGGCGCTGTACGTCGGCACCTGGCTGCGTGACGCGGGCCTCGACCCGCGCGATCCGTCGTCGCAGGCCCGCGCCGAGCAGTGGCTGGACGCGTTCGCCGCCGCCGACGTCGAGGGCATCGGTTTCGGCTTCGTCTACCTGCGCGCGATCGACGGTCCCACCGAGTTGCTCGCCGAGGACCTCACGCACGGCTTCGACGATCCGCTCGGCGCCGAGGCGAGCGCCTATTTCGAACGGTCGGCCTGGCTGCGCGCCGTGGCGAGTGACGAAAACCACGCCTGGACCGCACGTTTCGCGGTCGAGCCAACGACGGCGCTGGAACGGGTGTCCCTGCCCGGTCCGGACGGCTGGGCCGAGCGTGTCGCGCGGCTGCACCGGGGCGACGGTCCGCGCTGGCAGCACGAGGTGGACGAGACGACGATCTCGCTGGTCGCGGGAATGCGCCCGGACGGACTTCCGTTGTACGAGCTGGTCGAACTGCTGGCGCTCGCCCACGGAGCCGAGGAGGTGACGCCGGAGTTCGCGGCCGACGCGCTCACCGTCGTCGCCGGTTTGGTCCGGCACGGGTTGATCGCTCCCGTGTAAGCACGGGGCAACCGGGTATGCGTCGGCGGAGGCATCGGACAGGGAGGCGTTCCCGCCCGCGGGGGTTCTCAGGAACTTCTCAGACGTAAGTGACCGAAACCGCAGTTCAGAAGCGGTTTATCGGGGCGCGAGCGGGGAACTTTCTCTCTGTCGGGTCCGTTGATCGGAGTGAGACACCACCGACAGGAGGCAAGTCATGACCAGCCCCGCCACCACTCGAGTGCGCACCAGCGAATCGGACCTCGACGCCCAGAGCCCTGCCGCCGACTTGGTACGCGTGTACCTGAACGGAATCGGCCGCACCGCGCTGCTCTCGGCAGCTGACGAGGTCGAGCTGGCCAAGCGCATCGAGGCGGGCCTCTACGCCCAGCATCTGCTGGAAACGGGCAAGCGGCTTTCCGCCGGCCGGAAGAAGGATCTCGCCATCATCGTGCGCGACGGCCAGGCCGCACGGGCGCACCTGCTCGAAGCCAACCTTCGCCTCGTGGTCTCGCTCGCCAAGCGCTACACCGGTCGCGGCATGCCGCTGCTGGATCTCATCCAAGAGGGCAATCTGGGCTTGATCAGGGCGATGGAGAAGTTCGACTACGCCAAGGGATTCAAGTTCTCCACCTACGCGACGTGGTGGATCCGCCAGGCCATCACCCGCGGCATGGCCGATCAGAGCCGCACCATCCGGCTGCCCGTCCACCTCGTCGAGCAGGTGAACAAGCTGGCCAGGATCAAGCGGGAGTTGCACCAGCAGCTGGGCCGCGAAGCCACCGACGAAGAGCTGGCCAACGAGTCGGGCATCCCGGTCGACAAGATCTCCGATCTGCTCGATCACAGCCGCGACCCGGTGAGCCTGGACATGCCGGTCGGCAACGACGAAGAGGCGCCGCTCGGCGATTTCATCGAGGACTCCGAGGCCACGTCGGCCGAGTCCGCGGTGATCGCGGGACTGCTGCACCACGACGTGCGCAGCGTCCTCGCGACGTTGGACGAGCGCGAACAGCAGGTCATCCGCCTGCGCTTCGGCTTGGACGACGGCCAGCCGCGCACCCTCGACCAGATCGGCAAGCTCTTCGGCCTGTCCCGCGAGCGGGTGCGTCAGATCGAGCGTGAGGTCATGGCGAAGCTGCGCAAGGGCGAGCGGGCCGACCGCCTGCGGGCCTACGCCAGCTGACCCATCGACGCCGGGTGTTTTCCGAGGCGCCCCGGCGTCCGACTTGGTGACCTACGCGGTCACCGCACAGACGCCGACCGGTGTCCGCGCGACCCGCCCCCTCCGGATTCCGCGCGAACCGGTCGGCGAACTCGTTGTCAGGCCGGATCGACGGCGACGTCGTAGTTGACCTTGTCGCCTTCCACCGAGGTCACCGTCACGGTGAGGCCGAGCGTCTCGCCGCCCGCGGTCAACGTGCACCGCATGGTTGTACCGACCTTGCCATCCAGGTCAGCGGGGCAGTCGATGCTGTCGGGTTCCTGCCCGACCTCCTCGGTCAAGGTCTGCTTGACCGACTTCTCCAGCTCGCCTTCCTTGACCTGGGGCGTGGAGGAACCGACCTCCACCGAACATCCCGCTGCCAGGAACGCAAGGGCGAAAAGCCCGGCGAGGGTAGTGGTTTTCATGTCGACACCTCTCTGGTCGATTCTCTCGGATCTTCACCAGATCGGGTGCCGCCCGAGCGACGTTAACGCCGCTCGACGACAACGGCCTCATGCCAACCGCCGCGGGCCGACGTCGAACCGGCTGGGCTCGGGGCCGATTCGACCGCGCGCGTAGAGGATTTCCGCCGAGGTCGGCGAGGCAAGCACGGGATCGAAGGCCAGCTCGCGCATTTCGGGGAGGTCGTCGAACAGCGCCGAAATACGTTGCGCCAGTTCGGCGAGCGCGGCCTTGTCCACCCGCGGACTCGCCGGCGTGCCGGAGAGCAGCGGGGCCGCGCGCGGAGCGTCGATCAGCGCCGCCGCCTCGTCGCTGGTCAGCGGGAGCGCGCGATAGGCGCGGTCGCCGAGCATTTCGATGATCATGCCGGACAGACCGAACTCGATCACCGACCCGAAGGACGGGTCGTCCTGCACGCGCAGGATGCAGCCGACGCCCTTGGTCGCCATCTTCTGGATGTGCAGCACCGGGTCACCGCAGGTCTCCACCAGGTCGGTGTAGGCCTGGCGCACCGCCTCCGGCCGCCACAGGTCGAGCCGCACGCCGATCAAATCGGGCCTGCGCCGCCACATCTCGCCGGTGGCCTTCGCCGCCACCGGATAGCCCAGTTCCTCGGCCGCCGCCACCGCCTCCTCGGCGTCGCGCACCTCGCGGAACTCGACGACCTGGATGCCGTAGCAGGTGAGCAGCTCGGCGGCCTCCAGATCGGTCAGCCAGCGGCCGCCGGAATCGACCATCCACTTCGCCACCAGTCCCCTGGCTCGCTCGGTATCGATGCCGTCCGGTCGCACCACCACCGACGCGGGTTTGTCCCGCCACTCCGCGTAGCGGCGGACCCGAGCCAACGCCCGCGCGGCGCGTTCGGGATCCGGATACGACGGAATCGATCCGTGCACCGCCATCCCGCCCTGACCGCGCACCGCGAGCAGATTCGGAATGCCCTGCTCGGCGATGAACGTGGTGAGAATCGGTTTGTCCGCCTCGGGCACCGCGGCAGCGGCGGCCCGGATGGCGTCGGCGAACCCGGCCATCGGCAGCGGCACCGGTGGCGCGAAAACCACGATGACGGAATCGGTCTCGTCGGACCGCAGGGCGGCGACGACCGCGTCGAGGTACGCGCCCGGCGTCGCCTGCGGCCCCAGATTCACCGGCTCGGCCACGTCGAGGCCCTCACCGCGGGCCGCGTCGACCGCCAGCCAGCTGAGCGCGGTGCTGTTGCTGACCACCGCGAGGCGTGACCCGCGGGGCAGCGGCTGATAGCCGAGCAGCGCGGCGCAGTCGAACAACTCCGAGATCGAGTCCACCTGCACGATGCCCGCCTGCGCGAACAGGTCTCGCACGATCGAGCGATCCATATCGCGCGGGGGCTGGCTGCGCCCCGCCTGCCGCCCGCTGCTCACCGCGACGATCGGTTTGGTGCGCGCCACCCGTCGCGCGATCCGGGAGAACTTGCGTGGGTTACCGAAGCTCTCCAGGTACAGCAGGATCACGTCGGTGTCGGGCGCGGTGTCCCAGTACTGGAGCAGATCGTTGCCGGACACGTCGGCGCGGTTGCCCGCCGAGACGAACGTCGAGAGACCCAGGTTCCGCGCGGCCGCCTCGCCGAGGATGGCCGCGCCCAACGGCCCGGACTGACAGAAGAATCCGATCCGCCCGCGCGCGGGCAGCACCGGCGCCAACGTCGCGTTCAGCGACACCGCCGGGTCGGTGTTGGCGATGCCCAACGCGCTCGGACCGACCACCCGCATGCCGTGCACTCGCGCGGCCGCGACCAGATCGCGCTCGGCGGCGAGGCCTTCCGGGCCGGTCTCGCCGAACCCGGCCGTCAACACCACCAAACCCTTGACACCCTTGGCCATACAGTCGTCGAGGACCGAGTCGATCGCGGCGGCGGGCACCGCGACCACCGCCAAGTCCACCTCGTCGGGAATCTCGCGCACGGTGGCGTAGGCGCGCACGCCGCGCACGAACTTCCGGGTGGGATTGACCGGATACACCGGCCCCTGGAACACGCCCGACAGCAGGTTGGCAAGCACCACGCCGCCGACCCGGCCCGCGGCGGGCGTGGCGCCGATCACCGCGACCGAACCCGGCGCGAGCAGATTCCCGACGCTGCGCGCTTCCGAGGCGCGTTCCCGCGAATCCCGCACGGAAACCAGCGCTTCGGTGGGGTCGATGGCGAACTCCAGGTGCAGCACCGAGCCGTCCCTGCTGCGCTCGACCTGATACCCGGCCTCGCGGAAGACGGTGACCATCACGGTGTTCTCGGCCAGCACCTCCGCGACGAAGGTCTCGATCTTGTTCTCCGCCGCCGCGCCCGCCAGGTGCTCGAGCAGGATGGAGCCGAGGCCGCGCCCCTGGTGCCCGTCGGCCACCACGAAAGCGACCTCGGCGGCGCGCGGACCGGTGCGGTCGAGCAGTTCGTAACGGCCCACCGCGATGATCTGCTCGCCGAGCTCGACCACCAGACCGACCCGGTCGTGATAGTCGAGATGGGTCGTCCGGTACAGGTCCTTCGGCGAGATGCGCGGGTAGGGACCGAAATACCGCAGGTACCTGGTGCGATCGGAGAGCGCGGCGTGGAATTCCTGTAAACGGTCGCCGTCCTCGGGGGTCACCGGCCGCAGCCGCACCACCCCGCCGTCGGAGGCGAGCACGTCGGCGAACCAGTGTTGCGGCGGCGGTGGTGGCGTCGCGGGCGTCGACGGAGAGTCCGGGACGGGGATCTGCTCAGTCACGGGGGTCCTCCGGATCCAAGCCGAGCAACCCGAAGCATGCTCGGCGCGTTGCCAATACGGCCGTGTCTACGGCCCGCTGCGCACGGTCGGCGCGCGCATCCCCAGTCTCCACCGTTCCGCCGGGCCCGTCCCACGGACGAAATGTGATGTCGCCCCCTTCGCCCATGGTGCGCGGTGGCTCGGTGTTCGGCGCCACTGCGCGCACCAGATCGATCCACTCCTGCGGCACCGGCGTTTCCGGCGCGATGTCGCGGTCGAGCGCGGTGGCCAGCAGGTGCGTCCACGCTCGCGGGACCACCCGAACCAAGCCGTATCCACCGCCGCCGACGGCGAGCCAGCGTCCCTCGGCGTACTGATCGGCGAGATCCCGCATGGCGCGGAACGCCGCGCGCTGTCCGTCCACCGTGAGTTCCAGGTCGGCGAGCGGATCCTCGCGGTGGGTGTCCACACCGCACTGGCTCACCACGATCTGCGGGCGGAACGCGGCGACCGCGCCGGGCACCACCGCGTGAAAACCACGCAGCCACTGGGCATCTCGGGTCCCGGGCAACATCGGCAGGTTGATCGCGGTGCCTTCGGCCGCGCCGGTGCCGATCTCCTCGGCCCAGCCGGTGTTGGGCCACAGGGTCGCCGGGTGCTGATGGATCGAGACGGTGAGCACCCTCGGGTCCCCGTAGAAGGCGCGCTGCACGCCGTCGCCGTGGTGCACGTCGACGTCGAGATAGGCGATGCGGTCGAAGCCGTGATCGAGCAGCCAGGAGATCGCCACGGCCGCATCGTTGTAGACGCAGAAGCCCGAAGCGGACGCGGGCATCGCGTGATGCATGCCACCGCCGATGCTGACCGCCCGCCGGGTCCGGCCCTCGGCGATCTCGCGCGCCGCGGCCAGCGTGCCGCCGACGATGATCGAGGCCGCCTGGTGCATGCGCGGGAACACCGGATTGTCGGGCGATCCCAGGCCGTAGGGCGGGGCGAGCGGCTCGCCCGCGGGCGCCACCGCGTGCTCGACCGCCTCGATGTAGTCGGCGGTGTGCACGCGCAACAGTTCGTCGCGGCTCGCGGGAGCGGGCTCCAACCGCTCGACACCGTCGAGCAATCCCAGACTTTCGGCCAACGACATGGTGAACTTCAGTCGCGCCGGTTTCATGGGGTGCTCCGGCGTCCAGCTGTAGTCGAGGAAGCGTTCACTCCACACGACGGTGCCCGAACTCCGGTGCGCCCCTGGTTCGCGGGGCGACGCCGAGGGTGCAGTGGCCATGCTCGCAACGGTACGCGGGAAGCTAGCAGCCCCGTCGGGTGTTTGTATGCAGTAGAAATGAGGCAAGTGCGAACACGGCGACAGGCCGTGCGCCGAGGCGGTTCCGGCGGTGGGACGCGATCCGACACGGCGCACGGTGCTGTCGCCGTGCGTGGGTAGAATTCGTGCCGACGAAGGGGTAACAGGTGAAGGATCTGGTCGACACCACGGAGATGTACCTCCGTACCATCTACGACCTCGAGGAGGAGGGCGTGGTGCCCCTGCGCGCCCGGATCGCCGAGCGCCTCGAGCAGAGCGGCCCGACCGTGAGCCAGACGGTCGCGCGCATGGAGCGCGACGGGCTGCTGCTCGTCGCGGGCGATCGCCATCTCGAGCTCACCGAGAAGGGCCGCAGCATGGCCGTCGCGGTGATGCGCAAGCACCGGCTCGCCGAACGGCTTCTGGTCGACATCATCGGCCTGGACTGGCAGAACGTGCACGCCGAGGCCTGCCGCTGGGAGCACGTGATGAGCGAGGACGTCGAGCGACGCCTGGTCGAGGTGCTCAACCATCCCACCACCTCGCCGTACGGCAACCCCATTCCCGGCCTCGACGAACTGGGCATCACCGCGCCCGTGGCAGTCGAGGAGACCCTTGTCCGGCTCTCGGATCTGCCGCACGGCCCGGCGCACGCGGTCGTCGTGCGCCGCCTCGCCGAGCACATCCAGACCGATCCGGAGGTCATCGGCCAGCTGCGCGAGGCAGGCGTGGTGCCCGACGCGCGCGTGACCGTCGAGACCAAGCCCGGTTCTGTGGTCATCAGCGTGCCCGGCCACGACCGCGGCTTCGAGCTGTCGGACGAAATGGCCCACGCCGTCCAGGTGAAGCTGGTCTGATCCGTGAAACTTCTGGTCACGGGTGGCGCGGGATACGTCGGGGGCGTCTGCGCGCAGGTGCTGCTGGAAGACGGCCACGAAGTGGTCGTCGTCGACGATCTCTCCACCGGTAACGCCGACGGCGTCCCGACCGGTGCGCGCTTCGTCGAGGGCGATGTCGCCGAGGCCACGCCCGCGCTGCTGCGCGGCGAAACCTTCGACGGCGTCTTGCATTTCGCCGCGCAGTCGCTGGTCGGCGAATCGGTACAGCAGCCGGAGAAGTACTGGCACGGCAACGTCGTGAAGACGCTGGAGCTGCTCGAGGCCATGCGGCTGACGGACACACCGCGCCTGGTGTTCTCCTCGACCGCCGCGGTGTACGGCGAACCCGAGCAGGTGCCGATCACCGAGGACGCGCCGACCCGGCCGACCAACCCCTACGGCGCGTCGAAGCTCGCCATCGATCACGCGATCACCTCCTACTCGATCGCGCACGGCTTGGCCGCGACCAGCCTGCGGTACTTCAACGTCGCGGGCGCCTACGGCGGGCTCGGCGAGAACCGCGTGGTCGAAACGCATCTCATTCCGCTCGTGCTGCAGGTCGCGCTCGGCCACCGCAAGGCCATCTCCGTCTTCGGCACCGACTGGCCGACTCCCGACGGCACCGCGGTGCGCGACTACATCCACATCCGCGATCTCGCCGAGGCCCACCTGCTGGCCCTGCGCTCGGCCGAGGCAGGCGCGCACCGCGTCTACAACCTCGGCAGCGGCGCGGGATTCTCGGTGCGCGAGGTGATTTCGGCGTGCGAACGCGTCACGGGTCTGCCCATCGCCGCGCAGGACGCGCCGCGCCGTCCCGGCGACCCGGCCACGCTGATCGCCTCCAGCGAACGGGCGATCGACGAACTCGGCTGGCGGCCCGAGCACAACGATCTCGACGAGATCGTGGCCGACGCCTGGGAGTTCCTGCGCTCGCTGGGCGAGCGCGCGCACAGCGCGAAATAGGATCGCCCCGAACCGAAGCCGCACACCGCACCGAAGCCGCGGCGGACCCTCCGCACCGCGCCTCATCGAACCACCGGTTCCGCGCGTCATCGGACGACAGGTCCGAGGTCGACGCCCAGCCACGCGGCGGCGTCGTAACCGCTGCGGGCGAGCCTGCGCAGCTGTTCCGGGCGCATGCCCGCGCGCAGCGAGGTTTCCAGCAGAATCGCCATCGCGTTGCCCGGGTCGGCCTCCAGCGCCGCCTCCAGGGCGATGCCGGCGAACGGTCCGTCGCCCCGGAAGTACGCGCTGTAACCGAGCAGGGCCGCGACCTCGGCGCGGTCCCGCCCGGACGGCAGACCGCGCACGAGGGTCAGCCACAGCCGTTCCGCGGCCGCCGCGTGGTCGGAGGCGGCCAGCGCGAACATCGCGTCACGCACCACCCGATCACGCAGAGCGGCAACGACTTCCGCGATCTCCGGCGCGGCGAGCACGGCGCCGGATTCGATGTTGGCGACCTGCCACAGCACGTGTTCCAGCGCCCGCCTGCGATAGCCGGTGAGGTCGTCGTGCCGCACCGCCCTGGCGAACCGGTCCCTGGCCACCGCGACAGCGCTGTCGAGCTGGACCCCGACCTCCGCGCACAGCGCCGCGTCCTCGGCCACGCGCTCGGTGAGCTCCGAGCGAGAGCCGAGGATCGGCCGTCCGTCCAGCACGTGCGCCAGCGCCACCGTTGACGCGCTCGGGTCGGGCACCGTGCCGCGTTCCGACCCGTCCAGCAGGCTCCACCACGGTCGATCCTCCTCGATCGCTGGCACCGCCCACGCGCCGCCGACCCGGATGCCGTCGGCGCCGAGCCTCTTGGCGAGCGCGGCGATCAATGCCTCCGGCGGGGAACCACGCCGCCCGCGCCCCGCCTTGCCGAGCGGACCGCCGAGCCGGTCGTCGACGACCACCGCGAGCGTCTCGGTCGCACGCTCGGCGGCGCAGATCTGCCCGATGAGGTCCGCGAACGACCCGACGAGGCCGCGGCGCGGGCCGACCGGCTCGAGATCGAACCGCAGCACCGCGGCGATTCCGTGGCTCGCGCCCGGTTCCGCGGGGCCGAGCACCGCGACGACGAGCGAGCGATGCGGATAGAACCCCACCATGGCGGGCAGCGCGGCGATCAGTTCTCCGGGATCGTCCACCCGCAGTGGTTTTGCCGAGTATCCGGCGCGGTACAGCGGTGACGGCTGCGCGAACACCGCGCTGGGCGCCGGATCGTCGTCGTTGCCCGTCTGGCGGGTGCGCGAGCCGACGGTGGATGGCCGCAGACACAATCGCTGCCGCGGCGGCCGCCGGTGCGGCCCCGGCGGATGCTCGGCACGCGTCGGGTCGCCCGGGTATCGGCCGGGCGGATCGACGGGTTCGCTGCCCTCGCCGCCGCGCCGGGCGCCCGCGCCGAGCGGCGGATTCGCTGAAGTCGTCATGCCGCCATCGTGCGCACCGCGCCTCCGGCCGCCGATCGTCCGACCTGCGCGAACAGCTCCCCTGTGGACAACCGGCAGCCTGTGCACGAAGCACGGCGACCGCCCTACCCGGCGGCGCCGGTTGTCGGCCCGGGCGGGTATACGGCCGCTCTCGATCGTTCGGCCGCGGACCGCCTACGCCTCGCGCACCTTCCGCACCGACGCCGTGAACAGCTCGTCCAGCGCCGTGGTGTCGGGCGGCGCATCGCTGAATGTCATGTAGGTCACCGCGATTCGCACATCGCCCACCTGCCCGATGAACGTCCGCATGGTCTGAGTCAGCCCGGGGCCGCCGACGTCAGGGGCGACGGTGCGACGCAGCGCCAGCGTGTCGTCGGCGTCGAGGGGCGGCGGCGGATCCAGCTCGGTCGACACCGTCGTGGTCGCCCCTGCCCTGGCCACCACCCGCACCTCGCCGCAGCGAAGCACCTGTTCGCGCAGCGTGGACAGCGGCTGCCTGGTCCGGGTGAGCTCGACGGTGAGCGTGGCGCGGGAGACCTCGTCGGTGCCGACCGCGATGGCGGTGTGGTCGGGGCCGAACTGCTGTTCGGCGGGAGCGCACCCGTCCGGCCGCACGGTCGCGCCGCGGGACACGCCGTTCAGGTCCCCCGCCGCCTGGGCCGCCGCTTCCGGGGGCAGCACCACCGCGGGGTAGCGCGCCGGGAACTGCGCTGGTTCGGGCAGCAGCGTGGTCAGTGCGGCGTCGATGTGCCGCACGGTCGACGGCCGCGCCGCGACGGGCTGCCCGGTGACGGTGGATCCGCACCCGGTGAGCAGCAGCGCGCACACGGCGACAACGCAGGCGCCGAGCGCCCGCGTGCGTCCCCTCGAATCCGGCACAGTCACACCGCTCACTGTGCCAAACGTGAGTTCGGCGTTTCCTGCGCCACGCCGACCTCCGCGCGCGACTTGCGCGCATCCGACCCGATTTCGCCGTAACCGGTGTCACCGGTCGCGACGAGGGAATACAGGTAGCTACCCGGTCGGGAATGCCGGACGTTCGGGCGCTGTTGGCTCGTTCTATGGGTCGGTGTCCGCACCGTGCGCGGTGCGCGTCATCGCCATGGGGGACAATGGACATGGGTTCCCCGCGGTGCTGCCCTCGATCGGCCGCCGCGGCGGACCGCGCAGGAAGGAGTGACGCGATGGACTACGAGTCGCGAATGTACGAGCTGGAGTTCCCCGCTCCGCAGTTGTCGTCCGCCGACGGCGCGGGTCCGGTCCTCGTACACGGGCTGGAGGGCTTTACCGACGCCGGGCACGCAGTCCGCCTGGCCACGACGCACCTGCGCGAGAGCCTGGAAAGCGAACTGGTCGCCTCGTTCGACGTCGACGAACTGCTGGACTACCGCTCCCGCCGTCCGCTGATGACGTTCAAAACCGATCATTTCGCCGATTACGCCGAACCCGAGCTGAACCTGTGGGCGCTGCGCGACACCGCGGGCACCCCGTTCCTGTTGCTCTCCGGTCTGGAACCGGATCTGCGCTGGGAGAAGTTCACCACCGCGGTGCGGCTGCTCGCCGAACAGCTCGGCGTGCGCCGCAGCATCGGCCTGAGCGCGATTCCGATGGCGATTCCGCACACCCGCCCGCTGGGAGTCACCGCGCATTCCTCGGATCGCGACCTGATCTCCGATCACCAGCGCTGGCCGGGGGAATTGCAGGTGCCCGGCAGCGCGTCGTCGCTGCTGGAGTTCCGGATGGCCCAGCACGGGCACGAGTCGGTCGGTTTCTCGGTGCACGTGCCGCACTATCTCGCCCAGACGGCGTACCCGGAGGCCGCGCAGACGCTGTTGGAGAACGTCGCCGAGAACGCGGGCCTGGAGCTGCCGCTCGCCGCGCTGGGCGAGGCGGCCGCGCGCGTGCGCGAGCAGGTCAACGAGCACATCTCGGGAAACTCCGAGGTCGAGACGGTGGTGCACGCGCTGGAGCGCCAGTACGACAGCTTCGTCACCTCCCAGGAGCGCCAGTCCAGCCTGCTCGCCGGTGACGGCGAGCTGCCCAGCGGTGACGAACTGGGCGCCGAGTTCGAGCGCTTCCTCGCCGAGCAGGGTGGCTACGACGGCGACAACACCTGACGCGGCGCGCCGATCGCGGTGACGACCTCGGCGAGGCCTGCCCTAAGCTGGTCGGAGTGGATCTGACCGAACTGCTCGACATTCCAGGAACCGACGCCGACGCGCTCTACGAGTCGTTCGGCATGTGGGCCGCCGAGCAGGGCACGCCGCTGTATCCCGCGCAGGACGAGGCGCTGCTGGAGCTGGCGTCCGGATCGCACGTCATCCTGGCCACGCCAACCGGTTCCGGCAAGTCGCTGGTGGCGGTCGGCGCACATCTGTTCGCGCTGACCCGAGGGCAGCGCACCTACTACACCGCCCCGATCAAGGCCCTGGTCAGCGAGAAGTTCTTCGCGCTGTGCGAGGTGTTCGGCGCCGACAAGGTGGGCATGGTCACCGGCGACGCGTCGGTCAACGCCGACGCGCCGATCATCTGCGCCACCGCCGAGATCCTGGCGAATCTGGCGCTGCGCGAGGGCGCGGACGCCGAGGTCGGCCAGGTGGTCATGGACGAGTTCCACTTCTACGCCGACCCGGACCGCGGCTGGGCCTGGCAGGTGCCGCTGCTCGAGCTGCCGCGCGCGCAGTTCCTGCTGATGTCGGCGACCCTGGGCGAGGTCGACTTCTTCGCCCGCGACCTGGAGCGCCGCACCGGCCGCGGCACCGCCATCGTCGCGGGCACCGAACGCCCGGTGCCGCTGAGCTTTTCGTATGTGCGCACGCCCATCACCGAGACGTTGGAGGAACTGGTCACCACCCACCAGGCCCCGGTCTACGTGGTGCACTTCACCCAGGCCGCGGCGCTGGAGCGGGCGCAGGCGCTGACCAGCGTGAACTTCGCCACCCGCGCGGAGAAGGACGCCATCGCCGCGGCGATCGGCGACTTCCGCTTCGCCGCGGGCTTCGGCAAGACCCTGTCCCGGTTGATCCGGCACGGCATCGGCGTGCACCACGCGGGCATGCTGCCGAAATACCGCCGACTGGTGGAACGGCTGGCGCAGGACGGTCTGCTGAAGGTGGTGTGCGGCACCGACACGCTCGGCGTCGGCATCAACGTCCCGATCCGCACCGTGCTACTGACCGGACTGACCAAGTTCGACGGCGTGCGCACCCGCAGGCTCAAGGCCCGCGAGTTCCATCAGATCGCGGGTCGCGCCGGGCGCGCGGGCTTCGACACCATGGGCACCGTGGTGGTGCAGGCGCCCGAGCACGAAGTCGAGAACACCAGGCTGCTCGCCAAGGCGGGCGACGATCCCAAGAAGCAGCGCAAGGTGCAGCGGCGCAAGCCTCCGGAGGGGTTCGTCTCCTGGAGCGAGGAGACCTTCGACCGTTTGGTGGCGGCCCAGCCGGAGCCGATGGTGTCGCGGTTCAACGTCACCAACGCGATGCTGCTCAACGTGATCGCCCGGCCCGGCAACTGTTTTCAGGCCATGCGCCATCTGCTCGAGGACAACCACGAGCCGCGGCCCGCGCAACGCAAGCACATCCTGCGCGCGATCCGCCTCTACCGCGCGCTGCGCGACGCCGGGGTGGTGCAGCAGCTGCCGGAACCCGACACGACCGGCCGCTACGCCAGGCTCACCGTCGACCTGCAACGCGATTTCGCCCTCGACCAACCGCTTTCGCCCTTCGCGCTGGCCGCGCTGGACCTGCTGGACCGCGACTCCCCCGGCTACACCCTCGACGTGGTCTCGCTCATCGAGTCGACCCTGGAGGACCCCCGCCAGCTGCTGATGGCCCAGCAGCACAAGGCGCGCGGCGAGGCCGTCGCGGAGATGAAGGCCGACGGCATCGACTACGACGAGCGCATGGAACTGCTCGAGGAAGTCAGCTGGCCCAAGCCGCTGGCCGAGTTGATCGAACCCGCCTACGAGACCTATCGCGCGGGACACCCATGGGTCTCGGAGTTCGCGCCCTCCCCCAAGTCGGTGGTGCGCGACATGATCGAGCGCTCGATGACCTTCGCCGAGCTCATCTCGCACTACGAGCTGGCCCGCTCGGAGGGCGTGGTGTTGCGCTACCTTGCCGACGCCTACCGCGCGCTGCGCCGCACCGTGCCCGACGCGGCGCGCACCGAGGACCTCGACGACCTCACCGAGTGGCTGGGCGAGCTTGTCCGGCAAGTGGATTCGAGCCTGCTCGACGAATGGGAGCAGCTGACCAGCCCGGGCGCGGAGAAGGACGCCGAGCAGGTGGCCTTCGGCGCGGAGACCATCCGCCCGATCTCCGCCAACGAGCGCGCCTTCCGCGTGATGGTGCGCAACGCCATGTTCCGCCGCGTCGAACTGGCCGCGCTGCGGCGCTGGGACGATCTGGCCGACCTCGGCACCGGCCCCGACTGGGCGAACGAACTGGCCCCCTACTTCGAAGAGTACGCGCGCATCGGCACCGGCCCCGACGCGCGCGGTCCCCAGCTGTTCCAGATCGAGCAGCGACCCGGCTTCTGGCACGTGCGCCAGGTCCTCGACGACCCCGCGGGCGACCACGGCTGGTCTATCGAGGCGGTGGTCGATCTCGCCGCGTCCGACGCGGCTGGCGAGGTGGTGTTCGACGAGGTCACGGTGTCCGAAGGGTAGGCGGGCAGCCCCTGCGCGAATACGGGTTTCGACGGATTCGTATCTGGGTAGGGGCCGCTGATACTCTCTCCGCTGCTGCCCACGCGAAAGATCAACTATGCCCGAATCTCCGTACCTTGTCATCCACTCCGAGCGAGTTCGCGAAAATTACCGCGCGCTCGATGCCGCCGTCGCCGTCCGCGGCGACGACAAGGCCCGCATTCGCTTCGCGGTGAAGGCGAGCCCGGTGCCGGAGTTGATCACTCTGCTCGATGGCGAGGGCGCGGAATTCGACGTGGCGAGCATCGGCGAGATCGAGCTGTGCCTCGGCCTCGGGGTGGCGCCGGAGAAACTCTGCTACGGCAACCCGATCAAGAAGGCCGCCGACATCGCCCGTGCCTACGCCGAGGGGGTGCGCCGCTACGCCTTCGACACCGAGGACGACCTGCTGCGCATCGTGGAGCACGCCCCGGGCTCGGAGGTCGAGTGCCGCTTCCTGGCCGCCACTCCCGCCTCGCAGACGCCGTTCGGCACCAAGTTCGGCTGCTCGCCCGCGGAGGCGCTGCGCCTGCTGGTGCGCGCCCGCGATCTGGGGCTGGTCGTGGCCGGGCCCTACTTCCACGTCGGCTCCCAGCAGCTGGATCCCGCGGCGTGGCGGATCGGCATCCAGCAAGCCGGTGAGATCGCGGAAGCGTTGGCCGCCAAGGACATTCACATCACCTCGGTGAACATCGGCGGCGGGCTGCCGATCTCCTACGCCGAGGCAGCCCCCGTGCTCGGCGAGATCGCCGCGGTCGTGAATGCCGCCGCCGCCGAATTCCTGCCCGAGACCGCCGGACTGGTCGTCGAACCCGGTCGCGCGCTGGTCGGCAACGCGGGCACCATTCACGCCGAGGTCGTCGGCGTTCGCATCGCGCCGGACGGACGGCGCTGGGTGTATCTCGACATCGGCCGCTACAACGGAATGGCCGAGACCGAGAACGAGTACATCGCCTACCGGTTCGTCACAGAACGCGACGGAGATCCCGTCGACGAGGCGGTGGTCGCCGGTCCAACCTGCGACGGCGACGATGTACTGTATCAACGCACACGGGTCCTTCTGCCGACCACGTTGCGAGCCGGTGATCGCATCACGATCCTCGACACCGGCGCCTATACCGCGAGCTATTCGTCGGTGTCCTTCAATGGTTTTCCGCCCTTGACCGTTCATGTCTCGGGCGCTGAGCGAGAGTGAGTTTGCCTATGACGGCGGAATTCACCGGTTGGCATGTGCTGGCCGAGTTCGGTGGTGTCGACGCAGATCTCTGCGACGATCTCGAACGACTCGAATCGGCGTTGCGTGAGTCTCTGATCGCGGCGGGCGTCACCATCTGCGATGTCGTTCACAAGAAGTTCGATCCGCAGGGGGTGACCGTCCTCGCGCTGTTGTCGGAGTCCCACGCCTCGATTCACACTTATCCGGAGTCCGGCGACATTTTCGTCGACGTCTTCACCTGCGGCAGCATCGGCGCCGGCGCGACGAAGGCCGTCGAGATGTTGCGGGACAAGCTGTCTCCCAAAGACGTTCGCATGAAGGTCATTCAGCGGGGCCACGGCGCGCAGAAGATCGAGGAGCCGGTCGGCGCGGGCCTGACCCGGATCTGGGATCTGCACGATGTGATCGTCGACACCAATACTCCGTTCCAGCACATGGTCATCGCGCGCACCGAACAGGGCATCAGCCTGTTCTCCGACGACGACCGCCAGTCCACCGAGTTCTCCCAGCTGACCTACCACGAGGCGATGATGGTGCCGGCCTTCGTGCTGGCCGAGAAGCTGGACAGCGTGCTGATCATCGGTTCCGGCGAGGGCGTCGCGAGCCAGATGTCGGTGGCCGCGGGCGCCACCCACGTCGACCACGTCGACATCGACCAGCTCGAGGTCGAACTGTGCGCCGAGCACCTGCCCTACGGCTACACCACCGAGGAGCTCGCCGCGGCGGTCGCGGGCGAGGGCCCGATCAAGGTGCACTACGCCGACGGCTGGGACTTCCTGGCGAACGCCCAGCAGACGGGCGCCCGCTACGACGTGATCGTGATCGACCTGCCCGACGAGCGGGTCGAGGACGCGCAGCACAACCGTCTCTACGAGTCGGAGTTCCTGTCCCGATGTCGAGCGCTGCTCGCGCCTGGCGGCGTGCTCAGCGCGCAGGCGGGCTGCGCGACCATGTGGCGCAACGAGACCCTCAAGCGGTCTTGGCAGCGCTTCCACGAGCAGTTCGGCACGGTCGTGCACTACGGCAGCGACGAGCACGAGTGGTCGTTCCTGTTCGGCCTTGTCGACGCGATCGAGGACCCGGTGCCCGGCATGGTCGACCGCCTGGCCACCCTGCCCTACCGCGCGGAGACCATCGACGGTCGCGCGCTGGTGCGCGGCGCCATCGAACCGCACGCGCTGCGCGCGGCCGAATAGATTCCAGACCGGATCGCCGAATCGCATCGGCGCCAAGGAGTTTCGACATCCTCGGCGCCGGTGCGATTCCTCTTTTCTGGCGACCCGCGGGGAGCGGAGACCTGTCCGGCGCGGTTCATGCGCGCCCGCGACCGATCGACCCAGCGGCCGCGCCGATCGACCCGGCGGCCGCGCTGGTCGGCCTAGCGCCCGCTCATGTCGCGACCGGCGCCGGTTCGCCGGATCGCTTCGGCTCGCCGCCCGGCTCCTTCCCTGTCGCCGCCCTGGGCTGTTCGCCGTCCGGACCGAAGACCAGACCGGCCTTCCACGCGCTGCGTTCGAAGATCCGCTGCACCGGCGTCGCCATGAACGTGGTGATGATCGTCATCAGCGCCAGGATCGTGTACAGCTCACCGGTGATGAGCCCGGCCCCGAGGCCGATGTTCAACAGGATCAGCTCCATCAGGCCGCGGGCATTGGCCAGCGCGCCCATCGACGCGGCCTCCCGCTTGCTCATGCCCTGCCAGCGCGCCGCGAGTCCGACGGCGCCGAACTTGCCCGCGAACGAGACGATCAGCACGACCGCCGTCACCAGCAGGACCTCCGGTTCGAAGATCAGGCTGAGTTCGGTGTTCAGACCGGAGTAGATGAAGAACGCGGGCAGCAAAAGGTAGGCCACCAGCGGCTCGAAGCGCTCACGGATGGTGTCGAGCAGCTGGCCGCGCGGCATCACCGCCCCCGCCACGAACGCGCCGAACACCGAGTAGATCCCGCACCAGTCGGTGAACCAGCTGGCGAGCAACACGACCAGCAGCACGATGGACAGCTGCGCGATCGGCAGCCCGCCCGCCCGTTCGGTGTCGCCGCGCTTGGGCTGCCAGGTCTCGAGCTTGGCCAGCCAGCGCCGCGCGACGAACATCATGAACAGCAGGTAGGCAAGTCCGCCGCCTACGGCGAGGAACGCGCCGTTCATGCTGTCCTTGGTGGTGGCGACCACGGTTGCCAGCAGGATCCATGCGCACGCGTCGTCCACCGCGGCACACGCCAGCGACATCGTGCCCAGGCGGGTGTTCAGCAGACCCGAGTCGTAGATGATCCAGGCCAGCATCGGAAACGCCGTGATGGCCACGGCCGCGGCCACGAAAAGCCCGCCCTGCCAATGCTCCACCTTGTCGGTGAAATACCCGCCGCTACCGACCATCCACCAGCCGAGCGCACCGCCCAGCACCAGCGGCACCGCAACGCCCGCGGTCGAGGTCGCGCCCGCCTTGCGCAGGTGCGAGGACAGGATGTCCACCTTGAACGACGCGCCGACCAGGAACATGTACAGCACGAGGCCGAGCTGGCCGACGACGTAGATCGCGGTCAGGTTCGGGTGCATGATGCTCGCGCCTCCCACCGCGAGCGTGGTCGGGAACAGCCATTCCTGGGCCTCGGGCCAGACGAGACCCAGAATCGAAGGCCCCAAAACGAATCCGGCGACCATGATGGCCACCACCTGCACCTGCCCCAACCGGCGGAACACCGGCCAGAGCAGGCGATAGGTGACCAGGATGACGGCGACCTGCAGAAAGAAATGAGTGGTGATTTCCAGAAGCGATGGCATCGCAGCTCCCCTCCGTCGAGCTGGATCGTGCACTGACACTCAGAGATCGCGAAGACTCTCCGGAACGCAACGCGGTGCCGGAAACGGTACCGGAATCCTTTGTCCTGCGGCTACTTTCCTCCGCGACGACCTGCGGCGAACCACCAGAAAACGCCGACGCCCGGCGGCAAGGCCGGAACCACGTTCCAGACCGATCGCGTCCGCCGGGCGCGCCCGCGCTCAGGAATTTCGCGCGCGCCAGTCGGCCACGTTCATCCCGCCGACACCCCAATCGGTCAGCGGCACTTCATGAATCACCACGAAGGTGGTCGCCGGATCCTTGCCGAGCACGTCCTGAAGCAGGTCGGTGACGCCCTTGATGAGCCGAGTCTTCTGTTCGACGGTCACGCCCTCGTCGGTGACCTTGATGTCGACATACGGCATTACGCTGCCCTCCCGGAGATGAACCCGCCGTCGACGGGGAGAATGTGGCCGGTGGTGAATTCCGCGTCCGCCAGATACAGGACGGCGGCGGTGGTTTCGGCGACCTCGCCGATACGGTTGAGCAAAGCCAAACGACCCGAGGACTTTTCGTCGCCGTCACCGAAGAGCGGAGTGCGGATGATGCCCGGCGCGACGAGGTTCACCCGGATACCGTCGGCGGCGAGTTCGGCCGCGAGGCTGGTGGTGAGCGCGTGCACGCCGCCCTTGCTGACCAGTGCCGCGGAGGCGGGCAGACCGGCGAGCGCGTGGTCGATCAGGACGGTGCCGATGTTCACGATGCTGCCGCCACCGCCCTGTTCGCGCAGCCTGCGCACCACCGCCTGGGTGGTGAAGTAAGTGCCCTTCAGGTTGCCGTTCAGGTAGCTGTCCAATTCCGCCTCGGTGACGTCGACGAACGGCTTCGCGCCGAAGACGCCCGCGTTGTTCACGAGGACGTCCACCCGGCCGAACCGCTCGACCGCGGTCCGGACCAGCGCGGAACCCGTTGCGGCCGAGCCGATGTCGCCGACCACCTCGGCCACCCGGGCGGGCGCGCCGAGCTCGGCGGCGACCGCGGCGAGCTTGTCCGGGTCGCGCCCGTTGATCACCACGTTGTCGCCGCGGGCCACCAGTGCCCTGGCGATATCGCGGCCGATCCCGCTGGAGGATCCGGTCACGATGACCGTCTTGCCTGACATGTTGTTTCCCTTCCGATTGGATACGACCGGTCGTCTTGGAATGGGTACGAATTGGCCCGCCTATGGCGGGCACGTGAATTCAGGGTCGGAAGTAGTCGTCCAGGAGGCGACGCAGGCACTTGTGCAGCGGTTCCAGCGAGCGGTCGATCTTCATCCGGATCACCGCCCCCTCCCAGGACTCGATGAGCAGATCGGCGAGTTCCTCGGCCGGGATGTCGCCGCGCACCAGATCACGCTCCTGCGCCTCGAGCAGCGCCTTGGCGACCCCGTCGCGCCAGGCGCGGAACGCCCCGGACAGCGATTCGCGCAGCGTCTCGCTGCCCTCCAGCTCGCCCCCAAGGTTGGCGATCAAACACCCACCGGTGAAATCGGTTTCGACGAACTCGTCCATCTGCTTGGCGAAGAACGTCCGCAGACCGGTCACCGGATCGGGTGCGGGTCCGAGCGCTTCGGCGAGGTTGCGCTGGATGCAGCGGGAGTGGTAGTCGATGACCGCCTGCCCGAAGCTCTCCTTGCTGTCGAAGTAGTTGTAGAACGAGCCCTTCGGCACGCCGACCGCGTCGAGCACCTGCTTGATGCCGGTGCCGTGGTAGCCGTTGGCCAGGAAACCGGCGGCGCCTTCCTCCACCAAGAGCTGGCGAGTGTCGTCACTGCGTCGCGGTCGTGCCATGCGACGAACTATACGACCGGTCGTCTAGGAATTGCAACGGGGGTCGAGCGTCTGCCGCCAGCCCGCGCAGCGGGTGGCGAACGCGCTCAGATGTTCGGCGGCGAATTCCTCCGCGCGCCAGTCACGCGGTGTGACATCGGCGGTCCACACGTAGGTCCACACCGCGCCGGGTGCGTAGCGAGCACGCGCCGTGAGGTCGGGACCTTCCGGGCGGTGGCGCGACGAGCGAACGCCAGGATCGGCGTGCACCACGTCGCCGAAATCCACCGAGCGCAAGTCGTATTCGTCGTCCTCGAAGGCGTCGAGCACCGCCCACTCCCCCGCGCTCAAGCCGGAAAGCAACGCGCCGCGCACCGTCGCCCGCGCATCCGCAACCAAGCCCGGATACAGCCGACCGGGCAGCGCGGCCGCCCGCCATCCGGCCAGGTCGGCAGGCGACAGATCGGGGCAGCGTCCGATCAACTGATGCAGCACCTCGGGAAACTGGAGGGTGCCGTAGACGAAGAGCGCGTGCTCCGCCGTGGACACCCTCGCGAGGCGTCCACCGGGGCCGTTGCCGATCACGTCCACGCACCACTCCTCTCCGCGCTTGTCACCACTGTGCCCCTTCGCGCCGGTGTCGGCTTCACCGCGCCAAGCGGGCGAACGCGTCCGGATCATGGGACGAGAACACGGTGATCTCCCCACCGTGCGCCCGGTTGAGTTCGAGGAGACGTTCGCGGTTCCGCATGAAGTCGTTCGAGCCGAGCGAACGCAACTCCATCACCTGCCAGATCAGCGGGGTTCGCGGGTGCACAGGATCGATCTCGCTGCCCACGTAGAACGCGTCGCCCGCGTGCAGCAGCCAGCCGTCGCCGGTGTCGACCGCAACGCCCACGTGCCCCTCGGTGTGGCCGTACAGCGGGACGATCAGAATCTCCGCGGGCAGGCCGGGCAGATCGCGGACCGCGTTGAAGCCGAACCATTCCGCACCGCCGTCGATCTCGTTGGTCAGCCACTTCGGCCGGTGCGCCCATTGCGCCGGTCGGTAGCGCAGCCGGTCGAACAGCCCCTTCGACGAGTTCGCCGCGCGCAGTTCCGGACCGTGCACATGCACGGTCGCGTCCGGAAAATCGGCAAGCCCGCCCGCGTGGTCGAGATCCAGATGGGTGAGCACGATGTCGCGGACATCGGCCGGGTCGTACCCGAGCGCTTGGACCTGCCGGACCGCCGTCTCCCGTTCGAGCAGTTTGGCGCCCAGCGAGAACCGCGCTGGCCCCATCATCCGGCCCGGATCACGCACGCACTCCAGGCCGTATCCGGTATCGACAAGGACGAGCCCGGTGTCGGTCTCGATCAACAGGCAATGGTCGACCATGCCCATCGCCATCGACCCGCAGTTCAGGTGGTGAATCCGCACCAGCCGAGCGTCCCAGCCCCCGCCCCCGCGGTCAATGCCACAGGAAGCTCCCGCGCGGCCGGATGCCTCACATCGGCCGGTGTGCGCGGATGATGGCGGCGAGGTATTCGTAGTCGTCGCTGCGGGCGCTGGAGGCGCGGAAGGCGAGGCCGATGGTGCGGCCGGGGGCCGGATCGGCGAAGCGGGCGGTTTCCAGCGTGCCCCTTGCGGTTTCGGCGGCGACGGCCATTTCCGGGATGAGCGTGACGCCGAGTCCGCCCGCCACGCACTGGACGACCGTGGCCAGCGAGGCGGCACGGGTGTCGCCGACCGCGCCCGGGTGGACGTCGACCGAGCGGCACAGGTCGAGGGTCTGGTCGCGCAGGCAGTGGCCCTCGTCGAGCAGCAGCAGCGGCAGCGTGCCGAGCACCGCGGGCTCGATGTCCTTGCGGCCCGCGAGCGCGTGCCCGCGCGGGGTCACCAGCACGAATTCCTCGGTGTAGAGCGGAATCTCCACCAGCCCCGAGTTCTCGGTGGGCAGCGCGAGCAGCGCGACGTCGAGCACGCCGGTGCGCAACCCCTCCAGCAAACGCGCGGTCTGGTCCTCGACGACCTGCGGCACCAGCGCGGGCAGCCGCTTGCGCAGCTCGGGCAGCAGAGCGGGCAGCACGTAGGGCGCGACGGTCGGGATGATTCCCATCCGCAGTGTGCCGCCGAGCCCGTCGCCGGTGGCCGAGGCGACGAAGCGGTCGGCGGCTTCCAGCGTCGCCATCGCCTGCGGCAGCAACCGCATTCCGGCCGCGGTCACCAGAACCCGGCGCGTGCTGCGCTCGATCAGCTGGAGTCCCAGTCCGTTTTCGAGCGCGGCCAATGCTTGCGATAACGTGGGCTGGCTCACATTGAGCCGGGCGGCCGCGGTGCCGAAATGCCGGTATTCCGCGATCGCCACGAACGCACGCAGCTGCGAAAGTGTCGGCTGATAAGTCTGATCAGTCACACCTATCAGTGTAGTGCGACTGATCACCTTTACCTTTCACTGCCCTTTGTGCAAGATCACAGAAGAACTTCGCACGCCCAAAAACCCCATGAAGGACGAGGAGACAAAGCATGGCCCTGCTGACCATCGGCGACCAGTTCCCGGCATACAACCTCACCGCGGTCATCGGCGGTGATCTGTCGAAGGTCGACGCTCAGCAGCCTGACGACTACTTCACCCAGGTCACCAGCGACGATCACGCGGGCAAGTGGCGGATCGTCTTCTTCTGGCCGAAGGACTTCACCTTCGTCTGCCCGACCGAGATCGCCGCGTTCGGCAAGCTGAACGAGGAGTTCGCCGACCGCGACGCGCAGGTGCTCGGCGTCTCGGTGGACAACGAGTTCGTACACTTCCAGTGGCGCGCGCAGCACGAGGATCTGAAGACCCTCCCGTTCCCGATGCTGTCGGACCTCAAGCGTGAACTGGTCACCGCCACCGGCGTGCTCAACGCCGACGGTGTCGCCGACCGCGCCACCTTCATCGTCGACCCGAACAACGAGGTCCAGTTCGTCTCGGTCACCGCGGGTTCCGTCGGCCGCAACGTCGACGAGGTGCTGCGCGTGCTCGACGCGCTGCAGTCCGACGAGCTGTGCGCCTGCAACTGGAAGAAGGGCGACCCGACCATCAACGCCGGTGAGCTCCTCACCGCCAGCGTCTGATCCGGAACGCCCACTCCCCGAACAGATCCCGCTCCCCGCTCCGGCGGGGAGCGTCTTCGAGAACATCCCCGCGCCCGCGGGCCCGATACACACAGAGGAAACGTCGAATGAGCATTGAGAACCTGAAGAACTCCCTTCCCGAGTACGCCAAGGACCTCAAGCTCAACTTGTCATCGATCGCGCGCACCACCGTGCTGAACGAACAGCAACTGTGGGGCACCCTGCTCGCGTCGGCGGCCGCGACCCGGTCGGCGACCACGCTGCGCGAGATCGCCGAGGAAGCCGCCGACATCCTGACGGCGGAGGCGTACAACGCCGCGCTCGGCGCCGCCTCGATCATGGGCATGAACAACGTGTTCTACCGGGGCAAGGCGTTCCTCGGCGGCCGCTACGACGACCTGCGGGCCGGTCTGCGCATGCAGATCATCGGCGCCCCCGGCGTCGACAAGGCCGATTTCGAGCTGTGGTCCTTCGCGGTCTCCTCGATCAACGGCTGCGCCCACTGCCTGGAGGCGCACGAGCACACTCTGCGCGAGGCCGGTGTCTCCCGCGAGGTGATCTTCGAGTCGCTGCGCGCCGCCGCCATCGTGGCCGGCGTCGGCCAGGCCGTGCAGTCCACCGAGACGCTCGCCGCCGCGTCGGTCTGACGCCAGAGACGACCCGAAAGCCCCGTCTTCGACCGGACGGGGCTTTCGGCATTTTCCCCCTCGTCCGCCCCTCCGAGAGAGTGACGAGCATTACGTTTGCTCGCCGGTAGCCACCGGTGCGAGCCGGTAGGCTCGCGTGCATGGGCACACAGGATGAGCCGGAAGCCATGGGCACGCGGGTCGAGGTGGTGCGCGTATTCACGGATGCGACCGGACGCCTCGGCAATCCGCTGGGCATCGCCCGCGCGAAGGACGTCGGTGAGGCCGACGCGCAGGCTCTCGCGGCGCGGGCCGGGTACAGCGAGACCGTCGTCGTCGAGGACCCGGTCGACGAGATCGCCCGCATGCGGATCTACACCCCGGCCGTCGAACTCCCGTTCGCCGGACATCCCTCGGTCGGCACCGCGTGGTGGTTCGCCGAACAGGGCATCCCCGTGCGGGTGCTCGACATGCCAGCCGGACCGGTGCCCGTCGAGCTGGCCGACGGTCTGACCTGGATCAAGGCGCGCGGCGAGTGGGCGCCGGACTTCACCTTCCATCAGCTCGACAGCCTCGACGAGCTGGCCACGGTGCGGCCCGAGGATTTCCCCGGCGGACCGCACTACCTGTGGTGCTGGACCGAGGAGCACCGTGCCACGGTGCGCTCGCGAATGTTCGCCCCCACCATGGGCATCGAAGAAGACGAGGCCACCGGCGCGGCAGCGGTCGCGCTCACGGCGCTGCTGCGCCGCAGCCTGATCATCACGCAGGGCCAGGGCTCGCAGTTGTTCACCGAGTGGGACTCCGACGGCTGGGTGCGCCTCGGCGGACGCGTCGTGGCCGACACCGTCGTCGAGGTCTGATTCCCGGTTTCACCCGACTACGGCGGCGACGAGCATGTACGCCATCCCGAAATCCATCACCACGTGCGGCACGACGGCCGCCGACCCGACCGCGCCGACCGGATGCGCCAGCCGGTGCCAACCGCCGCCGCGCAGGCACAGCACCGCGAGCGCGTCGGCGATGAAGAGCGCGGCGAGCGCATAGGCCGCGAAGGGCGGCGGGCCCGCGTGATCGGCGGCCGAATGCCCGGACATCGCGTAGAGCATGGCCGCGGCGGCGAGCGCGTGGTATCCGATCGCGAAAGTCTGTCCGGCCGTCACCGCGCCGCGCGCCGCGCGCCATTCCACGATCCGGCTCACCAGCAACGCACCGAACGCGACGGTCATGGCGATCAGGACTCCGCGCACCGCGTGCGGACTCGCCTCGGCAGGAAAGATCAGCATCACCAGCATGATCAGGCACATGACCAGGTGCGCGGCATCCGATTCCGAGTTCACGTGCCCGCGAACGGGTCTCGCCAGTCGTAGCGTCACGATCGCGGACGTCACCAGGAACGCCGCCACCACCGACCACCGCAACGCGGCGTACTCCTGCACGAACTCGGCCACACCCCACCACCTTTCGCCGCGGCGATCGTGAGACTGCCCTTCCATGCTCGCATCCCACGTCGGGTTAGGGTGCCCTTTCTCGTTTCTCCGAGCGAGGACTCCCGACGCGGTCGCCGGACATCCCGGCTCAGCGCATCCGGAAGACCGGACCATTCGGCCGAAACGGCAGCGACGCACCCGCGGGCACCAGGTAGGCGTGCTCGCGGCGCACTCGCAGCACATCGCAGGCACCGTCGGTGATGATCAGAATCGGTCCATCGGCGGGAAAGTCGTCGGCGCGTTCGAGCAGCCGAATCCCGGGCTGCAAGACGGTGCCGCCGCGGCCGCGCACCCGCACGCCGCGCGCGATCTCCTCGACCGGCAGATAGCCCGCGTCGTAGGCCGCAGCGTCGCAGTACACCACCCTCGCGCGCGGCACGTCCCTGGCCAGAGCGTAGGAAGCGATGGCGCCCAGACCTTTTCCGAGCAGCGCCGCGTCCATCGATCCCGAGGTGTCGAGAACGACGCCGAAGGTCGGCAGCCGCGTGCTCTCCTCCGGACGCACCCACGCCGGGCGCGGGATGTCGGGCGTCACCGCCTGCCTGCGGGAGGCGCGGGCGTAGCTGCGGCGCTTGTCGACCGCGGGGACGTGCTCGTCGAACCAGTGCGCCAGCTGCGCGTCCCAGGGCAGCGGCGGCTGGTCCATGGCGCGAATCGCCTCTTCCAGCGCGGCGGGGAGGTAGCCGCGCCCGCTGTTCAGGTGATACGCCAGGCCGGTGGTCAGCGCGTTGCGGTAGTAGTCGTCCAGGTCGACGTAGCGTCCCGCGCCGCCGGAGTGCGGCAGCGGTTCGCCGAGCACGTCGCCGCGGCCGCGCCCGCGCAACGTGGCCAGCTTGCGCAACCGCCGCAGATCCGTCGCGATGCGGTCGTACACCTCCTCCGCCGAACAGCCTTTCAGCGCGGGGTCGTAGAGCAAGCCCTCAGGCATGACCCCGACTCCGAGCTCCACCAGCCAGCCGTTCACCACGTAGTCGCACGCGATGTTGAACAGGTAAAGGTCCCGCCAAGCGGTGCGTTCACCGTGTCGCAGTGCGGCGTGCAGCATTTCGTGCGCGAGCACGAAGCGCCACTCCTCCTGCGTCAGCCCGGCCAGCGGGTTGACGTAGATCTCCGCCGCCTCGGCGTTGACCGCGGCGATGGCGATGTCCCACCCGCGCGCCAGACCCGCGTCCGCGACGAGCGTCATCCCGGCCGCCAGCGCGCCGAGCAGCGGGTAGGAGGAGACGAACCAGCTCAGCGCCGCGTCCCAGGTTCGCTGCGGCCTACGGCCCTCGGGTGTCGAGTCGCCGCCCGCGACGGTCAACGCGTCGCGCGCGGCGGCGGCGATACCCGCGGCGAAACGTGCCGGGTCGTCGGCGCGCTCGGCCGCGGCGGCGCCGCTGATCAGGAAGTCCGGCGGGTCGTCGCGCCGGTACTCGGCGGGAACGGCGGTGTAGCGCCAGCGGGCGGCCGTCGCGTATTCGTCGGAAATGCTCGGCGCGGCGGAGAATTCGGTCGGCCGACGACCGATCTTCATCGTGGTCAGATACTGGTCGACGACGGCGCAGCAGGCGGCGCGATAGGCGGGGTGCGGTTCGGCCGCGTCGATCGACCAGCTCTCGGACAGATCGATGTCGGTGACGATGTCGGCGGGGTCCGCCCGGCGCGGGTCCAGGTGTCCGAACCCGGCGTGCAGCAGGCAGTGCGCGAAAACCCATGCCCACTCGGCGGCTTCGGCGCGACGCTTCGGGTGGTAGCCGACGCCCGCGCCCGCGATGCGCGCCCACACCTCCTGCGGCGTCCGGCGCGGGTCGAGCTCGTAGAGCCTGCCCGGCAGATGCCCGAAGGCACGATGCGCACGGACCATACCCCAGCCGTCCAGCACCGCCTGGCGCCAGGGATCGACGGTCGCGCGGCGCTTCCCGCGCGCGGCGCCCACCGCTACCGCCGCGCGGCCAGGCGCGGCAGGTCGCGGGTCACCTCGACCAGGAACCAGGAGGGCAGCACCGACACACCGTCCGCGTCCGACGCGATCACCAATTGCGCGCATTCGACCGAGATCTCGGACAGCTCGACGAGCATCGCCTTGGCTCGCAACACGAATCGGTGCGTCGCGGCCGAGACGTGCTTGCGGGAGCCGGGCAGTTCCTTGATCAGCCGCGCGCGGAAGGTCTCGGAGAGGAAATACAGCAGATCGCGGTCGCCGGGATCGCGCGGCCAGTCGGCCTCGCCCTTGATCACGGCGTCCAGATCGTAGGCGTGCCGGATGGTCTTGACGAAGGCGCGGAACCCCGAGGCGTGCGCGGGAGTCAGCGTGCCCGCCGCGAGCACCTCGAGCAGCGTGTCGTCGAGATCGTCGCCGCAGGAGTGCAGTGCGTCGGAGAGCATGTGCCAGCCGCGCGGGGTGGAGAAGGGCGCCTCGGTCTTCGGCGCCGCCGACCACAGGTGATCGGGGCGCTGGGTCACGTAGCGCACCACCCAGGGATGAATGTCGTTGTGCGCGGCCCACTTCAGCCAGTCGTCCACGTCGGCCCGCAGGTGCAGGTGCACCATGCGGTTGACCAGCGCCGAGGCCATCGGACGGGCCAGCGCGTTGTCGATGGCGCGGTTGCCCGCGCCGATCACCACCGAACCGGCGGGCAGTTCGTAGCCGCCGATGCGGCGGTCCAGGATCAGCGAGTAGAACGACTTCTGCACCTCCGGCGCCGCCGCGTTCAACTCGTCCAGGAACAGGCAGTACGGGGTCGGCCTTGCGATCAGCTCCGGCGGCGCGAATCGGCTGCGGTCGCCGACGATCTGCGGCACCCCGATCAGGTCCTCCGGCGCGAGCTGGGTGCCGAGCAGCGTGACGCACTCCAGCCCGAGCGATTCGGCGAACGAGCGCACGAGCGAGCTCTTGCCGATACCCGGTGCGCCCCAGAGGAACACCGGCCGCACCAGTGCGACGTGCAGCAGCAACTCCGGCAGCTGGTCCGGGGTCACCGTGACCGTCGCCTCCATATTCTTCCTCCCCCGTCGAGAATTACGAGGGTCGAAGGTACGCGGGCCGTGCGCGGCTCGGCCACCGGTTTTCGCGTCAGACGGGTCGGCCGTGCCTTTCCACGGCGGCGCGGGCGAACCGGCCGGGTGAGACGCCGCGCCACTGTTTGAACGCGTTGGAGAAGCTCGGCGCGCCCGAATATCCCATGCGGTAGGCGACGTCCTCGACGGTCAGGCCGGTGGACAACAGCTCCTCGGCCATGTTGCCGTACGTCTCGCTGCACAGGCTGCGATACGAGGTGCCCTCCTCGGCCAGGCGGCGGCGCATGGTGCGCAGACTCATGTGCAGCGCGGCCGCCACGTCCTCCTGGGAGACGCGCCCTCCCAGCCGGTGCAGCAGCACCTCCCGCACCGATCCGGCGATGCCCTTGGCCAGCCCACGCCGTCGCAGCAGGTGCGCGCACTGCTCCTCGAACAGCGCCGCCGTGAGCGGGCTGGCTTGCGGCAGTGGGTCGTCGAAGCCCGCGGTGTCGAAGACGACCAGGTGCGGGCCAGGGCCATCGGTGGCCGTGAGTCCGTACCGATCGAGAATCGGTTGCAGTCGGGGACGCAGGCCCCAGGCGACCTGTCCGCTCAGAATCGGCGCGGGCGCGTGGTACACGGCCGTCCAATTCGTCAGCAGCACCGCCACATCCCGCTCCAGCAGGAAGCCGCGCAGCCGGGGCGGCACGTCGCGGTCGTCGGCGTAGAGCAGCAGCGTGTCGTCTTGGTAGACGTGCCGGGTGCGGGCGAAGGTCGTGGTCATCCGGATGTAGCGCATCAGCAGGTCCACCGCGGACCGCACCGTCGGGCTGCTGAGGAGTGCCAGCCCGAGCGCACCGTAAGTCGTGACGTGCGTGCGCATTCCGGCTTCCAGTCCGAGGCCGGGGCGGTCGTCGAGCCGGGTCACGATGTTGTCGATCAGTGCCAGCTCCTGCCCGGCGGTGACCTCCATGCCAGGCGTGGTGAGCTGTGCGGGCTCGATCCCGGTGTCGCGCAAGCATTCCCCGAGTGGCAGACCGTGGTCGCGTGCCAATTCGACCAAGACAGCCGACAACGTCACCGAGCGCCGCCACTCCCACGAGGACACAGCTTCATCGTCGTCCGGCATGGCCGGATTCCGCATGGTTTTGGCCGGACATCGCAAGGACAGCCGGACGTCCTGTCCGTCCGCCCGCGCGCCGCGGCAAACGCCTCGCGGTCGACGGCACAACTGGCCGATATCCGAAATGTCCTGACCCGACATCGCATGGCATCGACACCGCGCCGCACCCTACCGTCGAGGCCCGAGGCGAAAGCGGGCGAAATCACATGTCGAAGAAGACACTTGTGGGCAAACGGGTGGCGATCACCGGAGGCGCGCACGGCGTCGGCCGCGAGATCGCACTGGCGTTTCTCGCGGCGGGCGCGGATGTGGCGCTCGGGGACTGCGACACGGGGCGGGCCCGCGCGGTGGCCGAGCAGTTCGCTCGGATGCACGGCGGCACCGCCGTCGGCCTCACGCTCGACACCGCCGACAGCGCGCGGTTCGCCGAGTTCCTCGCCCGCGCCGAACGCAAGCTCGGCGGGCTGGACGTGGTGGTGAACGCCGCCGACACCGCGCCGAGCGGATCGTTCCTCAGCGAGTCCGAGATCGAATCGGATCACCAGATCGACGTCAACCTGCGCGCGGTGATCACCGGATCCCGTTTGGCCGGACGGCGTTTCGTTGAGCAGGGGCACGGCCACATCGTCAACATCGGTTCGGCGGTCGGTGTCACCGCGGCGCTCGGCGCGGCCGTCTACAGCGCGACCAAACACGCCGTCGTCGGGCTCGGCACCGCGCTGCATCGAGGTCTCGCCGAACAAGGCGTGCTGGTCAGCACCATCGCCCCCGGCTACGCACCGGCCCCCGAACTGGTCGCCGACGCGATCGTCGACTGCGTCGAACACCGCAGGAGCGGACTCGTCGTGGTGCCGTCCGACGGCTGGCTGCGTAGCGCCGTCCCCGACCGCATCCGGCTCCGCCGAACCCTCCGCCGCATGGTCGGCAGGGTCTGATGGGCGCAGCCGGAGGCGGTCCGTCGCGAGCCTGCGCACCGGTGCGAACGCGGAGAAACGCCTAACCCAGCTCGCGCAGCACGCGTTTGAGGACTTTGCCGGTGGGATTTCTGGGGAGTCGGTCGATGAAGAGGACGTCTCGGGGGACTTTGAAGCGGGCCAGATGGGTCTTCACGTGGTCGCGCACTTCGTCTTCGGTGAGGGTGTGGCCCGCGCGGACCACGATCACCGCGCGCAGGCGCTGGCCGTAGCGGTCGTCGTCGACGCCGAAGGCGCTCACTTCCTCGACCGCGGGGTGGGCGGCGAGCAGTTCCTCGACCTCGCCCGGAAAGACGTTCTCGCCGCCGGAGACGATCATGTCGTCGTCCCTGCCGTCGATGAAAAGCCTTCCCGCGCTGTCGAAATGACCGACGTCGCCGGTGGACATCAGCGAGCCGATGCGGTCCTTGTCTCCGCCGCCGGTGTAGCCCTCGAACTGGTAGTTGTTGCCGACGAAGATGCGTCCGGTGCGGCCGGGCGGCAGCTCGGCGTCGTTCTCGTCGAAGATCTTGACGGTGGTGCTCGGCACCGGGGTGCCGACGCAGCCGGGCTCGACCGCCAGATCGGCGGGGGTGGCGATGGTCGCGTACGCCACTTCCGTGGAACCGTAGACGTTGTAGACGACGGGACCGAACGCCTCGGTGACGCGCACGCACAGCTCGGCGCCCAGCTGCGAGCCCGCGACGAAGATGATCCGCAGCCGCGAGAAGTCTTGTCCCGCACGCACTTCCGGCCCGAGATCGACCAACCGTTGCAGCATCACGGGCACGGCGATCAACGCGGTGGCGCCGTGCCGGTCGAGGCTGTCGAGCACCGCCCTCGGATCGAAGCGACGCCGAATCACCAGGGTCGAACCGAAACCGACGGCCATGATGGCGTGCGCGAAGCCGAGGGTGTGGAACAGCGGCGCCGGACATTCGGTGATCTCCTCGGCGCGGAACGGAACCCGGCCGAGGATCGCGCCGAGCGGCGCCAGCGATGTCGGCTCCCGGCGCGGCGCGCCCTTCGGGGTCCCGGTGGTGCCGCTGGTCAGCAGGATGATCTTGGCCGCGGTGCTCGGTCGGCGCGGCGGTTTTCGCGAGCCGCCCGCGATCAGGTTCTCCAGCGTGTCGACCGCGGGCGCGTCGGTCCAGGCGCGGTAGCGGCCGCGCGGGGTGCGCAGATCGCCGAGGACGCCCGCGAATTCGTCGTCGTAGACCACCAGATCGGCGCCTTCGCGCGCCAGGACCTCGCGCAGCTGTGGCCCGGCGAAGTCGGTGTTCAGCAGGATGATCTTGGCGCCGCATTTGGCCGCGGCGAACACCGCGTAGTGGAAGCCGCGATGGTTGCGCGCGAGCACTGCGACGCCTTCGCCGTCGCGCAGACCGCGCGCCCGCCAGGCGTTGGCCAGCGCGGTGCTGCGTTCGTCGAGCTCGCGAAAGCTCACCGCGCCCAGTTCGTCGATGATCGCCGCGCGGTGCCGGTACCGCAGCGCGGCCACCGTCACGAGTCCGCCGAGCATCCCCGAGCGCAGTACCGCGAAACCCATGCGAGCCAGCCGATCCGGCCGTTGCGGAGTGGCCAGACCCGCGCGCACCGCGAGGCTCGCGTAGTAGGTCTCGTCGGCGACGCGGCGAGCCGCGGCGGCCGCGACAGAGCCGAGAGTGTTGACACGATTCATAGGTCCACCTGAGCTGAAGCAGACGAGGGCGAGTGCCCTCACAGTAAGGTGTCTCACACAGTTCCGTCGAGAGCCCGATCGCGCCTTTACGCGCGCCACGGGTTCGTGGTTTGTCCGCCCTTCGCCGACTACACCGAGGACCCGCACAGCGTGTTCATGACGCTGGCGCTGTGAGCCGTCAGCCGAGCGCGCGGGTGAACGCGGCGGCCAGCTCGTCGACTTGGGCGTCGGTCATCACGAAGGGTGGCGAGACCTGCATCGCACCCTGACCGGCTGCTCGGCTCGAAACACCCTGGACGCGTAGCTCTTTGACGAAGGCAGGCGCTTCGGAGGGGTCCGCCAGCTGCACCGCGGCCACCGCGCCGAGCCCGCTGCGCACCTCCGCCACGCGCGGATGCTCGGCCAGCGGCGCGAGCTTCTCGTGCAAGGTCCGTTCCAGCCGCGCGGCCTCGGCGAGCAGGTTCTCGCGTTCGAGGATGTCGAGGTTGACCAGCGCCGCGACGGCCGAGGCGGCGTGCCCGCCGTAGGTGTATCCGTGCCGCCACCACACGCCGCCGCCGAAGAACGGCTCGGCCAGTTCCGGCGCGACGAACACCGCGCCCATCGGCAGGTAGCCGCTGGTGAGCCCCTTGGCGGTGGTCATGATGTCGGGCCGCAGGTCGAAGCGGCTCGAGGCGAACCAGCTGCCGCCGATGCGCCCGAATCCGGTGACGACCTCGTCGGCGACGAACAGGATCTCGTACTCATCGCAGATCTGGCGCACCTCGCCCAGGTAGCCCTCCGGCGGCAGGTACACCCCGCCCGCGCCGATGATCGGCTCGCAGAAGAAGGCGGCGATGTGTTCGGCGCCGACCTCCTCGATCAGCGCGAGCAGCGCCTTGGCGTCGTCCCACGCGACGGTGCGCGCATCGGGCATGAGTTCGCCGTACCCCTCGCGGTTGAGCGGCAACCCCGCCAAAGCCGTTCCGGCGACGTGCATTCCGTGATACGCGCGCTCCCTGCCCACCACGATCGTCTTCTCCGGCCTGCCCACCTGGTGCCAGTAGCGCCTTGCCAGTTTGGCGGCGGTGTCGATCGCGTCCGATCCGCCGGAGGTGAAGAAGATCTTGCTGCCGGGCACCGGCGCGATCGCCGCGAGCCGCTCGGCCAGTTCCCTGGTGGGCGGTTCGGCCAAGTCGCCGAAGTTCGAGTAGTGCGCGATCTCGCGCAGCTGGGCGGCGACCGCGTCGGCGATCTCGGCGCGACCGTGCCCGACGTTGGCGAACCACAGTCCGGCGGTGGCGTCGAGATACCTGGCGCCCGACTGGTCGTAGACGTAGGCGCCCTCGCCGCGCGCGATCACGAACGCGCCGTCCCGCTCGACGGCGCCCATATCGGCGAATCCATGCCACAACGCGCTCATGCCTTCGCCTCGCTGGCGCTCGGCTCCGGCATGCGCGAAGCGCGCTGGCGCATGATTCGCTCACTACGTTCGCTCATGTCACCACCTCGCCTGGTTCGCGCCGGCGCAGGGCGAGCCCGCCGAGGGCGGCGACGGCGACCGCCAGCAGCGCGAACACCCCGGTCAAGATGATCATTCCGATGATCAGGGAGACATACCCCTGGCCGCGGGGATCCAGGAACGGATACGGATACCAGTCCAGGACGTGCCCCCGTGTGAGGCTGTAGACGCCGTACGCCGCGGGGTAGATCAACCACCCTCCGATGAGCCTGCCGGTGATGCCCAGGCTCACCGGCACCAGAATCCAATCCAGGACCAGCACGATCGGCAGGATGCGGTGCAGGATGTCGTTGATCCACTGGTCGGTGAGCATGACATCGATATTCGCCAGCAGCACGGCGTAGACCACGCCCGTGATCAGCAGGTAGAGCGTCGCGGCGCCGCGGAGCACCTGCCAACGGCGCGACATCGGGTCCCGCAGGCCGCCGATCAGCAGCACGATCACGCCGAGAATGTTCGACTGGATGGTGAAGTAGCTGAAGTAGTTCGCGGGCGAGAAGGTATCCGTATCCAGATCGCGCAGCGGGATCCAGGCCAGCGCCACGATGCCGAGTACACCGAAGGCAACGCGAAGTCCTCTGACTACCCACCAGGTGCCCGAGCCCGCGTCCATTGGCCGATCTTCGCACATCGGGTAGCGCTCGACCGGCCGAACCAGCGCCGCCGGCATACGTTCGGCTATCGGCGAGGACGTCCGCGGTGGCCCGGCAGCGGCGGGCGGTGACGCCCCGCCCGGTACGCTGGACGACGCAATGACCAGGACAGCTGATACCGGAACCCGCGAGCTCCGCACCCGCCTGGCGAATCTCTCCCTCCGCGACGAGTACCGGCTGCGGCGTCGGCTGGACCGGGCGCGCGGCACCGACCTCGAGGAGATCGCCGCCGACATCACCGCCGCCGAACTGCGCGTCGAGGCACGCCGGGCCGCGGTGCCACGGATTCGCTACCCCGAGCAGCTGCCCGTGACCGCCCGTCGCGCCGACATCGCCGAGGCCATCGCGGCCAACCAGGTGGTGATCGTCGCGGGCGAGACCGGCTCCGGCAAGACGACGCAGATCCCGAAGATCTGCCTGGAGCTGGGCCGCGGCATCCGCGGCGCGATCGGGCACACCCAGCCGCGCAGGCTGGCCGCGCGCACCGTCGCCGAACGCATCGCCGAGGAGCTGGACACCGAGCTCGGCGACGTCATCGGCTACACGGTGCGGTTCACCGATCAGGCCTCCGAGCGCACCCTGGTCAAGCTGATGACCGACGGCATCCTGCTCGCCGAGATCCAGCGCGACCGCCTGCTGCGCCGCTACGACACGATCATCATCGACGAGGCGCACGAGCGCAGCCTCAACATCGATTTCCTGCTCGGCTACCTGAAGCAGCTGCTGCCGCGCCGCCCCGACCTGAAGGTGATCATCACCTCGGCGACCATCGATCCTGAGCTGTTCGCCAAGCATTTCGCCGACGAGAAGGGCGCGCCCGCACCGATTGTCGAGGTGTCGGGCCGGTCCTACCCGGTCGAGATCCGGTACCGGCCGCTGAGCCTGGAACTCCCCGCCGCCGACGAGGACGACGAGGACACCCGCGTGGTGGACCGCGACCCCGTCGACGCGATCGGCGACGCGGTGCGCGAGCTGTTCGCCGAGGGCGACGGCGACGTGCTGGTCTTCCTCTCCGGCGAACGCGAGATCCGCGACACCGCCGACGCGCTGCGCGATCTGAAGCTGCCGCGCACCGAGATCCTGCCGCTGTACGCGCGACTCTCCACCGCCGAGCAGCACCGCGTCTTCGCGCCGCACACCGGCCGCCGCGTGGTGCTGGCCACCAATGTCGCGGAGACCTCGCTGACCGTGCCCGGCATCCGCTACGTGGTCGACCCAGGCACCGCGCGCATCTCCCGCTACTCGATGCGCACCAAGGTGCAGCGGCTGCCGATCGAAGAGGTCTCGCAGGCCTCGGCCCGCCAGCGGTCCGGGCGCTGCGGCCGCGTCGCGGACGGCATCGCCATCCGGCTGTACTCCGAGGACGACTTCGAATCCCGGCCCGCGTTCACCGAACCGGAGATCCTGCGCACCAACCTGGCCGCCGTCATCCTCCAGATGACCGCGCTCGGGCTCGGCGACATCGAGAACTTCCCGTTCGTGGAGGCGCCGGACAAGCGCGCGATCCGCGACGGCATCGCGCTGCTGGAGGAACTGGGCGCGCTGGCCCGCGGCGCGGCGGGCCCCGATGCCGCGTTGGCGCTCACGCCGGTCGGTCGCGAGATGGCGCAGCTGCCGGTCGATCCGCGCATGGCGCGAATGCTGGTGCAGGCCAACGGCAACGGATGCTTGGCCGAGGTGTTGATCATCGTCGCCGCGCTGTCGATCCAGGACGTCCGCGAGCGGCCCGCCGAGTTCCAGCAGGCCGCCGACACCAAGCACGCGCGCTTCGTCGTCGAAGGCTCCGACTTCCTCGCCTATCTGCGGCTCTGGGACTATCTCACCGAGCAGCGCAAGTCGCTGTCGTCCAATCAGTTCCGGCGGATGTGCCGCGAGGAGTTCCTGCACTACCTGCGAATCAGGGAGTGGCAGGACCTACACGGGCAGCTACGCACCATCACCAAGGGTCTGGGTTGGTCCACCGACGGACGCGGCTCGAAAACCGTCCCCACAACGGAATCCGTGCCGACGGACCGCACGACGGACGAGTCCGCCGGAACGAATCGCAAGCGGCGCGGAGGCCGTGGCACGCCGAAGACCTCGGAGGTCCCACTCGAAAACCACGGCCTCCCTTGGGATTCCACTGCGATCCACCAATCGCTGCTGGCGGGCATGCTCTCCCATATCGGCGTGCGCGAGGCGGAGAGCCGGGAGTTCCTCGGTGCGCGCGGCGCCAAGTTCATGATCTTCCCCGGCTCGTCGCTTGCGAAGAAGCCACCGCGCTGGGTGATGGCCGCCGAGCTGGTCGAGACGTCGCGGCTGTTCGGCCGCATGGCGGCAAGGGTGGAACCCGAATGGGCCGAGCGGCTGGCTGGCGACCTGGTGAAGCGCACGTACTCCGAGCCGCACTGGTCGTCCAAGCGCGGCTCCGCGCGCGCCTACGAGCGGGTCACGCTGTACGGGGTGCCGCTGGTGACGAGCCGACCGGTGGACTACGGCCGCATCGACCCCGAGGTATCCCGCGAGCTGTTCCTGCGGCACGCGCTGGTGCAGGGCGAGTGGCAGACCAAGCACGAGTTCTTTCATCGCAACCGGGAGCTGCTCGACGACGTGGCCGATCTCGAGCACCGTGCCCGCCGCCGCGACATCCTGGTCGACGACGAGGTGCTGTTCGAGTTCTACGACAAGCGCGTCCCCGCGGACGTGGTCTCGGCGCGGCATTTCGACAGCTGGTGGCGCACCGCGAAGCGGAAAGACCCCGCGCTGCTGGACTTCTCGAAGTCGACGGTGGTCAACGAGAACGCGGCGGCGCTGGATCCGACGGACTTCCCGGACGCGTGGCGCCAGGGCGAGCTGAGCTTCCCGCTGACCTACCAGTTCGAGCCGGGCCAGGAGGACGACGGCGTCACCGTGCGCATCCCGGTCGAGCAGCTGGCGCACGTGCGCGCCGTCGGCTTCGACTGGCTGGTGCCGGGCATGCGCGAGGAATTGGCCGCGGCGCTGATCAAGACACTGCCGAAGTCGTTGCGGCGCAGCGTGGTTCCGGCACCGGACTTCGCCGCCGCCGCGCTCGCCGCGCTCACCCCGCGCGCCGAACCGCTGCGCACCGGCCTGGCCAGGGAGCTGTCCCGGCTCGGATCGGTGACGATCACGCCGAACGACCTCGATCCCGCCGCGCTGCCCGACCACCTGCGCATGACCTTCGCCGCGGTCGACACCCGGGGCCGGGTACTGGCCAAGGGCAAGAGCCTGACCGCGCTGAAGACCCAACTCGCCGAACAGGTCTCGGCCTCCGTGGCGCGCGCGACCGCGGGCGCCGAACGAGCCGCGGCCACCGTGTGGACCTCGGAGTCCCTCGGCACCGTCGAGCCGACGGTGCGGCGCGAGGTCGCCGGGCAGACCGTGACCGGATATCCCGCGCTGGTCCCCGAGGGCGAGGGCGTCGCCGTGCGGGTCCTCAGCTCCCCCGCCGAACAGGCCGCCGCCATGCGCGCGGGCACCCGCGCCTTGGTGCTGCACGCGATCCCGACCTCGGTGCGCACCGTCACCGCCGGGCTGCGCCCCACAGATCGTCTTGCGCTGAGCCAGAATCCGTACGGGTCGTTGGAGGCGCTTGTCGAGGACTGCCGTGCCGCGGCCGCCGACGAACTGATCGCGGGCGCGGGCGGCCCGGTACACAGCCCGGACCGATTCGAGGCCCTCGTCGCCGCGATCCGTCCCAAGCTCGCCACCGAGGTCGCCCGCATCGTCCGCGCGGTGGTGCCGGTGCTGGCCGAGGCGCACCGGGTGTCCTCGGCGCTGGGCGGCACCGCCGAGCGTGATATCGCCGACGACGTCCGCCACCAGCTCGACGATCTGGTCTTCCCCGGCTTCGTCTCCGAATGGGGCAGCGCGCGCCTGCGGGACCTCCCCCGCTACCTGCGCGCCGCGCTGGTCCGTCTGGAATCGCTGCCCGGTTCCGCCGTGCGCGACCGGCAGGGCATGGCCGAACTCGACCGCGTCCTCGCCGCGTACGACCGCTTGCTCGCCGCGCTGCCGGAGGGACGCAAGCAGGCGCCCGATGTCACCGAGATCTGGTGGATGATCGAGGAATTCCGGGTCAGCCTGTTCGCCCAGAAGCTCGGCACGCCGTATCCGGTGTCGGCCAAGCGGATCGAGAAGGCGATCGCCGCGATTCGTCGTTAGCGGGCAGTGCGGACGATCGCAGCCTTCTCCGAGCGACAGCGAGCCCGCCGGATCACGTTATCCGGCGGGCTCGGAGTCGGAGCGGATCAGTCGGCGGCGACGCCCGCCGCGGCGCGCGCCTCGCGCATCTCCCGTATCTCACGTTCGAAGTCCTCCGCCGAGGTGAAGGACCGGTAGACCGAGGCGAAGCGCAGATACGCGACCTCGTCGAGATCGCGCAGCGGGCCGAGGATCGCCAAGCCGACCTCGTGGCTGGGCACCTCGGGCGAACCCGTCGCGCGCACGGCGTCCTCGACCTGCTGAGCCAGCAGGTTCAGGGCATCGTCGTCGACCTCGCGACCTTGGCAGGCGCGCCGCACGCCGCGGATGACTTTCTCCCGGCTGAACGGTTCGGTGACGCCACTGCGCTTGACCACGGACAGGATGGCGGTCTCGACCGTGGTGAAACGCCGCCCACAATTCGGGCAGGAACGTCGACGGCGGATGGCCGCGCCTTCCTCGGCCTCGCGCGAGTCGACCACCCGCGAGTCAGGGTGTCGGCAGTACGGGCAATGCATCCGAGAGATCCTTCGTCGATGTACCCGGCACAAGGTATACCCCTATTGACACGCGGTATACCTCCATAGCTCTTCGAGGATACCCGTGCCGGTACCGGGAGTTTCGCCCGGCGGGCCGCATCACTCGACGAGTTGCCACCGGGCGGTCAGGTCGGCGAGCAGTTCCGGCAGGCGCGGCACGAGCCGCCCTCGGGCGAGTTTGTGCCAGAACGACTCGCCGAGCACGGCCGCGGCGAGCACGGCGTCGGACTCCATGTCGATGTGGCGCGGCACCAGGTCGCCCATGATGTAGGTCCAGCGGTCCTCCCGGTCGGCCCAGTTGAAGGCGGGCAGCGCGGTGCGCAGCGCGACCGGCCTGCCGCCGAGATCGGCGCGCACGGTGGCCGGGGCGAAGACGCCGGGCGCGCGCACGCCGGGCACCGCGGGCTTGCCCGCGATGGTGCTGACGTAGGTGAGCACACGACCGATGCCGTCGCGCCCCGCGGAGGTGACGTCCCACTGGTCGGCGATGACGCGGTTCTGCTCCCGGTCGGTCATGCGGATCAGCGCGTCGATGTAGCCGTCGCGGGTGCCCGTCGTGATCGACTGCCAGGCGGCGCGGATGTCGGCGTCGATGATTCCGGCGGCGTACATCTCGTCGATCCCCGGCATGCCGAGCGCGACGAAGGCTTCGTGCATCGGAACGAGATCGGTGAAGATGTGCTTCTGCATGATCATCAGCCGGGTCTGATACCAGGCGACGTCCTCGGCGGACAACCGCGTGCCCTCCGTGGCGAGCAGCCGGATGTCGGCGGGCAGTTCGCCGACCAGTTCCTCGGGGGTTCCGCGCAGCAGGTCGGCGACCGCGTTGCCGAGTTGATGGATGCCAGGCACGTCGAGAACGACGCCGACATCGCTCATGTCGAAGAACCCGGAGGCGAACGAGCCGCCGGCGATCCCGGCGAGACCCGCCCAGTAGAACTCCGGATGCGCTGTGGTCAGCCGCAGATAGTTGACGTACACCTGGTTGAACGTGCGCTCGTTGGCGCGCACGCCGCGGCTGGGGTCCCACCCGGCCAGATCGATCGCGGCGTTGCCGGTCGCCACCACAAGCCAGTACTGATGCAGCAGTGTCGCATAGCGTTCCGGCGCGATGCCGTCGGCGCGCGCCTGGTCCAGCGCCGCGCGCAACGTCGGTTCGTCCAGTGGCAGTGCGGGATTCAGTCCGCCACCGTACTCACCGTCGCCGTTGACCGACGGAAGATCCAGATAGCCGTGGTAGGCGGGGTCGGCGTGCGCGGCGGGAATCGCGCCGAGTCCCAACAGAAGACAGAAGAAGAGCCCGGCGAAAGCCCGGACCGCGCGGCCCGCTGTGTGTCGCTGCGTCATTGCAAGTGGTCCCGAAATCGTTCGCGGCAGGTGTTGCCTGGGTCACGTTTTCAGCACAGTAACAACGCGTTCTAGTTATGGATCGAGATTTTCGGCCACGCTGGACGATTCGCGCAGCACCGCGTCCACGCCACTCGGTCGACGGCCGATCAGTTCGGCCAGCGTGGGGTCCACGGCAGCGAATTCCCCCGCGCGACTGGCGGCGAAGACGCCCAGTAGCTGCGCTGCCGCATCGGCGGGGACTCCCCCGCCCATCAAGTGCTCACGAAAACGCCCGTCGGACACCGTGACCCTGGTGATGGCGCGACCGACGACCGGGCCGTATCCGGCGCCTCGCCGCCGGTGGTTGGCTCCGCGTCGACGAGGAACTCGCGGCCATGATCATCCACGCAACGGCGCGCGGCGCGGTGCTCACCTGGCTGTCACTGCCGCCGGACCGGCGCAACCCCGCCCTGCTGACAACCCTTCGGGAGTCCATGGTCGCCGCGGTGACCACCGAGGAGCCCGCGGTGCGCGACGCGGGACCGGCCGGCGCCGCCCGCGCCTTGAGAGCCGCGCTGCCGGAACAAACCAGCCTCAGCAGCGCGGAGCAGCATCTACTGAAGGAGTGGCTGGACCGACTCTCCGACGAGGGATGAGGCCCGCCGAGGCAACACACGGCGTCCGCCACGACCTCTTGCCGCCGACGTCCCGGTTCGGCGTCTCAGCGAATCAGCGGGCAGATTCGCCGGATCAGCGCGGGAAGTCGCCGTAGTGCGACTGCTGCCCGATCTCCGCGGGAATCGAAGTCGAGTGGGCGGGTTCCTCGAAATTGCCCGCCCGCCAATGGGCGAGGCCGAACAGCGCAACGACCACGAGCGCGCTCAGCAGGGCCGCGACCGCCAGCACCGCGAAGCCCAGCTGCGCCTGCTCCACGGTCGGGACCGGGTGCGAGCCGCGCGGGCGCCGGGCGGCGGGCGTGTGCACGGGACCGCGCCGATACAGCTCCACGGTCCCGCCCGGCCTGGTCGCGGGCGGGCGACGATCCGCCACCGCGCGACCCGGCCCGTCCAGCGCGCGCAGCCCGCCTCGATGCGCGCGCCGCACCCTGGGTACGGAGTCGAAACCCAGATTGTCGTGCGGAGCCTCGGAGGCCGGAGCGGTTTCGCCGGCGCGGATTTCGCGGATCGCTGTGTTCATCGGACAAACCTCCGTGTAGATGCAGGCGGGATGGCTCGAAGGGAGTCGCTTTCGATCACATGTTCGAAGAACTGATGTTCGATTTCTACCACGCGACGGCGCCGAAGTCAGCACGAAACGCCCGACATGCGTCGAACAGATGTTTGAAACCTGGGCGTCACCGGACTAAATTCGAAAAGCGACATCAACGACAGGAAGGGCGGTTGCGGTGAGCCACACAGACGACACGGGCGACGAGAGCGGAGTCGGCGGCGACCCGTCGCTGACCGGGGCAGATCTCACCGTGCGTCAGCGCAAGGTGCTGGAGGTCATCCGGACCTCGGTGAGCGAGCGCGGCTACCCGCCGAGCATCCGCGAGATCGGCGACGCGGTCGGACTGACCTCCACCTCGTCGGTCGCCCACCAACTTCGGGCCCTGGAACGTAAGGGCTATTTACGTCGCGACCCCAACCGCCCCCGCGCGGTCGACGTCCGCGGCCTCGACGAGGCGGTGCGCGCGGTGACCAGCCTGCCCGGCGCCGCGATCGAGGACGCCGAGGCCGCCGCGATCGATCCAAGCCGTCCGACCCCGACCTTCGTCCCGGTGCTCGGCCGGATCGCCGCCGGTGGGCCGATCCTCGCCGAGCAGGCGGTGGAGGACGTGTTCCCGCTGCCGCGTGAATTGGTCGGCGACGGTTCGCTGTTCCTGCTGAAGGTCGTCGGCCAGTCGATGGTCGACGCCGCCATCTGCGACGGCGACTGGGTGGTCGTTCGCCAGCAGAACGTCGCCGACAACGGCGACATCGTGGCCGCGATGATCGAGGGCGAGGCCACGGTGAAGACCTTCAAGCGCAGCGGCAAGGACGTCTGGCTGATGCCGCACAACCCGCTGTTCGAGCCGATTCCGGGTAACGACGCCCGCATCCTCGGCAAGGTCGTGACGGTCATCCGCAAGATCTGAGATCAGCCGGAATGCCCGCCGCGGGAACGGAATTGCTGCGGCGGGCATCCGTTCCAGCGCCGGAAGGCGCGGATGAACGAGGCGGATTCGGAGTAGCCGAGCCTGCTGGCGACCTGCTCGGTGGTCAGGCGCGTGTGACCGAGCAGCTGTTCGGACCGCGCCCTGCGGACCTCGTCCACCAGCGCGCGAAACGACGTCCCCTCCACGTTGAGCCGACGGGAGAGCGTGCGGGAACTGAGAAACAACGCCGCCGCGACCCGCGGCAGGTCGGGGATCGCGGCCGGGTCCCGGACCAGCTCGTCACGCACCGCGCCCACGATGCCTGAGCGAATCCCCTTGCCCGGCAGTCGATCACGGCGTCCGACGGACACGCTTCCCGATAGTTTCGAACCGGACATCTCCGCGAACCCCCATCGACCTTCCGAACGCATCCGCGCGGGTCCGCGAAAACTACCAATTCCCTGCCACTTCGGCGGTGAAACGGTTGAATTCCCTTCTGGGAGAACAGAGAAAGCCCGCGCGGCAGCGGATAAGAGTCGAGACCCGGCGGTGGCCCGAGGCGGCGCTAGTCCTCGCCGAGCGCCTGCGTCCGGGCGCTGAGCGAACGACCGAGCTCGACCACCTCATCGTCCATTTCCGGCAGCCAGTCCTTGGTGGTCTTGCCGCTCGAGCGCTCGACGAGCCGCAGTTGCAGCAGCGGCCGCAGCCAGCGGAGCATGCCGACCCACACGGGGACGTTGATTCGCCTGGCGCGCCGCGCGATGCCCCGCTCGAACCTGGCGGCGCACTGCTGCACCGAGGTCGTCTTGCGGAACGGGCCGGGCAGCGCGGCGAGCCCGCGCGACATCGCGGGCAGGTCGGCGAAGCTCTCCCGCACCAGCGGGGTATCGATCCACGACATGTGCGCGCACCCGACATCGACTCCGCGATGCGCGACCTCGAGCCGCAGCGCGTTCGCGAAATGCTCGACCCCGGCTTTGGCGGCGTCGTAGGCCGCCATCCCCGGCATCGCCACGTAGGCCGCGAGGGAGGAGACGATCAGCACGTACCCGCGCCGCTCGACGACCGAGGGCAAGGCGGCGCGGACCGTATGGAAGCAGCCGACGAGGTTGACCTCGATCACCCGCCGGAAAGCGGCGGGGTCTACGGCAAGGACCGATCCGTAGCTGGCGATGCCCGCGTTGGCGACCAGGATGTCGATGCCGCCGAACCGCTCGATTCCTTTCGCGACCGCGGCCTCCAGCGCGGCGAGGTCGCGGACGTCGGCGGGGACCGTTAAGACATGTTCGTCGCCGCCCAATTCCGCCGCGAGTTCCCGCAGCGGTGGCGGATCGACATCGACGAGGATCAGGCGCGCGCCGCGCGCGTGCAGTCGCCGCGCGACCTCCGCACCGATGCCGCGGGCGCCGCCGGTGACGAGTACGACCTTGCCGGTGAAGGCGGTCATGGTTTCCCAGCGTAAACCCCTCGGACACGCTTCGGAACACGATTCAGGCGGTGCGCACGTGCGCGATCGCGGGCGGGATGTCGCGTAGGACCGGCAGCCGCTCGAACAGGGGCAGCGTGGCGGGGAGCGGACCGTGCGACGGGCTGTACGACGAGACCGTCACCTCGGTGACCTTCGGACTCCACGAGCGCACCAGATCCGCGATGTCGCTGCGCCGGACGCCCCACGGCATCGGCGGCGCCTCGTAGTGCGGGGTCTTGTGGAAGCCGCGCAGAGTCTTGCGGGAGAACCAGGGCGGGATGGTGTCGAACATCAACTCCACGCCGGGGAATCGGTCCAGGATCGCGGAGCACAGCCGCCGCACCTGCTCCGGCTCGAAGTACATGAAAAGCCCTTGCGCCGTGACGAATACGCCGTGCGACGGGTCCACCTGGTCCAGCCAGGCGGTGTCCAGCGCGCTCACGGGCAGATGCCTGCACCGCTCGCTCGGCGGCAGGAAGCGTTCGCGCACCGCGATCGCATCCGGCACGTCCACGCACAGCCACCGCACCCGTCCGTCGTCGCAGCGCTGGAATTGCGTCTCCAGTCCGGCCGCGAGTTCCACCACCGTCCCGCCCGGGTGGGCCGCGAGCCAGGGCCGCAGCACCGCGTCGAACATCTTCGACCGCACCGCGTGCGTGCCGTCCGGCTTGCCGAAGGCTCGCTCGTAGTCGAAGGCGATCGCGTCGTAGATCCGCTCGCAGTCGGGGTCGCGCAGGATCGCGTCGGGCCGTTTGGACTCGCTGGCTCGATTGTGCAGGGTCCAGAGCATGGTCAGCGGGATCCCGTCGAGTTCGACGTCGGCGCCCATGGGTTCGTCCTCCCACTCGGTCGGCCGGAGTCACCCGCGCACCTCGGCCGCATTAGTGAAATCGATGTTCAACTAGAACTAAGGACAACCTAACTCAGGTGCGCCGCCTCCGCAACGCTTCGGATCGCGGGGTCGTCATCGCACGCCGATCGCCAGGGGACGACCCGCCAAGCCGCGCGGGCCCACGGCAAGCTGCCGCGCCACCTCGTTGAGCACGTCAGCGGCCGCCGAGCTGGGCTCCGCGACAACAATCGGCGCACCCCGATCCCCCGCCGCGCCCACCGCGGGATGGAACGGAATTCGCCCCAGCAGCGGACACTCGGAGCCGAGCAGGGCTGTCAACCGATCGCTGACCGCGCGGCCACCGCCCGCACCGAACAGTGCCTGACGGCCACCCGCGGGATCTTCGTACCAGGACATGTTCTCCACGACACCGACCACCCGCTGCCCCGTCTCCGCCGCGACGGCACCGGCTCGCGCGGCGATGCCCGCCGCCGTCGGCTGCGGCGTGGTCACGATCAACAGTTCGGCATCGGGCAGTAGTTGCGCCAGCGAGATCGCGATGTCACCGGTGCCGGGCGGCAGGTCGACGAGCAGCACGTCCAGATCCCCCCAGAACACCTGCGCGAGGAACTGCCGCAGCGCGCGGTGCAGCATCGGCCCGCGCCACACCACCGGCTTGTCGGCATCGAGGAACATGCCGATCGAGATGACCCGGACGCCGCGGGCCGTCGGCGGCATGATCATCCGATCGACCTGAGTCGGAACGCCGGTGACGCCGAGCATCCCGGGAATCGAATGGCCATGGATGTCGGCGTCCAGCACACCGACCGCGAGCCCGCGCGCAGCCATGGCCGCGGCGAGATTGACCGTGACCGTGGACTTTCCGACGCCGCCCTTGCCCGACGCCACGCAGTAGACACGGGTCCGAGAGTGGGGCTGGGCGAACGGAACGACATCGTCAGGCGTGTCGCCGCGCAACTGGGAGCGCAGCCCGGATCGCTGCTCGTCGGACATCACGCCGAACTCGACGCTCACCTCCGCGACGCCAGGAACGTCGAGCACGGCCGCTCGGACGTCGCGGTCGATCGTGGTCCGCATCGGGCAGGCGGCCACGGTGAGCAGCACCCGGACGGCGATCCGGTTGCCGGGGCGCACGTCGATGGCGTCGATCATGTTCAATTCGGTGATGGGACGGTGGATCTCGGGATCCTGGACCAGCGCGAGCGCCTGTGCGATTCGTTCCTTCGATACCAACGGTTCGGTCATTGTGGTTGCCTTTCGATTCGGCATGTGTTAGCCGAGACTCA
>NZ_BDAU01000003.1 GCF_001612615.1 Nocardia amikacinitolerans NBRC 108937 | reverse complement strand
ATTCAAAGGGTTGGTTGACGTTCGCAATCGCGTGGTGCATCTGGTCGATGGAGCCGAAGTTCCAACCTCCCAGGAATGCGAACGAGCAATCGAGATTGCGGCAGAGTTGGTGGAAGCCGCAGAGCCGCTACCGGCTGGACTTGCTCGACTCTGGGGGCAACCGTAGTTGGCCCTGACGACTACCAGTCCACGGCGCGTGACATCGTGTTCTTCGCCAAGCTGGTCGACCGCTGGCTACAGAACCTGCGCAGGGCGGTCGGCTGGGACGTGCAGTACTTCGCCACCGTCGAAACCCAGAAACGTGGTGCCCCACATCTGTATATCGCGTTGCGGGGCTCGATCTCCCACGCCATGATCCGCGCGGTCACCGCCGCCACCTACCACCAGGTGTGGTGGCCACACTTCGACCTCGACAACCAGGTCGATCCCACCGCGGACGGTCGGATGCCGACCTGGGACCACCAGGCGGGCACCTTCGTCGATCCCGACACCGGGCAACCGCTCACCGCCTGGGACAACGCGCTAGACGTCCTGGACCTGGTCGACGACCTCGAACCCGCTCACGTGGTCCGCTTCGGCGCGCAGGTCGATTCCAAGGGTATCCTCGCCGGAACCCGGAGGCCGATCGTCATATCGGCTATCTGACCAAGTACCTGACGAAAGCGGTTGGGGAAGTGGTGGAGCCGAAAATCGTTGCCGCAGCAGCACATTACGACACGTTGCATGCCGCGTTGCGGCATGTTCCGTGCTCGCCGCGGTGCGCGGTGTGGCTGCGCTACGGCATCGTCCCCAAGGGCGCCAGCGACAAGACCGTACCCGGCCGCTGCAAGGGCAAAGCCCACCGCCGCGACACCCTCGGACTGCCCGGCCGCCGCGTCCTGGTCTCGCGCCGCTGGTCGGGCCAAAACCCTCCCGGACCACAAGGCCGATCGGGCGGAGTTCGTTCGGCAACCCTCGCCGCGGTCGGCATCACCAAACCCGACACCACCCACCTGCGGATCACACCGGTAGAGCCCGGCGACCCATCCGCACCACCCAGAGACCACCTGATCATGACGGCCATCGCCCAACGAACCCGATGGCGAGCCCAATACACCAACGGCCTGCTCGCGGCCAGCCCGCCAGGGGCGCAAGACGCTTCGGCAATTCAGCAGGCAGCGTAGGGAGGAGCGTCCGATGTCGGCAGAGGTCGTTGAGCTAGCTGGAATAACTTGGTACACCACGGAAGAGGTGGCGAGCATGCTCGGAGTGGATGCGTCGAGTCTGCGTAGGTGGCGGACTGCTCGCCCTCCGCAGGGGCCTCCGTTCGTTCAGGTGTCGGATCGGGTAATTCGCTACAGCAGAGTGGATGTCGCGGCCTACCTGGCGTCCCGGCGGGTTGACCCTATGGCGGCGTGATGAGTCAGCGTGTGGACCTCGCGCCGCTGGGAGTGGAGCTGCGCACCGACATCGAGGTCAGGGACCGCGCGAAGCCGTTTCGTGCACGGGTCCGGTGGATCGATCCGGCTACGAAGAAGCGGCCGTCGGTCTCGGAGTCTTTCGGCACACGCGAGGATGCCGAGGCGTGGCTCGACCGAGTGCGGCAAGCCGCTGCCCGGGGGCTCGATCCGAAGATGGCGACCGCAACCCTGGCCGTGTACGGAGCGGCGAACCTGGAACGGGCGCTCCGCGGCGTCGAGCCCAAGACCAGGGACCCATACCTGGCTGGTTGGCATCGGAGGCTTGTCCCAACGGTGGGGCATCTCCCGGTCACGATGATCACGGCCGGTGTCGCGGATCGCGCTGTGGATGCGTGGATCGCGCAAGGGTGCGGTAGGTCGACGGTGAAGAACACGCTCGCGATGTGGGTGCGGGTGATGGCCGTCGCGGTCCGAGACGAGTTGATCGATCGCAATCCGGTAAAGGTGACCGGGTGGCAAAGCCAATTCGCCCAATACGAGGATGAACTCGAAGACCCGCGGTCGCTGGCACTACCGGACTGGCAGGCGCTTACCACGTTGGCGGATTCGCTCGTGGCGGCGTCGGCGGGAGAGTATCGCGGGTGGGGGCGATGTCGTGCTCTTCGAAGCGTGCACCGCGACACGGATCGGCGAAGTCTCCGGCTGCCGTGTCGGCGACATCGATACCAGCAGCTGGGTGTGGACGCTGCGTCGGCAAACCACTCCGGGACCCGGTGGGATGCTGGACAAGGGTACAAAGGGCAAGCGCGCGCAAGATTCCGATCATCGAGGAGCTGCGCCCGATCGTGTCGAAACAGATCGCCGCCGTCCAGGCTGACCCGGCCGCCCGCCTGTTCGTCGGTCCGCGTGGCGGCAGAATCTCGACCGGAGTGCTGCGGCGGGCGACGCATTGGGACGAGGTGGTCGCGAAACTGGGATTCGAACACCTGCGCCGACACGACCTCCGCCACACCGGACTCACATGGTTCGCGGACGCAGGGGTACCGCTGCATCGGCTCCAGAAAATCGCGGGGCACACCGATCCACGGATCACCCAGCGGTACCTGCATCCCGACGTGGCGACGCTGACCGAGGACGGCAGCCTGTTGTCGCGGTTCTTGACGCCGAACGGCGGGCCACAGATTCCTGAGTTGCTGGCTCGGATGGGTGCTGATTGGTCCCCATCTGGTCCCCAACTTCGGGTGATCGGAGAATGAGAAAACCCCTTCCCATGCAGGTGGGAAGGGGTTTTCCTGTGTCGGGCTGACAGGATTTGAACCTGCGACCACTTGACCCCCAGTCAAGTGCGCTACCAAACTGCGCCACAGCCCGTGGTGCGCCCGCTTGGGGCGCTTGAAGAGATTACAACAGTGTGTGTCTGGAGAGCTAATCGGCTGGTCAGGTGGGGTAACGATAGGGGGTGGAGGGCTGGGGAGGGTGGGGTCGGTGTGGTTGGTGAGGGGGATGAGGCGGCTGCCGCTGCGGGGCCGCTCACGCTTCGCGGCCCGATCGTTGCGGCCCCTCGATCGTCAGCGGGTGAAGACGGTGGTGTGGGCGGCGGTGAGCAAGGTGGTGAGTTCGGCGCCCGCGGAGTCGTCGAGGACGGCGAAGGCGGGGGAGATGAGGGTGTCGGTGAGGGTTTCGGCGCGTTGCCAGCGGTCTTGGATGGTGGGGGTGATTTCTTCGAAGGGTTCGGGCCAGCCGTACCAGCGGGCCTGGTTGGGGCCGTTGTTGAAGGGGGAGCCGGAGATGAGGACGGCTTGGAGTGGGGTGAGGCCGCTGGCGCGAACGGCGAGGAGGTGGAGGCCGCCGCGGAGTTCGCGCAAGATGTGCGCGAGTTGCGTGATGCGGGCGGGGGCGTCGGCGGGCAGGGGCAAGGCGCGCCAGCCGGCGAAGAGGGGGACGCCGGCCGGATCTGCCGCGGCGACAACGACTTCCAGCAGTTGGGCGAGCCGTTCGGCTTGGTCGAAATCGGCGAGCTTGCGGCGGCCGAATTCCTGACATGCGGCGGCGTAGCCGTCGGCGGCCTTGGCGGCGGGCATGGACACCGACTCCCAGGCCGCGCGGATCGAATGGGCGGGGAAGAAGCCGAAGGCGGCGGTCACCACGTCGGCGTCCACGTCGCCGAGCACGCCGCCCCGACCGCGTGCGTACGGGCCGAAGAACCCCTCGGCGCCGGTGCTGCGTGCGAATTCCTTTGCCTCCCGGGAGAACATGAATCCCCCGCCGAGTTCCTGGACCTGCTTCTTGACCGCGGCGGCGACTGACACGCGCACTCCCTTCATCGGACTATATCCAGGTAACCCTAGGTGATTCTTACACCGTACGGAAGGGCTGCTTCACAGACCGGGAAGTACCCGGCGGAGAAAGTCGATCTGGTCTGCGAGAACCTTCTCGCGGTTGTCGGCGCGATAGATCTCGAAGTGACTGAAAGGATAGGTGCGCAGCTCGCCTCGGGGCGCGCGCTCGGCGAGCTCGACGGTGTCTTCGGCGACGGTCTCGCGGTCGCGTTCCCCGATGCAGACCAGCAGCGGCATGCGGAGCCGGGGCGCGTGATCGCCGGGCTTGTATCGCATCATCTGGAGCAGGGCGCGCGGCGCCACGCTGTTGCGCCAGGTTTCGCTGTGCATCGCGTCGATGGTGGCCTGCGCCTGCGGGCCGGTCATCACGGCGAGTTCGCCAGGGCGGCCGACGGCGGGAATGTAGTGCGGCGAGAGGCCGAGGACGCCGCGCAACCAGTCCGCCACCATCACGCGCAGCAGCGCGAGAGTCGCTCTGGTGGAACGTCCTTCGGCTCGGCGCGGAAATCCGTTGAAGGGGACTTGCGCCAGTACCGCCGCGATGCGCTCGTCGTCGGCGCCGACCGTCACGACATGGCCGCCGCCGAGAGAGGTGCCCCACAACACGATTCGATCCGGATCGATCAGGGGATGGTCGCGGGCGAAGCGGACCGCGGCGCGAATGTCGGCCAGCTGGTCGTCGATGTCGACGAGCTGACGCGGTTGGCCCGCGCTCACGCCGAAGCGGCGGTAGTCGAAGGTCAACGCGGCCATACCCGCGGCGGCGAAGGTCTGGGCGGCCGCGACGACCGACGGGGTGTCCTGGGTGCCGCTGAAGCCCGGACACAGGATGACGCAGGGCCGCTCGCCGGTCTCCGTCTCGGTGTACAGCGTGCCCGCGCATTCGGTGCCCGACGAATCGAAGGTGATCGCATGGGTTTTCATCGTTCCTCCGCCTGTCGATCGGTATGGGGGAGCGCCGTGCCGAGCATGCGCTCGAGGAGGTCCACGAGCGTGGCGCGATGCGTGCGCAGGTCGAGGTCGGGGCGCTCGGCGTAGACCTCGTGGAGTTCTCGCAGTGCGCCGAGTAGGGCGATCGCGGTGAATTCCGGGTCGGGAACGCGGAATTCGCCCTGGGTCACGCCCGCCGTCAGCAAGGTGCACAAAGCGGGGCGCAGTTCGCCCGCTACCCGATCGACGATTCGATGGTGCATGTCGCGGAAGCGATCCCCGTGTAGCGCGGCAAGCAGGTCGGGCGCTTTGTTGTGTTCGGTGAGCGCGTAGCTGTGATCGATATAGCTGAGCAGCCGGGCGCTGGGTGATCGCGAATCATCTTGCAGAAGAGCGAGATACGTAGCGCACAGCCGCTGCGCGATGGCGTCGACGGCGGCGGCGAAGACCTGCTCCTTGGAGCTGAAGTAGTGGTAGAAGCAGCCTTTCGCGACGCCGAGGCCGCCGGTGATGGATTCGACGGTGGTTTGGTCGTAGCCGCGCTCCACGAAACTGCGCATGGCCGCGTCGACGATCTCGGCTCTACGGACCTCGGGTTTCTTCACCTGTCGCACGGTGCACCTCCCTGCTCTCGACGGTACCGACCGACCGTCGGTCGGTCAATACGGCGCAGGCGAGTGCGGAACCCGTCAACAGCGCAGTCGCCGCCGCCCCGCCGTGCGCCGTTGGCCCGGGCAGAGACGCGCCCGTCGCCGCTGTCTGGGAACCCGACACTGCCGACATCCGCAAGCAGCAGATTCGGACGTTTGCCCTGTTACCGTCCGGCAATTCGATAACCGAGCGTCGAGGAGAGAAGCGATGAAGGCCCCAACCCCCGTATCCACCGAAACCTTCGCCACGACCGTGCTCGACTCCGGCAAGCCGGTGCTGGTCGCCTTCTCCGCCCCCTATTGCGCCCCGTGCCGCCGGGCCGAACCGACGCTGCGCCAACTCGCCGACGAACTCGCCGATCGGCTTGTCGTCGTCACGGTGAACGTGGAAGAACAGCCCGACCTGGCCGAGCGGTACTCGATCCGGGCGTTCCCCACACTCGGGCTGTTCGTCGACGGTCGCCTCGTCCACCACAGCATTGGCGTCGACCCGGTGCCGGAATTCCTGGACGAGTTCGGGGATTTCCTCCCCGAGTGCTGAGCCCTACGCGAATTCGATCACGAACGAGCCGTCGTACAGCCTCAGCGACCGAAGGTGAAATTCTCCGCGGGGATGAACACTGCGGGGGCGGAATCGAAATGCACTCGCACGCCGTCGGTTTGCCAGTCGACGACGCTGATGACGAGTCGATGGTCGCTCGGGACGTCCACGAAGTGGCCGTATCCCATATGCGGGTAGCGACCGGCGTAGATCTGATACGGCCGCTGCCGATGGAACAGCGCGCTGCGAACCTCGATCAGGCCGATGTAGTGAGTCGACCCGTCGGCGTATCGGACATCGGCAGGCTGCTCGAAGCGCTGTAGCTGCTCGGTATCGCGCATCAGGGTGTCGGCGAAGACCAGAGCACCCGCCACTGTCAGCACCAGGCAGACCGCGAGCGCGATGAGCCAGCGTCGCGAAGACGGCCCGATACCAGGTTGTTTCTCCGGTACCGGGCCGTTCACGGGGCAAATGTAGCAGAAGTTGATCTTATTGCCGTTCAGGCCTTGCGCCGCCGCGGCGGGGGTAGCTCCCACCGCGACGGAGCGCTGATCAGGCGAAGCGCTTGATGAACCCCAACGCCGTGTCCGCGACCTCGCGCCACCCCGAATCGATGGTCAACGCGTGACCGCGCCCAGGGATCTCGATGAACTCGGTGACACCCGAATTGCGTTGCTGTTTAACGTATTCCGCGTGCGTAATCGCCCGAGGTACCGTGTTGTCCTTCTCGCCCGAGACTATCAACAGCGGTCCGCGGTCAGGGTTTTCGGTGTCGACCTTCGTCTCCGACCATGGATTGAGATTGGCGGCCGCGGCCTGGAACAGCGGCGCGCCGGGGGCGGGGACGGCGTAGGTCTCGAACAGGCTCTTGGCCTCCGCCTCGTCCACGGCATTGGCGAAGCTGTAGCGGAACTGTTCGTAGGTCAACGGCACCGCGCGGTGCCGATTCGCCGGATTGGTCAGGACCGGCGCCGCGGCGCGCAGCGAGGAGATCGGCAGCGGCAGCACCCCGCGGAACGGCGCGGGATCGATGGCCACCGAGGCCGCCGAAAGTCCGCGCCCGGCGAGTATCTGGGTGAGCAGCCCGCCGAAGGAGTGTCCGACCACCGCGGGCTTGCGATCCAGCGCTCGGATCACCGTCTCGTAGTGGTCGGCGACCTGGCCGACGGTCTTGCCCGCGAACACCTCGGGGTGTTCGTGCGCCTCGGTCACGGTCTGCGGGTCGTCGGGCCAGCCCGCGGTCACCGGGGCGTAGCCGGCGTCGGCGAAGACGGTGGCCCAGCGGTCCCAGCTGCTGGCGAGCAACCACAGACCGTGGATGAACACCACCGGCGTGCGCCCGCTCGCGTTGGCCTGTTCGATCTGCGCACCGGTGTGTTCATCGATGGAAGTCGACATCGTGAATCGTCCTGTCGATCAAAGGTTTTCGAAGGTCTTCGCCGCGACTCAGCCGTGCAGTGCCGTGGACAGCGCCGCGACGGCCTGGGCGATCGCCGCCTTGGCCGCGTAGGTGTCGTGCAGGGAGTTGACCATCACGAAGTCGTGCACGATCCCGCCGTAGCGGGTCTGCGTCACGGGCACGCCCGCGCGGCGGAGGTTGGCCGCGAAGGCCTCGCCCTCGTCGCGGAGGACGTCGGCCTCGGCGGTGATGACCAGGGCTGGCGGGAGGCCGGCGAGCTGCTCGGTCGTCGCGCGCAACGGCGAGGCGGTGATCTGCGCCCTGTCCTCTTCGCTGGTGGTGTACTGATCCCAGAACCACCGCATACCGTCCCGGGTCAGGAAGTAGCCCTCGGCGAAGTCTCGGTAGGAGCCGGTGTCGAAGTTCGCGTCGGTCACCGGGTAGAACAGCACCTGCTGGACGAAGGAGACGTCGCCGCGCTCCTTGGCCATCAGCGTCAACGCGATGGCCATATTGCCGCCGACCGAGTCGCCCGCGATCGCGATGCGCGCGGAATCCAGGCCCTTCGTGCCGCCGTCGGTGGTGACCCACTGGGCGACCCGGTAGGACTGTTCGTTCGCCACCGGGTACCGCAGGTCCGGCGAGCGGTCGTACTCGGGGAACACCACGGCGGCGTTCGCGCCGATCGCGAGGTCGCGCACGAGCCGGTCGTGGGTGTGCGCGTCACCGAAGACCCAGCCCGCACCGTGCGTGTAGAGGATGACGGGCAGCGGTTCGGCCGCGCCGACCGGCTTGACGATGCGCACCCGGACCGAGCCGGTGGGCCCGCCCTCGACGGTGATCCATTCCTCGTCGATCTCCGGCTTGAAGATCGGGCTGTCCTGCACGCCGTCGACCGCTTTGCGGCCTTCCTCCGGCGGAAGCTGGTACAGGAACGGCGGCTCGGAGGTCGCGTCCACGAACTCCTGCGCTGCTGGCTCGAGCGATAGACCGAGGGGATTTCCCGCCATGGTCCCTACCTTTCGGCGTCGTTGTTGAGTGGGGCCTCCAGTTTTCGTGAACCGGGCGCACACGCGCCCCAACCGTTGAGCCAAGTATCCGCCCGATTTGGGACACCCGGTGGCAAACCGCGCGAACGAAGATCAGCTTCCCGTCGCGTACGCCGTGGATCGGAAGCGCTGCTGATATTTGCGCGGTGAGACGCCGAGTCGCGCGATGAAGGCGCGGCGCATCGCCTCGGCACTGCCGTATCCGGCGGCCATGGCGGCTTCCGTGACGCTGTATCCCGCGTCGAGTTTGTCTCTGGCATAACCGAATCGAACGAAGGCGACGTACTCCGCAGGCGTGCTCTCCAGCTCCGCGCGGAACAATCGGGTCAGGTGCCGCGGGCTCACCCCGGCCTGCGCGGCGAGCGTCTTCACGGAGTACGGCTGGGCGGGATCCGCGCAGATCAGATTGGCGACCGCGCGGACGAGCGGGCTGCGCGGGACGGGTCCGCTCAGCGCCGCCGAGAACTGCGACTGCCCGCCGGCCCGCTGCATGTACACCAGCAACGACTGAGCGACCCGCCGCGCGACCGCCGCGCCGTGGTCCTCCTCGACCAGCGCCAGCGCCAGATCGATGCCCGCGGCGACGCCCGCGGAACTGTAGATGTGCCCGTCGCGCACGAAGATCGCGTCGGAATCCACCTCGACCGCGGGGAATTGGCGGCCGAGGTCCTTGGTGAATTTCCAGTGCGTTGTCGCGCGCCTGCCGTCGAGGAGGCCGAGGTGGGCGAGGATGGCGGCCCCGCTACAGATCGAGGCGAGGCGGCGGGTGTGCTCCGCGAGATGACGGGTGGCACGCAGCACCTCCGGTGTCACGAACTGGGCGGCGGGCAGCTCGCTGCCAGGGATGACCACGGTGTCGAAGCGGCCCGCGTCCGCTGCCGCGCAGGCCACGGCGACCCGCGCGCCGATGGAGGTCTGCACGTCCTTGCCGTTGGCCGAGACCAGCACCACGTCGTAGGCGGGCAGCGACTGGTTCGCCTCGACGAACACCTCGGCGGGGCCCGCGAAATCGAGCATCTTCACCCCGTCGAAGACCAGGATTCCGATGCGCCGCCGCGACGAGGTAACTGCTCTGGAATCCATTCGGCGATTATTGTGGAATCGCGCCTCCACAACCAAGCCGAGCGGCCGCCGTGTGCCGGATCTCATGGCCGCGACGGATGCGAATTCCGGGCGTTGCTAGCGTGGACGAATGGGGCGTCCGCGGCAGTTCGACGAGTCGGCGCTGCTCGATGTCGCCATCGAATTGTTCTGGACCGACGGGTTCGACGGCACCTCGGTCGAGGGTGTGTCGAGCGCCTCCGGTGTCGGCAACGGCAGCATCTACGCCGCCTACGGCAGCAAAATGGGGTTGTTCCTCACGGCTTTCCGCCGATACTGCGAGCGGAGGGCCGAGTTGGTGCATGAGGTGCTGCGCGCCACTCCCGGTCCGCCGCGCGCGGCGGTGCGCGCATTCTTCGACGCGGTGATCGCGGACTGTCTCGCGCACCGGAACCGGCGGGGGTGCTTGATGCTCAACAGCATCGGGCAGCTCGGGCACCGGGTTCCGGAGGTTATCGCTATCGCCGAGCGGACGACCGCACGGATGGAGACCCATGTCGCCGAGCGTCTCCGGGCCGACATCCCGCGAAAGGTGCTGGACCAGAACGAATTAGCCGCGCTCAGCTCCCACGTCGTTCTGGTTTCCCAGGGGCTGATCCAGCTGAGCCGCCTGGACGTCTCTCGCCAGCGTCTGTACGACGTCGCCGACATCTCATGTGCCGCAATACCGCAATGAAGTACCAGTGCCTCGAGAAGGTTGGTTCTGGGCGCCGCACCACACGAGCCGCAACCGGGGACGGAGACTCACTCGGGGAACTCATGCGACATCGAACTCGATCGCTTCTCGACGACCTGCTCGAGGGCTCGCAGGTCTGCCTCCAGCTTTCGGAACAGCCAATATGCGGCCACGAATGCGAGCCCGGTGATCGCGCACAACCACAGCACCGAATCCAGGATGCGCACAACCTCGTCGGGCTCGAGGCCGCTGAATCCGGTAAGCACGCCGACCAAGGGCACTGATGCGGCAATGCCGAGGTAGACGGTGCTTCTTCGGCGTAGTGCGCGCAGGTGGGCGGCATCGCGAGCCGTCGTGTGGCCATAGCGCAAGTAGGTCGGGTACACGCAGCGGACGGTGTAGAACGTCTGCAGGAAGAACGAGTAGGCGACCGAGATCGCGCCGCACACCAGCACCAGCGCCGCCGAATGGACCAGCAGCCGCGTGGGAGCGGAGGTGATCGTGGCGAGCATTGCCACCCACACCCCCGCGCCGATCGTGCAATACACGAGAGTGTGCATCGAGTCGAGGTCGCCCCAGCGCAGGGTGCGCGACCGGACCCGGGCCAGCATCGCCTCGTCGTAGCGTCTGCCCTTGCGCAGGCCGCGGGGCACCGCGATCAGATGCCGCGACAGGTAGGACCAGGTCACAATGGACATAGGCCAGGCGATCAGATAGAAGACGTTCATGAGCAGTATGAGCTGCGCTCTGGTGGCCTCGGACACACCCTCGCTGCCGAACTGCAGGTTGTGCCCGTACAGGTAGACCGCCGCCAGCCCGACGCCGAGCACCGCGGCGAGCCAATGAATCGGGATCGAGTGGCGCGAAAGACGTGCCCGCCAACTCTTCTCGGGCGGATAGACCAGGTCACGGGCGCGGGAGTCGAGGCACAGATCCAGCTGCCGGGCCAGTTCCGAACCACTGGCGTAGCGGTGCTCGCGGTCCGGCGATAGGCACGCCAGCAGCACTTGGCGCAGCGCTTCGGGACAATCGGGTGGAAGCTCCGACAGGTACTGCGGATCGATGGGCCGGCGTCGCAGTTCGAGCATGCGGGCCAGCGACGTCTCCGACATGCCGGCGAACTCCTCGTCCGCGAACGGGATGCGGCCGGTGAGCAGCGCCCACAGCATCACGGCCAGCGCGAAGATGTCGCTTCGGGTGTCGAGGTCGCCAGCCGTCCTCGGCAGCTCCGGATGGCACGCTTCGAGCTGTTCGGGCGACATGTACGCCAGCGATCCGCCGAAGTACGCCAGGGGGCTGGTGCTCCGGATGTGTCGGCTGAAGCTGACGTTGAAGTCGGCCAGTTTGGGTATGCCCTCGGCGCTCAGCAGCACGTTTGCCGGTTTGATGTCGCGATGCAGCACCCCGCGTTCGGCGGCGTGCCCGAGCGCGTCGGCAAGCCGACGACCCAGCCAGGCGACCGTTTCCGGCCACGTCAGTGCCGCGATCCGGGCCCGCACCGCCGAATCGGTGGGACGAACCTCGCCCTTGGCCTCGAGAACTCGGTCGATGGCATCGAGCAGCACCTGCCCACTTCGGGCTGCCACCGGGGTCGATCGAAGCTGCTGCAGCACGTCGAGCAGCGTGCCTCCCGGCAGGTACTGCATGTAGAGCAGCTTCAGCTCGCCGTCGGCGATGAGTCGCTGGTCGAAGATCCGGACGATGTACTCGTGGTCCAGCTGGGCCAGGGTCTGCGGCTCGGTGCCGTGGTTGTGCGAGATCTTGACCGCGACCAGCCGCTGCATCGATCGCTGCCGCGCGAGATACACGCGGGCGAATGCGCCCTGCCCGATCATCGTCAGCAGGTCGAAGTCGCCGACTTGGTCGCCCGGGTTGATGGACTCGAGGGCGACCTGGACGCTCGGGCGAGCAATCATCGTGCTGCGATAGTCGCTGGCGTCCGGCTGGGCCGTAGATGTGGCGATCTCCGTTGGCGCGGGCTTTGTGGCCCCGGGCCCCTTCGACTCCGCGCCCTCGACAGGGTGCGAGCTGCGGCGCAGGGCGTGGTATTCCTCGTAGACAAGGTCCGCGGGGGGAGGGCCGTCCCGCAGTTCGGCGAACTGCTCGCAATACTCGGCGAGGCGCTTGGGAAGCTCTTCCTCGAGGGCGGGATGCATGGCTCAATCCTCTGCCTAAGTAATGTCACGCCGACACGACACCTTGGGTGCGGGAATGCCCACCTTGGGGTGCGATGGATCACCCCAGGTCCACGTGTTGCCCGACGGTCGGGAACCTTGGCGTCGATGGCCTCGATGGCGGTGAACATTCTGTTCACACTTCTCCCGTCGGTCCAAGATCGAAAGTTTTCCGGCTTGGCCGGAATGTTCCGCGCAGTCGGTTTCGCGTCGCTATAACAGGTTCCAATCCAAGACTCGATGAGGAGCCTGCATTGCCTGTTCGTACCCATGAAATTCCTGTTGGTAGTCGGTCCGGGCGGGGGGTGACCAGGCGTGGGTTTCTAGCTGCAACGGGTTTCACCGTTGGCGCCGCGCTGATGGGGAAATCGATGGCGCAGGCAACCGCGGCGCCGCTCGCGGATGGGGAGAAGGTTCCCGCGCTCGTCATCGGCAGCGGATACGGGGGATCGGTCGCCGCACTGCGGCTCGCGCAGGCGGGGGTGGAGGTGACCGTGGTGGAGATGGGCATGTCGTGGACGACGCCCGGCTCCGACGGGAAGATCTTCTGTCCCGTGCTGAAACCCGATGGGCGGTCCTACTGGCTGCGTGATCGCACCGATCAGCCGGTCGGCTACTTCGCGGGCAGCAGCTACAACAAGGACATCGAAAGGTACACGGGCGTCCTGGATTCCGAGCAATTCAGCGGGATCCGCATTTATCAGGGCCGTGGCGTCGGCGGTGGCTCGTTGGTCAACGGCGGTATGGCGGTGACGCCCAAGCGGGAGAACTTCGCGGCCATCCTGCCCTCGGTGAACGCCGACGAGATGTACAACACCTACTACCCGCGCGCCAATACCGGTCTGGGCGTGAACAATATCGACCGGACCTGGTTCGAAAGCGCGGAGTGTTACCAATTCGCCCGTGTGGGGCGCAAGCACGCGGAACGCTCCGGTTTCGGGTGGACCTTCGTGCCGAACGTCTACGACTTCGAATACATGAAGAAGGAACAGGCCCAGCAGGTCACCCGATCGGCGCTGGCCGGTGAGGTGATCTACGGCAACAATCACGGCAAGCGATCGCTGGACAAGACGTATCTGGCCGCGGCCACCGGGACCGGCAAGGTGCGCATCACGCCCATGCACACCGTCACCGCCGTATCGCCCACGGAGGGCGGCTATCGGGTGGAGATGAAAGAGATCAACACCAGCGGCGCCACGGTGGCGACCAAAGCCGTTGTGGCACAGAAGGTGTTCTTCGCGGCGGGCAGTATCGGCACGTCGAAGCTGCTGGTGGCCATGAAAGCGCAAGGCAAACTGCCTGACCTGCCCGACGCGGTCGGCAAGAAGTGGGGCAACAACGGCAATGTGATGGTGGGCCGCGCCAATCACATGTGGGACGGCACCGGCGTACTGCAATCCAGCATGCCGTGCCTGGGTATCGACAATTGGGCCGATGCGGGCGGTCCGGCCTTCGCCGAGGTCGCGCCCTTCCCGGCTGGGCTGGAGACCTATGTAAGCCTTTACCTGGCTATCACCAAGAACCCGAATCGGGCTCAGTTCACGTTCAATTCGGGCACCGGCAAGGTCGATCTGAACTGGCAGACCTCGCAGAACCAGTACGCCATCGACGCCGCCAAGCGCATCTTCGACAAGATCAACGCGAAGGAGGGGACGATCTACCGCACCGACCTCTTCGGCGTCTACAAGACCTGGGGCGACGACTTCACCTATCACCCGCTGGGCGGTTGCGTGCTCAACGAGGCGACCGACAACTACGGTCGGTTGCCCGGCTACACCGGGCTCTATGTCATCGACGGGTCGCTGATTCCGGGCAATACCAGCGTCAATCCGTTCGTGACCATTACCGCTCTGGCGGAACGGAATATCGAAAGCATCGTCGCCAGCGATTTGTAACCGCGACATGCGGCCGCGGATTCATCGACCTGCGGCCGATAGTCCTGCCGCATCTTCGTCGGGGGACTCCGAAACGGCCGAGACGGTAGATCTTGATGTGGACTCCAGGCCGGATGTGTTGCGCTGCAATGCATCCGGTCCTCATCGGCCGGCAAACTCGGCCAGCGATGTTCACACACGCCTCGCTCTCGAATTGCCTGCTGTTAAGCTCGGTCCGCTCGATCTGCAACAAGGGGGGAAGTCTGTGCGCGGCAAGTCATCTGGAAATCTCGGTGCCAACGGACGTCGCATGTCGCGGCGCGTGGCGTATGCGCTGCCGGCAGCGGTGGCCGCATCGCTTCTCGCCACGGGGTGCGGGTCTACCCAACCGAAGAAGGCGCCCAAACCCCCGGCATCGGTCACCACCACCGCGCCGCGGACCACCCAGTCGGCGCCGCGGACGACGGCGCCGCAACCGACGACGGCGATCAAACCCCAGACAACTACCACGGAGCGCGGTGGTCTCGGGGGATCCAGTGGTGGCAGCGGCAGCGGCAGCTGAACCAAACCTCCAGCGCACCTCGCCGCGTATTGGCTGTGCTCGCCTTCTCCCGCACACTGTTTCGCGAGAAGATGGTGCCATGACGCAAAGCAGCCCTGGTGGATCCGCGTCCGGGTCGCCCCGGGATCACCTGCTGGCGCGAGTCCGTCTGGCGCGGAAGAAGTTTCGGCGTGGGTCAGTCGGCTGGTCGGTGGCGCACCATGTGAGTCTCATCGGGGCGGCCGTCCTGAGTGCTGCTGCCGCACTGGCGATCCAGATCCCGGACCCACCGCAGGCCGACCTCGCGGCGATCTGCGCGACTGTCGCCGCCTTGCTGTCCACGCTCAATATCGTCGGGGGCTTCGAAACGAAATGGCAGGCGAACCGGAACGCGTTTTACGACCTGGACAGTCTGCTATTGGACGCAGACGACCCCGCGACTTCCCTCGAAGACATCCGGAAAGGCTACAAGCACGCGGTCTACGCGCAGCGAATGACATGGATCGCGCCGTCCATGCGCGGATTGGAACACGAGAAGACGGCACTACCCGCCGATCGCGCGGCCGATTGACGGACTCGAGCGGTACGACGCGAATTCGCAGGCGGGACGCCCCAACGGATTCCCCTGCACCGAACTCCGACTGTCGCGGGTCTGGAGATCGTCGACCCGTCCGGGCTATGAGCCGGGGCGCGGTAGCGCGCCACTGAGGACTGCGCGGATGTGGTCCGGGTCGGCTTCGTGGCCGTCGAGAAGGATGGCTGTACACAGTCCGTCGCACAAGGCGACGAAGGGTTCGATGGCGGCAGGATCGTTGGTCTGCGTCCGGGCGAGTTCCGCGACACTGTCGCGCCAGCTTCGCGCCGCAGGGCGCAGAGCGGGTCGGCGAGCCGCCAGGGTCGCGAGTTCGCGTTCGGCGAGTGCCCGCTCACGGCCGGGGCCGCCGGACTCGGCGATGAGCCTGGCGAGCCCGTCCAGCGGATCGTCCTCGGTGTCGACGAGTTGGCGAATGCGCTGCGTGTAGGCGTCCGTGACGCTGGTCAGGGCCGCCACCAGCAGGTCGTCCAGGGTGGCGAAGTAGTAGAGGGTCAGGCTGGTGGTGATGCCTGCCTCTTTGGCGACGGTTCGGTGGGTCACGCCGGCGGCGCCGTCGCGGTGCACGATCGCGAGTGTCGCCTCGATGATCTGGGCTCGACGGCGTTCGCCGCGCAGTTTGCGGCCATCGACAGTGTCCTGTTCAACCACCATGGTCCTCTCGCCGATCGCCGCCGTCGCGAGTCGAGGCTATCGCCTCCGCCTCCAGGTCGACGGCGCCGATCGGCCGGATGTGGCGCAGTGTCCTGAAGCAAGCGAGCGATGTGCAGGCGATGGCGATACCCGCGGCGATCGCCGCGGCGTTGAGTCCGCTGGTGAACGCGGCCTGCGCCTGCTGGAGAGTCGGTGGCGGCAGGTGGTCCGTCACGGACACCGCGCCGGAGAGGCTGTCACCGTAGGCCTCGGCCACGGATCGGGACAGCCCGGGTGGGGCCGCGACCGTGGTCCGGTAGATCGCCGTGGTGAGGCTGCCCAGCAGCGCCACCCCGGCCGCGATGCCCAGCTCCTGCACGGTCTCCGACAGCGCCGCGGCGGATCCGGATCTCCGCGGCGGTGCTGTGCTCACGACGATGTCGGTCCCGAGTGCGGCGATGACACCCAGGCCGAGATAGAGGAATGCGAAGCCGACGACCACGCTCGGCGTGCTGTCGGTCCCGGCGAAGCCGAGCAAGACATATCCGATCAGCGACACGGCCAACGTGCCGCCCATGACGATGCCCGGCGAGAGACGACCGGCGATCACCGGGGCGCCGATCCCGCCGATCAGCATGGCCAGGGCGGGCGGCCCCATCCACAGCCCGGCCGCCAGCGGCGAAAGGCCCTCGACGAGCTGCAAGTACTGCGTCACCAGGTACATCACCCCGCCGAAGCCGACCAGGCCGATCAGCAAGACGGCCAAGGCGACTGAGAAGGCCCGGCTGCTGAAGAGTCTGATGTCCAGCAGCGGCTCCCGCAGACGCAGTTGGCGGCGGATGAAGGCGGCCGTCGAGCCACCACTGAGCAGGACGGCGGCCATGGCCTGGGCATCGATGCCGTGTGCGGCGACGTGCTTGATCGCGTAGATGATCGGAAGCATCGCCGCCAGCGACAGCGCGACGCTCCGCAGGTCGAGCCGTGGGGCGTCGCTCCGATACTCGGGCAGCAGCGCAGGCGCCGCGACCAGCACCGCCACGCTGACGGGTACCGCGATCAAAAAGGCCGCGCCCCACCAGAAGTGGGCAACCAGGATGCCGCCGACGACCGGCCCCGCGGCCATACCGAGCGCGAACACCGTTGCCCACACACCGATCGCCAACGCACGCCGGCGGGCGTCGGTGAACATGTTGCTGATCAGCGACAGGGTTGATGGCATCAGCGTCGCTCCGGCCACGCCGAGCAGTGCCCGCGCCGCGATCAGCCAGAGGGCGCTGGGGGCGAACGCCGCGAGGACCGAGGCCGCGCCGAATGCGGCCATGCCGATCATCAGCAGGCGACGGCGCCCGATCCGGTCGCCCAGCGATCCCATCGTGATCAGGAAACCCGCGATGAGAAATCCGTAGGCGTCCATGATCCACAGCGTCTCCGTCGCGGTGGGACGCAGGTCCGCGGTCAGATTCGGGACGACGAGGTACAGCGCCGTTACATCGAGTCCCAACAGCGCGGTCGGCAACGCCAGCACCGCGAGGCCTGCCCACTGCCGCCCGCTGGCCCGTGACGACGGTTCTGTGTTCATCGCATCCTCGAGTCTAGTTGAACGTACGTACTATTTGTACCATCGTTCAACATTGGAACGCGAGTGAGTCCCCGTTGGTGACACGAGAACGTGCCCCCGCATAGGGAGAGGGCGGCCCGGCCGATCGCCTACGTCGGCGCGGAGATCGACTCTGCGCGTCGAAGTGGGTCGACCGGTGACGGCGTAGGCCGGGATCAGGGCAGGTGTTCGAAGACCGCGGCGAGGCCTTGGCCGCCGCCGATGCACATCGTCTCCAGCCCGTATCTCGCCTCGCGGCGGTCCATTTCGCGGAGGAGGGTGGCGAGGATGCGGGCTCCGGTGGCGCCGACGGGGTGGCCGAGGGAGATGCCGGAGCCGTTGGGGTTCAACCGCGGGTCGTCGGGGGCGAGGTTCCAGTGGTGGAGGACGGCGAGGGCTTGGGCGGCGAAGGCCTCGTTGAGTTCGATGACGTCCATGTCGGCGAGGGTGAGGCCCGCGCGGGTGAGGGCGCGTTCGGTTGCCGGGACGGGGCCGATGCCCATGGTGCGGGGGGCGACGCCTGCGGCTGACCAGGAGACGAGGCGGGCGAGTGGGTTGAGGCCGAGTTTGCGGGCGTGCTCGGGTGTGGTGACAACGCAGAGGGCGGCGCCATCGTTTTGGCCACTGGAATTGCCTGCGGTGACCGTGGATTCGGGGTCGATCGAGGAGCGAATCGGCCGCAGTGCGGAGAGCGCTTCCACGGTGGTGTCGGCGCGCGGGTGCTCGTCGGTGTCGACGAGTACGGGAGTTGAGCGGCGTTGTGGGACAGCGACTCCGATGATTTCCTCGGCGAATCGCCCCGCTCGCTGCGCGGCTACGGCGCGTTCGTGCGAGAGCGCGGCTAGTGCGTCTTGGTCCGCTCGGCTGATCGCGTACTCGGCGCGCAAGTTCTCCGCGGTTTCGATCATGCCGCCCGGTACGGGAAAGTCGCGTCCGCCCGCGGTGACTCGCGCCCTGGCGAGCCGGTCGGCCAGTGCGACGCCGTCTCCTTTGACACCCCAGCGCATTCCGGTCGCGTAGAACTCGGTTTGGCTCATCGATTCCACGCCGCCAGCGAGCACGAGATCGCTGCTGCCGGTGGCGACTTGGAGGCAGGCTTGGATGACCGCCTGGAGGCCGGAGCCGCAGCGCCGGTCGACCTGGAGGCCGGGGACGTCGATGCCGAGGCCCGCGTCGAGGGCGGCGATTCGGCCGATGGCGGGGGCTTCGCCGTTGGGGGAGGCTTGGCCGAGGATGACGTCGTCGATGGAGGAGCCGTCGATGCCGGTGCGGCGTACGATTTCCGTGATGACGGTGGCGGCGAGTTGTTGGGGCGGAATGTCTTTGAGCACACCACCGAATCGGCCGACGGGGGTGCGCAACGGTTCGCAGATGACTGCGTCGGGCATTGTTGTCCTTCGGAAAGAGCGGTTACATCGCGTCGATGCCGGTGAGGGCGCGGCCGATGATGAGTTTCTGGAGCTGGCTGGTGCCCTCGTAGAGGGTGAGGACTCGGGCGTCGCGCAGGTATTTGCCCATGGGGTATTCGTCGATGAAGCCGTAGCCGCCGAAGACCTGTAGGCAGTTGTTGCTCACCCGCACGGCGGTTTCGCTGGCCGCGAGTTTGGCCATGGAGGAGGCGAGCTGCACCTCGTCGCGGGAAGCTCCGGCGTCGACGAGGGCGGCGGCCTTCCAGGTCAGCAGGCGGGCGGATTCGACGTCCAACGCGGAGTCGGCGAGCAGCTCCTGGACCAGTTGTTTGGTGGCGATGGGCTTGCCGAACTGGGTGCGTTCGGTCGAGTAGCGCACCGCGGCGTCGAGTGCCGCTTGCGCGACGCCGACGCTGCCCGCGGCCACGGAGATGCGTCCTTTGGCCAAGGCGCCGAGGGCGATGCCGAGGCCCTTGCCGACGGCGCCGAGGCGCGCCGAGTCGGGCACCCGGACGTGGTCCAGCGACAGCGCGGCCGTCGCCTGTCCGCGCAACCCGAGCTTGCCGTGGATGGTCGTCGCGGTGAAACCCGGTGTGTCCGTGGGCACGAGGAAGGCGGTGATGCCTTTGCCGCCCTCGGCCGAGGTGCGGGCGAACACCAGGGCGACCTTGGCCCAGGTGCCGTTGGTGATGAACATCTTCTCGCCGGAGATCACCCAGTCGTCGCCGTCGCGCACCGCCTTGGTGCGTAGCGAGGCCGCGTCGGAGCCGCTGTCGGGTTCGGTGAGCGCGAAGCAGCCGAGTGCGCGGCCCGCGGTGAGTTCGGGAAGCCACTGGCGTTTCTGCTCGTCGGTGCCATGCGCCGCAATCGATTTGGTGACGAGGCCGAGCGAGACCGAGACGATGCCGCGCACCGCGGAGTCGCCGCGGCCGAGCTCCTCGCAGACCAGGATGTAGGAGAGCATGTCGACCTCGGTGCCGCCGAATTCCTCGGCGATGCCGAGCCCGAGGAAGCCGAGTTCGCCGAGTCGTTCGACGATGGCCAGGTCGACGGTCTCGGCGCGGTCCCAGTCGCGCGCATTCGGGACGATCTCGGTGTCGACGAAATCGGCGGCCAGCGTGCGGATCTCGCGGTGGGTGTCATCGAGAACGAACATCGGTTCCTCGGTTCGTGCGCAGGTCTTCGGGGCGGGTGCCTCTGGCGTGCAGGGGGATACGCTGCTCGGCGCGGGTGCGCAGCCAGGTGCTGACCCGGTAGCGGGGATCGCGGGTGTAGGCGTAGAGGCCGTCGAGTATCGCGGTGACGCGCTCGGCGCCGACGGATTCGCCGAGTTCCAGCGGTCCGAGCGGATAGCCGAGGCCGAGGCGCGCACCGCGATCGATGTCCTCGGGTGTGCCGATTCCGTGCTCGGCGAGGGCGCTCGACAGGTTCACGATCGCGGCCAGGATTCGTTGCGCGACAGGGGCGGTGCCGTCCGCGGTCGGCGTCGGCTGGTAGCCCGCGGCGGCCAGCACGCGCAGCACGGGCGCGGTGGCGAGCGGGTCGGCGGCGGCGGGCACGACGACGGTGAGACGGCCGCGATCGAGTCCGAGCGGATCGATGCCGAGCGTGCGGACGGGGTCGAGGCCGTAGCGTGCGGCGAGCCGGTAGGTCGGTTCGCCGACCGGAAGGACGAGCGAAATCGCCTTGGCGCTCGGCGCTTCGAGCACGGTCGCACCGGCCGCACGCAATCTTTCCGCGAAATCGGGGTGGTCGTGCACGTGGACCGCGGTGGCCCCGGCATCCGGCTCGAGGTCCGGCTCGGCCGGGATCAGCGGTGCGCCATCCTCGTAGCGATAGAACCCTTCGCCTGTCTTTCGTCCGAGCAGACCGGCGGCGACGCGGGTGGCCGCGATCGGGGAGGGGCGCAGCCGAGGATCACCGTAGAACCCCGCGGAGACGGTCTCCATCACGGGATGGCTGACGTCCAACCCGGTCAGGTCCATCAGCTCGAACGGGCCCATTCGCAAGCCGAGGGTGTCGCGGACGATCCGGTCGATATCGGCGGGCGCGGCGATCTGTTCGGACAGGATGGCCAGCGCCTCACTGGGCAGGGCGCGCCCGATGTGATTGACCAAGAACCCGGGGGTGTCCCGCGCCAGGATCGGAGTGTGGCCGAGGCGTTCTACGAAAGCGGTTGCAGCAGAGGTCAATTCGGAGGGAGTCCGCATTCCCGGCACGACCTCCACCAGCGACATCAGCGGCACCGGGTTGAAGAAGTGCAGCCCGATCAGCCGGGCGGGCTCGCGCAGCGCGGAAGCGATCGTGGTGATGGACAGCGAACTGGTGTTGGAGGCGAGCACGGCGTTCGGCGTCGCGGTCTCCAGGTCGGCGAAGATCGCCTGCTTGACCGGGAGCTTCTCGACCACGGCCTCGATCACGAGATCGATGTCGGGGGAGGGGGCGGTCGGCGCCGCGCCCTCGGTGAGCCGCGCGAGGATGGCCGCGGCCTCGTCGGCGCTGCGCTTGCCCTTGTCGACGGACCGCTGGATCGTCGTCGCGACGAACTCGAGCGCGGCGGGCACCGCGGCGGCGTCGGCGTCGGTCAGCTCGACCTGGTATCCGGCGGTCGCGGCGACCTGGGCGATGCCGCGCCCCATCGCGCCCGCGCCGACGATGCGGATGCGTTCGATCGGTTCCATCAGTGTCCTTCGTAGGTCGGGGACCGCTTGGCGAGGAAGGCCGCGATGCCCTCCGCGTGATCGTCGGTGTCGAACAACATCTGAAAAGTGGTGCGCTCCAAAGCGATCGCGGTGTTCAGCGGAGCGTTCTCGGCGTGCCGCGCGATGCCGCGAATCGCGCGGACGTTCAACGGCGGCTGACGCAGAATGGTCGCCGCGAGCTCGACGGCCGCGTCCAGAGCGGTGCCGTCGGGCACGATGTCGGCGACGATCCCGATCTGCTGAGCGGTGGTGGCGTCGATCGGTTCGCCGGTCAACACCATGCGCAGGGCGCGGGCCCGGCCGGCCCGCTGCACGAGGCGGCTCAGTCCGCCCGCGCCAGGAATGAGCCCGACCCGAATCTCCTGCTGCCCGAACCGCGCCGAGGCGCCCGCGACCACGAGATCGCACGCCATCGCGAGTTCGCACCCGCCGCCGAACGCGTAGCCCTCGACGGCGGCGAGCACGGGTGTGCCGAGCTCGTCGAGCACCGAGAACACCTTGCCGGTCTCCTGGGCGAGCAGATCGGTCGGACGGTAGGTGCTCATCTCCTTCAGATCCGTGCCCGCGACGAAAACGCCCGCGTCCCCGGTCAGGACGATGGCGCGGACGGCGGGATCGGCATCGGCCGCCGAAAGCTCCTGGGCGAGCAGTGTTTTGGTCGGCAGATTCAGCGCGTTGCGGGCCTGCGGCCGGGAGACGCGCAGTACCCGGATACCCGCGTGCTCGTCGGACAGGTCGGTGCGGAGGACGGAATTCTCGCTCATGCCGAGACCTCGCTCGGCATGTGCTGGTCCATGATTCGTTCGCTCATCGGAGATACACCCTGGTCGGATCGATGGTGGTGCGCAGCAGGTCGAGCTCTGCCGCGGTCGGGGGTTCGGTGACGGTGACGGTGCCCGCCACCCGAAGCGGCCAGCCGGTGGCGGCCAGCACTTGCTCGACGGAGACACCGGGATGCGTTGCGGCCAAAACCAATTCGCCGTCGGCATCCGCCGTGAGCGCACCGAGCGGAGTGATCACGGTCGTCACGCCGCGCCCACGGGTGCGCACCCGCGGCTCGGCTCGGCGCGCCACCGACGGCGCCGGGCTGGTGGTGAAATCGAGCCGGTCGACGAACGAACGCGGGTCGTGCCGGCGCAGGACCACGAAAACCTCGTCCGAGTTCGCCATCACCTCGCTGGCTCCACCCGCGCCGGGCAACCGGGCGGCCGGTGCCGCGTAGTCGCCGATCACGGTGCTGTTGAGGCTGCCCCAGCGGTCGATCTGAGCCGCGCCGAGGAAGCCGACGTCGATGTAGCCGCCCTGGAGGACGTACCCGAACAGGGCGTGCATCCCGAGGATCGCCTCGGACCCGGTGGCCAGCGGGGCGTCGCCGATGGTCTGGGGCAGGCGCGGGGGATGCGCCCCGCAGACGCCTGACTCGTACACCTGCTCGAGGTCGGGTGAGGTGGTCGCGCGCGCCAGCGCCACGGCCAGGGTCGGCAGGCCGATTCCGGCGAAGACCCGGCGTTTGCCGCGCAGATGGCGGGCGCTGAGGACGGTCAGCAGCTCGCTGGTGGTGGGGGCGAGCTCCATGGGCGCTGTGCTGGTCATCAGGCACATCCATAGTCGACGGGCTGGGACATGGCGGGCTCCGGGATGAGGCGGTCGAAGTAGCCGGGGCCGAGTTTCTCCAGGTAGGCGGCGTGATCGGGCAGGTCGTGGACCCATTCGCGCAACCAGCGATCCAGCGCGGCGGAATCCCTGCTGATCTCGGGCCAGGACCGGTAGAAGTCGTTGTCGCGGTCGTAGTAGCCCTGCACGTAGGAGGGGTGCGCGCCGCGCGGGCACTCGACGACCGCGTCGACCGCGAAGCCGGGAATCACGGTGCGGTTCGGGTCGGCGCGGATCACCTCGTCCTCGACGATCTCCTCGACCACCACAATGGTGCGCGCCGAGGCGAAAGCGATTTCTTGGAGCGGGCCGAGAATGCCCCACGCCTGCACATTGCCCGCGCGGTCCGCCCGCTGCGCGTGCAGGATCGCGACGTCGGGCCGGATCGGCGGAACCACGTAGATCTCCTCGACGCCGCCGTCCGAGGCGGGATACGGCGAGGTCACCTTGGCGATGCGCGGATTGTGCGCCGGCAGATCGCCGCCCGCGTACGAACGCACCGGATAGAAGGGCAGATTCGCGGCCCCGGCGAGGTAGCGGGCGAGCAGGCCGTAGTGGCTGTACTCCTCGATCTCCAGGACGCGCGGATCACGGCGCTCGACGGCCCTGCGGATGGCGTACAGCGAGCCGACCGAGCTGTTGCCGGTGAACGAGAAGATCATCTTGCGCGCCACGCCCGCCGCGACCAGTTGGTCGAAGACGATATCGGGCGTCATCCTGACCAGCGTCAACTCGCGCCTTCGCTGTCGGATCAGCTCGTGACCAGCGGCGACCGGGATCAAATGGGTGAATCCCTCCAAGGCCACGGTCGCACCGTCCTCGACGAACGCGGCGATCGCCTCGCGCATCGTGAGCTGCTTGGACGGGGACATCGGGCTCCTTCCTTCGGATCGATCCTCACGGTGCCTTGTTCGACCGATATAGTCCAATACTCAATTCGCAATGCAGTGATATGGATTCTTACCTAATGGGGTCGTCGTGGAGTTTCGCCATCTCGCCGGGTTCGTCGCCGTCGCCGAGGAGTTGCACTTCGGCCGCGCGGCCGAGCGCCTGCACATGGCCCAGCCGCCGCTGAGCCAGCAGATCCGGGCGTTGGAGAAGGAGCTCGGGGTCGCGCTGTTCGAGCGCAATACCCGCTCGGTGCGGCTGACCGCCGCGGGCGAGGTGCTGTTGCCGCACGCGCGCACGGTTCTCGACGCCGTCGAGGTGGCCAGGCGCGCGGCGGTCGCGTCCGGGCGCGGCGAGGTCGGCAGGGTCTCGATCGGCTTCGCGGGCGCGAGCAGTCACGAGGTGCTGCCGACGCTGACCAGGGCGGTGCGGGCCGCGCATCCCGGTATCGAAGTGCGTCTGCGCGGACAGACCTACGCGGGCGCCGCGCTCAACCTGGTCGCCGCGCGCGAGCTGGATCTCGGCTTCGTCCGGCTGCCGGTGCGGCGCGAGGGCGTCGCGGTGCGGGTCATCCAGTACGAACGGCTGGTCGCCGCGCTGCCCGCCGAGCACCCGCTCGCCGACGCCCCCGACATCGATGTCGCGGACCTGGCCGACGACGCCTTCGTCACCTTCCCCGGCACGCAGGGCTCGAGCGTGCGCGACCATCTGGTGCGCACGGCGCTCGACGCCGGGTTCACGCCGCGCATCGTGCAGGAGGCGCCGGACTCCTACACCATCCTCGATTTGGTCGCCGCGGGCGTGGGTGTGACGCTGACGCTCTCCTCGGTGCAGCACATCCACCGCACCGGCATGGTCTACAAGGAACTTCGCGGCGACGTCCCCGCGCTCGCGTCCGCACTGGCCTGGCGGGCCGACAACACCTCCCGCGCGCTGGCCGCCGTGCTCGAGGTGGCCGAGGAGGTATTGCCGACACCGCCCGAGCCGACGCCGCGCGGGCGCTGAGATCCCTTACAGCCCCATATCTTTGGCGATGATCATGCGCATCACCTCGCTGGTTCCGCCGTAGATCCGGTTGACGCGGTTGTCGGCGTACAGGCGGGCGATCGGATATTCGGTGATGTAGCCGTAGCCGCCGTGCAGCTGGAGGCAGCGGTCGATCACGCGGGAGGCGGTCTCGGTGCAGAACAGCTTGGCCGAGGCGGCGTCGGCGGCGGTCAGCTCACCGCGGTCGTGCGCGGCGAGTGCGCGATCCACCACGGCTTCGGCCGCGTCCACTTCGGCACGGCAGGCCGCCAGCTCGAATTTCGTGTTCTGGAAGCTGGCCACCGGCTTGGCGAAAACCAAACGGTCCCTGGTGTATTGGTGCGCGAACCGCACGGCCGCCTTGGCCTGGGCGTAGGCGCCGACGGCGATGCTGAGCCGCTCCTGCGGCAGGTTCTGGCCGAGGTAGGAGAACCCCCGGTGTTCCTCGCCGAGCAGATCCTCGACCGGAACCCGGACGTCGGTGAAGGTGAGTTCGGCGGTGTCGGAAACCTTCAGGCCCAGCTTGTCCAGCTTGCGGCCGACGGAGTAGCCGGGAGAGCTCGTGTCCACCACGAGCAGGGACAGGCCGTAGCGGCGGTCTTCCGCCGTCGAGGGCGCGGTGCGCGCGCACACGATGACCCGGTCCGCGTGCACGCCGCCGGTGATGAAGGTCTTGGCGCCGTTGAGCACGTAATGCGTGCCGTCCTCGGACAGGGTCGCTGTGGTGCGGATGCCCGCGAGGTCCGAGCCGGTGCCGGGTTCGGTCATGGCGATGGCGAACATGATGTCGCCGCTGACGAAGCCGGGCAGCCAGCGCTGCTTCTGCTCCTCGGTGGCCAGCGCCTTGAGGTACGGAAGGCACAGCGACACATGGACACTGGAGCCGCCGAAGGACACCGCGGCGCGCGCGATCTCCTCGGTGAGCACGGCCTGGAAGGAGAACGATTCGATCCCGGCGCCGCCGTACTCGGTGGGAACCTCGATGCCGAACACGCCGAGCTCGCCGAGCTTGCGATAGAAGTCGCGGGGCACGATGCCGTCGGCGTACCACTTGTCGTACTCCGGGACGACCTCGGATTCGATGAACGACCGGACGGTCTCCCGGAACGCCTCGTGGTCGGCCTCGAAAACTGTTCTGCGCACGCTGATTTCCTTCCTCGTCGGGCGGCGCCATGCACCGCCGCGCAGGCCTGCCCGGCGGTGTGCGCCAGACAGGCCTGCGTGATCTCTTCTCGGGGTGTTACTTAGGGGGAGCCGGAACCGAGGGGTCCTTGCAGTAGGGCAGTTCCGGCGGGCAGGGGGTCAGGATGGTGGAGAAGTACTGGAACGCCGAGAACAGCGCGACCGGACCGCCCACCGTGATCAGCCCGACCATGGCGCCCACCGCGCCCAGCGTCGCCGCGCCGAGCACGCACCCGGCGATGGTCGCGCCGACCCAGGGGAGCAGCAGCGCGATCACCGGGCTGGCGACCGTGGCGCCCGCCGCACCGCCGAGCAGACAGCCGACGCCGCCGCCGAGCACCGCGCCGACGACGGCGCTCACCGCGGCGCTGATGGTCATCCGCTGGGCGAACACGCCGAGCGCGGATTGGTCACGCGGAGTGAAGGATTCGGCCACCTGCTTGGCGGCCTGCTCCGTACTGATGACCTCGTGTGCCGCCACCGCCGTCACCGGTGTTCCGCCCTCGCGGGAGGGCGTCAGAATCGCGCTGTCGCCCTCGATGCGGGCCGCGATGGGATAGGCCATGGCGTCCATGCGGTAGGTGAGCGGCACTGCCGCGACCGGCGTGTCGTCCGCGGCGGTGACCACCAGCTGGTCCGCGACGACGCGCAACTTGCCGTCGCCGACCTTCACCACGGCGGAATCGCCCTGGCGGGTCACCTCGTAGTGCACCTCACGCTGTTCCGGCGCGGGCTGGGCGTTGGTGATGCCCGCGCCACCGACACCGACGGCAACGGCCGCCAGAGCTGCGGTCACGACGCTGTTTCGCAGTTTCATTTTGATCCTCATCGATCGGTTTTCTTCGTGCTTGCCGACGACGCCGGAGTGCGCCGCGGCACGTGGTGGGGGAGTGGTTATTTGCCGGTGTCGATGACGTCGCCGGTCAGCACCCAGTGGTCACCCTCGAACCGCTGGATGCGCAGGGACTCCATCGGGAACGCGTCGCCCTCGCCGGTCTTCAGCGTGATGCCGGGCAGCAGCAGGTCGATGCCGACATCGTCGAGCGAGCGCATGGCGTCGCGAAGTCCTTCGCGGGTGGGGCATTTCGCGGCTTCCATCGTCTTGTGGAAGCTCTCAGCGGCCGCCCAGCCGACCACGGTGTACTGGTTGGTCGGGTCGGCGCCAGGCGCGTACTTCGCCAGCTTCTCCTGGTAGAGCCGCATGGCGGGGTCGGCCGACCACTGCGGGTCGGACGGGTCCTTGGTGAACGCCGCCGACACCACGCCCTGGGCGTTCTCCAGCCCGACCGGCTTCAGCGTGCTGATGGTGTTGGCCACCTGGGTCAGGACGTGCAGCGGGTTCCAGTCGGTGTTGCGGCGCTCGGCCGCCAGCGCCTGGGAGGCGAACTTCGGCGTGGAGAAGTTCAGCAGCACATCGGCTTTCGTGTTAGCCAGGTTGCGCACCTGCGGTTCCACGGTCGGGTCGGTGACCTCGTAGCTCTGCTCGGCGACCACCCGGACGCCGCTGCCCGCGACGGCCTCGGTGAAGCTGGCCAGCAGATCCTTGCCGAAGTCGTCGTTCTGGTAGAGCACCGCCACGGTCGCGTCGGCTTTGTGCTGGCGCACGTACTGCGCGAAGGCGCGGCCCTCGGCGCGGTAGCTGGGCTGCCAGCCGATGGTCCACGGATGTCCTTCGTCCGCACCCCATTTCGTCGCGCCGCCCGCGACGAACACCTGGGGCACCTTGCGCTGGTTGAGGTAATCCCACACCGCGGAGGAGGTGGGGGTGCCCAGCGTCTGGAAGACGGCGAACACCTGATCCTGCTCCACCAAGCGGCGGGTCTCCTCGACGGTCTTGGGCGGCTGGTAGCCGTCGTCGCGGACCAGGTATTCGACGGTGCGGCCACCGATTCCGCCGTGCTCGGCGTTGAGGTAGTCGAAGTAGGCGCGAACGCCCTTGGGCAGCTCGCCGTACGCGGAGGCGGGGCCCGACAGCGGGTAGACACCGCCCAGCTTGATGCTGCTGTCGGAGATGCCGGTGGTCTGCTGACCACGGCATTCACCCTGCCCGACGGTACTGCCCGCGTCGCCGCGGCCGCCGCAGCCGGAGACCGCGAGCAGGACGGCGGCCGCGACGCCGACGGCGCGGATTGCCTTAGTGCGCATTGTTCTTCCCTTTCCGAACTAGACGTTCGAGCCAGCGCGCCGTGCGGCCGAGGAGTCCGGCCAATCCGTTGGGCGCGAGGTACATGACCGCGATGATCAGCAGGCCGAAGATCACTCCGGGGGCCGCCTGGTTGAGGTCCTGGGCGAAGCTCGGGACGTACATCACGAACAGCCCGCCGAGCAGCGGTCCCCAGTGACCGCCGAGCCCGCCGACGACCAATCCGGCCAGCAGCGTGATCGACAATCCGACGGCGAAGGAGTCCGGCGAGACGAAGCCGATCACCCAGGTGTAGACGCAGCCCGCCGCACCGGCGAGCATGGCGCCGCAGGCGAAGGCGAGGGTCTTGTAGAAGGCCAGGCGCACGCCCATCACCTCGGCGGCGATCTCGTTGTCGCGGATCGCGTGCAGCGCCCGGCCGACCCGCGAGCGCAGCAGCCCGGCGACCAGGAGGAAGCTCACGACGGTGACGAGCAGCGCAAGGAAGTACAGCCACTGGTCCTCGGCCAACCCGGTCCACACCGGCGGCGCTGGCTTGGTCAGCGTCAGCCCCATGGATCCGCCGGTGACCGACTCGAACCGCTTGAGCAGCGGCACCAGGAAGATCGCGATGGCCAAGGTGACCAGTGCCAGATACAGACCGCGCAGCCGCAGAGCAGGAATGCCGAGGGCGAAACCGAGCGCGAAGGCCACCGCCGCTGCGACCGGAAGTGTCGCGAAATACGGTGTGTCCCAACGGTCCATCAACACCGCGCTGGTGTAGGAGCCGACCGCGAAGAACGCGCCGTGCCCCAGCGAGATCTGACCGGTGTGGCCGACCAGCAAATTCAGCCCCAGCAGCGCGACCGCGTAGATCATCGCCAGCGCAAGCTGGAAGGTGCGGAACGGCACCAGCTGGAACGGTGCGAGACAGGCGATCAGCAGTAGCGCGCCGATCCCGAGCCACGACCAGTTCGGCATCCGCAGCCGCCGCGTTTCGGCGCCCGGGGTTTCGGTCGGCGCAGTGGAGGTGTCCGCCGCGAGGGTGGTGTTTCGAGTTCCCATGTCGCTCATACCCGTTCCACCACCGCGCGACCGAACAGACCCTGCGGCCGCAGCAGCAGGACGCCGAGAATGATCACCTGTGGCACGCCGATCTTGAGTTCGGTGCCGATGACGTCCAGGTAAGCGCCGGTGAGGGTTTCGGCGACCCCGACGATCAGCCCGCCCGCCACCGCGCCGCCCGGGCTGTCGAAGCCGCCGAGCGTCGCCGCCGCGAACGCGTAGATCAGGACGCCGCCCATCATGTTCGGCTCGAGGAACAGCAGCGGCGCCGACAGCACGCCGGAGACCGCGCCGACCAGTGCGGCAAGACCCCAGCCGAGTGCGAGCACGGTGCCGACGCGGATGCCGACCAAGCGCGCCGACTGCGGGTTGCAGGCCACAGCCCGCATCGCCAGTCCGATCTTGGTGTAGCGGAACAGCAGGTACAGCAAGCCCATGACCGCGGCGACCACGCCGAGCACACCGAGACTGCTGTAGCCTGCGGTGACGCCACCGGCTCGGAAAGCCCCCTCCGGGAACGGGTTCGGGAAAGTCTTCACCTGGTAGGACCAGATCCAGCCCGCCGCGGCGTTGACGAAGAAGAACAGGCCGACGGTGACGATCACCAGCGTCAGTTCCGGTGCGCCCTCGACGGGTCGGATGATCACCCGTTCGATCAGCATGCCGCCGACGAAGGACACCGCGAGGGTGGCGAGCAACGCGGCCCAGAACGGAAGACCGCTCTGCACGCACTGCCAGGCCAGGAAGGCCGAGAACATGGCCAGCTCGCCCTGGGCGAAATTGACGATGCCGGTGAATCGGTAGATGAGCACGAGCGCCAGCGCGAGACCGGCGTAAATCGATCCGGCCGTGAGGCCTTCGATGATCTGTTGCAGAAATCCGGCCATGATCACACCCGGTATCCGAGATAGGACTCGGCGACCTGCTCGTCGGCCTTGATCTGAGCCGCGGTGCCGGACAACACGATTCGTCCGGTCTCCAGGACGTGCGCCCGGTGGGCGGTCCCGAGCGCGAGATGCGCGTTCTGCTCCACGACGATCACGGTGGTGCGCTCCTCTTCGTTGATGGTGTGCACGATCTGAAACAGCTCCTGGGTGACCAGGGGCGAGAGGCCGAGCGACGGCTCGTCCAGCAGCAACAGCCGGGGCCGGGACATGAGCGCCCTGCCGATGGCCAGCATCTGCTGCTGACCGCCGGAGAGGCCGCCCGCCGTCTCGCGCAGCTTGTCGCGCAGGATGGGGAAGAAGTCGAAGACTCGGCGCAGGTCGGCCTCGGTGCGGGCGCGATCGCGGTGCTGATAGGCGCCGAGGCGCAGGTTCTCCTCGACGGTCAGCGGCAGGAAGGTGCCGCGGCCCTCGGGGACATGCGCGACGCCGAGACGCGCGATGGCTTCCGGTGTGCGGCCGGTGATTTCGGCGTCGTCGAGCCGGACCGTGCCGCGCACCTTGATCATGCCGCACAGCGCACGCAGCAAGGTCGTCTTGCCCGCGCCGTTGGGCCCGAGGACCGCGCAGACCTCGCCGCGAGCCACCGAGAAGCTCAGCCCGTGCAGCACCTTGGCCGCGCCGTAGCCCGCGCGCAGGTCGGTAACGGTGAGAAACGCTTCGTCGGTCATGCCGCCGTCCCCAGGTAGGCCCGGATGACCGCCGGATCACGTTGCACCGCTTCGGGTTCGCCCTCGGCGATGACGCGGCCGAACTCCAGGCACACCACCCGGTCGCAGGTGCCCATGACGAATCCCATGTGGTGTTCGACGACGATCACCGTCAGGTCGAACTCGGCGCGCAGGGCGCGCAGGCGCTCGGCGAACACGTCGACCTCGCCGTGGCTGAGTCCGTTGACCGGCTCGTCCAGCAGCAGCAGGCGCGGCCCGACGGCCAGCGCGCGGGCCAGCTCGATCCGCTTGAGCGTGCCGAACGGCAGGCCCGCGGCCGGATGGTCGGCGACATCGGCAAGATCGAGCCGCTCCAGCAGCGCGTCGACCTCGGCGCGCAGCCGCCGCTCCTCCCCGCGCACCCGCGGCAGGCGCAGACTCGCGGAGAGGAAACCGGCGGAGGCCCGGTGGTGGGCGCCGACGAGCACGTTGTCCCGGACGGACATGCGGGGGAACAACCCCAGATTCTGGAAGGTGCGGGCGATGCCGAGCCCGGCCAGCGCGTCGGGACGGACCGTCAGCAGGTCCTCGCCCTGGTAGCGCATCGTGCCTTCGGTCGGCTGGTAGCGCCTGGTGAGGCAGTTGAACAGGGTGGTCTTGCCCGCCCCGTTCGGGCCGATCAGGCCGACCATCTCGCCAGGCGCGACGCCGAAGCCGACGTCGTGCAGGGCGGTGATGCCGCCGAAGCGAACCGTCAGGTGGGATATCTCGAGCATTCGTCCTCCGGCCCGCGTCCGAGACGTGGGTGAAATTCCGTGCGGGTCGGCGCAACCATCGCGGGCTGGCCTGTGGATCGTGGTCAGCGTAAAGACGCTGGTCAGGGCGCACATCGGACGCGGAGGCCCAATCTCGGCGGCGCGGTTTGTCCGTCGCGGACAGGGCGGGGTGCTTCCTTCGGCCCTGTTGACACCCGCGACGAGGGCCGTGGAGTATGCCGGGTTATGTCAGCTGGATCACATTCGATCGGGGTCTCGGCGCCGGTCCAGGCCGAGCGCACGCGGATCGTCGGCAGCGTCTTCGAGCACGCGCACGACATCGCCGACGCGGGCATGTCCGCGATCCTGGCGCAGGTCCCCGGCTACGCGGCGCGGGACAGGACCTTCCACGCCGACGTGCACGACCAGCTGACCCGCCTGTGCCGGACCGGACTCGGCGCGCTGCTCGACAAGCGCAGGGTCACCGTCGACGACATCGCCTACGCCCGACGGGCCGCGGCGCGCCGGGCACAGTCCGGGCTGACGCTGGTCGACTACATCTCCGCGTTCCGGCTCGGGCAGCAGGCGATCTGGAAATCGCTGGTCGCCCACGCGGGCGACTCGGAGGCCGGGCGCGACGCGGCGCTGTCGATGGTCGTGCCGCTGACCCGCTACTGCGATTTGATCAGCACCCAGGCGGCCAACGCGTATCTGGAATTCCAGCAGTACCTGTCCGCCGAGGCCGGGCGCGACAGCCGGGAACTGGTGGAGAGTCTGCTGGACGGCGCCCTGCCCGACCGCGGGCCGCAGCTGTCGACTGCCCACGCGCACGGCATCGGCACCGAGCGGGCGACACCCATGGTGGCGGTGACGGCGGTCGTGTTGCGGACGGCGGATCGCGGCGAGCCGGGCAGTTCCGACGCGGAGGCCAGGCACATCGCGTCGGCGGCGCTCGCGCGTACCGGTGTCAACGGATTGCGCACGCTGTCGGTGGTGCGCGGGTCGGAGATCGTCGCGCTGCCCGCGCTCGGTCGCGACGGCTCGGCCGACGAACTGTGCGCGCTGCTGCGGCGCACCCGCGACAAACTGCACGCCGAAGGCATCACCCTCGGCATCGGCGTCAGCACGGTGTTCACCGAGATCGCCCAATTCCCGCGCGCCTACCAGCAGGCGCGTTCGGCGTTGGATCTACTGCCCGAGGACGGTGGGGTGCTCGCCCTTCCGCACCTCTCGCCGTTCCGGTATCTCATGCTGCGCGCCGACGACACCGTTCGCCAGCTGGTGGATCCGCGGATCGCCGCCGCGCTGGCCGAGGACCGGCAGCGCGGCGGGATGCTCGCCGACACCATCCGCGCCTTCGCGGGCGCCGACATGAATCTGCGCGAGGCCGCGGACGGTTTGCGCATCCACCACAACACGGCCAAGTACCGCCTGCGCCGCATCCAGGAACTCACCGGCCGCAACGTCCGCAGCGTCACCGATCTCGTCGAATTGCTCGTCGCCATCGAACTGCACGCCGCGCCGAAGTAGACGAGAAAACCGAAACTTGCACCGCTAGTTTGGCTGCTCTACGGTGAGCGGAAAACTTGCGTCGTTAGTTTTGGAGGTGGCATGAACGCCACGCTGTCGTTGGCGAGCATCCTGGCCGAGCAGGCGCGCCGCCGCCCGGACCGGATCGCGCTGATCGAGGGCGCGCAGCGGATCACGTTCGCCGAGTTGTGGTCGCAGGCCCGCGAACAGGCCGCCGCGCTGATCGAACTCGGTGTGCGCCCCGGCGACCGCGTGGCGCTGATGTGCCCCAACACCGCCGAGTTCCCGCGCGCCTACTACGCGATTCTCGCCGCGGGCGCCGCGGTGATCCCGGTGCACCTGCTGCTGACCGCGAACGAGGCCGAGCACGTCCTGCGCGACAGCGGGGCGACGCTGCTAGTGTGTCACGAGCAGTTCGCCGCGGTCGGCCGTGCCGCGGCGGGCGCGGTCGGCATCGGCTGTCACGACCCGAACACCCTTGTGGCGGAACCTATTCGGTCGTTCGTCTCGCGCGCGCCAGGCGACACCGCGGTGATCTTCTACACCAGCGGCACCACGGGCAAGCCGAAGGGCGCCGAGCTCAGCCATCTGAACATGGTCATGAACGCGACGGTGAACGCCTTCGACGCCAACGACGTACGCAGCGACGACGTCGCGCTCGGCGCGCTTCCGCTGTTCCACATCTTCGGCCAGACCGTGTCCATGAACTCCACCTGGCGCGCGGGCGCGACGCTGGTGTTGCAGCCGCGCTTCGACCCCGACGAGGCCATCCGCCTGATGCACGCCGAGGGTGTCAACACCTTCCACGGCGTGCCGACGATGTACGTCCGGCTCATCACCGCGGCGACGAAACTCGGTGCGCCGCAACTGCGTTTGTGCATCTCCGGCGGAGCGTCGCTGCCGCAGCCGGTGCTGGAGACCTTCCACGACCTGTTCGGCACCCCGATCCTGGAGGGCTACGGACTTTCCGAGACCTCGCCGACCGCCGCGGTGAACCAGCCGGACTTCGGTCCGAAGGCGGGCACCGTCGGGCACGCGGTGTGGGGCGTCGAGGTGGAGATCGCCGACCCCGGTGTCGCGGACGAGATCGTCCTGCTGCCGCCCGGCGAGCTGGGGGAGATCGTTATTCGCGGGCACAACGTCTTCAAGGGCTACATCGGCAATCCGAGAGCCACCGCCGCCGCGGTCGTGCGGGGCTGGTTCCGCACGGGCGATCTCGGTGTGAAGGACGCCGACGGGTATGTCACCATCGCCGACCGGATCAAGGACATGATCATCCGCGGCGGGTTCAACGTGTATCCGAGCGAGGTGGAAGAGGCGCTGCTGTACCACCCCGCCATCGACGCGGTCGCGGTGATCGGCCTGCCCGACGAGACCTACGGCGAGGAGATCTGCGCGGTGGTCGTCGCCGGTGCCGAGCTGACCGCCGACCAGGTCATCGCGTTCGGTCGCACACGCCTGGCCAAGCACAAGTATCCGCGCCGCGTGGAGTTCGTCGACCAGTTGCCGCTCGGTCCGAGCCACAAGGTTCTCAAGCGCGAACTCGTGCTCCGGTACAGCTGACGCAGATACCCGTTCGACTCCCGAGCATGCGCAGGTAGAAGCGGTCCTTTGGCGCAAAGGGTGAAGTAGATCGGCGACCGGCCTATGCTTGGAGCACAACATTGGATGGCGGCCGGGGCCGCGGATCGTGGCGACGATCCCGCGACGCCGAGGGCCGAAAGACAGGACCGGCCGCAGGCTGAGATCTTCAGACGAGCACAGTCCCACGCGGTTCTCGGGCGAATCGCACCGACCATGGTGGCGCCGTTCAACGGTGCCGTTCGGCCGACGGGTGGGACACCATCCCGTTGGGAGGTTCTGCGATGTCGACGAAAATCGTTGTGCGGTCCGGTGTCGGGCGAATTCACCGCTATGTGTACGACAAGCGGCGGCCGGGGGGACGGTCGGTAGCCATGCGCGGCAGTTGCGTGGTGATGGCGGTGGACGGCGAACTGGATCTCGCCGGACTGCCCGAGCTGTGCGCCGCGCTGGACTCCATACCCGAGCACGGCTGTCGCGCCGTGATCGTCGATTTCCGCACCACCCGCTTCGTCGGGATTCGAGCCGCCATCGCACTGGGGGAGTTCAAGACGAAGCTCGCCGAACGCGGCGTCGACCTGCGGCTGGTGTCGGGACATGCCGAGGTCGACCGGGTCCTCGATGTGGTGGGCGTGCGCGCGCTGTTCTGTTATTATGCGAGCCTGGACGACGCGCTCGGACGATGAGGCGCGCGCGCTGATTTTCGGCGAAGGGTCGCTTCGTTTTACGGACGGCGTCCCGACCGCGGTCTGCGCTCGCTGCACTGCCGCGGCCTGCGCGCGGCGAACGGCACGGCCGCCGTGCTCACCGTCTACGCCGACCGACCTCACGTCTTGGACGTCGATCTCGACCCCGCGGCGGCGGCCTGCCGAGAGATCGTCGCGATGCTGGACGGCCGCTAGATCAGTCGTGCAACGTCGTCTGCGGTGCGACGCCGTAGGCCTGGCGATAGCTGCTCGCGAACCGGCCGGGATGGGCGAAACCCCACGCCGCGGCGACACCGGTGACGGTGTGCCCGTCGTCGGGGGAGGCCGCGAGCAGCTGCTCGTGCGCACCGGCCAGCCGCACCTTCCGCAGGTAGCCCATCGGCGTCGTGTCCAGGTGTTTGCGGAACGCGAGCTGGACGGCTCGGATGGTGACGTGGGCGCCGCCGCGATGTCGGCGACGCTGATCGGCTCGGCGACGTCCCGTTCTGGTGCGGCCGTGCCGGAAGCGCGGTCGCACCGGAACGATCGCCCGTCAGGGTTGCGGGTTGTCTGGCGGCGCCGGACGCGGGAGGTCGCGGCGAGCGGTCAGGACTTCGTCGTCGTCGGCGAGCGGTTCGGGATCGCGCCACTCGTCGGCGCGCGTCGACCGGTTGCCCTTCAACGCCCCTTCCAGCTCGTGCGCGAGTTGGTCGTCGCGCTTGGGGCCGTGCTTGCTGTTTCCACGTTCCATGGGTCCTCCTTTCACCTGATCACCGGCGCCGGTCGGCCAGGACGTGCCCCGTCATGACCGCGCAACGGCCATCTCCCTGATCTCGCGGCCGCGCGGAGGCGACATGGCGAACACCGCGGCCGCGGCGACGTCTTCCGGGCTGTCGAGCGGGATGTCCGGCGGCGGTGCGTATTCGGGCGGCCTGCCGTCGATGAAGGCGGTGTCCATTCCGCCGGGTATCAGCAGGGTGACGCCGACTTCGCCCGCGGTCTCGGCGGCCAGTGCCCTGGTCAGGCCGACCATGCCGAATTTCGAGGCGCAGTAGGCGGTCGCGTCGGGCAGCGCCTCGAGGCCGAGGGTGGAGGCGCAGGTGACAATGCTGCCGCGACTGGCACGCAACGCGGGCAGCGCGGCGCGGATGACCGCGGCGGTACCGATCAGGTTTGCCCGGACCACCCGCTCCCAGTCCTCGGGCGCGACCTCGTCCAGTTTGCCGCAGGCATCGGCGCCCACGGCGGTGAACATCGCGTCCAGCCGCCCGCCCGTGCGGGCGATCAGCGACCGCACCGCGCGCTCGGAGTCCCGGGAGTACGCCAGATCCGCGTACTCCCAAGGGACGTCGGTGTCGGGTTTGTCTCGGTCGACGACGATGGCGACACCGCCCGCCGCGCGCACGGCGTCGACGGTCGCGGCGCCGAGTCCGGACGCGCCGCCGGTGATCAGGACGGTGCCGAGGTCGTTCTTCGTCGATTGGTTCACGAGGGTCCCTTCCGAGCGTCAGGGCCGCGGACGCACTCGCTCGCCGCGCGCGGCGATGGTCACGGTGGTGCCATGTGCGGCGCTTACCCGCTTTCCCCTCGGCCAATCGACGCGTCCGCACGCTATTCCACGCGCCGCGTACGCCAACACCCAGCGCCGGTCGGACCTATCTAAACGGTTCGAATTGAGAGATTAAGCGGGGTCGCTTAACGTCGATTCATGAGTGACAGGTGTTCCCCAGCAGCCTCGACGGTCGAACGCGGGATTCGGTATGAGCTACGCTGATGGCCCCATCACCCAGATCGCCTGGGTGACCGACGATATCGAGAAGGCGGAACGTTTCTTCGTCACGCATTTCGGCGTGCGGAAATGGACGCGCATCCCCGACGTCGAATTCGGCCCGCGCACGTGCACCTATCGCGGCCGCCCCGCCGATTTCACCGCGCACATCGCGCTGTCGTATCTCGACGACATCCAGCTCGAATTGATTCAGCCGATCCGCGGCGAGAGCATCTACGCGGAGTTCCTCGCCCGCCGGGGTCCAGGACTGCACCACGTGTGCTTCGAACCGGACGACTTCGACGGCGCCGTGGCCGCGGCCGAGCGCGACGGGCTCACGGTGGTGCAGCGCGGGGACATGGCCGCCGACATGCGTTTCGCCTACGTCGACGGCGCCTCGGAGGGTGTGCCGTTCATCGAACTGGCCGAGATCGGCCCGGCCATGCGGGCGTTCTTCGATCAGGTGCGGCGCTCGGCGACCTGACTCAGAGCCGCCAACCTTCGCGCACCGATCGGCGGCAGCGGGTCCGCTCGTCACCGGCCGCTACGAACAGGGCGGTCAGCAACGGTATGCCGTTCGCCAAGGTTTCGCGGGGGAGCGGGCCGGTGGCGACGAGGGAAGCGAGGCCGTGCCCGATGGTCCAGCTCTGGGTGGCCAATTCCAGCGGATCCAGGCCGGACCGGAATCTGCCCGCGTCCTTCGCGCGGTGCACGGTGGTCACCACGCGGTGCAGCGTCTCGTCGGCGGCGGCCGAATCCTCGAGCTCGAAACCGGCGTCGAACATGACCCGATAGAGATCCGGATTCTCCAGTGCGTTGCCAAGGTAGGCGGCCCCGAGCGCCGCGAGGTCGCGCACCGGATCGGCGGTCGCCGCCACCTCGGCGAGCCTGGCCGACAGCCGGGTGAAGCCCTCCTGCCGCAGGGCTCGCCACAGCCCGTCCATACCGTCGAAGTAGGTGTAGACGGCCATGGTCGACACGTTGGTGCCCGCCACCAACCCCCGCAAGGTGACCGGTTCCCGTCGGCGCAGCATCAGCGCGGCGCGTTCGAGCAGCATCGACCGCACGTGCGGATTCTTGGTGCGGGCCATGGCGCAACAATACATAGCATTGTTATGGTTTGCCTGACAGCCGCACGCGCGGAACCGAAGACGTGGAGGAGTGGCCATGGCCGTCACGCTGGTCAACCCCGAGGGACTGCCCAAACCCGATGTGTACCGCCAGCTCTCGATCGCGCAGGGCAGCAGGCTGGTGTTCCTCGCCGGGCAGGTGGCCCGCGACGCCGAGGGCAACAAGGTGGGGGAGGGGGATTTCGCCGCGCAGGTCGAGCAGGCCTACCTCAACGTGGCCACCGCGCTCGCCGAGATCGGCGGCTCGTTCGACGACGTCGCGAAGCTGACGATCTACGTCGTGGACTGGAACGAGGAGAAGTACCCGCTGCTCGGCGAGGGCGTGGCGCGCGCGGCCGCGAAGCTCGGCGTCGATCCGGTCAAGCCGATCACCCTGCTCGGTGTCGTCGCGCTGGGCGAGCCCGACCTGATGGTCGAGGTCGAGGCGACCGCCGTCCTGGACTGAGGCCCCGGCTCAAAGACCGTGTCCGTGAGCGGACTTCACGGCGTCCAGGAGCATGGCAAGCGCGTGCTCGATGGTCTGGTCGAGGACCCGATCGGGACCGCCGTCGAACCGACGGTGCTCGGCCCGTACCTCGTCGGCGGTGGCGACGGCGAACCAGACCGAGCCCGCCGGTTCGCCGTCCTGCGGATCGGGGCCGCCGACTCCGGTGACCGCGACGCCCGCGAAGGCGTCCATGAGCGCGCGGACGCCGGTCGCCATCGCCCGCGCGGCCGTCTCGGAAACCACCGGCACGTCGGGAACGTCGAGCACTTTGCGTTTGATCTCCGGGCGATAGGCCACCACACCGCCGCGGAACCAGGTGGCCGAGTCCGGCGCGGCCCCGAGCGAGGAAGCCAGCCGACCGCAGGTCAGCGATTCCGCGACCGCGATGGTGAGGTCACGATCGAGCGCCAATTCGGCGAGCTCGGTGGCCCGTACGTCTGCTTGCGTCACCGGTACTCCCTCCTCTCGGGTCCGTGTCGACGTTACCGGCGCGACTTCGCCTCGGCCATCGATCCTGCCGCTGTTTCGATCGCGGCGAATCGGGAAATCGCCGTGCACCGGCTGCTCGTAGGGGGCGGCTCGGACCCGGAGGTGATGCCCATGACGCCTGCACGGTCGGGAACAGCGAGCTGGTCGCGCGGGAGGGTGGCGTGGTTCGACGCGCCGAAAGGGTTCGGTTTCATCGAACCCGCGTCGGATCCACGCGCATTGGTGTACGTGGACTATTCGAGTATCGAGATGGTCGGCTATCGCACCCTCGTCGAGGGGCAGCCGGTCGCGTTCATCCGATCGCGGGAACGGCCCGAGGCCGTTGTCGTGCGTGTGCTGGCCGAGGGCGTCCGCAAGGGGCGAGTGGCGGCCTGAACACGATCGCGGGCGGGTCGACGGTTGCCGTCGACCCGCCCGCGACCGTGTGCACTGCGGCTGCGCTGTGCACGACGGCAAGACTGCGCACTGCGGCGAGACTGCGCACGGCGGCAAGGAATGCGGGGCGGCATGGCCGGCCCGGCGGCACCTCGGCGGATATGGTCGATCGCTTCGCGTCAGGGGCGGGCCGGTCCGCCGGACGTGGTCCTCGCCGTTGAGGTCCGTCGTCGCCGTTGACGATGCCGGTGGTGGACAGCCTGCTCCTGTCGACTTGTCCGGCCGCTGACCGGGCCCTCATCCGTGGCCAGTTGCCGACAAAGAGGTCATACCCGCTGCGCGGCAAACGAATCGCGCGCGAGGGGCGTTGTCAGTGCGCGCAGTCCGGCGGAGTGTCCGGTAGGTCTTCGGCGCGCCGGAAGCCGATCGCCATGGCGATCAGCAGATCCTGGGACTCCGCCGACAGATCGCACGCCGCACGGGCCAGCCTGCGCAGCTTCCCGTCGAGCAACTGTTCGACCAGCACGCGGTCGCCGGAGTGATCGGCGCCGGACGGTTTCGCCAGCAGGCCGACCGGGCAGGTGTCGAAGAAGTCGGCCAGCGCGCGCACCGTGCGGACCGTCGGCGGGGTGCGCGAGCCGCTGCGCAAGCGGGCGACATACCGGGGCGAGATGGGATGACCCGCCGCGGTGAGCGCACGGGCCACCTCGGCGTTGCTGTAGCGCCGAGGGCATCCCGGCGGGCGGGCGCTGTCGAACAGCCGGTTCAACCGCTCGGTGAACTCCGATGCCTCACTGGCGGAGACGCGAGCCCGGTCGCTGATCTCGATGCGGCCAACCAACTCTGGATACCTCCGGTGACGTGTTCCTCCTGGTGGTGGCTGTGGCGCTCGGGATGGTACGCAGCGAAGGCAGGTGCCCGGGGCCGACACGCCGTGCCGTCGGCCCCGTCCTGATCTGGCTTCGGAGCTTGCGCTCAGCTCGGCGAGGGCGGCTCGCCGACGGCGCGGGTCGGGTCGATGACGGCGAACACCTCGCCCTGCTGCCCCTGCAGCACGCCCATCCTGCCGAACGGACTGTCGTCCGGACCGGCCAGCACGGTTGCGCCGAGTTCGGCCGCCTTGGCCAGCGACGCGTCGGCGTCGTCCACCTGGAACCAGGCCAGCCAGTGCGGTGGCGCCTCGACCTGCCTGCCTTTCGTGTCGTCGTTGATGCCGCCGACGGCGTCGCCGCCCGAGGGGAGGGTGAAGGTCGCGTAGTCGAAGTTCTGGCCGTCGCCGATCTCCTGGTAGTCGTAGCCGAACACCGACGCGTAGAACCGCTGCGCCTCCCGGTAGCCGGGGGTGTGCAGCTCGTTCCAGCAGTACGCGCCGTGCTCGTTGTAGATACGGGCGCCGGTGTGGGCCTTCGACTCCCACACACCGAAGGCGGCCCCGGTCGGATCGGTGGCGACGAACATGCGACCGAACTCGAGCACGTCGAACGGCGGCATCATGACGGTGCCGCCCGCCGCGGTCACCTTCTGCGCCACCTCGTCCGCGCTGTCGGCGGCGAAGTAGGTCGTCCACACCGAGGGCATCGCCATGTTATCCGGCTTGGGTCCGATACCCGCCGCGGCCGATCCCTTGCGCGACGCCATCAGATAGCCGCCCGCTTCCGGCGGGGAGTCGTCGATCTCCCAGCCGAACAGCGCCGAGTAGAACTCCCTGGCCCGGCCGGGGTCGTCGACCTGACAATCGACCCAGCACGGCGTGCCCTGCGGCCAAGCGGTGTCCCGAGTAGGCATATCCGTTCCTCCTACCTGATCGAAGATCACGAGTGGATGTTCAGCACTGCCTTGGCAACCGTCGATCAACCACGGTAGACCTATCCGCCGCGGTGGCTGGCACGAATGCCAGGGGGAACTGTCGGGAATGGTCGCCCCGCGGGCGCGGGGCGTGCGTCGGAGTGGACGCGGACGTGCGGAGAACAGGTGGAGTCGGGACAACGGGGTCGGTCGGCGGGGCGGTGGTACGGGTGGTGACGAGCGCGCGCGGCGGTTCCGCGCTGCCGTCACGGGAGTTGGTGCTGCGCGCGGTCTGCGGCGTGGTGGACGACTCCGACCCGCTGTTGGGCGCGGCGCACCAGTTGTCCAGGCTGCACGAGCGGCGCGAGCTGGTCGAGGCGGACGCCACGGGCGAGATCGATTGGCAGCGTGCGCGTCTGGTGTGCGAGATCGATCGGTGGGTCGGATTGCTCACGCCGCCACCGATTCCGGAGGCGCCTATGCACACCGAGAGCGTCGGCGCCGTCGTGGATCGGCTCGCGCAACTGGCCGTGCTCGCCTATCTCGCGCTGGCCCGCGGCGCCGAGGCGCAGCTCACCGACGTGCAGCAGCGGCTGAACGAATTGGGTTGGGCCTACGACGATCTGATCACCGAGGTGGGCAGCGGCGCCCGGCGGCTGCCTGGCGCCGCGGCGAACTGACCGAAAGAGGCGGGCCGCCAACCGAATCGACGGCCCGCGCGTTCACTCGGGCAGTTCAAGGCCGCGCGCGAGCACCGGCCAGGAGGCCTTCAGCGCGTCGAGCCAGTAACCCCAGGAATGGGTTCCGGTCGGCGGGAAGTCGTAGGTCGCCGGTATGCCGAGCGAGTTCAGCTTGGCCTGCAGATTGTGGCTGCAGTAGTTGACGCCCGCCTCGATCACCCCGCCGGTGAGCACTTGGCTCGCAAGCCCGTCCAGGCCGGGCAGCGTGTACGGGCCGTTGAGCATGTCGTAGCGGCCCGGCAGCCCGGTGCCGCTGGAAATGAAAAGCTCCACCCCGCGCAGCCCTTCGGCGTTCACGTACGGGTCGTTGGCCGCCCACATCGGATCGTCCTGCGGGCCGTACATGTTGTCGGTGTTGCCGCCACCCCACACCCCCACGGACAGGTTGACGAAGGAATACCCGATCGGATCGCTGATCTGCGCGCACCCGCTGTAGGCCGCCGCCGCGCGGAACAGTCCGGGCGCGGCGATCGGCAATTGCAACACGGAGGTGCCCGAAGTCGACAGTCCCGCAATGGCATTGAGGCCGTTGGTGCCCAGAGCGCCGTCGATCACCGGTGGCAGCTCCTCGGTGAAGAAGGTCTTCCACTTGTGCACACCGAGCACCGGGTCCGGCGCCCGCCAATCGGTGTAGTAACTCCACGCGCCGCCGATGGGCTGGACCACGTTGAGGTCCTTGGTGCCCAGGAACCGCAGCGCCTCGGGGGTGCGGTGATCCCAGTTGGCGGTGCCCTCGCCGCCGTCGGCGCCGGAGAGCAAGTACAGCGTCGGCCGCGGCGCCGAGGTGTCCGCGGGGCGCTGCACGGTGATGGTGATCGGACGGCCCATCGCCGCCGAGTAGACGCTCAGCGTCAGGTTGCGGTCGTCCTCGATGGTGAAATCGACGATGCGCGAACCATCCGGCGCCACGGGCCGGGCGAGCAGGGCGCCGCTCGTCATGATCGGATCGCTGGTCTCGGCGCGCGCCGCGCCGGGGACGAGCGTGGTGAGTATCGCCGCGGCGGCCGTCGCCAGCACGATCGCGGGCCTGCCGAGCGCTGGCCGCTCCATGGTGTACCTCCGTGACTCGTTCGGGTCCGTCGCACACTGCCAGGCACACCGTACTGGGTCGGCAATCGCTCGGCTATCGCGACGCGGCCGTTCCGCACGTCTCGCGAGTCAGGGTTCGGTCAGGCAATCCACGAACAGCGCGGTGGCCGACCGGCTGTCGTCGCCGCGCCATGCGACGGCCAGCTCGGCGGGCTCCAGTCCGTCGACCGGGCGAAACACCAAGCCGGGCCGCCGATAGAGGTCGGCGTTGCCCGCCGCGACCAAGGCGACGCCGAGTCCGGAGGCGATCGCCTCGAACGTCTCGTCCGCCCCGGTGGCCTCGGCGCCGATCCGGACCGGGTGACCGTCGCGCGCGTCGATCGCCAGCCAGTGATCGCGCAGCGGCCCGGCGGCGCGCGGCAGTGCGACGAACGGTTCGTCGAGCAGATCGGTGAACGCGACGGTCGCGTGGTCGGCGAGCCGGTGTCCTTCGGGAAGCATCACGCCGCGCGATTCGCGACGAAGCACCCGGGTGCGCAGCCCGTCGAGCGGGATCGGCAACCAGACGACGCCGACATCGCTGGACGCATCGGCGAGCCCCGCCGTCGGATCCGACCAGCCGACCAGGCGCAGCGAGACGGTCCAGTCCGGCGCCGCCGCGCGGAACCGGGAGATGGCTCGCCGCTGCAGATCGCGCCCCACCGCGGTCTGCATGCCGACCACCAGGGTCTGCGCGCGGCCGATCGCCTGGGCGCGCGGATAGGCGCGATCCCAGCGCTCCACCATCTCCCGCGCGGTCGGCAGCAACTCGGCGCCCTGCGCGGTGAGCGTGACGCCGCGCGACGTGCGTTCGAAGAGCTCGAAGCCGAGGCGGCGCTCCAGCGCTCGGATCTGTTTGGACAGCGCGGGTTGCGAGACGAAGACCCGCGCCGCTGCCCTGGTGAAGTTGGCCTCCTCCGCCACCGCGATCAGGTAGCGCAGATCCCGCAGGTCGACGTCCATAACGTTTGGTTATACCAACACGACTTGGACGGCAGGGGACATGATGGGGGAGAGTGGTGCCATGACCAAGATCCCCGTGCGCCACCTCGGCGAAATCCCGGTTTCCGCAGTCGGTTTCGGCGCGATGGTGCTTTCGCCCGGCATGTACGGCGATATCGACGACGACCGCGCCCTCGCCGCGCTGCGCCACGCGATCGACCACGGCGCCACGCTCATCGACACCAGCGACGGCTACGGCGTCGACGGCCACAACGAACGACTGATCGGGCGCGCGATCCGCGGTCGCCGCGACGAGCTCACCATCGCCACCAAATTCGGCTTCCGCGTTCCGGAAGGCGCCGCGGCGCACACGTTCCCGGTCGGCTTCGCGTTCGGCGAGCTCGCCGTCAACGCCGAGCCGCGTTACGTGCGCGGATACGCCGAGCAGAGCCTGCGCAACCTCGGTACCGACGTGATCGATCTGTACTACCCGCATTTCCCGGATCCCGAGGTGCCGATCGAGGAGACCGCGGGCGCGGTGGGCGAACTGGTGGCCGACGGCCTGGTGCGCTACCTCGGCCTGTCCAACGTCACCGCCGAGCAGTTGCGGCGCGCGCACGCTGCGCACCCGGTCCAGGTGGTGCAGGCGGAATGGTCGATGTGGCGGCCGATCGATGCCGAATTGATCGCGGCCGCTCGCGAATTGGGTGCTGGCGTCGTCGCGTGGAGTCCGCTCGGCGCGGGTTTCCTCACCGGAACGGTCGATCGTGTCGGCGCCGACGATTTCCGCGCCAATCTGCCCCGTTTCGACGCCGCCAATCTCGCCGCGAACAACGATTCCTACGCCGCGCTGCAGGGAATCGCGACCGAACTCGGCATCAGCCGAAGCCAATTGGCGCTCGCCTGGCTGCTGCACCAGGATCCGCACGTGGTGCCGATTCCGGGCAGCCGCACCCCAGCGCACATCGAGGACAACCTGTTCGCGGCGAATATCGGCCTGCACGCCGACACTCTGCGCCGCATCGAGCAGGTGCTCGACGGTGCGGAAGCGGCGGGGGCGACCTTGCTGGAGAGCTGAATCGGCCAGGAAGCCGGTGCGCGTCGGCCCGATCCGGGCGGGCCGACGCCTTCCGACAACCCCTCTCTCGGAACCGGAGTCGGCGAATCCGCGCGATCGGTCGAGGCGTCCGCTATACAGTGTGTCGCGCACGGCGCGCCGCCCGAATCCGCGACGCGGCAAATCTATAGTTTTGCTCGCAACGATGCATCGACTATGAATGTGGGGTGCTGTTCACACTCGTGATCACTTGCCTGCCATCGGATCTCCACGGTCGGAGGTCGATTTGACCATAGAGCACCCCATCGAGGACGAGGTCACGCAGCTGGCGCGGCGGGTCGAAAAGGCCCGCGGACGGCTGGCCTGGCAGTTCGACCCGGCTCTCACCGAGGCGCTGTCCGAGGACGAACTACACGCCGAACGCGAACTCGCCGAGCGAATTCGCGAACAGGACCGTGGACAGCGTTGGAAAGAGGTGCAGGCCGCCGCGGTCGCCTCCGACCGCGCGAGGCACACGGCGGAGGAAATCGCAAAGGCCGATATGCGAGATTTGTTGCTCGCCCGCAAGGCGATCGCCGCGCAGCGGCGCGAATCCAGTCCGCACGCCAAGCTCGCCTCGCTGTACCGGCACCGCGCCTGGTCGCTACGCGCGCTGGCCGGTGTGGTCGGCGCGGGCATGCTGTGGTCAGCGGTCAACGTGCAGCACAACATCGCCCCCGGCGGTCCGAGCGATCCGCTCTATTGGTTCAGCTATCTGCTGGAAGGGATGATCAGCGTCTGTCTGATCATCATCATGATCGGCACCAACAAGGTGGCCGAGTGGGGCGTCGTCGACAACCGCCGCCAGGTCGCCGCCGCCGAAATGGCGCTGCTGTCACTGACCGTCGGCCTCAACACCTACCCGTACCTGCGCTCCGGCCAATGGTACGAGGTGGCCGTGCACGCCATCGCGCCCGTGATGATCGGTGTGGCCCTGCTGATTCACGATGCCGCGAGCGCCCGCTACGGCTTGGCCATTCACCGGGCCACCGAGCAGGTGCGCGATCTGCCCGACCCGGCCGAGCAGATTCGGGCCAGCTTGCCCGCGTTGGTCCGGCGCGAAGTCGTCACCGTCGCGGCCGAGCGGCCCGCGCCCGCGCCGCGAGCCGAGCCGGAGGTCGTCGAGGAACAGTACGCGGAGCCCGAGGTCGACGAGACCGTCACGGAAGAGACCGCGGCCGAGGACGCGCCGACCGAACGGGTCGAGAAGCGTCGCGCGCCCGCCGAATCCGGGCAGCCCGCCGCGAACGGCAGCAACGGCATGGCGCCCGCGAAGGCCGAGCCGAGGCAGGCCGAAAGGCCAACGGTGGCAGCCAAGGTGGACAAGCCGGTCGTCGAGCCAGCCCCCGCGCGCACGCCGGAGCCGGTGGCCGCCAAGGTGGTCGTCCGGCAGACGCCCCCTCCGCCGACCAAGCCGATCGAGATCGACAAGCCCGCCGCGTCGCGTCCGGCCGCCGAGACCACGCCGATCAAGATGAGCACCAAGGACTCCCGCAACGCGAAGGACTCGCGGGACTCGCGCATCGCGAAGGACTCCCGCAAGGCGGCGCCGCCGGATCCGGACACTGCCTACCACGAGGTGGTTCGCTCGTCGGGCATCTACGACACCGGACAGTTCCGCATCGCCGAGGCGCTCGAACAGGAGCTCGCCGAGATGCAGGAGGCGCGCAGGCGGGCCCGCACCGGCAAGCGCTGAACGGTCAGCTCGGGCTCGCGGCCGGGGTGAGCGATTCGCGCAGCCGCCGATCGAGTTCGTCGCGATAGAACTCGAGGAAGCCGTCCGGGTCCGGTCCGGCGTTCTGCAGCACGAGGTGGTCGAACCCCGCGTCGGTATAGGCGCGGGCGGTCGCCACGTAGCGTTCCGGGTCGGAGCCGCAGGTGAAGTGGTCGCGGATGTCCTCCTCGCGGACCGTGGCGCTGGCGGCGGCGAAGTTGACCGGGTTGGGTAGCTCGCTCATGACCTTCCAGCCGGTGAGCGCCCAGCGGGTCGTCTCCAGCGCCGCCCGCGCACCGGTGTGTTCGTCGGGCGCCCAGGCCACCGGGACCTCGGCGTAGCGAGGTCCATTGCCACCGTGCTCCAGGTACTTCCGGACGATCGAGGGGTCGGCCTCGGTGGCGAAGAGGCCGTCACCGAGTTCGGCGGCGAGCTCGGCCGATTCGGGCCCGCCCGCCGCGACCGCGATGACCGGAAGCCGCTCGGGCAGGTCGAAGATCCTGGCGTCCGAAAGATGCAGGTACTTGCCCGAATACGACTGGTAGCCGCCGCGCCAGAGCAACCGGATGATCTCGAGCGCTTCGCGCAGCATCTCATGGCGCACCCGCACCGAGTCGGGGAATTCGAGCCCGACGATGTGCTCGTTGAGCCGTTCACCCGACCCGACGCCGAGCGTGAAGCGTCCGTCGGAGACCAGCGCCATGGTGGCGGCGGCCTGGGCGACGATCGCGGGATGGTAGCGCAGGATCGGACAGGTGACGCCGGTGGCCATGTCGATGCGCTCGGTACGCGCCGCGATGGCGCCGAGCACGGTCCAGGCGAACGGCGAGTGACCCTGATTGTCCAGCCAGGGATGGAAGTGGTCGCTGATCTCGACGAAGTCGAAACCCGCGCGCTCGGCCTGCACCGCCTGGCGGATCAGTTCGGCGGGACCGAAACCCTCTGCCGCCAGCTTGTACCCGATCTGCATCGCTACCTCCTCGGCTGGTGGTGTCGCCGTTCGATCACCGGTCGGCTACCCAAGCTCGCCTGCGGGAAACGAGAGCGCGAGCTCACCTGCCGGTCGAACGCGACAAGGTTTGCCGGGCACACGGCCGGGTAGATCCGCATCGTCGCACGTCACCGCAGATCCGCCGGGAGGTCCGATGTACGGTCTCGCGCAGTGGACACCGGGGCCGGGAGGCCCGGACCTGGTGCGGTTCGTCGCGACGAATCCGCGCCGCCGTCGGCCTCTGCCGGCGCCGGGATCCCGGACATACCGGGGGCCCGCGTGATCGGTTACTACATCCACCATCACGGCTCGGGACATCTCGTCCGCGCTCGCCGCATCAGCGCCTGCCTCGCGCAGCCGGTCACCGCGCTGACCTCGCTGACCCTCTCCGACGACGACATCTTCGACGACGTCGTGCACCTGCCCGCCGGCAATCCCGCCGCGACGGTCCGCGATCCCACCGCCTCGGGAGTCCTGCACTGGGCGCCACGGCACGATCGCGGGCTGGCCGAGCGGATGTCGGCGGTCGCGGCGTGGCTCGCGGCGACACGGCCGGACGCCCTGGTGGTGGACGTGTCGGTGGAGGTGGCGCTGCTGGCTCGCCTGCACGGGGTGCCCGTCGTCTGCATGGCGCTGCCCGGCGCCCGCACCGATCCCGCCCACCAGTTGGTGCACCGCGTCGCCGAACGCCTGATCGCGGCGTGGCCGCGCGAGCTCTACGATCCGGCGTGGCTGCGCCCGTACGCGGACAAGACCCGCTATGTCGGCGGCATCACCCGCTTCGACGGCCGCCCCCCGTTGTTCGCGGCGCGCGACGAACGACCGACGGTGCTGGTCGTCGGCGGCGCCTGCGGTGCGGCGTTCACCGCGGGGATGGTGCGCGCCTGCGCCCTGCGGCACCACCAATATCACTGGCGCACCATCGGATTGGGCGATTGGGTGGACGACCCGTGGCCGGAGCTGTGCCGGGCCGACGTGATCGTGACGCACGCCGGGCAGGGCGCGATCGCCGATGTCGCCGCCGCGGGCAAACCCGCCGTGGTGGTGCCCGCACCGCGCCCGTTCGATGAACAACTGGCCACCGCGCGCACGCTCGCGTCGGCGGGCATCGCGCTGACGGTGGACCGCTGGCCCGATCTCGAGGACTGGCCCGGTTTGCTCGCGCGGGCCCGCGAGCTGGATACCGACCGCTGGCGCGCGTGGCAGACCCGTGGCGCCGGGCTGCGCGCGGCGGCGGCGATCAGGGAGGTCGTCGCCGAGCGGCTGCGGTCCGTCTCGTGAGAACCGCGGTCGTCTGGGGGGGCGACCCGAGCGCCGGTGACGGCTCGCTGGGAAGCCGGGCGATAACCCGGCGCGAGCGGGGTAAGCGACCAGCATGACAGCGACCATGGTCCCGAAAGCCCACCCCATGCCCGAGCCGCGCGGCGAGCTGTCCGCGGCGGTGGTCGAACTGCTGGGCGGCACGCCGGGGCGGTCCGTACCGCGGATCGGGGCGACGGACCCGTTCGACGAGGACCCGTTCGACGAGGATCTGCTCGTCGCCCTGCACACCTGCTACGAGCTGCACTACTACGGGTTCGCGGAGGTCGATCCGGGCTGGGAGTGGGATCCCGGCCTGCTCGGGCTGCGCGCCGAGATGGAACAGCGGCTGCTGCGCGGGCTGCGCGACGCCGTCCCCGGCGGGACCGATCTGGAAGGCGAACTCGAACAGCTGCTCGTCACGCCGGTCGAGGCGAGCGGGCCGAGCCAGTTCCTGCTTGATCGCGGCGAGTGGTGGCAGATGCGCGAGTACCTGGTGCATCGCTCGCTCTACCACCACAAAGAGGCCGATCCGTACGCCTGGGTGATTCCGCGGCTGCGCGGGCAGGCGAAGGCGTCGCTGGTCGCGGTCGAGTTCGACGAGTTCGGCGGCGGGCGCGGCGAGCGAGTACACGCCGAGCTGTACGCGGAGCTGATGGCCGCGGCGGGCCTGAATCCGGACTACCTGCACTATCAGGACGTGATCCCGGCGCCGATGTTCGCGCTGATGGACACGATCTCGCTGTTCGGACTGCACCGTGAGCTGCGCGGGGCGCTCGTCGGGCATTTCGCGACCGTGGAGATCAGCTCGCCGCCGGGGGCGCGGCGGATGGTCGAGGCGCTGCGCCGCCTCGACGCCGACCCCGCCTGCACGCTGTTCTACCGCGAGCACATCGAGGCCGACGCGGTGCACGAACAGGTCATGCGCCGCGACGTGATCGGTGACCTGCTCGCCAAGGAGCCCGCGTTGACCGAATCGGTGGTGTTCGGCATCCAGGCGACGAACCTGCTGGAGGACCGGTTCGCCGAGCATGTGCTGGGCTGCTGGGAGGCGGGACGCGGTTCGCTGCGCGACGGTGCGCCTGCTTCGGTGGGACCGCACGATTAGTTCGGCGCATTCCGGCTATCCGGCCTCTGTGATGTTGATTCGCCCGCCCTGGGTCTATCGCCCGCAAATGGATACCTGGCTGTTGGCCAGGGCGCTGTCCGAGGCGGGCATTCCGCGCGGTGGGCATGTGCTGGACGTGTGCACGGGAAGCGGGGCTTTGGCCATCGCGGCCGCGCGCAGTGGCGCCGCGGCGGTGACCGCCGTGGACATCTCCCGCTCCGCGGCGGTGTCGGCGTGGCTGAACTGCCGGATCCGGGGGATCGGGGCGGAGGTGATCCGCGGCGACTTCAGCTGCGCGCTGCGCGGACGCCGCTTCGATCTCGTTCTCGCCAACCCGCCCTACGTCCCCGCGCCTGCGGGTGCGGGGCACCACGGTCCGGCGCGGGCGTGGAACGCGGGAGCGTCCGGTCGGGCCGCGCTCGACCGGCTGTGCCGGATGATGCCGGAACTGCTGAAACCCCGCGGTGCGGCGCTGGTCGTGCACTCCATGCTGTCCGATCCGGACAGCACGCTGACCCAATTACGTGACACCGGTTTGAAAGCCGCGATCGTGGCCCGCCACACCGTCCCCTTCGGGCCGGTGCTGCGCGGGCGCGCCGACTGGCTCGCCTCGATCGGACTCATCGAACCCGGCCAGGACAAGGAAGATCTGGTGGTGATCCGTGCCGATCGAATCCGAAAATGAGCGCAGGCGAGTCACTTTCACCGACGACGGCCCCGCTCTCGTCGAGGGACCGGTGGAACTCGTTACCGCCGACGGCAAGACGATCCGCTGCGACCGCTTCCAGGTCGCGATCTGCCTGTGCCGCCGCTCCGCGAACTACCCCCTGTGTGACACCAGCCACCGCAAACACCGCCGCGGCACCGCCTGAGGACGGATTCCGACAACGACGCACGGACAGGAGGAACCATGGGTCAACAGGTCGGCGACTATGTCGTGCGACGACTGCGCGAATGGAATGTCCAGCAGGTCTTCGGGTATCCCGGTGACGGCATCAACGGCTTGATCGCCGCCTTCGGACGGGCCGACGACGACCCGGCCTTCATCCAGGCCAGGCACGAGGAGATGTCGGCGTTCGAGGCCACCGGCTACGCCAAATTCAGCGGCAACGCCGGTGTCTGCGCCGCCACCTCGGGACCGGGCGCGATCCATCTGCTGAACGGCCTCTACGACGCCAAACTCGATCACGTGCCGGTGGTGGCGATCGTCGGGCAAACCGCGCGCAGCGCGATGGGCGCCAGCTACCAGCAGGAAGTGGATCTGCAGAACCTCTTCCAGGACGTCGCCGACTACGTGGTCGAAGTCAATGTCGCCAATCAGTTGCCCAACGCGCTCGACCGCGCGTTCCGCGTCGCCATCACGCGGCGCGCGCCGACGGTCGTGATCATCCCCTCCGATCTCCAAGAGGAGGAGTACGAGCCGCCCGAGCACGCCTTCAAGCAGGTGCCCTCCAGTCCGCCGGGCGCGCTGCCGCCCGCGCGGGTGATCCCGGCGAGCGACGAGATCCGGCGCGCCGCGGAGATTCTCGATTCCGGATCGCGGGTCGCGATCCTGATCGGCCAGGGCGCTCGCTCGGCGGCCGCGGAGGTCGTGGAGATCGCCGATCGCACCGGCGCGGGTGTGGCGAAGGCGCTGCTCGGCAAGGACGTGCTTCCCGACGACCTGCCGTTCGTCACCGGGCCGATCGGACTGCTCGGCAGCAGGCCGAGCTACGAGCTGATGCGCGACTGCGACACCCTGCTCATCGTCGGCTCCAGCTTCCCCTACTCGCAGTTCCTGCCCGAGTTCGGTCAGGCGCGCGCGGTGCAGATCGATATCGACGGCACCATGATCGGCATGCGGTACCCGACCGAGGTGAATCTGGTCGGTGACGCGAAATCCACGCTGGCCGAGCTCATTCCGCTGATCCAGCGCAAGACCGATCGGTCGTGGCGGGAGAAGGTGGAGAAGAACGTGGCCCGCTGGTGGGAGACGCTCGAACGGCAGTCGATGCTGGAGGCGCGACCGCTCAACCCCATGCGCGTGGTCTGGGAACTGTCCGAACGCATTCCCGAGAACGCCATTGTCACCGCGGATTCCGGCTCCTCGACCAACTGGTATGCCCGGTGCCTGCGCTTCCGCGGCCAGATGCGCGGCTCGCTGTCCGGCACGCTGGCGACGATGGGTCCTGGCGTCCCGTACGCCATCGGCGCGAAGTTCGCCCACCCGGACCGGCCCGCGATCGCGCTGGTCGGCGACGGCGCGATGCAGATGAACGGGCTCGCCGAGCTGCTCACCATCGCCCGCTACCGGCGCAGGTGGTCGGATCCGCGGCTGATCGTCTGCGTCTTCCACAACAACGATCTCAACCAGGTCACCTGGGAGCTGCGCGCGATGGGCGGCGCGCCGAAATTCGAGGAGTCGCAATCGCTTCCCGAGGTCTCCTACGCGGAGGTCGCCAGGGTCATGGGGTTGGCCGCGATCACCGTCGAGGCGCCAGAGGACCTGGGTCCCGCCTGGGATCGCGCACTGCACGCCGACGGTCCTGTACTGCTCGATGTGCTCTGCGATCCCGAAGTGCCGCCCATTCCGCCGCACGCCACCTGGGAGCAGCTGAAGGACACCGCCGAAGCCGTGCTACGCGGCGACCCCGACGCAAGGCGCTTCATCACCCAGGGCATGAAAGCCAAAGCGCAGGAATTCATCAGGAGGAGTTGACCAATGGGTTTTCCGGAGCAGCAGCAAGAGGTCCCCGGCGTCCAGGCCAGGATGACGCCGGTGCCGGACTGCGGCGAGGACAGCTACCGCGGTTCGGGCAAGCTGACCGGCAAGGCGGCGGTGATCACGGGCGCCGACAGCGGCATCGGGCGCGCGGTGGCGATCGCGTTCGCCAGGGAAGGCGCCGACGTGCTGATCTCCTATCTCGACGAGGACGAGGACGCGAAGCAGGTCGCCGACCTGGTGACCCAGGCGGGCCGCAAGGCCGTGCTGGTGCCGGGTGATCTCGCCGATCCGGCGCACTGCCGCGCCGTCATCGATCGCGCGGTGCGGGAGTTCGGCAAGATCGACGTGCTGGTCAGCAACGCGGCCTATCAGATGACCCACGAGACCCTCGAGGAGATCTCCGACGAGGAGTTCGACCACACCTTCAAGCTGAACGTCGGCGCGTACTTCTATCTCGTGAAAGCCGCTCTGCCGCACATGCCTTCGGGCGCGTCGATCATCGGCAGCTCGTCGGTGAACTCGGACATGCCCTCGCCGACGCTCGCGCCCTACGCGGCGACCAAGGCGGCCATCGCGAACTTCTCCGCCAGCCTGGCGCAGTTGCTGGGGGAGCGCGGGATTCGAGTCAACAGCGTCGCGCCGGGACCGATCTGGACGCCGCTGATCCCGTCGACCATGCCGGTGGAGAAGGTCACGAAGTTCGGCGACGACACGCCGCTGGGGCGGGCGGGACAACCGGCCGAACTCGCCGCGGCCTACGTGCTGCTCGCCTCCGACGACGGCAGCTACATCTCGGGCGCGCGGCTCGCCGTGACCGGCGGGCGGCCCATTCTCTGATCCGTCCGCGGCGGTGGTCGTCGGGGCAGGTGAGGCCCGGTTTCTTTGCGATCACGTTTCGATAACGACGACGCGGGTACCCCACCAGAGTCGAATTCGGTTGGAAACGAGGTACATCGGATGAAGCATGAATCGACCGTGGGCATCGCGGACGACGACACCGCCCGGATGGACTCTTACGACAACGCCGAGCCGTGGTTCGAGAAGCTGGCGAGCCTGGACGAGAACGACCCGCATCGGCAGCGGCTGCGCGACGACATCGTCCGGATGTGCCTGCCGCTGGCCGAACACATCGCGCGGCGCTTCGCGGGCCGCGGCGAGGCGTTCGACGACCTGCACCAAATCGCCCGCCTCGGGTTGGTGCAGGCCGTGGATCGCTTCGACGTCTCCCGCGGCAGTTCCTTCCTGTCGTTCGCGGTGCCGACCGTGATGGGGGAGGTGCGGCGGCACTTCCGCGACCGCACCTGGTCGGTGCGGGTTCCGCGGCGGCTCAAGGAGATTCAGCAGCTGATCGGCCCCGCCACCGACACGCTCGCGCAGCGGCTCGGTCGCATGCCGACCGCCCGCGAACTCGCCGCCGAACTGGATGTGGAGCTCACCGAGATCACCCAGGCGCTGGTGGCGAGCAACGGCTACCAGGCGGGCTCGCTGGACGCCGGCTCGCGCGACAACGACGACGACGGTTCGCCGCGCGCCGCCGTGGAAACGCTCGGCGCGGAGGAACCCTGCTACCGGCTGCTGGAGGACGCGATGGCGGTGCGTCCGCTCATCGCCGCACTGCCGGAGCGCGAACGCCAGGTGCTCGTCATGCGGTTCTTCGAGAACCGGACCCAGGCCCAGATCGCCGAGCGTCTCGGGGTGTCGCAGATGCAGATCTCGCGCGTCCTCGCGAAGACGTTGAAGACGCTGCGCGAACGGGCGCTCGGCGACGACGCCGAGCATGTGGCGGCCTGATCCTCAGCTCGACACGATCGCTACTCGGCAGGTCGTCTGTCGGCGGGTAGCCGACAGCCCACCACCGCGGTGATCGTCATCGACCGGCTGTCCGCGAAGATCGACAGTTCGGTATTGCTGTCCCACGCCGCGCCGTCGCCGCCTTCGAACGCGACGTGCCGATCGGGTGACGAGCTACCGCCCGGCCGCATATCCGTCGCGCCCGCGGACGCGGCCAGCTCGCGGGCCGTTTCCTGGAACCCGGGCCACGCGGCATCGGGCAGCGAACCCTCGGCGTGGTAGCGCGGCAGCACGACGCGTCGCCCGTCGGTGTGCGCGTAGGGCCCGTAGCACGGCCCGATTCCACGCTCCTCGCTGAAGCCCCAGCGCAGCGCGGGTTCCAGCGCCGAGGCGGCGGCCACGATCTGTTCGACGACCGACGCGAGCTGTTGTTCGGCGACCTCGGAAGACGGCAATTCGGTCAATTCGGCTGCGGCCGCCGCGATCTCGTCGGCGGACGGCGGTGGGGCGGGCTCGCCGAGGAGGGTGGCGCAGCCGCCGGTCGTCAGGCAGGCGACCGCGAGTGCGGCGATCGAGCGCAGTGCGGCGGGTTGCCGTCGCGGTCCGGTCGCCATCGTCTCCCCACGCTTTCCGCGGCCGCACCGATCGCGAGCCTGCTTCCCGCGCAATCCTATTCGCGACCGGCGACGCGCGGGCACGGATCGCGACGCGCCGCTACCGTGCCCGCCACCCCCGCGAGACGCTCTTTTAGATGTCGATTCCCGAGACATCCGCCGAGGTTTTGGATAGTTTGGCCCTCGTTCAGTGAAGATCTGGCAAACACTATCCCCGGCCCGGCGGCGACGGAGGTTCGCGCGTCGCGCGCGGCCGACGAGAAGGGGTGTGCGTTGACGGGGACTTTCCAGGCGGACGAACACATCGGTCGCCCGGCGCGGGGCAGGGAGGGGGCGAGAACGTGGTGACCATCGCCCAGTTGCGGGCCGTCTTGGCGATACTGCACATCGACCCGGACACGGTGGACCCGCCCTCCGACGGCCCGAGGGACGCCGCCGCCGAGCGGGCGCTGCTCGTCGGTCTGCTGCGCCGCGTGGTCGGCGGCGAACCGCGCCATGCCGTTCCGGTGCCCGAGGACCCGGCCGAGCGGATGTGCGCCGACGCCGCGGAGTTGCACGACCGCATCGGCGCGATGGCCGAGGACGCCACCGCCGAGCCCGCGCCGGTGTTGCTCGCCGCGGCCACCCGGTCGGCGGATGCCACCACGGCGTTGCTGGAGCTGAGCCGCAACCCCGTCGGCACCGACGCCGAAACCCGTTGGCGGCGGGCGCTGACCGATCTCGGGCAGGCCTATCACCTGCTCAACGACGAGTACGTCGGCCGGTCGAACACCACAACGGCACCGCTACGCTGAGGGGCCGCGTCGCGGCGCTTCCGAAAGCTCGCTCCGTCAGGCGGGACGGGCCGCGCGACGGTCGCGCCACACCAGGACGGGTTCCACCACACGCGCCGCTATCGGGCCGAGCACCGCCATCAGCAGCACGTACGTCGTCGCCAGCGCGGCGAACTCGGTCGGCACCGCGCCCGCGGTGACCGCCAATCCCGCGATGACGATGGAGAACTCGCCGTGCGCGACCAACGCCGTGCCCGCGCGCGCCCGTCCGTACCGCGAGGTGCCCGCACGTTTGGCGGCCCACCAGCCCGTGGCGACCTTGGTGGCCGTGGTGACCGCGGCGAGCAGGCAAGCCCAGCCGAGCACCGGGGGAATGGTCGCCGGATCCGTGCTCAGTCCGAACAGCACGAAGAACAGCGCGGCGAACAAGTCGCGCAACGGCTCCAGGATCTTGGTGGCGTTGTGCGCCGTCGAATCCGAGATCGCGATACCGAGCAAGAAGGCGCCCACCGCCGCCGAGACCTGAAGCGCGGACGCCAGACCCGCGACGAGCAGCGCCGAGCCGAGCAGCTTGAGCAGGAAGATCTCGCGATCCTCGCTGTCCACGATCATCGAGACGTAGCGCCCGAAGCGCAGCGCGACCACGAGCACCACCGTGACGGCGAGCAGGGCGATTCCGACCGTGGTGAGACCGGCCAGGAATCCGGCGCTCGCGAGCACCGCCGTCAGCACCGGCAGATAGCCGGCCATCACCAGGTCCTCGAACACCAGGATGGACAGAATCGTGGGTGTCTCCCGGTTGCCAAGCCTGCCGAGATCGTTGAGCACCTTGGCGACGATGCCCGACGAGGAGATGTAGGTGACGCCCGCCATCGCGATGGCGCCGGCCAGACCCCAGCCGAGGTAGAGCGCGACGAGCACGCCGGGGGTGGCGTTGAGCACGATGTCCACGACACCGGCCGCCCAGGATCGGCGCATGCCGGTGACCAGTTCGGCGGCAGTGTATTCCAGGCCGAGCAGCAGCAGGAGGAGGACGACGCCGATCTCGCTGGCCAGGTGGATGAACGAATCGACGTGGTCCAGTTCGACGAGACCGCCTGTGCCGAACATCAAACCGCCGACCAGGTACAACGGGATCGGCGACATGCCGATGCGCGCGGCGATGCGGCCGAGCAGGCCGAGGCCGAAAAAGACCGCGCCCAGCTGAATCAGCGAGAGCGCGGTTTCGTGTGCCACCACGCCTCAGCCGTCCGTCAGGATGACGGTGGCGGCCGCTAGACCGTCCGCGGTGCCGACGACGATCAGGACGTCGAGGGCGTCGAACACGAATTCCGGTCCCGGCGAGGCGATCACGTGTCCGTCACGCACGACCGCGACGATGGACGTCTTGGTGCGGGTGCGCATTCCGGTGTCGCCGAGCGGCCTGCCCGCGTAGGGGGAGGCTGCGGGAACGGTGAGCTGCCGGGTGGTCACCCCGTCGAATTCGCGGTGCTCCTCCTGCAACTGGGCGACCACCTGCGGTGCGCCGAGCAAGTTGGCGAGCAACGACGCTTCGCGCCGGGTGAGCGAGATCTGGTCGGTGACGTCGGGGTTGTCGGGCTTGCTGACGATCAGGTCCACAGTGCCGTCGCGGTGGTCGATCACGCCGACCCGTCGGTTGTTCTTCAAGGGAAAGTCTTTGCGGACACCAATACCCGGCAAGGGTGTTACCTCTACGTTCACCACTCCACCCTATCCGGACAATTCGGGCTCGTTCCGCGTCGTGGGAACGGTCGCCTGCGGGCGGGTAGCGAATCAGCGGCGATCGGGCAGCGCGGCGCGGACCGCTCGATAGCGGTCGTCGAGTCCGTCCAGCAGCGCCCGCAGCCCGACCTCGAAGGCGTCCTCATCGATGCGGTGTTGCCGATCGGCGAGCAGATGGGCCTCGCTGAGGTGCGGGTAGTCGCCGCCGTACACCGTCGCGTCGGCCGGGAACCCCGCGGCGAACGACGCGAGCGCGGAGCCGGTGATGAAGTAGCGCATCAGCGCGCCGACCGTGGTGGCCTCGCGGCGCGGCCAGCCCGCCGCCACCAGGCCGCCGAACACCGCGTCGGCGATCCGCAGCGCGTTGGGGCGATGGCCTGGCCCGCCCGCCAGCGCGGGGACGATGTGCGGATGGGCGGCCATGGCGGCGCGGTAGGAGTAGGCCCAATCCCACAGCGCCGTACGCCAATCCGAGTTCTCCGGACCGAGCGTGGCGAACATGCCGGTGTCGACTTCGCCGAGCACCGTGTCGGCGATGGCGTCGATGAGTTCGTCCTTGGTGCCTACGTGGTTGTACAGCGACGGCCCCTGGACGCCGAGCTCGGCGGCGATGCGCCTGGTGGACACCGCCGCCATGCCCTCGGCGTCGAGCAGGGCCAATGCGGTGGCCACGATGCGCGCTCGGGTGAGCAGCGGGTGGCGGGGTCGGGCCACGGTTTGCCTCCTTGTCCTGTCGCAGCATTGTCGCAGGAGACAAAAACTTGCGCTGCTAGTTTATCGGCCTTACGGTCGATCGGAAAACTTTCACCGCTAGTTTTGGAGCGTGATTCCATGCGGGTCGTCTCTCTTGCCCGATCCAGACACAGACCTAAGGCTCGACTGCGGGGTGTCTTCACGGCGGCAGTCGTCGTCGGTGTGACAGTGCTCGGCGCCACACATGCCATCGGCCCCGCGGCGGCCGCACCCGAGCCCACCGCGAGCGCGTCGGTCGAGCAGCAGCTCGCGGATCTGATCGGTGCCGGGCTGCGGCCGGCGCCGGATGGCAGGCGACCGCAGCCGATCGTGGACACCGGCAGCGGCTCGGGTTCGGCCGCGCGCAGCCACGCTTCCCGGGTGATCGGCGAGGGGCCCGAGGTGTCGGCGTTCCTCGCGGCCTTCGTCAACGGGTTGTCGCACCCCGACGCCGCGCCCGCGGGTGCGAACAAGCCGGATTGTCGTCCCAGCGCCGAACATCCGCGGCCCGTCGTGCTGGTGCACGGCACCTGGCTCAACGCCTACGACACCTTCGCCTACCTGTCGCCGCGGATCGCGCGCGAAGGGTACTGCGTCTTCACCTTCAACTTCGGTCGCTCCAGCCTGTTCGAGGGCGGCGGTCTCGGACCGTTGCTGCCCGGCCGCTACGGCGTCGGCCCGATGGAGGATTCGGCGCGCCAGCTGCGCGACTACGTCGACACGATCTTGGCCGCCACCGGCGCCGAGAAGGTCGACATCGTCGCCCATTCGCAGGGCGGGCCGGTCTCCAGCCAGTACCTGAAGTTCGAGGGCGGCGCGGAGAAGGTGGGCAAGCTCATCTCCTTCGGCGGCACCAACCACGGTACCTCGCTGATGGGCATGGCGACGCTGGGACGGTTGATGACCAACCTGGGACTGAACATCCTCGGCTTCTACCGGCCGCTGATCGGCCAGGCCAACATCCAGCAGGTCGTCGGCTCGGAGTTCTACGCCAACCTGAACCGGGACGGCGACACCGTGCCCGGCATCGAGTACACCGCGGTCGGCACCAGGCACGATCAGATCTCGAACCCGTTCGAATGGACCTTCCTGCGGCCCGGTCCGGAGGCACCCGTGCAGAACATCACCCTGCAGGACGGCTGCGAGCAGGACATGTCCGATCACCTGACGCTCATGTACTCGCCGCGCGCCGCGGCCATCGCGCTGCGCGCCCTGGACCCACAGGCGTCGATCGAGCTGACCTGCGCGTTCAACCCGTGGATGATCGGCGGCGGCGGTTCGCTCTGACCTGTCGGCGACGCACCGGGACCGGTTGGGCGGCAGTCCGATCGCTCGGCCGGAAACGACGAAAGGGACGCCCGGCCGAATGGCAGGCGTCCCCTTCTGGGTGATGCCGAAGTCAGCAGCTGGTCGGCACCGGATCACCGCGGAAGCGCGCCTCGACGTAGTTCCACGCGTCGGCGAATCCGGCGGCGGCCGCGGTCATGTGCTCGGCGATGTCGTAGGGCACCAGTTGCACAGGGGCGCCCGCCTTGCAGTAGCGATCGGCGACCTCGGCGACCGAATCGAACGGCGTTAGCGTGTCGTAGCGGCCCTGCCACAGGTAGGTCGGCACGGTCGGCACGCCTTCGAAGTGGCGCAAGCTGTTCTCGTACAGCACTTCTCGGGCCTCCGGGCTGTCCATCAGGCTCTTGGACGCGGCCATCTGCTCGGCGCTGCGGAAGGCGCCGTGGAAGAGCAGGAAGCGGCGGCAGGCGTCGTGGGTGAACTCGCGGAACCACAGGCCGTTCGGGTTGAGCTGATCCGAGATCGGCAGCCGGTCGGGGTATTCCCGTTCCAGGCCCATCGCCGCGGCGAAGGCGAGGCCGAAGCCGGGGTGCGGTTCGAAGCCGAGGCCCAGCGCCATCTGCTCGAGATCGGCGGGGATGCCACCTGCGACCGCGGCGGTCAGCTTCAGGTCGGGCGCGTAGGTCGGCTGGAGCGCGGCCGCCCACGCGGTGGCCATGCCGCCGCCCGAGTAGCCCGCGATCGCGACCGGCGAAGTGCCGAGACCGAGTTCGGTGACCTTCTGCACCGCCTTCACGCTGTCCAGCGTGATCATGCCGCTGAGCTTGGCCGCGCCGTAGGCGACGGTCGGGCCGAGGTAGTCCGGAAGGGAGACGGCCCAGCCGCGGCCGATCGGCAGTATCGCGCCGGGGCCGTCCTGGAGTTCGCCGTTGAACAGCGAGCGCGACGGATTGCACCGGGAGCCAAGCGAATTGATCAGTGCCTGGTAGGAGACCAGGGGTGGATTGCGCACTCCGATGGGGAGCAGGACGGTGGTGATGCCCATGATGGGGTTGCCGCCGGAATTGGTGGAGCGGAAAGCCACCTGCCAGCCCTCGGTGCCTACGTAGAGGCCGGTGTCGATCTTGCGGGTCCGGACGACGTCACCGGGCCGCAGCGCGGCGAGATCGGCGGGCGCGCTGTAGAACGGATCCGGATCGGGTTCGGGATAAAGGGGTTCGGCCTGCGCCGGGGCGCACAGGACGCCTAGCGACAGGATGCTCGAGACGAGGATCAATATTCGAGTCGTGACTCTGGACACGGTCTTTCTTTCGGGCATCGGGGTATCGCCGATGGACGACCGTGGGATGAGGGGCCGCGGCGGACATCGGTGACGTATTTGGCAGGGTGGGAACGACGCAGTGGAGCGACTTCGGTCACCGCGTGCACCGCGGTCGAATGGAATGGGTCGCTGGAGACGCGTGCACGCCACCGCCCCTCGCGGCGGATGGTCGTGCGAGGCTTGGCGCACCTCCTTCGTCTCCGTGGCTGCCCGAGGCCGCAGGCGACGGCCACTATCCGCGGCGAACATATCGCAACCAAGATCGTATCGAGGACAACGACACACCGAACTTGGTGATTCTCACAGTGGAACGGACGCTCCACTGTGCGATTTCACAAGGGTGCGGCCGTCCGCGTTTCTCGGCGCGACCTGCGGGTGCGGATCGAAGGTTGTTGCGCCCGAGTAGAATTCGGACCCAACATAGCGACGGAGAGGTGATCGTCGAACCGGTCGTGATCAGCGGGAACCATCGCGATCACGGAAGTGTACCCACTCGGAACGGGCGGTAGCGATCATCCAGCATCGGGGGCTCGGCCGCGTTCCGTGGAAGTGACCATTATCGTGGTTATGGCGGCGATCAGGCTCGCGAGACCGATGCCGATGGCCGCGAGGTCGAGCCCGAGAAAGACTAGTTCCATTGGCGCAGAAAAGGATCGGTGCCGACACTCAGCGCGCCGAGCGCCGTCGCGACCCAGTAAGCGAGGAAACCGAGATCGGTCCAGAGCCGCCGAGTGCCGCCACCGGGGTCCGGTGACGGCACTCGGTGAATCTTCGTCAGGGCGTGGAGAAACCGATCAGTGCGCCGATGCCCGCGCCGATCGGGACGGTGACCAGCGCGCCGACACCGCCGAGGAAGAAGCCGAGCACCGCGCCGATGCCCGCGCCGATCAGCGCGCCGACAACGGCGTTGTGCTGCTTGCGCGCGACGGTCTCGTCGTAGTCGACGAGCTGGCGCAGGTGCTGTGTGGTCGCGGCCGGGGCGCCGGCCGGCGTGAGGGTGAGGGTCCGGCCCGCGTCGGTGATGCGGGGTGTCAGGCCGAAGGTCTGGCCGTGGGCGGTGAAGCCCATCGGCAGGGTCGCGACGATGCGGCCCGAGGCGTCGGCGAGGGTGACCGTCCGCGCGTCACCGGCGAGGGTGAACGCGCCGCCCTCGACGGTGCTGACGATGCCGCTGCCGTCCGAGGTCGGCCCTGCGGTGTAGCCGATGCCCTGGTCGACGCCGCGCACGGACACCTCGGCGGCGGGATCGGTCGGCTGGGCGTTGACGGCGCCCGCGGAGATGCCGATGGCCCCGATCGCGAGCAGGGCGGAAGCGGCGAATTGATTGACTCTCATCGTGTTTCCCTACGTGTTTCGTTCGGGCAAGACAGCCGATGCGTCCCCAAGAGGCCGGTGCTCGGCCGTACTCATTCTCGCGTCCCGCCGTGCGAAACGGGCGGTTTTGCGAAATCTCCACTCGGAAAACGCTTTCCGGGTATCGCGATTATCAAGGCCGTGCGGCCGGATCGCGGTCGCCGCGCTGCGCCGGGTGAACGGTGTAGACCACCGACCACGGCCCGGTCGGCGTCTCCGGCGCGGGCAGCGGAACCGGCCCGGCGCCATCGCGCAGAACATCGGCGGCGACCTGCGCGAAGCGCGGTGCGGCCGGGTGCGGCGCGGTCTCGGGCCACACGGCGCCGACGCGCAGCCGCAGCGGCCGGTCGACGAGCGGACGCCAGGCCACCCTCGGCTCGCGGCGGGCCAGCGCCTCCCTGGTGAGGGCGACACCGTTGCCGGAAAGCACAAGTCCGAACAGGAATTCGGGATTCCGGGCGTGCCGCACCGGTCCAGGAACGAATCCGTGCGTGTGACACACCGACAGCAATTCGTCGTGCCAGCCCGGAGCGGTGGCCCGCGGGAAGAGGATCAGCTCGTGTCCGGCGAGGTCGGCGAGGCTCACCTCGCGTAGGCGGGCCAGCGGCGAGGTGCGGGGGAGTGCGACGCCGAGGGGCAGCTCGGCGGTGGGCCCGCAGCGCAGGTCGGGCACGTCGACCGGATGCTCCACCAATCCGACGTCGAGTTCCGCGGTGGCGAGCAGACGGAGCTGTTCGGCGGTGGTGAGTTCGTGCAGGTCCACGGTGAGTCCGGCGGCCTGCGCGGCGAGTTCGCGAAGCAGGCGGTGCAGCACCGCGGCGGGCGTGTCGGGTGGGACACCCGCGCGCAGCGTTCCGAGACTGCCGTCAGCCGCCTTGCGCGCCACCGTGCGCAATCGCTGTTCTGCGGCGAGCAATGCGCGGGCCTCCCCGATCAGCAGCTGACCCGCGGTCGTCAGCTGCACCGCCCGCCGTGAGCGATCGAACAGCGCGACGCCGAGCTCGCGTTCCAGCCGCTGAATGGACTGGCTCAGCGGCGGCTGCGCGATGCCGAGCACCTCGGCCGCCCTGCCGAAATGCATCTCCTCGGCCACCACCAGAAAGTGGCGCAAGTGCCGGGCGAGGTCCATCGGCCGACGATAGGCGATCGGATATCGGGCGCTCCGGCGCGGGCCGGTTAGCGTTGGCCGTTGTGTCACCCGAGGAACGCATTCGCGAGATCTTCGCCGAGCTGCCCGTGCGCGGCCAGTTCCATGCCGTCGACCTGGCCGACGGGCGCGAGATCGGCGTCGACGCCGACGACCAGGTGGTGATCGCCTCGATCTTCAAGATCCTGCTGATCCTGGAGTTCAGCAGGCAGGTCGACGCCGGCCAGCTCGACCCGACCGAACGCGTGCTGGTGCGCGCGGCGGACCGGCTCGGTGGCTGGGGCACCGCGGGCTGCGCCGACGACGTGGAGATGTCGCTGCGCGATCTCGCGTACTTCACCATGTCGGTCAGCGACAACACGGCCGCGGATCTGCTGCTGCGCAGGATCGGACCGGACACGCCCGCGCTGCTCACCGCCGAGTTGGGGCTGGGCGCCACCAGGGTGATCGGCGGACCGCGCCAGTTGCTGGAGACGATGTTCGCCGACGTGGGCGCGCGCACCGCCGCCGAATTCGCCGCGATCTTCCCGAGCCTGCCGAGGGAGCGGGTGGCGGACATGCGGGTCTTCCGGCCCGAGCACACCACCTCCAGCACCGCGCGGGAGATCACCCGGTTGCTCGGGATGATCTGGCGCGACGAGGCGGGCAGTCCGGCGGCCTGCGCCGCGACCCGAGATCTGTTGCGGCGCCAGATGTTTTGGACCCGGCTGGCGGCCGCGTTCCCGGACGAGGTGCTTGTCGCCTCGAAGACCGGCACGCTGCCCGGACTGCACATGGAGGCGGGCGTCCTCGAGTACCCCGACGGCGGGCGCTACGCGGTGGCGGTGTTCGCGCGCAGCGACGAGCTCGCCACCCGCCGCATCGACGTCGACCTGGCCATGGCGCGATCGGCGCGGCTCGCCGTCGACGCCCTCCGCGGTGGTTCCGACCAGGCCTGATATTCGATCACCTATCGGCACGGCACGTTTTCGATCTTGGACGAGACCCGGGACGGCCTGCTTGTCTCGTCGCCATGACATCTCCACGGATCAACCGCCGCACCATGTTTCGCACCGCCGCCGCGGGCGCCGGGGTCGCGGCCGTCGGTGCGGCGGGCGCGTTCCTCGCGGGCCGCGATTCCGGCGCACCGGTTCGCCTGCCCGGCGCGGGAAACGCGGAATTCCGCTGGCTCGGCGTCTCCGGCTGGCGCGTCGACATCGGCGGCGACACGCTGCTCATCGACCCGTACCTGAGCAGGTACCCGGTCGGTCTCGCCGCGGGCGCCTTCGACCCGAACGCGCCGCTGCGGGTCGATCCCGCCGCGATCGACCCGCACGTCGGCAACCCGAAGTACGTCTTCGTCACGCACACCCACTGGGATCACTTCAACGACGTGCCGCACATCGCCGCGCGCAGCGGCGCACGGGTCTTCGGCACCCTGACGACCTATCACGTGGCGCAGGCCTGTGACGTGCCGTCCGAGCAACTGAGCGTGGTGCGCGGCGGCGAGGTGCTCGATTTCGGCGGCTACACCGTGGAGATCGTCGGTTCGCTGCACAGCCGGACCGGCCGGTATTCGGTCACCTTCCCCGGCGTGCGGACCAGCCGTCCCGAGCGCCCCGCGACCATCGCCGATCTGCCAGAGGGTGACACGCTGGCGTTCCTGCTGCGCGTCGACGGCGGGCCCTCGGTGTTCTTCATGGGTGCAAGCGATTTCGTCGAACGCAACCTGACCGGCGCCGCGCCCGACGTCGCCATGATCGCGGTGAACTCGAGCGACGCCACGCACGACTACGCCGCGCGACTGACCCGCGCGCTGGACTACCCCCGCACGGTGGTCTCCGTGCACTGGGACGATTTCGAATCCCCGCTGGCCAACCCGCCGCGCACCGACGAAAAGAGCGCGCAGCGCCGCGACTCGCTGATCGCCGCCGTGCGCGCGGCGAGCCCGGAGACGGAGGTCATCGTGCCCGAGTACCTGACGCCCTACCGATTCGGCTGATCGAAGCAGGCCACGTCCGGCTTCGGCGCCGAAGAAGGCCGTCGACCCGTGGTCTCGTGATCGGAGTGTGGCGGCTGGGAGGTCGGGTATGCGGCGAGCATGGCTACTACAGCTCCGCTTCCCGAAGAACGTGCGGGCGCGCCGCTGCGCGCCGTGGTGACCGGGTCGGACTCCGGTATCGGCGCGGCGGTGGCCGTCGCGCTTGCCGGTGGCGGCGCCGACGTGGGCATCACTTTCCACACCGACGCCGAGGGCGCCGAACGGACCGCCGAGGAGGCCCGCGAGCGCGGCGTCACGGCGGCCGTGCGACAGCTCGACCTCGGCGACCTGCCCACCTCGGCCGCCGTCATCGACGAACTGGCCGACGAACTCGGCGGCTTGGACGTCCTGGTCAACTGCGCGGGAACGGGTTCCGCGCAGAAGGCCATGGACATGGACTTCGACACCTGGCGTCACGTGCTCTCGGTCGACCTGGACGGCGCGTTCCTGTGCTCACAGCGCGCCGCCAAACACATGATCGAGGGCGGGCACGGCGGCCGCATCATCAACATCACCAGCGTGCACGAGCACGCGCCGCTGGTCGGCGCGGCGCCGTACTGCGCGCCCAAAGCCGGGCTCGGCGCGTTGACCAAGGTACTCGCCCTGGAACTCGCCGAGCACGACATCACGGTGAATTCCGTGGCGCCGGGGGAGATTTCGACGCCGATGACGGGTCAGGAGGATGTGGACCCGCGCTCGCAGCCACGCCCCGGCGTGCCGCTCGGCCGCCCCGGTCACGCGCGCGAGGTCGCGTCCGTCGTCGCGTTCCTCGCCACGCCCGCCGCCGGATACGTGACCGGCGCGTCGTTCGTGGTGGACGGCGGGATGTTGCTGATGGGGCCGCAGGCCAGCGTGATGCTGGACGACGAGAAGTGGCGGCAGGTCTGAACCGGCCGAACGCTCGGCCGTCCCGCTCTGCAGGACTCGGTCTGCGAATTCGCAGCCCGAATTGTTCTTGAAACCGGGTTCAGCCCATAAGATCTCGGCCATGACAAAACTCGCACACCGCCGGATCACCTTCTTCGCCGGAGCCGTCATCGCTGCCGTGCTCCCGGTGACGGGGGCCGGGTACGCCTCCGCGGACCCCGCCACCGACGCCTACCTGCAGGCGGCGAAGGAGGCCTGCGAGTCCGCGGGCTACCAGCTGAACTCGAGCCTGGCGGCCGCGGGCTTCCGTTCGCCGAAGGCGCCGTGCGTGGATCCGCGCACGCTGGCGGTCGTTCGGGTGCCCGTCGCGGACGGCACGGCGTGCTCGATCCTGGACGGCGTCGTCACCCGCGAGGGCACCGCCTTCGACGGTGTGTGCAGGTAACCGTCCCGCTATCACGGCCCTCCGCTGCCCAGCGCGCGGAGGGCCGTCGTCGTTTCGATCTGTAATCGAACACGGCGAGCCGCGCACGGATACCGAATCGGTTGCGGCCCAACCCTTCTTCCCTAGCGGCGGAAACCGGGTGTCGATTCGATCGGAACGGCCGACCCCCGGCGTGCATCGTCCGGCTGCTGGTGCGGAGTGCCCCGCGGTCAGGTGAGGCGGTGCTCTTCGACCGGTGTGCTCAGGACGGTTCCGTTGAGGTCGAGGTAGAGCAGCCGTTCGGTGATGGACAGCGTGACCGTGTTGCGGCGGTCGATGGCCGGGACGGCGGCGTCGACGAAGGAGCGGTCGAAGCTGTAGACGGGGATGTCGGCGGCGCGGTGGATGCGCTTGCCGGTGAGCTGGGCGAGCACCTTGGCGGGGTCGCGGTGGGTGTAAACGGCGACGCGTTCGGCCGATTTGCTGCCGCGGTGCACGCGTTCCGCGTCGGGTGCGCCGACTTCGATCCAGCTGGTGAGGCGACCGGTGAGGTCGCGCACCAGCACGGCCGGCTGGTCGGTGGAGGACACGCCGCCGTCGCTGAAGGCGATGCCCTCCTCGTACTCGAGGCAGTAGGCCAGCAGCCGCGTCAGCATGAACTCGGCCGATTCGGAAGGGTGGCGCGCCACCCGCAACTCCAGCTCCTCGTAGACGCCGCGATCGACATCGGCCAAGTGAACGGTGAACGTGTGCAGTGTCGCGCTGAGAGCCATAGGAGCAGAAGCTTAACGAGGGGTGCTGGGCAATAGACTTTCGCCGTGGCAGATCGGCGGACCAATGGCGTGGCGGATCTGGCGCACCTGCGGACCTTCCTCGCGGTGTACCGCGCGGGGTCGATCACGGCGGGCGCCGCGCAGGTCGGGCTGTCGCAGCCGACGGTGACCACGCAATTGCAGATGCTCGAGCGGCGGCTGGGTCGTCCGCTGTTCGATCGGCTGCCGCGCGGGGTGGCGGCCACGGCCGCGGCGCACGAGTTGGCCGCCCGGCTGGCGGGGCCGATGGACGCGCTGGAAGCGATCGCGGGCGGCGCCGAGCCGGAGGCGGCGCTGCCCGAACCGCCGGTGCTGCTGGCCGGGCCCGCCGAACTGCTGGCCGCCATGGTGGTGCCCGCGTTGGCGCCGCTGGTGGCCGACGGCGTGCGGCTGACGCTCACCGCGGGCCTCACCGACGACCTGCTCGCCGGTCTCCGGGCCGGAACCTACGACCTGGTCGTGGCGACCACCCGCCCGCGCGGCCGCACGGTGCTCGCCGAACCACTCGCCGACGAGGAGTTCGTCCTCGTCGCGGCCCCCGTCGTGGCGCGGCGCATCGACACCGAGCGGCTGCGCGCCGGGGATCCCGCGGCGCTGGCCGGGCTACCGCTGCTCTCCTATGCCGCCGACCTGCCGATCCTGCGCCGCTACTGGCGCCACGTCTTCGACACCCGCCTCACGGCCGAGCCCGCGCTGATCATCGGCGACCTGCGCGCCGTGCTCGCCGGTGTGGTCGCGGGCGCGGGCGTCAGCGTGGTGCCGCGCTACCTGTGCGCGCGCGAACTCGCCTCGGGCGCGGTCACAGCGCTGCTCGAACCGGAGGACCCACCGATCAACACCGCCTTCTTGGCCCGCCGTCCCGGTAGTTCGCCCCGCCGCCATGTCGAACGGGTACGCCGCCACCTGCTGCTCGCCGCGCGCGACTGGTGATCTCGGCTGTGCGCGGGAGTCGATGAGGCCGGGCTGAACCGGTGATGTCGGCTGGCGTTCGCCGAGCCGATGTAGTGCCGCGCGGGACCGGTGACGTCGGTCGGTGTGCGCCGAACTGGTGAATCGCCGCACGGGACCGGTGATCTCGGCTGGTATGGGAGTCGATGGGTCGCCGCGTGGGGCCGGTGATGTGGGTTGGTGTGCGCCGAACTGGTGAATCGCCGCACAGGACCGGTGATCCCGGCTGGTATGCGAGTCGACGGGTCGCCGCGTGGGGCCGGTGATGTGGGTTGGTGTGCGCCGAGTCGGTGAAACCGCGCGGAGCCGGTGATGTCGGCTGGTGTGTGCCGAGCCGATGTGGTACCGCGCGGGACCGGTAGCTCGACCCGTGCCCGCCGAGCCGATCTCGCGCCGCGCGGATCAGGAGGTGGCGCCGAGTTGCTCGACCACATCGAGCAACTCGGCGAGCGCCGGGCTCAGCGCACCGTCGGAGCCGATCAGAACATCGGTGCCGTCGGGGGTTTCGATGGTCAGGCGGTAGCTGGTGGCGTCGGGCGCGCGGAACGTCCGAAGCGCGGTGTCGTCCGCGGCGACCGCGGCCGCGACCGCGCGCGCCAGTCGATCGGCGTCGGCCGCCGCGAGCGTGGCGGTATCGACGATCGTCGCAGGGGTGGGCAGTCCGGGGAGCTGCCCACCCGATGTCGTCAGCGTGACTTTCATGGGCACCACGCCCGCTCTAGCGCCGCTCGGCGGAAATCAGTTCGACCTGGTCGGCCAGCGACTTGATCTGTGCCGTCAGATCGGCGATCTGTTTCGCCGCCGCGCCGTCGCGGGCGTCCCTTCTCCCCGCGACATCGACGCCGACCTGTGCCCACGCGGAACGCACCGCGTCCTGCTCCCGGCTGCCCGCGCCGCACACCCGGCCGGCCCCGGCGACGGCCAGCTCGGCGAATTCCGCGAAATCCGTCCGGCTGTGCGCGTTGCGCAACGCTTCGTACCAGATGTGCCCCGGCGCCTCCCACGCGTAGCCGCCGATTTCGACGGCGGCCAGATAGAACGCCTTGTTGGGAATACCGGAGTTGGTGTGCACACCACCCCAGTCGCCGTCCTCGGAAATGGGCAGATCGGCGTAGTCGTCCATGTGGGCGGGCTGCGGGTCCTTGCCGAACAGCGCTTCGTTCCACGCCGTCCCCGGCGCTTTCATCGAACGCAACGCGTCGGCGCCGATGGCGGGGGTGAAGATGTCCGCGCCGATCAGCCAATCCGCTTTGTCCGCGGTCTGTTTCGCGTTCCACTGCTTCACCAGCGAGCCGAACACATCGGACATCGACTCGTTGAGCGCACCGGACTGGCTCTCGTAGACGAGGTCGGCGGTGAACTGCGTGACGCCGTGCGCGAGTTCGTGGGCGATCACATCGAGCGACTTGGTGAAGTCGGTGAACACCTGCCCGTCGCCGTCACCGAAGATCATCCGGCTGCCATCCCACAGCGCGTTGTTGTATCGGCGGCCGTAGTGCACGTAGCCGTGCAGTTGCATGCCGCGGTCGTCGATCGACTTGCGTTGCAGGACTTCGGCGAAGAACGCGCGGGTCGTACCGAGGCCGTCGAAGGCTCGGTTCACCGACTCGTCGGCGACCGCCGCGCCGGATTCGCCGCGGACCTGGCGTGCCGCGGCGAGATTGCGCGACGAACGGCAGTCGAAGACGGTGCGGGCGGCGTCGGTCGGCGGTGCGGCGAGGGGCATCGCGGCGGTCAGGCGACGCTCGGTGCGCATGCGCGTGTCCGAGACGAGGGTTTCGATCGCGGCTCCGCGGACTTCGGGATTCGGGCTCTGGAGCAAGATGTCGAGGACATAGGGCGGGATGATGCAGTTGCGGCGTGCCGCTGGGGTGATCACGGCGGCTCCCTTCGTTGCGAAATGGACGGATTGTCAGGGAAATTCGGAACGAGCACGGTTGATCAGGTTGGGAATGTAGGAGCCTCCGCTCGCGTAGTTGCGTCCGCTGTCGTGCGAGCTCTGCACCGCGACGGCGTGCGGAACCCCGTCCCACCAGGCGAAGAACGGGCCACCGGACTGGCCGACCGCGACATCGCCCCAGTGGTGCATCTCCTGGTTCGAATCGGCATGCGCGTTGTGGCCGTCGAGGGAAATGCTGCTCTGCCAGGTCGGGCGCAGCCCACCGAAGTCGGCGGGATAGCCGACGTGGCTCCACCAGGTCTGGCCGTCCCACGCGTCGGTGTACGACTTGGACCCCAGCCACCCGGTCCGATCGCCGATCCGCCAGTTCAGCACCACCACGACGTAGTCGTGACGCCGCTCGTCCTCGTCGAGGCCGCCGGTGACCTTGCGGTGGTAGTAGGTCCGGATCGCGTGCGCCTTCCCGAACGGCCCCGGCTCGCGATCGAAGAAGGCGGGCACGAACTCCAGCCAGCCCACCGATCCGTCGTTGTTCCAGACCATCACGTGGGAAACGGTCAGCAGGTGCCGAGGGCCGACCATCACGCCGGAACCCGCACCGTTACCGGTGGTCACCCGGCCGTTGCAGCCCCACGGATACGCCGTGTCCCACAGCACCTGTCGGTTCTCGGGAAGGAAGACCGTCGTGGGCCGTGGCGCGTCGAGCGAGGGATTCGCCGGGGCGGTGGGGAAGCGGGTCGCGCGGACCTCCTCGGGCATCGGTTCGGGAACCGAGCGCACCGCCAAGTGCTTGGGCACCCCGGCATCGGTGCTGATGCGCGGCAACCCGGCGGCGGCGCGTGCGATGGCCGATTCCAGGTCGGCGAGCTGTTCGGGACTCGCGACCTTCCCGTCGAGTTCGCGTTCCAGGCGCCGCTCTTCGCGCGCCACGATCTCGGCGTCGGGGGGATCGACTCGCTCCGCGGGCACCGACGGCGGGATGGCGCGGGCGCCGATGCGGCTCGGCCGGTAGCTGATCCGGACCTCGGTCGCGGGCTGCTCCGTCGCGGCGCCCGCGTCGAAGCCGCGGACGACGACCGAGGACTGCTCGATCTCGGCGCCGTCGGCAGGGACGTCGACGGTCGTCTCGAAGACGAGGCCGTCCGTCGGCTCGGCCTCGCGATCCGGCGGCGCCGCCGCGAGCTGTTCGGGAGTGCTGGGTGGATCGGTGAAACGAAGACTGCGCGGCATGTCGGGCCCCTGAATGGAATGGATTGGATTTCGCGCTGCCCGGAAGGGCGTGCGATTAGAAGTGTCGGCCGACGCGGCTCGTGCGCCATGCGTAGGCGACTACGTCAAAACCGGCGGGACCACTACTCGCGTAGCGGGCGAACGACAAGCATCTTTCCGGCCGGAATCATCCGCTTCGCCGACGCGAGTGAGAATCGGCTGGTTCTTCGGGCGAGAAGGTGACAGTCTTAACCGGTGACACAACCTCCGGATATTCAGGCGGCGGGACAGGATCCGTCCTCGGACACCTTGGACGCCGCCGTCTTCAAGGTGGCGGGCGTGGTCGTGCTCGGCGCGATCATGTCGATCCTCGACATCACCGTCGTGACCGTCGCGCTGCCGACCTTCCAGATCGAGTTCGGCACCAGCTACGCGATCGCCGCGTGGACGATGACGGGCTACACCCTGGCGCTCGCGACCGTCATCCCGCTCACCGGATGGGCGGCCGACCGGTTCGGCACCAAACGCCTCTACATGGCGGCGCTGACGTTCTTCGTGCTCGGTTCGCTGCTGTGCAGTACCGCGTGGAACATCGAGTCGCTGATCGCCTTCCGCGTCATCCAGGGCATCGGCGGCGGCATGCTGATGCCGCTCGGCATGACGATCATGACCCACGCGGCGGGCCCGCAGCGCGTCGGTCGCGTGATGGCGGTGCTCGGCGTGCCGATGCTGCTCGGCCCGATCGGCGGCCCGATCCTGGGCGGCTGGCTGATCGACGCGTTCAGCTGGCACTGGATCTTCCTGATCAACCTGCCGATCGGCGTCGTCGCGCTGGTGCTGGCCTACGTCGTCTTCCCGGCCGACGAGCCGGAGCCCTCGGAGTCGTTCGACTTCCTCGGCATGCTGCTCGCCTCGCCGGGTCTCGCCCTGTTCCTCTACGGCGTCTCCACGATTCCGGAGGCGGGCACGGTGACCGCGAAGAAGGTTCTCGTTCCGGCCGCGATCGGCCTCGTGCTGTTGGTGGCGTTCGTCTTCCACGCGCTGCGCACCAAGCATCCGCTCATCGACCTGCACCTGTTCCGCAACAAGGCGCTGACCGCGTCCGTGCTGACCATGGTGCTGTTCGCCATCGCGTTCTTCGGCGCGGGTCTGCTGTTGCCGAGCTACCTGCAGCAGGTGCGCGGTGAGTCGGCGCTCGCGGCGGGTCTGCTGATCGCGCCGCAGGGTCTCGGCGCGATGCTCACCATGCCGATCGCAGGCCGGTTCGTCGACAAGTACGGGCCGGGCAAGATCGTGATGATCGGCATCGTGCTGCTCGCGGCGGGCACCGCCTTCTTCACCCAACTCGAGGCGGACACGTCGTACGTGATCATGTGCGTCGCGCTGCTCGTGATGGGTCTCGGCATGGGCTGCACCATGATGCCGATCATGACCGCCGCCATCCAGACGCTGACCCACCAGCAGGTGGCGCGCGGTTCGACGCTGATGAACATCATCAACCAGACCGCGGGCTCGATCGGCACCGCGACCATGTCGGTGGTGCTGACCAACCTGCTGAAGGACCAGACCCTGGCGGGTCCCGCGATCGGCGCGAATTCCGACCCCGCGCTCGCGCAGCAGCTCGGACCGGACGCCATCGCCACCGGCCTGGACCAGGCCGCGCAGGCGTTCAGCGACACCTACATCGTCGCGCTGGTCCTCATCGTGCTGACCCTTGTCCCGGCGTTCTTCCTGCCGCGGACCAAACCGGCGAACACCCAGGACGCCGACGCGAAGGTGCTCGTGCACTGAGCAGCGCGCGCCGACAAGCGATTCGGGTCCATGGCCGCTGTGCCATGGACCCGAGTCGTTTTCGACGCGCCTGCTACGCGTAGAGCGCGACGAACTTGTCCAGCGAGCGCTCGATGTCACCCTTCACCGCGCGCGCCACGCCCGAGCCGATCGGACCGAACAGCGGCGCCCCGCCGAGTTCGATGTCGACGGTCACCTCGGACCCGGATCCCTTGGGGGCCACCAGAAGTCCCAGCGAGAACTTGGTGCCGCCCTTGCCCGCGCCGCTGAGCACCAGCTTGCGCGGCGGCTCCGCGGTCTTGACCTTCCACGTCACGCGGTTGCGCATGCCTTTGACCGACGCGACGCCGACCAGCTCGGTCCCCACCGTCAGCGTTTCCGGCACCTCGCCGCGCCACGACTCGTGCATGGTCAGCCACTTGTCCAGCTCGGACAGGTTGGAGGTGTGCGACCACGCCTCTTCCGGGCTGATCGGAACGTCGACGGAGACCTTGAGCTTTGCCATGCCGCGCATGGTATCCGGTACCGACGGTTCGGCTTGGATGCGATCAGGGTCCTTCGGTGTGAGCCCTGTCACGTCGGAATATGCGGCAACCCAGCCGAGTTGCTATGGTTGCCAAGTCAACCAAATGAGCTCGAGGAGGCCTCGTGCAGTTCGGAATCTTCACCGTCGGTGACGTCACCGCGGATCCCACGAACGGCCGCACGCCCAGCGAGGCCGAGCGGATCAAGGCGATGGTGACGATCGCGCAGAAGGCCGAGGAAGTGGGCCTGGACGTGTTCGCGACGGGCGAGCACCACAACCCGCCGTTCGTGCCGTCCTCGCCGACCAGCATGCTCGGCTATCTCGCCGGGCGCACCGACCGCATCCAGCTGTCCACCGCGACCACGCTGATCACCACCAACGATCCGGTCAAGATCGCCGAAGACTTCGCGATGCTGCAGCATCTCGCCGACGGTCGCGTCGACCTGATGCTCGGCCGCGGCAACACCGGACCCGTCTATCCGTGGTTCGGCAAGGACATTCGCGACGGCATCGCGCTCGCCATCGAGAACTACCATCTGCTGCACCGGCTCTGGCGCGAGGACGTGGTGGACTGGGAGGGCAGGTTCCGCACGCCGCTGCGGTCGTTCACCTCGACGCCGCGCCCGCTCGACGACGTGCCGCCGTTCGTCTGGCACGGATCCATCCGCAGCCCCGAGATCGCCGAACAGGCCGCCTATTACGGCGACGGCTTCTTCGCCAACAACATCTTCTGGCCGAAGGAGCACTTCCAGCGACTGATCGAGTTGTACCGCCGCCGCTACGAGCACTACGGGCACGGCGCCGCCGACCAGGCCATCGTCGGTCTCGGCGGACAGGTGTTCATGCGCAAGAACTCGCAGGACGCGGTGCGCGAATTCCGCCCGTACTTCGACAACGCGCCGGTCTACGGTCACGGCCCCTCGCTGGAGGAGTTCACCGAACAGACCCCGCTCACCGTCGGCAGCCCGCAGCAGGTCGTCGACAAGACACTGACCTTCCGCGAGCACTTCGGCGATTATCAGCGTCAGCTGTTCCTGATCGACCACGCCGGGCTGCCGCTGAAAACCGTGCTGGAGCAACTGGATCTGCTCGGCGAGGAGGTCGTTCCGGTGCTGCGCAAGGAGTTCGCCGCGCGCAAGCCCGCCCACGTGCCGGACGCGCCGACCCACGCTTCGCTGCGCGCCGCGCGCACCGCGACGGAGACCGCGACAAGCCTGCCGGGCTGACCCGAGAAAGTCGTTGCGCACCAGCCTGGTGCGCAAGAACACCGGGTGACGCCGAGGATGTCGCACCCGACTGCCGTACTAGTTGAAATTTCTACCAACCGAAGGAGACCATCATGACCACCGCCATCGCCAAGGGACTGACCGCGGGCACCTGGGTCATCGACCCCGCCCACTCGACCGTCGGCTTCTCGGTACGCCACCTGATGGTGAGCAAGGTCCGCGGCCGTTTCACCGACTTCGAGGGCAAGCTCGTCATCGGTGAGGACGGCGCCGCGTCGGCCGAGGCCGAGATCCGGGTGAACTCGCTGACCACCGACAACGAGCAGCGCGACGCCCACCTGCGCACCGCCGACTTCTTCCACGCCGAGCAGTTCCCGCTGATGACGTTCAAGTCCACCGGATTCCGGGTCAACGGCGAGGAATTCGTCGTCGACGGCGAGTTCACCATCCGCGGCAACACCAAGCCGGTCTCGCTGAACGTGGAGTTCCTCGGCGTGAACCCGGGCATGGGCAACGGGCCGGTCGCCGGGTTCGAGGCCAAGACCGTGGTCTCCCGCCGCGAGTTCGGCCTCGACATCGACATGCCGCTGCCGGACGGCGGCGCGGTCATCGGCGACAAGGTCACCCTCACGCTGGAGATCGAAGCCGGTCTCCAGAGCTAGGTCGAGTTCTGCCCCGGTCGGTGGGCGGCGATCAGGGCGCGTGCCATCTCGCGAGCGCGGCGCGCGGCCTGTCGATCGCCCTCCGCCGCGGACACGATCGAGCCCTTCATCAAGATGTGCCATGACCTGGCGAACTCGTCGGGTTCGCGGAGACCCGCGCTTTGCGCGCGGGCCCGCACCACACCGCGGATGTTGTCCAGGTGTTCGATGCTCGCGCGCCCGGCCGGATGCTCGGCGCCCATCTCCAGCAGCACGTTGATGAACGTGCACGCGTCGAAGTCCGGGCCGTTGAACCACTCGTCGAAGACGTCGAAGATGGCGAGCAACCGCTCTTCGGGTGTCTGCCCGAGCAGCCGGGAACGCTCCTCGACGAAACCGAAGGTCCACAGCTTCTCCCTGCGCCGCAGGACGGCGAGCACCAGATCGTCCTTGGTGCGGAAGTGCCGATAGAGCGTCGCCTTGGCGATGCCCGCGCGCGCGATCACCTCGTCGACGCCGACATCGCGGATGCCGCGGCGGGTGAACAGCAGATAGGCGGCGGCGAGGATCCTTTCCCGCGCAGCGGAAGTGGAATCCGTCTCGGCCGTCATGGAGTCAGCGTAACCGCTGGACAGACCGGCTTCGGCACCGGTGGTGGCCTCCTCTGTCCGTTGTTCCATGGCGCCGTTGCGAATTCAGCGAACAACGACTGCTGAGGATGTTCGATTTCGCTCCGAACAGCGGGTTCGCGTCTCCCGCATTAACATGCGCCGCTTGCGTTTTCCGACGTCGCCGCGCTTTTTGCTACGAATTGCGAAGCCCGTCATCGGGATCCGTCGTGACTTCGCTGTGATGCTGCTAGGGTGGGCGAGTCGTCGGGTTCTGGGCGTGTCGGACTGCTCCGGTCGGTCGGTGATCGATTCGCTGGTCGCCTGCGCTGCGGGCACTGTGAGGTGAGCGGTGAGCCTCCGGTGGTGCTTGTCCGCGAGCGCCAGATACTCCGACGCGCAATGGATCCGATCAGGCGTCACACGATCGGTGTCGTTAGGAAAGACAAGACGGAGATCTGTGGTGGCAGGGTGCGGGTTCGGACGGGGACCTTAACGGGGGCGGTGCATCGGGGGGAGGCTCGGTCCCGTCAACGACGAGAGAACTGATGAATCTGGATATCGCCGTATTACTTCCATGGATCCTCGCCACGGTGCTTGTCGTCGCGGTCGTCTACACGATCGCCGCGCTGCGCCGGGAGCGCGCCAGAGCCGAGTCCCTACTGGAGGACCAGCGAAAGCGTGACGAGGCGCTGGAGCGTTTCGCCGGGCAGACCATGCCGGCGATCACCGACGCCGTCCGACGCTACGAGCAGCCGACAAGCACGATCGAAGTGCCGACGGGGCTGCAGAATTCGCGGCTGGCCCAGTGCCTGCAATGGATCGGCGATCGCTACGCCGACGACCTGCGCATGGTGCAGGCCGAGACGAGGGAACGGGCGGCGGCCGAGGCCGACGCGCACGCCAGACAGGCGATCCACGCCGCCGAGGAGGCGGTGCGCGCCGAGGTCGGCGCCGCCGCGCGCGACGCGACCAGCGGCGCGGTGCGCTCCTTCGGCACCTCCGTGGTCAGCCTCGGCGCCGACGTCAGCCAGGTGGTCAGCGCCGCGCTGCGCCAGCACCGCAACGACGACGTGTACGCCACGCTCACCCGGATCGACCACACCGTCCAGCAGATGATCCGCCAGGCGCAGTCCTACGTGATCGTGTGTGGCGGTCTGCCAGGCAGGCGCTGGCCCGCGCAGTCGCTCACCGACGTGGTCGGCGGCGCCACCGGCCGCGTGCGCGACTACCTGCGGGTGCGCACCACCCAGCTGGACCGCGTGGTCGTCAGCCGAGCGGTGGAACCGCTCGTGCACACCCTGGCCACCCTGCTCGACAACGCGCTGCGCTACTCGCCGCCGACCTCCTTCGTGGACGTCAGCTTCCAGGAGGGACACCACGGCGTCACCGTCATCATCGATGACGCGGGCGTGCGGATGAACGCCGAGCAGATGGAGGAGGCCAGGCAGGTGCTCGCCAACGAGCGCCCGGTCGACATCCACCAGCTCGGTCCGTCGCCGAAGGTCGGTTTCCCCGGTGTCGCCGCGCTCGCGCGTCGCTACGGGTTCACGGTCTACATCGACGGGCCCAACGCCTACGGAGGCATGCGCGCGATGGTGTACATCCCCGAGGCCCTGCTCGCCGCTCCGAGCGGAGGCGACAAGACGACAGCAGCCGCTCCGGCCGAGGCGCCCGCGCCTGCGCCCGAACCGGCGCCAGCGCCGCGCGCGGAGGAGCCGGAGGACACCGAGTTCACGGTGCACGAGATCACCGAGGGCGGCCTACCGAAGCGGCGGCGCCGCGCGGTGGCGCCCGCGATCGGCACGCGCGCAAGGACTTCCGGCGACCCCGCGCCAGCGAGGCCGGAGATCGCCGCCGCATGGCACACCGGTTCCAAGAGCGGCCGCGCCGCCGCCGCCGAACACACGGAAGGGATGACATCTTGATGGGCACACCGACTACCGCCGTGGCCGACAGCAGCAACAAGCTCGGCTGGCTACTCGAGGATCTCAGCATTCCAGGCGTCCGGTTCGCGGTCCTGCTGTCCGATGACGGGCTGCGCATCGCGCACTCGAAGGGCATCGCCCGCGACGACGCCGAACGTTTCGCCGCGGCCGCCTCCGGTTTGCGGTCCCTTGGCAAGGCGCTCGGCGAGTTCTGCGGCGGACCGGAAACCGGCCTGCGCCAGAACATGACCGAATACGACGACGGGATGATCTTCATCACCGCCGCGGGCGAGGGCGCCCTGCTCGGCGTCTCCACCACGGCGGACATCGACGTCAGCCTCATCGCGCACCGGATGAACGAACTGGCCGGGCGCGTCGGGCACGAACTCGGCAGCCAGTCGCGGCAGAGGACAGACAGCAGCCTGTCATGACCAGGTCCCGCCGCGACCCCGACCTGGTTCGGGCTTATGTGCGCACCGGCGGGCGTTCGCGTCCCACGCGCGAACTGGATCTGGTCACGCTCGTCGTCGCGGCGCTGGCCCCGGCGCCCGGCGCGAGCCCGGACGCACGCCGCGTGATGAACCTGTGCAGCGGGCGCGGCGTGCTGTCCATCGCCGAGATCGCCGCCTACCTGGACCTGCCGCCGTCCGTGGTGAAGATCGTCGTAGCCGATCTCATGGACGGCGGCCAGTTGACCACGCCAACCCCGGCCGAGAACCTGCCGGAGATAGCCCTTTTGGAGGAGGTACTGAATGGGCTCCGCGCTCTCTCGGCCTGAGCGAGTCGTCGACTATGTGCCGGAGACCGTGACCCGATCGGTCAAATTGCTGGTGGCGGGCAATTTCGGTGTCGGCAAGACGACCTTCGTCAGCAGCGTCTCGGAGATCAAGCCGTTGCGCACCGAGGAGACCATCACCGAGGCGAGTATCGGTGTCGACGACATGGCCGGTCTGCCCGGCAAGACGCAGACCACCGTCGCGATGGACTTCGGTCGTATCACGCTGAATCCGCAACTGGCGCTATACCTTTTCGGTACACCCGGGCAGCAGCGCTTCGTGCCGCTGTGGGAGGAGTTGGCCCGCGGCGCGCTCGGCGCCCTTGTACTGGTCGACACCCGGCGCATCGAGAAGGCCGACGAAGTCCTCTCGGTGCTCGAGGAACGCGGCGTGCCGTATTCGGTGGCGGTCAATCAGTTCGAGGGCGCCAAGCAGTACCCCCTCGACGAGGTCCGCGACGCGTTGGACCTCGCCGAGGGCACACCACTGACCACGCTGGACGCGCGGCATCGAGGCACGTGTCTGCAATCGCTCATCACGCTCGTCGAATTCCTGTTCCACCGTCTGGAGTCCCGACTTTGACAATGCCTCAGCACGCGGCGGCCGCCGGTGTCTGCCCCGTCCCGCACGGCTCGCCGATCGACACCGACGGCCCGAGGGTGCCGCTGTACACCGAGGAGTTCGCCGCCGACCCGCACGGCGCCTACCGGCAGATGCGTCGCAAGTACGGCTCGCTCGCGCCGGTCGAGCTGGCGCCCGGCATCCCAGCGACCCTGGTGATCGGGTACCACACCGCGCTGCGAATCCTCAACGATCCCGAGCACTTTCCGGCCGACCCGCGCGCCTGGCAGCAGAACGTGCCCGGCGAATGCCCGATCCTGCCGATGCTGGAATGGCGCCCCAACGCGCTGCGCAGCGCCGGTCTCGAGCACACGCGCTACCGGCAGGCCAACCTCGCCGCGGTCTCCGGCGTCGATCTGCACGCCATGCACGCCACGATCGAGAAGGTCGCCGTCCCGCTGATCAACGCCTTCTGCGCCGACGGCGCGGCGGACCTGATCAGCCAGTACGCCTTCCCGCTCGCGTTCGCCGTGCTCAACGAGATGCTCGGCTGCCCAGCCGATATCGGCCAGCAGGTGGCCACCGGCATGGCCGCCATCTTCGAGGGCGTGAACGCGGACAAGGGGAACGCGATGCTCACCGACGCCCTGCTCGAGCTGACCACCCGCAAACGCAAGGAGCCCGGCGACGACATCGTCTCCCGGCTGATCGGCCACCCGGTCGGGCTCGACGACGTGGAGATGATCCACCAGCTGGTCACCCTGTACGGCGCGGGCATCGAGCCGGAGCAGAACCTGATCGTCAACACGCTGCTGCTCATGCTCACCGACGACCGGTTCGCCGGAAACCTGTTGGGCGGCAGCCTCTCCACCCGCGACGCGCTGGACGAGGTGTTGTTCACCGACCCGCCGATGGCCAACTACTGCGTCTCGTATCCGAAGCAGCCCATCCTGATCGACAACACCTGGCTGCCCGCGCACCAGCCGGTGGTCATCGGCATGTCGGCGTGCAACAACGATCCGGCGATCGACGCGGGCGACTACACCGACAACCGTTCGCATCTGGCGTGGAGCACGGGTCCGCACGCGTGCCCGGCGAAGTCGGCGGCCTACCTGATCGCGCAGGACGCGATCGACCAGCTGCTCGACGCGCTACCCGAAATACGACTAGCGGTGCCGGTCGATCAATTGGCTTGGCGGCCGGGGCCTTTCCATCGCGCTCTGGTGTCCCTTCCGGTCACCTTCCCGAAATCCCCGCCGCTGAATCTGTATTAAGGAGAGTGCCCCGATGGACAGTCAGCCCCTTGTCCTCGATCCGACCGGCGCCGATATCCAGGGTGAGTCCGCGCGTATCCGCGAGCGCGGGCCGGTCGTGCTCGTCGAGTTGCCTGGCGGTGTGCGGGCGTGGTCGGTGACCGATGCCGAACTGTTGAAGAAGCTGCTCGTCGACCCTCGGGTGTCCAAGGACGCGAGCCAGCACTGGCCCGCGTTCATCAACGGCGAGATCCCGCAGGACTGGCCGCTGTTCCTCTGGGTCGCGGTGAACAACATGTTCACCGCCTACGGCGTCGACCACCGGCGGCTACGCAAACTGGTTGCGCCCGCGTTCACCCATCGCCGCACCGAGGCCATGCGCGCGCGGATCGAGGCCATCACCGCGGCACTGCTCGACGAACTCGCCGCGGCTCCGGCGGGTGAACCCGTCGACCTGCGCGACGGTTTCGCGTATCCGCTGCCGATCCAGGTGATCTCGGAGCTGATGGGTGTGCCGGATTCGCTGAACGCCGGACTGCGCACCTGCGTGGACGGCATCTTCGACACCTCGCTCACTCCCGAGCAGTCGCAGGCCAACTACATGGAGATGTACCGGATCCTCGGTGAACTCGTCGCCTACCGGCGCGAGCACCCTGGCGACGACATGACCAGCCTGCTCATCTCGCACCGCGACGAGGAGGACGGCGCCCAGCTCACCGAGCAGGAGCTGATCGACACGCTGCTGCTCGTCATCAGCGCGGGCCACGAGACCACGGTGAACCTGCTCGACCAGGCGATCTACGCGCTGCTGACCCGGCCCGAGCAGCGCGCCGAGGTGGTCGAGGAGCGGGCCGCCTGGAGCGATCTGATCGAGGAGGCGCTGCGGTTCGAGGCTCCGGTCGCGCACCTCCCGCTGCGTTTCGCTGTCGACGACATCGAACTCGATGGTGCGCGCATCGCCAAGGGCGAGCCGATCCTGGCGTCCTACGTGGCGACCAACCGGGATGCGAAGCTGCACGGCGACACCGCCGACGAGTTCGACGTGCACCGCGCGAACAAGGAGCACCTCGCCTTCGGCTACGGCGCGCACCACTGCCTCGGCGCTCCGCTGGCCCGCATGGAGGCCGCCGTCTCGCTGCCCGCGATCTTCGCGCGGTTCCCGAAGATGGAACTGGCCGTCGAGCCGGGAGAGCTGGGCTCGGTGCCCAGCTTCATCTCCAACGGCCACCGCCGCCTTCCGGTGCATCTGAACCCGTAACCGGTTGGGGGAGGGCCGCTTCGGTGCGCCCTCCCCGCGTTCAGAGCTGGGTGGTGAGGCCCGTGATCAGCGCGAGTGCGGGCAGCGTCCCCTGGATCAGGGCGGCTTTGACGAAACGCCGGTCGTTCGCCACCAGGACGCCGGCGGCGGCGATCATCGAACCGCAACCGATCAGCAGCAGCGCCCAGCCCGCCTGGGGGAGCGTGGGCAGCAGCAGCGCGCCGATCAACGTGCCGATCGCGAGGAACAGGTTGTACCAGCCCTGGTTGAAGGCCCATGGCTGGACGGCCGTGAGATCCTCGCGCTCGACGTGGAACGTCCCCGCGTACACCTTCGGCTCGGCGAATCGCAGCGACTCGAGCACGAAGATGTAGCCGTGCAGCAGCGCCGAGAGCACGGCGAGTATCTGGACGACGGTGAGCAACTGCCCCTCCTCGGTGGGCGCCGATGCGGCGACGCGATGTACCGGACGAATTCGAGCCTTGCTTCCAGCACCGTAGCGTCGGTGTGGCGGACGGCATACCGACGCGCCGTCGCGCCACGCGGGCGGTTCACGCTTCGCCCGGTTCGTTCCAGTTGTAGGTGAGTTCGGCGGCCCGCGACCAGCGGCGGTACTCCCGGTCCCGCCGCTGCTCGGGCATGGTCGGCAGCCACCGGCTCGCGGTGCGGCGGTTGCGGCGCAGACCCGTCATATCGGGCCACAATCCAACGGCGAGGCCCGCGGCGTATGCCGCGCCGAGGGACACCGTCTCGGAGAACAGCGGCCGCTCCACCGGCACCCCCAGCGCGTCCGAGATCTGTTGCATCAGCAGGTTGTTCGAGGTCATGCCGCCGTCGACGCGCAGTTCGGTCAGCGCGTAGCCGGTGTCGGCGTTCATCGCGTCGACCACCTCCCTGGTCTGCCACGCGGTCGCCTCGAGCACCGCGCGGGCCAGATGCCCTTTGGTGATGTAGGAGGTGAGCCCCGCGATCACGCCGCGCGCCTCGGCGCGCCAGCGCGGCGCGAACAAGCCGGAGAACGCGGGCACCACGTAGCAGCCGCCGTTGTCCTCGACAGTGCTTGCGAGCGTTTCGATCTCGGGCGCGGCGTCGATCAGACCGAGCCGGTCGCGCAGCCACTGCACCAGCGTCCCGGTGGCGGCCATCGACCCTTCCAGCGCGTAGCGAGCGGGCTCGCCGTCGATCTGGAACGCCACTGTGGTGAGCAGCCCGTGGGTGGAGCGCACCGGTGTGGTCCCGGTGTTGGTGAGCAGGAAACTGCCGGTGCCGTAGGTGCATTTGGCCTCGCCCGCGGCGAAACAGGTCTGGCCGAACAGCGCCGCCTGCTGGTCGCCGAGCGCGGCCGCGATCGGGATGCCCGCCGCGGTGTGGCCGTAGACCTCGGCGTTGGAACGGATCTCGGGCAGCATCGCGCGCGGAATGCCGAAGAAGTCGAGCAGCCGGTCGTCCCAGTCCAGGGTGGCGAGATTCATCAACATGGTGCGCCCGGCGTTGGTGACGTCGGTGACGTGCACGCCGCCGCGCGGGCCGCCGGTGAGGTTCCAGATCAGCCAGCTGTCCATCGTGCCGAACAGCACCGCACCGTTTTCGGCGCGCTCGCGCAGCCGCTCGTCGCGGTCGAGCAGCCACCGGATGCGCGGCGCCGCGAAGTAACTCAGCAGCGGCAGTCCGCAGCGCTGGACCACCTCCTCGGCCTCGGGTCGCCGGGCGAGCCTGCCGACGAGTTCTTCGGTGCGGGTGTCCTGCCAGACGATCGCGTTGCCTACGGGCAAGCCGGTCTCCCTGTCCCACAGCACCGTCGTCTCGCGCTGGTTGGCGATGCCGATCGCCACCACCTGGTCGGCGGCGACGCCCGCCTTGGCGATCACCCGGTCGACCAGCGCCGCCACGTGTCGGCGGATCTCCGCGGCGTCGTGCTCGACCCGTCCCGCGGCGGGGTACAGCTGCCGGTGCTCGCGCTGGGCGATCGAAACCAGTTGTCCCGCCGCGTCGTACAGGATGGAGCGGCTGGAGGTGGTGCCCTGGTCGATGGCCATCACGTAGCGGCCGCGGCCGCGATCGGCGCTCATAGCCGCACCCGCGGCCGGTCGGCGGCCAGATCTCGGGAAATGGCTGCCGCGGTGGCGCGCACCAGTTCGATGAGCTTGGGACGGACGCCGGGATCGGTCACCCGGTCGACGGCGCCGACCACGCCGAGCGCGCCGACCACCCGTCCGCCCGCGTCGCGCAGCGGCGCCGCCACCGACGCCCGCTCGAACGCGAACTCGGCGACGTCCTCGGCGTGGCCCTGCGCGCGCACCCGCGCGATCTCGGCGTGCACGGCGCGCGGGGCGGTCACCGTGCGCCGGGTGTAGGCGGACAGCGGCGCGCTCGCCACCCGTTCGGTCAAACCCGGTGTGTAGGCGAGCAGCACTTTGCCGAGCGCGGTCGCGTGCAAGGGCAACTCGATGCCGACCCGCAGCGTCTGTTCGGTGCCGTCGGGCCGGAACACGTGGTGCACGATCGACACACCTTCCCCGCGCAGCGCCCCGATCCGCACCGACTCGCCGGACCGCGCGGCGAGGGTGTCGGCCCAGTTCATCGCGTAGGAGCGAAGCACGTTGGTGTCGAGCCCGGCGTCGGCGAGCCCGAGGGCCGCGGCGCCGATCAGGTACTTGCCGGTGGCGTCGTCCTGCTCGATGTAGCCGACGCGCTGCAAGGTGCGCAGCAGACCGTGCGCCGTGGCCTTCGGCAGGCCGAGCGCGCCGGCGAGTTCGCCGACGCCGACGCCGAAGGGCGCCTCGGCGACCACCCGCAGGATCGCGGCGGCCCGTTCGATCGACTGAATTGGTCCCGGCACGGACTCGACTGTACTGCGGAAACGCGAAACGTTCGACATTGTCGAACGGGCACCGTTGTCGCCACATCGGTGGCTGCCTACCTTCGGCATGGCGTACCGGCCGCCGCGCGCGCCGGACAACCCAACAACGGAGAGACGCATGCTTGACCTCATCGGTGCGGTCGATCAGGGCACCACGAGCACCCGCTTCATGGTCTTCGACCACGCGGGCGCGGTCGTCGCCCGGCACCAGCTCGAACACGAGCAGATCCTGCCGCGGCCCGGCTGGGTCGAGCACAATCCGGTCGAGATCTGGGAACGCACGTCGGCCGTCATCCAGACGGCGCTGAACTCGCACGGCCTGCGCGCCGCGGACCTGGCCGCGATCGGCGTGACCAATCAGCGCGAGACCACCGTGGTCTGGGACCGCCGCACCGGACGGCCGTACCACAACGCGATCGTCTGGCAGGACACGCGCACCGACCGGATCGCCGCCGAGCTGGAATCCCGTGCGGGCGAACTGATCCGGCACCGCACCGGGTTGCCGCCCGCCACCTATTTCGCGGGCGGCAAGATCCGCTGGCTGCTGGAGAACGTCGACGGTCTGCGCGCGGCGGCCGAGCGCGGCGAGGCCCTTTTCGGCACCATCGACACCTGGCTGCTGTGGAACCTCACCGGCGGTGTGCGCGGCGGCGTACACGTCACCGACGTGACCAACGCCAGCCGCACCATGCTGATGGACCTGGAAACCCTGGACTGGGACGACGAACTGCTTGCGCTGTTCGACATTCCGCGCGCCATGCTGCCGTCCATCCGGCCGTCGTCGGATCCCGCGGGTTACGGCCGGACCACCGCGCAGGGGCCGCTGGCGGGCGAGGTCCCGGTGGCCGCGGCGGTCGGCGACCAGCAGGCGGCCATGATCGGGCAGGTGTGCCTGTCCGCGGGCGAGGCAAAGAACACCTACGGCACCGGCAACTTCCTGCTGCTCAACACCGGGGGCACGCCAGTTCGGTCGAAGAACGGGCTGCTCACCACCGTCTGTTACCAATTCGCCGGACAGGACCCGGTCTACGCGCTGGAGGGCTCGATCGCGGTCACCGGCTCGGCGGTGCAGTGGCTGCGCGACCAGCTCGGCATCATCCAGGGCGCCTCGCAGAGCGAGACATTGGCGGGCGAGGTCGCCGACAACGGCGGGGTGTATTTCGTCCCGGCGTTCTCCGGCCTGTTCGCGCCGCACTGGCGCTCCGACGCGCGCGGCGCGATCGTCGGGCTGACCAGATACGCCACCAACGCCCACATCGCCCGCGCCACCCTCGAGGCGATCTGTTACCAGACCCGCGATGTCGCCGACGCGATGTTCAAGGACTCCGGCGTCGCGCTGGAGGTGCTGAAGGTGGACGGGGGAGTCACCGCCAACAACCTCTGCATGCAGATCCAAGCCGACGTGCTCGGCGTGCCGGTGAGCCGCCCGGTGGTGTCGGAGACGACCGCGCTCGGCGCCGCCTATGCCGCGGGCTTGGCGGTCGGATTCTGGGGCGGCACCGAGGAACTGCGCAAGAACTGGCGCGAATCCGCGCGCTGGCGACCGGAATGGACCGAGCCGCAGCGGGCCGCCGGATACGAGGGCTGGCGCAAGGCCATCGGCCGCACCCTCGACTGGGCGCCCGCGCACTGAGCCGCCCGCCCACCCAGACCACATGCGCACGCGCGCAACACGATTCGAACAGAAGGAGACCGACATGGTCGACCGTTCTCTCACCGCCCCCGTCGCGCTCGGCCCGGCGGAACGCACCCGCGCCCTGGACGCCATGGCGAGCACCGAACTGGACGTGCTCGTCATCGGCGCGGGTGTGGTCGGCGCGGGCGCCGCGCTCGACGCGGTCACCCGCGGACTCAGCGTTGGGCTCGTCGAGGCCCGCGACTACGCCTCCGGCACCTCGAGCCGGTCGTCGAAGCTGGTCCACGGCGGCCTGCGCTACCTCAAGCAGCTCAACTTCGCCCTGGTCTTCGAGGCGCTGCGGGAGCGTTCGCTGATCCTGGAAACCCTCGCGCCGCACCTGGCCAAGCCCGTCGAGTTCGTCTACCCGCTGGAGCGTCCCGGTCTGGACCGGGCCTGGGTCGGCGCCGGCGTCGGCGTGTACGACGTGCTCGGCGCGGGACGCGGTGTGCCGCAGCACCATCGGCACCTGGGCAGGCGGTCCACGCTGGCGCGTTTCCCCGGCGCCAAGCGCGGAACCGTGCGCGGCGGCGTGAGCTTCTACGAGGGTCAGCTCGACGACGCGCGCCACACGATGATGCTGGCGCGCACGGCCGCGAGCCACGGCGCGCTGGTCGCCTCCAGCGCCAGGGTCGTCGACTTCCTGCGCGAGGACGGCCGGATCGTCGGCGCGCTGGTGCACGACCTGGAGAGCGGTCGGCACATCCCGGTCCGGGCCAAGCGCACCGTCAACGCGGCCGGGCCGTGGACCGACGAGATCCAGGACATGCTCGGCGGGGCGAGCGACTTCCGTATCCGCACCTCCAAGGGCGTGCACATCGTCGTCCCGCGCGACCGCATCGACTCCGAGACCGGCCTGATCACCGAGACCGAGAAGAGCCTGCTGTTCGTGATCCCGTGCCCGTGGAGCGACGACCACTGGGTCATCGGCACCACCGACACCGACTGGGACCACGATCTGGCCCACCCCGCCGCCACCCGCGCCGACATCGATTACATTCTCGCCCAAGTGAATCGGCTGCTGGAGAAGCCCATCGGACACGACGACATCGTCGGCGTCTACGCCGGGCTGCGGCCGCTGCTGGCGGGCGCCTCCGAGCAGACCAGCGCGCTCTCGCGCGAGCACACCGTGGCGACGCCGGTGCCGGGCCTGGTGATCGTCGCGGGCGGCAAGTACACCACCTACCGGGTGATGGCCAAGGACGCCATCGATGCGGCCGTCGCGGATCTGCCCGGGCGCATCGCCCGGTCGTGCACCGAGCGGGTGCCGCTGGTCGGCGCGCACGGGTACCGCGAGCTGTCGCTGTCCCGCGCTCGCCTCGCCGACGAGTTCGGCGTCGACCTGGCCACCGTCGAGCACCTGCTCGGCCGCTACGGCAGCGCCGTCGGCGAACTGCGCGAACTCATCCTCGCGCAGCCGGAACTCGGTGCGCCGCTGGGCAATTCCCGCTACCTGCGGGCCGAGATCGTCTATGCCGTTACGCACGAGGGCGCGCTGCACCTCGACGACGTCCTCACCCGCCGCACCCGGCTTTCGGTGGAGACCGGTGATCGCGGTGTGCTGGTCGCGGCCGAGGTCGCGCGCCTGGTCGCCCCGTACCTCGGCTGGGACGAGGAGCGGATCGAGCGCGAGATCGAGACCTACCGGGTGCGCGTCGAGGCCGAACTGCGCGCCAACGAGCAGCCCGACGACAGGGCCGCCGACGTGGTGCGGCTCAGCGCGCCCGACTCGCGCGGGATCGCGGGCGCGCCGGAGGCGGACCGGGTATCGGTCTAAGTCTCAGTGCACCGGCGTCTGCGGGCGTAGGTGCTCGAAGATCAGGATCGTCTCCGTCGAGGACACCGCGGGATTCGCGCTCAGGTGCTCCAGCACGAAACCGCGCAGCTCGTCGGTGTTCTCGGTGGCGACATGGATCAGGTAGTCGTCGGCGCCCGCGATGAAGTACACGTTGAGCACCTCCGCGAGCGCCGCGAGCCGCCTGCCGAACTCGGCGAGGTGCTTGCGCGAATTCCCGTGCAGCCGTACGGCGATCATCGCCTGCAAGCCCCGGCCGAGCGCGGACGGGTCGATGTCGGCGTGGAAGCCGCGGATCACGCCGCGCTCCACCAAGGCCCGCACCCGCCCGAGGCAGGTCGACGGCGCGATACCGGCCGCGGCGGCCAGCGCGTTGTTGGTCATGCGGCCGTCGCGCGCCAGCTCGTCGAGCAGGACGCGGTCGATGTCGTCGAGGGGGACCGGCGTGCGGCTGCGGCGCGGCGGGGCCTGAGGTGGCGGAATTGGTGAATCTTTCCTGGTCACCGGCTCACGGTAGCGAATCCGATTCGATTCGAAAGTATTCATCCGAATAATCCTCGAAGCCCCGCCGCGCTGGTCACTCGCGCGCCGAGCCGACGGCGTCGGGCGTGCCTGGCGCGGTCTGCTGGAGTTTGGAGTGCGTGCGCGAGTACCCGAGGTAGATCACCAGACCCACCACCAGCCAGGTTCCGAAGCGCGCCCAGGTCTCCCACGGCAGCGACAGGATCAGCCACACCGAGAACACGACGCCGACGATCGGCACGACCGGCATGAACGGCAGCCGGAACGTGCGCGGCACCTCGGGCCGGGTGTAGCGGAACACCAGCACCGCCACGCAGACCACCACGAACGCACTCAGGATGCCGATATTGGTCAGCTCGGCGACCAGGTTGATCGGCAGCAGTCCCGCGAGGATCGCCGACCCGATGCCGACGATCCACGTCACGCGGGTCGGCACCTTGCGCTCCGGATGGGTCTTGGCGAACCACTCGGGCAGCAGGCCGTCGCGGCTCATCGAATACCAGACCCTGGTCACGCCGAGCATGAAGGTGAGCACCACGGTGATGATGCCGACGATGGCGCCGACCGCGATGATGTTGGCGATGCCTGGCATGCCGACGGCCTCGAAGGCACTGGAAAAGCCGCTCTCCGGGTCGATTTCGGTGTACTTCTGCATGCCGGTGAGCACCAGGGTCGCCAGCACGTACAGCACCATCGCGATGGCCAGCGAGTACAGGATCGCCTTGGGCAGGTGCTTCTTGCCGTCGACCGACTCCTCGGCCGCCGTGCTCATCGCGTCGTAGCCGAACACGGCGAAGAACACCGTGGCCGCGCCCGTCATCACCGCGCCGGTGCCGTACGGGAAGTACGGGGTGTAGTTCGAGCTGTCGATCTGGAATACGCCGAGCACGATGATCAGCAGGACCAGGGCGACCTTGATACCGACGGCGACCGTCTCGAACCGGCCGACGCTGCGGATACCGCGCGAGAGCACCCACGCCGTGCCGAGGCAGAAGACCATCGCGAACACGTCGACGACGTGACCGTCGCCGGTGCCGGAGGCGCCGAGCATCCAGTCGGGCAGCGTGATGCCCACCTGGTCGAGCAGGAACCCGAAGTACCCGGAGACGCCGATCGCGACGACCGCCGCGACGGCGATGTACTCCAGCAGCAGATCCCATCCGATGAACCAGCCGACGAACTCGCCGAGCGAGACGTAGCCGTAGGTGTAGGCCGATCCCGCCTTGGGCACCATGCCGGCGAACTCCGCGTAGCACAGCGCGGCCGCAGCGCTGGCCAGGCCCGCCACCAGGAAGGACAGCAACACGGCAGGACCGGTGGTCTTGTTGGCGACGCTGCCCGCGAGGGTGAAGATGCCCGCGCCGATGATGCCGCCGACGCCGATCGCGGTGAGTTGCCATACGCCGAGGTGTTTGGCCAACCGTTCGTCGGTGGGCGTCTCGTCCTCGACTTCGACGAGGGGTTTGCGGCGCAACATCTGGTGGCGCAACTCCGCGAGGGACATGCGGCTTCCTTTCTCCGCTGCATTGCGGTGCGCCCGGGTCGCGGGACGCGCGGTAACGCAGATCACACTGGTGGCAGTCAGCTAATCGGACCACGAATCCGGTGTGATCGGTGAGTTGGATAAATAATGTTCCGCCCGGGTTGTCCGACTGGACAACGCCGGGCGGTCGGAACGTGGTCAGCGCCGGTTGGCCTGCGCCAGGGCGCGCAGGAAGAACACCAGGTTGGCGGGCCGTTCGGCGAGCCTGCGCATGAAGTAGCCGTACCACTGGTCGCCGTAGGGCAGATAGACCCGCACCCGATGGCGGTCCGCGGCGAGGCGGCGCTGTTCGGCGTCGCGGATGCCGTAGAGCATCTGGAACTCGAACTCGTCCGCCTTGCGGTCGACCTGGTCGGCGTAGCGCTTGGCCGCCTCGATCATCGCCGGGTCGTGGGTGGCGACCATCGGATAGCCGGCGCCGTCCATCAGGATGCGCAGGCACCGCAGGTAGGCGGCGTCCACCTCGGCGGCCGACTGGTAGGCCACCGACTCCGGCTCCCGGTACGCGCCCTTGCACAACCGGATGCGGGACCCGGGGCCGGCGAACTCGCGGCAGTCGGCCTCGGTGCGCCGCAGGTAGGCCTGGAGCACGGTGCCGGTGCCGGGGAAGTCCCCCCGTAGATCCCGCACGATCGACAGCGTCGAGTCGGTGGTGGTGTGGTCCTCGGCGTCGACGGTGACCGCGACCCCCGCCTCGCGCGCGGCGGCACAGATCTCGCGGGCGTTGTCGAGTGCGATCCGGTGTCCGTCGCGCGGCAGGGATTGGCCGAGCGCCGAGAGTTTCAGCGAAACCTCCAGCGGGCCGACGATTCCCGGCTCGGCGGCATCGGGCAGTTGGCCGAGCGCCGTGAGCAGTGCGCGATAGTGCGCCACGGTGTCTCGTGCCCGGGCGAGGTCGGTGGTGTCCTCGCCGAGGTAGTCGATGGTGACGAAGCGTCCCGAACTCCGCAACGCCGTGGTGGCGGCGATGGCCTGCGGCTCGGTAGAGCCCGCGACGAAGCGGTCGACCAGCGAGCGGGTGGCGCGCATCCGCGTGACGCCGCGCTCGAGCCTCGGGGAGCGGGCCGCCGCGAGCAGGGCGGGCCGCAGCAGTCCGGCGGGCATCACCGCACCTCCGTCTCGGCATCGGAGGTGTGGGCGGCCGCGGCCTGGTGCGGATAACGGTGATCGGTGGGCGGCACGAAGGTCTCCTTGATGGTGCGCGGCGAGACCCAGCGCAGCAGGTTCTGCGGGGAACCCGCCTTGTCGTTGGTGCCAGACAGGCGGGACCCGCCGAACGGCTGCTGCCCGACCACGGCGCCGGTCGGTTTGTCGTTGACGTAGAAGTTGCCCGCGGCGAAGCGCAGCCGGTCGGTGGCCGCCGCCACGGCGGCACGGTCGTCGGCGACGATCGAGCCGGTGAGTCCGTAAGCCGCGCCGCGGTCGACGAGTTCCATCGCGGCGTCGAAGGATCCGGGCGACGCGTCGTCGTAGACGTGCACCGCAAGGATCGGACCGAAGTACTCGGTGCGGAACGCCTCGTCGGTGGGGTCGTCGCCGAGCAGCACGGTCGGGTCGACGAAATAACCGACGCTGTCGTCGGTGCGGCCGCCCGCCGCGATGGTCAGGCCCGGCGTCGCCTTCGCCCTGGCGATGGCGTCGGCGTTCTTGGTGAAGGCGCGGCGATCGATGAGCGCGCCGCCGAAGTTGCCGAAATCGGTGACGTCGCCGTAGGTCAGCGCGTTCGCCTTGTCGACGAGGTCGGCGCCCATCTTCGCCCACACCGATTTCGGGATGAACGCGCGCGAGGCGGCCGAGCACTTCTGGCCCTGGTAGTCGAACGCCCCGCGGAGCAGCGCCGTGGTGAGCACGTCCGGGTCGGCGGAGCTGTGCGCGAGCACGAAGTCCTTGCCGCCGGTTTCGCCGACCAGCCGCGGATAGCCTTGGTAGCGATCGAGATTCGTCGCCACGGTGCGCCACAGGTGGCGGAAGGTCGCGGTGGATCCGGTGAAATGCACACCGGCCAGGCGCGGGTCGGCCAGCGCCACGTCCGAGACCTCCGGGCCCGCCCCGTGCACCAGATTGATCACGCCGGGCGGCAGTCCCGCGGCCTCCAGCAGCTTCATCGTCCAGTACGCGGCCACCGCCTGGGTCGGCGCGGGCTTCCACAGCACCGTGTTGCCCATCAGCGCGGGCGCGGTCGGCAGGTTGCCCGCGATGGCGGTGAAGTTGAACGGGGTGATCGCGTAGACGAAGCCCTCCAACGGCCGGTACTCCAGCCGATTCCACACGCCCGGCGTGGAGATCGGCTGCTCGGCCAGGATCTGGCGCGCGAAATGCACGTTGAACCGCCAGAAGTCGACCAGTTCGCACGGCGCGTCGATCTCGGCTTGGTACGCGGTTTTGGATTGACCGAGCATCGTTGCCGCGGAAAGGGTTTCGCGCCACGGCCCGGCGAGCAGATCGGCGGCGCGCAGGAACACCGCGGCCCGGTCCTCGAACGACAGCGCGCGCCACCCCGGTGCGGCCGCGGCGGCGGCCTCGATGGCGTCCTGCACGTCGCGAGCCTCCGCGAAGGTGAGGGTGCCGAGCACCGCGGCGTGCCGGTGCGGCTGCACCACCTCGACGCCCGGTCCGGCCGTGCGGCGATGCTTGCCGCCGATGACGTGGTGTACCTCGGTCGGCGTCGTGGCGAGCTCGGTCAGCTGGGCGCGCAGCCGCTCCCGTTCGGGTGTGCCGGGGGCGAAGCTGCCGACGGGTTCGTTGACGGGCGTGGGTGTGGTCGCGATGGCGTCCATGGTTCCTCCTGCCTGGTCGGTGCTGGTCAGCGCAGTCAACTCCGCGAAAGCCCCGCGCCGGATCGGCCGATGGGACAAAGATGGGGTGCAGTTGTTGTCCGGTCGGCCGAAGCCGATCGGGCGGGAAGGTGTGAGCGTGGTCACCGAGGAACCGAACCGTCCGGCGGGCGTTCCGCTGCGCGAACTGCTCGACGCGCTCGACAGCACCGTCACCGATCCGGTCGAGGCGCCCGACGGTGACGCGGTCGCCATCCGGTCAGTGGCGCTGCTGGACGGTGACGACCTCGGCGAGTCGCCGTCGGTTCCGGCGGACGTGTCGTTGCTGGTCGGCGTGCCGGAGTCCGCGGTGCTGGCGTGGCTGGACGAGTTGGCCGGCCGCCCGCCAGAGCGGCGTCCGCGCGCGGTGCTGCTCAAGTCGACCGTGGTGTCGGCCGCGGTGCGCGCGGCCGCTCGCCGCGCGCGGGTCGCCGTGGTCGTCGTCGACCGCAGGGCCCGCTGGGACACGGTGCTCGCGCTGGTGCGCCGCGTCCTCGGCCGCGCGGGCCGCGGCGGACCGGCCGAGGAACCGTTGACCACCGACACCGACCTGTTCGGGTTGGCCCAGATCGTCGCGCAGAACGCTGGCGGCATGGTCTCCATCGAGGACGCGCACTCGCACGTGCTCGCCTATTCTGCCTCCGACGAATCGGCCGACGAGCTGCGCATCCTGTCCATCCTCGGCCGCGAGGGACCGCGCGACTACCTGCGGGTGCTCCAGGAGTGGGGCGTGTTCGACCGGCTGCGCCGCGGCGACGAGGTGATCGACCTGCCCGCCCGCACGGAGCTGAACATCAAGCGGCGCTTGGTCGTCGGCATCCACGCCACGGCCGCCGACGGCCGGTCGCGCACGCTCGGCTCGATCTGGTTGCAGCAGGGCGACAAGCCGTTCAAACCGGATGCGGCCGAAGTGCTGCGCGGCGCGGCCGCCGTCGCCGCGCGCATCATCTCGCGAGCCTTGGACGCGCCGTCGACCGAAACCCTGTTGCTGCACCGGCTTTTCGGTGCGCACGGTGAGGGCGTCGATATTCCGTCGGTGGCGGGCGCGCTGCGCATTCCCGTCCGCGGTCCGGCGGCCGTCGTCGGGTTCGCGTTGAACGCGCCCGCGGGCGCGGAGCATTCGGAGATCGGCAGTGTGATCCGGTTGCACGCGAGCTCGTTTCGGTCCGACTCGATCGCGACCGTGCTCGGCGACCGCGTCTACGTGCTGCTGCCCGGGTATCGGTCCGCCCCGTCGGTCACCGCGTGGACCCGGCAACTGGTCGACCAGCTGGAGACCAGACGCGGCGCGATCCTGCGCGCGGCCATCGCCATTCCCGTCGCCGACCTCACCCAGGTAGCCGCCGCGCGCGCCGAGGTCGACCGGGTGCTGGACAGCACCGCGACCACCTTTCCACGCGACCGGGTGACCACCCTCGCCGAATCCCGCACCGCCGTCCTGCTCGGGGAGATCCTCGATCTGCTCGCGACCCGGACCGAACTGCACGACCCCCGTTTGCAGGCGCTGTTCGACTACGACCGCGACCACGGTGTCCAACTCGGCGAGAGCGTCGAGGGCTACCTGCGCGAACACGGCGACGTGCGGCGCGCGGCCGCGACCCTGCGGGTACACCCGAACACGCTGCGCTACCGGCTGCGCCGCGCCGAAGCCATCACCGGCATCGGCTTGGCCGACCCCGCCAACCGCCTCCTATTGGAACTCCAACTCGCCCTGCATCGCCGCACGAGCCCGGCATGACTTTCGGCCGGACGGCTCGGTGGCACTTCTGAAGTCGACCGACTCCACCGCTGCGCCGAGCGTGTCCGGTGGTTCGGCGCGGCGCAGCGGGCATGGGAGTTGTCAGCGGGGCCTGCGCGGATGTAGTCCCGCCGCCGTCGCGGCCTCGGCCAGCACCTGCTCGAGCATCGCGGGGGTCAACCGTCCGGTGAAGGTGTTCTGCTGGCTGACGTGGTAGCAGCCGAACAACTCCAGTTCCGCGCGCCCGTCCACGGCGGGCGCCAGTGTGAGGTGCACGCCGTGCCCGAACTTCGGTCGCGGTCGCGGCACCACCCAGCCCGCTTCGGCGAGCGCGGGCAGCGCGGCCTGCCAGCCGAAGGCGCCGAGCACCACGACCGAGCGCACGGTCGGGGCGAGCAGTCCTAATTCGATGTCGAGCCAGCCGCGACACCGATCGCGTTCGTCGGGCGCCGGTTTGTTGTCCGGCGGCGCGCAGTGCACGGGCGCGGTGACGCGGGCGCCGAGCAGCTCGAGACCGTCGCCGCGGCGCACCGAGGTCGGCTGATTCGCGAGGCCCACGGCGTGCATCGCGGCGTAGAGCACGTCACCGCTGCGGTCGCCGGTGAACATGCGCCCTGTCCGGTTGCCGCCGTGCGCGGCGGGCGCGAGGCCGATGATCAGCAGCCTGGCGTCGGGCGGCCCGAAGCCGGGAACCGGACGGCCCCAATAGGTTTCGTCGCGGAACGCGGCGCGCTTCTCGCGCGCGACCAGTTCCCGCCATGCCACGAGGCGCGGGCAGGCGAAGCAATCGGCGACGGAGGCGTCGAGTTCGGCGAGGGTGCGGCACATGGGTACCACTCGATCACGACCGTCGCCCGGCCGCGGCGGAACCGGGCCGGTGCCGGAGGACATGCCTTGCACGATAGGACGGGGAAGTGTCGGTAGCGGCTGGTTAGCCAGTCTCGAGTTGATCACGAACCGAGCGGTTGCCACCCCGTGTGAAACGGCGGTACGTTGCGATGGAGCGGGAGGTCGTCCTCCCGTGGTCGCACCGGCGTCGGAGACGCGATGTGAACGAGCGTGAACCGTGAACAGTTCCGGTGCCGTCTCGTGCGGCACCGTCCGTGATCGGAGTTGGCGCGCAGCGTGCGCCGCGACGCAGTGAGGTGGACATGACCGAGGGTTGGCCGAGTTCGATCAGTTCCTTCGACGACATCTTCCAGCGTTTCTTCGGTTCGGGGATGATGTCGCAACCCCCCGTGCGGCATCTGCTGTACGCGGCCACCGAGTCGGAACCGGGACGCAGCATCATCGCCGAGCTCGGCCACGATCCCGACAAGGTTGCCAACCAGATGCGGGACGCCGCCGACACCGGTGAACCCGCCGAGGACGCCGACGAGCAGGTGACCTCGAGCCCCGGCGCGAAGCTCGCCCTGCGCGCCGCCCAGCGCCGCGCGGCCGACGCGGGCAGCAGCTACATCGGACCCGAACACATCCTGCTCGGCATCGCCTCCGTCAGCGACAGCCCGGCGGCCCGCGTGCTGCTGTCCGGCCCGAAGACCGCCACCGCGGGACGGCCCGCGAAGAGCGAGACCCCGACGCTGGACGAGTACGGCCGCGACGTGACCGCCGAAGCGCGCGCGGGCAACCTGGACCCGGTGGTCGGTCGCGCCGAGGAGATCGAGCAGACGGTGGAGATCCTGTTTCGGCGGCGCAAGAACCACCCGGTGCTGATCGGTGATCCCGGCGTCGGCAAGACCGCGATCGAGCACCGGGGCAAGCAAACCGTCGAAGCCGGAGTCTGAGCGGTGCCGAGGAACCTGCGGTACGATCGCGACGCCTGTCCGGAAGTGTGCGGGGAGGCGGTGGAAACCGCTGGGGGAGTGGGATATTGGGTGAACACGAGCGGGTGGTGGCGCACGTGAATTCCCGCGAGGACCTGCTGCGCCGGATCAGGGACGCGCTGGTCGAGCTACCCGATGACGAACGGGTCGTTCCGGTACCCCGCGCCGGCGCCCGCCAGGGATCCGGCGCCGAGCCCGGCGATCTCGCCGCGCTGATCGACCTGTTCGCCGAGCGGTTGGAACGCCACGGCGCCCGGTTGCATCGGATCACCGCGGCGGACATCCCGGATCAGGTGCGCGCCGCGCTGCGCGAGCACGGTGCGCGCTCGGTCATCGCGCCCGACGGACTGCCCGCCGAATGGCTGGCCGGATGGGCCGAGGAGGAAGGCCACCGCATCGTCGCCGACAGTCCGCTGGCGACGACCGGCGAGATGGAGCAGGTCGACGCGGTGGTCACCACCTGCGCGGCCGCGGCCGCCGATTCCGGCATCCTCGTGCTCGACGGCGGCGAGGGTCAGAGTCGCCGCCCCGCCACGCTGGCGCCCGACTGTCACGTCTGCGTGGTGCGGGCCGACCAGCTCCTGCCCTCGCTGCCCGAGGTGATGGACCGGCTCGATCCGCGCCGTTCGACCATCCTGGTCGGCGGCCCGTCGGCCACCGCCGACGCGGCGACGCCCGGCGTGCACGGCCCGCGCCGGTTGGTCGTGCTCCTCGTGCGGTGAACCGAGACGCATCGGAAGGACACGATCATGGGTGAATTCCGGACCAAGCGGATCTACGACGACCCCAGCGACGACGATGGCCGCCGGGTGCTGGTCGACCGGCTGTGGCCGCGCGGCATCAGCAAGGATCGCGCTCGAATCGACCTGTGGGACAAGGAGATCACGCCCTCGAACGACCTGCGCTCCTGGTTCCATCACGACTCCGCCGCCGATTTCACCGAGTTCGCCAGGCGCTACGAGGCCGAGTTGTCGGGCGACGCGCAGCGGCGGGGCCTTCGCGAACTGCGCGAGCTCGCCTCAGAGCATCCCGTCACCCTGGTGACCGCGGCGAAGGACCCCGAGCACAGCCACGTCGCGGTGCTGCTCGACCACCTGCGCGGTGACTGACGACCCCGCCGGGTCAGCCCAGCTCCGCCGTGCCGATGACTTCGTCGCCTCGCACATGCGGCCGCGCGCCGAGCCCGGTGTCGATGAGCTGCCGTGCCGCGATGTTGTCCGGCGTGGTCACGGCGGTGATGCGACGGGCTCCGGATCGGGTGGCGAGCGCGCGCAATTCGGCGGCGACGCGACGGCCGATGCCGCGCCCGCGGTGCGAACGGCCGATCCACACGCCTGCCTCCACCTCGTCGCCGCGCGGTTCGAGCCGGGCCGCGCCGACGACCCGTCCCTCGACCGTGATGACGAAGGTCCGCTCGTTCGGGCAGGTGGGATGCAGCGCGCGGTCGCGGTGAAACGCCAGGAACGCCTCCTTGCGCACCGCGGTCCAACCCGGCGGTCCGGCCACCGGCGCCATGACCTCGAGCGGGTCGGCGTCGGTCACCGCCGCGTCGAGCAGCAGCGGAAGGCTCTGCTCGCTCAGTTCGATCAGCTCGACGGCCGGTTCGGCGTGCCTGCGCAGGAGGGCGTCGGCGCGTTCGAGATGGATCGGCGACCAGAACGCGGCCCAGTCGGCGTCCTGGCCGAGGGCGCGACGGATGGCAAGCACCCGGTCGATGAGAACGACCAGATCGGCGAGAGCCCGTTCGCTCTCCTCGCGATTCACGAAACCCATATGGATGGCGGAGTCGCGCACCGTGACGATCCGCCCGAGCAGCGCCTCGGGCAAGTGGATGTCCGCGGGCGTCACCCGGTTCAGCACCTGGGCGGCCTCGAGCCCGCCGAGCGTCCACAGGTCCGGCAGCGGCCGTTCCGGATCCTCCGGCCGCCCGGCCAGCGTCAACGTCGTCTCGAGACCCGCCATCTGCCCGCGGACGAGGTGGATATCGATTCCGGCGAGAACGGACTTGAGCAGCGACTCGGCGCACGCGCCGATCGAGACGGCCTGGTCGATCAGCGCGAGCGGTTCGTGGGATCCGGTGCAGGACAGCGCGCGGCGCGCGTGCGCACGCGCGAGCTCCTCGAGCGCGACGGGCAGCCGATCGTAGTCGACGGCGCCGAATGCGGTGGGCCACTGGCGAAGTGCTGCCATGCGAGTTAGATTGCCACACCGCGACCGCGGCGGCCCGCGCTTTGTCGGCGCGAGATTCGGCGCGACCCCGGCGCCCTCGGTGCCGCGGTCAGGCGGAGCCGTCCTGCGCGGTGATCCCCAGCAGCACCGACTGCACCTCGCGCAGCCGGTCCACGTCGTTGCGGATGCCCGCCGCGGTGTCGGTGTAGAGGAAGGCCTCGCCGATCCGAACGAGTGTGTAGGCCAACAGCTCTCGCTCCAGCGGCGGACGATAGCCGTCCTCTTCCTCGACGCGGGCGATGAGTTCGGCGACGGCCGCGACCGCGCGCGGCTGGACCGGTCCGTCGCTGGCGGTCAGGATGCGCAGGCCCGAGATCGGTTCGTTCTCGAAGTAGCGCCGGAAGGGCTCGTTCACCGCCTCCCAGCGCGCGACGCGGTCGAGCACGTCGAGAATGCGTGCCGCGCCGCGCGACCGTCGTCTCGCGTCGGCGCGGGCGATCATCTGCTCGTACTCCTGCACCAGCATCGCGCCGAGCAAGCCGTCCCGCGAGCCGAACCAGCGGTAGATGGAGGCGCGGCTGAGCCCGAGCTCGGCGGCGATCGCCTGCACGTCGACGCGCTCACCGGCCAGGAAGGCGCGGCGGGTGAGTTCGATGACCTGTTCGCGGGTGGCCGAAGCCGGGCGTCCGGGGGAGCGAGTGGCGGCGGGTCGCGGGGGAGTGGTCACCGGGTGAATCGTACAGCCGATCGAACGGTCGGCCGCACCCATTGGAGACGTTGTGGCTGAGATGTATTTTATGGGTGTCCCTCCAAACGGACCATTCGACAGTCAGGAGAACTATGAGCGCCCCGACTTCCCGCACGGCCATCGTCACCGGTTCCGCTCGCGGCATCGGCGCCGCCACGGCCCGCAGGCTAGCCGCCGACGGCTTCGCGGTCGCTGTCCTAGACCTGGACGAGGCCGCGTGCAAGCCCGTCGTCGAGGAGATCGAGGCGGCGGGCGGCAAGGCGCTCGCGGTGGGCGTCGACGTCTCCGACGAGCAGTCCGCGGGCGCCGCGGTGCAGCGGGTCGCCGACGAGCTCGGCGCGCCGACGGTGCTGGTGAACAACGCGGGCATCACCCGCGACAACCTGCTGTTCAAGATGAGCGTCGCCGACTGGGATTCGGTGATGAACGTGCACCTGCGCGGGTCGTTCCTGATGAGCCGCGCCACCCAGAAGTACATGACCGAGGCCAAGTGGGGCCGCATCGTCAACCTGTCGAGCACCTCCGCGCTCGGCAACCGCGGCCAGGCCAACTACTCGGCGGCGAAGGCGGGCCTGCAGGGCTTCACCAAGACGCTGGCCATCGAGCTCGGCAAGTTCGGCGTCACGGTCAACGCCATCGCCCCCGGTTTCATCGAGACCGACATGACCGCCGCCACCGCCGAGCGGATCGGCGTGACCTTCGAGCAGTTCACCGAGGCGGCCGCCAAGCAGATCCCGGTCGGGCGCACCGGCAAGCCGGAGGACATCGCCAACACGGTCTCCTTCCTGGTCGGCGAGGGCGCCGGATTCGTCTCCGGGCAGGTCATCTACGTGGCCGGCGGCCCGACCGACTGAGCGAAGGGATCGATGATGAAGGTCTTTCACGGCATCGCCGAACTCGCCGAAGCGGTGGGTACCCATCTCGGCTACAGCGAGTGGCACACCATCACCCAGGAACAGGTGAACTTGTTCGCCGACGCCACCGGTGATCACCAGTGGATCCACACCGACCCCGAGCGGGCCGCGGCGGGTCCGTTCGGCGCGACCATCGCGCACGGTTATCTGACGCTGTCGCTGCTGCCGATGCTCGTCGGCCAGATCTACCGGGTGGACGGGCTGAAGATGGGCATCAACTACGGCGCCGAGAAGGTTCGGTTTCCCGCCGCCGTCCCGGTCGGCAGCCGGGTGCGCGCGGGCGTCGAACTGCTCGGCACGAAGGCGATCGCCGCGGGCACGCAGGTGAGCGCGCGGGTCACCATCGAGATCGAGGGCGGCGCGAAACCCGCGTGCGTCGCCGAATCGCTGTCGGTGCTGGTGGAGTGAGGTCCCCGCGCCGCCGGGCGCTCACCGTCGGAATTCCTCGACGGGGATGAACTCGGCGGCGCGGTCGCCCGCTTCGTTGCGGTACCACACTTCTCTGCGGTCGCGCTGAAACCGGTCGGCGAGGTCGTCCATGCCGGGAACGGTGCGGCGCAGCGTCTCCAGCCCGAAGATCACCGGTGTGCGCAGGATCGGGTAGAGGATCCACGGAAAGCGCCGTGGCATGGCGTGCGCGGCGTAGGTGGCGGGCGGCAGCCAGAAACCGGTGAAGCCGATCTGCGCGCGGTAGTTGAGCTCGTCACGGATTCGCTTGCGCCACGGCGTTTCCGGCTTCGGGCGGAAGGCGGGAAGATAGGACTCGACGAGTTCGGCTCCATCGGCGCCCGCCGTGTGCGCCCGCTTGACGAAGGCGGCGAACATCAGCTGCGCTCCGGTCCGCAGGTCGGTCGGGTACCAGTCCGGCTGCACGCCGAGCAAGTGTCCGACGTAGCGCCAGAAGTGCATGGTGGCTTCGATTTCCGCGCGCGTGGTCTGGAAACCCGCGCTCCACAGCGCGAGTCCGGGAACCACGCTGCCCGCCATCAGGGTGAGCGTGGCGTCGCCGACGCTGATCGGCACACCCCACGCCGCGCGCTGCCACTCCGGCCTGCTCAGCAGCTTGCGCCGGATGAACACGTGCATGATCCGCACCCGCATGGCGGTCTGCCGTCCGCGCGCCCCATGCTCGAGACCGCCGGGCTCGGACACATCGATCCAGAAGCGCACGGTCTCCAGCTGGCGTTTGTGCGCGCGCTGTCCCGCGTAGCCGCCCGTGTAGGACAGCGGTTTGGCGATCGAGCTCTCCGAGTACATCTCCAGCGTGCTTGTCGTGGCGAAGCTGAACACCGAGGTGCCCCACCGGCGAAACACCCGCGCGCCCCGTTCGACCAGCTCGCGGTCCAGCCATGGCGGCGGCGTCTCGAACTCCTCGAACAGCCGCAGCAGCGACTCCGGCGCGTCCCGCACCGCGTCGACGCCGTGCGTGAGGGCTCGGTCGAGCATGGCTCGCCCCGCTTTCGGGCCCGGTTCGCCGAGATAGACCTCGTCGACGAACGCCTCGGCCACCGGGTCGGCCTCGAAGTAGGCCGCCGCGAAGGAACGAACCAGGTCGTCCGCCGGTTGCGGATCGAATCGCAAGGTGCGCTTCATGATTCGGCGGATCCGCTGGATCGACGGATCCTCGACGCGCTGCCAGTAGCGGAATTCGGTCGGGGCGGTTTCGTCCGTGGTGTCGGTAGCCATAGCGAAACATTAAAGTGAGTGGATGCTCACCTTCTACTCGCTTTCGCGGCAGGTCCGTCGATGACCGGGAATACCGCGCTCAACCGGCGAAAAGCGCCCAAGCAGTCGCGCGCGAGGGAGTCGCGGGAACGAATCCTGACCGCCGCCGCTCAGCTTTTCGCCGAGCGCGGCATCGCGGACACCTCCACCAATCGCATCGCCGCCCACGCGGGCATGAGCATCGGGTCGCTGTACCGGTACTTCGCCGACAAGGACGAGATCGTCGGCGTGCTGCGCGATCGGCTGCTCGCCGAACTCGAGGAGCGCTTCGCCGAGACGGTGCTGGCCGGAATGACGCTGTCCACGCGCGAGTCGGTCGCGGCCAGCCTGCGAGCGATCGTCGACGTGGTGTCGGCGCGGCAGGGGCTGGTGCGCGCGCTCTCGGCGACCGCCGCCGTGCCCGGATTCGGGTTGCTCGGGCTCGAACGCAGGCTGCTCGTCCTCACCCGGGCCTATCTGCTGCACCGGCTCGGCCCCTGTCCCGAGGACGAGCTGGACGCGAAGGCGCTGGTCATGGTGACCACCGGCCTCGCCGCCGCACTGCGCATCACCCTCGGGCCCGCGGCGACCGCCGATCGTGAACTGGTGATCACCGAAACCGCGACCATGATCGGCGGATGGCTCGAGCCGTCGGGTCGGTAGCGATACCATCGGAGGGGGTCGGCGTCCCGGAAGGGGTACAGGAATGAGCGAACGCAGTGAGCGAATCATGTGCCAGTGCGCCTCGCGCATGCCGAAGCCGAGCGCCAGCGAGGCGCAGGCATGAGCGTTGACCGCAATACTGTACGGCGGCGGATCCGCGCCACCGTGGTGGCGAGCGCCTGCGCGGGCGCCGCCGCGATCGCACTGGCCGCGGCGCCCGGCGCGCACGCCACCGCCACCGGGATCGGAGTCCTACCCGACCTCGGTTACGGCCTCGCGACCAATTTCGGAACCGGCTGCGGCTACACGATCCAAGCCTTCGTGACCGACCCGGTCGCGTCGGTGTCCTTCTACGACAACGGGATTCCGCTCGCCACGGTGACGCCGACGGGCGGGGTCGCGCTACTGAAGTGGGTGCCCGCGACACCAGGCTGGCACACGATCAGCGTGGCGCAGGTTCCCGACCAGGTCACTACCGCCGCCACCGCGGTGCCCGTCGGCACCGGTATGCACGTCGGGCACGGGTGCGCGGTGTTCGGCGGCTGATCCGCGGTACCGCGCGGCCGAGGAGCCGCGCGGCCGTCCGGGAGGCGGTTCGCGTCACGGAGGATCGATATGACGACCCAGCGCAGGCCACTCGAGGTCGGCTCGGAGTTCGGGCCGTATCGGCTGGTCCGGCTGATCGGCCGCGGCGGCATGGGCGAGGTGTACCAGGCCTACGACACCGGCAAGGACCGCGTCGTCGCCATCAAGGTGCTGCCCGAGCGGCTGGCCGAGGACCCCGTCTACCGTGAGCGGTTCCGCCGCGAGTCGCACGCCGCGGCCCGGCTCAAGGAGCCGCACGTCATCCCGATCCACGACTACGGGGAGATCGACGGGCACCTCTTCATCGATATGCGTCTCGTCGAGGGCGAGAATCTGCGCGCCCTGCTGCGGACCAGCGCGCCGCTGCCCCCGGCCGACGCGGTGGAGCTGATCAGGCAGGTGGCGGCCGCCCTCGACGCCGCGCACGCCGACGACCTGGTGCACCGCGACATCAAGCCGGACAACATCCTCACCACGCCCGGCGGTTTCGCCTACCTCGTCGACTTCGGTATCGCGCACTCGAGTACCGCCGAGGGGCTGACGGGGGCCGGTTCGGCGATCGGGTCGTTCCACTACATGGCGCCGGAGCGGTTCACCTCGCGCGTCGTCACCCCGGCCGCGGACATCTACGCCCTCGGCTGTGTGCTCTACGAATGCCTCACCGGCGCCAGGCCGTTCCCGGCCGACACCGACGGCGAGGTCATGCGTGCGCACCTGGTGGAGTCGCCGCCGCGGCCCAGCAGGCTTCGCGATGAGATTCCGCGCGCCATGGACGCGGTGATCGCTCGGGCGCTGGCGAAGGAGCCCGCCGCGCGCTACGGCAGCGCGGGGGAGTTCGCGGCCGCGGCGCAGGCCGCGTTGCGTGGTCCGAAGGGAGCCGCGTCCGGGGCGGTCGCCATGGGCGCAGGCGCGGAAGCCGTTGTGCCGGATACGGCGACGAGTACGGGCGCGCTCGAGAAGGTGCCGGGACCGTTCTCGCCGCCGACCGCCGATGCGTCGACGGACGACCTCGCGGATACGGCGGCGACTCCGCGTCCGTTCGCGACCGATCTCGGCGACCGCGGGGGGAGCGGCGCCGGGGTGACGGACGAAACCGGCGACTCGTCGGCGGGACCACCGAAACGACCGTCGGGTGCGGGCGACGGCGACGGGCGGGAGCCCGAGCCGTCGAAGCGGACGTTTCGTCAGGTGGCGGAAAGGCGGGCGGTTCCAGCGCTCATCGCCGCCGTAATCCTCGCGGCGGCAACGGTTCTCGCCGCGTGGGTGGTCTCGGGGCGGCCCGAGGAGGGCGCCGCGGTCGCCGACGACGCCGCCTTGCGTCAGGCGGACGTCGATCTGGTGGCGAGCGCCGGGTTGGTCGGTTACAAGCGCGCCAACTGCGCGCACCGGGAGCCGGACGTCGGCACCGAGGCGGTCGTCTACTGCGACGCCAACGATCGCACCGGCGCCCCCACCGCCCGATTGTTCCGGTTCAGCAGCCTCGACTGGTTGCGGGAGTACTACAAGAACTACGTGGTCGAGGCCTACGACGCCACCAACTGCCCGAACGATCCGCCGGGCGTCGACGGTCCGCTCATGGTGGACGGCAAGCCCGCAGGGCGGGACGCGTGCCTGACCAGTCGAGTCGACGATCCCGCGAAGCCCAAGCCGGTGCTCGCCGTGGCCGACGAGGATCGGCTCGCGCTGGGCATCTATGTGTGGGACGGCCCCGAGGACCAGGCCGAGCGCGATTACGTCGCCGCCCGTCACCTCTTCCACTTCCTGCCGCAGGACAAGACGGTCGACCCGGACTTCTTCACCCCGGCCGACCGGCGCGTCCTCGACCATCTGACCGGCGATTTCGGGCCCGCGACCTGTAAGCACGTCGATGTCCCCGGTGGCATGGTGGATGCGTTCATCCGCTGCGGCACTCCCCGCGGTGCGCCCTCGATCTCCTTCCTCGGTTTCCCCGACGACCGCTCGACGAACGTGGGATATCAAGCGGCACTTGGTCAGACGCGCGGTCACGCGTGCGGTGGCAGCAGCGGCGGCGCGGACGACGTGTGGCGCAAGGCTTCCGGACCCGTCGGCCGGTTCTTCTGCTACACCGACGAGAGCCCCGTGCTCGGCGCACGCGATTGCTTGATGGCGGTGCACGACGATTTCCGGCTCATCGTCGACGCGTGCGCGCTGAGCAAGGACGACCCCGACCAGGGCCCGAAGTCGGAGGGCGAGTTGCTCGAGTGGTTCGAGCGGGAGTTCGGTCAGTAGCAAGGGCTTGCGGCCGGACGCGGCGTCGAGCGGCGTAGGTGCGTGGAACACCGCTGGGTGCGGCGTACATCGACGCGCGGCCGTGGCAGAACGCCGGTGGCAACTCGGCGCACGGTCGTAGTCGTGTCCGGAAGTGTCGCCGCATCCCGATGGATTGGGAGCCGAGCGCGAAAGCTCCACCGCGCCGATGGATTCGGCGTGGTGGATTTTGGCGGCCGGAGCCCTTCGCGCTGTCAGCCCACGACGGGCACGAGCGAGGCGAGCGCCTCCGCCGCAACCGGGTGGCGACTCACAAGCGCCGCGACCTCGGTGTGCGGAGCTTCCGCCGGGCGCTGCCACTCACCGTCGTGGCCGAGCAGCGTGGCCAGCGCGTCGCAGCTCGCCGGATGGGCGAACAGCAGATCGGCGACCGGTCCGCCCGCCGCCGCGACGGCGGGTGCGACGGTCGGCTGCGGTGTGCCCGTCCACGGCGGTGTCCAGCGGTCCACCGCCGCGAGGCCGGACGGGAAGGTACGACCGGCCTCCCTGGTGAGCGCCGGAATCAATTCACCGGCCTGCCCGCGCAGGGTGGTGATCAGTTTCGGCAGCCAGGGCAGCAGCACACTGTCCGGCAGGCGGCCGAACGCCTTCGAGAGCAGCTCCACCACAAAGGGTTTCAACGACGGCACCGGATCCATGGCTTGCACGAACCCGCTCAGGTAGTGCGGGAAGGCGGGAACCACGAGTGGGTTGGCCAGCATCTCGTCGCAGCGGGTGCGCAGTTCCGGCAGTGTCAGCAGACCGAGTTGCATGCGCGTCGCCCACAGCAGCGCGACCTTCGCGGGCGCCTCAGGGTGCGACTGCAACACCGCGAGTTCGAGCTGGGTGTGGTCGCAGCCGAGCGAAAGCGCCAGGTTCTCCATGCCGAACAGGAAGCCGAGCATGGCCGCGACCGGCCGCACGCCGGTGTTCTCGTCGGTGAACGCGGTCGGCAGCAGTGTGCAATAGTGCGCGTAGCCCGCGGTGACGAACCGGCCGCACCACTCGGGAAGCCCGTCCGCGGTCGACCGGAAGTAGTTGAGCAGCAGCCTGATTCGGCGCAGCACCTCGGGCGCGTCGTCCACCGACCGTTCGGCGGCGAGCAGTTCGACGGCGCGGTGACCGAGCTCGTCGGCCAAGCGCGGCGAGTTCAGGTACACCAGGGCGTCTTCCACCGCCGCAAGCGCCACCGCGGCCGTGGCGTCCGCGGCGGACACCGCCATGCGCAGCCGCTGCTCGAGGACCTGCTCGATGGTCACGCCCTCGTAGCCGAGTTCGACAAGCGCGCGTTGGTGCTTGCCGAGCGCCAGATCCCAGCTCTCCTGAATGGAGGTCTCGCCGAGCGCCCGCGATCCCATGATCGGCCGCACCGCGTCCGAGGGCAGCAGCCTGCGCAGGATCCACAGCAGATCCGAGCACGGCCGCAGGTGCGGGTCGGCGCGCAGATCCAGCAGCGAACGCTGCACCGTGCGCTTGCCGGTATCGATCCCTAGCGGCGCGAGCCGGTCGAGCACGTCGCGGGCGAGCGGCGGCAGCGCCGCGTAGCCCACCTGACCGATGCGGTCACCGCCGAGCAGGATCTCGCACAGCCTGCGCACATCACGGCGACCCGGTACGTGGTCCTTCTCGATGCAGGTGATCGCCGCGTCCTGGAAGTCGTACGGCGTCGGGCGGGCGCGATTGCGCATGCCCGCCAACAGGATCGAGGTCTCGAACACCGCGATGGCGTCGGCGGTGCTGGCCAGATAGCCGTTGCGCCGGGCCAGCCGGACGATGTCGACCGACCAGTCGAGCAGCTCGGCCTCGTCGAGCGAGTCCAGTCGCGGCGGCGTGGACAGGAACCCCGACAGCTGGTCGGTCACGGCGGTGGCCGTCACCACGGGCGGAGTGCGCTTGCTCGTCTTCTTGCTCGCGGATTTCTGGCCAGCGAGCTGGAACGGCTTCACGCCGCCGCGCCGCAGTCCCTTCGACCAGGTCGCCGCCGCGATCGATACCGACCCCGATGCCAGCCCGAACTGCTCCTCGATGGCCGAGTGGCTGGACGGGATCAGCCCGTACTGCCAGGTGGTTTTCGATCGCGGCGTGATCTCGTAGGGCGCCATGTCGGCGGGCAGCCCGAACTGCTCGACGTGGCTGGCCGCGTGGAACGCCCCGCACACGTACAGGCAGTCGGCCGGGTCGGCGCCGGTCGCGTCCAAGTGTTCGCGCATCCGCGTCCACATGTAGCGCTCGCGGTTCTCGTCCTCCTCGCCGCCGGTGCGGCGCAGGCGACGGAACAGGCTGCCGATGAGCACCATGACCTGGCGGTAGGTGTCGTAGTCGGCGCCTGCCAGCGGTTGCTCGACGTACTGGTCCCACCACTCCGACCAGTGCCGCACCTTGCCGTGGTGCAGCAGGTGTTCCTCGAGTTCGGCGAAACGCGGTCGCAGATCGCCGATCTCGATGCCGACCGCGTCCCCGTGCAGCGCACCGCCCTCGGCGGGCGCGGGCGCTTCCTCGGCGGACGCGTCGCCCTTCGGTGCGTCGCGGTCCGGCGCCCACTGGAATACGTGGTCGCTGGAGCGGTCGACGAGCACGAGTTCGACGCCGGGGGTGTCGAGCGCGTAGGCGATGGCCTGGTATTCCGCCGACGCCTCGGTGATCGGCGCGACCACCGACAGCGGCGCCCACGCGGCCGGGAACCCGTCGAGTTCGCCGGCCCACGCCTGCACCGCCACCGGCAGCCTGCAATTGCGCAGCTCGTCCAGGATCGGCCGCAGATCCTCGCACAGCTCCAGGTAGACGACCCTGGGCCGCTTCTCGTGCAGCCGCCGCACCATCGCCAGAGCCGAGGCGGGCGAATGGTGGCAGACCGGGAAGATCTCGAGCTCGACCGCGAGCGCGCGATCGACGTCGTCGACGATGCCCGCGAGGATCTCCGCGACCGCGCCCGGTTCGGCCGCGAATCGTTCCGCGGCCGTGGCCAATTGCTCGCGCAGCGCGCCGAACGGACCGGTCACGAGAGCCTCGCGATCGCGGCACGGCCGCCCTCGAGGAACTGCGACCAGTCCCCGCCCGCGTCCTTGCTGCGCGGTTCCACCACGCCGTGCCAGAACTTGTTGAGGATCGCCAGGTCCTCCGGCGCCCGCCGGGCCAGCGAGCCGACCAGCGACCCCGCGAGGGTCTCCGCGCGCAGCGTGCGGTCGCCGAAGAACTGGCTGTGCAGGATCGCGTCCTCCAGCACGCCGATCTGTTCGGCGGTCGACAGCGCCGACTCCAGCTTCTCGTCGTCGCTGGTCGCGGCGGCGGCCGCGGAGCGAAGATCGGCGAAGCTGTCGAGCAGGATGTCGAGCAGCGTGGGCGGCAGCTCCAGCTCGATCTGGTGCCTGCGCAGCAGCTCGGCGGTGCGGAAGCGCACGATCTCGGCCTCGCTGCGCTTGTTGGTCACGACCGGGATGCGCACGAAGTTGAAGCGCCGCTTGAGCGCCGAGGAGAGGTCGTTCACGCCGCGGTCGCGACTGTTGGCGGTGGCGATGATGGAGAAGCCCGGCTTGGCGAACACGACGTTGTCGTCGTCGAGCTCCGGGATGGAGACGTACTTCTCGGACAGGATCGAGATGAGCGCGTCCTGCACGTCGCTGGTCGAGCGGGTCAGCTCCTCGAAGCGGCCGATCACGCCCTGCTCCATCGCGGTCATGATCGGCGACGGGATCATCGACTCCCTCGACTGCCCCTTGGCGATGACCATGGAGATGTTCCACGAGTACTTGATGTGGTCCTCGGTGGTGCCCGCTGTGCCCTGCACGACGAGCGTGGAGTTGCGGCTGATGGCCGCGGAGAGCAGCTCGGCCAGCCAGCTCTTGCCGGTACCGGGATCACCGATCAGCAGCAGTCCTCGGTCGGAGGCCAGCGTGACGATGCTGCGCTCGACGAAACTACGGTCGCCGAACCACTTCTGGTCGATCTGGCGGTCCAGGCCGTCGGCGCGCTCGGAGCCGAGGATGAACAGCCGCACCATCTTCGGGCTCAGCCGCCAGGCGAACGGCTTGGGGCCGTCGTCGATCGACTCGAGCCAGTCCAGCTCCTCGGCGTACTTGATTTCGGCGGGGGCGCGCAGCGCGGTGTCGGTCATGGTTGCGAGGTCTCCTAGTCGAGAAAGTTCTTGAGTTCGAACACGAGTTTCTGGATGCGGCCCGAGATCACCGGGGTGCCCATGGCCTTGAAGCGTTCCCGGAACCAGGGATTCACGCTCTGCTGCCCGGAGCTGTTCACCGAGCCGACGGGGATGAGCTTCACCCCGTTGCGGTGCACGGCCTGCATGCTCTCGTACAGCGGCTGGGAGCGGTCGAACTCGTAGAAGTCCGAAATCCACACCAGCACGGTGTTGGTCGGGTCGACGATCTTCGGCTGGGCCATCGCCATGGCGACGGGGCCGTCGTTGCCGCCGCCGAGGTTGGTGCGCAGCAGCACCTCGAACGGGTCGTGCACCCACGGCGTCAGGTCGATGGCACGGGTGTCGTAGGCGATGAGGTGCACGTCGACCTTGGGCAGTCCGGCGAAGATCGAGGCGAGGATGGTGCAGTTCACCATCGAGTCGACCATCGAACCGGACTGGTCGACCACCACGATCATCCTGGCGGGCACGGTGCGCTTGGCGGTCTGCCGATAGAACAGCCGATCCACGTAGAGGCGCTCGTCGTCCGGATTCCAGTTGGTGAGGTTCTTCCAGATCGTCCGGTCCACATCCAGATTGCGCAGGATGCGCTTCGGCGGCACCGAGCGGTCGACGGTGCCCGCGGTGGTCTGCTGCACCTGGGTGCGCAGCACCTCCGCGACCTGATCGACGTAACGACGGATGAGCGACTTGGCGTTGGCCAGCGCGACACCCGACAGATTCGTCTTGTCGCGCAGCAGCTGTTCGATCAGCGACATGCTCGGCGTCAGCTGGGCCGAGAGCGCGGGGTCGGCGAGCACCTCGCGCAGCCGCATCCGCGAGACCAGGTCGGCCTCGAGATCGCCGAGCACGGTGCGCACCTCCGCGCCGCAGTCCTCGCCGAGCATGCGCCGCAACCAGCCCGCATCGCGCTGCCAGCCCGCCAGCTGGGTCGCGCTGACAGTGCCGCCGCCGGTCGCGAAGACGTTCAGCAACAGCTTGGAAACCAAGGCGGCCGAACGCACCTCGCCGGAGCCGATGGCCGGATCGGCATCGGTTCCCGCCGGGGTCTCGTCCGCGTTCTGCTCGGCCGATTCCTTGGCGGTCTCCGTCGATTCGGCCGCCCGCACGTGTGCGCCGAGTCCGTCGAACTCGTTCGCCAGCTCGGGAAAGCGTTGCACCACGTTGTCGACCGAGACACCGGGGTCGAGCAGCGCCGCGGGGAGGCCGAGGTCGTCGACGATCGCGACGCTCGACGTCTCCAGCGCGGGCTGCGCCTCGCTGTCGAAAATGCCCGCGAGCAGCCGCCAGTAGAGGATCTGCCGTCGAGTCTCGTTGCTGTCGGTCATTTTCTCAGCAGCCGTCCCGCTCGTTCCCTGAGCACCGCGACCGCGTCGCCCGACTTCGCTTGCGATTTGGCCGCTTTCGGGTCCGTCACGCCGCAGGCCCAGTCGCCGCCGTGCACGTCGACCTCGACGCCTTTGGTCTTCTTGCGCACCGCGAGCGGGCGCAGCGACCACCGTCCGGCGTCCCAGCGCAGCAGGCCGAGGCAGGTCGAGGAGCCGTTGACCGCGGCGGGTGTCAGCGGGCCGCAGGTCGGCAGCCGGTCCAGTTCGAGGGTGAGGCGGTGCCCGTCCAGCTCGATGGCGCCGTCCTTGACCTTGTAGCCCTCCACCAGCACCGGTTCGGCCAGGTGCACGGGATCGCGATCCAGCGGGGGAGTGGCCGGGGCCAGCGCGCCGGCCAGGCCGACGCGGGCCGTTGCGAACGGATCGGCGCTCGCGCCGAGGCGAGCCGACTCGTCGTGCCAGATCAGGTCGCCTGCCGCGGTCATCGGCATGCCGTCGATATCGAGGCTCAGCCGCTCGGCGATCGCTTTGAGCAGCTGCGGGTGCTCGGTGAACAGCTGCCAGATCGCGGGGCCGACGATCGTGTCGACCTTGGCGGCGGCGATGCTGACCCGCACCCGTCGCGTCCGGCCGCCCGCCGTCTCCAGCAGCGCGTACAGCTGAACCTGCACCGCCGTGCCGTGCTCGTGCACGTCGACGCCCAGCGGAAGCAGCCGCCCCGAGACCGCCGTAGTCTCGGCGAAACCGCCTGTGCGCCAAGACAACAGCAGCGCACGCGCCCAAAGGTCCGCCCAGCGCCGGGCGGGCAGCCGGTCCAGTGTCGCCACCGGCGAGCCCGCGCGCAGCTCGGCCGTCAGACCGTCGAGCAGGACCGCGAGCCTGCGCAGGGCCGGTTCGGCGAGCAGCGCTTCGACCGTCTGGTCGGCGGCCGAGACGAGGTCGTGGTCGACGCCGCGCCATCCGGTGATGGCGACCTCCTGCAACCAGGAGCGGCTGCCCGCCGCCAGGTTGTGCGGTGTGTGCGGCGGCTCCGGCTGCTCCCACGCGGCACGTTCCCGCCCCAGCGCGGTGTCCACCCGGTCCAGCAGGGCGTCGTGGACGGCGCCGAGCAATGCGGCGCGCCCGCCTGCCAGCGCCGACAGCTCCTCGGGGCCGATGGAGCCCGCGCCGAGTTTCCCGACCGCCTCGGCGATCGCCGGTCCGAGCGGGGATCCGCCGAGCGCGGCGGCGAGGTTCGCCAGCGCCGCGGTGTGTTCGTCGGTGAGCCGCGCGAATCCGTGGACCAGCGCGGTGTCGAATCCGGTCACCACATCGAGCGCTTCCGCCACTCCGGGCGGCGGCTCGAGCAGTTCGGCCACATGTACGCCGAGCATCAGCGGCTCACCCCCGTCGCGGGAAACCACTGCAACTCCGGGATCGGCGCGGTGCCGCCCGGCAGCTCCAGATACGCGAGATGGCGCAGGAAGCGGCTGAATACGACGGCGGCGGGCGCGGGTAGGTGCGTGCAGTTCAGCGCGGCACGCAGGCTCGTACCGTCGGTGATCTCCACCCCCAGATAGCGGGCGACCTGTTCGGCGCCGTACTGCACGACCGCCTCGTCGAGCAGCGCGTCGATGTGCTTGCACGGATAGGCTCCGCGCAGCCCGCCGCACGGCCGATTGTTGTTGGTGCTACAGCTGAGTCCGTGCGTCTTCGCCGACACCGACGAGACGTACACCCGCGCGATATCCGATCCGCTCGACACCACGCCCTGCAACCGCCCGTCCGCCATCTCGACGAAGGGCACCTTGGCCAGTTTGCGCGGCGCGACGACGGGCAGCGTCTGCACCACCGCCGCCCGCTCCCATTCGCGGTCACCCGAGTCCATCGCGTTCCCTCCCGCTTCTCTTCATGACCGAAAACCTACGCGAACCCACCGACAAGTTCCGGCGTCGATTTTCGATCTTGTGAATAGCGAAAACCTCTGTTCCACAGTCGGTTTCGGCATCGTCGAAGTTGTCGGTATGGCCTGTTAGTCTCCCGCTGGGCGACGCTGTGCTCGACCGGATCGGCACCGGCGGAGAGCGGCACACCGGCCGGGATCGGGGCGTCGGCGAGGCGGCCCGACGGCGCGTCGTCGCGCCCGCACGCGGCGCGGCCGTGGTATCGAGGACGGATGACACCGACGCGCAGTTCCTACGATGTCGTCGTCGTCGGCGGCGGCCACAACGGCTTGGTCGCCGCCGCGTATCTGGCGCGGGCGGGCCGCTCGGTGCTGCTGCTCGAGCGGCAGTCGCACACGGGCGGCGCGGCGGTGTCGGAACGCCTGTTCCCCGGCGTCGACGCTCGGGTTTCCCGGTATTCGTACCTGGTCAGCCTGCTGCCCGCGAGCATCGTGCGCGACCTGGACCTCCGGTTCCGGACTCGGCGCAGGCGGATCTCCTCCTACACGCCGGTGGGCGACGGCGGGCTGCTCGTCGACACCGGATCCGAGGCGCGCACCAGGGCGAGCTTCGAACGCCTCACCGGCTCGGACCGTGATTTCACCGCGTGGCAGCGGTTCTACGCGAGCACCGGACGGATGGCGCGGCGGGTTTTTCCCACCCTGACCGAACCGCTGCCGACCCGTACCGAGCTGCGGGGCGTCGTCGCGGACGACGCGCTGTGGGACGCGATCTTCGAACGGCCGCTCGGCGAGACGATCGAGGCGACCTTCGCCGACGACACCGTGCGCGGTGTGGTGTTCACCGACGCGCTGATCGGCACCTTCACCCACGCGCACGACCCCTCGCTGCGGCAGAACCGCTGCTTTCTCTACCACGTGATCGGCGGCGGCACCGGCGACTGGGATGTGCCGGTGGGCGGTATGGGCGCACTCACCGACGCGCTGGCGGACGCGGCGCGCGCCGCGGGGGCCGAACTGGTCACGGACTGCGCGGTGACCGGCGTCGACAGCGACGGCCTCGCCGCGGAGGTGCGCTACGAAGGTGGTGCGGTCGGCGCGCGGCACGTTCTGGTGAACGCCGCGCCGCACGAGCTGTCACGCCTGCTCGGCACGCCCGAGGAGCCGAAACCCGAAGGCTCCCAAATGAAGTTGAACATGGTGCTGCGGCGGCTGCCGCGACTACGGGACACCGCGGTCGATCCCGCCGAGGCCTTCGCCGGTACCTTCCACATCGCCGAATCGTATGCGCGACTGGAGCAGTCCTATCGCGAAGCGGAGGCCGGGCGGATCCCGTCGTCGCCGCCGTCGGAGATCTACTGCCACACCCTGACCGACCCGTCGATCCTGTCCGCCGACGCCGCGGCTCGCGGCATGCACACCCTGACCCTCTTCGGATTACACACTCCCGCACGGCTTTTCCAGAACGAACCTGACGCGGCCCGTGACGCAGTCGCGAAAGCCATGCTCGCGCAACTGGATCGGGTGCTCGCCGAGCCCATCGCGGATTGCTTGGCGCAGGACGCCGACGGCGCGCCCTGCCTGGAGGTGAAGTCCCCGCTCGACCTGGAGCGCGAGGTGGGACTGCCCGGCGGTCATATCTTCCACCGCGATTTGGCTTTTCCCTATCGCTTGGACGACGACGTGACCGATCCCGCCGCGCGCTGGGGCGTCGCGACCGGGGTGCGCAACGTCTTCCTGTGCGGCGCCGGCGCGGTGCGCGGCGGCGGCGTCAGCGGCATCCCCGGACACAATGCCGCGCGCGCCGTCCTCGAGTCGTGACACGCCCGGACGCGCCCGCCGGATATTTTCCAGCGATCCTTGCCGAGCTGCCCGTGATCACCGTTCCCAGCGCCACATCAGCGAACCATCGGATACCGCAACACGATCGGCTGTACAGTCACCGCGACGCAGCCGTTTTTGCTCAGGAGCCACCATGGCAGACAAGCGCCCCATCCGTACCGACGTCCCGCATTCGGCGCGAATCTGGAACTACTGGCTGGGTGGCCGCGACTACTACGAGGCGGATCGGCTAGCCGGCGAAGCCGCTGTCGCCGGGTATCCCGAGATCAAGACACTGGCCATGCAGTCGAGGCAGTTCCTGATCAGGGTGGTGCGGTATCTGGCGGCGGAAGCGGGCGTCCGGCAGTTCCTCGACATCGGCACCGGACTGCCGACCATGCAGAACACGCACGAGGTCGCGCAGTCCGCCGCCCCCGACTCCCGAATCGTCTACGTGGACAACGATCCGCTCGTCCTCGCACACGCCAGGGCGCTGCTGGTCAACACCACCGACGAGGGCGTGACAACCTATCTGGAGGCCGATTTCAACGACCCAGAGATGATCCTGGCCGACGCGCGCCACGTGCTGAACTTCAGCAAGCCGATCGCGATCATGTACATCGGCGTGCTCGGGCACGCGCGCAGCTACGACCAGGTGCGGCGCGTGGTGAACACCATGATGGACGGTGTGCCCTCGGGCAGCTACCTCGCGCTCTACGACGGAGCCACCGACGACAAGGCGTACGTGCGAATGTGCGAGAACTACGCCAAAACCGGTGGGGTGCCGTACATCCCGCGCAGCTCCGCCGAGATCACCGGCATCTTCGACGGACTGGAGCTCGTCGAACCCGGCGTGGTGCCGATCAACCACTGGCACACCGACGACGCCGCCGAGGGCGTGCGCGGCGCCTCGGCGTGGGGCGGTGTCGGCCGCAAGCCGTGACGGTCGGCATCCACACGAAATCTCCACCGGCTCACCCGGGAACCGGCGCAACTCGTTCCTAGGGTGGCCTGCATGGTGATCGAACAGCTCGCAACGATCGAATTCGTCCGGTGGGTGGGGGAATTCGAGGCCAAGGCGCGCGCCAGAGCGGCGGCGGGCGATCCGGATTGGAGTCGCGGCGCCCGCCTGCACCCCGCGATCGTGCGCAGTGTGCAGCGCTTCCAGGTCGGCGAGAGCGGCGACGGCGCGGACCTCGTCGCCAAGGCGGAACGCGCCGGTGATCCGGTCTATACCGCGGCGGTCCGGTTGTTCGTCGACGAGGAACGCAACCACGCCCGACTTCTCGCTCACCTGCTTCGTGCGGCAGGCCGACCGACCATCCAGCACCACTGGACCGACGCCGTGTTCGTGCGGCTGCGCCGCGCGCTGGGTCTGCGCCTCGAACTGATGGTGCTGATGGTCGCCGAAGTCGTCGCGTTGCAGTACTACCGGGCGCTGCGCGACGGCGTCGACGATCCGCTCACCACCCGCGTCGCCACGCTGATCCTCGACGACGAACGTCGGCACGTGCCCTTCCACACCCAGCGGCTCCGCGCGGCGTTCGCGGACGCGCGTCTGCCGACCCGCGTCGTCGTTCGCGCCTTCTGGTGGACCGTGCTGGTCGGAGCGACCCTCGTCGTCGCCCACGACCACGGTCCCGCGCTGCGCGAACTAGGTTGCCCCCGAGGTGAATTCGTGCGCGAGACGCTGGCGCTCTTCGCGACGATCGTGCCGACGGTCCTCCGCGGCCGACGGTGATGCGGACTATTCGGTGCGGCCGCCGATTCGGACGGTGAGGGTGTCGGCGGTGGCGCGGACGCGGGCGGCCAGCGCGGTCCAGTCGGCGTCGCAGGGTTGCTGGGCGCAGTGGTGCCGGAGGGTGACGCTGATGGCGGCGATGGGGTGGTGGTCGTGGTCGAAGACGGGATAGGCGACGGAGGCGAAGCCGGGGGTGACGTGGCCGTCTTCGCAGGCCCAGCCGCGTCGGCGTTCCTCGGCGAGGACGCGGCGCAACGCGGCGAGACCGGCGGGACCGCGGTCGGTGCGGGTCACGAAGGACGCGGCGGTGGGGAAGAGGGCGCGCACGTGCGCGGCGGGCAGGTGCGCGAGGATGGCGCGACCCGAGGCGGTCAGGTGCGCGGGCAGCCGGACGCCGACGTCGGTGACCAGGGTTTCCGGTCGCGCCGGGCGCTCCTTGACGAGGTACAGCAGTTCGTTGCCGTGCAACACGCCCAGGTGCGCGTTGTGGCCGACCTGCTCGACGAGTTCGCGTAGCAGCGGCCCGGCGAGGCGCTCTAGTGGATCGTGCCGGAGATAGGCGGCGCCGAGCTCGAACGCGGCGATGCCGAGACCGTAGCGGCGCTCGGCGGGCAGGTGCGTGACGAAACGGGCCTGGGTCAGCTCGGCGAGCAGGTGATAGGTGGACGAGCGGGGCAGCCCGAGCTCGCGGGCGATGGCGGCCGCCGACACCGGACCGGGTCGGCCCGCGAGTAGCCGAAGCACCGCGAGCCCGCGCCGCAGTGCGGGGATGTCGCTGCTCGCGCCCACGGTGCCTCCTCGGCTTGTCTGGGATATCAGACCGAATCCGGCGTGGCCTCATTCTCCACCGGCCGTCGCGGTTGTGGAATGGAAGCCATGCCGGATATCGCGCAGCAGCCGACCGTGGCGATCGACGGGCCGCTGACCAGGGCGCAGGTCGTCGCGGTCGCGCGCGGCGGCGCCAGGGTGAGCCTGAGCGCGGCCGCCGAGCGGCGGCTGATCGCCGCCCGTCAGCACGTCGACGCCTTGGCGGAAGCATCGACCGCGACCTACGGCGTCTCCACCGGATTCGGCGCGCTGGCGATTCGCCACATCCCGCCGTCGCGCCGCGCCGCGTTGCAGCGGTCGCTCATCCGCTCACACGCGGCGGGTGCGGGCGACGCGGTCGAACGGGAGGTGGTGCGCGCGCAGATGGTGTTGCGGCTGCGCACTCTCGCCTCCGGCTACACCGGGGCCCACCCGGAGACCGCGCGCACGCTGGCCGCCCTGTTGAACGCGGGCATCACGCCCGTGGTGCACGAGTTCGGCTCGCTCGGCTGCTCCGGCGATCTGGCGCCGCTGGCCGCTGTCGCGCTCGCGCTCATGGGCGAAGGCACCGTGACCGACGCCGCGGGAAACGTGGTGGACGCGGAAAAGGCGTTGCACGACAACGGAATAACGCCCGTCATCCTGGCGGAGAAGGAAGGGCTCGCCCTCACCAACGGCACCGACGGCATGCTCGGCATGCTGGTGCTCGCCCTCGCCGACCTGCACCGGCTGCTGGACGTCGCCGACATCACCGCCGCCATGAGCGTGGAGGCGCTGCTCGGCACCGATCGCGTCTTCGCGGGCGACCTGCAAGCGTTGCGTCCTCATCCGGGTCAGGCGTACGCGGCGGCGCGCATGCGAGCCGCGCTCGCCGGTTCCGAGATCGTGGCCAGTCACCGCGAATGCCATCGGGTCCAGGACGCCTACTCGCTGCGCTGCGCGCCGCAGGTGCACGGCGCCGCCCGCGACACCGTCGCGCACGCGGAGACGGTGGCCGACCGAGAGCTCGCCGCCACCATCGACAATCCGGTCGTGCTCGCCGACGGCCGCCTGGAATCCAACGGCAATTTCCACGGCGCGCCGCTGGCCTACGTGCTCGACTTCCTGGCCATCCCGATCGCCGACGTCGCGAGCATGGCCGAACGCCGCACCGATCGCATGCTGGATGTCGCTCGCTCCCACGGACTTCCGGCGTTCCTCGCCGCGGACCCCGGCGTCGACTCCGGGCACATGATCGCCCAGTACACCCAGGCGGCCGTGGTCGCCGAACTGAAGCGGATCGCGGTCCCCGCCTCGGTGGATTCCATCCCGAGCAGCGCCATGCAGGAGGACCACGTGTCGATGGGCTGGTCGGCCGGGCGCAAACTGCGCGCCGCGGTGAGCGGGCTGACCACCGTCCTCGCCGTCGAGTACCTCACCGCGGCCCGCGCCCTCGATCTGCGCGCCCCGCTGCGCCCTGCGCCCGCCACCGCCGCCGCGGTCGCGCTGTTGCGCACCAGGGTCGATGGGCCGGGTCCGGACCGGCACATGGCCCCCGAGATCGCGGCCGCCGCGGACCTGATCCGCGACGGTGCGCTGCTGCGGGCGGTCGCCCCGCAGGTGGCCGAGGACCCGGCGTCCGGCGAACGGAGGCAGTCATGACAACGGAGCACCCGACCGTGCGGGCCGCGCGCGGCACCCGCCGGACGGCCCGCACGTGGCAGACCGAGGCCGCGCTGCGCATGCTGCACAACAACCTCGACCCCGAGGTCGCCGAACGCCCGCAGGACCTGGTCGTCTACGGCGGCACCGGAAAAGCGGCCAGGGACTGGGCCAGTTTCGACGCCATCACCCGCACCCTGACCACCCTCGCGCCCGACGAGACATTGCTGGTCCAGTCGGGCAAGCCGGTCGGCGTGCTGCGCACACACGAGTGGGCGCCCCGGGTGCTGATCGCGAACTCGAACCTGGTGGGGGACTGGGCGAACTGGCCGGAGTTCCGCAGGCTCGAGGCGCTCGGACTGACCATGTACGGCCAGATGACGGCGGGTTCCTGGATCTACATCGGTACCCAGGGCATCTTGCAGGGCACCTACGAGACCTTCGCCGCCATCGCCGACAAGCGGTTCGGCGGCACGCTCGCCGGCACGCTGACGCTCAGCGCCGGTCTCGGCGGAATGGGTGGCGCGCAACCGCTGGCGGTCACCATGAACGGCGGCGCGGCGTTGATCGTCGAAT
>NZ_BDAU01000002.1 GCF_001612615.1 Nocardia amikacinitolerans NBRC 108937 | reverse complement strand
GCGATCCGGCGGGTGACAGCGGCGCGGTCGCAGCGAAAGGCCTTGTCGGTCGGGCTGATCGGAAACGCGGCGGAGGTGCTGCCGCGACTGGCCGCGGCGGATCTGCCCGCGGACATTGTCACCGACCAGACCTCGGCGCACGATCCGCTGTCCTACCTGCCCCGCGGTGTCGAGCTGGCCGACTGGCCCGGGTACGCGGCTCGCAAGCCAGACGAATTCACCGAGCGCGCAAGGGAATCCATGGCCGAACACGTGGACGCCATGGTCGGTTTCCTCGACCGCGGCGCGGAGGTCTTCGACTACGGCAACTCACTGCGCGGCGAGGCGCTGCTCGGTGGCTGCGCCAGGGCTTTCGACTACCCGGGTTTCGTGCCCGCCTACATTCGGCCGCTCTTCTGCGCGGGCAAGGGGCCGTTCCGTTGGGCCGCGCTCTCCGGCGATCCCGCCGACATCGCCGCCACCGATCGCGCGATCCTGGAGTTGTTCCCGCACAACGAATCCCTGCGCCGGTGGATCGGCATGGCCGGTGAACGCGTCGCGTTCCAAGGGCTGCCCGCGCGGATCTGCTGGCTCGGCTACGGCGAACGGCACCGTGCGGGTTCGCTGTTCAACGAGATGGTGGCCGCCGGTGAGTTGCGCGCGCCGATCGTGATCGGGCGCGATCATCTCGATGCGGGCAGCGTCGCCTCGCCCTATCGCGAAACCGAGGCGATGGCCGACGGTTCCGACGCCATCGCCGACTGGCCGCTGCTGAACGCGCTGGTGAACACCGCGTCCGGAGCCAGCTGGGTGTCCATCCACCACGGCGGCGGCGTCGGGATCGGCCGGTCGATCCACGCCGGGCAGGTGTGCGTCGCGGACGGCACCGAACTGGCCGGGCAGAAGCTCGAGCGGGTGCTCACGAACGATCCGGCGATGGGTGTGCTGCGGCATGTGGACGCCGGGTACGAGCGGGCTCGGTCGGTGGCGGACGCGGAGGGTTTGCGAATTCCGCTGCCGGGCAACGACTAGCGGCGACCGGTTACCCAGGGCGCGAGGTGAAGCTGGGCGGCGGGGGACCGGGCGATGCGGTCACCATCCTGGCTTGCGACGGCAGCGACTTCGGGTACGCGGCGGGCCGTCCGGCGGATGGGGCGGGCCGCGAATTCGCTGCCGGACAACTGAGCGGAGTGCGGGCTGGCGGCTCGAGGGCCGCCGCTGTGCAGTTCAACGGGCGGGGAACCGGAGGATGCGGTCGTCACCCTGCCGTACGTCACCGCGACCGTCGGTGTTCGAGGTGGTCATCCACAGCGCGCCGTCCGCGGCGACCTCGACGGTGCGCAGGCGGCCGTAGCGCTCCTCGAACATCGCGCGCGGCTCGCCGACCGCGCCGTTCACCAGCGGTACGGTCCACAGTCTTTCGCCGCGGAGCGCGGCGGCGTAGAGGGTGTCGCCCGCGATCGCGATACCGGACGGGGACGCCTCCGCCGTGGTCCAGGTGACGACGGGATCGACGTAGCCGCGGCCGGCGCCGCCACCGCCCTCCACCGCGGGCCAGCCGTAGTTGCGGTTCGGTTCGACGAGGTTGATCTCGTCCAAGCGGTTCTGGCCGAACTCGGCGGCGAACAACCGTCCCGCACGATCCCAGGCGAGGCCCTGCACGTTGCGGTGGCCGAGGCTGTAGACCGGCGAGCCCGGATTCGGATTGCCCGGCGCCGGTTCGCCTTCGGGCGTCAACCGCAGGATCTTGCCGTTCGGCGAGGCCGGATCCTGCGACAGCGCGCTGCGCCCCGCGTCGCCGGTCCCGACATACAGCATGCCGTCGGGGCCGAACGCGATCCGTCCACCATTGTGGTTGCCCGCCTTCGCGATTCCGTCGAAGACGACCTCCGGTGCGCCGTCGAGCCGGAAGCGCACGATCCGGTTGTCCGCTTCGGCGGTGAAGTAGGCGTAGACATGACCGTCCTCGGCGTATCGCGGCGAGACCGCGAGGCCGAGCAGACCGCCCTCCCCGCGTGCGACGACGCCGGGCACCGTGTACACCGCTTCCGGCGCCCGGCCGGGGACCACCCGCACGATCTTCGCGGTGTCGCGCTCGGCGACCAGTGCGGCGCCATCCGGCAGAAACGCCAGCCCCCACGGCACCTCGATCCCCTGCGCCACTTCCTCGGGGGCGGCGAGATCGGGCACCCCCGACGGACTGCTCGCCACGGTGGTCGTCACGACCGGCGAAGACTCCCGCTCGGTGTCGGAGCGCTCCCCGCCGCACCCGCTCACCGCCGCCAGGGCGAGCAACGCAGCACAAATCGCCGCCCGTCGATTCGTTCGCACAGGTCCCATCGCTCGTTGCTCCCTGTCCGCCCGGTCGCCGTGATCATCGACCACGACCAACCGAATCGAGTCTATTCACCTCGACCCTACTTCGCCTCGGGCCTGGCCTGTCGCCTTTCCAAGGCGGCGGAGATCAGCCGCCGCGCCCCGTCGCCGGTCACCGACAGGGCGGCCAGCTCGCCGAACATCCGGCCGTAGATCGCGACCTCACGCGGTGGCGTGATCGTCAACTCGGCGGTAACGGACTCCACCAACACCATCCGCTCGTCGAACATGACGAAATTCGTGACCTGCATGGGCAATTCCGCGTCGGCCGGGATGACGCCGAGCAGCACCCGAGGCAGGCCGATGATCGCGAGGAGCCGGTCCAGCTGGCCGATCATCACCGAATCGTCACCGACCGTGGTCGACAAGGCTTGCTCGGCGACGAGGATGTGGAACCGTCGGCTTCCCTTGTAGAGGAGTTGCTGTCGCTCGAGGCGTTTGGCGACACCCGCGTCGAGATCATCCGGTACCCGGAAGAAGTCGATGTACTTGCGTAATACCTGTTCGGCGTACTCCGCGGTCTGCAAGATGCCGGGAACGATGTTCGGCTGAAAGATTCGCAAGATCTCCGACTCCTCGGCCATCTTCACCGCGGCGTGCTGTCGCCGCCTGGTTCCCGCACCGAGGATCTTGCGCCACTCGAGGTAGGCGACGTCGATGTCGTGCAGGGTGGCCAACAGATCCGGCAATTGTTCATCGGCGTCGCAGTGTCGGCAATATGCGCGGATGTCCTCGTCGGACGGGTTGATTCGACCGAACTCGATCTTCGACACCTTGGACTCGTGCCAGCCGGAGAGTTGCGCGAGGTGCCGGTTGGTGAGCCCCGCCTTACGGCGAAGCTCCCGAAGCCGTGCCCCGAGAGCTTCCCGCGCGTCGTGAACGCTGTTGGTCACCGGTTGGCATACTCCGCGTACGGAATCGCTGACGCCCACAGTCGCTGTCGCACACTTCGGCAGTACTCGACGATCCGCGGATCGGTGGTTTCGCCGAGACCGGCCGGCGCCCCTGCCGCATCCGTCAGGTTGTAGACAACGCGTTCGTCATCCATCAGCCACCAGTCGTCCGGCGGCACCTCTCCGGCGAGGTGCCGGGGGAGGTAGCGAATGTCCTCTCCCGCAGCGACATTGTGGACCGTCACCGACAACAGCCAACGCTGATAGTCCGAATGCGGGACGGTGACCACTCGCACCCGGCTCACCGAGACGCCACGACCGGTCGTCTCCCGCATCAGGTCCTGCCACGGAGTACGCGTGTCCAGCGGAGGCTCACCCGCGAGGAACCGGCGCAACCGCTCGGACTCGTTGGGCACCGCGTACGAGTCCCGGACCTCTAGATGGAACGCGTCCCGCTCCAGCTCGCGGAACAGCTTCTGCCACAGCTCCGGTTCATCCTTGGGCCGCAGTCGCACCGTAGAACGTCCTTCCCAGCTTGGGCACCTCGATGGCCGTCTCGTCCTCGGCGAGGACGAGTTGAGCCAACGTCTCGGGTTCCGTGACCGGCCGGCCGGACAGGATGAACGTGCCGCGCCCGGTGTCGGTCATCGTCGCACCGATGAACGTGTCCGGCTGCGCGAATCCCGTCAACAGGTGCGGGATTTCGACGGTGCCCGCCCGGCTCGTCTGCCATCCCTGTACGAGGTAGGACTCTTGGTCCGTCGCGAACAAAGTCGGACAACCCCCGCTGTCCGATCCGCCTTTGCCGAGGAACTCCAGGCGCATTTGTGTCGACCCCCTGCCGAGTTGTGTGCACGAGTCTTCCCGTGCGTGGTTCACGATCCATCAACCGGAGCGCTCTGTCCAGCGAAAAGCGGATCCATGCAAACTGGTGCACACTTCTGGTCTTTCGGCCCGCACGGTGCCTAACGTCCCTGTGTAAGCACCCGGCGCCGGGTGAGATGCCCCGGCGCCGGGTGCTGCCAGCCAAGTAGCCCGGTGGTCGAGGAGGACTCATGCGCAGCTATCTGGTCAAGGTGCACTGCTGCGGCGTTCGCTGGATCGTGCATGTTCCCGCCTTGGACCGCTGGACCTTGGTGGCGGAGAAGTCCGCCATCAAGCAGACTGCGCGCCAGATGGTTTCGGCCCTGACCGGGGCCGCACCCGAGTCGTTCGAACTGGATCTCACCGAGGGACGCGCGCTGTCGCATGCCGACGAGTTCGCCTCCGATCCGGGTGCGCTTCGGCGCTGGGAGCCCGTGTCGGTCAGGGCTCCGTCGCAGTAATCGGCGGGCTCCCGCGACACCTTCGGGTCAGAGGCCGCCGAGGGCCGCGAGGACTTCGAAAGCGGTGTCGGCGGTGCGCCAGAGGAGATCCATTTCGGCGCGGACGGTGGGGGCGAGGGCGGGGTCTTGGAGGGAGAGGCCGTTGCCGAAGATGACCACGTTGGCGCCGGCGTCGGCGAGGCGGAGCAGGGGAACCGTGGCTACGCCCGCGCCGAGCACGGCGTCGAGACCTTCGCCGAGGAAGTAGAAGCGCCAGAGGGGGCCGAGGTCGCCGCCGTAGGTCGCCTTGGTGGCGTCGACGATGAGGAAGCCGTTGCTCGCGATCGCGTCGACGATGCGGAAGTAGTCGGGCGCGTTGGCGATGGTGCCGCGCACCGCCGCTACGGAGAGGGAGAGGTCGATGGTGAGGTGGGCGTTGTAGCCCGCCATCGCCACCCGGGCCGCGGACAGGTGGCACTGCTTGGTCAGCGCGAAGTAGTGCGCCCACTGGGGTTCGGCAGCGGCGCCGGTGAATTCGGCGTGCACGGCGCGCAGGAAGCGGGACAGCAGGTCGAGGCTGATATGGTGCGCCCACTCGCGATCGTCGAAGGCGGCGGGGTCGCGTTGCAGCGGCATCACCGCGGACCGCTCGACGATGTCGAGTCCCAGCGCGAGCAGTCCGCGCCGGTCCCGGTGCTCGACGAGGATCTCGGCAATGCGCTGATGGTTGTCGACCGCCTGTTCCAGCCGTTGCAGGGACGTGCCGGTCAGCGCGCTCGTGTCGGAGAGCTCGATGATGGTGTCGATCGCGGCGGCGGACAGCGGTGTGCCGCAGGCGGTGTCGAGTGTGAAGGCGCGCGCGGCGGGCGGTGCGGTCATGCCCGCCACCAACGCGGCGACGAGGGCGAGCGCGAACACCAAGGCGCGCAGGGGAACACTCCGGTCCACGAGACGCGTGCTCGGCGCATTCATCCATGCCTCCGTCGGTGCTGGGTCGAGCGTCGGTACTGGTTGTTCGTCGGTGTCGGGTCGTTGGTCGTGCCGATGCTCGTCCGTGCGTCCGTGCGTCCGTGCGTCCGTGCGTCCGTGCGTCCGTGCGTCCGTGCGTCCGTGCGTCCGTGCGTCCGTGCGGGTCGAAAGACCAAGCACCCGTGCGCAATCGATCGTTTACGCGGTCGATCGGGAGAAGCGCCGGGTGGAGCGGGCCAAGCCTAACCGAAACAGCCCGCCGGAGCGGGTCAGCCCTTGTGCAGCGTGCCCGCGATGGTTCCGCCGAATACACCTGGCGTGCTGTAGGACAGGGAACCGTCCGCTTGCAACCGCACCGTCGAGGTGGAGCCGCCGTCGGCGCAGTCGGTCGGGCTGTCGGCGCTGAGCCGCGCGATGAACGTGAGCTGATTCTCGGTGGCGGCGGTGAGTCGCTCGATCCGCCCGCAGCGCTGCCGGGACACCTTGCCGGTGTTCGCCGAGGTGGCTACCTCTTCGCCGACTTTCCCTTCCCGGACGGTCAATTCGATGTCGAACGTCACCAGGCCGTCCGCGCCGGTGCCGCGCCAAGTGCCGACGAAAGCCTTGGGCACATTCGACACGGAGGCAACCGCCTCGGTGGAACCGCCCGCGACGGTGGATGTCCCGCCACCGCCCGTGCCGGAGGCTCCGCGCAGCTGACTGCCGATGACGAACGCGCCGATCGCGACCACCACGCACACCACCAACAGTCCGGCGAGCAGCGGTCCACGGCGGCGAACTCGCCCGCCCGCCGAATTCGCTACCGCGTAAAGCCGGTCGGGAGCGCCGTTCTGCCCGGTAGTGGGCCCCGGCCGCGACGCGGCGTGCTGCCACGCTTGGTGCGACCCCGCGTGGGCCGCTGGGATATTCGGTGCGCTGTGCGCAGACGGTGCGGCCGTCGGCCGAGCCGGGGACGAATCCATGGGTTGCCACTGCGGCGCAGGCGTTTCCGGATGCTGCCACCGCGCGGGAGCTGCCGACGACCCACCGGAGGGTGTAAAGCCTTGCTGCCGAGGCGTACTCGTGTCAGCGTGTCCGGCGCGGGTTGGATACCCAGGCGGAGGCGTGACCGGATGCCCGCCCTCGAGCGACCGCGCCGTCCGCGACCACCCGTCCAACTCCACCGGCCCGGAATCCAAATCGAGCAACCGCACCGCGCGCACACTCACCTCCTCCAGCACCGGAGGAGGCAACCATCCGGCCCGCTCCGGCACACCGAGCGCGGCCAACTCGTCAAGCAGCTGCCGCGGTGTCGGCCGAGCGACGGGATCTTTCGCGAGGCAGGACGCGACGAGCGGGCGTAGCCGATCGGGCACGGCGTCCAACTGCGGATCCTCGTACACGATGCGCCACAGCATGTGCATCGTCTCGCCCCTACCGAACGGCCCGTGTCCTGCGGCCGCGAACGCCAGCACGCCGCCGAGCGCGAAGACGTCGCTCGCCGGACCGACCGTTTCGCTGGTCACCTGCTCCGGACACATGAAACCCGGTGAGCCGATGACCTTTCCGGTAGTGGTGAGCGCGGTGTCCTCGACGGCGCGCGCGATGCCGAAATCGATCACCTTCGGTCCGTCCACGGCGAGCAGCACGTTGGACGGCTTCAGATCGCGGTGCACCACCCCGGCCTCGTGCACCGCGATCAGCGCTTCGGCCAGGCCGCGGGCGAGCACCAGCAGGGTGGGCTCGGTGAAAGTGCCGAACCGTTCCACCGCCTCCGACAGCGCGAACCCCGCGACGTAGCCGGTCGCCAGCCATGGCGGGTCGGCGTCGACGTCGGCGTCGAGCACCGGTGCGGTGAATCGTCCGCCGACGCGGCGCGCCGCCGCGACCTCGCGCCGGAACCTGGTGCGGAATTCGTTGCCGCCCGCCAGATCCGGTCGGATCACTTTTACCGCGACGGTGCGTCCGCCCGCGTTGCGCCCGAGATAGACCCGACCCATTCCGCCAGCGCCGAGCACGCCGAGAAGCCGGTAGTCGCCGATCCGTCGCGGATCGTCCATGCCGAGCGGTTGCATCGCGAAGTCGGTTCCCTTCGAATGGTCGAACATCGAAAGGCTACCGACCGCCACCCGGCGAAACCGAACGGTGCGGCGACCGCGGGTGCGCGCCTCGGACCGCGGACGCCGCGAGTGGCCGATGCCGCTAGGGTCGGCTGCGAGCCGCCGCGTCGTCGAGGAGGACATCCGTGACCGAAGCCCGAGCCCCGCGCGTCGTCGTCATGGGCGTCTCCGGATCCGGCAAGTCGACCGTCGGGGACCGGCTCGCGCGCGCGTTGCGGGTCGAGTTCGCCGAGGGCGACGACTTCCACCCGCCCGCCAATGTCGCCAAGATGAGGGCGGGCGAACCGCTCACCGACGCCGACCGCGCGCCGTGGCTGGACCGCATCGCCGCCTGGCTGGCTGCGCAGTCGGTCCGGGGCGGCGTCGTCAGCTGCTCGGCACTGAAGCGCGGCTATCGGGATCGGTTGCGGGCGGCCGCACCTGACGTTCTGTTCCTGCACCTGACGGCGACCCGCGACGAGCTGGCCCGGCGGATGTCCACGCGCCGCGACCATTTCATGCCGCCGAGCCTGCTCGACTCCCAGCTCGCCGCGTTGGAACCGCTCGGCAGCGACGAGCGCGGCATCGTCGTCGACGCCACCCGCCCGCCCGCGGACCTGGTCCGGGAGACGATCGCCGTCCTGGACAGCTGCCCCTCCTAGCGCACGCCGGGCGGCGCACACTCGCCCGACACCACCGGAAGACAGACCCCCGTCGCGTCCGACAGCATCAGCCCGCCGCCAACGACAAGCGCGGCGATCGCGACCGCCGCGAAGAACAGCACCCACAGCAGCCCGGGAAGGTGGGTCAGCCGGGCCAGCTGATCGGCATCGGAGTCGACGTTGCCCGGCTGTCGCCAGCGGTGCACCCGCCCGCGCTGCATCTCGATGACCGGACGCAGACCGGCGAGCAGCAGGAACCACGCGGCGAGATAGGCGAACGCGGCCTGCGTCGTATCGGTGCCGAACCACGACACCGCGAACACCGTCGCGCCCAGCGCGAAGACGGTGAAAAGCCCGTAGATGTTGCGGACCTTGATCAGCACGGCGGCCAGCAGCGCGATGGACGTCCACAGCATCAGTGTGATGCGCTCCGCGCCGAGCAGCGCCGCGAAACCCAATCCGAGCAGCGGCGGCGCGGGATAGCCCGCCATGGCGGTGAGAATCATGCCGGGGCCGTAGGGTTTTCCGCTGGAGACGGTCAGTCCCGAGGTGTCGGAATGCAGCGTGATGCTGTTGAGCCTGCGGCCGGTGAGCAGCGCGCTCAACGCGTGCCCGCCCTCGTGCGCGATGGTGACCACGTTGCGGGTGATCCGCCACAGCGGGCCGTAGCCGACGAGCACCAGCGCCGCCACCCCCGTGAGGACTACCAATTGCCAAGGCGGTGGGGTCTGCGTGGTGGTGAGTCGATCCGCGATGGAGGCGCCGCGGTCGACCAGTTCGGCGGTGTTCACCGCCGCACCCTATCGGTCGCGCGCCGGAACCGCACCGGGGACGAATCCCCTGCGGACTTCAGACGAGTTGCGCGGTCCCGGACTCGGCCGATCGGCGCGCCGCCGCGAGCACCCGAAGCGCCGCGACGGCGTCGCGGGGGTCGACCGGGACCGGCGTTCCGTCCAGGATCGCGGCGGCCATCTCGGCGTAGAAGGCCGGGTAGTCGCCCGGCAGCGTCGGATGCGGCGCGAGATCCGGTTCGGCGCCGAGCGATCCCCACCGCTCGGGTTCGACCGTCCCCCAGTCGTCTTCGCGCGGGTCGCGGCCGGCGCGCAACGCGTCTTCCTGCGGGTCGAGACCGTAGGTGACGTATCCGGCGTCGGCGCCGAGTACCCGGAAGCGCGGACCGAGTTGCGGCGCAACCGCGCTCATCCACAGGTGCGAGCGGACACCGTTCTCGTGGGTCAGTGCGAGGAAGACGTCGTCGTCGGTCTGGATGCCGGGACGTCGACGGTCCAGCTCGCCGTACACCGAGTGGACCGGGCCGAACAGCGTCAGCGCCTGGTCGACCAGGTGACTGCCGAGATCGAAGAGCAGTCCCGCGCCGTCGGCGGCGCTGCCGACCTCCCGCCAGCCGCCCTTCGACACCGGACGCCATCGCTCGAACCGGGACTCGAAGCGCCGCACCGCGCCGAGCCCGCCGCCCTCGACCAGCTCGCGGACGGTCCGGAAATCACCGTCCCAGCGCCGATTCTGGAAGACCGACAGCGCGACGCCCGCCCGTTCGGCGTGCGCCACCACCTCCTCGGCCTCGCCGACGGTGACCGCGAACGGCTTGTCCACCACCACCGGAATCCCCGCGTCCAACGCTCGCGCGGCCAGCGGCGCGTGGGTGCGGTTGGGCGTCGCGACGACCACCAGGTCGATGCCGCGGATGTCCTCGAACAGCGTGTCGACGTCGGGAAAGACCCGCACCCCGTCGTGCGCGCGACGGGCCTGCTCGGCGCGCTCCGCCGACCCGGTGACCACCGCCGCCACCCGCATCCGCGGTTCCGCGGCGATCAGCGGCGCGTGGAACACCGCACCGGCCAGGCCATATCCGACGACTGCCACCTCCAGGCTGCTCATCCTCCCGACGCTACCGCCCGACGTTGGCCCACCCGCGCGGGTGTGAAGTGCATCCCGTGTGGCGCACGGTTCTGTTCCGGGAACCGGTGGACTGGTTGCGCGCGCCGCGCAGTGGGCCAGTTGTTGGCGACTGGCTCTGTTGTGCCAGGCCAGTGGTCGTCATGCTTGGCCAATGCTTCTTCGGCGGTTGGTCGCGCTCTACAGCGGATTGTGGATGTACGGGTTCTCCATGGCGGTGATGGTGCGCGCCGGGCTCGGGCTCGACCCGTGGGACGTCTTCCACCAGGGCGTCGCCCATCACGTGCCGCTGAGCTTCGGCGCGGTGACCGCGGTGACCGGAGCGGTGGTTCTGCTCGCCTGGATTCCGTTGCGGCAGCGGCCCGGACTCGGCACGGTCAGCAATATCGTGGTGATCGGGTTGTCGGTGGACGTCGGCCTGTGGCTGCTGCCCACCTGGGATTCGCTGCCGGTACGCGTCGCCGCGATGCTCGCGGCCGTCGTGCTCAACGCCGCCGCCACCGTCCTCTACATCGGCGCGGGCATGGGGCCCGGTCCGCGCGATGGCCTGATGACTGGCCTGGTCCGCCGCACCGGCTGGTCCGTCCGAGCGATCCGCACAACCATCGAGGTGACGGTCCTGGCCACCGGCTGGCTGCTCGGCGGCAGCGTCGGTATCGGCACCCTCGTCTACGCCTTCGGCATCGGCCCGCTGATCCAGCTCATGATCCCCGCCGTCGACCGCCACCTCCCTGGCTTCCACAACGTCGACCGCCCCGCGCCGAGCCCGACGGGCGAACCCGCCGCCGTAGATCGCTGAGCGGTTCGGTCTAGGTCCGGATCCGAGGGTTACGTGTCCTTGTGGACACGCACGCCCCCGCCCAGACTGGCTGTATGGAACAGGACCGGGGCGATGTGGTGGTGGCGATCGCGGAGGGCGTGCTGCTGCTCGACGTCGCCGGACCGGTGCAGGTTCTGCACTGGGCGGGTCATCGCGTCCGGTTCGCCTCGCCGGATGGCGCGCCGGTGCGCACCGACGTGGGTGCGCCGCTCGGCGTGGAGGGCTGCATCGATGAACTCGCCCCGCGCGCCGACACCCTGCTCGTGCCGGGCTACGCGGTCGGTGCTCCGCTGCCCGCGGACCTGGTTCGATCGGTCGGCGCCGCCGCGAGGAGCGCGCGCCGCGTGGCGTCGGTCTGCACCGGCGCTTTCGTGCTCGCCGAGGCGGGCCTGCTGGACGGACGGCGGGCGACCACGCACTGGCTGGCGTGTGACGAACTGGCGCAACGGTTTCCGCGCGTCGCCGTGCGGCCGGACGCGATCTACGTGCGCGACGGCCGGATCGTCACCTCCGCGGGCGTGAGCGCGGGCATCGACATGGCGCTGGCACTGGTCGAGGACGATCACGGGCCCGAGGCTGCGCGCTCGATCGCCAAACATCTCGTGGTCTTCCTGCGCCGCCCTGGCGGCCAGTCGCAGTTCAGCCTGCACACCGGCATCGCGACACCGCGGGCCGGCGGCCTGCGCGCGGCGGTGGATTCCGTCGTCGCCGACCCCTCGGCCGACCACAGCCTGGCGGCACTCGCCGCGCGCGCCGCGGTGAGCGAACGTCACCTGACCAGGTTGTTCCGCAAGGAAATCGGCATGACCCCCGCCCAGTACGTGGAGCGGGCGCGGATCGAGACCGCCCAGCGCCTGCTGGAGGCGGGTGACGATGGCGTGGCGACTGTCGCGCGCCGCAGCGGACTCGGCTCGGAGGAGACCATGCGCCGCACCTTCCTCAAACGACTCGGCGTCACGCCGACCGACTACCGCAACAGATTCCGCGCGGCAACGCGCTGAATTCCCATCCGCGCGCCGTATTCCGCGGCGCGACGGCGTATTTCACCGAACGAGGGGAGACCCATGTCCATGTCACGTCGCACCGCCCTCGGCGCCGGGTTGGCGGGTGCCGCGTTCGCGTGGTCCGCCGATCACGCGCTCGCGCAACAGGACCCGCTCGCACTGCCCACGACACCGTTGGCGAGCCGTGCCACCGAACTGATCGACCGCGAGCTGGCGCCGCACCTGCGCAACCACAGCGTGCGCGGCTTCCTGTTCGCCAGGGCCGTCGCCGCCGAGCACGGCCTCGCGCCCGGATCCGGCTACGACGACGAGCTGATGTATCTGATCTGCGCGCTGCACGACATCGGCCTCGGCGAGATCGCCAACGGCGACCAGCGTTTCGAGGTCGACGGCGCGGACTACGCCGCCCGCTTCCTGGAGGACAACGGCGTCACCGACGACCGGGTCGACGTCGTCTGGGACGCGATCGCCGCGCACACCACGGGTCTCAGCGATTCGCCCGTCTACCGCCGCAGGCGTCGGCCGGAGATCTGGATCGCGGTGCACGGCATCGGCCTCGACATCGGCGGCAGCCCGGCCGACCTGCCGCCCGGCTACGCCGATCTGGTGCACGCGCGCTATCCCCGGCTCGGTGGCAGCCGAGCACTCGCCGACTCCGTCGAAACACAGGCGCTCGCGAACCCGCGCAAGGCGCCGCCCGGCTCGCTCCCCGGCGAAATCCTCCGGCAGCGCCATCCGGAACTGCCCTACCTGACCTGGGACGCGATCCTCGCCATGAGCGGCTGGGGAGACTAGCGCCGTCTACCGCCATGTGTCGCGATCGCACCGGCAACCCGGCCAGGGCACGCACCCTGGTGAACTCGTCCTCGGAAACACGCTCGAGCGGCGCGCCTATCCGACCGTCTCCTTGGCGGCCAGATCCGCCTTCCACTCGCGGAAACCCTCCTCGGTGCGGCCGCGGCGCCAGTAGCCGGAGATCGACGCGGCCCACTCCGCGGGCACCTGCCGTTCTCTGCGGATGTAGCGGCGCAGGTCGTGCATCACCGCTTGCGCCTCGCCGTGGATGAACACCTGGACCCGGCCGTCCCGCCACGGCGTGGCCCGCACGGTCTCGGCGAGCAGTTCGCCCGCGGGCCGCGCGCCGCGGTGCAGCCAGGTGAGCTCGACGCCCGCGGGTTTGTCCAGCTTCAGCTCGTCGTCCGGTCCCGACACCTCGACGAAGGCGTAGCCGACGGCGTCGTCGGGCATGGCCTCCAGCGCGGCCGCGATCGCGGGCAGCGCCGCCTCGTCACCGGCGAGCAGGTGCCAGTCCGCGTCGGCGCGCGGTGAATACGCGCCACCCGGACCGTAGGCGTCGATGGTCTCGCCTGGCTGCACCGAGGCGGCCCATGGGCCCGCGATGCCCTCGGAACCGTGGAAGACGAAGTCCGCGACGAGCATTCCGGCCTCGACGTCCACCGAGCGGACGGTGTAGGTACGCAGCACCTCGATACCGTCGCGCGGGAAGATGAACTTGACGTAGGAGTCGGTGAACTCGCTGGGCTGGAACGCGGCGAAGCCCGGCCCACCGAAGTGGACGCGGACCAGGTGCGGGGTCAGCCATTCGGTGCGCAACACGGTGAGGGTAGTGCGGGGGCGTGCCAAGGTGACCTCCCGGAGAGTGGATGATTTAGGTATGCCTTACCAACCCTACCCCTCCTTCGGGCGTGCCGGGGTGCTGTTCGGCTCACCGTGAGGGTTACCGCAGACGGGCGGCCGGCCCGCCAACGCCTCGGCCCGGAGCCTGAACGGCCGCGACCGGCTGCGCGAGGCGCTGGCCGGTCACGGTTTCCCGTTGCACTGAAAGCTTTTACACCGCTGCGACTTTGGCGATCAGTTCGAAGGAGCGGGCCCGGTCCTCGATGTCGTAGACGAGGGTGTTGAGCATCAGCTCGTCGGCTTCGGTGCGCCGCAGCAGCTCGTCGAGCTGGCCGCGTACCGTCTCCGGCGAGCCCATCACCTGACCGGCGCGGCGCTGTGCGATGAAGTGGCGCTCCCGCTCCGAGGGCCGGAAGGCCGCGGCTTCCTCCGGCGTCGGCAACGCCCGCGGCCGCCCGGACATCAGTAGCAGGAAGGCGAGATCGCGCGGACGCGCCATGGCGTCGGCGCGTTCGTCCGTATCGGCGCAGATCGCCGAGAAGGCCACCATGGCGTACGGCTGCTCGAGATGCTCGGACGGCCGGAAGTTCTTGCGGTACAACTCGAGTGCGGCCTCGGTGTTGGTCGGGCTGATGTGGTGGGCGAAGGCGAAACGCACGCCGAGCACCGCCGCCACCTGCGCGCTGTACCCGCTGGAACCGAGCAGCCAGATCTCCGGTTCCGCACCGCGGCCGGGCGTCGCGATGATGCCGCCCGGTCCCGCGCCACGGAAGTACCGCAGCAGATCGGCCAGTTCGCTGGGGAACGATTCCGCCGACAGCCCCTCGCTGGTGCGCCGCAGAGCCAGCGCGGTGGCCTGGTCGGTGCCGGGCGCGCGGCCGATGCCGAGATCGATCCGGCCAGGATGCAGGGCGTCGAGGGTGCCGAACTGCTCGGCCACCACCAGTGGCGCGTGGTTGGGCAGCATGACACCGCCCGAACCCACCCGGATCGTCGTGGTCGCCGCCGCCAAGTGCGCGATGACCACGCTCGGGGACGAGCTCGCGATGCCAGGCATGTTGTGGTGCTCGGCCACCCAGAACCGTCGATAGCCCAACGCCTCGGTCCGCCGCGCCAGTTCCGTGGTGGCGGCGAGCGCCTCGCCGGGGCTCGCGCCGGTCTGCACGGGCGCGAGATCCAGGACGGACAGCGGGACGTCGATCATGCGGCTCCTCCGAAGTAGACGGCCACCTCCAGAACGTCCCGCGTCACCGACATATTTCCGGCGCGTCAGCCCGCGGCGGCGAGCGCGCGGAAGACCGCGATCGTCTCCGCTTCGTCCTGGGCGGTGCCGTGATCGCTGAGCTTGACGATCACGGTGCGGCTCGGCGGGTCGACGTAGATGTACTGGCCGTAGACGCCGATGGCCATGAGATCGGGTTCGGCTCCGGTCGGGTGCCACCATTGCGCGCCGTAACCCCAGTCGATGACGGGCAGCGGCGAGGGCTTGGAGAGCCGCTCGATCCACGCGGGCGGGATCACCTGGGTCGCGCCGACCCGGCCGCTGTCGAGCACCAGCTGACCGATCTTGGCGAAGTCGCGGGCGGTGGCGTTGAGGCAGCAGAACGCCTTCTCCTGCCCGCCCGCCCGATCGAGGTTCCACAGCGCGTCGTCCTCGGCGCCGATCGGAGCCCAGAGCTGTTGGGCGAGAAGCTCTCCGAGCGGCTTGCCTTCGACCTCGGCCAGCGCCATGCCGAGCAGCTGGGTGTCCACGCTGCGGTAATCGCCGCGGCTGCCCGGCGCGAACCGCAGGTCGCGGTGGTCGCGGACGAAACCGGCGAGATCCTCGGTGAGATACATGCGTGCCGTGCCGGTGAACGGCCAGTACGGGTTGTAGTTCTCGGAAACGTCCACGCCGGACGCCATGTCCAGCAGCTGACGGATGGTGATGGTGTCGTAGTCGGTGCCGTTGGCGAGCTCGGGCAGGATGTCGACGAGCCGGTCGTCCTCGCGCAGCTTGCCCGCCTCGACGGCGCGGCCGATCAACAGGGACACCACGGATTTCGCCACCGACCAGGAGGACTGCTTGGTGGTCGGCCCGACGCCAGAGCGGTACCACTCGGTGGTCAGCTTGCCGTCGCGCACCACGAGGAACGAGTTGGTGCCGGTGGCGGCGAGGAATTCCGGGACCGGAACGCGAGAACCCTTCCACGGCACCGTGTCCGGCAGCGGCGACGGTGCGGCGGGGAAGGGGCGCGGGGTCGGCGCGGCCGGTACGATCCTGCTCTCGAACAGGCCGCCCTGCGTGGAAGGGGCGTCGCTCAGCAGCTGCGCGAGCGTGGTCGGTCCCGGAATGCGCAGCAGCGGCGTGGCGGCGAAGGCGGCGCCGATCACCACGGCCACGATCACACCGAGGGCCAAGACGATCCGCGGCGCGTAACGGCGGAGCCGGGAGGGGGTGGGCTGGTCAGTCATGAAAATCGTTCCGCTCGTTGGTGTTCGACAGGGTGCGCGCGTCGACCGCGGTCCAGAAGGCCTCGATCATGGTGTCCAGCACCGCGTCCGGCCCGACGGCCGCCAGTCGAGCGGAGTATTCGGCGATACCGGGATACTGCTCGGCATCGGCGGCGAAATACTCACGCGTCCAAGCCCTTTCATCGGCCTCGCGGACCTTCTGCGGCAACACCGCGTAGCCCGCGCTGACGCCGGCGTAGGACAGGACGCTCACGGCGAGCATGCGCTGGTAGCGGACCACGTCGTCGGGGGAGAGGCCGAGCTTGGCCAAGGCGGTGAGCATCATGTCGACCACCGCGAACTCGCCGGGCCCTCTCGTCGTGCGGGAGGCGATCGCCGAGCCGACGTACGGGTGACCCACGAAGACCCGCACGACCGCCCTGGCCAGCGCCTCCAGCCGAGCCTTCGGCTCCAGCCCGGCGGGCACCTGTTCGTAGGCGAGGGTCAGCAGCCGGTCGCCGACGGCGCGCAGCAGCGCGTCCTTGTCCGTGAAGTGCCGCCACACGGCGGAGCGGTCGACGCCGAGTTCCTCGCCGAGCGCGCGGCCGGTGAGCCCGTCGGGACGACCGCGCGCCGCGATCCGCACCGCCGCTTCCACGATGCGATCCCTGGTCAGCCGGGGCGGTCGAGCGCTCTTGTCCGGCATGTGCACCCTCTCGTCACCGCTGTTGTCATCATTGATGACATCGATGGTGACATAGAATGGGCCCCCGGGCAACAGCCACTTCGCGTAGACCGTGTCCGTCACCGGCTCGGCGCCCGCCGGTACCGTGACGTGCTGATCTTCCCCGCGGGCAAGAGCCCGTTCGTCGAGGTGTTCGAGCAGATCGGCATCCCGGCCGCCGCGGGCATCATCAACTTCGTGCTGCTGACCGCGGCGCTCTCGTCGTGCAATTCCGGGATCTACTCCACCGGCCGCATGCTGCGCAGCCTGTCGCTGCGTCAGGAGGCGCCCGCCCGGTTCAGCGAGCTGAGCGGCCGGTCGGTGCCCGCCAGCGACTACCGCCTGCCCGGTGCGCCGGTGACCTCGATCGTTGCGCTCGCCTTCCTCGGTCTCGTGGTCGTGCTGCTGTTCTGGACCGAGAGCGGCCGCACCGCGATCGTCGTCGGCGCGGTGTGGGCGGTGCTGGTGTGCGGTGGCTACCTCGTGATGGAGAAGTTCGGCGGCGGTGCGCGCGAGAAGGAAGCGGTCTCCGTCGGGGAGTAGGCCTCGGCCGTCCGGAAACGATCGCCCCGCGCCCGCCCCGCGCGGGGCGATCCGTATTTCGGGACCTGTTCGCTACCGTTGACCAAAGGTCTCGATTCCGTCCGACGCACGGAGGTAGCGATGGCGCAGAAGACGCTGGCCGAACTGATAGACGGCGATCTTCCGCCTGCCATCGCGGCGCTGCCGCCGGACCGTCTGGCGGCGCTGGCCGAGACCGTCGAGCGCGCGGAGCACAAGGAGTTCTACGACCTTCAGGCGGCGGCGAACTCCCTGCTCGATCTGGTGCCGAAGATGCTGCGCGGCGCGGTGAAGAAGGCGGTGCGGATGTGACCGCCCCGGCCACCGATCCGCAGCTGATCAAGCTGGCAAGGACATTGCGCGTCCCGGTGGACGAGCTCGGCTATCTGGCCGAGGTGCCCGACACGGATCTGCGCCTGTTCCGTATGCAGGTCGCCGACATGCTCTTCGACCACCAGTCTTTCGGGCTGCGGCGAATCGCGGGCGCCGCCAAGATCATTCCGACGCCCATCCTCGCCAAGCTGGTCGGCCACCACCACAACGCGCTGCTCGCCGCCAAGATGTCGGCGGTGCTCGACCCAGGACACGCGGTGGAGGTGGCCAAACGCCTGCCCGCCGAATTCCTCGCCGACATCGCCGCCCAGCTCGACGCCCGCCGCGCGGCGACCATCATCGCCGGACTGCCTCCGGCCACGGTCGCGGAGGTGGCCGAGCTGCTCGCCGAGCGCGCCGACTGGATCACCCTCGGCGATCTGATGGCCTCGGTTTCCGACGACGCGGCGCGCGTCACCGCGGCGCGACTGGACGGACTCGCGCTGACCCGCACCGCGTTCCTGGTCGACGAAGTCACGCAGCTCGAACGCTTCGTCGGCCTCGTGCCGGAACCGAAGCTCGCGGACATGTTGCGCGCCACCGCCGACCACGACCTGTGGGCCGAGTTTCACAGCACTCTGTCCGCGCTTTCCTCGGACGCCGTCGAATCCGTCAGGGCGGCGGCCGCCGGTCTGCCCGCCGCCCAGCGCGACCGCGCTCTTGCCGAGATCGAAGGTCGCCGCGCCGCGGAGTGAGCGCAGGACTCAGATCGTGCCGTCGGCGCGGCGGCTCGGCATCACGGCCGAGGCCACCAGCATGACCGCCGCCATCACCGCGACGGTCACGAAGACCAGATGCACCGCCGAGGCCAGCACATGCGGTGCGGGATGGTCGGTCTCGCCGACACGGGAGTTGACGATCGCGCCGAACACCGCGACGCCGACGGCGCTGCCGATCGAGCGGGCGAACATGTTGGCCGAGGTCACCACCCCGCGCTCGGACCATTCCGCGCTGGTCTGCGCGGCGATCAGGGTCGGCGTCGCGACCAGGCCCATGCCGATGCCGATGACGAAACAGGACGCGGCGATCTGCCACAGCGTCGAGTGCTCATCGATGAGCAGGGTTGACGCGGCGCCTAGCGTCGCGAGCCCGCTGCCGATCAGCGCGCTGCCGCGAAAACCGATGCGCAGATAGACCTTTCCGGCCTGGGAGGCGGCCAGCGGCCAGCCGAGGGTGAGCGCGCCGACGGTGAGCCCGGCGACCAGCGCGCCGGTGCCGAGCACGCCCTGGGTGAACGTCGGCACATACGAGGTCAGGCCGAGCAGCACCGCGCCGATCAGCACCGAAACCAGGCTGCTCGCCACCACCACCCGGCGGGTGAACACCCACAGCGGCAGAATCGGATTCGCCGCCCGCCGCTCCACGAGCGCGAACAGGACGAGTACCAGCCCGCCGCCCGCGAAGATGCCGATGCTCGCGGGCGAAGACCACGCCCACGCCTGCCCGCCCTCGAGCAGGCCGAGGATGATCGCCCCCGCGCCGAGCGTCAGCAGGCCAGCGCCCAGATAGTCGATGTCCTGGCTGCGCCGCATCGAGTCCTCGCGGAAACTGCGCACCAGCATCCAGGCCGCGACCGCCGAGAGCGGCAGGTTGATCAGGAAGATCCAGCGCCAGCTGACGAAATCGGCGAACACGCCGCCCAGCAGCGGACCCGCGACCGAGGACATCGCCCACACGCTGGCCAGATAGCCCTGGACCCTGGCCCGCTCGGTCAGCGTGTACAGGTCGCCCGCGATCACCATGGTCATCGGCTGGATGGCGCCCGCGCCGATGCCCTGCACCGCGCGGAAGACGATCAGCGCGACCATGCTGCCCGCGAGCCCGCACAGCAGCGAACCCAGCGCGAACACCGCGATGCCGAACAGGATGACCGGCTTGCGTCCGACCGTGTCGGCGAGTTTGCCGTAGATCGGCACCGTCACCGCCTGCGCGAGCAGATAGATCGAGAACAGCCAAGGGAACTGGGCGAACCCGCCGAGGCTGTCGGTGATGGACAGGACCGCGGTGGCGATGATGGTCGAATCGAGGGCGACGAGCCCGGTCGCCAGCATCAGCGAGCCGAGAATCGCTCCGCGTTCGGACCGGAGCCCGATGGACGACTGCGTGGTCTCGGTCGCCACCGGCGGCCCCTTTCGTTCGTTCGACTAACCACCTTCAACGAACGTATCGCCACCTCGACTATTCCCGCATGGAATCTTCTCGGTCCTCGGGACGTCACCGGACCGCGTTCTCACTAGGCTGGCCTGGGCGCTCGGCTTTCGCGCCCGGGCGATCGGACCACGGAACGAAGGGGCGGCAATGTCACTGCTGGAACAGCTCGGCGCGACGCAATCGGGCGACGCGAGTGCCCTCGTCTACGGAACCCCGCAGGAGACTCCCGACGGGTCGGTCATCGTCACCGTCGCGCGGGTCGGCGGCATTCTGCGGTCGGCCGCGCGACCGGTCGGGGTGTATGTCGTGAAGGACGGGCAGGCCACCTGGACACCCGCCGTCGACGCCAATCGGATCGCGCTGTTCGGCCAGACGATCGGCCTCGTGTCGGCGACGCTCGCGCTGCTCGCCATCGTGCGGCGCCCGCCGTGGCCGGACCTGTCCCGCTGAGATCCGCTTAGGAAAAAGCCCAGGTCGGCGGTCGTGGAAAGCGTTCCGTCCGTGCGGCATCCGACCCGCCGCGCCGTTGATTGCAAGACAGACCGCCGATCTCGGGGCGAGTCGTGCGACTATTGGACGAAGGTCGCGAACCGGGCGGGCGCACATCATCGGCGATGGACATACCCGCACGGCACGGCCAGGCGGTGCCGCCGGTGTTTCGTGGTTCATCCGGCGCGGGTGTCGGACCCGGACAGTAAGCTCGGCTCAACCGTGATGCGACAGCGAGAGTTTGGTTTTCCGTGAAGGGGGAACGATGGACACGCTGAAGCTCGACCCGGCGGCGATGGCCGCCTACACCGCGATAGCGGACACCGTTGCGCAGCAGTTGGCGCAGGCCTCGGCCGCCGCGTCCGGCGCGGTGAACCCGCAGAAGCTCGACGCCGATCTCGGCATGGTCGGCGCGGAATTCGTCGCGCGGTTCACCGCCGCGGTGTCCGAGCACACCCAGGCACTGTCCACCGCGGGTCAGCTGGTGGCCGCCTACGGTCAGGTGCTGCGTGACTACGGCGCCGCCATGCAGACCGGTGACGCGGAGACCGCGGCCGCGCTGGCGAAGACGGGGGAGGAGCTGGCATGAGGCGGCTCAGCGGTTTACGCCGACGGCGACCCACCGAACAGACCAGCACCGACACGCTGCCGGTCGTCAGCAACGATCCGACATCGGACCCGCCGATCGTCGCGGCGCTCGTGCAGCCGATGCTCTCGCTGCGCGCGACCCTCGGCACCGGCGCCACCCTGCCCGACCGCGCCATCTCCGGCGCGCTGTCCGCTGCGTCCACGCACGCCGCCGATTCCGAAGGCCCGCACCGGGACGGTCTGTACGCGCTGGAGTCCACCTGGACCTCGCGCGGCGCGGACGCCGCCGTGCCCGCGCTGCGCACCACCCAGACCGAGATCGGCGAGATCACCGACCGCGGGCCCGCCTACCTGTCGGTGCTCGGCGACGCGCAAGCCACCAGCGCCCGCGCGGCGCGTCGGGTGGACCAGATCATCGCCGACTTCCGCCGCGACGCAAGGCAAATCCTCGGCGGCGCGACCGCCGCGCCCGATACCGACGCGGTCATCGAGCGCGCGGCGCAGGCGCTGCGCGACGCGATCGCCACCGTGAGCACCGCGCGCACCGAGATGAACGACCACACCCGTCGGCTGGACGAGATGGGTCCGCTCACTGTCACCCAGCCCGGCGGAATCGGCGGCACCAGCCAGCCGTCCATCGGCGGTAGCTCGGTCACCACCGTGCCAGGCACCACCGTGCAGGGCCAGCCGCTCGACCCGCAGCAGGCCGCCCAGCTCCAACTCCAGCAGCAGCTCATCTCGGCGGGCGTGCAGCTGGGCACCGCCGCCATCTCGGCGGGCGTCGATATCGGCACGCACCTGATCGACAAGATCGTCGAGGTCGGCACGCACGCTATGGACACCGTTGCCGCGTCGGCGGACAAGGCGATCGACAAGGCGATCCCGGAGCTGATCAACCCGGGAAGCACCACGAACGGCAACGGTGGCGGCACGTCCGGTACCCCGTCGAAGGTTATCGATTTCGGCGGCGGCTCGACGCCGTCGAATCCGGCGCAGAACGGGACAGGACCGAGCGCGAAACCCGATGCGCCGAAGCCGGATGCGAGGCCGGCGCCGCCCGCGTCGATCATCCCGCCCACGCCCGCGCCGCAGGACGCGCCGCCGTACCGGCCCGCGCCGGAACCGAGCGGGCCGCCCGGCACCCACGGTGGCGTCGCGATGCCGCCGCCGATGGGCGGCGATCAGGACCGCAGGCCGCGCGACGGCCAGCTCGGCGTCACGGTTCCCGCGGCCGCTATGATCCCCGAATCGGTCACCGTCCCGGCCGCCGTGATCGGCGACTTCGGCGATGACGCGCCCTGACCAGGGCCCGTCGAACAAGGAGCAGGGACAGCCGAATCCGTTCGACACGGGTCTGCCGATGTTGCGCTTGCCCGCGCCTCCCACGGGCAAGCGTCGACGGCGGCGGCCCGCGGGAGGTAAACCCGGGTCGTCGTACAGCGCGCCGCTGCGCGCACCGGAGCCGCCACCACGGATGCCCGAGCCGCCGCGCGGATCCGGGTTGCCGCCCGTAGCCGGTCCGCCGCGCGCACCGGAACCGTCGTACACGCCGGAACCCTCCGCCGCGCCGCCGGTTCGGAAGCCGCCGCGTCGGATGGGCGAGTGGGCCGAATGGCTCGACCCGCCGACGCGCGCCGAGGAACTTCCGGAGCAGCCGACCGTCGAGATCCAGGTACCGGTCGACGACGAGCCGGAACCGGACCGCCGCACCGACGACAGCAAGCCGTTCGTGCCCGCGATCATCGACCGCACCGGCGGCAATCCCGGTCCCGCACTGCGCCGTCCGCGTCCACGCCCGCAGGAACAGCAGCAAGAACGCGGCAACAAGATCCTCGCGGTACTGATCGTCCTCGGTCTGCTCGTCGCGGTCGGCTCGATCATCTGGGCGGTGCTCCCCAGCTCCGGAACGCGCACCGTGACCGCGCCGACCAGCTCGGTGCCCGCGGCCGACGACGCACCGGCGCCCGCGTCGCCTACGCCGACGGGACCCGATTCCCCTACGGCGGTCGCGACTCCCGGATGCGAACAGCGCCGCACCGGTGACGTCGTCTCGGGCACCGGTATCGGCGGCACCACCGACGGGCCCTCGGCCATCCTCGCCTTCGAACGCGCCTATTACGTGCAACGTTCGGGTCCGGCGGCGCGCGCCGTCGTCGCCGCCGACGCGACGGTCCCGCCCGCCGAACAGATCCAGCGCGGCATCGACCAGGTGCCGGTCGGGACCCGCTACTGCGTCCAGATCACCCGCACTGCCGTCGGCGCGGGAGATGGGCAGTCGCACTGGGAAGTCCGGCTCACCCAGCAGTATCCGGGTCAGCAGCCGAGGATCTTCACCCAGATCATCACCACCAAAACCGTCAACGGCCGCACCCTGATCACCGGCATCTCGATGGCCTGATTCGCCTCACCCCCAGGTGAGCGGATCGAGGTGCAGGTAGAAGCGCTGCCGGTCGGCGTCGAGATCGATGCCGTAGCGTTCGGCGAAGCGCCGATCGGCGTCCCGCGCGCTGCGCTCGTCGGGCCACGTCTCCCGCGAATTCGCCAGCAGCAGGGCGATATCGACATACGGGTCGGCCACGCCGAGACGGCCGAGGTCGAGGAATCCGGCGAACGACCCGGTGTCCGGATCGAGGACGATGTTCGGCAGACACAGATCGCCGTGGCACACCACGTATTCCGCGGCCTCCTGCGCGATCCGCAGGTCCAGCTGAGCGCGCAGCCGCGCCAAGAGGACCCGCGTCGGCGTGTTCAGCTGTTCCTCCGGAAGGAATTCCGGATTCACCGCGCCGCGCGCCACCACGTCCTCGGCCTTGGCGAACATCTTGGCGACGTCGCGTTCGAACGGACAAGTATCCGTGGGTATATCGTGCAGCGTGCGCACAGCCTCGGCGATCGATGCCCAGGCGGCGGACAGCTCCTCTGCGGGCACCCGGTCGGCGGGCACGCCGTGCACGGCCGTGGTCACCAGACAGGCGGCATCGCCGACCTGCCGCCACAGGACCGGTTGCGGCCCGGGAATGCCGTCGCCGCTGAACCATGCGACCCGGTCGCACTCCTCGCGCAGGTCGGGTATCGAATCCTCCGCGACGCATTTCGCGTACCGCGAGCCGTCGGCGGCGCGGAACACGGCCGCCCCGGACTCCCCGCCGTCGACCGGCTCCCACTCGGTGTCGGCCGGGAGAACGGAGCGGAAGCGGGTCAGCGCATCGGACACGGCATCGACGTTAGCAGCGCGATCGAGACGCGGAACCGAGGGCGATGGTCGACTCCGGATCGCCCTCGGCGAGCAGTCTGCCGTTCTCCAATAGCAGGCAGTGGCCGCCGCGCAGCGCCTCGTCGCGCTGGTGGGTGGCGTGCACGACGGTGACCCCTCGGCCGACGACGTCTTCGAGCAGATCCGTGATCCGTTGCCGCGCTTCGGCATCCAGTCCGGTGGTCGGCTCGTCGAGGAGCAGCAGGTCGGCCTCTTGGGCCAGTGCCTGCGCGAGCAGCGCCCGCTGCCGCTGCCCGCCGGAGAGCGTGTCCAGGCGCCGGTCGGCCAGGTCGGCGATGTCCATGCGCGCCAAGCATTCCTCGATGACCGCGCGATCCGTTCGCCGCAGGCGCCGCCACGGTCCGCGGTGCGCCCACCGTCCCATGGCGACCGTCTCCCGGACCGTGATCGGCAGCGTCGCGGGCACCGCACTGTGCTGCACGACGAACGCGGTCCGCCGGATGCCCGGCCGCTCGACGGTCCCCGCCAGCGGTTTCAGCACGCCGGCGAGCGCCGCGAGCAGTGTCGACTTGCCGGAGCCGTTGTGGCCGAGCACCGCGGTGATTCGGCCGGTCGGGATGGTCGCGGTGACGTCCGCCAGTGCGGCCCGGCCGCGGTAGCCCGCCGACAATCCGGCCAGTCGCAGGTCCGCTCGGTTCACACTGTGTCTCCCGTCACTCAGTTGTAATGATAACCATTTTCATTCTATGGTGTCGCCTCATGGAGTGGTTGATCGCCCCGTTCGAGGTGTCGTTCGTGCAGCGGGCTCTCTGGGGCGGCCTGCTCGTCTCGTGCCTGTGCGCTATCGCCGGTACCTGGGTCGTGGTGCGCGGCATGGCTTTTCTTGCCGACGCGATGGCGCACGGGATGCTGCCGGGTATCGCGATCGCGGCGCTGCTCGGCGGAAACCTGTTGGTGGGCGCGGCGTTCAGCGCGGGCGCGATGGCGCTCGGGGTGTCCGCGCTGACCAGGAACGCGCGGCTCTCGGCCGACATCGGCATCGGGTTGCTGTTCGTCGGCATGTTGTCGATCGGCGTCGTGATCGTCTCGCGGGCACAGTCTTTCGCGGTCGACCTGACCGGCTTCCTGTTCGGCGACGTGCTGGCGATCCGGGACCGGGATCTGGTCTACCTGGTCCTCGCGCTGCTGGTCGCGGCCGCCGTCGCGCTGCTCGGCCATCGCGCCTTCGTCGCGCTGGCCTTCGATCCGCGCACCGCGCACACGCTCGGGTTGCGGCCGAAGGTCGCGCAGGTGGCCTTGGTCGGTCTCCTCACGCTCGCCATCGTCGCCTCGTTCCACATCGTCGGTACGCTGCTGGTCTTCGGCCTGCTCATCGCACCGCCCGCCGCGGCGATGTTCTGGGCGCACCGGCTTCCGGTGATCATGGGCGTGGCCGCCGGGCTCGGTTCGCTGGCGACGGTGACCGGACTGCTGATCTCCTGGCACCTCGGTACGGCGGCGGGCGCCACCATCGCGGCGGTCGCGGTGGCGCTGTTCTTCCTGTCCGCGACGTTCTCCGCTTTGCGGAGCCGAATCCGGTTGTCGGGCAGAAAGTTCGGTCCTTTGGTGCTGGTGGCGGTGCTGCCGTTGGTCGGTTGCGGCGCCGATCGGGTTACCGACGAGGCCGAATCGGCGCCGCACGGCTACGTCGAGGGCGCGGAGGAGACCGCGGAACCGCAGCCGCGACTCGTTCTGGCGGACAAGGAGTCCGGTGCGGTGCGGGTGCTGGACCTGATCTCGGAGCAGGTCACCGAGCTCGAGCCCGCCGTTGGCATCACGCACATAGCTGACGACGGACGCTACGCGTATCTCTCGATGCCGGAAGGGATTCGAATTATCGACACCGGCACCTGGCTGGTGGATCACGGTGACCACGTGCACTACTACAAGGCGCCCATCCGGGATATCGGCGCGTACGCCGTTGGACCGGTGGTCACCGCGGCCTCGGACACCTCGGTCGTCGCGCTCGTGCTCGGCAGCGGCGACACCGCGCTCCTGGACCGCACCGCGCTGGACGCGGGCTCGGTGCCCGACAGCGACGCGCACGCGGGCGGTCCGGCCGTGCCGTCGGGGGAACACACGGTGGTGGCGCGCCGGACCGATGGCCGGGTGGAGGTTCGAGGCCGTGACGGAGCGGTGGTCGCCGCGCCCGCGGAGCCGTGCCAGGAACCGCGTGGCACGGCGAAAACCAGGATCGGCGTCGTCTTCGGTTGCGCCGACGGCGCTTTGGTCGTGAACGTCCAGGAGGGGAGCACCACCGCTACCAAGATCGCCTACCCGAGCCCGATTCCCCAGGCCGAGCGCGCGGTCGAATTCCACCACCGCCCCGGCAGCGCCACGCTGGCGGCCGAGGCGGGGGAGCGCGGGACCTGGCTGCTCGACGCTCGCCGCAAGACGTGGACTTTCGTCGAGACCGGCCCCGTGCTCGCGGCGAACACCGCGGGGGAGGGCGCGCCGCTGCTGACGTTGTCCGCCGATGGTGTGCTGCACGCCTACGACGCCGCGACGGGCAGCGAACTCACGCGCAAGCAGCTCGTCGAGCCCGGCTCCGCGTCGAGCATCGTGGTCGATTCGAGCCGCGCCTACGTCAACGATCCCGCCGGACGAAAGGTGCTGGAGATCGACTACTCCGACCTGCGGACAGCTCGCGTCTTCCCACTCGAGATCGCCCCCACGCTGATGGTGGAGGCGGGCGAATGAGAGCCGTAGCGCGTCTCGGAATCTTCCTCGCCGCCGTGCTCGTGCTCGCCGGATGCGTGTCACCGGACGCCGAGCGCCGCGAGATCATGGTGACCACGAACATCCTCGGCGATCTGACCGAGGCGATCGTCGGCGACGCCGCCGAGGTGACGGTGCTCATGCGGCCCGACGCCGACCCGCACTACTTCGCTATCTCGGCGCAGCAGGCCGCGCGGTTGGAGCGGGCCGGGCTCGTCGTGCACAACGGTCTCGGGCTGGAGGAAGGCGTGCAGCGCCACGTCGACGCCGCAGCGCACGCCGGTGTCGCGACGGTGGCGGTCGGCGACCGGGTCGACCCGCTGCGCTATCGCCCCGAGGTCGGCGCCGATCGCCCCGACCCGCACTTCTGGACCGACCCGCTGCGCGTCCGCCGCGCCGTCGAGGTGATTCGCGACGAGGTGATCGCGCACGTCGCCGGCGTGGACGCGGCGGCGATCCGCGAGCGCGCCGAGCGTTACCTCGGCGAGCTCGACCGGCTCGACCGGTGGATGACCGAGCGGTTCGCCGCCATTCCGGCCGAACGGCGCAAGCTGGTCACGAACCATCACGTATTCGGTTATCTCGCACAGCGTTACGGCTTTCAGGTGATCGGCGCCGTGATTCCAGGCGGCACCACGCTCGCCTCCCCGAGCTCGTCGGATCTGGCCGGACTAGCCGACGCCGTGCGGGCCGCGGGCGTCGGCGCGATCTTCGCCGACTCCGCCCAACCTGATCGCCTCGCCCGCGTGCTCGCCGAACAGGCCGGGCTGCACGTCCGAGTCGTCCCGCTGTACTCCGAATCGCTCACCGGGCCGGGCGGTGGCGCCGAGACCTACCTGGAGATGATGCGCGCCAACACCGAGGCGATCGCGCGCGGCCTGGCCCCATGAACGCAGTATTGGAACGAAAATAGGAGCACCACATGCACTTTCGGCCACAGAACGGCACCGCGCTCGCGCTGTCGGGTCTGCTCACCGCGGCGCTCGCGCTGGCCGGATGCGGCTCGGACGAGGCCGAGCCCGCGGGCAAGCGGATCGCCGAGCCCATCGCGGTCACCTACGACGGCGGCATCCACGTGCTCGACGGCACGACGCTCGAATTACACGGCAGCACAGCGCTAGAGGGCTTCAACCGCCTCAACCCGGCGGGCGACGACCGGCATCTGATGGTGTCGCACAAGGACTCGTTCCGGGTCTACGACGCCGTCGCGGCCGAGTTCACCGATATCGAATTCCCCGGAGCCAAACCGGGTCACGTGGTCCAGCACGCCGGACGGACGGTGCTGTTCGCCGACGGTACCGGCGAAGTGACGTCGTTCGATCCGGTGCGGCTGGCCGACGGAAAGCCAGCCACCGAAGCGTACAAGTCGGCCGCGCCGCACCACGGCGTCGCCATCGAGCTGGCCGACGGATCACTGGTCGTCACGCTCGGCACCGAGGAGAAACGCACCGGTATCGCGGTGCTCGACGCTCAGCGCAAGGAGATCGCCCGCAACGAGGACTGCCCCGGCGTGCACGGCGAGGCTACCGCCGAGGGCGACACCGTGGTCGTCGGCTGCCAGACCGGCGCGCTGGTCTACCGAGGCGGCGTCATCACCAAGGTGACGAGCCCGACGCCCTACGGCCGCATCGGCAACCAGGCGGGCAGCGAGGAATCGACCATTGTGCTCGGCGACTACAAGAAGGACAAGGACGCGGAACTCGAACGGCCGCAGCAGGTCTCGCTGATCGACACGGTCACCGGAACGCTGCGCCTCGTCGATATCGGCACCAGCTACACGTTCCGTTCGCTCGGCCGCGGCCCGCAGGGCGAGGCGCTGGTCCTCGGCACCGACGGTCGCATCCACGTCATCGATCCGGTCGCCGGCACGGTCACCCGGACCATCCCGGTCATCGACTCGTGGCAGGAACCGTTGAAGTGGCAGCAGGCCCGCCCTGCGCTGTTCGTCCGCGGCGGCGTCGCCTACGTCTCGGACCCGGCCACCAAGAAGGTGCATCGCGTCGACCTCGCCGCGGGCGCGGTCACGGCGTCGGTCACCCTGCCGGACAGCCCGAACGAGTTGAGCGGCGTTCTCGCCCACTGAGCCGGAACACGGTTCGCGGATACGCCCGGATTCCGGCCGACGTTGAGGGGAGACCGGAATCCGGGAATTTGTAGGGTCATCCGCAGCAGGCGGCGCCCGAGGCGACGGCGTCCCGCTTGGCGGACGTGCCGCAGCACGCGCCATCGGCGACGGCCTCCTCGACGGTGCCGCAGCACGGTTCGTCGGTCTCGGATCGCGGTGCGGCGCCGAAGGTTTCGCTGTCCGCGAGCACCGTGTAGACCTCCCACCGCTCGGCGTCCGGTGCGGTCACCCAGACCTTGTCCTGGGTGGCGAAACAACACGTCGTCGCCATCTCCTCCTCGGTGAACACGCCCGCGCCCGAGAGCCGCGCGATCTCGGCGTGCACCTGCTCGGAGGATTCCACCTCGACGCCGAGGTGGTTGACGCTGCCGCCGTGGCCGGGGTTCTCCAGGAGGACCAATTTCAGCGGCGGCTCCGCGATGGCGAAGTTCGCGTACCCGGGCTTGCGCTTGGCGGGTTCGGTGGCGAACAGGGTCGAGTAGAACGTCACCGCCCGATCGAGATCGTCGACATTGAGGGCGAGTTGGATGCGAGACATGGCGGATACCTCCACTTGTGAGACATATATCGAAGAACTTTCGACCTGAAGTCTCGTCTCCTTTTCGACATATGTCAACAAGGTGCGTAGGATCGGCGGCATGCCGAAGGCTCTGCCTGTGATCGATATGTCCGCTCCCGTCTGCTGCGCCCCGGTCGCCGCGGGCCCGATCGACGACGACGCCGCGCTGGAAGTTGCCCTGCGGCTCAAAGCCATCGCTGACCCGGTGCGGGTCAAGCTGATGTCGCTGCTGCTGACCACCGCGGCGGGCGAGCAGAACACCGGCGACCTCGCCGCCGCCGTCGGCCTCGCCGAATCCACCGTCAGCCACCACCTCGGCCAGCTGAAGAAGGCGGGTCTCGTCGAGTCCGAACGCCGCGGCATGAACATCTACCACCGGGCGCGCCGCGAGGCGCTCTCGGCGCTGTGCGTCGTGCTGGACCCGAACTGCTGCACGTAGGGTCCTCCGCCGGATTTATCACCCAACCGCCCAGGCGTCCCTAGAATCCCGCGGCGCGCTCGAGCCCGGCGGCTTCGATGCTCGCAGCCGGTCGGCTATCTGTCGAAGTCTCTACGGCTGCAAGTCGAGGGCCGCGCCACCGGTAGCGAAATCCGTCGGCGCAGCGGAGTGATCGTGGACGATCAGCCATCGCCCGTCGATCCTGCGGTAGCAGACGGTCCACCGCATCCAATAGTCGAGTTCGGTGCCGTCGTTCAGCACGCCGATCATGCGGTTGAGGCTGTAGCTGAACGCGACATCCCCGCCGACGGTGATCACGAGATCGCGGATCTCCATCTCGATCGGACCGCCGAAATTCGCGAACGTCTCGTCCCACGGCTTGCGGTACTCGGACATACCGACGTACCGCAGCGGTGGGACGATGTCGAACGAGACCGTATCGGGATCGTGCAGCGCCACGACCGCGTCGACGTCCTTGTCGTGGAAGGCCTGCGCCCAGCGATCGATCACCAGCCGGATGGCGGCTTCGTCGCCGAGCTCGACGGGGGATGCCATCGCCGCCTCCTCGCAAGTGTGGGTCCGTGTCCTTTCTACCCGCGTCGGCGATTCCCTGTCGTCCCGATTCCCGAACCGCGCGCCGAAGCAACTGGTGCGCAGTCGATTTGGATTGCCGACTACGACTATTCGCTTCGGTGATCGGACACCCAACTCGCGAACGAGCGGGCTGGCCGATCCACAATCGCCGCCCCCTCCTGTGTCACGACCGGTTCGCACTCGAGTTCGCGGGGCGTAGCGGTTCATCAGCGCGCGGACCGCTGGCGAAGAACTCGAGACCGACGAGTCGACACCGCACGAACATGGCGGCATGGACCCCTGATCCGTTATCTGCCGAAACTCTGTTGCCGGTAATTCGTCGGGGCGCGGGTCAGGGTAGCCAGGTGATGCGGCCGCCTTGGAAGTCTTGGGCTTTGCCGCCTTCGTAGTCGTATTCCTCGCCGGTGGGGTAGCCGTAGCGGCCGTTCTCGGCGCCCGCGCGGACCCAGTCGTCGCGGATGGCGCCCCAGACGGCGTGGGCGCCGGTGCGCGGGGACCAGTAGACGGCGCCGCCGGTGAAGAGGTTGTAGCGGCCGTTGCCCGCGGAGGTGGCTTCGTCGGTGATCGGGAAGCCGAGCGCGCCGCCTTCCCAGCCGAGCGCGCCCCATCTGTCGCGGATGGCCCCGCCGACCTGGTGGGAGTCGGTGCCGAGCGACCAGTAGATGGATCCGCCCTGGAAGTGGTTGAAGCGGCCCTGCCCGCCGGGCGTGGCGAGCTCACCGGTGACCGGGTAGCCGAGCGTGCCGTTCTCCCAGCCGAGCGCGCCCCACTTGGCGCGGATCGAGCCGCCGACTTGGTGCGCGCCGACCTCGGGGTGCCAGTAGATGGCGGCATTGCGTTCGAAGGCCTGGTAGCGGCCGCCGCGGCCGGCGTCGAGTTCGGGGGTGACGGGATCGCCCAAGACGGCGGGTCCGCCCGCTCGGTCGTATTCGACCTCGATGGCGCCTCCGACGTCGAAGGCGCCGACGGGACGCGCTGCGGCTGTGCCGATGCCCGCGGTGAGCGCGACGGCCAGCGCGGTGGTGACGAGGGCGCCGCGGCGGGACGCGGACGGGCGGGTGGTGCGACGTTGCCGAGCCAAGTGAACTCCCTGACAGATGGGTACCGGATGGCGGACCGGGATCGCGACGCGCCCGGCGCTGACGTGCGAAGACAGCCTACGGGCGGCACGAGACCAGGTCCGTCCCCGGCCTGCGCACGGCCGGAGAAAGCGACGGCACGCGCGGCACTGGGCCGCCGGTGCCGGTGTCGTCATCGACACGAGGTCCATCGGCGATCCACGCTCGGTCGTTAGCGGACCTCGCGATCTCGTCCGCTTCGTCCGATTCGCGGGGGTCCGCGCGGAAACTTACGGGGTGGTGACGGTCAGGATGTCCTCGATCGGCAGACGCGGTGTCGGCGGCAGGGGATCAGGATCCGGCGCGGTGCCCACCCGGACGACGACCTGGGGTCGCAGGTGGTGGGGCAGCAGTCCAGCGATCACCCGGCGCGCGGCGGGCAGTTCGGTGATGTGGGTGAGCGGGCAGGTCGAGAGTCCGGCGCCGGTGCATTCCAGCAGCACCGCCGACAGCGCCTCGCCGGTCCGCAACCACTGCGCGGTCGAGTCTTCGGCCGAGCTCAGCGCCAGCAGCCGGGCTCGATCCTCGGGCGTCGCCCGCCGGGTGGTTCCCGACGCGGTGGGGAAGTCGCGGCGCACGGGCACGCGACCGGCCTCGGCCGCCGTCGCGAGCGCGGTCGGCGGGATCCCCTCGGACAGATCGAAATGTCCGGTCCACCAGCGCAATTCGCTCTGATACGGCTTGTCGTAGCGGCGCAGCGCCTCGGCCTGGTCGGAGGCGGCGGCGAGCCGCTCGCGCACCGAGTCGGGCAGATCGTCGAGGGTGACCTCGCACGCCCGTGCCACTTCGGTCACGCCGGGCAGCAGCGCGTCCCAGCCCTCGGGTTCGTCCATCGGGAGCCGGTCGGAGTACCTGCGCAAGATGACCTTGGCCTGCGTGCGGATGCGTTCCGGCGGGTCGGGCCAAGGCCGGAAGGCCAGCGCGGCCAGATAGCGCGGCCGCGCCGGATCGGGCAGGCGGACGACATCGGTGTGCCAGCCGTTCGCGGCGAAGGCGGTCCTGGTGTGGTGCAGCATGGCGCCGCAGCTGATCACCTGCTGGCGACCGTCCGGGTCGGCCATCGGCAGCGACCGGTCGGGGTCGCTGTGCAGGTGCAGCCGCTTGCCGTCGAAGACCAGGCGCCAGGGCTGAGAGTTGTGCAGGGAGGGAGCGCGGCGAGCGATCTGCAGCGCGGCGGAGACGGCCGATGCGTCGGGAACTGCAGATCCGGCACGAGCGTTTTCTGCGGTCATGCCTATCGAGTATGGCACGAGGTGGCCGGGCATTCGCGGAGCCGACGTATTGGGCGGTGATCGGTGCAGGAGTCGCAGGTAGACGCGCCTTTTCCGGCAATCGCCGATGTGATGCCGCCCGCTGTGCTGTGCTCGACTCGTGAGCCGAGTGCACTTGGGGCACATCTTCCACGTCGCCGGACGCCCCACCGTCCAGAACGCGGCGGACGCGCTCGTCTCCGTGCCGGACGGCGCGTTGGTCGTCGGCGATGACGGCCGGATCACCTACTGCGGCGACCGCGACGAGATTCCCGCCGAATTCCGCGATGCGGACGAATTCGACCACCGCCCTGGCTTTTTGCTTCCCGGTTTCGTCGACGCCCACATCCATTTCCCGCAGACCTTCGCCGGTGACGCCTACGGCGGCGGACAGCTGCTCGAATGGCTCACGCTGTGTATGTATCCGGCGGAATCCCGGCTCGCCGATCCGGTGTTCGCGAAGCACGCGGCGGCCGAATTCTGTGCCAGGCGGATCGCCGCGGGCACCACCGCCGCGATGGTGTTCGGGTCGGCCTTCCCGCACGCGCAGGACGCGCTGTTCAGTGAGACGCGCCGCCGCGGCCTGCGCATGGTCGGCGGCCGCGGCATCCAGACCACGGGGGAGGAGGAGTCGGTCGCGCCGCTGCTCACCTCCGAGGACGAGGCGATCCGGTTGACCGAGGCGGAGATCGACACCTGGCACGCGGCCGACACCGGCGACGTCGACACCGCCTTGCTGCACGTGGCGATCGTGCCCCGCTTCTCGCTGTCGGTGACCCGCGAGACGCTGCGCAATCTCGGTGAGCTCTACGACTCCGTGCGACATCGCGGCGTCTATTTCCACAGCCACCTGAACGAGAACAACCGCCCCGGCACGGGCGAGGTCGACAGCACCAAGCAGGCGTACCAGGTGAATTCGTACCTCGACACCTACGACGGGAAGTTCCTGCCCGGCTCGCAGGTCGGCGGCAAGAGCATGCTCGGCAAGCGCAGCATCCTGGCGCACTGCGTGCACTGTCAGGACGCGGAACTACGGCGGCTGGCGCAGACCGGCAGTTCGATCGCGCACTGCCCGGTGTCCCAGCAGTTCCTCGGCTCCGGGACGATGCCGTGGCAGCGGACGATCGCCTCGGGGGTCACGGTCGCCGCGGGCACCGACTACGGCGGCGGCGACGAATGGTCGATTCCGCGGGTGCTCGCGGCGGCGTTCAAGGTGCACATCTCCGAACCGGGCGCGGACGGCGTCTCGATGCATCCCGCCGAAATGCTGTTCACCGGAACGCTGGCCGGTGCGCGAGCCCTCGACATGGAGAACCGCTTCGGGAACTTCGACCTCGGCAAGGAGGCCGACTTCGTCGTCGTCGACCCTGCCCGCGAACCGGCGCTGGAAAGCGCACTGGCGCAAGGGATCCGATCCGACGACCCGGTTCTGGCGCGCGATCAGGCGCTGTTCGCGCTGTTGATGGGAATGGGCGAGGCGGCGGTCGCGCAGGTCTACGTCCAGGGTCGCCGCGTCGACGACCGATGAACGCCACCGCCGTCACCGTCTTCCACCGCCCCTCCGATATCGCGGCTTTCGCGGTCTGGCTGGATCGGATGTCCGAAACAGCCTCCACCGCAGAAGGATTCGTGCAGAGCTGCCGCGCGGTGTACGACGAGCCCGCACTGGAGCCCGGATTCGGCGCGACTTTCCGCTCCGAGGCGCTGGCGAACGAATTCCTCGACTCGGCGGCGAGAACGGCGTTGCTCGCCGAAGGCGAGGCGTGCGGATTTCACCGGAAGAGTTCGGATCTGATCATCGTCGAGGGGGAGTTGCCGCCGCCAGGAATCGGGGTGTTCGATCACCGTGTCGCGAACGGAAAGGTCGCCGATTTCGTTGCGGCGGAAGCGAATTTGGCGGCTTTGAGCGCCGAGTTCCCCGGATTCGACGGTGTCGCGCTGTTCTCGCGCGGCGACACCGGCCGGTGGTTCTCGGTTCTCCGGTTCCGCACGGCGCGCCATTTGGCGGACTGGATGCGCTCGGAGCAGCGGGCCGCGGCGCTGCCCGCGTTGCGCGCCGAACTGACCGAGGATTTCTCGGGCGTCGCGCACACCACGCCGTTCGGATCCACGCTCCGCACCGTCGACGGCCGGACCCGGGTGACGCCCACCTGGAAGATCGCGATGCTGGTGCTGCTCGTGCTGTATCCGACGGTGATGACGCTGTCCCGGTTCCTCGGCCCGGTGCTGGACGAGATCGGGGCGCCGCCCTGGCTGGCGATGTGGTTGAGCCAGATCGTGAGCGTCGCGCTGATGAGCTGGATCCTGTCGCCCGCGGTGGCGGCCTGTTTCCGGCGCTGGCTCGACCCGGTCGACGGCGCGGGCTGGCGGGTGAGCGCGCTCGGCGCCGCCATCGTCGTCGTCCTCTACGCCATGACGTTGCTGCTGTTCGCCACGGTGAAATGGCTGCACTACTGGGATTACAACCGCTGAGTCTCACCGCGACATCGCGGTCCCGCCGATCGAGACGTAGACCAGCATCACCATGAACAGGAACCAGCCCGCGCCCTGCCAGATCGGCCAGACCCGGCCCTGCCGCCAGCGCAGATAGGTGATCACGAACGCGCCGATCCCGCCCGCCAGCAGGACGACGGCGGGGACGAGCAGCACCGCGATGCCCGAGGCGGCATCGCACAGCAGCGGACCGGACAGGCACGCGTCCCGCCCGGCGGCCCAGACCGCGGCGACCAAGGCGACAAGTGCGGCAGTGCCGAGAACAGCGAGGTCGTAGCGGATGGCCTGGCGAAGTCCCTCCGGATCGGACCAGCGCTTCTCGACATCGTTCACCATCCGGCTCACCTCCGCTCGCGGTCACGGGCGTCGTCGACACCCGTGACCGGAGTTGCCGGACCGCCCGGTCTCAAACTCGAACGGTCAGTGCGTGGCCGACAGATCCGGCGGGTCGGTGTGGTGGTGCCGCATTTCGAACCAGTAGGTGGCGAACACCGTGCCGTAGGCGGCGACGACGACGGACGCGGTCACGACGAGCATCAGCAAAAGCAGTGGAAGCAGAAAAGCCATGTGCCCTCCCCGAAACAGATGTGAGGTCGGCGTTCGAAAGAGGGACGGCGCCGCGTCGCGCCCGTGCCCTTCTTCCATCCCCCTGCACCCTTCGAATCCTAGAACCGCGGGGCGTGTGTGGCACGGGTGAACAGCTGTGAGTCGGGTCATGCCGATTTCGGTGTGTCTGCCACATCACATGATCTTGCTGAGGTTGAATTGAACGGGTCGACGAGTTTTTCGAAGTAACGCGCCCTCGTGAAGACGAATCCCGAGCATCACCTCAGCATCCGCGAAGGAGCATGACAGTGAGCACGATCCTCTGCGCGCTACACGACACAGTTCTCGCGCAGGTCAGTAATCCGACCCCCGAAGCGCCGCCGCTGGCGGACAAGCTCATGCAAATGGGTCGGTACTTCACCTGGCTCGTCCAGCTGTCGGGGATCACCGCCATCACCTACGGCGGTGGCCGTTTCGCCTGGGAGAAGTGGAACGGCGGCGGTTTGCAATCACCGAAGATGGTGGCGGGCGCGATGGCGGGAGGCGCCGTCGCCACGAGCGCGGGAACGATCATGAACGCGGTGATCTAAGCACCGGACGGGTCGCGCATCGCGGACGGAACCGACTCCGCCCGCGGTGTGCGACCTTTTTCACTCCGCTATTAGTTGTGCGCAACTTAGTTGCTCGCTACTGTTCATGGGGCACGGCAGGTACTTCCAGAAAGGCACCCCATGAACACCCTCTACACCGCACAGGCCACCGCGACCGGCGCCGGACGCGGCGGCCAAGTCCGCTCGTCCGACCAGGCGCTCGACCTCGAACTGAGCGTGCCGAAGGAACTCGGCGGCGCGGGTGGCGCGGGTACCAACCCCGAGCAGCTCTTCGCCGCCGGATACGCCGCGTGCTTCCACAGCGCGCTGCAGCTGGTCGCCCGCCGCGAGAAGGTGAAGATCGCGGACTCCTCGGTGACCGGCGCGGTGGGCATCGGCCCGAACGGAGACGGATTCGGTCTGGCCGTCACCCTCACCATCGACCTGCCCGGCCTCGAGTCCGGCGTGGCGCGCTCGCTTGTCGACGCGGCGCACCAGGTCTGCCCGTACTCCAACGCCACACGGGGCAACATCGACGTCGACCTGGTCGTCGCCTGAATTCGCAAGTCCGAGAAGTCGATTCGATTCGCCTGGGCCCCGCTCGCGCGCCGGCGCCGGTTTGTCCGGTGCGCGCGGCGGGTAGGTGAGAAGCGTTCCCTTACCGGCGGAGGAGGCGCTCATGAGATCGGACGGCACGATGGCGACCGAGGACGAGGTGACGGCGGCCAGCGCGGTCGGACGGCTGCGCAGCGTGGTGCTGGACTGCCCGGAGCCGCGCGAGCTCGCGAGGTTCTACGCCGCGCTGCTCGGCGGGGTGATCATCGACGAGGACGACGAGGACGACACGTGGGTGGTCGTCGTCGATCCCGACGGCAGGCGCCTGGCGTTCCAGACCGCACCGCGCTACAAGCCGCCGCGCTTCCCGGATCCCGAAGCCTCCCAGCAGATCCACCTCGACCTCTTGGTCGACGACATCGACATCGCCGAAACCAAGGCGCTGGCCATCGGCGCGCGTTTGGTGCAGGCCAACGACGCCGACCGGTTCCGCGTCTACACCGACCCGGTCGGGCACACCTTCTGCCTGGTCTGGCTCGACGGTCGATAGGGGCGGCGGATACAACCGGCTCGGCGTGGGTAGGCGGGCGGTATGACCCAGACACGTCCCCTCGCCCTTGTCACCGGAGCTTCCAGCGGAATCGGCCTGGAACTCGCCAAGCAGTTCGTGGAACACGAGTACGACGTGGTGGTGGCCGCGGAGGACACGGCCATCGAGACCGCCGCCGATCAGGTGCGCCGTCCCGGCGTGGAAGTCCGCGCGGTGCAGGTGGATCTGCGCACGCCAGAAGGTGTGGAGCGGCTCTATTCGGCGGCCACCATGGACGAACGGCCGCTCGACGCGGTCGCGTTCAACGCCGGCGTCGGCCGCGGCGGTGACTTCGTGTCGACCGACCTCGACGACGAACTCGACATCATCGCCCTCAACGTGCGCTCGACGGTGCACCTTGCCAAGCTCGTGCTCGGCGACATGGTGCGGCGCGACACCGGCAAACTGCTGTTCACGTCCTCGATCGCGGCGACGATGCCTGGCGCGAAGCAGGCGGTGTACAACGCGTCGAAGTCGTTCGTGCAGTCCTTCGCCGAGGCGCTGCGCGAAGAGACGCGCGGCACCGGCGTCACGGTCACCGCGCTGATGCCGGGTCCGACCGACACCGACTTCTTCCGCAGGGCCAAGATGCTGGAGACCGTCGTAGGCAAGGGTCCCAAGGACGACCCCGCCGACGTGGCGCGCCAAGGCGTCGAGGCGCTGCTGCGCGGCGACGAGAAGGTGGCGGCCGCCTCGCTGGGCACCAAGGTGCTGACGACGATCACTCACGTCCTCCCCGATTCGGTGAAGGCCGCGGCCAACCGCGTCGTCTCGGCAGCTCCGCTGCCGCACCGGCACTGAGCCGCCCATGGCCGTCGCGCTGAACCGCGTCGTCCGCACGCCCCTGCTGTACTTCTTCATCCTCGGCGACGTGCTCGGCGCGGGGGTGTACGTGTTGGTCGGCGAGATCGCGGGGGCGTCGGGCGGCGCGCTCTGGCTGCCGCTGCTCACCGCTTTGGTGCTCGCCTGTCTCACCGCCGGTTCCTATGCCGAGCTCGCCACGAAGTACCCGAGGGCGGGCGGCTCGGCGCACTACGTGACTCGTGCGCTCGGACCGGCCGCGGGCACCTTCGTCGGGTTCTGCATGCTCGCCGCGGGCGTCGTGTCCGTCGGCGCGTTGGCCAGGGGGTTCGCGTCGGACTACCTCGCCACGCTGGTGACGTTGCCGACCGTCGCCGTCGTGGTGGTCTTCCTGTTCGCCCTCGCCGCGCTGAACTTGCGCGGCATCAAGGAGTCCCTCGGCGCGAACGTGGTCGCCACCGCGATCGAACTCGGTGGCCTGCTGCTCGTCATCGGTCTCGGCGCCTGGGTACTGCTGCGCGGCGAGGGCGACCCGAGCAGGCGCACCCAGGTCGGCACTGCCGAACGCGGGCCGGTCGGTGCGGTGCTCGCGGGCGCCGTGCTGGCGTACTACTCGTTCGTCGGCTTCGAGACCTCGGTGAATCTGGCCGAGGAGGTGCGCGACCCGCGCCGCACCTATCCGAGGGCGCTGTTCGGCGCGCTGCTCACCGCGGGCGCGGTGTACGTGCTGCTCGGTGCGGTCGCGGGGGCCGTCGTGCCCACCGAGGTGCTCGCCGAATCGAGCGGACCGCTGCTGGAGGTGATCCGGGTGGCGGGCGGCGTGCCGGAGCGACTGTTCGCGGTGATCGCGCTCGTCGCGGTGGCCAACGGCGCCCTGCTGACCGGCATCATGGCCTCGCGGCTGGCCTACGGCATGGGACGCGACGGTCTGCTGCCCGCCGCGCTGGCCAGGGTGCTGCCCGGCCGCCGCACGCCGTGGGTCGCGATTCTCGCCACCACCGCCGTGGCGCTGGCACTCGCGCTCACCGGTGAAGTCGGCTCGCTGGCCGAGACGTTGGTGCTGTTGCTGCTCGTCGTCTTCACCGCGGTCAATGCCGCCGTGCTGATCCTGCGCCGGCAGCTGGTCGATGCCGAGCACTTCCAGGTGCCGACGGTGGTGCCCTTGCTCGGTCTGGCGTCGTGTCCGTTCTTGTTCACCCGCATCGGCGCGGAGGTGTGGTTGCGCGGTGCGATCCTGCTCGGGCTTGGGCTGCTGCTCGGCGTCGTCAACGCCGTGCGATCGCGTTCGTCGAGCGGGCCGGAATCCGCGGACGAGCCGACGCGGGTGTGAGCAGCCGACCGGCCATCCAGTAGCTTGGCACGCAGGGTGGCGCGCGGTTCGAAGGAGCCGACGAGGCCGCCGCGGAACCAGTTTTCGCACACCCCACCGGACCTGACGAACGAAGAGAGCTGATCGATGCCGACCTCTGAAGCGCGTGCACACATCGGTGTTACCGGCCTGGCTGTCATGGGCAGCAACATCGCCCGCAACTTCGCCAGGCACGGTTACACGGTCGCGTTGCACAACCGTTCCGTCGCCAAGACCGACGCGCTGCTCGCCGAGCACGGCGCCGACGGCGATTTCGTGCGCACCGAGACCATCGAGGAGTTCGTCGCCGCGCTGGAGAAGCCGCGCCGGGTGCTGATCATGGTCAAGGCGGGCGACGCGACCGACGCCGTCATCGAGGAACTCGCCGCCGCGATGGAGCCGGGCGACATCATCATCGACGGCGGCAACGCGCTCTACACCGACACCATTCGCCGCGAAGCCGCCATGCGCGAGCGCGGACTGAACTTCGTCGGCGCTGGCATCTCCGGCGGCGAGGAGGGCGCGCTCAACGGCCCAGCGATCATGCCTGGTGGGCCGAAGGAGTCCTACGAGTCGCTCGGTCCGCTGCTTGAGTCGATCGCCGCGCAGGTCGACGGCACCCCGTGCTGCACCCACATCGGACCCGACGGTTCCGGGCACTTCGTCAAGATGGTGCACAACGGCATCGAGTACGCCGACATGCAGCTCATCGGCGAGGCCTACCACCTGTTCCGTGACGCGCTCGGCTTCGACGCCAAGCAGATCGCGGACGTGTTCACCCAGTGGAACTCCGGTGATCTGGAGAGCTACCTGGTGGAGATCACCGCCGAGGTGCTCGCGCAGGTCGACGCCAAGACCGGTCGTCCGCTGGTCGATGTCATCGTGGACGCCGCCGAGCAGAAGGGCACCGGCCGCTGGACGGTCAAGTCCGCCCTCGATCTCGGTGTGCCGGTGACCGGTATCGCCGAGGCGGTGTTCGCCAGGGCGCTGTCGGGTTCCCGCGCGCAGCGCAAGGCCGCGGTCGGCCTGGCCTCCGGCACGTTGGCCGAAAAGCCCACGGACGTCGAGCAATTCACCGAGGATATCCGCCAGGCGCTCTACGCCTCGAAGGTCGTCGCCTACGCGCAGGGCTTCGATCAGATCGCCGCGGGCAGCGCCGAATACAACTGGGACCTGCACCCCGGCGACCTGGCCACGATCTGGCGCGGCGGCTGCATCATCCGTGCCCGGTTCCTGAACCGGATCAAGGAGGCCTACGACCAGGATCCCGCGCTGCCGAGCCTCATCCTCGCCCCGTACTTCCGCGAGGCGATCGAGACGGCCATCGACAGCTGGCGGCGTGTGGTGTCCACCGCGACCCTGCTCGGCATTCCGGTCCCGGCCTTCGCGTCCTCGCTGTCGTACTACGACGCGCTGCGCGCGGAGCGGCTGCCCGCCGCGCTCACCCAGGGACAGCGCGACTTCTTCGGTGCGCACACCTACGAGCGCGTCGACGCCGAGGGCAAGTTCCACACGCTGTGGAGCGGTGACCGCAGCGAGGTCTCCGCGGGCTGATCCGGGAGCGCGGTCTCCCGACCGTGTTTCGCGCCACAACCCATCACAAAGTTTTCGGCTCGCTCGTCCAAGTCGGTGAAAGCCACCGGGCGAGAAGGAGAACGAGATGCGGGTACTACTGGCGGGCGCGACGGGCGCGATCGGGCGGCCGCTCATCCTGGCACTGGTCGACGGCGGTCACGAGGTGCTCGCCGTCGCTCGAAACCCCAAGAGCGACGAGACGATTCGCGAACTCGGCGCCGAGCCGATCACGGCGGACGTGATGGATCGAGCGGGGCTGCTGCGCGCGTTGCGCGGCCGCTCCGCCGACGCCGTGCTGCACCAAGCGACCGCGTTGAAGAGCGCAGGCCGCAATGTGACCGACGACGATCCCACGAATGCTCTGCGCCGCACCGGAACCGCGAATCTGCTCGCGGCCGCGGAACAGCTCGGTGCGGGCCGGTTCGTCACCCAATCGCTGATCACCGGGTACGGGTACGTCGACCACGGCGACCGGCGGGTCACCGAGGACGACCCGTTCGGGATCGAGGACGGCGGATACGCCGATCCGGTGATCGCGGGCTGCCGCGCCACCGAAGAGCAGGTGTTCGCCGCGGACCTGGACGGAATCTCGTTGCGCTACGGGCTCTTCTACGGTCCCGCCGCGTTCAGCGACCTGTTCGCCGGGCTGCTGCGCAAACGCGTGCCGATGGTTCCGCTTGGCGGCGGCGGGGTGATCAGCTGGATCCACGTCGCCGACGCGGCGGCCGCGACCGTCGCCGCGCTGGAGCGCGGAAAGGCGGGCCAGGCCTACAACATCGTCGACGACGAACCGATCACCTGGCGGCAATTCCTCGACACCGTCGCGGCCGCGCACGGCACGCCGCGTGCTATCGCAGTGCCGACCTGGCTCCTTCGCTTGGCCGTGCCCTACCTGGGGTGCTTGATGTCCGACACCACCCTGCGCGTCGACAACACCAAGGCGAAGCGGGAGCTGGGGTGGGCACCGGTGTACCGCTCGGTGGCGGAGGGGCTCGGACGGGCCTGAGCGATACGGGTGTTGTCCTGGCAGACTCGTGATGAGAGTATGTCTCCCTGCATCTCTCATCGCCTCATCGGTGGTGAGCGCCGAAAGGACCGAGGATGCCGCAGTACCGACCGTCCACACCGGAACTGCTCACGGCACTGGCGGAGCTGCTCGAGGACACGTTGCTGCCCGAACTGCCCGAGGGCCTGCGTCATTCGGCACGGGTTGGCGCGAACGTGGCACGGATTCTGCGCCGTGAGTGGGAAGCCTTGCCGCCGGAACGGACGATCGCCGCGGCGCCGGACGAAATCGGGGATGCGGAACTGGATCCGATCAGCTGGCAAGCGCTCGTCGACGTAGTCCGTCGCGATCTGGCAATCGCCAAGCCCGGGTACGACTCGTGGGAGCGCGAATGACGGCGCCATACCGCGAGGGCTTGGCGCGATTCCTCGCCGAGGAGTTCGGCCGCCCGGTCGAGATCACGTGGAGCACGGCGCTCTCGAGTGGAGCGAGGCGGCGCAACGTCGCCTTCGATGCCGACCTCGGCGACCGAGTGCTGGAACTGGTGGCGACCGTCGTGCCGCCCTCGGTCGAGCTGTTGCCCGTCGACGCCGAAGCCGCGGTGCGCGAAGTGGCGAGACAACACTCGATCCCGACGCCGCGGGTTGTCGCCTGCTGCGCCGACTCCCGCTTTCTCGGCGCGCCTTTTCTGCTCTCGGAGCGCGTCGAGGGCGAGACCGTTCCGCGCCGGGTGCTGCGCGTGATCCGCACCGCGGGCCTCGCCGAGCGCGTCGCGAACCAGCTCGGCGAGGCGATGGCGCGCCTGCATGCCATCGACCCGGCCCACGCGCCAAGCACCCTTCCCGGTGAGCCGGATGCCGACCCCGCCAGGGCGCTGCTGCGCGAGATCCACGAGGGTGTCGACGCGCTGCTGGCGGATCGCCCGGTCTTCCGGCATGCCGTGCGATGGATCGAGCGAAGGATCCCCGAGCCGCCAACGCGCAGGTCGATCATTCACACCGACCTGCGGGTCGGCAATATCGTGGTCGGGCAGGACGGATTGCGGGCCGTCCTGGATTGGGAAGGCGCGCAACGGTTCGGTGATCCCATGCGCGATCTCGCCTGGCCAACGCTGCGTATGTGGCGCTTCGGCGACGATGCCCGCGAGTTCGGCGGCCTCGTCGACCGCGCCGCGTTCGTCACCGCCTACGAGCGCGCGGGCGGCGCCTTCGACCTCAACCGATTCCGCTGGTGGAAGACGGCGTCGACGCTCGCGTGGGGCGTCCTGCTTGCCGGACAGGCGGCCGCGTATCTCGACGGCGACACCCGCGACATCGTGATGGCCGCCAGCGGCAGGCGAGTGTCGGAAATCGAATGGGACCTGCTGATGCAGATCCGACCGGCGTCTTAGGAGCACCCGTGGATTTCGAACTGCCCGAAGAACTTCGAAGCTACCTGCGCGAACTCGACGAGTTCATCGAGGAGCAGATCGTTCCGCTCGAACAGGCCGACGACAACATGCGTTTCTTCGACCACCGCCGCGAGGACGCGCGCACCGACTGGCACCGGGGCGGGCTGCCCAACGTGGAGTGGGAGGCGCTGCTGGCCGAGGCGCGTCGCCGCGCCGACGCGGCCGGTCATTTCCGCTATCCGTTTCCCGCCCGATACGGCGGACGGGACGGCACCAATCTCGGGATGGCTGTCATCCGTGAGCATTTGGCGCGCCGCGGGCTCGGGCTGCACTGCGATCTGCAGAACGAGCACGCGATCGTCGGCAACAACGTCGGCCTGCTGCTGATGCTCGAATACGGATCGCCCGCGCAGCAGGCCGAGTGGGTCGAGGAATTGGCGGCGGGCACGAAGATGTTCGCCTTCGGCATCACCGAGCCCGAGCACGGGTCCGACGCGACGCACATGGAGACCGTCGCGGTGCGCCGCGGTGACACGTGGGTGATCAATGGTGAGAAGACGTGGAACACCGGAATCCATACCGCGGCAGCGGATTTGATTTTCGCGCGCACCTCGGGGGAACCCGGCGACAGTGCGGGCATCACTGCCTTTCTCGTCCCGGCCGCGGCGCCCGGATTCCGGGTCGAGGCGTATCTCTGGACGTTCAACATGCCGACCGATCACGCGCGCGTGAGCCTGACCGATGTCGAGGTGCCCGACAGCGCGGTGTTCGGTGCGGTCGGGCGCGGGCTCGCCGTCGTGCAGCATTTCTTCAACGAGAACCGGATTCGGCAGGCGGCGTCGAGTTTGGGTGCGGCCCAGTACTGCATCGACGCGTCGGTCGAGTACGCCAAGCGGCGCAAGCCTTTCGGTGTGCCGTTGGCGCGCAATCAAGCGATCCAGTTTCCGCTCGTCGAATTGCACACCCAATGCGAGATGCTGCGCGCGCTGATCCACAAGACAGCGTGGTCGATGGATCGCTACGGCACGTTCGCGGTCTCCGAGCAGGTGTCGATGTGCAATTACTGGGCGAACAGATTGTGCTGCGAGGCCGCCGACCGCGCCATGCAGATCCACGGCGGCATGGGCTATTCCCGGCACACACCCTTCGAACACATCTACCGTCACCACCGCCGTTACCGGATCACCGAAGGCGCGGAGGAGATCCAGATGCGGCGGGTGGCGGGCTATTTGTTCGGCTTCATGGACCGAGGTCGGACCAAGGGAGTCGAACGCGACTGATCGGGGTCGTCCGCCGAGCGCGCACCCTGCTCGCATTCCTCGGCGTTCTCGGCGGCGGTCCGGATCCGCGCGACCGCGCTCGCTGTCAACTTACTGCCGCACATGGGCGCCCCCTTCGTTCTTCCGCGATGGATCGATGATGACCGGAAGATTGTGCTCGCACACCGCCTTGCCACTGCCCATGACACCGATGCTGTGAATCGGCCGGTCCGCGAACGCAGATCGAGAACGTCGACGACCCGCCCGGTGCGGTCGGGATGCGTACAGTGCAAATATGCCCGAAGAAGCGCATCCCAGCGCGGTCGAGGCCGCCGCCGCGGGCACCGATGACGTGCTCTCGCTCGCGGCCCAACTGTGCTTTGCCCTCTACTCGACCTCGCGCTCGATGACCGCGGCCTACCGGCCCTACCTCGACGCCATGCGGGTGACCTACCCGCAGTACCTGACGCTGCTCGCGCTCTGGGAGACCCCCGGCATCACCATGAAGCAGCTCGCCGACCGGCTCCGTCTCGACTACGGCACCGTCTCCCCGCTCGTGCAGCGCTTGCAAACCCGCGGCCTGGTCGAGAGCGTCCGCAGCTCCCGCGACCGCCGGGCGGTACAACTCCACGCCACCCCGGCGAGCCTCGCCCTCGAACAACAGGCCAGGCAGATGATCGGCGCGGTCCTGCAAGAGGTCGGCTACCCCCTCGAAACGGTGACCGCCCTACGCGACCAAGTCACCGCCCTCGGCGCCCGGCTCGACACCATCGTCGCCGAACGTGACGCGCGATAGACCCCGGATCGGCGCCGCGCAGACGCGGGCACCGAGTTCGCCGAACACGGGTGCGACAGAGTTGATTCGGATCCGCGTCGGCCATCGCGTCCGCAGTCGAGGCGGTGGCCGCACTTGTGGGTCCCCACCCGGCTGCCGACCTTGGGGGGCGCGATCGATCATGCCCTCGTCCTCGAGCAGGGCGAGCGCCTCGCGCACCGGTTTGCGCGACGCGGAGTGTTGCGCGGCGTTCTTCGTCAGCGGCGCCAGGCCTGGGGAAACAGGGCGGCTAACGGCTATTGCGCCACCCTGTTTCCCGAGTTCGGGTTTCGATCACGCGGATTCGAATGCGCGCTCAGAACCAGTCGTCGCGCATTTCCAGCGTGGTGCGGTCGAGCGCGTCGAGCAGGTCGAGCTGCGGACCGGTCTTGGGCAGCTCGTAGCGGAAGAAGTAGCGAGCCGCGGCGCGCTTGCCTTCGTAGAAGTCGCCCTCGTGGTCGGCCGCGGCCACCAGCTGCTCGAGCCAGATCCACGCGACCACGATGTGGCCGAACGCCTCCAGGTAGATCGTCGAGTTCGCCATCGCGGCGGCCGGGTCGCCCGCGGCGAACATGCCAGCGGTGACGAGCAGCAGACGCTGCCAGGACGAGTCGAGCTCGACCGCGAATTCCTCGGCGTCGCCGCCCTTTTCGGTGGCCGCCTCGATGGTCGCCGCGATGCGTTCGCCGAGCAGGCGCAGCGACGCGCCCTCATGCTGGATCACCTTGCGGCCCAGCAGATCCAGGCCCTGGATGCCGTGGGTGCCCTCGTGGATCGGGTTGAGGCGGTTGTCGCGGTAGTGCTGCTCCACGTCGTACTCGCGGGTGTAGCCGTAGCCGCCGTGCACCTGGATGGCCAGGCTGTTGGCCTCGAGACACCACTGCGAGGGCCAGCTCTTCGCGACGCCGGTCAGGATTTCCAGCAGTAGCGTGTGCTCGCGAGCCGTCTGCTCGTCGGCGGTGCGGCGCAGGTCGACCAGCCGGTTGCAGTAGAGCAACAGCGCCAGCGCGCCTTCGACATAAGCCTTCTGCGCCAACAGCATTCGCTTCACGTCGGCGTGCTCGATGATCGGGATCTGCGGCGCGGCGGGATCCTTGGCCGTCACCGCGCGGCCCTGCTGCCGCTGCCTGGCGTACTCCACCGACTTGAGGTAGCCGGTGTAGCCGAGCGCGGTGGCGCCGAGGCCGACGCCGAGCCGCGCCTCGTTCATCATGTGGAACATGTAGGACAGCCCGCGGTGCGGTTCGCCGACCAGGTAGCCCACCGCGCCCGCAGCGCCGCCGGGCGTGTGCCCGCCCTCGCCGAAATTGAGCACCGTGTTGGTGGTACCTCGGTAGCCCATCTTGTGGTTGAGTCCCGCGAGCACGACGTCGTTGCGCTCGCCGAGCGTGCCGTCCTCGCGCACCAGGAACTTGGGTACGACGAACAGCGAGATGCCCTTGGTGCCCGCCGGACCGCCCGGGATCTTGGCAAGCACCAGGTGCACGATGTTCTCGGTGAGCTCGTGATCGCCGCCAGAGATCCACATCTTCGACCCGAACAGCCGGTAGCTGCCGTCGTCCTGCGGCTCGGCGCGGGTCACGATGTCGGCCAGCGACGATCCGGCATGCGGCTCGGACAGGCACATGGTTCCGGTGAACCTGCCCTCCACCATCGGGCGAACGAAGCGCTCGATCTGCTCCGCGGAGCCGTGCGCGGCGAGCAGGTTGGCGTTGCCGACGGTCAGGAACAGGTAGCCGGTGGTGCCGACGTTGGCGGCCTGAAACCAGCTGAACCCGGCGGCCTCCACCGCGGCGGGCAGTTGCAGCCCGCCGATCTCCTCGTCCATGCCCGCGCCGACGAGGTTGGCCTTGGTGAACGCCTCGACGGCCGCCTTGACCTCGGGGATGATCGTCACCCGCTCCCCGTCGAAGGTGGGCTCGTTGCTGTCGTTGCGCTTGTTGTGCGGCGCGAAATACCGGGTGGCGATGTCCTCGCACAGATCGAGGAAGCCGTCGAAGGTCTCCCTGGAATGCTCCGCGAAGCGGGGGAGCGCGGTCAGTTCCTCGACCCGCAGCCATTCGTACAGCAGGAAGTCGAGATCCCTGCGGGAGATCAGGTTGGAGCGCACGGCCATCCTCTCGCGACGTCACTACCGGGGCGCGGAACCGGCCCGGGGATATTTGGTACGTTACTACCAACGTGTCGCGAATTGACAGCTATCGCGCTCCACCCGCGGCGACCGCTACCGCGTCGAGGAGCGTGGTGCGCCACGCGGCCCGGCAGATCAGCAGATCCGGCAGATAGGGCCGCGGGCGGTTGTACTCCAGCGGGCTGCCGTCGACGCGCGAGGCGTGCAGGCCGGCGGCCAGCGCGACGCCGACGGGCGCGGCGGAATCCCATTCGTACTGGCCACCGGCGTGCAGGTAGGCGTCGGCTTCCCCGCGCACCACCGCCATCGCCTTGGCCCCCGCCGAACCCATCGGGACCAGCGTCGCCCCGACGGCGTCGGCCACCGCGCGCGCCCACGCGGGCGGTCGCGAGTCGCTCACCAGTAGCCGCGGCTCGTCCCGGTCGGGGTCCTTCGAGCTCGGTCGGTCGCTGACGTGCACCTTGCCCAGCGCGGGCTGCGCGACCGCCGCGGCGGTGATGCCGCGATCGCGCTCCCACAGCGCGACGTGCACGGCCCAGTCCGAGCGGCCGGGCATGGCGTATTCGCGGGTGCCGTCGAGCGGGTCGATGATCCACACCCGGTCGGCGGTGAGCCTGCGCGGGTCGTCCGCGGATTCCTCGGAGAGCACCGCGTCTCCGGGCCGGGCCGCGGCCAGTTCGGCGAGCAGGAAGTCGTTGGACAGCGCGTCGCCGCGCTTCCCGAGATCGGGCAGGCCTTCCCCACGCAGGGCACACAGCAGGCTTCCCGCACGGTCGGCGAGATCGGCGGCGAGACGGGCATCGGTGATCATGGTCAGTCCAGAGTGTCCAGCAGGGCGAGCACGGTCGCGGCCATGGCGGCCGGGTCACCGTCGGTGGGACGCAGCGCCAGATCCGGTGCCATGGGCGCCTCGTACGGGTCGTCGATGCCGGTGAAGCCGCGGATCTCACCCGCACGCGCCTTGGCGTACATCCCCTTGGGATCGCGCGCCTCGCAGATCTCCAGCGGGGTGTCGACGAACACCTCGACGAACGGGATACCCGCCGACTCGTGCGCGGCGCGCACCCGGTCGCGGTCGGCGCGATACGGGCTGATCAGCGAAACCACCGCCACCACACCGGCTTCGGCGAACAGCCGGGCCACCTCGCCGACGCGGCGGATGTTCTCGACCCGATCCTCGGCGGAGAAACCGAGATCGGCGTTCAAGCCGTGGCGCAGGTTGTCGCCGTCCAGCAGGAAGGCGGGACGCCCCGATGCCACCAGCCGGCGCTCCAATTCGACGGCGACCGTGGACTTTCCGGATCCGGACAGCCCCGTCAGCCAGACCGTCGCGCCGCGGGTCGCGCGTTCGTCGCGTTCCACCGCCGTCGAGTGCCAGACCACCCGCGAGGCGGGCAGCGTCGCGCCGGTGATCATGCCCGCGGCGACCGTGTTGTTCGTCGCCTCGTCCACCAGGATGAAGCTGCCGGTGGACCGGTTGCGCCGGTAGGGGTCGAAAAGCAGCGGTTGTCTGGTGCGCAGCTGAATGCGTCCGATCTCGTTGAGCGACAACGATTCCGCGCGCTCGTCGCGGTGCAGGGTGTTGACGTCGAGCCGGTAGTCCAGGCTGCGGACCTCGGCGGTCGCGGCGCGGGTGGTGTGGCGGACGGTGTACGTGGCGCCTGGTGTCAGCGCGGAGTCCTCGGCGAACCAGCACACCATCGCGTCGATGTCGCGGCCGACCAGCGGGCGATTGGCGGGGCGGCAGATCAGATCGCCGCGGGAGATGTCGATCTCGTCGGCGAGCTGCATGGTGACCGCCTGCGGCGGAAAGGCTTCGGCCACCGCGACGCCGCCGGGACCCCAGATCGCCGCGACCGTGGTGGTGAAACCCGAAGGCAGCACGGCCACTTCGTCGCCGGGCTTGAACACCCCGCCCGCGACGGTGCCCGCGTAGCCGCGGAAATCCTGGGCGTGGTTGCGGGTCACGTACTGCACGGGGAAGCGGGCGTCGATGAGGTTGCGGTCGGAGGCGATGTGCAGGTCCTCCAGGTGATGCAGCAGGGGAGTGCCCTCGTACCAGGGCATGCTCGCGCCCCGGTGCACGATGTTGTCGCCTTGCAGCGCCGAGACCGGGATGAAGGACAGGTCGGCGACCTCGAGCTTGGTGGCGAAACCGGCGAATTCCTCGCGGATCTCGGTGAAGCGCTCCTGGGACCAGCCGACCAGATCCATCTTGTTGACGCACAACACCAGGTGCGGGATACCGAGCAGGCTGGCGAGGAAGGCGTGGCGGCGGGTCTGCTCGACGATGCCCTTGCGCGCGTCGACCAGGATGAGCGCGACATCGGCGGTGGACGCCCCGGTCACCATGTTGCGGGTGTACTGGATGTGGCCAGGGGTGTCGGCGATGATGAATTTGCGCCTGGGCGTAGCGAAGTAGCGGTGCGCGACGTCGATGGTGATGCCCTGTTCGCGCTCCGCGCGCAGGCCGTCGGTGAGCAGCGCGAGGTCCGGGTACTCGTCGCCACGCTCGCGGCTGGTGCGTTCCACGGCGGCGAGCTGATCGGTGAAGATCGTCTTGGAGTCGTAGAGCAGACGGCCGATCAGTGTCGACTTGCCGTCGTCGACGCTGCCCGCGGTGGCGAGACGCAGCAGGGTGGTGGCCATCAGAAGTACCCTTCTCGTTTGCGATCTTCCATGCCCGCCTCGGAGATGCGGTCGTCGGCGCGGGTGGCGCCGCGTTCGGTGACGCGCGCGGCGGCCACTTCGGTGACCACCTCTTCGGGGGTCGCGGCGGTGGACTCCACGCATCCGGTGCACGTCGCGTCGCCGACGGTGCGGAAGCGCACGGTCGTCTCGTAGGGCTGTTCGCCGTCGAGCAGGCGCAGGAACCTGGTGTGCGCCAACAACATTCCGTCGCGCTGCACGACGGGCCTGCGGTGCGCGTAGTACAGCGAAGGCAATTCGATCCGCTCGGCCGCGATGTAGCTCCAGATGTCGAGCTCGGTCCAGTTCGAGAGCGGGAACACCCGGATGTGCTCGCCGGGACGGTGCCTGCCGTTGTACAGATTCCACAGCTCGGGACGCTGGGCGCGCGGATCCCACTGGCCGTATTCGTCGCGGAAACTGAACACCCGCTCCTTGGCGCGTGCCTTCTCCTCGTCGCGGCGGGCGCCGCCGAAGACCGCGTCGAAGCGCCCTTCGCGGATGCTGCGCAGCAGGGTGCCGGTCTGTAGCCGGTTGCGCGAGGCGCGCGGGCCGGTGTCCTCCACGACCCGGCCCGCGTCGATGTCGTCCTGCACCCGGCCGAACATCAGCCGCAGACCGAGGCGCTGGACGGTGCGGTCGCGGAACTCGATGACCTCGTCGAAGTTGTGCCCGGTGTCGATATGTAGCACCGGGAACGGCAGCGGCGCGGGCCAGAAGGCCTTGGCCGCCAGGTGCAGCATCACCACCGAATCCTTGCCGCCGGAGAAGAGCAGCACCGGTCGTTCGAAGGTGGCTGCCACTTCACGGAATATGTGCGCCGACTCGGCCTCGAGCGCGTCCAGATGGGGCAGCTCGTAGGTGCTCGCCGTCGACTTCGCGTACTGGCTCACGCCCCAAAACTAGAACACGTTTCGGTGCGTGGTCAACGGGGCGATCGCGACGAGGTTCGCTCGGCGCCGGCGCTTTCGACCGGTTTGCGGCCGCCCGACGCGCTCGTCACCGCGTCCGCCGCGGCCACCAAAGCCGCTCCGCGACGGGCGATCTCGGCTCCCGTGATGGACGCACCGACGTACATCGTGAGCACCATGTTCTGCCTGCCGTCGCCGCCGTAGGTGGGCGCGGCGAGCAGGCTCACCGGGTGCTCCTTGCGCGGTCGCAGATCGGCGCCGAGGTACACCCGCTCGCCGAGGCTGGTGACCAGCTCGCCGACCAGTTCACGCAGCTCGTCGGGCAGATCGCGGGCGGCGACACCGGCCAGCAGCGAGTACAGCCGCCGCCCCGCCGCGGTGAGGCTCTCCACCAGGTAGCCGCGCTCGCGGCATTCGGCGACCACCTGGCGCAACCGCGCCTCGTCCTGCTGGAGCGGAACGGTGGGCGGGGTGGCCAGCCACGCGTCGAACGCGGCGTCGGTGTCCCACAGCACGTACATCAGGCCGACTGGCGGCGCGAAGTGGTACGACGCGCCCATCTTCACCATCCCGGGCCCCGTGCTCTCCAGTACCGAGATCCGGTCCCCGACCACGGCCGACGCGGTGCAGGTCGTGCGATACCTGGCGCTGAGTTCGGCCAGCTCACCGCGGGCGATGGCCGATATCGCGAAGCTGTCCTGGGCGACCCGGCCCGCCGCGATCAGCGCGGGTCCGAGGCCGTAGACGTGCGTGTGCGGGTCGCGCACCAGGTAGCCGCCCGCGGTCAGCTCGGTGAGAATGCCCAGGCAGGTGGGCTTGGCCATGCCCAGTTCGCGGGCGAGCTCGGAGAGTCCGAAGCGCTTGCCGCGCTGCTCGACGAGGAAATCCAGCAGCTGGACCACCCGTTCGGTGGGGGCGGATCGGCGCGCGACCATGGACAACTCCTAGAACACGTTCTAATCTTGCTCGTATCGAAATGTACCAGAGCGGTACATATTTGGACCACCCGGGAGAGCCTCTTGCTGACCCAGCCGTTCGCGGACGCGATCGCCGCCGCCGAGCAGATCATCACCGAAGCGCCACACATCAGGACCGAACAGGATCTGGTCGAGGGCTACGACTACCTGGCGGGCAGCATTCGCGCGGCCTTGCAGATGGCGTGGGCCTACGAGCGGGACTTTCCGTTCTTCGTCCAGTCGACCGGCCCGTACACCAAGATGGGCCTGGACAACCCGGACACCCTGTACTTCCACTCCTACCTGCGGCCGGACGCGGAATACCTGGTGACCGGCACCCGCGGCAGCACGCGGGACCTGAGCTTCCAGGTGCTCAACGGCAACTACTCGCCGGTCGACGTGCCCGACAGCGAGACCGCCTTCGACGACCGCGCCTTGGACGTCGCCCCAGACGGCACCTACCAGTTGCGGCTCGGACCGGGCGAGGCCCGCCCCGGCTACGTCCACCTCGCGCCCGACTCCGCGATGCTTGTGGTGCGCGAGGTGTTCAGCGACTGGTCCACCGAGAAGCCGGGCACCCTGCGCATCCAGCGCGTCGACACCATCGGCTCCGCGCCGCCGCCGCTGACCAAGGATCTGCTGACCAAGCGCTACGGGATCGCGGGCAAGATGCTGCTGTCGCGGCTGAAGACCTTCCTGGCCTTCCCGGAGTGGTTCTATCTGAACCTGCCGGTGAACACGATGACCGAACCGCGGTCGACCCCCGGCGGCCTGACCACCCAGTTCTCCTCCGCAGGTCACTACGAACTCACCGACGACCAGGTCATGATCATCACGGTGCCCAAGTCGGACGCGCCATACCAGGGCTTCCAGCTGGGCAGCATGTGGTACCTGTCGCTGGACTACATCAACCACCAGACCAGCCTCACCGCCGACCAGGCGCGCGTCGATCCGGACGGCATGATCCGGCTGGTGGTCAGCGAGCGCGACCCCGGGCTGGCCAACTGGATCGAGCGCACCGGGCACGCCAGGGGCTATCTCCAGTTCCGCTGGCAGCGGCTGTCCAGGGATCTCAAACCCGAGGACGGTCCGACCGTGGAGATCGTGGAGTTCGACGAATTGTCCACGCGCCTGCCGTATTACGAGCAGGCGCGGGTGACGCCCGAGGAGTGGAAGGCACGGATCGCGGCCCGTCAGGTCGCCGTCGCGGAGAGGATGCTCGGCTGATGTTGTTGCAGGACAAGGTGGTTGTGGTCTCCGGCGTGGGGCCGGGGCTCGGCAAGGCCATCGCGGTGCAGGCGGCCAAGGCGGGCGCGGACTTGGTCCTCGCCTCGCGCACCGAATCGCGGCTGACGGAGGTCGCCAAGGAAATCGCCGAGATCGGCAGGCGCGCGGTGGTGGTGCCCACCGACATCAACGATGAAGCGGCGGTGACCAACCTGGTCGAGACGGCGACGAGCGCATTCGGCCGGGTCGACACGTTGGTGAACAACGCCTTCGCGATTCCGCCGCTCGCGGATCTCGCCGAGGTAGATCTCGATCAGGTCCGTGCGGGTTTCGAGACGAACGTGCTCGCCGCGCTGCGCCTGACCCGGATGTTCGTGCCCGCGCTCACCGAGACGAAAGGCTCGGTGGTGATGATCAATTCGGCGGTGCTGCGCCACTCCCGCCGCACCTTCGGCCCGTACAAGATGGCCAAATCCAGCCTGCTCGCGCTGGCCCAGAGCTTGGCGACCGAGCTGGGTCCCAAGGGCATCCGGGTGAATTCGGTGGCCCCGGGCTACATCTGGGCCGACAACCTGAAGTGGTATTTCAACTACCTCGCCCAGCAGCGCGGCATCACGCCGGAGGAGGTCTACGCCGAGACCGCTTCGACCATCGATCTGCGCAAGCTGCCCGAGCCCGACGAGATCGCCGACGCCGTCGTGTTCTTCGCCTCGCCGCTGGCGCGCGCGATCACCGGCGCGTGTCTGGACGTCAACGGCGGCGAGTACCACCACTGATGAGGAGAGAGCAGAGCATGATCGGCAGGGACGACGTCGGCACCGTCGAGGATCTGCACGCCTCGGCCACCAAGGTCGTCGGGCTCGACGACTTCGGCGACGACGCCTATCGCGAAGGGCTGCAAGTACTTCTGGAGTCCTACGCCGAGGACGCGGAGCTGACGCCGTTCGGCAACAAGGTCAACCGCGCCTTCCTGCGCGGCGCGCTGATCGCCAGGCTGCTCAGCGAGAACGCCTGGCAGCGCCACCCCGAACACGCGGAGGTGGCGATCGAACGGCCCATCTTCGTCACGGGGCTGCCGCGCTCGGGCACCACGGCCGTGCACCGGCTGCTCAATGCCGATCCGGCGCACCAGGGCTTGGAGATGTGGCTGACCGAGATGCCGCAGCCGAGGCCGCCGCGCGAGACCTGGGCCGACAATCCGGTGTACCAGCGCATCGAGGCGGCGTTCGAGAAGCACCACGTGGAGCATCCGGAATTCATGGGCGTGCACCACATCTCGGCCGATCAGGTGGAGGAGTGCTGGCAGCTGCTTCGGCAGTCGGCGATGTCGGTGTCCTACGAATGCCTCGCCTACCTGCCGGGGTATTCGGAATGGCTGGCCGGTCGCGACTGGACCGACGCCTACCGCAGGCACCGCCGCAACCTGCAACTGATCGGTCTGCCGGACGCGAATCGCCGCTGGGTGCTGAAGAATCCGAGCCACCTGTTCGCCTTGGACGCCATCTTCGAGGTCTACCCGGACGCGCTGATCATCCAGATGCACCGCGACCCGCGCACCATCATCGCCTCGGTGTGCAGCCTCAATGAGCAGGCCTCGGCGGGGTGGTCGGAGAAGTTCCGCGGTCCCGTGGTCGGCCGGACGCAGCTGGATCTGTGGGCGCGCGGCGCGCAGCGGTTCCTGGAAGACCGTAAGCGGCACAACGCCGCTCAGTTCGTCGACGTCCACTACGACGATTTCGTGGCCGATCCGATCGGCACGGTGGGCTCGATCTACCGGCACTTCGACATTCCACTGAGTACGGAGGCCGAGGCGGCGATGGCCGCGCTGCACACGGAGAGCACGTCGGGGGCAGCACGGCCGTCGCATCGGTACTCGCTGGACGATTTCGGCCTGACGGTGGACCAGGTCGACGAACGTTTCGGCGAGTACCGGGCGGCGCACTTCCCGGATCGCTGAGCGGTTTCGCCGGTCGGCGGCACCGCCGACCGGCGAACCTGACGCAGACGGCCAAGTTGCACCGCATGCAATTTCGGCTGGAAGGGGTAGCGGGCCTACGAATCATGCTGCGAAGCAACACTTTTCACCTTCGAACCCCGGATTCCATTCTGGATAAGACATCCGGCGTACGATTGCGCTGAGCGCAATCCTCGGGTGATGCCGTCATCCGCGGTCACCTGTACCAAGACGGTACCGCCTCGATGCCCCACCTGCCACCGATGAGACGCGGGTCCGCATCCCGAGTCTTGCGGGAGTGTCGGTTCTCGGAGCCCGGAGGCTCAGGACCCGGCTTCTATGCTGACGGGCATGTCAACGGATCTGGGGTTCCTCTGCTCGTGCTGCGGACAGGAACACGACGGACTGCCATTCGGCTATGGCACGGTCGCGCCCGCCTACTGGAACGAGGACCTCGAAGGCAGCCCGGGCAACGTCCTCGATGGCGAGCACTGCGTCATCGGCGGGGAACACTTCTTCATCCGGGCTCGCCTGGTCCTGCCGATCGTGGACGCGGAGAACGACTTCGAGTGGGAAGTGTGGGTTTCATCGAGCAAGTCCAACTTCGACCGTGCGACGGAGCTGTGGACCAGTCCGGAGCGAGTGCAGGAGCCACCGTATTTCGGCTGGCTGTCCACCGAACTGCCCACCTACGAACCGACGACCCTGAACTTGAAGACCAAGATGCACAGCCAGCCCGTCGGTGTTCGTCCGACGGTGGAGCTGGAACCCACCGACCACCCGTTGGCCGTGGAACAGCGAACAGGCATCACTCTCGCTCGCGTGCAAGCCATCGCTGAACAGCTGCTCCACCCTCGACACTGACGACCGGAATCCGAGTTCGGCACTTCTCGCACGGCTTCGCCGCGAGACCTTCCGCAGGGCCGCCGCGCGTCATAGCGTTGAGTTATGGCAGCGACGCCGCGACGCCTTGCTCTCGCCGACGACATCGTCCGGTGGCGTTCGGCGTGGGTGCCGGGCGGGGCCGGGCTGTCGATGGGCGTGCACACGGCGGAGAGCGCCCCGATTGTGGCGTGGCGGCGCCCCGCTTCTGCCCGTTCCCGGTGCCGTCCCGCTGAACGGAGAGCCGAACCATGAGTGCGAACCGGGAGCCCGCGATCGCGGTGATCGGTGCGGGGATGTCGGGCATCTGTATGGCGATCACGTTGCTGCGCGGGGGTTTTCGCGAGGTGACGATCTTCGAGAAGTCGGACCGGTTCGGCGGTACCTGGCGTGAGAACACCTATCCCGGGTTGACCTGCGATGTGCCGTCGCGGTTCTACCAGTTCCGCTTCGCGAAGAATCCCGATTGGTCGCAGTTCTTCGCGCCGGGTGCCGAGATCGAGGAGTACTTCACGCGGGTGGCGCACGAGTTCGGGCTGCCGGGTAGGACACGGTTCGGCGCGGAGGTCTGCGGTGCGGAGTTCGAGAACGGGCGATGGACTGTGACAACCGTGCGGGGGGAGCGGGAGCGCTACGACTTCGTGCTGTGCGCCACCGGCATCCTGCACCACCCCCGCACGCCGGACCTCCCCGGCTTGGCCGACTTCGCGGGCGCGGCCTTCCACTCCGCGCGCTGGGACCACAGCGTCGAGCTGACCGGCAAGCGCGTCGGCGTGCTCGGCACCGGCTCCACGGGCGTGCAGATCGTGACCGATCTGGCCGGAAAAGCGAAGCCCCTGACCATGTTCCAGCGCACGGCGCAGTGGGTCGCCCCGCTGCCGAACGGCCGCTACTCCAGGCTCACCCGCGCCGCGCACCGCCGCTACCCGGTGCTCGACGAGCTCGGCTACGCCGTCACCCACCGGATCTTCGAGTTCCTGATGGGCGCGCTCACCGAACCGGGGCCGAAGCGGAAGCTGGTCGGCGGGTTGTGCCGGGCGAATCTGCGCTCGGTGCGCGACCCGGCCCTGCGCGCCGCGCTGACGCCGGAGTACGAGCCGATGTGCAAGCGGCTGGTGATCTCCGGTGGCTTCTATCGCGCGGTGCAGCGTCCCGACGTGGAGGTGGTGACCAGCGCGGTTGATCACCTCGTGCCGCGCGGTGTCGTGACGGCCGACGGCCGCGTGCACGACCTGGACGTGCTGGTGCTGGCGACCGGCTTCGACGCGCACGCGTTCATGCGGCCGATGGGCATCGTCGGCGTGGACGGCCGGACGCTGGAGCAGGCCTGGGCGGACGGCCCTCGGGCGTTCGAAACCGTTGCGCTGCCCGGCTTTCCGAACATGTTCCTGCTGATCGGACCGCACAGCCCGGTCGGCAACTACCCGCTCACCCTCATCGCGGAGACCCAGGCCGAGCACATCCTCGGCTGGATCCGCCGGTGGCGGGTGGGCGAGTTCGACACCGTCGAACCGACCGAGGCCGCCACCGAGCGCTACTACGCGCAGCTACGTGCGGCACTGCCCAAGACGGTGTGGGCCACCGGCTGCCAGAGCTGGTACCTCGGCAAGGACGGCAACCCGGAACTCTGGCCGTGGACACCAGCCCGCCACCGCGCGCTCATGGCGCGCGCGCCGGACCCGGCCAACTACCGGTTCGCGGGTGCCACGAAGTGACCGGCCGTTACTGCTGGCCCGGCTTCAGGACGATGAACAGGCCGTTGGCCTCCGCGCACAGGCGGTCGCCGTCGTGCAGGGTGGCGCGGACGTAGACTTTGCGGCCCTCCTTGCGCTCGGCCCACGCGTGCAGCCGCAGCTCGGTGTTCAACGGGGTGATCGAGCGGTAGTCGACGGTGAGCGAGGCGGTGCGGGTGACCGCGCCCGCGTGCACCGCGGCCGCCATGCCGAGCAGGTCGTCGAAGCCGATCGCGATCTGGCCGCCGTGCGCCGCCCGGTTGCCGCCGAGGTGATAGGTGCGGAAGGTGATGCGAGCCTCCACGCCGTCGCGGTCGGCCCGGTCCACCACGAAGGGCGGCAGCGTGATGTTCCCGCGGGCGGGCAGGTCGACCCGTGTCCAGGTCGGTGCGGACCACTCGTCGACGACGGCGGCGTCGAGCTTGTCGTTGAGCTCCTTGAGGATGGCGATGGTCTCCAGAGCCAGCTCGTCGGACGGCGACGACAGCCGCGCCCGGTCCATCAGACCGCGCACCTGCTCGATGAAGGCGCCGTAGTGCGGCCCGCCGCGGGAGATGTCGACGTCCTGGGTCGCGGCGTCGATCAGCTCGGTCATCGGCCGGAATCCGCCCTCGTGGTGCTCTTCGGTCGGTAGCCGGTCGCCCGGTAGCGCGTCGCCGGCCCGCTGTTCGTTCATGAGAACAAGTTATCGGTTGCCCGTCGGATGCTCCCGCGGCGGGGGCGGTCGCGCGGGCGGTCCGGTTCCGGCGGCCCCCGGCCATGACCGGAATCCGCTGCCCCTACGCTGGGTACCCGATCACCCATCAGGTCTACCGAATACACCACGCGAGCTCGGCGCCGCCGGTCCGTGACCGCCCGGCGGTCGTGCTCTCGCGAACGGCGAAAGGCGTTGCACCGATGCGTATTACGGCAGTCGTGTTCGACATGGACGGCGTGCTGATCGATTCCGAGCCGGTCTGGGAGCGGGTGCGGCGCGAGTACGTCGCCGAGAAGGGCGGTCGCTGGCTACCGGACACGCAGAAGCGACTGATGGGCATGAGCACGGGGGAGTGGTCGGAGTACCTCAGCGGCGAGCTCGGGGTCGGCGAGCCGCCCGAACGCGTGGCCGACGACGTCATCGAACGGATGGCCGCGCAGTACGACCGCAGCGTCCCGCTGCTGCCAGGAGCGGTCGCCGCGGTGCAGCGGATGAGCGAGAACTGGCCGCTCGGGGTCGCCAGCTCCTCGCCGAGGACGCTGATCGACACCGTGCTCGGGCGCACGGGGCTGATCGAGTTCTTCGACGTGACGTTCTCCACCGAGGAGGTCGACCGCGGCAAACCCGCGCCTGACGTGTACGTCGCGGTGGCCGGATTCCTGCGCAAGAAGTCGACCGACTGTGCGGCCGTGGAGGATTCGAGCAACGGGCTGCGCGCCGCGCACGCCGCGGGCATGCGGGTGATCGCCGCGCCGCGCCCGGAGTATCCCCTCGATCCCGACGCGCGGGCGCTGGCCGATCAGGTCATCGACGGGCTCGACGAACTGACTCCCGCGCTGGTCGCGGGGAACTGAGCAGACCGCCCGTCAGCGGCGGTACGACTCGAGCAGGGTGCGGGCGGCCGCGGTCAGGTCGGCGTCCAGCCAGTCCGGCAGCGCTGGGGCGTGCGCGTGCCTGCGCAGCGCGGCGTAGGGCAGGTCGACGACCGCGCGGCTGACCGCGTCGATCTCCCGGTGCCCGTCCGCGCCGAGCAATTCGCGGGTGATGCGGCGCAGTTGCTCGAACAACCGGGCGTTCATCGCCTCGAGCCGGGCGTGGAACTCGTCGTCCGGGCCGCCGTCGAGCAGGTCGCGCGGGCGCAGCTCGAGTAGCAGCCGGGCGTCCTCGGGCAGCTCACGACCGAAGCGGATGGCCGCACCGGCCATGGCGACACCGGCCTCGACGGCATCGGCGTGGTTCGCGGCCGCCAGGGTTCGCTGCTGGAAGCGATCCAGCGAGCGAAACCAGACCGCGGTGAGCACGCCGTTGCGGTTGCCGAAGCGGTGGTACAGCGTGCCCACCGGCGCGCCGCTGGCCTTGGCGATGGCCGCCACGCTCGCCGCGCGGGGGCCGTCGGCGAGCACCAGAGCGCGTGCTGCGTCGAGGATCACATCGGTGTCGTGCTTGCGGGGTGGCGCCATCTACTAGTACGTTCCTTCTATATGGAGCGATTGTCCTATATCGACCAGCATGCCAGAGAAGTCGACGCGAATCGCGACCGGACCTGGAAAGCGCTGCTGAAAGTCATGTGCAAGGACCCTCACGATCCCGCCAGCGTGCCCGCCGGATTCGTCCTGGATGCCGCCGACGAACCGGCCAGGCTCGCGATGAGCGGGCAGCACTGGTTCTCCCGTTACGAGCTGATCTTCGAACTCGAGGACCAGGGGCAGAGCCGAACCAGGGTCCTGGCCACGAGCCGAGGGGATTTCCCTGGTCTGCACGGCAAGATCTATCGCGCGCTGGTCGTCGGCAGCGGTGGTCACGCGTTCCTGGTGCGGCGCATGCTCGGCCGAATCGCGGCCGCCGCATGATCCGCGGAACGCGCTGGGGCGCAACCGAAGCCGAAGTCGACGACGCGCTGCCCTGCGACGAGCTGGAACCCGCCGGGCTGCAGGCGGATCGGGCGATCAGCATCGCCGCGCCGCCGACGGTGGTGTACAGCTGGCTGTGCCAATTGCGGGTCGCCCCATACAGTTACGACCTGCTGGACAACTGGGGGCGCCGCAGTCCGCGGGTGCGCGACCCGCACCTCACCGAACTCGAGGTCGGCCAAGAGTTCATGTCGGTCTTCCGGCTCGACTCGTTCGTCCTCGGCCGCCACATCACGCTCGTCTCCGGACGGATCGTCGTCACCTACGCCGTGCGCCCGGAGGGTGCGGGCACTCGGCTCGTGGTCCGCGCGCGTTTCGGTACGCCGCCGATCGTCGACCAGCTGCTCGCCTTCGGCGACGTCTTCATGACCCGCAAGCAACTGCTCACGCTGCGCGAGCTGGCCGAGGCCGAAGCGCGGCGGACGGTCACCGGGCCCGAGTGAACGGAATGCGGCGGCGAAGAGCGTTCAGCGCTGCCGCTCCGCGGCTGGCTCGCGCCAAGGCGTGGAACTGCCAGCTGTCCCCGCCGGGGACGATCCCACCGGATTGCAGTGCGTCGAGCAGGTCGAACAGCGTCTCGCCCTCGGTCATCAGACCCGCGGCGTCGAAGTGATACCGGTCCACGGCTGCGCACTGCACGAAGGTGCCGTTGCCGTGGATCGCGGGGGCGGTGTCGTCGTAGGGGTAGAAACGCAGACTTCCGTCGAAATGTCCGCTGCCCAGGTAGCGGACGATGATCCGCGTTCCGCCCTCCGGCGTGAGATCGACGTAGACCTGGCCGGGAAGTGGATCGTATCGCCAGTCGGGGAGGGCGTCGAAGAACGCGAAGTTGTACTTCACGAACTCCTCTTGCCCGACCAGCGTCCGACCGAACGTCGTCGGATCCTTGTATCGCACGTCCGCCGTGTACAACTCGTGGTTGAGCGACATATCGCGCATCAGCCAGCTCCACCAGTACTTCTTGGCCCATTCGACGGTCCAGCCGATGTCGATTCCAAGGGTCCGGTAATGGGCGACCTTGCGATCGAAATCCTCGAACCATCGGCGAGTCATGGCGTTGAGCTCGTCCTCACCGAGCACCCGGACCCGGCCGCCCCCGCGATTGCCGCTCAGGAACTCGGGCACCGGTTGCCGCAGTCGGGGCTGGGCGAGTGCTTCCTGGAACAGCGCTTCATCGAACATCGGAGCTCCTCCGGGGCGTGCGCCGATCGCACTAACTAGAAACGATCGTTTCTCGTGTCACCGTACCTTTGTGCCCGTTCTAGAATCAACCGTTTCCTGTTGGTGTCCGAGAGGAGGTGTGCGGCGGTATGGAGGATGTCCCGCGCGAATCGGCCCGCGCGAAGGTGTGGCGCGGCCAGACGCTGACCGATCGTGCGCGCGAACGGCATGCGCAGCTGTTGCGAGCCGGATTCGAGCTTTTGGGCACCGAAGGCACGTCGGGTGTGACCGTTCGCGCGGTGTGCAGGCACGCGGGGCTGAGCCCGCGCTACTTCTACGAAAGTTTCACCGACACAGACGAGTTGACGACCGCCGTCTATGACCGATGTGACGCCGAGCTGGCCGCCGCGATGTTCGCGAACGCGCAACGTGCCGATCTCGCCGCAGCGGTCGCTGCCGCCGTCGGAGCGGCCGCCGAGTTCTTCGCGGCCGACCCGCGACGCATCAGGATCTTGCTGCGCGAGCCGCTCGCCAACGAGGTGCTCAGGAACCGGCAGGCCGAAGTCGTTCCCGAGCATCTGGCCGCCGCCGTCGCCGCCGTCTTCGAGTTGTTGGACGCCGACGCCGCGCGACCGGATCCCGCCGAACTCGCGATGACGGCGAGCGCACTGTCGGGCGCTCTCGTCTGTCTCGTCCTCGACTGGGCCGACGGCAGGCTCGCCGTCGGCATGCCGCAGTTGGTCGATCACGCGACCCGGCTGGTCGTCACGACGATGACGGACCTGGCGCAGGGACGAGCGCGTTCGGCGCGGTGATCGGTCAGGGCGTGAACGTGTGCAACGCATCCACCTTCGCCCGCGCGGTCCAGCGCCCGCGGTCGTAGGCGACCTCGACGGGGTGGTCGAACGCCGCGGACACATTGGCGGTGGTCAGCGTCTCGCGGGCGGGGCCCGTCGCGACGGTGCGGCCCTCGGCGATGAGCAGGGCGTGGGTCGTGCTGGTCGGCAGTTCCTCGAGGTGGTGGGTGACCAGGACCGACGCGACCTCCGGATGGGTGCGGTCGAGGTTGTCGATCGTCTCGAGCAGTTGTTCGCGCGCGGCCACGTCGAGACCGGTGGTCGGCTCGTCGAACAGCAGCAGCCGGGGTTCGGCGACGAGCGCGCGGGCGATGAGCGTGCGCCCGCGTTCGCCCTGTGAAAGCGTCGGCCAGCTGTTGTCCCCCTTGCCCTTCAGACCGACCGACTCGATCATGGCGTCCGCCCTGCGCACCTGCTCGGCGGTGGGCGTCCAGCGCATCGGGGTGTCGATGGTCGCGGTGAGGCCGGTGAGCACGACCTCGCGGACGGTGAGCGGGGAGCGCAGCGGGTGCCGCGGGTTGACGTGACCGATGGCGTGGCGCAGCGCGGCCAGTTCGACCCGCCCCATCCGCTCGCCGAAGATGCGCACCGCGCCCGAGGTCGGGAAGGTGACTGCGCCGCAGAAGCCGAGCAGGGTGCTCTTGCCCGCGCCGTTGGGGCCGAGCAGTGCCCAGTGTTCGCCCGCGCGCACGGTGAGCGAGATGCCGTCGATGATCTGCTTGCCCTCGCGGCGGAAGGTCACGTCGGTCAGCTGAAGCACGGGCGCGGTCGCGGGTGTTTCCTCCTCGGAACGATCACGAGAACGCCGCCTTCAGGGCGGTGAGATGGGCGCGGCTGAATTCGGCTGCCGCCGTGGGGTTTCGGTGCGCGATGGCGTCGACCAGCCGGATGTGCGCCTCGTGGTCCTCGGATTCCGACGGCACGGGGCGGATCTTCAGCATGTCGATCATGGCCTGGCGCAGGCGCGGCAGGAAGGTATCGAAGAGCTGGGTCAGCACATCGTTGTGCGCGGCGACGATCACGGCGCGGTGGAACGCCATGTCGGCGTCGACGTGCTCGTCGACCGGCTCGCCCCGCGTCTCCCGCGCCGAGAGCGCGCGGCGGATCGTGCGCAGGTCCGCGGGTGTGCGCCGGGTGGCGGCGAGCGCGGCGGCCTCGGCCTCGATGGCGATCCTGGCCTCGATCACCGACGCGATGGCGGCGCGGCGCAGCACCGCGTCCCACTCCTCGGTCACGTCCAGCGCGGTGACGAAAACGCCCGCGCCCTGGCGGCTGTCCAGCACGCCCTTGCCCGCCAGTTCGCGGATGGCCTCGCGCAGCGTGGAGCGGCCGACGCCCAGCTGAGCGGCCAGGGTCGTCTCGCTGGGCAGCCGGTGCCCGAGCGGCCATTCACCCGCGCGGACGCGGGCGAGCAGCAACTCGGCCGCCTGCGCGGCGAGCGGGTGACGGCGAACCTGCGAGACCATCGAACCTCTCTACTTGTCTGAGGAGTTGTGTAGAGTCTAGCCATCATGACGCGCATGCTTCTGCTCAGCCGCCACGGCGGGGCCTGATTCGACCTGGCCGCCCCGCCGTGGGGCTTCGTCGTGGCCGGTCACCTCTCGTATGCGCAGGCCGTCCCGGCCGGAAAGCAGACCATGACAACGCGTGTTCTCCCCACCGTTCACACCCCGGAAGGCCCCGTCGCCGACGGTGCGCCGCACTGGAACAGACAGCGGCACTCCGCGATGCCGTCGCACCGCTATCGCGCCGTCTACGACCGGGTGGAAGTACCCCTGACACAACGTGATTGGCCGAACGCGCGGATCACCGCGGCGCCCCTCTGGGTCCCGGTCGATTTGCGCGACGGCAACCAGGCGCTCGCCGAGCCGATGGACCCCGAACGCAAGCGGCGCTTCTTCGAGCTGCTCGTCGCCATGGGCTACAAGGAGATCGAGGTCGGCTATCCCTCGGCCTCGCGGACCGATTTCGATTTCGTCCGGCTGCTGGCCGAGACCGAGCTCGCGCCCGAGGACGTGACCATCGTCGTGTTCACCCCCGCCCGCCGCGACCTCATCGAACGCACGGTGGAATCGGTGCGCGGCCTGCGCAACGAGGTCGTCGTGCACATGTACACGGCCACCGCGCCGACCTGGCGGGAGGTGGTGCTCGGCAAGGACCGTGACGCGCTGCGCGAGCTGATCCTGGCGGGCGGGCGCGATGTGCTCGAGTTCGCCGGTGGTCTGCCCTCGGTGCGTTTCGAGTTCTCGCCGGAGGTGTTCAACCTGACCGAACCCGATTACGTGCTCGACCTGTGCGACCGGATGACGACCCTGTGGGACGCCACCCCGCAACGACCGGTCGTCCTGAACCTGCCCGCGACCGTCGAGGTCGCCACCCCGAACGTGTACGCCGACCAGATCGAGTACATGCACCGCAACCTGGCCCGCCGCGACAGCGTGATCCTCTCGGTGCACCCGCACAACGACCGAGGCACCGGCGTCGCCTGCGCGGAACTGGCGGTGCTGGCGGGCGCGCAGCGGGTGGAGGGCTGCGTCTTCGGCAACGGTGAGCGCACCGGCAATGTCGACCTGGCCACGCTGGCGCTGAATCTGCACGCGCAGGGCGTCGACCCGATGATCGACTTCTCCGACGTGGACGAGATCGCCCGCACGGTCGAGTACTGCACCCGCATGCCCATCCACGAACGGCACCCGTACGTCGGCGCCCTGGTGCACACGGCCTTCTCCGGCACCCACCAAGATGCGATCAAGAAGGGCATGGCCGAGCACCGCGCCCGCGCCGCGGCGACCGGACGCCAGGAGCGCGAGATCGATTGGCGGGTACCGTATCTGCCGATCGACCCGGCCGACCTCGGCCGTTCCTACGACGCCGTCGTCCGGGTCAACTCGCAATCCGGCAAGGGTGGCATCGCCTACCTGCTGCACGCCGAGTACGGCCTGGACCTGCCTCGGCGGTTGCAGATCGAGTTCGCCCGCCGCGTCCAGGCGCACGCCGACGACACCGGCCTGGAGATCACCGCGGCCGAGTTGCACGAGCTGTTCACCGCCGCGTACCTGGACGACCCGGAATCCGCGCCCGTGGCGCTGAAGGAATGGCGCACCGGCGCCGCGACCACGGACATCACCCTCACCGTCGACGGCGCGACGTCGACCACCGAGCATCGCGACGTCGGGCCGGTCGAAGCGCTCACCCGGGCGCTGGCCGCGGCGGGGCTGCCGGTTCGGGTGCTCGGCCTGACCCAGCATTCGATCGGCACGGGCAGCGACAGCACCGCGATCACCTATCTGGAATACCGGATGGGCGAGCGGACCGGGTGGAGCTGCGGACGCGCCGACTCGGTGCTCGGGGCCTCGCTCGCGGCGGTGATCCGTGCGGCCAATCGGGCGGCATCGTCCCGCTGAATAGCGGCAAAACGCCCGCCGTGTCGGCCATACGTGCGAAGGTATTCGGCGTGGTGCGGCACGTGACAGGAAACCTCCCCGCGGAGGTGACGAGCTTCGTCGGACGCGGTGATGAACTCGCCGCGGCGAAGCGACTGCTGGCCACCACGCGGGTGCTCACCCTGACCGGACCCGGCGGGGTCGGCAAGACCCGGCTGTCGCGTCGGGTGGGGGAGTCGGTGCGGCGGGCGTTTCCGGACGGGGTGTGGCTGGTCGAGGTCGCCCACGTCCAAGAGGGGGATCTGGTGGCGTTGAGCGTCGCGCAGGCGCTCGGCCTGCGCGACGACACCAGCGCACCGCTGGCGGGGCTCACCGAGTTCCTCGCCGACAAGAACCTGCTGCTCGTCCTGGACAACTGCGAACACCTGATCGACGCCTGCGCGGCGCTGGTGAGCAGGCTGATCCCGGCCACCACCGGGGTACGGATCCTGGCGACCAGCCGGGAACCGCTCGGCGTGGACGGCGAGCAGGTCATGCCGGTCTCGCCGCTGCCCGTCCCGACGGCCGACGAGCTGACCGGGGAGATCGCCGCGGGCGAGAGCGAAGCGCTGCGCCTGCTCATCGACCGGGCGGCGGCGGCCAACCCCGAATTCCGGGTCACCGCCGCCAATCTCCCTGTCCTCGCGGCGATCTGCCGCCGTTTGGAGGGCATCCCGTTGGCGTTGGAGCTGGCGGCGCTGCGGCTGCGGATGTTCACCCCCGACCAGGTGCTGGCCCGCCTCGATGACGCCATGCGGCTGCTCACCACGGGCCTGCGCACCGCGCCGCGCCGCCAGCAGACCCTCGAAGCCGCGATCAGCTGGAGCTACGACCTGTGCACGCCCGACGAGCAGCGGCTGTGGGAGCAGCTCGCGGTGTTCGCGGGCGGTTTCGATCTCGACGCGGCCGAAGCGGTGTGCGTGGTCGATCCGCCCGACGCGCTGGTCGACGCGTTGACCGGACTCGTCGAGAAGTCGGTGCTCGGGCACCGGCACGACAGCGACGGCAGCGGCCGCTACACCATGCTCGAGCCGCTGCGGCAGTTCGCGCTGGCCAAGCTGGCCGCCGCCGGTGACGAACGGGCCGTGCGCATCCGCCACCGCGACCACTACCATCGCATCGCCCGCCGCGGCCGCACCGCCTACTGGGGCGGCGAGGACGTCGCCTGGTTCCGCGACGTCACCAGGGAGCACGCGAATATGCGTGCCGCCCTTCAGTTCTCGCTGTCCGATCCGGAGGGCGCGCACCGGGCGCTGGAGATCGCGACCGAACTCCGCCCGTTCTGGGAGCACTACCGGTTCCTGCTGGAGGGCTACCGCTGGCTGGTGGAGGCGATCGGAAAGGACAGGGCGCACACGGTCGATCGGGCCCGCGCGCTCGCGGCCGCGTCGGTGATCGCGGCCATGCTGTCGGACACCGCGGAAGCCACCAGGTACGCGCGCGAATGCGTGGAGCTGGCCACCGAACTCGATGCCGCCGAGGTCCTTGTCGAAGCGACGTTGCTTTCGGCGCTGCTGACCTTCAGTGAGAACGATCCGCACCGCGCGCTCGAGGTCGCGCTCACCGCGGCCGAGCGCGCGGGCGAGGTCGGTCACCACGGTGCCGAGATGGAGAGTCTCGCCTTCGCCTACGTGTGCGCGCTCGTGCTCGAGGACGAGCGCGCCGACGTCGTCGCCGAGCGTTTCCTGGCGAAGACCGTCGAACACGGCTCACATCTGCTCGGCGGGCTCGCGTATTGGGCTGTGGGGACGAATCATTGGCGCCGCGGCGAGCAGGAGCGCGCCGCGGGCGACCTCCGGCGCGCGGTCGAGCAGTTCCGGTTGTTCGACCGATGTGTGTGGACCGCTTCGGGTTTCGACGGTCTGGCTTGGGTGTCGGCCGCCGAGGGCGACCGGGTGCGTGCGGCGCGGCTGATGGGAGCGGCGTCCACGGTGCGGCGCGGCAGCACCCAGCGACTCGCCCACGCGATGACCGAGGTGGTCGGCGACAAAGTGCGCGATCAGGTGCATCGGGCCATGGGGGACAAGGAGTTTCGCGCCGCGTTCGACAGCGGCGCCGCGCTCGGCACCGACGAGGCGGTGCGCTACGCGCTCGGCACGGCGCCCCTCGTCGTCGAGCGGGCGCCGAAGCCCGCCGCGGCCGACGTCCTCACGCGCCGGGAGAAGGACGTGGCCAAGCTGGTCGCCGCCGGATACAGCAACAAGCGGATCGCGGCCGAACTGGTGATCTCGGTCCGCACGGCGGAAAGCCACGTCGACCACATCATGACCAAACTCGGGTTCGAGTCACGAACCCAGATCGCGGGCTGGGTCGCCGAGCATCTGCCCGACTGATCGCGGGCAGCCGGGCCACGGTCACCGTGCGCCGAATCGATCGCAGCTGCGCCGAATCGTTGTGCGCCGGGCGTCTTCGCCGGACCGGTGTGCCGAGCTGTACGACTCGAGCCCGCGCTGTCAGTCGCCGGTCCGGCCATCGATGCGTTCGCGCAGCAGATCGGCGTGGCCGTTGTGGCGGGCGTACTCCTCGATCATGTGCACGTACACCCAGCGCAGACTGAAGACGGTGTCGCGAACCGGGCGGGCGAAGGTGTGCGCCAAGGGCAGATCGGCAACCGCGGCATCGGCGGCGCGCACCTCACGGTGATAGGTAGCGAAGGCGTCCGCGGGGTCCGCGTCGGCGATGTCGTCGAAATCGCCGTCGGGGTTGTCCTCCGAACAGTAGAGGTAGTCCAGCGGCACACCCGCCGCGGCGATGCGGAACCACCCGCGCTCGACCTCGCTCAGGTGCCGGACCAGGCCGAGCAGCGAGAGACGCGAGGGGGCCAGCGGGCGCGAGCGCAGCTGGTCGGCGTCCAGTCCGGCGCATTTCCACAGCAGGGTCTTCCGGTGCCGGTCGAGCCAGCTCTGCAACAGGGGGCGCTCGTCGGCGACGAGCAGGCTCGGCGTCCGCTCGATGTCGGGGGCGGTCCACATCATGGGCCGAGGCTATCGCCCCGCGACGGCGAACGCCTTTCGATTTCCGGTGCGGGCGCCCGTGGGCACGCCCGCACCGTTCGACCTACAGGCCGTGCCGGAGGAAATCGGTGACGGCGCGTTCGAAGGCCGCCTTGCGTTCGATCTGGACCCAGTGTCCGCAGCGCCCGAACAGCCGTAGATCGACGTTCGGCAGCTGTCGTGAGGGCAGCAGCGCGCCCTCGACGGGGGTCACCCGATCGTCGCGACCCCACAGCATCAGCACCTCGTTGCGCAGTCCGCGCAGCCGCGCCCACAGCGGAACCCGTTCCGCCAGCGCGGGATCGGCGAAGGTCGCGTACGCGTCGCGGATGGCGGCGATGGCAGCGGGTTCGGCCGCGGCGGCCAAGCGCGCGTCGACGAGCTCGTCGGTGAGGATCCGCTCGTCGAAGACCATGGTGCGCAACCAGGACAGCACCCGCTCGCGCGTCGGGTCGGCGGTGAAGTCGAGCAGCCGCCGGATGCCTTCGGAGGGTTCGGGACCAAGCACGTTGACGCCGACCCCGCCCGGCGCCATCAGGACCAGCCGGTCGACCCTGGTCGGGTGGTCGAGGGCGAAGAGGGTGGCCACCGCACCGCCCATCGAATTGCCGAGCACATGCGCGCTCGGCAGCTCCAAGCTGTCGAGCAGGCCGAGCACCGCGTCGGCCGAGATGCGCAGGTAGTTGCGGTCGTACACGTCCGGGCGCGCGCTGGCGCCGAAGCCAGGCTGGTCCAGGATCAGGCAGCGGAAGTGCTCGGACAGCGTCGCCAGGTTGCTGCCGAAGTTGGCCCAGCCCGATACACCGGGACCCGAGCCGTGCAGCAGCACCAGCGGCGGACCCGAACCCGCCTCGTGGTAGCGAAGTTTCAACCCGTCGACATCCACCCAGCGGGTGGTGTCCGCCGCGGTGAGCGTCACCGTCACACCATCCGATCTTCGACGGTCATGCCGAATTCGCCGCGGCCGAACATGGCCAGCGCGCGCTCGACGTCGTTGATGACGTGCACGCTGCCCGCGTGCGCGTCGCGCCAATGCCGTTCGATGGCATTCGGCTTGCGGATCGAATGCCCGCCGGAGTTGTCGAAGAGCAGCTCGATCGCCTGGATCGCCCGCTCGGTGCCGCGGACCTGGTCGCGGCGGGTGCGCAGGCGCACCTCGTCCGGAATCGGTTCGCCCGCTTCGGCATAGCGCAGCTGCTCGGCGATATTGCGCTCCATCTGCAGGATCGCGGCGTCGATCTCAGAGGCGGCGCGCGCGACCCGGACGTGGGCGAACGCGTCCTCGGCCACCTTCTGGCCGCCGTAGGACAGCCGCACCCGTTCGCGCATCCGCTCGATGTGCGCCTCGTACGCGCCCTGCGCGGCGCCGATGATCGGCGCGGTGATGGTGTTGGAGAACACGCCCGCGAACGGAATCTTGTACAGCGCGGCGGGATTCGCCTCCTGGCCGGGTCCGCGCAGCTGCGACTGCTCGGTGGCGCTGTAGGCGCGGTGGTGCGGCACGAACGCCTTCTCGATGACGATGTCGTTGCTTCCGGTGCCGGACAGGCCGACCACGTGCCAGACGTCGTCGATGACGTAGTCCGCGCGCGGCACCAGGATCGTCAGGTAGTCGCTCGGCTTGCCGTTCTCGTCGGGCGCGAGCGCGCCGAGGAACGCCCACTGGGCGTGGTCGCAGCCGGAGGAGAAGCTCCACCGCCCGCTCACCTCGTAGCCGCCCTCGACCGGGGTGAGCAGGCCCGTCGGCGCGTACGACGAGGAGATCAGCGTGTCGGAGTCGGAGCCCCACACCTCCTCCTGCGCCTTCAGCGGGAACAGCGCGAGCTGCCACGGGTGCACGCCGAGCACCGAGGACACCCAGCCGGTCGACGGGCACGCCGAGGCGATCGCGCGGATCACCTCGTAGAAGGCGACGGGGGAGGACTCGTCACCACCGAACCGGGCGGGCTGCAGCATCCGGAACACGCCTGCCTCGGTCAGCTCCCGGATGCTCTGCACCGGGACCCGCCGCTGCGCGTCGGTGTCCGCGGCTCGTTCGCGGATCGCCGGAAGCAGGTCCCGGACCCGATCGAGCACCTTGTTGGTCATGACGGGTGTCCTCCTGTGTTTCGTCGGGCAGGGAACCGCCTGCGCGGCCCCCGCCATGGTGGCGACGTTAGGGCCGTCCGCCCCTCGTCCGGTGGGATCAGTCCCGGTGATCGGAACCGTGTGAGCTGGGGTTCCCTGCGCTCAGCGGGCGGCGGCGCGGCCCGCGAGGCGGCCGAAGAACGTGCCGTCGCCGAGCGAGGTGCCGCTGATGTAGCCCTCGCCGTGCAGGCCGGAGCTGGCGCGTCCGGCGGCGAACAGGCCGGGGATCGGCGCACCGCCGAGGTCGAGCACCTCGCCGTCCACGGTGGTGTGCAGGCCGCCAAGGGTGAACACCGACGCGCCGGTGCCGCGCCGGTCACCGGTCTCCGCAGGCGGGCGAATACCGGCGCGGACGTCGATGGCGGCCAGCGGCGGAGTCAGCGGACGCAGCCAGCGCGGCGCCTTGTGGAAGTCGGGATCCGTTCCGCGCGCGGCGAATTCGTTGTAGCGCGCGATGGTCGCGGCGAGCGCGCCTTGCGGCGTGCCGAGCAGCTGTTCGAGTTCGTCCGCGGTCTCGGCGACGTGGGTGGGACGCACGCCCCAGCGCTGCGGTTCGGGTACCGCCTCGTAGGCCTGCTCGTCCAGCACCACCCACACGTCCATGTCCTGCCGGAACAGGGCGGCCTGGCCGATGCGACCGGGGTAGGTGTCCTCGTTGACGAAACGCACGCCGCGTCCGTTGACGACCATGCCGCCGGCCGCGAAACCGGGGATCAACGAGATGCCGACCTGCCCCGCGGACATGTGGCGCACCGCGGCGCCCGCCGCCTGCGCCATCCGGATGCCGCTGCCGTCGTCGGTGCCCGCGCTGACCTTGGTGTGGTGCAGCAGCCGAGGGGCGTGCGCGGCCAGCATCCGGTCGTCGTCGACGAAGCCGCCCGTGGTGAGCACGACACCGCGCCGCGCGCGCACGGTGAACTCGCGGCCGTAGCGGCGCGCGACCATGCCGGTGATCGTGCCGTCCTCGGCGCGAATCAGATTCGTCGCGTAGCTGTCGAATCGCGCTTGCGCACCGGCGTTCTCGGCCGCGCCCGTGAGTACGTCCATCAGCAGCCGACCACCGAAATCGTTGGCGGCGGGCCGGTGTCCGCGCGGCGCGGGCGTCGCGAGATCGGTGAACGGCCAGCTGTTCTCGCCGAGCCACATGAGTCCGTCGTCGGTCGGCGGGACCCAGGCGGGCGCGTCCCACAGGCTCGGCTTGAACGGCACGCCGCGCGCGACGAGCCAGTGGAAGTGCGCGACGCTGTCGGCGCAGTAGCGCTCGATCTTCGCCTCGTCCGCGCCGGGGCCGAGCGCGGCGCGCAGGAACGCCGCCATCTGCTCGGGGGTGTCGGTGAAGCCGCAGGCCTGCTGGATGGGGGTGCCGCCGCCGAGGTAGATCTCGCCGCCCGACATCGCCGACGCGCCGCCCGGTCCGCCCGAGCGTTCCAGCACCAGCACCCGCGCCCCCGCCTCGGCCGCCTCGAAAGCCGCTGCGGCTCCGGCACATCCGTAGCCGACGACGAGGACGTCGGTGTCGATGTCGTAGGCGCCGACTTCCGCCGCCGCCCGCGGTGCGACCGACCGGGCCGCCGCGCCCAGAGTTTCGCTCATGCTTGCGACAGTCGCCCCTCGCAGGGCACCCGGACACCGATCATCTCGGTGGCCGATAGCTCCCTCCCGGTCAGTGGGACTGAACCGGTTGCGGCGGTCGCGCACTGGCAAAGGTGTGTGAACGGCGTCACGTTTGTGGGTGGCGCAGTGAGGAGAGGATATCGATGCGGGTCCTGATCACCGGAATCACCGAACCGAGCGGTCGGGCGGTGGCGCGCATGCTGTTGGCCGCCGGGCACGACGTGGCCGGTCTGGACCGCCGGTGGCACCGCTTCGTCGACCCCCGGGTGCGGTTCACCGCGGGGGACCCGGCCGATGCCGCGGCCTGCGCCCGTGCCGTCGCGGGCTGCGACACCGTCGTCCACCTGGCCGGTCCCGCCGTCGGCGCGGTGGCCGCGGCCGCCAGGGACGCCGGTGCGCGCGTGGTGGTGCCGGTCGTCGCGGGTGCGCGCTCGGCCGGTGTGCCGGAATTCGAAGTCGCCGAACGGCTTCGGGCCTCGGGAGCCGACCACCTGCTGATCCGCACCGCGTTGGTCGCCGGTCGTCGCATCGGCCACGAGACGCGACGCGCGCTCGAACCGATCCTCGGCGCCAAGTCCGGCGGGGGCTTCCAGCTGCTGCACAGCGACGACCTGGACCGATTCCTCGTGCTCGCGGCGACCTCGCCGCGGGTCGGCGTCGTCGAGCTCGCCGCGCCGGGCCTGGTGACGACCGACGAGGTGCGGGCGATGATGCGCGCCGCCGAGGTGCGCTACTCCGCCTGGGTGCCGGGCTGGTCGGCCCGCAGGCCGCTGCTGAATGCCACGGCGGCGCAGGAGGACTGGGGATTCCGCTGCGGCTGGACCGCGGCCGAGACGGCGGCCGATCTGGTGCGCGGGCTGGTCGGCCGCAAGCCGTCGGGCGGTTCCTTCCGCACCCGCAGCGGCGCGATTCCGTTGCCTTCCCACGTGATTCCCGCGCGGGCCGCCACCTCGGACCGGCACCGCCTGGTCGACGTCGCGCCCGAAGGTCTCGAGGGCGAGTTCGACGACCGCGTCGACCCCCGCTACCCGGTGCACACCGCGACCAACACCTCCGAGGCGCTGCCCGGCCCGATGACGCCGCTCACCATCGACCTGCACGCGGGCGCCATCCGGCTCGCCAACGAGGCGATGGGCACCATGATCGCGCTCGACGGCATCGCTTTGGAGCACTGGACGAGCCGGGTGACCACCGTGCTCGGCCACCACATCTACATCAACGCCTCGATCGGCGTGCTCGCCGCCGAGAACATGCCCGGCTGGGACGAGGAGAGCATCCGCCGCGACGCCTACGGCAACATCCCCGACGAGATCCCGCTCCAGCCGCACGGGAAGCCGCCGATGCCAACGGGTTTGGCGAGCACCGCCGCCACCGCGCGGGCCACCTCCCGGGTCATCGCCACCGCCCGCCGTTTCGCCGCGACCGCCGAACTGATCAACGCCGCCTCGCACACCGAGGCGCTGACCGCCGAACAAATCGCCGAACTCACCGACGAGCAGTTGCACGTGCGCGCGCTGCTCTGGCGCGACCGGCTGCACCAGGCCTGGCAGGCCGCCTCCATCGGCGTCATGATGACCGGCGCGGCCACCGCCGTGCACGCCCGAGGCAAGAACGCGGGCGAGGTCCCGATCGACTTGAACCGGCTGGAATCGGCGAAGCCGATGCTCGCGGTGGAACGGCTTGCCGCACTCTGCCGCGCCGACTCGGCGCTGCTCGAGATCGCGGGCACCGGTGACGTCGCGGCGGCGCGCGCCGCCTCGCCCGCCTTCGCCGCGGCGCTCGACGAGGAACTCGCTCGGATCGGCCACCGCGGCCCCGGCGAATGCGAGCTGGTCAACCCGACCTTCGGTGACCGTCCCTCGTTGCTGGTCACCGCCGCCGCGCGGGCCGCCCAAATGCCAGCCCCCACACGCGAACCCGTTGACTCCGCGCCGAGCCGCACCGCCCGGATGGCGGCAGGCGCCACCGTCGCAAGGGAACGGGCCCGCGACGCCGTCGTCCGCATCACGCACTGCCTGCGCATGGTGGTCCGGGAACGCGCCGACCGGCTGATCCGCTCCGGCAAGCTGCGCGAGGTCGACGACGTCTGCTACCTGAGCCTGGACGAGATCTTCTGCCTGCCCGCCGATGCGGCCGAACGGGTCGAGCGCCGCCGCGCCGAGCGCAAGCGCCTGCGCGACATCCGGATGCCCGATGTCGTTGCCGGACAGTGGGAACCGGTCGCCGACGCGGGCGCGCTCGCCGCCGACGAGAGCCTCACCGGTATCGGCGTGTGTCCCGGCGTGGTGGAAGGCACCGTGAAGCTGGTGCTCTCGCTCGACGACGACATCGAGCCGGGGGACATCCTGGTCGCCTCGGTGACCGACACCGGGCACACCGCGATGTTCGCCTACGCCGCGGCGGTAGTCACCGACATCGGCGGTTCCGCCTCGCACGCGGCCATCGTGGCGCGCGAATTCGGCATCCCCTGCGTGGTGGACACCAAGACCGCGACCACCAGTCTGTCCGACGGGCAGCGCGTGCGGGTGGACGGCGCCGCGGGCACCGTCACGCTGCTCGCCGACTGATCACGAAAAACTCTGTCCCCGAGTCGCTTCGGGCGGAATCGACGGCACCGCAGCGTCCCTGGATGCGGGTGGGGGGGCGGTGCCGTGCACCCACTTGGGCTCACCGTGCAGAACCGGGCCCATGATCGAAAGGAACACCCCCCGTGACCATTTCACGCGCAATGCGCGGCGTCGTAGCGGCCTCGGCCGCGGTACTTCTCGGCGTCCTGCCGGTCACCGTCGCGCCCGCGCTCGCCGGTCCGGCCGTCCCCGTCCTCGAATCGCCGGGCAAGCACGATCGCCCGATGGGCTTGGCGCACGCGCCCAACGCCCGTGACATCGGCGGCTACCCGGCCAAGCGCGGCAACCGCGTGGCGACCGGCGTCGTCTACCGCACCGACGCGCTCGCCAAGCTCGACGCGGGCGAACAGCAGAAGCTGGTGGAGCTCGGCATCACCCAGGTCATCGACTTCCGCAGCCCGACCGAGGCGTCCCGCGATCCCGACAAGCTCCCGTCCGGCGTTGGCCGCACCGAGCTGCCGGTCTTCGACCCCGCCAACGACTTCTTCCTCATGGTGTCCGGGCTCATCCAGGCCGGCCCCGACAAGCAGCAGGAAGTGCTCGGCGACGGCAAGGCCGCCGAGATCATGCGCACCTACTACCGCTGGTTCGTCACCGACCCGACCGCACGCGGCCAGTTCGCCGCCGCGTTCCGGGAGGTCGCGAACGCCCAAGGCGCGGTGCTCTACCACTGCACCGCGGGTAAGGACCGCACCGGCTGGATGACCGCCATCCTGATGAGCGCGCTCGACGTGCCGAAGGGCCAGATCTACAACGACTTCCTGGAGTCCAACGACAACCTCGCCGCGGGCAACAAGCACCTGCTCGACGCCCTCGTTCAGCAGGGGCTCGTCAAGGACCGCACGCTGTGGGAGCCGATCGTCGGTGTCGACCGCAGCTTCCTCGACGCGGCCTTCGACCAGGTCCAGCAGTCCTACGATTCCTTCGATCGCTTCCTGAGCGAGGGGCTCGGCATCGACGCGGCGACCCTCGAGGCGGTGCGGGCGAAGCTGCTGACCAAGCACTGAGCCGCCGACCGAGCGGAACGGCTGATCGAGCGCCGAGTTCGCGGGAGCACCGCCGCCCTGGTATCGCACAGGGCGGCGGTGCCGCCGCTCGTCTCCGCTGACGACAAGGCAGAGGCGCGGACATCCTCCCCGGCGGCACTCGTGCCCAAAATTCTTCCGCGCGACTGCATCGCCGTCGACGAGAGTCGCGGACCCGTCCAGACGCGACTGCTCGACTGCGCCCAACCGGCGGCCACCTATCGGGTGATCGAGCGGCACGAGTCCGACGACGGTGGCTGCCCGGTCGAAGGCTCCGCCCGAATCACCTTGGATTCGGGCGTGACGCACGGTTCGACGATCTGCCTCAGCCGCAAGTGATCCGCGTCGTTCACTCCGCGTCGTCGAGCAGATGCCGCGGCGCGGCCTGCCGCCACGAGTCGAGCACGATGGCCTCCAGCTCGTCTCGGTCGTCGAGCGCCGCGAGCCGCACCCGAACCCACGGATTGTTCGCCTCGTGCGCCGCGATCCAGAACTTCTCCGGCTCCGCCACCACCAACTCGTCCCGATCGACCGCCGGGCACCGCACCGCCATCGACGTCTCGTTCTCCGGCAACGTCAGGAACAACTTCCCCGCGACCCGGAAAATCGGCATACCCCAAGCGAACTGCTCGCTCGTCTCCGCCAACGACAAGGCATAGGCACGGACATCGTCCCCGGTGGCACTCATGCCCCGAATCCTTCCAGGTGTCACCGACATCCGGACGACCTGTGTGCCGTCACTTCGACACGCTGTACAGCGTCAGTGTGTGGTCGACGCAGCGGGTGACGAAGGCGCTGTCGAGCGGCCGGTCGCTGACCAGCAGTCTGAAATACAAGGGGGCGGAAAGGGTTTCGAGAACCTCACGGGGGTCCACGTCATCGGGCAGTTCGCCGCGGTCGACGGCTCTGCGGATGACGTGGTACGTCCGTTCGAATCGTTCGTTCCAGAAACGGCGGCGTGCGGCGGCGACGTCCGGGTCGGCGGATAGGGCGATGGTGGTGCCGAGCAGGCGCGCGATGCCGGGGCGGGAGATCAGGTGCGAGATCTGCTCGGCGAGTTGTCGGAGATCTCCGCGCAGAGTTCCGGTGTCGGGTGCGGGGTTGCCCGCCGCCGCCATCTCGGTGACCGCTTCGGCGATCAGGGCGGTGCGGGTGCCCCATCGCCGATAGATCGTCGTCTCGGCGACACCGGCTCGGGCGGCGACGTCGCCGATGGTCAAGCCCTCGATGCCGTGTTCGGCGACCTGATCCAGGGTCGCGGTGAGTACTGCTTCCCGCACCCGCGCGGAGCGTCCCCCGGTCCGTTTGCGCGGAACCGGGGACGTTTCCGATGGCTCGTTCTCGGGATCACGTCTGTGCTGGTTCATGGCCCTGTCCACTCGACTAAAAGCTATTTCCGCTTGCGTTTAGTCGATAGTAGCTCCATGCTTAAAGCAAGAATTTATGGCGTTAACGCGCGGCTTGGTTCCGTGGTCTCCTGCGGTGAGCGGCGCGTGTACGGCTGAGTGAACGCCGCAGCGGGGAGAACCACTCGCGGGCACAGGAGAGGCAGGAACCATGGTCGAGGTCATCGAGATCCGCGCGATCGTCGGCGGGAAAGCGGTCTCGCGTGAACGGGTGCTCGCGTGGGAATCACGCCGGGCCGACGCGGTGCTACAGAAGTTCGCCGCGCGGCTCGGCCGCCGCGGCATGGCCGAACTCATGCCCGACCGCACCATCGATGAGGTGCGCGGCGCTTCTCTCGACGTGCGGCGATCCGAATCGACGACGCTGAAGACCCGGCTCGGCCATGCCGGTGTCTACGCCATGCTCAGGCGCGAGCTGGCGCTGTCCGAGCGGATGACTCGGGTCGGTGTCGCCGCGAGCCGAGGGCGGACCAAGCACGCCATCACCCGTCTGGAAGTACCGGGCTACTCCGCCGAGCGGTTCGCCGCATGGTTCGACGATCTGACCGCCGCCAACGCCGAAACCGACATGATCGGCGCCTGCCCCGACCACTACCTGTTGCGTGGCCTGCCCGACGGACGTCAGGAAGTCGTCGAAACAACCGGCGGAGCACCGGCGGCGTCGCGGTTCCTCATCGACTACGCCGAAACCGAAAATCTGACCGTCCCGATCGATCCCGGCTACCCCATCCAGATCGCGGGCCAAGCCCTCCTCGACGACGGTCTGGTCATCGGCGGTGTGCGCCACCAGTTCCGTGACCGTGACGGCACACTCGAGGCACTGCTGACCGTGCAGTTCCCAGCTACCGTGCCCGCCAGGCTCATTCGCCAGCACGAGTGGCATCTGGCGGTGGAGTTCAGCAACTGGATGATTGCGGCGTCGCCGGTCGCGGCCACGTCGTGAGGTCCGGTCGCCGTCGATCAACGATGCGGCAACGGCCGGGGCCAACCGTCGGGCGGTGATGTGGGAGGCGGAGCGGGCTGGTTGGGGAGAAGGGGGATCGGCCGTCGCAGGTCGACCACGTTCGCCACCTTGAATACGCGCTCGCGCTTGATGATCGGCCCGGCTTCCGGCGCGCCGAGCGACACGGTCACGGTGCAGTCGCCGGGGCCAAGTGCCACCAGCATGCCGTTGCGCACGATGGCCGCGAGCGGCTGAACGAGCACCGCCACACCGAGTTCCATGGTGAACTCGCCGATCCGGTTCTCACCGACGACGACCTCGAGGCGCGGACAGCAGGTCCGGGTGACCTCGTGTGCGTACAACTCGACCCGCTCGACTCCGCCCGCGCGGGTTCGCATCGCCGCGCCGCGCAGCCGTTCGTAGCGGCGCCACCCCGCGACCGCGACCCCGCCCAGGTCGATCTCGAGCAGCCCGTCGACCGCCTTGACCACCTCACACAGCGCCGTGGATCGCAGGCCCGCCGCGACCACCGGCGCGCGCCGCAGCGCCAGCCCCTCGACACCGCTCGTACGCAGGCGCTCGACCAGCTCGTGTTCGACGACTTCACGGGCGGCGCAACCGAAGAGTGCCTGCCGAGCCGTGATCGTTGCCGGACTCGTCATCATGGAACCTCCCTGACCTGTAGCCGCGGCTCGCCGACTGTCAGCAGCACCCGCGCCGCCGGAGCGCCGACCCCGGCGACCTCACGAACGTGGATGGACGGCCGTCTATCCCCGACCACCCGCACGCGAAGCTGCGGCGATAGCGCGTCACGGGCGTGCTCGGGCGCTGAACCGGCAGGACGCCCGCGCCGCCGACGCGTGACGAGCGCCGCGCCGCCGAGCGCCAAGAGGAACGCGCCGACGCCCAGTGCGTCGCCGAGTCTGTCCTGCTGCTTTTCCTCAGCCACCGGTGACGCGGTCGGCGAACCGGTGTCGAACGGGGGCGGGACAGCCGACTGCGTAATGGTTGTGACGATCGGGCGCGCGGTCGGCGAAGTCGTGCCGAACGGTGGCGCGACGAATGATCCGGTGGTGGTAGGGACGGTCGGCTGTGCGGTGGTGGTCGTCGCCTGCGGATCGGTCGTCGTGGCTTCCTGCGGATCGTTCGTCGTGGTGGCCACGGACGAATCGTTCGCCGTAGTCACTCGCGGATCGTTCGTCGTGGTGGCTACCGTCGAATCGTTCGCCGTAGTCACGGGCGGATCGATCGTCGTAACGGTCACGGGCGGATCGATCGTCGTAACGGTCACGGGCGGGTCCGTGCTCGGCGGCACGTACGACGTGTCACAGCATTCGGTCGTGTCCGTCGGCCAGGCGGGCTCGCTGTTCGTGGGCGTCGACCCGGCAATCGGCACCAGCCCCGCACCGAACGCCCCCGCCGCCGCTCCGGCGACGAGGAACGCCCGCGCCCCACTGGTCATGACCACCTCCGAAAGCCCGGCTCATCGCCGCCCGATCCCTGCTCGACACCAAGCCTTCGCCCCTCGCGACACGCCGACGCGAGTAATCGACTACTTGTTTCGAGCAGCTGGCAGACCAGCACAGCTATCGGAGTGCAACTGCGTGGCGCACAGCATTCGGATGCGGCGATCTCTGGTACAAGGGGCTACGAGTTCGAGGACCCGCCTTCGAACGACGGCCATGGCAGACAGCTCCGCCGCTACTACTCTGGCGGAATCATGTGTGGGCGCTGCCGTCATCCGGCACAACGAAGGGCGCGAGTCCCGCTTCGACGGCATCGACCTGAAGGTCTGAGAAGACCATTGTGAGGTTGTGTCCATTCGTCTCGATCCGCGCCTCGTGGAAGGGCAATCCGAGTCGCGTGGACCATGCGGTGGCCTCCGCCGAATCGCCCACCAGCCTGGCGCCGGGGTAGAGGCATTGCCATCGCGTACCCCAGACGTAACCATCGAGTTCACGACCGGTTTCATAGTCGACGAGGCGCTCGTCGAGCGAGCGAGCCCAAACATCCGGGGGCACAGCGGAATCGACCGTCGCGCGAACGCAATACTTGAACCGGTATCGCAGATACTCGGGTCGTGGGCCTGTCCGAGGGTCGGCGGTGGCGTAGATGAAGACGTCGTAGTCGCGCATGTAGTCGGTGAATCCGTGGAAGACGATGGCGTGATCGAATACGTCATCCAGAGCGGCGGTGATCTGCGCAGCGTCCATGATTGTCATCATCCCGTGCTCATCAGTACTTCTGCTGCCGTGGTGACGGCCCGACCGCACCGCCATCCGCACCGCACCACCGATCCCGGTCCCTGGGACGTTGGCCGTGGTCCCTGGCCGGACTGACACCCGACGCCGCGGCCGCGGCCAACAACGGCGTTCCTGCGATGATCCTCTGGCAGTTCCAATTCCCCGAATCCGATTCTGCCGCTGCTGAATAAGTGCCACAGCGGTGACCGAGATCGGCTGCCGCAAGGGTCGGTCAACACCGCGACACTATTTGGAATGGCTATCCTTCAAACGGAGCGGGGTGCTCGGCAGAGCCCGCTCCCGCATCGAAGGATTGCCCCGAGATGCGAGCCGGTGCTTTCGTGTGGGGAGTGCAGTTGATCGACCGCGTCATCTCTCGGAATCGACTGGCGGCCATGGTCGCCGTGCTGCTGCTGGCCTCGGGCCTTGTCGCGCTCGGTGGTTCGCGCGCGGACGCGGCCGAGATCACCCACCGCACCTACACCAACGCGGCGGGCACTCGAAGCTACTACCTGCACGTGCCGCCGGGCGACACGGCGGGCAAACCCCTGATGATCTACCTGCACGGCTGCACCGATCCCGAAGCGCAGCTGGCCGACAACGGCTTCTCGCTGACCAGGATCGCCGACGAGCTGGGCTTCGTCCTCGCGTATCCGATCCAGATCAGGGACGCCAACGAACGCTGGTGCTGGAACTGGTTCGACCCCGCCAACCAGGATCGCGGCACCGGTGAGCCCTCGATCGTCGCGGGCATCACCGAAACCCTGATCGAGGAGTTCGGGATCGACCGCGCCCGCGTGTACGTCGGCGGCTACTCCGCGGGCGGCGGTATGAGCACCGTGATGGCGGCGACGTATCCGGATCTGTACGCCGCCATAGCCCCGATGGCGGGTGGACCGCACGGCATGAGCCTGCGGCCGCCCGCAGCGGATCTCACCGGCGCCACCATCGTCGCGTCGATGGGCCCCAGGGCCCGCCCGGTCCCGGCCTTCTTCCTCCAGGACTTCGCCGATCAGACCAGCCTCTACCCGATCGGCCGCGCCAACATCCTGCAGTGGCTCGGCGCCTATCGGCGGGCGGGCAACCTCACCCTCGCCGACGCGCCGACGGCGATCACCACCACCGCGGACCCGGTCCCAGCGACCATCGAGCACTACACCGAAAGAGGCTGTGAACTAGCGCAATTCGTAACGCCCCTCGGGCCGGACCACATCGGCGGCGGGCTGCTCATGCAGTCCGCGTCGGGCCTCACGCTGCAGCGGCGGATGATGGACTTCCTCCTGGCACACCGACTCACCGGTCCGGGTCAAGCCTGCTGAGGGCTATTCCTCCTCGATCGGCTCGTGGACGGTCTGAACGCCCCTGGTATGCACTCCGGTTGATTCGCGGATTATGTTGTGACACGCCGTGTTCGACACGTGACACTCGCCGTCGCTGTGCCGATAGGGTTCTCGTTCCGGGTCTGGTAGTCCGGGGAGAGGGGGTTCGGGGTGGCACGGGTGGTGTGTGTGCATGGGATCGGCGCTCAGGTGTCCGGTGGTGATGTGATGCTGAAGGAGTGGCTGCCGGCGCTGAACAGCGGACTGTCTCTGGCCGGCGCGGCAGCGTTGGCACCGGAGGAAGTGGCGGCGGGTTTCTACGGCGATCTATTCCGGCCACCGGGACAGTTCCTGTCGGTGCGTGAGCCGTGGTACGGACCGGGAGACGTCCAACCGGGGTGGGAGCAGGAGTTGCTGGTGCGGTGGTGGGAGGCCGCCGCGCAGAACGATGCGGCGGTGCGCTTGCCCGGTGATCGGAGTTTGGCGCGCACTCCGGTACCGATGCAGGCGATCCTGCATCAGTTGTCCAAGTCGCGATTCTTCGCGGGGGTGGCGGTGCGCGGCATGGTCGGAAATGTGAAGCAAGTGCGCCGATACCTCTTCGAACCCGAGTTGCGTGAGCGGATCCGCGATCGGGTGAAAGCGGTGATCACCGCCGATACCCGAGTGGTGGTGGCGCATTCGCTGGGTTCGGTGGTCGCCTACGAAGCACTGTGTTCGACACCGGATCACCGGGTGGCGGCGTTGGTGACCTTGGGATCGCCGTTGGGAATTCCGAACCTGATCTTCGACCGCCTCGACCCTCCGCCCAACGACGGTGTCGCCGCGTGGCCGGGACGTCCGGAGCTGGTATGGACGAATATCGCTGACAGCGGCGATATCGTCGCGTTGGTCAAGCGACTCGACCCCTTATTCGGCGCGACCTTCGCACACCGAGTGTGGGATGCGTTGGTGCACAATGGTGTTCACGCCCACAGTGCGGTACCGTACCTGACCGACGCCCTGACCGGACGGGCGATCGCGGACGGTCTGCATGCTCACTGATCACAGCGCGGACGGGAGTCCGCGACGGTTTCTGATCGCGACCGCCGTCGAATCCCATACCGACGCTCCGCACTGGGACACACCGGGATTGGAGCAGGCGCGGGCGCGGATGATCGGATTGTTCACCGAGCAGTTCGGTTACACCTTGGTCGATACACTCGGGATGAATCCGACCTCCACCCAGTTGACACGGGAGCTGCGCAAGTTCTGCAAGTCCCCGGACCGGCGCAGTGACGATCTGATCGCGGTGTATTTCACCGGCCACGGCGAACGCTTGGATGCCACCGGTGAGCACGTCCTGGTGACCGCGGACACCGATCCCGAGGATATCGAGGCCGCGGTAGCGACCGCGGCGTTGGCGCGGCAGATGCTGTTGGGCACGGAAGTTCGGCGACTGCTGTTGATTCTCGATACCTGTTACTCCGGTCAAGGCGGTGCCGACTTCACCGCCGCTGCGCTGTCGTCGTACACGGAACATTGGAACGAGGAGTCCGGCACAGGGGTGGTGGTCGTCAGTTCCACCCAACCCATGCAGTGGGCTCGAGCCGGTGTGTTCCCCCAACTGTTCCAGGAAGCCGTCGAGTCGTTGGCGACCGCGGGCTACAGTCCTGACACGTTGCCTCTCGACACCGTGATCGCCGCGATCGGCAGCGACCTCGACAAGTCGCACGGTCAGAACATCGAGTGGACCCAGGTGCGGCTGGGCGGACAGATCCCGCCGTTTATGCCCAATCCCCGCCGTGACCCACGTTTGACCGAGGTGGATCTGGCGTTGCAGCAGGCCAGCGAATGGGAAACCCATACCGAGCGCCGCGACATCGAGTTCCGCACCCGGCTGCTCGTGCGTGCGATGGGCAACCGCGACAACAAGGGCTGGTGGTTCTGCGGACGCCACACCGCGCTGATCGACATCACCCGCTGGCTCACCCATCCCGAACCAACCCGACCGTTCCTGGCGGTCACCGGCGACCCCGGCTCCGGCAAAACCGCTGTCCTCGGAATGATCACAACCCTCACGCACCCCGACTATCGGCGCACCGTCCCCGTCGACGCCCTCGGCCTCCCTTCGGCGGCCATACCGCCGAGCGGCGCGGTGGATGTGGCGATCTATGCCCAGAACCTCACCGTCGACCAAGTCCGCGACGGTATCGCCGCCGCCGCGCACCTCACGGCCGCGACGGTCGGTGAACTCCTCGACGGACTGGCACACCGATCCGCGCCGTTCACAGTGCTCGTCGACGCCCTCGACGAAGCCGCTGATCCCGATCTGCTGACCCGGAAACTGTTGCGGCCGTTGATCGACCATGCCGGTGAGCGTGTGCGCCTGCTGGTCGGGACCCGTCCGTTCCTGCTGGGCAACCTCGGCACCGATCGCGACCGCGCGATCGATCTGGACGCGCCCCGATACGCCGACCTCTCAGCGTTGACCACCTACGCGGTTCGCGGACTTCTCGAAGCCGACCCGAACACCGTCTACACCAGCCAGCCTCCCGCGCTGATCCGCGCGGTCGCCGCCGCGGTCGCCGAGCAAGCCGACCCGTCGTTTCTGGTCGCGCGGATCGTGGCAGCGACCCTGTCCGCCGGCCCCGACGTGCCCGACCCCGCCGACCGCGCCTGGCAGCGTAGTCTGCCGAGGCTGCCCGGCGAGGCCATGCACAACGACCTGCGGTCCCGGCTCCGCGAGCACGCCGACCGCGCCCGGAACCTGCTGCGGCCCTTGGCCTTCGCGCAAGGACAAGGTCTACCGTGGGAGGACCTCTGGGCGGCGCTGGCATCCCGGATCGCCGGTATCGACTACAGCGATCACGACCTGATGTGGCTGCGCCGCACCGCCGGTTCCTACGTTGTCGAGGCCACCGAAGCCGGTCGTTCGGCCTATCGCCTCTACCACCAAGCCCTCGCCGAACACCTCGCTCACGACGTCGACCCGGCACGCATCCACGCGATGTTCGTCGATGTCCTTCGCCAGCGGGTGCCTGTCACCGCCGACGGACAGCGTGATTGGTCACGCGCGCACCCCTACACACTGCGTCATCTGGCCACCCATGCCGGCCAAGCCGGGCTCGTCGATGACCTGATCACAGACATGGACTACCTCGTCCAAGCCGAACCGACGACTCTGCTAGCCGCACTGCACACCGTCACCACCGACACCGGACGCCAAACCCGCGCGATCTACCGCTGCTCAGCCGTCCACCACGCTGCCCTGCCTGCACAGCGACGACGCCAAATCCTGGCGATCGACGCCGCACGCTTCCACGCCTCCAACCAACAACAGCAACTCAACCGCACCCTCACCTGGCCTTGCCAATGGGCCACTGGCAACCTCACCCACCACGCCCACCGCGCCACCCTCACCAGCCACGCTTACTGGGTGACCTCGGTGGCGTGCACCGTTGTCGATGGCCACCCGGTGGTGGTCACCGGTAGCGACGAGCGCACCGTGGGGGTGTGGGATCTGGCTACCGGGGTCGAGCGTGCGACTCTCACCGGCCACACCGACCGGGTGACTTCGGTGGCGTGCACCGTTGTCGATGGCCGCCCTGTCGCGGTCACCGGCGGCAACGACCACACGGTGCGGGTGTGGGATCTGGTCGCCGGGGTCGAGCGTGCGACTCTCACCGGCCACACCAACTGGGTGACTTCGGTGGCGTGCACCGTTGTCGATGGCCGCCCGGTGGTGGTCACCGCCAGCGACGACAACACGGTGCGGGTGTGGGATCTGGTCGCCGGGGTCGAGCGCGCCACCCTCACCGGCACCAACGGGGTGTACTCGGTGGCGTGCACCGTCATCGATGGCCACCCTGTGGCGGTCACCGGCGGCTACGACAACACCGTGCGGGTGTGGGATCTGGCTACCGGTGTCGAGCGTGCGACTCTCACCGGCCACACCAGCTGGGTGACTTCGGTGGCGTGCATCGTCATCGATGGCCACCCGGTTGTTGTCGTCGGCAGCGACGACAACATGGTGCGGGTGTGGGATCTGGCTACCAGGGTCGAGCGCGCGGCTCTCACTGGCCATACCGGCACGGTGAGGTCGGTGGCGTGCGCTGTTGTCGATGGCCGCCCTGTCGCGGTCACCGGCAGCGACGACCACACGGTGCGGGTGTGGGATCTGGCAACCGGGGTCGAGCGCGCGGCTCTCACTGGCCATACCGACACGGTGCGAGCGGTGGCGTGCCTCGACATCGATGGCCACCCAATCGTGGCAACCGGCGGCGATGACCACACGGTGCGGGTATGGGACCTCGAAACCGCCGAATATGAAAGTCCGACAACCGGTCACACCGACCGGGTAGTCGCAATCGCCACTGAAAGGACGGAAAGCGCGGTAATCGCAGTCACCGCGGGCATGGACGACACGGTGCGGGTGTGGGATCTGGCCGCCGGGGTCGAGCGCGCGACCCTCTCAGGTCACACCAGCTGGGTGCGAGCGGTGGCGTGCGCCGTTGTCGACGGTCGCCCTGTGGCGGTCACCGGCCGCGATGATCACACGGTTCGGGTGTGGGATCTGGCGACCGGGGTCCAGTGCGCGGCTCTTACCGGCCATAGCGGCACGGTGCGAGCGGTGGCGTGCGCCGTTGTCGACGGTCGCCCTGTCGCGGTCACCGGCAGCGACGACAACACGATTCGGGTGTGGGATCTGGCCGGCGGAGTGGAACGTGCCACCGTCACCGGCCACAGCGGCTCGGTTTACGCGGTGGCGTGCACCGTCATCGATGGCCATCCGGTCGTCGTCACGGGCGGCGACGAGCACACGGTGCGGGTGTGGGATCTGGCTACCGGGGTCGAGCGCGCGGCTCTCACCGGCCATACCGGCTCGGTGTACGCGGTGGCGTGCACGATCATCGACGGTCGCCCTGTCGCGGTCACCGGCAGCAGCGACAACACGGTTCGGGTGTGGGATCTGACCAGCAAGGTGGAACGTGCCACCCTGACCGGCCACACCGACTGGGTGAACGCGGTGGCGTGCACCGTCATCGACGGTAACCCCGTCGCAGTCACCGCCAGCGGCGACCAGACCACGCGCATTTGGAGTCTGAGGACCATGTCCGCATCCGCGGTCATCGACAGTCCGACTCCGCAACCACTGGTCGCCGTGGCCCCCGGGTCCGAAATCGTCCTCGGTCTGGGCAGCGACATCGCAGTACTCGCACCACCGAGCTGACCTACAGAGAGCACAAGCACACCGGCGACGGCAGTCCCGTGTCAGTTCGAGATCGCGCGGGCATCCGAGTCAGGGTTACCGAGCTTCGATGAACCCGGCGGGTCCGCGTCGGACAGTACGGGGCAGAGTCGCCCGTCGCTGCTACGGATCTCCATCAGCTACTTACCTCGCCGAGCGAGATCCAGTACCGCCGCGCGGGCCCGAGTTCGGTGTCCCGGATTTCCTCGAGCACCCCGCCGTGCCGTTCGATCGTCTTCGCCGAGGCGAGATTGTCCGCCGCGCAGATGGCCAGCACGCGGTCCATGCCCAAAGCCCTTGCCTGGTCGAGCATCCGGCCGAGCGCCCACGTCGCTAGTCCACGGCGGCGGGCGGACGGTCGGATGCCGTAGCCGATGTGACCCGACCTTTCCGCGAACTCGTCGGACCGGAGCGCGATCCCACCGAGCACCCGATCACCTTCGACGATCCACCGGTACACGCACGACCTCGCACCGGACATCCGCGCGACCCACGCCGCGAACCCGTCCGCCGACTCGACCTCGTCCGACGCCCGCAACCCGAAACCATCCTCGTGCAGACCGGGACCCCACTCCGCGTGCGCCTCCAGCCAGGCGGCATGCAGACGCGTGGTCGGCGCGATCAGCTCGGGCATAGCAGGACCCTACCGAGGTGACCTCACATGGCTCGGTAGCCGCAGCGATGAGCGCTGACGCCGCGGGTCACCCGTAGACGGCGTCCCTGGCGCGGGCGTAGGTGTCGCGGATGGCCTGGCCGGTGGCCACGCCCGCCGCGGAGGGGTGGATTTCCGCGGCCCTGCGGGTCGGCCAGGGCGGGGGAGCGGGGGTGCCCGCGAGGGCCCAGGCGGCTTGGCGGGCCGCGCCGAGGGCGACGTATTCCTCGGGTTCGGGGATCGTGACGGGTCGGCCGAGGATCTGCGCGGCGATCGCGCGGACGAGGGACGAGCGGGCGGCGCCGCCGATGAGGAGGACGCGGCGCGGTGCGATGCCGGTGGCGACGAGGCGGTCGAGGGCGTCGGCCATGTTGCAGAGCATGCCCTCGTAGGTGGCGCGGGCGAGGTGCCAGGAGTGCATATTGCGTGGCCGAAGACCGTGCAGGCTGCCCGTCGCGTGCGGCAGATTGGGGGTGCGTTCGCCGGTGAGGTAGGGGAGCAGGACGAGTCCTTCGGCACCCGGGGGCGCTTGGGCCGCAAGGGCTTCCAGACCGTAGAGGTCGACGCCGAGAAGCTGCGCGGAGGCGGTGAGCACGCGCGCCGCGTTGAGCGTGCACACCAGCGGGAGGAACGAACCGGTCGCGTCGGCGAACCCGGCGATGGCGCCGGAAGGGTCGGCGCTCGGAGCGTTGCCGCGCGCGTAGACGGTGCCGCTGGTGCCGAGGGACATCACGACGTCGCCGGGTTCGAGCCCCAATCCCAGTGCGGCCCCGGCGTTGTCGCCGGTACCCGCCGCGACCAGTGCGCCCGTGGCGGTGCGTCCCGCGGATTCGGCAGGTCCGAGCACCCGCGGCAGCTGCGGTGTGCGTCCACGAAAAGCCAGAGATACCAAGTCTTCTCGGTAGCGTTCCGTCGTGGGCGACCAGTAGCCGGTACCCGAGGCGTCGCCGCGGTCGGTGACGGGTTCGGCGTCGGGGCCGCGTAACCGCCAGGTCAGGTAGTCGTGCGGCAGCAGGATTCGCCGGGCGCGGTCGGCGAGGTCGGGTTCGTGATCGGCGAACCAGCGCAGCTTCGTGACGGTGAACGCGGCGACCGGCACGCTGCCCACCGCGTCGGCCCACTCGCCAGGACCACCGAGCTCGTGAACGAGGTCCTCGGCCGCCGCCGCCGAGCGAACGTCGTTCCACAGCAGCGCATCTCGCAGTGGTAGGCCGTCGGCGTCCAGCGCGACCATGCCGTGCTGCTGTCCGGCCACCGCGATCGCGTCGACCCGGTCGAGCAGCCCGTTGCCCGCGGCGCGCAGCGCGTCCCACCAGGCCTCGGCGGGCACGGAGGTGCCGTCGGGATGCGGTGCGGTGCCCCGCTCGAGCACCGCACCGGTCGCCGCGTCGCAGACGACGATCTTGCACGATTGGGTGGAGCTGTCCACCCCGGCCACCCGTGTCATCCGGACCGGTCCGGGCGGATCTGGATCTTGCGGCCGACGCCCTCGCGGAAAGCCGTGAGCGCGTCGGGAAATTCGTCGAGTGCGAAGCCGTGGGTGATCATGGTGTCGGCGTCGATCACGCCCTTGCCCATCAACTCCACCGCCCGTCCGAAACTGTGCAGCACCCGCCATCGAACCGACGATGGTGATCTCGTCGTTGTAGATACGGAACGGGGAGAAGGCGGCGGTCGCCGCGCCGGGCGCGACGCCGAACTGCTGATACACCCCGCCGCGCCGGACCCTGGTCAAGCCGTCCTCGATCGCGGGAATCGCCCCGGTGCAGTCGATGACGATCTCCCACCCCTGCGGACGGTCGAAGCCGTCGGCCTCGGTCCCGACCGCGTCCGCGCCGAGTTTCTCGGCCACCGCGAGCCGCGCCGTGTTCAGATCGACGACCGACACCGACGCCGCGCCCGCCACTCGCGCCAACTGGAGCATCAGCAGCCCCATGGTGCCCGCGCCGTAGAGCAGATAGTGGGCGCCGAGCGCGCGGGGCAGCGCGTCGAAGGCGTGCACGGCGCAGGACAGCGGTTCGACCAGCGCGCCGTGGCTCAGCGAGATCGAATCCGGCAGTCGGTGGCAGTTGGCGGCGGGTACCGCGACGTACTCGGCCATCGCACCGTCCACGGTGTCGCCGATCGCGCCCCAGCGCTCGCACAGATTGCCGCGCCCGATCGCGCAGTAGTGGCAGGCCCCGCAGAACAGCGAGGGATCCACCGCGACCCGATCGCCCGTCGCGACGCCAACCACGTCGTTGCCGACGGCGACGACCTCGCCCGCGAACTCGTGCCCCGGCACGATCGGATACGGCGTGGGCGGAAACTCGCCGTCCACGATGTGCGCGTCGGTACCGCAGATACCGACCGCCGCGACGCGCACCACCACCGCGCCGGGACCGGGGACCGGATCCGGCACGGTCTGCACCGAACAACGACCTGGCGTCTCGATGACCACCGCGCGCATCCTTCTACCATGCACCCGGATCACGGTGCGGTGGCGCATTTCGAGTATTCGCGCCCGCGATCGGGCACACTGACCCGGTGCGTGCGGACCCGAGTCGACCAACCGACGATCCCGATCCGGCGGCGGTTCGGACCGAGTTCGACCCCGCCGCGACCGAGCATCCGTTTCTGGAACTGGCCAGGGGCGAACGAAACTGGATCCGGGCTCGTCGCCTACCCGACGGCATGTACGAACTCCAGCACCGCTGCGGTGCGGATCCGCGCCGCTTCGAGTTGTACACCTCCGATCATTGCCTGGTCCGCGACTTGCTGTGCGCCTGGCTCGACGACGCTCCCGGCTGGTCCGAGGCCGCGGTCTGGTCTCCTGTCGATCCGGCGATCGAGGAACTCGAACGCGTGCGCAGCGAAATGTCCGGGCTGCTCGGCGGTTTGACGGTGTTCGACGACCTCGGGGCGGGACTCGACCTGGCGCTGGCGCGCGCGGACGAGCTGATGAGCGATCTGGATGCCGCCGCGCTGGAGCTGCCCGGTCAGCCCTGATACCACCACGCGGTGCTGGCGATCTCGGCGTGTTCCAGCGGCAGGTAGGTTCCCGGATCCGACCAGCCGAGCGCCTGCACGGTGACGCGCAACTCGCTGTGGAAGCAGATCGGGTCGCGCACGTGCCACCGGTACATGCCGAACCGCTGGTCGGCCTCGTAGCAGCGGTCGGGCGGAAGCACCTGCGGCAGGCCGAGATACGGCGTCGAGTAGGTGCGGTAGCGGCCGTCCATGTCGAAGTTCCACGCGCCGCCGAAGTAGTCCTCGGTGCCGGTGCCGCAGATGCTCGGGTGGTCGGTATCGCCGTCTAGATAGAACTTCAGCTCGCCCTCACCCCACCACCCCGGGTCGCCGGGCCGGATGGCGAGATAGGTGCCCACGTAACGCCCCCGCCCCGTGAGGCCGTCGAGAATGGTGTGCACCGCCGGGCTGCCCAGCGGTGCGCTGCGCCGCCACGCGGTGTGCAGGTAGCCGGCCTCGTCGGGCACGTCCTCTTCGGTGTAGGTGATCTGGTAGTACACCGGTACCGCCCGGTCCGCGCCGTTGTGCAAAGTGATCCGCGCGCTTCGACGAAAGGGCATGGGCCAGTAGCTGTTCAGACCGCCCGCCGGGGCGACCACGATCATCTCCGAGTTCACCAGCGCGAGCTCGTCCCACCCGTTGCAGAAGAAGTCGCCGAGCGGCAGCCATACGGCGGGTTGCGCGGCGTCGTCCCAGTGCATGCGCAGGGTCAGGTCGCGCAGTGCCGTGCGGTCGGTGGTGAGCCAGAAGTGGCGCACCACACCGGGACCGGGCACGTCGGCAAGGATCGCGGTGTCGCCGGGCTGGGGCAGGATGGACGGCGAGACCTTCCATCCGACGCCCAGATCACGCGCGGCGTGCGCACCGGTGCCGTCGGTCGCGCGGGCCCCCATGCCTGCCGCGCCGGTGGGATTCTCGGCGCTGATCGACCGGGTACGCGCGGCATCGAGCCGCCACACTTCCGAGGGCGACCCGGCCGCGGTCACAGCCCGGGCCAGCCGTACTGGACGGGTCCGCTAGCCGGTCCGGCCATGCGCGCGGCGCCCCCGGTGGCCGCGGCAACGGGTTCGGCCTGCTGCGGGGCTACGCCCTGTGCGGCCAGTTCCTTACGAACCTGATCCATATCCAGCCAGCGCACCTGCTGCACGACCTCCTCGAGATCGGCGGCGGGCAGGAACCCCGCCTGGTTGTACACCAGCAGACCCTCGCGGAAGGCCATCAGCGTCGGGAACCGGTCGACCTGCGCCATCGCCGTCAGCGCCACTTCGGCCTCGGTGTCGACCTTGCCGTGCACGATGTCGGGGTGCTGATCCGAGGACGCCTCGTACACGGGCGCGAAATGGCGGCACGGGCCGCACCAGCCCGCCCACCAGTCGATCAGCACGATGTGGTTGCCGCTGACGACTTGGTGAAAGTTCTGTTCTGTCAGGGTCACTGTGGGCAATTCGGGTCCTCCCTGCCGGTTCTGCCTCAAGCATCCTGGCACGACGTCCGAGGATCAGGAAGACGGGTGCGCCCGGCGTTGCTCGGCCGCGAGGAAGTGCGCGATCTCGGCCGTCGCGGTGTAGAGCTCGCGGTAGCGCCGGTAGTACGGCTCGTAGTCCGCGGTGCGCGCCGGATCGGGGACGACGGTGTCGGCCACCGGGTTCCACGCCGAGGCGTCGAGACCGGCCGCGGTGGCGGCCAGCATGGCGTCACCGAGGCAGGCGCCGACGGTGTCGGCGGGCAGCTGCTGCGGCAGACCGGTGACCTCGGAGACGATCCGCGTCCACAGTCCGCCCTTGGTGCCGCCGCCGACGGCGACCAGCCGCCGCGCCTGCCCGCCCGCCTCGGTCATCGCCTCCAGGTTGTGCCGGACGCCGTAGGCGATCGACTCCAGCGCCGCGCGGTACAGCTCGGCGCGGTCGTGGCGCAGCGTCAGACCGGCCACGATGCCGCGCGCGTCGGGATCGAACAGCGGGGTGCGCTCGCCCGCGAAATAGGGGAGTGCGAGCAGGCCGCGGCTGCCCGCGGGCACCGTGGCGGCTTCGGTCACCAGCTCGCCGTAGTCCCCGCCGACCAGATCGCGCAGCCATTCGGTGACCGCGCCGGAGGTGGCCATGCCCGCCGCGAGAGTGTATGTGCCCGGCCATGTTCCGCAGGTTCCCCAGAGGCCGGGATGCGGGACCGGCTCGGTCAGCACCTGGACAAGGAACATGGTGGTGCCGTACATGATCATGGCGTCGCCGGGCGCGCGCACGCCGACGCTCTCGGCTTCGGCCCAGGCGTCGATGGTTCCGGTGGTGACCGGAAGACCCGAGGGCAGGCCCGTCGCCGCTGCGGCCGCCGTGCTCACCCGGCCGACGATCTCGGTGGGCCACGCCAGTTCGGGCAGCGCGAGTCCGGGGGCCACCGCCTCGGCCCAGTCCGCCGCCCACTCGCGCTTGCGCAGATCGTAGAGCGGCACGCACTGGCTGGCGGATTGGTGATCGAGCACGTATCGGCCCGTAAGACGGTGCACCAGAAAGGAACTCGCCATCAGAAGTAGCTCGGTCCGGTCGGCGACCTGGGGTTCGTGTCGCGCCAGCCAGCGGAGTTTGGGTCCGACCGCCTGACTCGTCAGCGGCGAACCGGCCCGCTCCAGCACGGCGTCAGGGCCGAATTCCGCGTTCAGTTCGTCGATTTCAGCGGTCGCGCGGGTGTCGACGCCGTAGAGAATGGCCGGGCGCAACGGATTTCCGGCACCGTCGGCGGGCAGCAGGCACGGCCCGATGCCGGACACCGCGAGACCGTCGACGTCGGCACCGCCCGCCGCCACCAGCTCGGTGGTGATCGCGACGAAATCCGACCACCACACCGTCTCCGCGTCGTGCTCGACCCACCCCGGACGCGGCGTCGAGACCGCGTGGGCGCGTTCGGCTCTCGCGACGACCGTGCCGTCCGCGCGGACCAGCACTCCCTTGGAGGTCGACGTTCCGATATCGATGCCGAGGAACACGGTCACCACCGTTCCTGGTGCATGGTCATCGCGGGTCGCGGGTGAACTCGTCGAGCGTGACGCCGAGCAACTCACAGGTCGCACGCACCGCCGCACGGTGGTCGCCCGGCACGCCGTGAATGTGGTTGGCGCCGAAGCGGGACAGGAAATCCTCGGCGCGCGCGTCGAGCCGGGCGAACGCGTGCGGCCACTCCCTGGTGGACTGTTTCATCAGCGATTCGTTGGTCTGCTCGTCGTAGGTCTCGAACTCACCGAGCATCAGCTGCATCCGATAGTCGCCGTCCTTGCGGGTAAGCCGGGCCAGGGTCATCGTGCCCGGCGCGGCGAGATGATGCACCGACGCGCCGCCCGCCGGGAAGAAGAACACCTCCGGGTAGAGGTGCACCCTGGCGAGGTTCTCCGCCGGATCGGCGCTGCGGGCGGCGAACCAGGTCGCGTGCTGACCGGAATTGCACAGATCCCAGATGTCGCGATCGGCGTGATAGTGCCGGACGTCGGCGAACAACACGGGGGTCTTCGCGAGGTGTTTGAGCAGCTGCATGGTGAGCGCGCCGTCCATGTCGGCCTCGGTGGCGCAGACGTGGGTCTGCTTGGGGCCGTTCCAGTCGTAGGGGTCGTTGAGGAACGCCTCGGTGACATCCATCGTCGCGAAGTACTGGGTGAGCTCAGGCTGGCCCTTGATCCCGGAGAAATCCAGCCGCCACTGCGCGATCAGCTCGCGCACGGCCAGGTAGGAACGGATCTGTCGTTCCAGCAGCTCCGGGGTGAGTTTCGCGCCGTCGTAGTGCACGGTGGCGTGGCGTTCCAGCCATTCCCGCGCGGCCTTGGCCTCACCGGCATCCGCCTGCTCGGCCCGGCGCACGATCTCCCACTGGTCGATCTCCTCCACGTCGATGCCGAACAGCCGCTGCCACTGATCGGTGTTGGCGACGGCGGTGTTCATGCCCATCGGCCGCCCGCCGAAGCGCCCGAAAGTGCTGCCGCGCAACGCCGAGACGGCCGCTGCCGCCGTCGCCCGCACGCCGATCGCCTCGATCAGCGCGGCGTCCTCCGGATCGCCCCACAACCGGGTGTGCGCGCGGCCGATCTGGTCCAGCGCGCCACCCGCGGCGAGCATTCCGACCATTCCCGGCTGCACCGGGTCGATGTTCGAAAGCAACAGCAGCGGACCGGGTGTCGCGCCCGCGGCGAGCATGCTGAAGTGCGGGAAAGCCCAGACGGCGTAGTGCAGCACGGTGAGGTCGACGCCCGCGGCGGCCACCTCGCGCGCCACCGATCCGGCCAGCGCGTTGTCACTGATGATGTCCGTGCCGCGCACCACCTCGTGCCCCGCCGCGGTCAGCGCGGCGACGAGACGGTCCTCGGTGGTGCGGATGAAGTCCGCGATGCCGGTGTGCACGTAGTCGCGGCCGTCGGAAACGCTGATCACGCCGATACGGGCCATGCCGTTACCTCCACGCGGGTGGGTGGGCGGATAGTCGACTCGCTCAACAGATACCAGGCGACCCAGCCGGATCGGCGCCTTTTCGGCCTAACGGAGCCGGGATCGTCACAAAGGCGCCGGGGTCAGCGCGGCACGGCGATGCCCGCGGGCGGCGGAGGGAAGGTGATCGGCGCGAGGTGGACACCGCCCTGCCCCCAGCCCGCGCTGGTGACCCACCAGCGGTCCGCGTGCCGGACGACCTCGGCGGCGTGCGCGGCCACGTGCCCGATCTTGTCGCCGATGCGGAAGCGAAAAGGGTTGTCGCTGCGGAAGATATCGGTGCCGACGTAGCCGGGCCGCGGGCCGATGAACAGGTACCAGCGGTCGTCGTGGCGCACCACGAACGGCGACTCGGTGTTGCCCGCCTCGGTGCCGATCGTCGGATCGGCGTACGCGATGCGCCGCTCGCCCCAGCGCCACAGGTCGGTACTGAGCCGATAGGCGACCACGTGGTGACCGCCCTCCGGCGCGCTCGTCGCGCAGTAGTACATCGCCCACTTCTCGCCGATGCGCAGCACCATCGGGTCCCGGGCGTCGTAGCCGTCGCGGAACAGCGGCCCGCCGGGCGCGCGCTCCCAGCGGACGAGGTCGGTGGAGGTGGCGAGATTGATCGCCGCCCTGGTGCGATCCTGGCCGCCCGCCGCGTAGAACATGAAGTACGTTGCGCCGGAACGGATCACGTACGGCGCCCAGAGGTGGGTCTCGCCGTGGTAGCCGGGATCGACCGTCAACGCGGGCTCCTGTTTGGTCCACGGCCCGAGCAGATCGGGCGCCGTGGCGTGCGCGAACTCGATCTCGTGGAACGGATCGGCGGGTTCGGGATGGGTGATGCCGAACAGGTGCCAGCCACCGTCCCGATCCCGCACGATCGTGTGGTCGTTGATGTACCACGGCCGCGCTTCGCCCGCGCTCGGGTCGTAGATGTTGGTGAACCGGCCCGCCCGGACCACTTCCCGCGTCGCCATACGACCATGATCCCGCCGCGCACGGCACGGCGGGATCGGTTGGCGAGTAGTCGGCGCGGCCGAGCGCGTTCCCCGGCCGTCTGGTGCCGGTCAGTTCTCGACCAGCACCCTGCGCAGGTCGCTCAGTTCGCGGTCGCCGAGGCCGTGTGCGCGCAACCAGCCCGCCGCGCCGCCGTGGTCGGCGTGCAGCCTGGTCAGGAACTCGCTCATGACGGTCGGTTCCACCGCGAGGATTCCGGTGCGCACCGGTGGTAGGCCGTGGTACGACGGGAGGGCGTCGAGGCGGGCGCGCACCCGCGCCATCCGTTCACCGGAGAGCGCGTAGTCCGCGGCGATGAACTCCGCGGGCACGCCGACGGCGTCCAGCAGCACCGCGGCGAGCACGCCGGTGCGGTCCTTGCCCGCGGCGCAGTGGAAGACCACCGAATGCCGTTCGGTGTCGGTGATCAGTCGCACGGCGGTGAGCACCGATTCGACGCTGCCGTCCAGCAGTTCGCGATAGAGCGCGACCAAGTCGTAGTGCTTGGCGTCGGGGACGAGGTCGGCGGGGGTGGCGGTGGTCGCTGCCGCCTTGCGCACGGGCAGATTGACCAGCCGGACGGCCGCGTCGCCGAGCAGGCCGTAGCCCTCCCGCTCGACCTCGTCGGGATTGCGCAGGTCGATCAGGGTGCGCAGGCCCACCTGCCCGGTCAGCAGGAGCAGATCGTCCTCGGTCAGATGCTGCGGAGTGCTGGCCCGGTACACCGTGCCGAACCGCGTGACGCCGCCGCCGGACACCGGAAGCCCGCCGAGGTCGCGGACGTTGTCGATCTCGGCGAATTCGACCCATCGCCGCGGGGAACTGTCGGTGTGCATGTCAGTGGGCCCGGCCCGCCGCGGCCTCGTCGGCGCGGCTGAGCCCGCACAGACCGATGAGGTCTTCGTGCAATTCGAACCACACGGTGTGGTAGCTGTCCATGATCGGGCGCGCCACCCAGGTGTGGTCGCCGCCGTCGATCCGTTCGACCGCGCGACCCAGCCGGTCCGCGTAACGGGACAACCGGGGCGCGATCTCGCCGATCCGGCGGACCAGCGGCAGGACGCGGCCGTGCACGGTGCGCAGCCGATCCAGCACCGCGGCGTCGTAGGCGGCGTCGGTGTGGTCGTTGACGGTCGCGGCGTCCTTCATCTGCCAGGCGGTGATGATCTCCTTGAGTTCGGCGTTGAACGCGCAGAATTCGTCGTAAGCGGTCGCGATCACGGTGGGGTCCACCGTCTCTCGCTCGGCGTCGAGCAGGCGGGTGAGTTCGGCACGACCTTCCGGCGTGAGACGCACGCCGACCGGAGTGCTCGCGCACAGTCCGCGGGCGACGAGATCCGCGCAGCGCGCACCGGTTTCGGTAGCGTCGCCCGCCAGGCTGTCCGCGACGGCGTCGGGCGCGACCCGGCCCTTGATGCCGATCAGGCGAAGGAGGTCGAGGTCGGGGGTGGTGTGCTGCTGCGTCCGGCTGCCGCGCGGGGTGGTGTGCGACAGAACCTCGTCGGACGCAGGCGAAGTCCCTGCTGTCATGTGTCCATTTTCGACCGAACCGGTTGCGGAGAAACCGTTTTCGCAGTCCCGTGCGGCGAGCAGTCTGACCAGTTCGTCCGGCTGGACACCGGCCCACCGCGCGAGCTGCGCCACATCCTCGATGACACTGTCCTCCACCGCTTTTCCGGTGACCTCGCCGAGCCACACCGCGCCGGCGCCGCCGTCCACGGTGACCACGCGACCGGCCAGCGTCGCCACAACGCCCGGCCCGCAGCCGACCACGCACGGCCTGCCCAGTTCCCGGCTGACCAGCGCGGCATGCGAAGTGGCGCCGCCGAGTTCGGTGACGATGGCCCGCGCCGCGATCATGCCGTGCAGGTCGTCGGGGCTGGTGGTCGGCCGCGCAAGCACGACGTCTTCGCCTGCGGCGGAGCGAGTTTCGGCTTCGTCGGGATCGGTGACGACGACGCCGGAGGCCAGTCCGGGACAGGCCGACTCGCCGCGGGCCAGCGGCGGCTGATCGGTCTCGATGCCCGAGGCGGGCCGCAGCACCGTGCGCACCTGCTCGGCGTCCACGCGGGACAGCGCCGTCGCCGGATCGATGAGCCCCTCGCCCGCCATGGCGACCGCGGCGCGCACTGCCGCGCGAGCCGACCGCTTCGCGGGCCGCGACTGCAACAGCCACAGCCTGCCGGACTCGACGGTGAACTCGATGTCCTGGATATCGCGGCCGTCCCGTTCCAGCAGGTAGGCCGCGGCGAGCAGCTGCCTGTGCACGTCGGGCATGGTGACCGCGAGCTCGTCGAGCGGGCGCGGGGTGGTGCGGCCGGAGACGACGTCCTCGCCCTGGCCGCCGACCAGCCATTCGCCGAACACGGTGCGCTTGCCGGTGTTCGGATTGCGGGAGAACAGCACGCCGGTGCCGGAGCGCGCGTCGAGGTTGCCGAACACCATGGCCTGCACCGTGACCGCGGTGCCGAGGTCGTCGGAGACGCCGCGGCTGCGTCGATAGGTCTTGGCGCGCGCGGAATCCCAGGATCGGAAGACCGCCGCGATGGCGCCACGCAGCTGTTCCCACGGATCCCGCGGGACCGCGCCAAGCGGATCGCCGAGCACGATCTCCCGGTACTGCGAGCGGAACCGGCCGTGGGTGTCCGCCGCGTAACCCGGGTTGCGCGTCTCGGCGGCGAGCGCGCGCTCGACCTCGTCGTTGATGCCGAGGTTGAGGACCGTGTCCATCATGCCGGGCATGCTCACGGCCGCGCCGGAGCGCACCGACACCAGCAGCGGCCGCTCGGTGTCGCCGAAGCGACGACCGGTGCCGCGCTCCAGCGCCGCGACGCCCGCCCGCACCTGCAGCCAGATCTCCTCGCTCAGCGCGCCGCGCTCGCGGAAGTCGGCCCAGCCCTCGGTGGTGACGGCGAACGCGGGCGGCACCGGGAGGCCGAGCGCCCGCATGTGGTCGACGCTCCACGCTTTGCCGCCGATGCGGTCGCGGCTCAGGCCGCAGGTGCCGTCGAGTTCGGCAACGGACGGTGCGGTGCTCTCCGGGGCGGCGCGTTCGGGTCGCTCCACGGGCTCCACTCCGATCGTCATGTCACTCCTTCTGGGTTCACGTTCTCGACTCACCACCGCGGTCGGCGGGGACGCGGGGCCGATGATCGGTGTGCCAGCGGAACGGCACTCCGGGGTGCCCGGCGAACGGCACGACATCGGCGCGACTTTCAGCCTGCCCGCGGGCGTCGGTACGTGCGTACCCGTCGTCCCGGTCAGCAGGACGTGCCGGAGTCAGGTGCTGTCTCGAGTTCGGTCCGGAGCACCGGGCCTCGATGGCCGCTACGCCCGTGATCGACGACACCACTCGGTATCGGCCTCCGCCTCGCCAGGCGAGGATCTGAGCCACGGGTGCATCCGAGGGGAATTCGAGACGGGCTCAGTTCGCGTCCCTCAGGCTCCGGCGCAGATAGTCGGCGGTGATCGAGCGCCGGTCCGCGAGTAGGTCCGTCGGAGTCCCGGCGAAGACGATCTCGCCGCCGTGCTTGCCGCCGTCGGGCCCCAGGTCGACGATCCAATCGGCCCGCTTGACCACCTCCAGGTCGTGCTCGATGACGATCACCGTGTTGCCGTCGTCCACCAGGCGGTCCAGCAGCGTCATGAGGGTGTCCACGTCGGCCATGTGCAGCCCGGTGGTCGGCTCGTCCAACACGTACACCCCGCCGCGGCGGTGCAGGTGATCGGCCAGCTTGATGCGCTGCCGTTCCCCGCCGGAGAGCGAGCTCAGCGTGCGGCCGAGGGTGAGATAGCCGAGGCCGACGTCCGCCAGCGCCCGCAGCGGCGTCAGGATGCGCGCGTCGTCGTGCTCGCGCCAGAACTCCAGTGCCTCGGACGCCGTCATGTCGAGCACATCGGCGATCGACGCCCCGCGCACCGTGTAGCCGAGCACCTCGGGCCGGTACCGGCGGCCGTGACAGCTCTGGCACACCGTGGTCACCGGATCCATATAGGCGAGGTCGGTGAAAATGATTCCGGCCCCGCCGCATTCGGAGCACGCGCCAGCGGAGTTGAAGCTGAACAGTCCGGGTTTGACGTCGTGCGCCTTGGCGAACAGCTGACGCAGCTGATCCATGATGCCGAGATACGTCGCCGGACTCGACCGCCGCGAACCGCCGATGGCCGACTGGTCGACCGCCACCGCGTCCGGATGCGCGGCGAGGAACGCGCCGGACACCAGCGTGCTCTTGCCCGACCCGGCCACCCCGGTCACGGCGGTGAGCACGCCGACAGGAAAGCGCGCGGTCACGTTCTTCAGGTTGTACCGATCGGCTCCCGTCACCGTGAGCCAGCCCGTCGGCGTGCGCGGGCTCTCGTTGACCGGTCGGGTCTCGCGCAGCCGTTCCCCGGTGAGCGTGCCGGAGGCGCGCAGCTTCTCGACGCTGCCCTGGAACACCACCGTGCCACCGTCGGCGCCCGCGCCGGGACCCATGTCCACCACATGATCGGCGACCGCGATGACGTCGGGGGAGTGCTCCACCACCAGCACCGAATTGCCCTTGTCCCGCAACTGGATCAGCAGATCGTTCAACCGGTGCACGTCGCGCGGGTGCATGCCGACGCTGGGTTCGTCGAAGATGTAGGTCATGCCGGTGAGGCTTGACCCGAGGTGGCGGACGACCTTGAGCCGCTGCGCCTCGCCGCCGGAGAGCGTGGACGTCTCGCGGTCGAGGGACAGGTATCCGAGGCCGACGTCCTCGACGCGGCGCAGCCGGGCGATCGCGGCGCCCGCGATGGGCGCGGCCACCGGATCGTCGATCGCGGTGAGGGTCTCGATCAGGTCCGACACCTCCATCCGGCCGTAGTCGGCGATGCCGAGTCCGTCGATCCGGCTCGCCAGCGCGGCCGCGTTCAGTCGCGCACCGTCGCAGGACGGGCAGATCTGTTCGCTGACCACGGCCATCGCCGCCGCCCGGTTCTTCTCCGAGAGCGCGCTCAGATCCCGTTTGATGTAGAGCCGATCGAAGCGTTCCAGCAGACCCTCGTAGGCGTTGTGGCCCATGGAGCCGGTCTTGTTGAGTCGCGGTACCCGGAAACCGTTGCCGTGCAGGAACAGTTGCCACTCCTCGGCGGTGAAGTCGCGCAGCGGCTTGTCCGCGTCGAAAAGGCCCGACTCGGCGTAGATCTGCCACTGGAAGGTGCCGACAGCGAAGGGGGAGAAGCGGATCGCGCCTTCGTTCAGCGACTTTCCGGTGTCGAGCAGCTTGTCCAGATCCGCGCGCACCACGTGGCCGAGGCCGCCGCATTCCGGGCACATGCCGAGCGGGTCGTTGAACGAATACCGGGTCGCCTCTCCGGCGCTCGGCACGCCGTGGCGGGAGAAAAGGACGCGAATGATGGACTGGATATCGGTCATGGTGCCGACGGTGGAGCGGGAGTTGCCGCCGATCGGTTTCTGGTCTACCACCACCGCGGGCGCCAGGTTGTCGATGACGTCGGCATCCGGGCGCTCGTACTTGGGCAGCCGGTTGCGGATGAACCAGGTGAAGGTCTCGTTGAGCTGGCGTTGCGACTCCACCGCGACGGTGCCGAACACCACCGACGACTTCCCGGAACCGGACACCCCCGTGAAGACGACGATCTTGCCCTTGGGAATTCGGAGGGTCACGTCGCGCAGATTGTGCACCCGCGCTCCGACGATCTCTATGGTCTCTGCGTTCACCAGCGCCACGGTAGGCAGCAATGAGGTCGGAATCGGTCCTCATTGCGGGGCATACTGGGCGCTGTGACCGATACCGCCGCCAGGCTCCTCCAACTCCTCGCGCTGTTGCAGACGCGGCGGGAGTGGAGCGGGCCCGAACTGGCGCGGCGCCTCGGCGTCACCGTGCGCACGGTCCGCCGCGATATCGAGCGGCTGCGCGAGCTGGACTATCCCGTGCGCTCGGGGCTCGGCGCGGTCGGCGGCTACCGGCTGGAATCGGGGGCCGCGCTGCCGCCGCTGCTGCTCGACGACGAGGAGGCGGTGGCGATCACGCTCGGCTTGCGCAACGCCGCGCTCGGCGGCGTCGCGGGCAGCGAGGAATCGGCCGCGCGGGCCTTGGTGAAGCTTCAGCAGGTGCTACCGGATCGGTTGCGCAGGCGGGTGGACGCGGTGCAGACCAGCACCGTCGACCTCGCCGGACCGCCCGCTGGTCCGCAGGTGGATCCCGAGATCTTGGTGTCGCTGGCCGCCTGCGCCCGCGACCACGAGCGAATCCGCTTCTCCTACCGCGACAAAGACGACGCCGAGTCGCGCAGGTTGGCCGAGCCGCACAGCCTGGTGTCGGCCGGGCGCCGCTGGTATCTCGTCGCCTGGGACGTCGACCGCGCCGACTGGCGCACGTTCCGCGTGGACCGCATCGCGTCCACGCTGCCCATCGGGGTGCGTTTCCCGCCGCGCGAGCTCCCCGACGCCGACCCCGCCGCCTTCGTCACCCGCTCGCTCGCCTCGGCCCGCCCGGTCCAGCACGTCGAACTCCTCGTCCACGCCCCCGCCGCCGAACTCGCCGACCGCTTCCGCGTGCGCACCACCGAAATAGAACCCCTCGACGACCACACCTGCCTGCTCCGCACCACCGCCGACTCCCTCGAATGGACCGCCCTGCGCATAGCCCACCTCGACCTCCCCTTCGAAGTCCGCAGTCCCCCGGAAATGTCCACCCACCTCCGCGCCCTCGCCACCAAACTCCTCCGCGCAGCAGGCGATTCGCCTTGATTACCAGCGGCAGAGCATTCGGTTCGGGTGAATCAGGGTTTCCTTTCGATCCGTCCAACCGGCTCTTCGGGCACGGGGGGCGCCTGATATGAAGGTGCGGGTGGGACGTAGGAAGTTGCTGGAGCCGACCCTGACGGAGTTGCCGCACGGGCCGCATGGCCTCGCTCGTGAGCTGGTGACCGGGTCGCAGCGGCAGCGGCTCTTGTACGCGGTGACGGTAGTCGTCGCGGATCGCGGCTATCTCACCGCGACGATCGCGGATATCGCTGCGGCGGCGAAGGTTTCGCGCCGGACGTTCTACCAGCACTTCCCGGACAAGGAAGCGTGCTTCCTCGCCGCGGCCGAGACGGGCCGGGACCTGATGATCGACCACCTCGAGCGCGTGATGAGGGAGGTATTCGCCGAACCGGTGGAGCCGCTCGAGGCGCTGCGGCTCGGAATTCACGAATATCTCACCCTGCTGCGTGACGAACCGTCGTTCGCCCGCTCGTTCTATCTGGAGACCGCTCCGGCCGGGGCGCGCGCGATCGAGTCGTTCGAACGATGCCAACACTGGTTCGCCGGGTTCATCCGATCGTGGCGTGCAGGGGCGGGCCCCGTTGATCCACCGGTACCCGATGACGCGTATCTGGCGGTGACCGATGCGACCAACGAGGCCGTCCGCAGGACCCTGCGCGCCGGAGGTGACTTGCTCGAGCTCGAGGACATCGTGCTGTACATCCACCGCACGCTGCTCGGGCTCGGAGCCCCTACCGACTAGGGCACGACTTTGTCGCCAGGCCCGGTGAGGTCGCACGAAGTATCGTCGCTGGTATTGCCGCCTTCGGAAACAATTCTCGCGAACACCTTCGCGCAGTTGTCCCGAACGGTGCCGGAGGTGTTTCCCCTGATGGTGGAGTTCCGCAGTACTACGGTGCCCACCGGAACATTGATCACATCCGTCAACAGGCGTGGAAGGGTGTCGAGGTAGGCGGGCGCCACATTGATGCCGCCGCCCGCGTCCGAGGCACTGTTTCCGGTGACGGTCGCACGATCGAAAGTCACCACGCCCCGTCCTCGGACGTCGACGCCGCCGCCGCGTCCGGCGAATCCGCCTGGGCGGTACCACACTTCGGGATCGACGACGCGGTTGTCGGAGATCGTCGAGTCGGTGAAGGTGCAGGTGTTGTCGCATCGCACACCGCCCGCCTCGCCGGAGGTGTTGCCGGTGATGATCGTGTTTCTCGTCTGCAGGTCCGACCCCGGCACGTTGAAGATCCCGCCGCCGTATCCGGCGCTGTTACCCCGGACCACAACATCTTCGAGTACGAGGTTCGACGAATTGGAGATTCCACCGCCGCCGGTGTCGTAGTACGGGATCTCGTGCTGCGCGGTGACACCGCCGGTCACGGTCGATCCCGTCAACGTCACGGGCGCGGAGATACTGAGCACCCTGTCGATCCCATTGGCATCCAGCACCGTCCGGTCGCGGCCCGCGCCACGCAGCGTGGTCGGCGCGGTGAGGTTCAGGTCTCCCGTGGTCGGATCCGGGTTGCGGCCCTGCACCTTCTGTGGGTCGGGCGGAATCGTCAAGATGTAGCGCCCCTCGGGAACCACGATCGTGCTCCCCGGCCGGGCATTGGCCGTCTGAATTGCCGCGCGTAGTGTGCAGTTGCCTGCGGCAGTACGGCACAGCCCGCTTTGCGGATCGGCCGAGGCACCGTCCGTCGTGGTGTCGACGGTGATCACCGTCGGGGAACCGGGTGGGTTGTCGGCGTAGGCCGCCCCGGGAAATCCGGCCGCGGATCCAATGATCAAGGCTGTGACGGCGACGGCGCGGGCCGCCGAGAAAGATGTGCTCGTCCGCATGCGGTTACTGATCCAATTCTCGAACCTGGAGTAAGGTACGCCCGCGTATGAGTGGGGTACGCGAGCGTCTACCACTATGGCGTAGAGCGGTGCGCCTCGGCGGAGTTTCCGAAAATCCGTTTCGCAGTTATCGATTCGCCTCGACCAGCCCGACAATCAGCCGAAGTCGACCGTTCCCTGTGACACAGCGTCGTGTTCAGAGGGCGGGGTGGAAGTCGATGTCGCGGTGGGTGCCGGGTGGGCGGTGTTCGGCGAGGGGGTAGAGCCAGCGGACGGAGGCGCGGAGGGGTTCGAGGTCGGGGAGTTCGATGGGGTGGCCGTCGTTGTCGAAGATCATGCCGAGCAAGTGGTATCGGCCGTCGGGGAGGCCGAGGCAGGCGGCTTGTTCGGCGGTCAGGTCGACGCGGGTGACACTGTGCCGTGTCACCCGCAGCGCTTCGACGGTGGCCGGGCGTGCGGTGGTGTCGAGGGCGGTGACGACCGCGCGGAAGCGACACCCGCGCAGCCGCCACAGTTCCCACTCACCGGCGCGCAACCGCGCGGCGCGCGCGGGCAACCGATGGGGCACCTCGACTACGTAGAGTTCCCCGATTCGGACATCCCGAGCACGCACAGTTCCAGCTTGCCACCGGTTGCCGGGCCCGTAACGCCTTGTTTGCTCAGTTGACCTCGTTCTTCATCTGGGCCGTGATGATGCGTTGGTAGCCGGAGCCGAAAAGCCGGGGCAGCAGGTCGATGACGCGGGCGTCGGCGCCGACGAGGATCTTGGCCTTGTCCTTCTGGATGCCGCGCAGGATGATCTTCGCCGCGGCCTCGGGCGTGGTCTTGGCCAGCCGATCGAAATTGGCGGCGAGCGCGTCGCGGTCGCGATCGCCGCCCGCCCGTGCCTTCCAGGCGATCTCGGTCTTCACCATGCCCGGGTGCACGCTGCTCACGCCGACCGGATGACCGGCGATCTTCATCTCTTGGCGCAGCGCGTCGGTGAACCCGCGGATACCGAATTTCGTTGCGTTGTAAGCACCTTGGCTCGGGCACGCGGCCAGGCCGAACATGCTGGAGACGTTGGCGATGTGCCCGTCACCGGAGGCGATCACCTGTGGAAGGAACGCCTTGGTTCCGTACATGACGCCCCAGAAATTGATGTTCACGATCCACTCGAAGTCCTCCCAGGTGAGTTCCTCGACGGTGGCCGTCAGCGAGACGCCCGCGTTGTTGACCAGCAGGTTGGCCGGACCGAAGTCGGCGCGCACCTCCTCGGCGTGCGCGTAGAACGCGGCGCGGTCGGTGACGTCGAGCTTGTAGGCGCGCGCCTTCGCGCCCTCCCGCTCGCACAGCGCGGCGGTCTCGCTGACATTGGTCAGGTCGCGCCCGGAGAGCGCGAGACGCGCGCCGTTGCGCGCCAATTCGAGCGCGAGCGCACGCCCGATCCCCGCACCGGCGCCGGTGATGACGGCGACCTTGTCCTGGAAGTTCTTCACAGCAGTTGTCCTCGTGTCATTTGGTGGTGAAGCCGCCGTCGGCGACGAATTCCGCGCCGGTGCAGTAGGCCGACTCGTCGGAGATCAGGAACAGCACCACGTTGGCCAGCTCCTCGGGGGTGGCGGCGCGGGGCATCGGTTGGTCGTGCACCATCGAGTTGGAACGGTCCGAGGTCGCGGTCATCTCGGTGGCGACGACGCCGGGATGCACCGAGTTGACCCGGATTCCGTCCACACCGAACTCCTGGGCCGCGGCCTTGCTCATGCCGCGCACCGCCCACTTGGACGCGACGTAGCCGAGGATGTTGGAGAAGGCGATGATGCCGCCGATCGAGGAGATGTTCACGATCGAGCCGCCGCCCGCCCGGCGCATCGACGGCACAACGGCTTTCATGCCGAGGAACACACCGACCTGATTGACGTCGATCACCTTGCGGTAGTCCGCTTCGGCGAGCTTCTCGATCGGATCGACGTGCACGATGCCGGCGTTGTTGACCAGCCCGGCGACCGGACCGAAGGCTTGCTCGGCCGCGGAAACCACGGACTGCCAAGCGCTTTCGTCGGTCACATCGTGCGGAAGGAACAGTGCGCGCTCACCGATTTCGGCGGCGACCGCCTTGCCCTCCTCGGCGAGCACGTCGGTGATGACCACCGACGCGCCATGATCCGTGAGCTTGCGCGCGAACGCAGCGCCCATGCCCCGCGCGCCGCCGGTCACGATGACCGTTTTACCGCTGACCCTGTCCATGTTCTGTCCTTTCACGCTCGATCGAGATCGGCGAGGTGGTTGGCGGCGATGTAGCCGAAGACCATGGCCGGGCCGATGGTCGCGCCCGCACCGGCGTAGCTGTTGCCCATCACGGCGGCCGAATTGTTGCCCGCCGCGTACAGTCCCGCGATCGGCGCGCCGTCGGCGCGCAGCACCCGGGAGTGCTCGTCGGTCAGCAGACCGCCCTTGGTGCCCAGATCGCCGGGCACCATTTCCACCGCGTAGAACGGCGGCTTCTCGATCGGCGCGAGGCACGGGTTCGGCTTGACCGTCGGGTCGCCGTAGTAGCGGTCGTAGGCGGATTCGCCACGGTGGAAGTCCTCGTCGCGACCGGCAAGCGCGAAGCCGTTGAACCGCTGGACCGTCGAGGTCAGCGCTTCGGCTGGAACGCCGATCTTGTCCGCGAGTTCTTCCAGGGTGTCGGCCTTCTTGATGATGCCCGCGTCGAAGTACTTCTGCGGAATGGCCTGCTTCGGAAAGGTGCCGAGGAACAGGTATCGGTCGCGGAAGCGCTGATCCATGATGAAGTGCGCGGGCACGTGGCCGACCCCGGAGGCGTGGCGCTCGTACATGGTGTGCACCACGTCGACGTAGCTGGCCGATTCGTTGGTGAACCGCTGTCCCGCGTCGTTGACCATGATGGCGCCGGGCTGCGAGCGTTCGGCCAGGCAGAAGAACGGCGGCCCGTCGGGGTTGCGCACCGACGGACCCCACCACGCGTCGTCCATGAGATCGAGTGCGGCGCCGACATTTTCACCCGCGCGGATGCCGTCGCCGACGTTCTCGGTGGCGCCGACGGTCCAGTCGGTGCTCACCGGCGCGGCGAAGTACTGCTCGCGCATCTGCAGGTTGTGCTCGAATCCGCCCGCGGCCAGCACGACGCCGCGGCGCGCCCGCAGCACGATCGGCGCGCCGTCGCGCTCGGCGCGCACGCCGACCACCGCGCCGTCCTCGGTGATCAGTTCGGTGAGCGGCGTGTTCAGCCACACCGGCACGCCCGCGTCGCGCAGCGCCAACCACAGCCGGGCGACGAGCGCCTTGCCGAGGCTGAGCGGCAGCCGCCCGCGCAGCTTGTTCATGACCGCCTTGGCGCCGACCTTCATCGCCGTGCGCTTGCCCTTCCAGGTGCGCGCGATCATGTTCAGATCGTGGAAGTCGCTGACGGTGAAGGCGATTCCCTTCGGGCCGGACATCGTCGGCTGGTTGATCAGCGCCAGGTCGTCGCCGAGCAGGCGGCCGTCGACGATGGCGGGCTCGATGCTGCGACCCTGGGCCAGTCCGCCGGGCAGTTCCGGGTGGTAGTCGGAATACCCTCGGTCGTAGACGAATTCGAGATGCGGGGTGCGCGAGCACAGGTAGGTCATCATGCGCGGGCCGTTGTCAAGGAACGCGTCCTGCTTGGCCTGCGGAACCCGGTCGCCCACCACGGATTTCAGGTAGACGCGGGCCAGATCGGGGCTGTCCGGCACGCCTTCGCGCACCAGCACGGGATTGTTCGGGATCCACACGCCGCCGCCGGAGCGCGCGGTGGACCCGCCGAAGGTGCGGCTCTTCTCGATCAGCACCACCGACAGGCCGCGGTAGGCGGCGGTCAGCGCCGCGGTCATGCCCGCCGCGCCGGAACCGACGACCACCACGTCGTAGACGGCCTGCGTGGACTTCTGCTCAGACATCGTCTGCCTCTCCGATTCAGTAGCCGGCGCCGGTGAGCATGCCGCCGTCGACGACCACCTCGGTGCCGGTGCAGTAGCCCGCGGCGTCGGAGGCCAGGAAGACCACCGCCTCGGTGACCTCCTCGGGACGGCCCCAGCGCGGGATCGGCAGCCCGGCGAAGAACTTGTCGCCGTCCACGCCGGAAGAGGCGTTGGCGGTCATCGGCGTGGCGATGCCGCCGGGGTGCACGGAGTTCACCCGGATGCCCGCCTTGCCCAGCTCGCGCGAGGCCGACTTGGTGATGCCGCGCAGCGCGAATTTGCTTGCGCTGTAGGCGGAGAGGCCCGCGGCGCCGATGAATCCCTCGACCGAGGAGATGTTGACGATGGACCCGCCGCCCGCCTCGGTGAGCGCGGGCGCCGCGGTCTTGATGCCCAGCCAGGAACCGGTCACGTTGACGTTCATGATGGTGCTGAAGTCGGCGAGGCTCATGTCCGCGATGCTCTGGAAGCGCAGGATGCCCGCGTTGTTGACCAGCACGTCGAGCTTGCCGAACTTCTCGCGCGCGGTCTCCACCGCCGCGGCCCAGTCCGATTCGCTGGTCACGTCGTGGTGCACGTAGTGGGCGGCCGCGCCGAGCTCGGCCGCGAGTTGCGCGCCCTGCTCGTCGAGCACATCGCCGAACACCACCCGCGCGCCTTCGGCGACGAAGCGGCGCACGTGTTCGGCGCCCATCCCACGCGCACCACCGGTGATCAGCGCGACCTTGTCTTCGAGTCGACCCACTGCGTTCCTTCCTCTCAGCTGCTTCGCCTCGAACGCTAGGACCCGGGCATGGGCGCTGGGGTGCGCAGTCTCATCCAGCGAGACATCCCCCTGACCTCCACGAGAGCATCGGAAATATTTCTACTAGGCATATTGAGAAGTGGAGGCAATGCATGAAGTTCTCGATGATCTTCGAGGCGCAGATGACCGATCCGTCGGCCGAGCACGAACGGCAGGTGCTGCGCGACTGCGTGGAGCAGGCCGTGCTGGCCGAGGAGATGGGCTTCGACACCGTCTGGGCCGTCGAACATCACGGGTTGAAGTGGTACGCGCACATGAGCGCCCCGGAGATCTTCCTGACCTGGGTGGCCGCGCGCACCGAGCGTATCCGTATCGGTCACGGCGTGGTCTGCATGCCGTTCAACTTCAACCACCCGGTGCGCGCCGCCGAACGCGCCGCCATGCTGGACGTGCTCTCCAACGGCCGCGTCAACCTGGGCGCGGGCCGCGGCGCCACCCCGCAGGAGACCTCCATGTGCGGGGTCGATCCCGACCGCACCTACCAGGAGGTCGAGGAGTCGCTGCGCATCATCGGCAAGGCCTGGCAGGACCCGGAGGGCGAATTCGAGTGGCACGGTGAGCTGCTCGACATCGACCCGCACCCGATGCTGCCGCGCCCGATCCAGCTGCCGCACCCGCCGCTGTTCATGGCGTGCACCAAGAAGGACACGCTGAAGCTGGCCGCCGATTACGGCATCGGCGCGCTGGTCCTCGGTTTCGCGGGCGTGGAGGAGATCGCCGAGCTGCGCCGCACCTACGACCAGGCCATCGCCGAGCGCACCGGAGAGAAGTTCGTCTCCACCGTCGTCAACGATCACTTCGCGGCGCTGTGCCCGACCATCGTGCTGGAGGACCGCGAGAAGGCGCAGCAGATCGGCGCGCGCGGCCAGCGGTTCTTCGCGCAGTCGATCAAGCACTGGTACGGCGCGGGCCCGGTGCCGGACGAGGCCGTCGACCCCAACGCCGACGAGCTGGCCGCCATCAAGCGGGCCGCCGACGACCACGTCGCCTACCTGCACGAGGCCAAGATCCCGGTGAAGGCGGGCGCGACCTCGGTGTTCAACGCCGAGCACGCCTACGGCTCGCCGGAGGACGCCATCGCCTACGTCGAACGGCTGAAGGCGGCGGGCGCCGACGAGATCCTGTGCCTGATCCAGATGGGCACCGTGCCACAGGAAGCCTGCCTGGAGACCATCCGGCACTGGGGCGAGACCGTAATCCCGCACTTTCGCAAGAACGAGGAGTGAAATGACCACGCTGGACGGGAAAGTCGCGATCATCACCGGCGCGGCGCGAGGCCAAGGCGAGGCCGAAGCACGGCTGTTCGTCGAACTCGGTGCGCGCGTGGTGATCACCGATGTGCTGGCCGACGAAGGCAAGGCGGTCGCCGAATCTCTCGGTGACGCAGCGCGTTTCGTGGCGCACGACGTGAGCAGTGAAGCCGAGTGGGCGGCCGCGGTGCAGACCGCCGAGCGCGAGTTCGGTCGCCTCGATGTGCTGGTCAACAACGCCGCGATCTACACGACCAAGGCGCTCACCGACACCAGTGCCGAAGAGCTGGAACGGATTCTGCGGGTCAACCTGGTCGGCTCGTTCCTCGGTATCAAGGCCGTCGCTGGTCCGCTGGCGGCCGCGGGCGGCGGTTCCATCGTGAACATCTCCTCGCAGGCCGGACTCCAGGGTCTGATGGGGCATGCCGCCTACGGCGCGTCGAAGTGGGGACTGCGCGGGCTGACGAAGACCGCGGCGCTCGAGCTCGGTCCCGTTGGCATTCGGGTGAATTCGGTGCATCCCGGTCCGATTCACACGCCGATGATCGGCCACCTCGGATTGAGCACCGGCCCCGGCAGTTTTCCGGCCCTGCCGCTCGGTCGCGTCGGGCTGCCGAGTGAGGTCGCCGATCTGGTCGCCTTCCTCGCCTCGGACGCCTCGGCGTTCGTCACCGGCGCGGAACTCGCCATCGACGGCGGCCTGTCCGCCGGGCAGTTCATTCCACCCGGCGCGCAGCTGCCTGGCGTGGAGTGAGGAGCCGATCGTGCCGTTGAAACCCGAAGCCCGCGCCATCGTGGAGCTGGCCTCGGCCGCCTTCCCGAAGCTCGGCACCGAGGTACTCGACGCCGCCGAGGCCCGTCGCCTGCTGGCGGCGCGGCCCGCGGCGGTCGTCGAGCCGATCCCGGTCGGCCGGGTCGAGGAGCGGACGGTGCCGGGGCCGGACGGAGCGCCCGAGGTGCGGGTGCGGATCTACTGGCCCGCCGACGCCGATCCCGGCCTGCCCGTGGTGGTGTTCTGCCACGGCGGCGGATTCACCATTTGCAGTGTGGACAGCCACGACCAGTTCTGCCGGACGATGACCAACGGCATCGGCGCGATCGTGGTCTCGGTCGACTACCGCCAGGCCCCGGAACACCGGTTTCCCGCGGCCGCCGAGGACGCCTACGCGGTGGTGCGCTGGGCCGCCGACCATGCGGCGGAGCTGGGCGGCGATCCCGCCCGAATCGCCGTGGCGGGCGACAGTTCCGGCGGCAACCTCGCCGCCGTGACGACGCTGATGGCCAGGGAACGCGGCGGTCCCGCGCTGGCGCACCAGCTGCTGATCTATCCGATGCTGGACCCGTCCTGCGACACCGCCTCGTACCGGGACAACGCCGAGGGCTACTTCACCACGGCCGCGCACCTGCGGTGGTATTGGGAGCAGTACCTGGGCCCCGACGGCGACGGCGACCACCCCTACGCCGCGCCGCCGCGCGCCGCCGACCTGTCCGGACTGCCGCCGGCGCACGTCCTCACCGCGGAGTTCGATCCGCTGCGCGACGAGGGGGAGGCCTACGCCGCCCGGTTGCGCGCGGCGGGCGTCCCCACCGAAATGATCCGCTACGACGGGGAGTTCCACGGTTTCGTGAGTATGGCCGATCACCTTCCGGATGCCGAAAAGGCGGCCGCCGTGGCGTTTTCGGCCATCCGCCGTGCCTTCGGGAGCGAGGAATGAGCATCGAACGGATCGGGACGATCCTGCCCACCGACGACCTGCCGGCCACCGTCGCGCTGCTGAGCGCGCTGTTCGGCGGGCCACCCACCTTCGTCGACGGCGACCGGTGGGCGCAGTTCGACATCGGTCCGGCCCGCGTCATGGTGGCCGGAAAAGATCGCGAAGGAGACGCGGCAGCGCTGTCGGTCAAGGTCGCCGACCTCGACGCGGCCGTCGCCGCCCTGCGCGGGGCGGGCGTCGCGCTCGCGGATCCGGTCACCGGTCCGCACGAACGGCGCGCCGCGCTCGACGCGACACCGGGCACGCCGTGGTCGGTGGTGCTGTACGAACCTCATGATTCCGCAAAGATTTCGGGTTGAGCGCGCGGCCAGCGCAACTCCGTCGCGAAACCCGGCGAATCGGGCGCGCGGCGTTGGTATCTTCGCACGATGTCCGACACGCGGGACCCTCAGCTCGACGAGGAGCTGCCTGATGCAGAGCAGCGGCCTGCCATCGACACGCTCGAGGTGGACGATGCCGAGCGACCTGCTCGCGAACTGAGCGGGTGGCCCGAGCGGGTGGTCGCGGTCGCGGCCTTCGCGATCGCGATACTCGCGGTGTGGCAGGTGTTCCGGCCGCTGTCGCAGGGCAGTCAGTACTACCTGGTGGTGTTCCTCGCGGGCACGCTGCCGCTGATCTTCCTGGCGTATCGCTCGGGACTTCGGCTGCTCGACCGGTCCTCGGGGCCGGGCATACTGGACTGGGCGCTGGCCGCGCTGGCGCTGGTGGTCTGCCTCTACCCGGTGCTGCCGTTCGAAATCGGTTCGGGCGGCGGGGGATACAACGAATTCCTGGACCGCCAGGGCCTGCTCGATCCGGTGGACGTCGCCATGGGCACGGTGCTGCTGGTGCTGGTGCTGGAGGCCTGCCGCCGGACCACCGGGTGGGTGCTGCCCGTGGTGTGCCTGGCGTTCCTCGCCTACGGCTACTACGGCGGGCTGCTGCCGCAGCAGTGGACCATCGCGCACGCCGGTCTGGACTTCGGCCAGATCGTGGACGCGCTGTACAACTCGGGCAGCGGCTTCTACGGCACACCCCTCGACGTCGCGGCCACCTACATCGTCCTGTTCACCCTATACGGCGCGGTGCTCGAATTCTCCGGCGCCGCACAGTTCTTCGTCGACCTGTCGGTGGCGGCGTTCCGCCGCTCGCGGGGCGCGGCCGGGCGCACCGCCGTGGCTTCGGGCTTCCTGCTCGGCACGGTGTCCGGCTCCGGCACCGCGACCGCGGTCAGCGTCGGCGCGGTGACCTGGCCGATCCTCAAGCGCGCGGGATATCCGCCGGAGCAGGCGGGCGGCATGCTGGCCGCGGCCGGTGTCGGCGCGATCCTCTCGCCGCCGACGCTGGGCGCCGCGGCATTCATCGTCGCCGAGTACCTCGAGGTCTCCTACGTGACGGTGCTCGGCTGGGCGCTGATCCCGACGGTGCTCTACTACCTTGGCATCCTGCTCGCCGTGGAGATCGACGCCCGCAGGCTCGGCACCAGGCCGGTGGAGATCGGCGGCGCGTCGGCCTGGCGGCTGCTCGCCCGCTTCGGTTACCACTTCCTCTCGCTCATCGCGATCGTCGTGCTGTTGCTCCTCGATGTGAGCGCGACCCGTGCCGTCGTCTACGCCACCGCTCTCGCCTTCGCCCTCGCGTTCCTCGATTCGCGCACCCGTAGCCGGGCTCGTTCGCCACGGGAGGTGTTCCACGCGCTCAGCGGCGGCGTCCGTTCCGCGCTGCCGGTGGTAGCGGTGTGTACGGCGGCGGGCGTGATCACCGCGATGACCACCAAGACCGGACTCGGTGCGCAGTTGGCCGCGCTGCTTGTCCGGTGGGCCTCGGCGCTGTCGGACAATCAGACCGTCGTGCTCGCCTGCACCGTGGCCTTCGCCGCGGTCGCCCTCGCGCTGCTCGGCCTCGCGGTGCCGGTCACCGCCTCGTTCATCATCGGCTGGGCCATCATCGGGCCCGCCCTGCTCGCCTTGGATGTGCCCGCGCCCGCGGCGGCCATGTTCGTCTTCTACTACTCGGTGCTCTCCGAGGTCACCCCGCCGACCGCGCTGGCCGCCGTCGGCGCGTCGGCCATCACCGGCGGCCGAACGGTGCCGACCATGTGGCAGACGCTGAAGTACGCGCTGCCCGCGTTCCTGGTGCCGATCGTGTTCGTGCTGACCGAACCCGGTGAACACCTGCTCGGCACCGGGCCGGTGCTCGGTGTGCTGTGGACCAGCGTGGTGGCCTGCGTCGGTGTCGCCGCACTGGCCTCGGCCACCGGCGGCTGGCTGCTTGGCATCGGACCGGCGCCGGTGGCCGCGCGGGTGCTCGCCGGGGCGGGCGGATTGGTGCTGCTGTACCTGGAACCCGTCGCACTGATCGTCGGGCTCGCCGCGCTCGCGGCCGCCGCCGGGTACACGTTGCTCTCCCGAAGGAGGACGAAGTGAGAAGAGTCGCAACGATTGTCGCCGTCACCGCCGTGACGGCCGGTCTGCTCGCGGGCTGCGGTGGACGCCAAGACGCACCGCGCACCGACGCGGGCGGCGCGGTGACCTGCGAGGTGAAACGGGATTCGCGCGTCGGCATCGCGACAGGCAACGCCACCGGGGTCTACTTCGCGCTGGGCAACGCCTACGCCGAGCAGGTCGCGCAGGCCACCGACGGCACGGTAAAGGCCACCGCCGCCGAGACCGGCGCCTCGGTTCAGAACATCCAGCAGCTGGTGGCCGGCACCTACCAGGTGGCGTTCTCGCTCGCCGACACCGCCGCCGACGCGGTGCTCGGCACCGGCGGATTCGACGGCAAAAAGCAACCGGTGCAGGCGCTTTCGCGGCTCTACCCGAACTACACGCAGGTGGTCGTGCGCAACGGGGCCAACATCTCCTCGGTCGCGGACCTGCGCGGCAAGCGCGTATCCACCGGATCGCCGAAGTCCGGCACGGAGGTCATCGCCCAGCGGGTGCTCGCCGCCGCCGGAATCGATCCCGAGCGCGACATCTCCGCCCAGCGGCTGGATCTCACCAAGACCGTCGACGGCATGAAGGACGGCTCCATCGACGCCATGTTCTTCTCCGGCGGCCTGCCCACACCCGGTATCACCGATCTGTTCACCTCGGCGGGGGACAAGGTCCGCTTCCTCGACATCGCCGATCTCGCCCCGCGCCTGCGCGAGGTGAACCCGGTGTACGAGGCGGGCACGATCCCGGCCGCGACCTACGGGCTGCCCGCCGACGCGGCGACCATCGTCGTGCCGAATGTCCTGCTGGTGCGCGACGATCTCGACGCCGACCTGGCCTGTGTGCTGACCAAGACGCTGTTCGATCGCAAACCGCAACTGGAACAGGCGAATTCGGCCGCGAAGGGCATCTCGCGCGACACCGCGCGCGCGACTTCGCCCGTGCCGCTGCACCGCGGCGCCGAGCACGCCCTCACGAACTGATCGACCGGTTGCCGACCGCCGGCGCTTCCTGCCGGCGGTCGGCACCCTCGGAACGACAGTCTTGATTCGACTGCTATGCCGCAGTGCGGCACACGGCGCGCGTACTCACGGGAACCGCTTCGCGATCGCCGCCGCGATCGCGTCCGGTTCGTGTTCTTGAATGAAGTGCCGCGCGCGTGGCAGTTCGACTATGTCGAGATCGGTGAAGGCGGAACGTATTCGGGGGAGGCAGGCCTTTGGGCGGAACACCATGTCTCGCATTCCCCACACCGCCAAGGCCGGCTTGTTGCCGAGCATGGCGGGCACGTCGCGGGCGAGTTGGTCCAACAGCGGGCGTGCGGCACGAATTTCCTTGGGCGTCAGAGCGAGTCCGCGCCGCGCCGTCGCGGTGGGTTGCACCGCGCGGTAGTGGTCGGCCTCGGCCGCGGTGAGTTTGCGACCCAGTTCCGCGAGCAGGACGCGTTCGACGAGGAAATTCTGTTCGAGTATCCGCCGCTGCATCGGACGGCTGCCCATGATCACGCTGAATGCCCGATTCGCGAGCGCTTCGATCGGCCAGAACACGGTGTTGCCCAGCACGATTCCGCGCACCCGTTCGGCGCGCGAAGTCGCCGCGCCCAGACCGATGGGGCCGCCCCAATCCTGTCCCATCACAACGAAGCCGTCGAGCTCTAGGTGATCGATCAGCTCGCCGAGGACCGCAGTGTGCTCGGCTATCGTGTAGCCGAAACCCGCAGGGCGCTCGGACAATCCGAAGCCCAGGTTGTCGATGGCGACACACCGGTACCGGTCGCGCAGGTCCTTCACGATGTGGCGGTAAAGGAAGCTCCACGTTGGAGCGCCGTGGCAGAACAGGATCGTGGGTCCGGTTCCTTCGTCTAGGTAGTGAACCCGGCCGACGGACGAGTCGAACCAGCGCGACTCGAATGGGTACAGGTTCCCATCGGGAACGAAGTCGATCAGCATCAGGCCCCTCCTTCGGATGCTCGACTACACCTGTAGTCTCGATGGTGAGACTACAGGTGTAGTCGCGTGCGTGCGCGATTCCCTCTCCGAGATCCGGACTACCTCGCCGCCTTGCTGCCGCATGGTCTCCGAGTCGCTGGGACCCGAGTTGGTCACTGCGCCGCGATGGCCGCCGTCAGCGCTCGGGCGGTGGCCAGTGTCGCGGCGATGTAGTCGTCGCGTTCCGATTTGGTCGTGCTGGTCCGCAGCGGGCCGAGCTGCACTTCGAAGGAGGCCGATCCGTTCGCGTCGAACACCGGGGCGGCGAGGTAGCTCAGCGGTAGATCGGCGGCCGAGTCCAGCTCGCTTCTGGTGAACGGGCGCGCGGTGAGGGCGGCGAGTTGACGCAGGGCTCGCGCGCGCAGATTCGGTTGCAACAGTTCACTTCCCGCCGCCGCGAGCAGATCGGCGAGCAGGTCGACAAGCCCGGCATCGTCGGCGCGCGGCCGGAACAGCGCGACGCCGCGCTCGCGCACCAGGGTGAGCAAGGCGCTCGCGGTGCGGCGGTCCGGCTCGGCGGTGGTGGCCAGCCAGGTGTTCTGCTCGGCCGCCGAACGCCAAGGCATGACAGCCGCACCGGCGGGGAACTGGAGCGGAATGCGATGGCCGACAGGGATTCCGGGCCCTGTGCGGCTCGGACCGTGCCGGACATCGAGGACGGTGAGGTGGTCGGGTTCGATGCGGCTCAGCGTCGCGCCGCAGCCGGTCTTCGCGGTCAACTCGGTGAGCAGATCGCCGACGCCGCGCGGAAGCCGGGCCGCCGTGATCGCGACGAGCGCGGGTCCGACGCGGTAGCCGCGCTCCGGGACGCGCACCGCCCAGCCTGCGGCGTCGAGTTCGGCGAGTACGGCGGTGGCGGTGGCCCTGGCGATGCCGAGGCGTTCGGCGATCGTCGCGACCGGCAGCGGCTCGGTCGCGGTCGCCAGCAACGTCACGATCTCGACCACGCGGCGGGTCGGTGGAGAGGGCGAGCGGCGAGTGGCGTCGAGTTCGGTGGGCTGCATGGGTCTTCCCTTGGGCCGGGCGTGGACTTACGATGACGAATATAAGTCATTGGGTGTCGAATATTCGACACCAGATCGGAGAAGCGGATGATTCTCGATCGGTTTCGCATCGACGGGCAGGTCGCCGTCGTCACCGGCGCCGGACGCGGACTGGGCAGGGCGATCGCCCTCGCGTTCGCCGAGGCGGGCGCGGACGTGCTCGTCGCGGCGCGCACCAAGAGTCAGTTGGACGAGGTCGCCGAACAGATCGCGGCCGTCGGCAGGCAGGCGCACGTGGTGTCCGCCGACCTGAGCGACGCCGACGCGGCCGCGGGCCTGGCCGCCACGGCGGTGGACCGGTTCGGTCGCCTCGACATCGTGGTCAACAATGTCGGAGGCGCGCTGCCGTGCCCGCTGCTGGACACCACGCCCGAGGCGATGGCCGAGGCGTTCGCGTTCAACGTCGGCAACGCGCACGCCCTGGTGCGCGCCGCGGTGCCGCGCATTCTCGAAACCGCCGGTGGCGGTTCGATTCTCAACATCACGTCGACCATGGGACGTTTGCCGGGCAGAGCCTTCGCCGCCTACGGCACCGCGAAAGCCGCTCTCGCGCACTACACCCGGCTCGCCGCGCTGGACCTGAACCCCCGCATCCGGGTGAACGCCATCGCGCCGGGCTCGATCCTGACCTCCGCGCTGGAGGTGGTCGCGGCGAACGACGCGATGCGCGCCCAGCTGGAGACCAAGACGCCACTGCACCGCATCGGTGAGCCGGAGGACATCGCCGCCGCCGCGCTCTACCTGGTGTCCCCGGCGGGCAAGTACCTCACCGGCAAGGTGCTCGAACCAGACGGCGGTTTGATCACCCCCAACCTCGACCTCCCGATCCCGGATCTGTGACATGACTTATCGCGTAGTGCAATGGGGCACCGGCAATGTCGGCCGCCACGCCTTGGCGGGCGTCATCGCCAACCCCGATCTCGAACTGACCGGAGTGTGGGTCTCCGGCCCCGACAAGGAAGGGACGGACGCGGGCATCCTCGCCGGGCTGGACCGTTCCGTCGGCGTCGCCGCCACCAACGACGTCGCCGCGATCCTGGACGCTCGGCCCGATTGCGTTGTCTACTGCTCGATGACCGACAACCGGCTACCGGAGGCTCTCGAAGACCTGCGTATGCTGCTCGCGGCGGGCGTCAACGTCGTCGCGTGCGCGCCGGTGTTCTTCCAGTACCCGTACGGCGTGCTGCCCGACGAGCTCCTGAAGCCGGTGCAAGAAGCCGCCGCGCAAGGCAATTCGTCGCTGTGGGTGAACGGCATCGACCCCGGCTTCGCCAACGACCTGCTGCCGCTGGCGCTCGCGGGCACCTGCCTGCGCATCGACCAGCTGCGCTGCATGGAGATCGTCGACTACGCCAGCTACGACAACCGCGCGGTCATGGTCGACATCATGGGCTTCGGCAAACCACTGGACGAGACCCCGATGCTGTTGCAGCCCGGGGTTCTCTCCCTGGCGTGGGGCAGCGTCGTGCGCCAGCTCGCGGCGGGCATCGGCGTGCAGCTCGACGCGGTCACCGAAACCTACGAACGCGTCCCTGCCCCGGAATCGTTCGACATCGCCACCGGCCACATCGCCGAAGGTACTGCCGCCGCACTGCGTTTCGAAGTGCGCGGCATGGTCGGCGACAGGGTCGTCACGGTGCTCGAACACGTCACCCGCCTACGCCCCGACCTCTGCCCCGACTGGCCCCAACCCGCCCACCCCGAAGGTTCCTACCGCGTGGAACTCACCGGCGACCCCAGCTACACAATGGATTTGGTGACCTCTAGCCCCCGCGGCGACCACAACTTCGCGACCCTCCTGGCAACCGCCATGCGCATCGTCAACGCGGTACCCGCGGTGGTGTCGGCCCCACCGGGAATCCTGACCGCACTGGACATTCCATTGATCACTGCCCCCGCGACGAGGTCGTCCTGATCGACTATGTCGGTGGCGCAACATGTTTCGGGGTTGCGCCACCGCCGATGGTGGATGTCGACCACTTCAGTCCCAGAGGGCGGCGCACGGCAGCGGCGGCAGATCGTCACGGGCGTCGTCGTCCACGGTGACCACCAGATCCGGAAAGTATTGTGCCAGCCGGTCGGCCACGCTCCTCGCTTGTTCGGCGCTGGCCCGGTAGTTCAACGTCAGGGGGCCGAATCGGATGTGAACGCGCCGAATGCGTTGGGATGGATCAAGGGACCGCGAACCCATCACCGTGGCCTGTGGGCTGATGGCACAACGCCGACCGGCGGCGACCAGCGTTGGAGCGCGGCGGCTTTGCGCCGACACCTCCTGGCCCGGCAAGCAATATGGAACTGCATCACCGCATGGGCTTGGCCGATCGTGAAGGGCTGCTCAGGCACCGTGTGGCTTTCCGGCCGAGTGACGGCGGCAGGTGGAGGAACAGCGGGAGTCGCGTAGAGCATCGCGGAGCACCTTCCCTGCGAAACGAACATGGATTGGTGGAGGTACCCGGCACCGAGGGCTTTCGCCATCGGCCCTGCGGCGCGTGCGGACCGATGCGCCCCGAAAGAGCAAAGGCGTCACCCCGGTACCGGGTACCGGAACCAACGGTGATGGGTGGCGTCCGTTCGCGGAATGCCACGTGCCGTTCGGTCGCTATGCGCGCCGCGAATACCGCTGCGCGCCGTTCGGCGGCATGGCGGGCTAAACGCGCATGAAAACAGGCATTTTCAGGGCATGCGTGAACCGTATAGTGGCTGACTTCAAGCAGTGATAGGGTCCGCCCGACCAGGGCGTACGGTGAGATCTGAGCGAACACCGGAGCGGACAATCATGAAGCGGGCACCGAAGACCCAGCGCTACTGCGGCCGCTGCGGGAGCAGGCTCAGCGGCTACAACACCCAAAACTTCTGTGGCGCTTGCGAAGTAGCAGTTCGCGGCGAACTCGTCGAGCCGCCAACGGTACCGCCCGAGTTCTGGCAGAACGACCAGATGCGAGATGCTCTCGCGACCTGGCATATGGGCCGGGTGATCTTCGCGTATCGGATGAACCCACTTCACGGCCGACCGCTGGCCCAGGAGTTGGTCGCGAACTGGTTGGAGCTGACACAGGCCCAGCTCAGCCGCATCGAAAAGGGCGAGGCGCCCCAACAGCTGTCAAAACTGATCCGGTGGGCACAGCGCCTCGGCATCCCACAGGAACTGCTGTGGTTCAAGTTGCCGGAGCTCGGCAGCGCCAGCGCAGCGGCCTCGGGCGGAATTACCAGTGCCGCAACGCATGATGCCGTTGATCTGGCGCGCTGGCTGACTTCGAATGGTACGGCCGCAGCGCCGCCGAAACACGCCGAAGAGTTGGAGCGCGTCGGCCGGGCACTCGAAGACGCGCGCCACTACTTCGACGGGTCGGTCGTCGCCTTCTTCCGCGCCCAGCTCGCGCGATGCAAAGCCGATGACGGCTCCCTGGAGCCGGCAGCCGCTCTGCCGCTTGTTCTCGGCGTGATCGGTGCCATCCGCCGTCACAGCAAAGATGTCCCGTCGGACGTCCATCGAAAGCTCCTCGCCGTAGGCGCCGACGGTGCCGAATTCGCTGGATGGCTTTATCGCGATCTGCACGACCCGCTCAGGGCGACGCTGCTTTACGACCGAGCGATGGAGTGGGCGCAGGCCGCGGGTTGTCTGCCGATGCAGGGCTATGTGCTGCTCAAAAAGTCCCAGATGGCTTACGAGACACGCGACACCGGCACCCTGCTGACACTTGCTAGAGCGGCCAACGAGGGGCCGTGGCAGTTGCCGCCTCACGTCCAAGCCGAGGTTGTGCAACAGGAAGCCCTGGGTCTGGCGATGGCGGGCGAATCTGCCAAGCTTGTGGAGCGGAGCCTTGATCGGGCACAGGAACTCCTGACGAACGCCGGCAACCCGGACGATCACGAGCTTGTCAGCTACTTCGACCAGAACACCCTCTTTGTGCGTTCGGCATGCTGCTACACCGAAGCCGGTAAGCCGCAGGTGGCAAGCCAACTCTTCGGCCAAGTCCTCGACGGCAGGGCCTTGTCCCGGCGGGACGTCGGCTTTTTCGGTGCTCGCAGAGCGAAAGCGCTCGCACTTTCCGGCGAGCCCGACGAAGCCGCTACCGTGGCAATGCGATCAGTCGGCGTGGCCCGGGAAACTCGTTCAGAGCGAACGATGAACGTGATCATCGATGTTGTGCGCACTCTCGATCCCTGGAACCATCGTCCGAAGGTACGCCAGCTGCGTGACCTCCTACTGTCGTAGCGTCGATCCTGTTGCCAGCCAACGAGAAACAATGTCGACGACCTCGGCCTGGAACTCCTGGCTCTTTGGGTTCAGATACTGGGGATCGTCGTGCACCGCGAAGCCGTGCTGAGAGCCCTCGATCACGACCAACTCCACCGGCGCGGTGAATCGAGTAATGGCCTCGCGCGTGCCGTCGATTGGGACCAAGGTGTCTGCGTCGCCGTGGACGATCAGGGTGGGGGCCTCGATTTCGCCGAGGACCTCGTTCGGCTTCAGCCAGAACACCTCGTTCAAGAGGGGCCGACCGTGGCGAAGCGTGGGCGTGAATTGAACCGCTCCCGTCTCCTCGAGCTCCTTGGCTCGCTCGTCGCTCAAGCTGTCGTTCGACCAGTAATCGCGGCTGTCGATTGTCCGCTTCTTGTAGTCGAGCTGGGGATTCAGCAGCACCAACCGTGCCAGCTCGTTCGGTCGCTTTGCGGCGTAGTAGCCGCAGATGCCACCGCCGAAGCTCGCGCCGAGCAAACTGATCTTCGTCGCCCCAGTCATCTCGCGCACATGTGCCAGGTTCACGCGGATGTCGTTGAGAATGGTCGACAGCGTCAGCTCCTCCTGTCGACCTTCGCTCTCCCCGTGGCCGCGAAGGTCGAAGCGCAGCGACGCCACACCGGCCTCGGCGAGTCCAGCGGCGAGGCGAGTGAAGAAGCCGCCCTCTTCCCGCGTCACACCACCACCGTGGACCAGGACGACAGCGTTCGTTGCGGCCAGGTCGGGAACGACCAACGTGGCCGCCAGCTGAAGACCGTCGAGACTGCGGACATGGGTGATCGTGCTCGTCGGAACCACGATCTCAGTCAACCAGAGCCGGGAAGTGGCGGCCAGGAAGCGATCACAATGCGAGACCGGGTCCTCGATCGCTACGTCGGCGGTATCAGAAGGGTGGCGGGAACACCCCGTCACTGGACGGATTGATCGCCCGACTGGCACCGCGGGGGACGCCACATCGGACCGGTCCGGAGATTCACGGGCGGGTACCAGATACCTCGCCATACCGACACTCCGAAAGTAGGTGGATTCACCCGAAGTCCGTTGGCCAGCGAGACATCCGGTGTGATGCTGAGTACGGGCGGCAAGACCCCGTCGGCACTGCCCGCTTGGAGTCAGACGGCCTGGCCGATCGGGCGGATCGTCACCGTGTTGAGGTCGACGCCCGCCGGCTGGTCGAGCGCGAAGCCGATCGTCTCGGCCACCGGATCCGGGCTCATCGCGATAGGGGGAACCTGGCCGTGCCAGAACGCGGTGTCGATCATGCCTGGGTTCACGACCGTGACGCCGATGCCGCGGGTCGTGGCGTGCAGGCGGAGGTTCTCGGCGAAGCCGACCACTGCCCACTTCGTGGCGGAGTAGAGATTGCCGGGGCTGTTCTTGATTCCGGCCACGCTGCCGATCAGCACCAGCCGTCCGCGGGACTGCTCGAGATAGGGCAGGGCCGCCTTGGCCAGCAGAGCCGGACCGAGCACGTTGGCGAGCACCATCGGCGCCCACAGCTCCGGATCGCCGCCGTCCATGACGCCGGCACCGCCCATCCGGAAGTGATCCGCGGACGCGCCGCCTGCGTTCGCGACTGCCGCGTCGAGCGACCCGAAGCGCTCCACCGTGCTGGCGACCGCCGTGTTCGTGGAGTCCCAGTCGGAGGCATCTGCCACCAGGCCAAGGACGCGGTCCGCGTGGCCGACTTCGTCGAGGAAGGCTTCGAGCCGACCAGGGTCGCGCCCGGTGACGGCGACCCGGTGGCCACGCACGAGCAGGAGCCGAGCGGTCGCGGCGCCGATTCCGCTCGTGCCACCGGTGATCAGGACCGTCTTTCCAGCGACCGGCGATGCGCCGGAGTCGGTGAGTGAGGTGTTCATGGCGTCCACTCTGTGGCGCGGTGCGGGCCCGCGACAGTTGCTTCCAAAGGTGGGGACGCCGTCCCCTGGCGCCAACGGCGCCGCCCAGGGAGGCTGTGCCTATGTCGAACACGAGGTACTCCGAACTCGGTGGCTTCCTGCGTTCGCGACGCGAGCGGATCCGGCCCGAGGAGGTCGGGCTCGCGCCCGGACCGCGGCGCCGCGTCCCCGGTCTGCGTCGCGACGAGGTCGCCGTCCTGGCCGGCGCCTCGGTGGAGTACTACACCGAGCTCGAGCGCGGTGCCGGCTCGCAGCCCTCCGACCAGATGCTCGCCGCGCTCGCCCGCGCCCTGCGCCTCAGCCGCGACGAACGCGACCATCTGTACCGGTTGGCGAACCGCCCGATCCCGCACCAGGGCGGGACGGCGTCACACGTCCACGCCGCGATGCTCGACCTGCTGACACGAATCGACGGGACCCCGGCGATGGTGAGCACCGACCTGCACACCGTTCTGGTCCAGAACCCGCTCGCCACCGCGATGCTCGGCGACCTGTCCGCGCACCACGGCCGCGCGGCGAGCTTCATCTACCGATGGTTCACCGACCTGGCCTCGCGGCAGATCTACCCGCAGGAGGACCTCGCCCCGCAGTCACGCTCGTTCGTTGCCGACCTGCGCGCGGCAGTCGGACGACGTAGCCCAAGGGACGCCGAGGCGACCGAGCTGGTGGACGAGCTGCTGCGGCATTCGCCGGAGTTCCAGGCGCTTTGGGCCGACCAGGACGTGGAGGTGCGCAGAGACGAGCGCAAGCGAATCCTCCACCCCACCGTCGGCATGCTCGACCTCAACTGCCTCAGCCTCTTCAGCGAGGACGGCCGCCAGCGGTTGCTCTGGTTCATCCCACGCGCCGGAACCGACACCGCCGAGAAGCTCGCGCTGCTGACCGTCGTGGGCACACAGGCGATGCAAACCGGACCAGTCCGATGAACCGATCAATAGGATCACGATCGCCCGATTGCCCTGCGGTTCGAATGGCGCGGGGGATGGGTGTGGCCACATTCGTCTTGATTCACGGTGCTGGTGATGTCGGTTGGTTCTGGCATCTGGTGGTGGACGAATTGCGGGCGCGCGGTCATGAGGCCATCGCTCCGGATCTTCCCTGCGACGACGACTCCGCGAGCCTGAACGACTATGCGGACGCGGTGGTCAGGGCGGTGGGTGATCGGCGGGAATTGGTCGTCGTGGCGCACTCGTACGGTTGCTTCACCGCGCCGCTGGTGGCCGATCGGCTGCCGGTCGGCGTACTCGTCCTGGTGGCCGGGATGATTCCGGTGCCGGGGGAGTCACCGGCGGACTGGTGGACGAATACCGGGTATGGCGAGGCTGTAAGGAAGCAAGCCGAGCTGGATGGCGGTAGGACCGGCAATTCCGACCCGTTCGTCAGCTATTACAACGGTGTGCCGCGTGCCCTCGCCGAGGAAGCGTTGCGCAAAGAACGCGGGGAGTCCTCGACTGCTTACAGTTCGCCGTGGCCGCTACGTGCGTGGCCGGATGTGCCGACGAAATTCCTGCTGTGCGAGAACGATCAGTTCTTTCCGGCCGACTTCTTCCGCAGGCTTGTGCCAGAACGGCTTGGCATTGTTCCCGACGAGATTCCCGGTGGTCACTGCGTCGCGCTGAGCCATCCCCACGAGCTGGCGGACCGCCTCGAGGCATACGCTGCCGAGCGCGAGTAGTGCGGTGGCCGAATCGTCCGGCAAGCTCGCACGGTAGCGCGTGAGCTGTTGCCCTACTTCGGGTTCTAGCCGCGATAGGCGCGAGCCCGACATGCCGCGGACCGGCGCCGCGGGTACTCACCGAAGGGGACCAGTGGCGCGTCGGCATCGAGGAACAGCAGTGGCCGACGGCGCGGGTTCGAGCACAATGCGATGAATTCGTCTGTGATTCAGGCGCCTTCGACTCGGGCGATCAGCTGTCGAGGGCGTGAGCGAGTTCGTCGGCGACGACGCTCATGCCCTCGACATTCAGGTGGTAGGAGCTGGCGATGGTGGCGACGAGCCCGACGTTCGGTGCGTTCGAATCCAGTGGGCTGTTGAAGCCGTAGGTCCACGGTGTGGCGGCGCAGGCGTTGTGAGCGTCGGCGTTCGGGGCCGCTACGGTATCCACCCCCGTTTCGTGTGCGGCGGTCCGAGTCGCGGCGATCAGGCCGTCGTAGGTGCGCCGCGCGGATTCCGCATCTGCTTGGGAGAGAGGCACTTTCGCGCAAACTGTTCCGTCGCGATCGACGACCGGGAGGTATTCGACGAGCAAGACCGTCGCGTTCGGCGCCTTCGACTGCACGGCGCGCACGACCTCGGCGATCGAAATCCGCACCCGGTCGAAATCCGCCGGTGTGGGCTCACTGGAATCGCCGAGAACGCTCGCGCAAGCCTCCGAGGCAAGGAACGAGACCACGGGGATCCCGCCGACGAGACCGGGGCCGCAGCTGCGCGCGATCATGCCGCCGATCAGTCCGAGATCGTTGCCGCCGACGGTGATCGTGACCAGTTCGGTGTCCGGTGTGACCGCGCCGATCTGCGGCGGCATCACCTGCCCGCCGGGCAAGCGCTGCGGATTGTCCAGGATGTCAGCGGTTGTGGCGCCGGAGCAGGTGACGTCGACAAGCTCCAAGCCGAGCGCTTCGGCGAGTTGGCCGGGGTAGTTGCGGGCCGAGCGCAGACATCCCTCGTCGAGCACCGGCATGATGCCGGGACCGGCGGCGTACGAGGCGCCCAGTGCGACATAGCGCGCCCCGGCGTCGATCGGTCGCGCGTGCGCTGTACCAGTCGTGGCGGTGAGCGCTGCCGCGGCAGCGAACAGCACCGCCAGGAGCGAAAACCCCCGCCGCGCAGCCTGATTCACCACTTCCTTTCCGGCACAGACGTGTTCCGACGACGTCGAGTCAGGATGTGCACCGATGTCGCTCATGCCCAGACTGTAAGCATGCCTCCAACTCCGTCGCTACAGAGCGTGCGGCAGCAAACAGAATTCCTCTCGGCACACCCCCTTCGTGCACCACTGCCACGAATCGACCCAGACTTCCGTCCGCGGAACCGTCTCCACACACGTTCCACACGCTTCACAGAAGCTATAACCTCTGTGAAGCGTGTGAAAGCTTTGTGAAGACGGCCTTCGCCCCGGCCGCGCGCGGGGCAGGTGTGCCGTGAGCGATCACGGCTCGAGGGCATTCAGTGCACGGTCCACGTCGGTTTCGTCGTTGTAGAGATGGAACGCGAACCGCAACGCGCCCGCACGGGCCGACGCGATGACGTCCCCAGCTTCGAGCCGCGGTGCGAGGTCGGCCGCGCCGGGGACCGCGACGATCGCCGACCGCCCGGGCACCGGCTCGCGACCGAGCTCGATGAGGCCCGCGCGGAAGCGGTCGGCCAGATCGAGGTTGTGCGCGTTGATCTTTTCGACGGTCAGCTCCTCGATCAGGCTCAGACCGGCCGATGCGGCGACGACGCCCAACCAGTCGGGGGTCGCGTCGAAGCGGCGGGTGGTGGCGGCAAGGGCGCGCGGGTCGTAGAGCTCGGCCCACCGGTCCTCGGCCGCGTACCAGCTCGGGCCGATCGGATGCAGTCCAGCGGCGGCCTCGGGTGCTGCGGCGAAGAACGCCACGCTACGCGCGCCGATCAGCCATTTGAAGGTCGCGCAGACCCAATAGTCGGCGGCGGCGAAGTTCAGCGGGAGCCAACCGGCGGCCTGGGTTGCGTCGACCAGTAGCCGGGCCCCGTGCGCCGCGGTGGCGGCGCGCAGTTCGGTCAGATCGGTGATTCGGCCGTCGGCGGACTGCACGACGCTCACCGCCACCAGCGCGGTCTCCGGCCGCACCTGCGCGGCCAGCTCGTCCAGCGGAACCATCCGCACCCTCAGATCGCCGCGGTGCACGAAAGGCATGGACACCGAGGAGAATTCGCCTACCGCGAGCAGCACCTCCGTGCCGGGGGCGAGCGCGGCGGCCACCGGACCGATGAGTCCCGCCACGCCGCTGCCCAGCGCGATGTGGTCCGGGTGCGCTCCTGTCAGCAGCCGGGCGAACTTCGCGCGCAGTTCGGGCACCAGCGCGTCGTCGGCCATCGGCGCGCCCCTTCCCGCGGCCCAGCGGGCGTTGACCCGGGCCAGTGCGGTCAGCGCCCGTTGCGGGGGAAGTCCGTGCGAGGCGGTGTTGAGATAGGTGGTCTCGGAACGGAATTCCTCGGGCGCTAAGGACGACATACCTTGCAGCATGCGGCCTCGGTGACCACCCGTCCAGCGCCAGCGGTCCGAAAGTGGACCCAAATATGGACGTGCCGCCGAGGCCGGCACCGGCGTCTCCGGCCGCGCCAGATGACCGTTCAGGCCGGCGCCGACGTTGCCCACGGACCCAGGCCGGCGTCGAGGCCGAGGCCATCACCTCGCGTTGCCGACCAACCCCCGCCGCGCCTCGTCAACGCAATCGGCCCACGGCCGATCACCCAGCTCGGTCACGCCCGATTCCCCCATGAACGCGCTGGACACGACGACATCCGGGGTGAGTTCGGCCAGGACGTCGAGGCTGGCGAGCAGCGTCTCGCGGTCGCTGTGTCCCTCCAGATACCCTGCCCACCAACCGTTCTCGCCGAGGACGAGCGTGTCGCCGGTGAACAGGTACCGCTTGCCGGAGATGGTGGCCAGGTAGCTGGCGCTGCCGACGGTGTGACCGGGGGTGGGGATGACCTCGAGCCCGGCGAACGCGATGTGCCTGCTGTCGAACGGGTCGTCGACGGTGGTCTGGGTGACCTCGCCCGCGTCGGCCTTGTGCACGTGCAACCGGGCGCCGAACCGGTCGCGGACCGTGGCCAGCGAGGACGCGATCTCGTCGCGGTGGCTGAGGTACTGGTGTGCCACGCCGCCGAGTTCGGCCATTCGATCGAATTCGGCGGCGAGGGTGGTGTTGTAGAACAGCACGTTGCCCTCCGGCGTGGTCCACAGGTAGGCGTTGGTGGTCAGGCCGGGGAACGGGCTCAATGTCTCGGTCTGCCACAGTTCGGGTGCGATCTGGCGCATGGTGCGCTCCTTTCGGTCTCACCCGTAAGGCGCTGGATCGAATCCAGCGATGCTGGATCACAACGTCCAGCGGATCTCGCGCTGCGGTTGGTAGCGGCAGACCAGGCCGAGCGAGACGCAGGCGCGCAGGTGCTCGGCCAGCTCGGGATGCACGCCGTCGAGGCGGCGCAGCGCGTCGCGGATGCGGGCCGACACCGTCTTACGCGCCCGCTCTGCGTCGTCGCCGAGCTTGCGGGTGCGTCCGGCGAGTCCCGCGGCGCGGCGCAGTTCGTCGAGCAGGGCCGCGCGCTCGCGATCCAGCTCGGCGGCCCGGTCGTCGTGGCCGAGTTCGGTGGCGCGGTCGATCTCGGCGTCCAGGGTGCTCAACCGCCGCCGATACGACGCCTTGGCCCGGTCGTCGAGCACCGGGTCGGAACCGAGCGCGGCCGCCGCCCGCACGATGCCCTTGTCGGGTGCGCTGGACAACTCCAGGGACGGGATGTCCTGTCCGGGATGCCCGACCAGGACGTGCAGATCGCGCAGTCCTTTGGCGTCGGGCAGGTGCGCGGTCCGTCCGTCGAACCGCAACACCCAGACAGCGCCGTCGAAGCGGAACGCGTTGTCCGGCTGGGGTTTCGGTTCCGGCGTGGCCTGAGGCTGCCGGTGCGAGAGCAGCCGCAGCTGATCGCGCGCGGCGTCCAGCCACGGTTGGGCCCGCAGCCGGTGCGCGAGCTCGGCGGCGGTCTCGAAGTGCTCGGCGGCGATGAGGGTGTCGCCTGCGGCCAAGCAGACGCGTCCGAGCCAGTAAGCGTAGGGCCCGTACACCGCGCCGCCGCCCGCTACCACCGCCCAGTAGTGCTCGTACGAAATAAGCCTGGCGCACACCGTGTCTCGCAGTTCGGCGTCGTCGAGGACCACTGCGGCGTGCGCTTGGGCGACGAGGATGCCCGCGTGGAAATGCCGGGGATAGACCCGGTACAGCGATTCGATGTCGGCGGCCCGGCGCGCCACCCGCTCGGTGTCGCCGCGGCGGGCGGCGGTGATCAGCTCCGGCACCGCCGTGTAGTCGCCCGCGAGCTCGCGGTAGCGGCCGACGAGTGATTCGGCCTCGTCCAGCTCGTCGGTGAAAAGCGCCAGGGTCCAGCGTTGTTCGAGCCATAGCGGCACCAAATCGACCTCGCCGAGTCGAGCGCCCAGCGCGTACGCGTCGTCGATCGCGATGCGTGCCTCCGCGAAACGACCGCGCACCATCGCCAACGCGCCGATGCGCGACAGCGCGACGAAACGATAGCGCGGCGAGCGCGCGCGTTCGGCTCGCGCCGTGAGATCGGCCAATTCGGTGTGTGCGCGAGGATCGCCCAGCTCGAGCAGTGCGGCGAAGCGCAGCAGCCCGGCCTGCAATGCCGCGTCCCCGTGGCCGAGAGCGCCGAGTTCGTCTGCGAGAGCGAGGCGTTCGCGCGCGGTGCCTGGCTGCCAGATGGCGTCGTGGCGGGCGAGTAGTGCATCGGCAAGGGCGGTGTCGTCGCCGGATTCGCGGGCCAGCGTGAGTGTTTCGGCGCTGACCCGGTCCACGGCGTCGTGCCGCGCCGTGCCGGTGTGCACACGCACCCTGGTGCCAGCGGCCAGCACCCGCACCGCGAGGGGATCGGTGCGCGGACGTTGGGTCAGCAGCAGTTCGTGCGCGCGCTCCATGAGGTCGATCTCGTGCTCGGCCTCGCGTTCCGGATCGGGCATGCCGAGCTCGTGCCTACCGAGCGCGGCGCGCGCGAACAGCTCCGGCGCGGTGTCCGCCGTGGCGAGCAGGCTGTCGTAGGTACGCCGGGCCGCGACCAGCTCGCCCGCATCACGGTGCGCGGCGGCGAGTCCGAGGGCGATACGGCCGCGCAGCTCGGTGTCGGCGGCCGGAACGAGTTCGAGTGCGTGCGCGTAGTGGGTGGCGACCTCGCGCGCGGCGAGTCGTCCGCAGGCGTCGTGTGCGGCCGCGAGCAGGTAGCGCAGCGTGCGCTCGGGGTCGACCGCGTCACCCGCGCAGTGCGCGTGATGGGCGAGATCGCCGGTCGTCGCGCCGGACACCGCACGCGGAAGACGTTCCAGCGCCGCGAGTATCGCCGCGTGCCGCGCCCTGGTCTCGGCCGGATCGAGGCGGGCGAGCAGGGTCTCGCGGATCAGGTCGTGGGCGAAGGCGTAGCGGTCCTCGTCGTCGGTCACCAGCCGGGCACGCACGGCGATCGCCAACAGATCGGCGGAATCGGCGCGGCCGGTGCTCGCGGCGAGGGCCGCGGCGGTGAACTCGCGGCCGAGCAGCGCCGCGGTGGTCAGCGCGTCCACCGCCGCGGCGGGCAGCGGCGCGAGGCGCGCGTCGAGGGTCTGTCGAACACCGGGTGTGAGGCTGTCGAGGGGATTGCCCGCGGCCCACAGCCGTGTCGCCTGTTCGATCAGGAACGGATTGCCTCCGGTGAGGTCACGCAGCGCGGCGACGATCCGCTCCGGCGGACGCTGTCCGGTCAGCGCGGCGACCAACGCGCCGATCTGCTCGGCGTCCAAACCGGTCAGCTCGATGGTGTGCGCGGCGGCCGACAACTCGCCGAACACCGTGCGCAGCGGGTGATCGTCCGTGGCGAGTTCGGTGTCGCGCACCGTGGCGACGAGGGCGAGCCGCTCGAACCACAGGTGCCGCGCGACGAACGCGAGAACTTCGAGCGAGGCGGGATCGGCACGGTGCAGATCATCGATCACCACGAAGACCGGTCGCACGGCACAGGCGGCGAGCAGCGCCTCGGACACCGCGTCACCGATGCGGAACAGCGAAGCGCTCGCCGGTGTGTCCTCGCGGGACTCGCCGATCAGATGGGACAGCGCGTTGCCAGCGGCATCGTCGACCGCCGCCCACTGCCCGGGCGTCGCCACCCGACGCAGACCGCGCAGAACCTGGACCCACGGCCAGAAACCGGGCGTGCCGTCGCCCTGCCACGCCGTCGCGGTGAGCACCAGCGCCGCGTCCGATCCGAACTCGCCGACGACCTCGGTGACGAGCGCGGTCTTGCCGATTCCCGCCTCGCCGGACACCAGCACCAAACCGCCGTGACTGGACACCGTGCGGCGCAGCGTTTCCCGCAGCAGCGCCGCCGGATGGTCCCGGCCGATCAGCGGGATTGCGGGCACCCGTCGCCTCCTCGATGGTCTCCGACGAGACTATCCGCAGGAACCGGCCGGACGGGGCGGACTCAGTTCGGGAAGGCGCCCGCGCCGGGAGCCGCGCCGGTGGCGATGGGCGAACCGCTCGGCCGCAGCGCGTCCGCGTCGAACGGGATCACCGAGCTCGGCCGGTTGCTCGCCCGCACGAGGGGCTGGAGCAGCGAGGCCGGATCGAATCCGGCGATGGGCGAGACGACCGGTGCGGACTGCGGGCCGAGGCTGCCCACGTAGAGCTTGGCGCCGTCGGCGGTGAAGCCGACCGAGACCGGCGCGTCCACCGGGACCCTGTCCGTCACGCGATCGGTCGCCACGTCGACGACCTGGACCGCGTTCACGCCCGGCGTGGCCACCAGCAGCCGATCACCGTCGGGACTGAACGCGCCCGACACCGGGGCGCTGCCCGCCGGGAGCGCGATGGCGCCGAGCCGCTGCCAGGACGCCGTGTCGATCACCGAGACGTTGTCGCCGAGCGCGTTCATCGCGTACAGCTTGCGGCCGTCGGGGGAGACCGCGGCGAACGCGGGCACCGAGCCGTCGATCTGAATGCGTTCGCCGAGCTGGAATCCGCTCTCGGGGTCGAACGCGGCCGCGGTCGAATCGGCGAACACCGCGTAGAGGCGTTCACCGTCCGGCGCGATGGCGGCGGCGAGCGCGAGCGACGGCAGCGGCATCGAGCGGACCAGCGTGTTGGACGTGGTGCTCAGCACGTCGATGGACGGGCGAGCGGTGACGACGTAGACGAGGTCCCGGACCGGATCGGTGATCGGTCGTGTCATGCCGTCGGTGCCGCTGATCGGGATGCGGGCGGTAACGCGGTCGGTCGCTCGGTCGATGACAGCTATGTCGTCGGCGCCGACGAACGGGGGATTGAACGCCTGAACGTAGAGATGCTGTCCGTCCCGCGAGGCGGTCACCGCGGACGCCTGCGGTCCGACTCCTTCGACTCGGCCGACGATCCGGTCGGTCGCGGTGTCGACCACGACCACCGCGCCCTCGCCCGCGACCGGGATGTAGGCCAGCGGCCCGGTATCGGCGGCCCCAGCGGTCGGCGCGAGTAGCGACAGGGCGACCGCGGCGAGCGCCAACGCGCGCGACGATCGCCGCCGGAACCGGTTTGCCATCGTGGGACCTTTCTGGTGAGTATCCGAACGGACTATTCCGCGTAATCGCCGCCGCCGCAAGCGGTTGCCGCGCTACCGGGGCGTATTGGTCCGGTTTCCGCGCGTTCGGAGGCGACTCAGGCCTTGTCGGCCCACATGTTGCTGAGCAGTCGGTGACTCGGTGTATCGGCGAGCGACTGGCTCGACTCGTAGATCCGTCGGTAGCCGGTCTCGGTGATGCGCCACTGCCCGTCGGCGTCGCGACGGTAGCGATCGGAGTAATACCCCGCGCCGCGGATCAACACGCCGTACTCGGTGGCGATGACGGTGTCCTCGAAGGCCCACGAGCCCGTCGCGGTGTCGCCGTCGACGCTGATCTCGGGGTGGTTGGCGATGTGCACGGTGAGGACGGTGGGTCCGACGTTCTGGCGCATGAAGTCGGTGATCGCTTCGCGGCCGTCCAGGACGAGCGGCTCGCCGAGCGCGTGCGTGCCGTACCGCCCGACCGCGTCGACGGCGAGGGTGTCGGCGAACTCCGCCCAGAGCTTGAGATCCAAGGTCCGGAAGTATCGGTACTTCAGCTGGCGCACGGCTTCGACGGCGGCGAGATCCATCCGCTCAGCCTGGCACGGCGTCACCGGCTGGACAAGAACGTGTTCTCATTCGTCTTCCGTGTGAATCCGCGCTGTCCGAATGGGTAACCGACACGCGGGTGCGGAAGAGATCCGCGCCCCTGCCGTGCACATCCCCGTCACGAGGAGGAGCCGTGACCGAGACACCCGTGCCCGCCGATCGCCCCGCCGAACCGTCCCTCGACCAGCGGCACGCTTTGCAGACCGCCGCGGCCCGCTTGGAAAAGGAGTTCGAAGGGGTCGCGCCCGATGCCGCGATCGAACAGTTCCTGCAAGCCGCGTACGACCATATGGCAGACGGCGCCGCCTTCGACAATTTCCTGCCTCTTCTCGCCGAGCGTTATACACGGGAATGGTTGCTGGCCCTGGCCGAAGAGAAGTCCTCGGCATAGGTCCGGCGGCCGACCTCGGGGTCACTGTCGTAGCCGAGCGGCCAAGCCGGGGACACCGGGTCCGGCCAGCCGGTCGAGCGCCACTTCGCGTCCGGTCGCGAGCAGCAGCAGCGCGGAGACCGGTCCTTCGATCTCGGGTCCGTCGCCGCGTTGCCAGCCGGTGTCGGTCGCGGTGAGGCGGTAGCCGGAGAAGCGCCGTGCCGCCTGGAACGTCCGGCCCATCGTCCACACCCGATCGAGTGAGATACGCGCTGCCGCAACGGGCATCTCGCGGGACAGGCCGAGCGGAACGGCGATGTCCTGGCCGTGCACCAACAGGTCCATCAGCCGGTCGGTGGGGGTGGTGCCTGCCGCGGTGTATCGGTGATCGACGGTGGCGCGGAGCCGGGCGAGCAGTTCCGGTGGCGTCGATCGATCGGCGAGCCGGATAGCGGTGTCGCGGATCATCCTGTCGATGTCGCCGCGGGCGCGGATCATATTCACCGCGAGCACGCCGAGCGTCACTCTGCTCGACAGCACCACGTGCGCGACGACATCCGCGATCCGCCAGCCCGCGCACAGCGACGGCCGCTGCCACGCGGATTCCGGTATCGCCGCGAGCATGTCGGCCAGTTCGGCGCGTTCGCGGGCGACGGCGCGCCAGATGTTCTCCGTCATCGTTCTCCTTCCGTACGGGTCCGTGGGTTCGGCCCGCGCGTACGGTAGGAACTCCAGTCGGGTGGAGGTGCAAGGGACTGTGAGCGGAGACACGCGGCGGCGCGAGATCGCTATCGGCGAATTGGCCGAGGCGACGGGACTTTCCGTGCGCACCGTCCGGTTCTATTGCGACGAGGGGCTGGTGGCGGCGCGGCGCAGCACCGGTGGTCATCGGATGTTCGACGCGGGCGCGGCGATCGAGCGGGTGACGGCGATTCGCAGGCTGCGGGCGCTCGGGTTGGGGCTCGTGGTCATCGGCGATGTCTTGAACGGACGCCGGTCCTTGGACGATGCGGTGGCCGAGGAGCGGGCCGCCGTGGAGCGTTCGGTTCGCGAACTGTCTTGGCGGCGTGCGTCTTTGCGTGCCGTCGAGGCGGCGGCTCCCGGCGAGCGCGCGGCGGCACTCGCCATCCTCGCGGGCGCGGCGGACGGCGGGGCCGCCCACGACTCGCTGGTGCGTTTCTGGCGCGAGATTCTGGCGCCGATGGCGGCCGAGCAGTTCGACGGGCTCGTGTCGATGGACATCCCGCCGCCGCCCGCCGATCCGGCGGTGGAGCAGGTTCTCGCTTACGCCGAGATGATCGCGCTCGTCGCGGATCGGTCGATGTATGCCGCGGTGCGGCAACAGATCTGGCGCTCCGGTTCGGTGCGGGACCGGCGCGGGCTGCTGGACGGCGTCGGGGAAGCTTGTGGTGCGGTGATCGAGGTGCTGCCGTCCGGAGAACGCCCGCGCCCGGGTCCCGAACTCGACCGCTTCGTCGCCGCCCACGCCGAGGCCCGAAGGGCCCGCGACACCCCGGACTTCCGGCGACAGTTGCTGGTCGGCGCGACCGACGCCGATCGACGCATCGCCCGCTACTGGACGCTCACCGAGACGCTGATCGGCACGCCGATTAGCGTTGGGCGCGCGCATGATTGGCTGTACGAGGCGCTGCGACAGTCGGTGTCCACCGACGGGTGTTCGCGGTTGCCGGTGCCCTGACGGGCGGAAGGAAGCCGATCCGCGACGGGACGACAGGCCAAACCCCGGCGTTCTGGTGGCGCGGCGCCACGCAGGCAGTCCGTCTGGCCGATGCCGCTGGGTAGTCGAACCGGTCAGGAATCGAGAAGCGCTGGTCAGCGGGCCGCAACTAGCGTTGTCGCCATGAACAGCACCACTGAACAGACCACCATCGACGCCGTCATCCTCGAGGTGCCCGACCCGACGGCCGCCGCGACCTACTACGACGCTGCGTTCGGTCTCGGCGACAAGGTGCGATTCCGCGCCTCGGAGGCGCCGACGACCGGCTTCCGCGGCTTCATCCTCTCGCTCGTCGTGTCCCAGCCGAGCACCGTCGACAGCCTCATCGGCACCGCCCTCGACGCGGGCGCGACCACGCTGAAGCCGGCCAAGAAGAGCTTCTGGGGCTATGGCGGCGTCATCCAGGCGCCGGACGGCGCGATTTGGAAGATCGCCACGTCGGCGAAGAAGGACACCGGCCCCGCCACCCGCGAGATCGACGATTTCGTGGTGCTGTTCGGCGTCGACAACGTCAAAACCACCAAGCAGTTCTACATCGACCGCGGCCTGACCGTGGGAAAGAGCTTCGGCAGCAAGTACGTAGAGTTCGACACCCCACCGTCCTCGGTCAAGCTGGCACTCTACGGCCGCCGCGCCGCCGCCAAGGACGCCGGCGTCGCCCCGGAGGGCACCGGCTCACACCGGCTCGTCATCGGCAGCGGCCTCGGGGAATTCGTCGACCCGGACGGGTTCGAATGGGAGGCCACCCCGGCCTGAGCGGTGCGGCACTCCAGAAGCCGGAATTCGAGAAGGCAGCGTTGGTCGGTCGGCTCGGTCACGGTATCGAGGACCAGGCCGTGTGCGGCGGCGAGCGTGCGGAACTCATCGATGCGGCGTTCGCGGCCGCCGTAGATCGCGAGCATCGCCAGGTCCATTTCGGTACTGGCTCGCCGCCCTCCCACCGGTTCGATGACGAGGACGCGACCGGCCGGGTTGACGGCTTCGGCGCATCGGGCGAGGATGCGGTGGGCGTGCTCGTCGTCCCAGTCGTGCAGGATGTCGGACAGCAGATAGGCGTCCGCCCCGGCCGGGAGGGTGTCGAAGAAGCTGCCCGCGGTCACTTCGGTTCGGTCGCCGAGGCCATGAGCGCTGAAGGTGCGGCGGGCCTCGGTCGCGGTGGGTGCGAGATCGATCAGATGGCCGCGAATGCCGGTGTGCGCCAGCAGGATCGCGGCGAGCAGGGTTCCTCGGCCACCACCGACGTCGACGACGGTGGTGAATCGAGACCAGTCGAAACCGGCGACGAGTCGCGGGATCTGCTCCTGGAACCGCAGGGTCATCTGCCGGTCGAACGACTCACGCAGGTGCGGGTTTTCGGCGAGGTCGGCCCAGAAGTCTCGACCGTAGCGGCGTGGGTAGGCCGCTCGGCCGGTGGCGATGCTGTGGGCGAGCTCTACCAGGGCCAGTTCGGCGCGGCCGGCCGCGGAGCCCAAGTGCAGCAGGATGTTGGTGAAACCGTTGTCGGCATCGGCGCACAGATTCGCGCCGAACTCGGTGGTCCGGTAACCGGTGGCTGTCGGTTCGACGACCCCGAGTGTCGTCAGATGGCCGAGCAGGAGGTCGAGCGCGACCGGTGCGACGCCGAGTTCGACCGCGAGTTCCGCGGCGGCGGCGCCGTTTCCGAGGAGCCGGTCCGGCAGACCAATGGTCACCGCGACCCGCAAGGCCATCGGTGTCGCCAGACCGGCCATGCGACGGAGCGTGTCCGCATCGTTGCCGTTGTGTCCCATGAAGATTCACTGTGGCATGCCCGTCAATCGAAATTCAGCCGACATGTCATGTCGGTCTAGACGGCCAGTGGGGGTGATCCTGGGGCGGGGTGGTCGGGTGGTTCGTAGGTTCGCCATGCCTCGGCCAGGCGGCGTGCGGCTTCGCGGAGGTCGGCGGGGTCGGCGACGAAGCTGACGCGGACGTGATCGATGCTGCCGCCGGAGGCGTCGAGGCCGGCGCCGGGCAGGATCGCGACACCGTGTCGCAGGGCGCGCTGGGCGAACGAGGTGCCGTCCCCGTGGGGCAGGCGGATCCACAGGGTCTGACCGCCGGACACCGGAGGGACCTCCCATTCCGGTAGGCGCTCGGTCAGCTCGGTCACCAGGGTGTCGTGGCTTTCCTTGCGCTGCCGCGTGATTCGTTCACGCAGCGCGTCCAGATCGCGAAGCAGCCAGGCGGCGGCCAACTGAGCGGGGATGTTGCCGCCGAGATCGTGCACGGCGCGCAGCCGAGCCAGCCGGGCGATCACCGGGATCGGCGCCCGCACCCAGCCGACACGCAGGCCGCCCCAGACGATCTTGCTGAGCGAACCGATGGATATCACGGACTCGTCGAAGGCGGCCAACGGCGGTGGCGGCGGATCGGTGCCGGGAAATCCGAGCTCCGTCAGCACCTCGTCATCGATCAGCGGCACCCCGGCTGTTCTCGCAGACTCGACGAGCGTCCGCCGGGCCAGCGCGGAAAGCACCGCGCCCGTGGGGTTCTGGTGGGTCGCCACGACATAGGCGAGCGCCGCTGGGATCACCGCGCCGAGGCCGACCGGACCTGTCCTCGGGACCGCCGCGACCTCCCGAAACGCCTCCAGCGCACCGGGATAGGTCGGCGCCTCCACCAGAACCCGGTCGCCGGGCCGGAGCAGTGCTTGGGCGAGCAAGGACAGCGCCTGCTGCCCACCGCCGGTGACGAGAATCTGCTCCGGATCGGTCGGCACGCCACGTGCCCGATAACGCTCGGCGATCATCCTGCGCAACAGTGGATGCCCGGTCGGCCGGTAGCCGATGTCGCGGTCGGCCGCGGCGAGGTCGGGCAGGATGTGCTGATACGCCTGAGCGACTTCGGGCGGCGGCGTCGCGGGGGCGGCACAGGCGAGCGCGATGACATCGGCCTCCGGCTCCAGCAGCTGCAGAAAGGCCGGAGAATGGGTGGTTTCCCGCGCGGGGAGCGCTGCGGGTCCCGCGACCCGGGTGCCGCTGCCCTGCCTGCGCACCACCCGACCCTCCACACTGAGCAGGTCATAGGCCGCCACAACCGTGCTGCGCCCCACCGCGAGCGTTTTCGCCAGCCTGCGGTCGGGTGGCAACCGCGTGCCTGACGGCAGCTCACCGTCGTCGATCAACGTCCGCAATCGCCCGGCAAGCAACAGATACAACGGTCCGCGGTCGGCGGACCACCGACCGAGCCGGTCGGCAAGTTCGATTGGCTCCATACGCAAACCATTCTGCCCCGATTGGCTCTAGGACCACCACCCTGCCGCCGTGAGGATGAAGCCATGAGCAAGATCTCCATCACCGATGTCGTCGACGACCTGACCGGACCGTGGCAACCGAGGGACCTGGCAACGGCCAACGACGCCGTGGTGCGCATCGCCCGCTTCCACGGCGCGTTCCCCTGGCACCACCACGACGAGGACGAGCTGTTCCTGTGCTGGAGCGGAACCTTCCGCATCGAATTGCAAGACGGCGAGTCGGTGACGCTCCACCCCGGCGAAATCTTCGTCGTTCCCCGCGGAGTCGAGCATCGGCCGGTCGCCGAGGAACCGGCTCACGGGATCATGATCGAACGACCCGAAACCAAGCAGTACGGCAACTGACTACGAGAAACGGCTGATCCAAGCCGGCGGAACCGCTGCGCCATGCGTGCGTCGGGCCCGGGCAGAGGTGGGTGGGCCCGACGCACGGCCCCTCTCACAAATCCGGGCGGACCAGGATCTGAATGTGCTCGTCCGGATTGCGGAGGGCGTCGATGGCGTTCGCCACGCCGTCCAGCCCCACCTGGTCGGTGATGAGCGACGCCGCGTCGAGGGTGCCGTCGGCGATGCGGGTGAGGGTCTTCGCGTACTCCTCGTGCGGATAGACCATGCACATCTGCAACGAGATGTCCTTGTAGATGCCGACGATAGGGCGGATCACGTCGTCGGTCATCACCGCACCGATCTGCAGGATGGTGGTCTGGCGCGGCGCCTTGTACATCAGGTCGTTGATCAGGCCGGGCACTGCGGCGCACACCCAGATGTGCAGGAGCTGACCGGGTGCGGCGGCTGCACGCCACACGTCGATCGGGTCGGCCACCGCGGGATCGACGACGCGGTGCGCGCCGAGGCGTAAGGCGGTGTCGCGCCGCAGTTTCGACGGATCGGAGGCGACGATGGGCGCGACACCCCGTTCGGCCAGCGCGGCGACCGCGCCCAAACCGACAGGGCCGCAACCGATCACGATGCCGGATCCAGACGCTCCGATCCCGGTGCGCGCCACGTTGCCGAAGCCGACCGCGAGCGGCTCGGTCAGCGCGGCGACGTGCGGCGGGACATGCGAGGGGATCGGTTCGAGCGCCATGGCCTGCAAGACCATCCGCTCCCCGTAACCGCCGGGGAACTCGTTGGAGAATCCGACGCCGTGGATCTGCCCCGCGTGGTCGACCGCCCACGGCAGGGCGACCACGAGCTGTCCGGGTTCGTGCGGGGTGTCCGGCCCGGCCGAGACCACCCGGGCCGCGATCTCGTGGCCGAGCACCACGTCACGGCCCGGGTCGAACTCGAAGGTCGGTACCCCGCTGTCGCGCGAGGCCTGGAGGAACTCGTCGGTGAAATCCAGTGCCTGCTTGTCGGATCCACAGATCCCGCAGGCCACCGTCTCCACCAGCACCTGGCCGGGTCCGGGCACCGGATCGGCGACCTCGTCGACGACCAGACGGCGATCCCGCATCACCACCGCGCGCATCAGCGGCTCTCCTCATCGGTGCCGAGCGCGGCGGCCAGCGTCTTCCCGTGTTTGTCGAAGGCGCTCTGGATGCCCGCCTGCAGACCGCCGATCATGCGCTCGCTGTTGGCGTTCGCCCACTCGAGGGAGGCGACCCGGTTGCGATTCGCCTGGGTGAAATGCGGAATCACGTGCTCGGCGAACAGTCGCGCCGAACGCTGAGTCGCCTCCCAGTCCGCCACGTTGAGCCCGAGCAGCAAGAAGGTCCCGAAGCCGCCGGACTGTTCGGTCAGCTTCTCGATGGTGGCGATCGCGTCGTCCGGTGTGCCGATGGTGGCGCGGCCGAAGGCAGGGAAGCCCTCACCGACCCACTGCCGCACGGCATCTCGCGGCGACTGCCCCCACGGCGCGGTCCGGCCACTGAGCTTCTCGATGTAGTCGACCAGGTGCTCGACGCCCCACTCGGCGTCCCGCATCGCCTGCTCCCGCGTCTCGGCGAGGTGCATCGGCGCGACCAGCCGCCACCGCGACCGGTCCACCGCGTGCCCGTGCTCGAGCAGGGTCTTCTCGTAGACCTTCCAGTTCGGCACCAGCGCCTCGTAGCCGCTGGGATCCGAGGCGGCCAGCGAAAGCAGCCCGGCGCCGTGCCGACCGGCCAGCACCGCACCCGAGGGCGAAATGGTCGACGCCACAGCCATTTCCATGCCGCCGGACTGGTAGGGGAGCAGCTGCAGCCGCGCCTCGCCGAGCCGATACCAGTCGGTTTCGGCGGTCACCGTCTCCCCGCGCAGCAGCCGCACGAGCACGGCCATGGACTCGTGCATCATGTCGCGCTGCCGCACCGGGTCGATCCCCAGCATGGCCGCGTCGGTGGCCAGCTGGCCGGGGCCGACGCCCATCATGGTGCGGCCCATGGTGAGGTGGTCGAGCAGGCAGAGCCGGTCGGCGAGCATCAACGGCTGGTGATAGGGCAGCGAGTTCACACCGGTGCCGAGCCGGATCCGGCTGGTGCGCTGCGCCGCGGCGGCGAGGAACATCTCGGGCGCCGCGATGATCTCCAGCCCGGCCGAATGATGTTCGCCGACCCAGGCTTCCGCGTAACCGAGCCGGTCGGCCAGCTCCACCAACTCCAGGTCGCGCTGGAGTTGTAGCGTGGGGTTGCCGGTGAGCGGATGGTACGGGGCGAGGAAGAAACCGAACCTGGTGGGTCCGGTCGATGCGGTGTCGCTCAATTCAGTTGTCCTGACTTCGGGTTCGCGCGAGTCAGCGCGACCAGTCGTGGCCCCAGTAGCTGTCCGCGGTGATCTCCTCCGCGGTGTAGGTGGATTCGTCCACCAGCAGCCCCTCGGTGCCGAATTCCAGATCCCAGCCGCCCGGGGTGCGGACGTAGAAGGAGATCATCTTGTCGTTGGTGTGCCTGCCGAGGGTGGAGGACAGGTGGTAGCCGGCCTTGCCGACCCGGTCCAGCGCGCGGCCCACGTCGTCGAGTGCGTCGACCTCGACCATGATGTGCACCAGGCCGGAGCTCTCCTTCCCGCCGGACGGGATCAGCGCCAGGCTGTGGTGGCGCTGGTTGACGCCGAGGAACCGCACCCGCATCGGGCCGTACTCCGGCGGGGTCGGCAGCCGGAACGCACCGCGCGGCAGGAAGCCGAGCACGTCGGTGTAGAAGCGGAACGCGACGTCCAGGTCCGGCACCGGAAGCACGACGTGTCCGAGGCCGAGTCCTTCTGTGACGAAACGGTTTCCGTGCTGGGACACCACCGGGCTGTGGTCGAGCACCGGACCGTGGAACACCTCGACGGGCGTGCCCGCCGGATCGGTGAACGCGATCGCCTCCTCGACGCGGCGCGCGTCGGCCTCCTCGACCGAGAGCGTGGTCACCTCGATCCCCGCCGCCCGCACCGCGTCGCGCGCGGCGGCCAGCGCCCGATGATCGCGGACCTCCCAGCCGACGGCGAGCACCTTGTCGGTGTCGGCCGGAACCAGCACCAAGCGGGCGCCGCGCTCGTCCATCCGCAGGTAGATCGCGTCCGGATCCGGGCCGCTGCCCTCGGCGAAGCCCATCACGTCGAAGGCGAAGGTGCGCCAGGCGTGCGGATCGCTGACGGCGACCTGCACATAACCGAGCGAGCTGATGACAGCCATGGGGTGGTTCTCCTCAGTCATAGGTGATCCGGACCGTGTCGGTGACCGGAATCGCCTGGCAGGCGAGCACATAGCCGTCGGCCAGGTCTTCTTTCTCCAAAACGTCGTTGCGCAGCATCTTCACCTCGCCGTCGCGCAGGCGGCACACGCACGCGCTGCACGCGCCTTCCCGGCACGAGTACGGCGCCTCGACGCCGCGGGCGAGCAGCACATCCAGCAGCACGGTCTCGCGCGGCCAGCCGAATTCGTGTGTCTCGCCGTCGATCTCGACGGTGACGGCGGCGGCGTCCTCGGCCGAGTCGTCCGCGGTGGGCACCGGGGCGAACGGGTCGCCGGTGATCGAGACGAATCGCTCCGAGTGCACGCGGTCGACGCCGAGCTCGGTCGCCGCCCACTCGACGGCGTCCATGAAAGGCTCCGGGCCGCAGACGAACACGGCGTGGTCGGCCCACGGTTCGATCAACGTCCGCAGCTGAGCAGCGGTGGGCAGGCCCTGCACGGTCTCCAGCCAGTGCACCACCGTCAGCCGTTCGGGGTGCGCGCGCGCAAGCTCGGCCAGCTCGGCGGCGAAGATCACCGAGCGCTCGTCCCTGTTGGCGTAGACGAGGGTGCAGCGGCCACTGCCCTGTGCCAGCGCGGATTTCGCGATGGAGAGCACCGGCGTGATGCCGCTGCCCGCCGCGAGCAACAGCAGGTCGTCGTCGAGCGAGGCCGGTGTGAACACGCCCGCCGGGGGCAGGCTTTCGAGCTCCATGCCCTCGGCGGCGTTGTCGCACAACCAGTTCGAGCCGTACCCGCCCTTGGTCCGCTTCACGGTCACTTTCAGCGGCCCGTCCTCGTGCGGTGCGCTGGACAGCGAGTACGAGCGCGCCACCGACCCGGTGCGGTCGCTGGGGATACGCAGCGTGAGGAACTGGCCGGGCCGGTACGTGGGACGTCGGCCCTCGGCGACCAGCTCCAGCGACACCGCGTCGGCGGTCTCGGCGATCACCCGTGCGACGCGCAACCGGATACTCACAGCAGATCCTGCTCTCGGGTGCTGAGCCCGAGCGCGCCCGCGATGACCGCGTTGTCGATGCTGCGGCGCAGTGCGGCGCACCCGGCCACCGGACTGCCGTTGCCGCGCAGCTCGGCGCAGTTGCCCGCCGCCGCGGCGGACCACTGCACGCTGGTGTGCGCCGGACTGAATTTGACTACGGCGACCCGGTTTCCGCAGGCCTGACAGATGACGGCATCCATGGCGCTCCGCTCAGGCACCGCTGCCGGCGCGCTGGGCGGCCAGGTTCTCGGCGACCTCGGCCTCCCACGCGGTGATCGCGCGGGCGGTGTCGACCTCGAATTCGAAACGGTCGGTCATCTTCTCGTCCACCTCCGCGACGTCCCGGTAGAACTGCTCGTACCAGCGGCGCAGCTGGTAGACCGGCCCGTCCTCCTCGCACAGCAGCGGGTTGTCGATGCGGGTCTTGCGCTTCCAGATCGCCACGTCCTGCTCGAAGCCGCGGCCGAGCCCGCCCGCGAACCGCACCGCCATCGCATCGGCCTCCTCCGGCGCGAGACCGGGCAGCTTCTTCACGATCGCGCCGTACTGGAGCACGAACTTGGTCGGGGTCACCGGGTAGTGGCAGTTGATCAGCACCGCCTCCACCCGCTGGCCGTTGGACTCGTTGATCAGGTTGTCGATCATGTAGGAGGGGCCGTAGTAGTGCGCCTCGGAGTGCAGCACGTTCTTGCCGCCCGCCTCCTTGGCCAGTTCGCCCTGCATGTCCTCGCGGCCGATGGAGGTCATGTACTGGCTGGCGATGTGGCCCTCGAAGACGTTCTTGAAGTAGGTCGGGAAGGCGAAGTGCACGTAGAAGAAGTGCGCCATGTCGACGACGTTGTCGATGACCTCTCGGCAGTTCGCGCCGTCGATGACGATCTGGTTCCAGGTCCAGTCGCTCCACTCGTCGCTGAACGCGCCCTCGATGCGCGGGATGGTGATGTCTTCCGGCGGCGGGTTGCCCTCGGGGTCGTGCCAGACGAACAGCTGCCGGTTCTGTTCGAGGGTGGTCCACGCCTTGGTGCGGGCCAGCGGCGGCACCCGGCGCGCGTAGGGGATCGCGGCGCAGCGGCCGTTACCCTTCCAACGCCAGTCGTGGAACGGGCAGGCGATGGTGTCACCCTTGATGGTGCCGTCGCCGAGGTTGCCGCCCATGTGCCTGCAGTAGGCGTCGAGCACGTTGAGCTTGCCGTCGGCGCCCGCGAAGACCACCAGTTCGGTGCCGAACGCGGTGATGGTGTGCGGCTTGCCGTCGCGGAAGCTGTCGGCGAGGCCGAGGCAGTGCCAGCCGCGCGCGTAGCGGGTGGGCGGGGCGCCGGTGTCGATCACGCGCACCTGATCGTCGGTGTTCGCCGTGCTCATGATGTCGGGTCCTCCAGAGGTATTTCGCTCAGGCCTATGTCGTTCCGGGCTATTTCGATGCTGTGACGGCGCTCGCGGCGCCGGTAGGCGTGGTCCCACTGATCGGGAGGACGCTCACACCACCGCGAGCCGTTCGTAGCCGGACCGGTAGAACAGCAGCGGCGCCGCCTCGCGCTGCTCGCTCAGCTCGGTGACGTGCGCGACGACGATGGTGTGGTCGCCGCCGTCGACCTCGCGGTCGAGGGTGCAGTCGATCCAGGCGATCGAGCCCTCCAGCAGTGGCGAGCCGTTGGGGGAGCGGCGCCAGCGCAGATCGGCGAACTTGTCCTGGCCGCTGCGGCCCAGCTGCCTGCACACGTCTTCCTGGTCGTGGGCCAGGATGTTGACGCAGAACCGGCCGACCTCGCGGATGCGCGGCCACGTGGTGGACGTGCGGGCCGGGAACAGGGCGACCGCGGGCGGATCCAGCGACAGCGAGGAAAAGGACTGGCAGGCGAAGCCGAGCGGCTGATCGTCGGCGAGCGCCGTGATCGCGGTGATGCCGGTGCAGAACCGGCCCAGGACGGCCTTGAAGTCGAGATCGACGGCCATGGTGCTCCTAGTTTCGACTAGAAATATTCCGTTTCGTCATGACCGTAGGCGGTGGGGTGCCCGGAGTGTCAAGCACGGGTTCCGGCTACCGAGAAGATCCGTACCGATCTCCGTAGTTTCCGGGATTCAGGGTCGACGCCGGCGCGGCACTGTGATGGGAGACACATGCGCTTGTGCCTAAAATGCACATGCCTAATCGAAATACTTCTAAGCTTGATGCGCTACACAATGGAGGTGAGCCATGACGGTCGAGATGCTGACCCATCCCGAGTCCGGCGAGTGGACGGGTACGGGTCGTGCGACCGCCAAGCCGGCCCAGCCGCCGGTGTCGATGATCGAACGAATGACGCTGATCCTAGATGCGTTCGACGGCGCGACACCGACTTTGACGCTGCTCGGCCTCGCCGAACGCACCGGGCTGCCCCGCTCCACCGTGCACCGCATCCTGGATCAGATGATCCGCCTGCGCTGGCTCGCGCACGCCCCTGGCGGCTACCGGCTCGGCATGCGCACCCTGGAACTCGGCGGACTCGCCGCCGACCACAACGAGATTCGCGATGTGGTGAGCCCGCTGCTGCACGACCTGTGTCAGCGCACCGGGATGGTCGGACACCTCGGCGTGCTCGACGGGCGCGAGGTGCTGTATCTCGACAAGGCGGGTGGACGCTTGGCCGCGACCATCCCGACCAGGCTCGGCGGCCGCATGCCCGCGCACAGCACGGCGCTGGGCAAGGCGCTGCTCGCGACGCTGGAACCCAGCATCGTCGAAGCGTCGTTCCGTGACCGGATGCCCCAGCTCACCGCCCGAACCGTGTGCGACAGAGGCGAATTGCACCGGGAACTGAACCGGATCCGGCACCGTCAGGGTGTCGCCGTGGACAACGAGGAGTCGGTCAACGGCATCGCGTGCGTGGCCGTGCCGGTGCGCGGACGCGGCGCCGCGGTGGCCGCGCTGTCGCTGTCCGGACAGGTCAGCGGTGAGCGACCCGCGCTCGACACCGCCCGACTGGCACGCGTTCTCATCGAGGTCGCCCACGAGGCGGGTCGGGCGCTGTTCCCGCGCCACGCCCGCTGGCGCTGAGCCGTGCGGCATCGCGCGACCCGATCCCGGCGGCGCCGCGACACTTGGGTCCGGCGCGGCGTCACGCACGTCATCGAGCCGGTCTACAGCTCGGTAGCGGTCCGCCGCTTGCCCCCGCGTACAGGCACGCCCCGTTCGAGCGGACGGCACCGACCGCTAGAGCGTGAGCGAGAACGCGCCCGGCGCAACGAGACTCGATGGAGGCACTCGTGGTGAGCTCCGACTGCACGACGTCGACGCGGCGGTCGCGTTGGACCAGCTGGTTGCCGAGACCGTCGAGGGCATCACCGAGCACGAGTCACATATCGCGAAATAGCGAGAGCCCCCATGCGGAGTTTCGTTCGTTCGGCTCTTCCTGAGTCAAGCCGAGCAACATGCCGAGACCCTGGAAGGCACGTTCGCCGACCACCTGGCGGAGCGTTTCTGGATCGCCGGTGAAGCTTCCCGCGTGGAAGTTCGAGAACGTGCCTCCGACCTCGTACTCCTCGTTCTGGCACTCCCAGCAGTGATTCCCGATCAGGCCGACCTTGGCTTTCGTCGTCCCGCACACCCCGGAGATCCCCGCTTCGTAGAAGCCGTAGACGACGCCTCGCATCGTCGCGTTTCCCTGAATCTCGAGATTGCCCTCGAGGTACAGATGCCTGCACTCGAGCGAGCCGGTCACGATGAGACTGCCGGTCTCGTCGGTGGCGACCGAGCCTGTCGCCGAAAGGTTCCCGATTACGATGAGCGCGCCGCTGTCGATGCCGAGGTCTCCATCGATCCTCAAATCGCCGCGGTGCACCTTGGTGTCGTCATCGAGGCAAGCGCGAATATCCTCGTCGAGGATCTTCTCGAGATCCGCCTCCCTCGCCTGTTCCACGCGCCCGGTCGCGCTCAACGATTCGATCGACTCGTCCGCCACTGCTACTCCTCTTACGCGAATATGTCGAGGACACTATCGCTTCCGCGTCCGACACCCGTTCCTCGCCGCGGCCGTCGGATGACCTGCCCGGCAACAGATCCAACGCCGCACCGGCTTTCGACGCCGAACCCGCGCACCTGATCGACCTTGCCCGCCCGCAGGCCGAGGCCGCCGTCGAATGAGCCGATCGCGCAGCGCGGTGGATCGCCGGTCGTCATCGCGTGTCTCCATCGCGCCAACTGGCGCGAGAGCGGTAACGAGCTCATGCCTCGACGACTCGGATCCCCGCCGAACTCCGTGCGGCACACGGGGATTCAATTGGACACGCCGCCCGACGATGCCGCGTTGCCGAGAACGTGTCCACATCCGACGAATTCATGGATCGATGACTGCGATCGGGTTGAATACAGCGTGTAGTCCGAAGTGGTCGGAGATGTGTAAACCGTTGTGAGTGAATCTCATTATCTCGACCTCGGAGGTGATTGGACAGACAAGGTCCGCCGGACGCAGCAGGATGTAGTCCAGTCTCTGATCGGTGCCCGGCCGATCGTCTTCGTCTTCGTAGAAGGTGTTGTTCGTGACGAAGGTCGGACCGCTGGCGATCGGATTTCCGACCAGGGTCCAGGAGTCCCGGAACCCGTCCAAGGTGCGCAGTAGCCGGGTGTAATCGGCGGTGCGTTCCGCGGGAATGTTCAAGTCTCCCATGACGATCGCGGGCAATTCGTGGTCGGAATGAGCTTCGATGAATTCGCGCATGTCCGCGATTTGGGCGTGCAGCGTCGGCTGTCCCGCCCCGGTCGAAATATTCTGCGTGTGTGAATAGAAGATGTCGAGCGCGGTCGGCCACTGCGTGCCGCGGACCCGAATGTGCAAGACTCCCTTGTTCGCCCAGCAGTCGATGCCGTCGCATTCATCGAAGATGAAATCGTTCGACGCGAGGAGTGGGAACCTGCTCAGTAGCAGCAGGCCGCCATCGGAGTTGACGCCGAACTGGTCGGGTCCTTCTCTGAAGTAAGGGTAGATGTCTTTTACGGTCGTGCGAATTTCGTCTCGCTCCGAGTCTTTGAATACCTCGCAAAGTCCTACGATATCAGGGGACAACGCACGGATGCGCGCACAGATCTCGGCAACGGCGCCTCCGCGGTCGGTGCCGAGATACGGCGCCGGCGCGACGAGCAGTGCCATATTTTGTGTCAGGACCGAGATGGGTCCGGCGCGGGCCCCGATCCGGACAGGGCCGCTCGGGCGGCCGAGAATCTGCCGCAGACTCTTCCGGGGGCTCGCGCCTACTCCGAATCGGTGTTCGGCTAGTTCACCGAGCGTGAAACTATCGCCCGCCATCACGCCAGCCTTCCGTGTCGATTTCGATCGAGATCGCCAGGGCGCGAAGCGGTGTGGGGCGGCTGCTGCGTCCTCGCGATGCGCTTGCTACAAGTTCTCTGCCAAGGGGACGCGATAGTGCTTGAAGAACACGTCGTCACCGTCTGGCCAGTCGTTGTCGAGAAGTACTAGATGAACGTGGGTTTCGACGCCGTCGTAGGAGACGCCCTCCCAGATGGTGAGGCCTTCGACCTCTTCACCCTCGCCGCCATCCTTGCGGATGGGCACCCTGCCGAGATAGTGCCCGTTGAGGGCGCTGTAGCAGCGAATGTCATCGGTGTCGTTCGAGGCAAGAAGCACATGGCCGTTCTTTGAGAAGACCGCACCCTGAACGAACAACAGCTTCTCCGGCAGCACTATGTCGGCGTCGGGTACATGCACGAATCGCCGCCCTGCCGAATCGAATCGGTACGCATAGAGCGTGTCGTGAGCAATGCTTGCGGTGATCTGGGCGCTGTAGAGCAAGCCGTTCCAGGGGTTCACCGCACACCAGGCGCTGCGTGTCTGGGGCGGTGGTCCGCCCGACGCGCCGACCAGCGGAGCCGACCACCATCCCGTGAACGGTGGCGTATCGATGACGACGATCTTCACAGGATCGTCCATCGCGCAGTAGATGCGGCCTTTGTAGTAGTCGATAGCACCCAGGTGGTCGCTGCCATTGCCGGACAGCTCGACGTGGTCCACGACTTCATTGGACAGTGCGATCCGGTAGACGCGTTGTCTGCCATTGCTGCTGGACTTGCCCGCGTTACTCGACATGTACCAGAAGCTCTCGTCATGTGTTACGCCCTGACACTCCTCCGTCCAGCCCTTGTTGGCGAACTCTTTCTCGGCGGCCTTCGCCCACTGTTCAGGTTCAGGAGACCTGGTTGCCTTCATGAAGTCTCGCAGTCGGCCCGACGGTGGAAACACGAAAAAGTCTGTGGGAATTCGTACGCCGGCAGGTGACTTCGGCTCGCCGATCCGCGCCAAATGCTGTCGCAAGCTGAGGTCTGTCATCTCGCTCGAGCCTTTCGTAATCGCTGTGTCGGATGTTCTACTGCAGGCTGATGAGCATCGGGACCAGGCCTTCACCCGCATCCAGAGAATCGAGCGCCTTGCCGATGACGGTTCCGAAGGCGCGGCCGGGCTCCGAAGCCTTCATCGCGCACCCCGGGTTCGGGGATGTCGTGAGTAGATCTCCGACGCGGATACTGCCGTAGCGGGCGTCCGCACGGCATACCACCTTGCCCATGACCGAGATGGGCATCCGGCTGTCGTCCTGCGTCTCGCCGCGGTCGAAGACCAGCCCGGGCCGGTACCTATCGGCGCCGGACACGACGCCGACCACTGTCTGGTCGTAGGCGATGGAGCAGGGACGGAGTTTGCCGTCCTGCCCGAGCGACATGACCGTTCCCGGTGTCGCCTCCACGGGGTCGGCGATCTCGAAGTCCTCGGCGGCGTCCGCATTGCCGAGATGGATCTCGCCCTTGGCGCCGTCCAGTCTGATCGTCTGCTTGTTCGTCTTGTCGTGAACAACGAGGTCACCGTCGTTGCCCTGGCAACCGATAGAGACTCTTGCCGTCCTATCGATTTGAACCGCATTGTTGTTGCTGACCGGATCTTTCACCCAGATCATGCCGTCGTGACCATTGAGGACAACTTGGTGCTTGTTCTGATTGTCACGAACGATGAAAGAACCGCCGCCGGCGTCCTTGCCGCCGAGAAAGAGGGCGGTACCTTCGAGTTCGAGAGTCTTGTTTCCACGCGTATTCTTCACCGAGATCTCGCCCTCGGCGCCGTCCAGCTTGATCCGCTCCCTGAAGAGGTCCACGTCGACCGGGGTGTTCGGGTTGGCAGGGCGGTGACCGAGATACAGCGCGCCGGTGCTGGTTTCGAAACGAAACAGGATGTTGCCTTCGCCGTCTCGCGCCACAATACTGCCCGCGTCGTCCAACCGAAGGCGCTCCTTGCCGGTGGCATCTTTCACCCAGATCTGCCCCTCGCCACCGTCGAGCTTGATCCGCTCGTCGTTCGCTGCATCGCGAACGATTAGATCGCCCTCGTTGCCTTTTCCGCCGAGGTAAAGTGCGGCCCGCACGCCATCGAAATGTAACCGCAGATCGCCGCCTGCATTCTTCACCACAATGTCGCTTTGTGTGGCGTCCAGCTTGATTCTTTCCTTGTCGGCGTCGTCGCGAACGACGACTTCCTTTTTGAAATCAGGCATTGCAGCCTCCTGTGTGAGTCCGGTCGAGGCCGAAAATCATGCCTCGGAACAGATCCTTCGCTGGAGACTGCCGCGCGACGCGAGTAGTGCACTACGCGAATCGCGCTCGACATGGCGCGATATCGCTTGCTCTTTCAATTATCGGCCGGTGTCGGGCAGGGCCTCCGCGCGGCGCGAATCAGGGCGGTCGAGTGGCCATGATCCGCTCGATCGATTCCGCGTAGTTGGCGAGAGAGGCGTCGGAGTCCCCGCGGTGCAGGACTAGTGCGGGATGGAATCGATGAGGGCGCGGGCGCCCTGGCGGAGGAGGTCGGCGCCGACGAAGAAGCCGAGGGCCTGGGGGTCCTCCGGCACGCCCCAGTGTTTGGCGTCCAACCAGCGGCTGCCGTCGCTGTCGAAGACCTTGCCGTGCAAGGTGAGTCGGCCCGCGGGGTCGGTGGTGGCGTAACCGGCGATGGGGGAGTTGCAGTGGCCCTGGAGCGCGTGCAGCATGGCCCGTTCGGCGTCGGCGTGCCGGTGCGTCTCGGGATGATCCAGTTCGCCGCCGACGTCGAGCAGCCAGGCGTCGTCGGCACGGCATTCCAGCGCGATGACGCCCGCGCCGACCGGCGGGCACATGGTGTCCAGGTCGAGGATCTCGGTGATGCGGTGCTCCTGGCCGACCCGGTGCAGTCCGGCGACCGCCGCGATGAGCACGTCGACGTGGCCCTCCTCGAGCCGCGCCAGGCGGGTGTTCACGTTGCCGCGCAACGGTTTCACGGTCAGGTGCGGGAAGTGCAGATTCAGTTGCGCCTTGCGGCGCACCGAGCTGGTGCCGACCACGGTGCCCTCCGGCAGGTCCGCCAGCCGCGCCCCGCTCGCGGTGATCACCGCGTCGTGCACGTCCTCGCGGGCCAGAAATCCCGCGAATGCCAACCCCTCCGGCACCGGGATGTCGCCGGGAATGTCCTTGAGACAGTGCACCGCGAGATCGGCTTGGTCCGACTGCAAAGCGAAATCGATCTCCTTGACGAACGCGCCCTTGCCGCCGAGTTTCGACAGATCCCCCATCCACCGGTCGCCCGCGGTGGTCACCTTCACCAGCTCGCTGTCCACCCCCAGCCCGGCCAGCAGCGCCGCCACGTGCTCGGCTTGCGCGAGCGCCATGGGGCTGGATCGGGTAGCGATGCGAATGATGCGCGTCCGCGACATGGCGTGCACACTACTCCGGGGGTGTGCGCCCCGATGGCGAGGGCAAGGAGTAGAGCATGGGGTGGAATGTGGCCGGTCTGCTGGTGGAGGGTGAGATCGGCAAGAACGAGCTCGTCGCACTACCGGGAGCGCCGGATGAGAACGGCGAAACCTGTTCGGGCTACGAGGTTTTCAGCACGAGCTTCCAAGGCGACTACGCCATCGCGGCGGTCGGCGGGTGGACCGTGCTCGCCGATCCGTGGATCAGCGTTCTGGAGGACGAATCCGCAGGCCCGCGACTGGCCGAGGGGCGTCGGCTCCTGACGTTCGTCGGGAACGGCACGACGGACATGTACGGCGTCGGCTGGTATGTGGACGGCGAACTCGTCCGTGACGTCCTCGTCGTCGAAGGAGAGCCGGTCGCCGAGGAGGGCGTGCCGCTTCCGGAAGAGGACGGTCTCGGACTGCACCAAGAGGACGATCTGTTCGCGCTGATGCTCCGACTCACCGGAGTGGATTTCGGCAGCGTCGCCGACGCCGAGTATCGCGTCCTCGAGAACACCCAACCGGATTGATCGCGAGCGGGGGCCGGTGTCCCGGCCCCCGCCCCGCGACTCAGTACGCGGTGCCGCCGGTCGCTGGTGTGCGGCCGTGCCGCATGACCAGCGCGATCAGCAGCGCGAGCGCCGAGGCGCCCGCCGCGACCCAGAACCCCAGTTCGTAGCCCCGGTCGCCGAAGATGCCGGGAATCGGGTTCGATGGCGTCGGCTGACCGGCCACGGTGACCAACGCCCGCATCGGACTGGCGTGGAGGAACGCGGTGACGATCGCCAGCCCGACCGCCACGCCCATGGACTGCATGACACCGAGCATGCCGAGGCTGATGCCCTGCTGTTCCTGCGGGACCGCCTCGACCATGAGGATCGGCATGGCCGCGTAGTAGAAACCGAACCCGATGCCGAACGCGGCGCTGACCCAGAGGAACACCACCCAGGTGTGCGGCAGCACGGCGTAGCAGACGCCCGCGCCGACGAACAGCGCGAGCGCGGCGATCAGCGGAATCCTGGCGCCGATCTTGCGGGCCAGCACGCCGGCCAGCGCGCCGCACAGCATGGCGAGCACGGCTTGCAGCAGCGCGATGCGCACCGCGAATTCCATTAGCGTGTAACCGTTTCCGTAGCTGTAGCCGGGATCGAGCAGCACCTGCACGGCCTCGGGCGGCATCGGATGGCCGGTCTGCTGTTGGATCTGGGCCAGCGTCGCCTGCTGCACGCCCGCGGTGACAGTGGCCTGATCGGGCGTCTGCGTCATGTAGCCGAGCGCATAGGACTGCACGCCGATCAGGAACGAGGCGAAAAGCGCGCCCGCGAGCACCAGCGCGACCCGAGGATGGAACAGCAGGCGCATGTCCATGATCGGCCTGCTCACCCGAGTCTCGATCACCACGAACAGCACGAGCAGCGCGAGACCGGCCACCAGCCAGGCCAGCGTGGTCGGCCTGTCCCAGCCCCAGTCGTGGCCCTTGTCCAGGTAGATCAGGGTCAGGCCGGCGCCCGCGGAGAGCAGCACCGCGCCGACGATGTCGATGCGCTCGGGTACCCGCAGCTTGGACTCCGGCACCACGAAATAGACCAGCGGCAGCATCAGCAGCGTGAACCCGGCCAGGCACCAGAAGATGGCGCGCCAGCTGTAGTTGTCCACCAGGAAGCCGCCGAGCAGCGGACCCGCGATGGCCGAGAGACCGAGTCCGGTGGCGGTGATACCGAGCCCGAGCGGAACGTACTTGCGCGGCAACAGATCCCGGATCAGACCGTAGGCGATCACGGCGGTCGCGATGGCGGTGGCCTGCAGGCCGCGTCCGATCAGGAACAGCGCCCAGTTCGAGGTCACCGCGTCGAGCAGGCAGCCGAGCATGAACAGCACGCCGCACACGAGGAACATCCGCTTCTTGCCCCAGACGTCGCTCATCTTGCCGATCAGCGGCGAGGCGGCGGCGCCGATGAGGCCGAAAACGATGATGGCCCAGTTGATGTTCGCGCCGACACCGGGGAAGGTCGGCGCGATCTTCTGCAGGGCCGCGGCGACGATCGTGTACTGCATCGGGGCGACCTCGGTGAACAGCACGATGACCGCGAGAACGGCGAAGATCCGGCCGCGCGACGCGCCGTCGAGTCGTCCGGTGTCGTCGACGATTTCGGATACGGCGCCCGGACTTTCGGTAGTCGCGGGGTCGCGGGGAATGGTGGACATGAATCGCCCTCCGATGCTCAGGTGATACGTGTTGTGAAACCTGTCACATGGGCGGTGGATCGATGCCGCGCGAATCCCACTCAACGGGATTTCTCACCCGTTATATGCCTAAGCGATATAGTCCTAGCGTGACCGAAGCCAAGCCCGTCCCCGCCGACGCCGGGGTGCCCGACCTGCCCACGACGAGCTGGGCCGTGCTCGGAATGCTCTCGCACGCCGAGGAATTGTCCGGCTACGACCTGAAGAAGTGGGCCGACTGGAGTCTCCAATTCTTCTACTGGAGCCCGTCGTTCAGCCAGATCTACGCCGAACTCAAGCGGCTGGAGAAGCACGGTTACGCCACCTCGCGCACCGTGCTGCAGGACGACGGGGTGCGCGGCAAGCGGATGTACGCCATCACCGAGGCGGGTCGCGAAGCGGCAGCGCACTGGGTCAACCACGCGCCGGTGGAGGCGCCCGTCCTCAAGCACAGCGTGATGCTGCGCGCCTGGCTCGGTCATCTCGCCGAACCGGAGCGGCTGCGCGAGATCCTCACCGAACACATCGACTACGCCGAGCGGATGCGCAAGCTCGCCGAGGTGGACGCCGAGGGCGCCGAGGAGAATCCGGACTGGGCCTACCCGGGCGCGGTGCTGCGCTGGTGTGTGCGCCACTACGAGGCCGAACGCGACTTCGCCAAGGAACTGCTCGCCGACGTCGACAAACTCGCCGAAGGCCGGCGTCCGAAGCGGGCCGCCAAGGGCAAGGGGCGCCGCGCGTCCTGAGCGTGCCCGCTGAGCGGGACTGCCGCTTTCTATATCGATTAGGGATATTTCTACTAGTCATATAGGAGGTGGTCATGCGTACCGAATTCGCAGGACAGCGGACGTTGGATCCGGTCGAGACGGCGATCGCCGCGATCGCCGCGGGCGGGATGGCGGTCGTCGTGGACGACGAGGACCGGGAGAACGAGGGCGATCTCATCCTCGCCGCCGAGCTGGCTACCACGGAGTCCATCGCGTTCCTGGTCCGCCACACCAGCGGCGTGCTGTGCGCACCGATGGCGGGACCCGATCTGGACCGCCTGCTGTTGCCGCCGATGACCGCGGTCAACGAGGACCCGAAGGGCACCGCGTACACCGTGTCGGTCGACGCGGCGCACGGTGTCAGCACCGGAATCTCGGCCGCCGATCGCGCCCACACGCTTCGCCTGCTCGCCGACCCGCGCACCAGGGCCAACGATCTGACCCGGCCCGGCCACGTCTTCCCGCTGCGCGCCCACCCGAGCGGCGTGCTCGGCAGGCCTGGGCACACCGAGGCGGCGGTGGACCTCGCCCGCCTCGCCGGACTGCGACCCGCCGGGGTGATCGCGGAGGTCGTGCGCGACGACGGCGCCATGGCCCGGCTTCCGGAACTGCGCGAGTTCGCCCGCGCGCACGGCCTGCCGATCATCTCGATCGCCGACCTGATCGAGTACCGCCGCCGAGCCGAGCGAAGCGTGACGCGCGTGGTGCAGACTCGGATGCCGACGAAGTACGGCGAGTTCCGGCTCGTCGGCTACCGCGACGAACTCACCGGAACCGAATCGCTCGCCATGGTCTTCGGCGAACCCGGCCGGGACGCGGTGCTGGCGCGCCTGCACTCCGAATGCCTCACCGGCGACGCGCTCGGCTCGCTGCGCTGCGACTGCGGCGACCAGCTGGACGCCGCACTGCGCGCGGTCGCCGCCGAGGGCAGCGGCGTGGTGGTGTACCTGCGCGGGCAGGAGGGGCGCGGCATCGGACTGCTGAACAAGTTGCGCGCCTACGAGCTTCAGGACCGCGGCGCCGACACGGTCGAGGCCAACGTGGCGCTCGGGCTTCCAGTGGACGCGCGCCGCTATGCCGCGGGCGCGGAGGTCCTCGCCGATCTCGGCATCCGCTCCGTGCGCCTGCTGAGCAACAACCCGGCCAAACAGGCCGGGCTCGAGGAGCACGGCATCGCCGTGGTGCGCAGGCTGCCGTTGCAGTCCACCCCGACCGAGCACAACATCCGATACCTGCGCGCGAAGCGGGACCGGATGGATCACCAGTTGTCCGAGATGGACGCCGAACTGGAGCGGGCGAGCTCCTAGCGGAGGTCCGATCGAATCATTTTCGGTGCCGGGCGTCCGTCCAGTCTCGAATGCCGGGTATTTGCTTGGGGATTGCCGACTGGTGAGTCTCGCACGGCGAAGAATTTCCGTTCGGGCCGTGCGGGGCGAATTCTGCTGGTTTCCTAGTGGAGACAGGATCGACAGTCCGCGAGTGGGGAGAGCCGAAAGCCGGGGACGACCGTGCACCGAATACCGATACAGCAAACAAGCTTTCGGATGGGCTGGGTGTGGGCGTCCGTCGGCGCGGTGATCGCGGTGGTCGGCGTCGCGGTGTGGGCGGCGCGGCCCGAGGCGGTCGCGTGCGAGTCATCGGCGGATGGCGGCGTGCAGACCCTCCCGACGTGGTCGCCCGCGACCGGAGGCAGTTCCGGTGTGGCCGCCCGGCATTGGCCGCCGCTGCCGCCGATGCCCGGTGAGGCGCGGTACTACTCGTCCCGCTCGACCGTCGCGTGCTCGTTCGAGGACCTGCCCGCCGACGGACTCTACGCGGGGCTGTCCACAGCCGAGTTCGGACGCGCGGACCTGTGCGGGGGCCACCTCGACGTGCGCGGTCCGCGCGGCGCCGTGCGCGTGCTCGTCGCCGACCGTTGCCCGGGATGCGCTCCGGGACAGCTGGATCTGAGCACGGCCGCCTTCGACCGGATCGCCGACCGCGCCGACGGCGTCGCCCAGATCAGCTATCGGCTGGTGCGCGATCCGGAGCCCGCACCCGAACTCGGCTACGTGGTGAAGCCGGATTCGACGGCGGGCTGGTTCGCCCTGCTGATCACCGGCACCGGCAACCCGATCCGTCAGGTCGCGATGCGCGGTGTGGCAAGCGAGGAGTGGCGCGATCTGACGCGCGGTATGGACAACTACTGGACGCTCGTCGGGGGCGGATCGGGACCGTTCGTCGCGCGGATCACCGACGCCTACGGGCACGAGGCCGAGATCGTCGGCGTGACGCCGGATTCCGGTGAGCAGCGGACCGGCGTGCGGCTGTATACCGCCCAACCGGTCGACCCTGTTCCAGTTGCCCCGCCCGCGGCATCCACGGTGCGTGCCGAGCCGTCGGTCATGCCGTCGCTGTGCGTTCCCTAGTGTGCGAGCCAGCCCGACGCGATCCGATGTCGGCCATCGCGGTCGGCTCACGGTGGCGACCATCGGGACCATGCGAGGTCTCGAGCTGAACGCCGAGTGGCGTCCCTGCCGGGAACCGAGAGTTCGCTCCCGCACCGCGAACATCGAGCCCTTGTGCGGGAATTCCTGGGCACGCACGAAATTCGCGGGGTAACCGTGACGACGCGGGGGTACTCCTCGGGCAGGGCGGATCGAGCGCGCGGACTGTTCACGGGCGCAGTGGTTCTCGTATCGTCGTGTCCGCGAACCGACGGGCTACCCACTCGCACAACGATTGTGCGTTGACTCGGTCTCGCTTGGATCGAGTTGCTTGACGCAACTCACTGCCGTTCTTACCTTCGCGGATATAGCCGAGTGATTGTCACTGACAACCGTCACTCGGTGTTTTCTCACAACGGCGTGAGTGGGTGATCGTCATGGCCAACCGGAAGGTAATTCTGTTCCGAAATCGACCTCTGGCAAGGGTATTCGCAGTACTCCTGCTCGTGGTGGGGGTCGGAGCGACGACAAGTCTCGGCACGCAGGCGTCAGCGAACGCGTGCGCGTCGGTGGACGTGGTCGTCGCCCGAGGTACCGGGGAACCGGGGTGGTTGGGCAGTGTGGTCGGAGATCCGCTGTACCACACTCTGCTGCAGGCACTTCCGGTCGACTCCACCGCGTACCCGGTGAACTACCCGGCGAACCTGCTCGTTCCGTCCTCGGTGAGCGACGGCACGCGGGACATGACCGCTCACATCATGGCGCAGGCGGCGATGTGCCCGGATCAGCGGTTCGTCCTGGTCGGTTACTCGCAGGGCGCGGTCGTCACGCACGGTGTGCTCGGCACCGGCATCGTGACCGCGCTGCCCGGAATCTATACGCTCCCTTACGAATTGGAGTCGAGGATCGCCGCGGTCCTGCTGTTCGGCGATCCGGTCCGCCTGATCGGATGGAACGTGCCGGGGCTGTACGCCTGGCGCACCGCCAACTACTGCACCGGCGGTGACCCGGTGTGCGGCGGCGGTTTCGATCCGGGAGCGCACGGCAACTACGGATGGGCGATGTGGCTCGCCGCGAACTTCGCGGCCGTCCGCGTCTGAACATCGGACCGGGAAATCCGGGAGATGGGGCCGGTGACAACACCGGCCCCATCGCCGTGCGAGGACACCATCGCAAGGGTGACCTGGGGTGAGATGGGTCACCCGGCAGGCGGGCGCGTCACATCGCTACGGCGCGAAGCACTCTCATGCTCGAGACGTGCGGGCGACAAGGGAGATGTGATGGAAGACCGGAGCGGGGGCGCATCGGAGACCGATGCCGCGACCGAGGTGTTCCTGCGACACCGTGAGCTGCTGTTCTCGGTCGTCTACACGATGCTCGGCAGCGTCGCCGACACCGAGGACGTGCTGCGGGAGGCGTGGCTGTCGCTGACGCCGCGCGATACGGCGCTGTCGGCCGGGCGGATCGGGAACCCGCGCGCCTACCTGGTGCGGGTGGCGGTGAATCTGGCGCTGGCCCGGCGCAGCGCAATGGTTCGGCGGCGGGAAACCTCTGTCGGACAGTGGATTCCGGAACTCCGCGTGCGCGAATCGGACCCCGAGCCGGACGCCGCCGGCCGCGTGCCGCGCACCGAGGCCTTCTCGACAGCGCTGCTCGATGTGCTCGAATCGCTGAACCCCGCTGGAGCGCACGGTGTTCGGACTGCATGAGGTATTCGGCTACCCGCACACCGAGATCGTCGGCCGCGGCCCGGCGCCAGTTCGCGCATCGAGCCCGCGGCCACGCCTGGGCTCGGCGTCCCCGCGGGCCCGCCGAGCCCGAGGACCGCCGGGCGGTGACCGAACGGTTCGTCGCGGCGGCGATGGGGGCGATAACGAAGAACTGCTCGCCGTGCTCGTGCCCGACGTCACCCTGTGGACCGACGGCGGCGAGCACGGACCGGCCACTAGCCTGCGCCCGGTGCACGGCGCGGGCGCGGTGGCGCGGCTGTTCGCCGAGGCGGCGCGGCCTGCGGCCCGGCTACCGAGTTCGGTACCGGGCCGTCGGCACCGATCCGTGCGCGGTGCTCTTCGACGGCAACGCCCCGCTGGCCGTCGTCGTGCGGGAGGTGACCGCCGAGGACGCCGTGCGCGGCATGTACTCGGTCACCAATCCGGACAAGCTCACGCACATCCGCTGAGCGGCGCTACCACTGCAGGCCGGGTACCACCCTCGCCACCCTGGCCGCCGGGTTCGGCAGCGCCATCAGCGGCATCAGCACCGGCCCGAGCAGCGTCAGCGGGCTGCGACCGTCCTCCGCCGCGCCGGGGGAGACCTTGGCCGGAGCCGAAACACCCTTCGCCGCACTGGATTCGCCGAACAGACGGAAACCCTGGTGCATGATCGTGCGCTTCACCGAGGGCATCAGCAGGTCGACCGCCTGGGCGAAGGTGCCGACCGGGGTGTCGATCCGGTGCGGCCGGTCCTCCAGCGCGCGCACCACGATGGCCGCGGCACGGTCGGGATCCGGAACCGGCAGCGAGCGGTAGAGGTCGGTCGGCGCGATCATCGGGGTGCGCACCAGCGGCATCCGCACCGAGGTGAAGGTGATGCCCGCGTCCCGGTTCTCGACGGCGGCGATCTCGCTGAAGTTGTCCAGCGCCGACTTGCTCGCCACGTAGGCCGCGAAGCGCGGAACCTTCGTCTGCACCGCGATGGAGGAGATGTTGACGATGTGGCCGAAGCGGCGCGCCCGCATCGACGGCAGCAGGCCGAGGATCAGCCGCACCGCGCCGAAGTAGTTGACCGCCATGGTGCGCTCGAAATCGTGCATCCGGTCGGTCGAGTTCACCACCGAACGGCGGATCGAGCGGCCCGCGTTGTTCACCAGGTAGTCGACGTGGCCGTGGTCGGCGAGCACTGCGCGCACCAGCCCGTCGACGGCCTCGGGATCGGTGATGTCGCACGGGTAGACGTGCGCCGAACCGCCCTCCGCGCGCACCGACTCGGCCGCGGCGGCCAGGTCCGCGCGGCCGCGCGCCACCATGAGCACGGTCGCCCCGCGCGCCGCGACGGCGTGCGCGGTGGCAAGGCCGATGCCGGAGGACGCGCCGGTGATCAACACGATCCGGCCGGAAAGCGGGTCGCCGCTGACGGCGGGCCGGTCCCGGTTCGGATCCAGGTTCGCGCGCCAGTACTGCCACAGCCGCTCGGCGTAGCTCTCGAACGGCGGCACCGACAAGCCGCTGCCGCGCAGCTGCGCCCGCGTCGACTCCGAGACGAACTCCGAGGCGAAGGACACGTGCGGCGCGACCTCCGGCGGAATCCCCAACTGCGCCAACAGGAAATCGCGGATCGCGGGCACGCCCGGCAGGTGCGCGAGACCGGTCAGCGCCAGCCCGCTGCCCGGCACCGGACCGATGCCGGTCGGCGCGCCCGCCGCCGCGGCGAGAGCGCCGTATACCGCGTCGAACGGCTGGGGCTCCGGGTTCACCAGGTGGAAGGTGCGGCCGTCCAAACCGGGCTTGCGCACCAGCTCCACCATCGCGGCCGCGACGTAGTCGACCGGGACGATGTTGGTGGCGCCCAGATCGGGCAGCGGCATCGGCAGCTCGGACGGGAGACCGGCCAGCTTGGCGATGGCGGAGAAGAAGTAGTAGGGACCGTCGATCTTGTCCATCTCACCGGTGCGGGAATCGCCGACAACGATCGCCGGTCGGTACACCCGCCAGCGCACACCGCGCGACTCGCGAACCAGCTGCTCGGCGGCGAATTTGGTGCGGTGGTAGGGGGAGGTGAGGTTCTGTCCGAGGTCGAAATCCTCCTCGAAGAACTTGCCCTTGTGGTCGCCGGCGACCGCCACCGAGGACACGTGGTGCAGCACCGCGCCGAGCTCGCGCGCCAGCGCGATCACCGAGCGGGTGCCCGCCACGTTGGCGGCGTGGGTGACGGCTTCGTCGGCGGTCATGTCGTAGACCGCGCCCAAGTGGACGACGTGATCGGCCCTCGGCGCCTGGTCACGCAGGCCGAGCCGCTCCGCGGTGAGATCGCCGACCAGGGCGAAGACGCGTTCGCCGCCGTGCCAGCCCTCGGCCAATTCCGTGAACTTGGCTAACGATTCGGCGCGGACCAGCACGTGCACGATCGCCTCGGGATCGGCGTCCAGCAGCCCTTGTACGACCCGTCGGCCCAGAAATCCGGTTCCGCCCGTCACGATGTAGGAGACCATCGCGTCCCTCCTGCTGTTCACTCGAAACTTGTTGTCGCACACCATTGATCCAACATGCGGCGGTGAATGCGGGCATCAACGAATCGGCCCCCGGTGACAGCGGTCGGGCCGAAAGTAGGAACACCTTCGTCCTGACTTATAGGAAACCGTAATGGGTTCAGCGTCGGCTGGGCAAGCCGATGGGCGTCCGTCACTGTGTGGGACTGCTCACCATCACCCCAGGTCAAACGGTATGTGTTACAAGCTTTTCCAGTTACCTCGCGTGGTGATCACGATTCGGCAACTTTCCGGCGTACCTGATCAAGTTTCGGTGTCGAGCGCGCCGCCGAGTACGACGCCTGCACCGGCGCCACCCGCCATCGTTCCTCTTGGAGCGAATCGGGCTCGGCGGCAAGCCGTTTCGGATGATCGAGTTCCGCAGCCCGAGCGCACCGTGGCACCTGACCTGTCGCCGGAAGACCCCGCCGCCTGGCTCTGTCGTCCGTGGAGACCTGGTCGATGGTGCGCGATCTGCTGCTGATCGCCAAGCTCATCGGCGCGGTCGCGCGGGGGAGGGCGCCTCGGGGCACCGCACAGCGGTGCCACCCATCAGCGACTTCGAAACACTCCCTGGTGACCGTCAGGACGGGCGGCGCGCCGGGAATTCGGCGGCGAGTTCGGCGAAGATCGCGGAGTTGAAGTCGAAGGCGCGCTGGCATTCCTCGAGCACCCGTCGGCGCTCGAGCTCGTCCAGCGCGAGGTCGTCGAGCAGTGCTCGGTATTCGCGTTTGAAGGCGGCCGGATTCGCGATGCCGTCGAAGACGTAGAAGCGCACGCCGTCGCCGCGGCGCGGCAGATCCCAGAGCTTCTCGGCGGTGCCACGAATCACCTGACCGCCGGACAGGTCGCCGAGGTAGCGCGTGTAGTGGTGCGCGACATAGCCCGCGGGCCAGTCCCGCGCGCATTCCTCGATGCGTTCGGCGTAGGCAGCGGTGGCGGGCAGCGCCCTGAGTTCGGTGCGCCAGTTCGGGCCGAGGAGCGCGGCGAGGTCGCGTTCGAGCTCGGCGGTCCTGGCCAGTTCCGGCTTGATGAACGGACCCGCGACGGTGTCGTCCGCCAGTTCGGGCCAGCGCGCCTCGAGCGCGCGGTAGATGAACCACAGCTGGCCGGTGTAGCGGTGATAGGAGTCGATGCCGAGCGCGCCGCCGAGCATGTCGCTGATGAACGAGGAGTTCTCCGCTTCGGCGTGTTGACGCTCCGTGGCGGACCGGATGCGTGCCGAGAAAGGTACTGCCTCCGACATTCGAACCACCTCGCCATCGTTCAGCAGCCGTTGTTTGGCTACCCTAACCAACCGGACCGACCATACCGGTTCGGCGCCGCCACCGCACCGAAGCGGCGGCACGGTATCAGTGTGCGGGATTCGCGCGCCGCCTGCGCCGGACGATCGGTCGGCGCAGCGAACCGAAGCGGCTGAGGATCGGCGGGCGGCGCAGCGTGCGGTCGCACCATTCGCCCAGTGTCACACCGGCGGCCAGCGCGCAACCGATACCGAAGGCGGCGAGCAGCTGATCGAAGCCGAGCAGCGGTTCGTCGTTGAGCATGGCGTAGAGCCCGCGATACACGCTGAGACCGGGCAGCAGCGGCGTGATGCCCGCGACCGCGACGACGAGCGGCGGCGTGAGCGCGCGTCGCGCCATCAGACCACCGGCCAAACCGATCAGGGTGGCGGCCACCCCGGAGGCGATCACCGGCCCGAACCCGGCCTGCTGCACGAGCAGATAACTGATCGCGCCCGCCGCGCCGCCGAACGCGGCCGCGGCCAACGCGCGTCGCTCGGCGTAACAGGCGAGCGCGAAGGCCATCGCCGCGACCGCGCCCGCCGCGATCTTGACCGGCAGATTCGTGATGTCGCGACCGGAAGTCATCTCGATCGACGGCACGGTCGCGCCCGCCACCTGGCCGAGCCGCAGCGCGAGCGCGATGCCCGCGACGATGCCGCCGGTCATCATCACCACTTCGAGCAGGCGCGCGGTCGCCGTGATCGGCGCGCCGGTGATCGCGTCCTGCACCGAGCCGACCAGCTGCAGACCACTGAGCAGCACCGTGATGCCCGCCGCGATGATCAGCGTGGGATCGACACGGATGTCGAGTGGCTCGGCGAGTGTGGAGAGCACGATCGCCGGGGTCGCCGCGATGAGTCCGCCCGCCATGTGCTGGAAGAAGAACGGCAGCCCGTAGCGGTTGAGCACCCGGTTCGTGCGGTCGATCGCCGCGGTGGTCGCGAAGCTCAGCGCGGCGACGACGACACCCGCGCCGAGCAGCGCCGCGATGGCGGCGGCCAGCAGCGACCAGCCGAACGTCGCGGTCCAGCGGTGATACGGGTGCGGCGCGGAGGTGATGGCGTCGAGCGCCGCGCGGGCGTCCTCGGGCGCCACCACCTGGGTGCGGATACGTCGGGTGAGCCGGTCCACCGCGGCGAGCCTGGTGAAGTCGAGCGCACGGTACTGCACGATGCGCATCGTGCTGGCCGGCGGCAGCAGCGGCCCTCGGTCGGCCCAGATGCGGATGGCGTCGTAGGTGACGTCGACATCGCAGCGGGCCAAGCCGTAGGTGGCCGCGATGAATCGCACCTGGCTGGTGGTGTCCATGACGCCGGTGCCGGAGGCGAGCACGACCTCGCCGACCCGGACGGCGAGATCGAGCACTTCGGCGACCCTGGCGTCGTCGGTGAGGTCGATCGGTTGCAGGGGAGTCGGCGCGGCGACGATGGTGTCGGCGGTGGCCTGCCGGTCGGCCACCAGCAGCCCGACGGCCTGGCTGACGCCGGGCAAATGCGGTCCGCGGCGCGGCCGCAGCCGGTTGCGCCAGCCGAGGTGATCGGCTCGCCGATTCGTGTCGTCTCCTCCCGACAGCGCGTCAAGACTCATGCACGCGAACGTAGTCGTAGCGCGCCGCTCCAGCATCCGCGCCTGTCAGCGCGCCGTCCGTCCCGTGGAATCCATGGTGCGCCGCGCCGAAAGGTGGTAGAACTTGTTCTAATTTCTGGCGATGGGAGTGCGTGCGGTGCGGTACGGGATCGTGTTGTTCACCAGTGACCGGGGCATTACGCCCGCCGACGCCGCGGCGGCGGCCGAACGGGCGGGGTTCGACTCGTTCTATGTGCCCGAGCACACCCATATTCCGGTGGTGCGCGCGGCCGCGCATCCGCGCACCGGCGACGCGAGCCTGCCCGACGACCGCTACCTGCGCACCCTCGATCCGTGGGTTGCCTTGGGGACCGCCGCGGCGGTTACCGAGCGGATCACCCTCTCGACCGCTGTCGCGCTGCCCGCCGAACACCACCCGATCACCCTGGCCAAGGCCATCGCCTCGCTGGATCACCTGTCCGGCGGCCGAGTCAGTCTCGGGGTCGGATTCGGTTGGAACACCGACGAACTCGCCCACCACGGGGTGCCCGCCAACAAGCGGCGCACGGTGCTGCGCGAACACCTGGACGCGATGCGCGCGATCTGGAGCGAGGAGGAGGCCAGCTTCTCCGGTGAGTTCGTGAACTTCGGCCCGAGCTGGTCGTGGCCGAAGCCGACGCAGAAGCGCATCCCGGTGCTGCTCGGCGCGGCGGGCGGGGAGAAGTCGTTCACCTGGCTGGCCAAGAACGCCGACGGATGGATCACCACGCCCACCGAAGAGGGTCTCGGCGAGAAGATCGAACTGCTGCACCGGATCTGGCGGGAACACGGGCGCACCGAGACCCCGCAGATCATCGCGTTGGCCGGGCGGCACGACGCGGCGCAATTGGCGCGGTGGGCCGAACTCGGTGTCACCGAAGCGGTTTTCGGTCTCCCGGACCGCGACGCGGAAGAAGTCCGCGCCTATCTCGAGCGGCTCGCGGGCAAGCTGGGAATGGAGACCGACCGGCGCTAGAGCCGCCACGCGCCGCCGCTCGGGAGTGAGCGGCGGCGCGGAGGGAGGCTCAGCGCAGGTCGCGGCGGCGGTAGGCCGCGACGCCGACGGCGAGCAGGGCCGCGGCGATGCCGAGCAGCCACAGGATCGGCGTCGCCTCGAAGGCAGCGCCCGGCAGCTTCGGCGGGTGCACGAACGGCACCAGGTCGACCACCCACTGCGGCAGACCGTCCAGCGAGCCGACGAAGAAGATCACGATCATCCCGCTGAGCACGCCCCAGGCGACCGGCGTGTAGCGCGGCGCGAGCCCGAAGATCGCGATCGTGATGCCGGTGACGACCCACACCGCGGGCGCCTGCACCGCTGCGGCGGCCAGCGACTCCGGCAGCTTCTCGCCGAGCTCGCCGGTGCTGAGACCGTAGACGACGCCGATCGCGAGCCCGGCGGTGAGCAGGGCGATCGCGGGTCCGGCGAGCGCGAAACCGATGTGGCTCAACGCGTATCGTGTCCGGCCAACGGCGGCCGCCAACGTGGCCTCGGCCCGTTGACTGGACTCCTCGTCGTGTAAGCGCAGCGCCGCCGAGATCGAATAGGCGCCCGCCGCCGCGGCCAGCATGGTGATCGCGTAGGCGATGAACGACTCCTCCAGGCTCTCCGAACCACCCATGCGGGTGACCAGATCGGTGATGGTGCCGCTGTCGTCGAGCATGTCGCCGACGCTGTTCACCGCGCCGCCGATCAGCAGTCCGTAGAGGCCGAAACCCACGGTCCAGGCCAGCAGCGTGCCGCGTTGTAGCCGCCAGGCCAGCGCGACCGGCCCGGCGAATCCCGGCGCGGCGGCGGCCGGACCCGGACGCTCGGCGAGCAGGCCCGACCCGGTGTCGCGTGAGGCGAGCAGGGCGTAGGCGGCGCCCGTCGCCAGGACGGCGACCGTGGCCAGCGGCAGCAGCACCCACCAGCGCTCGTCGGCGTAGGGCCGGATCTGCAGGGACCAGCCGATCGGGGAGAGCCAGGACAGCACGCCGTTGCCCGCGTCGCCGACCGCGCGCAGCGCGAACGCCGCGCCGAGCGCCGCGAACGCCACGCCTCGTGCGACCCGCGCGCCGGCGCTGACCTGAGCGGCGACCGCCGCGATGGCGCCCCACACGATGCCGGAGGCGGCCAGCGCCGCGCCGAATGCCAGCGAACCCGCCGCGGGCAGATCCGTCGCGTACAGCGAAGCGGCGCAGGCGATTCCGGCGACGAGCGCGCCGCCGAAGGTCATGATCAGCGCCGCGGTCAGTCCGGCGAAGCGGCCGATGCTGGTGGCGCCGACCAGCTCCGCGCGGCCGGTCTCCTCCTCGACCCTGGTGTGCCGGATGACGGTCAGGATGGTCGCGATCGCGATCATCGTGTACATCGCCCCGGCCTTCCAGGTGCCGATCGAGCCCAGCTCGGTGCTGAACACCGGCCCGTACATGGCGATCAGCGCCGGACTGTCCGCGGTGGTCCGCGCGAAATCGTCGATCTGGGCCTGGGTGGTGTACAGATCCTTGATGCTCACCACCTGGAAGGCGGGCATCAACCCGATCAGCAGCGACCACAGCGGCAGCACGATTCGGTCACGGCGCAGGAACAGGCGCAGCAGCTGTCCGGTACCCGCGAAATCGGCGGATTCACCGAAAAGCGTTGCGGCAGGGACCCGGTGGGCGGCAGCGGGCCCACCCGTCGCCCGACCGCCACCCCTCAACGAATCGCTTCGCGATGCTGTCATGACCGCACCTTCTCCCCGAGCTTCGCCGCGGCCTCGGAGTCCTTGCCGTCGACGTGGTAGTGCCGCATGAACAGTTCCTCGAGGGTGGGCGGCGCACTGGTGAGGCTGCGCACGCCCGCGTCGCCGAGCACCCGGATCAGTTCGCCGAGGTGCTCGCTGTCCACCTGGCAGCGCAACGTCGACCCGTCGCGCTCGATGTCCTCGACACCCGCGATCTTGCTGAGATCGCCTGGGTCGCCGAGCAATTCGGCGGTGATGGCGGTATGCGAGAGGTGGCGCAGCTCGGCCAGCGAACCGCTCTCCACGGTCCGGCCCGCCCGGATGATGGTCACCCGGTCGCACAGCACCTCGACCTCGGACAGGATGTGGCTGGACAACAGCACCGTCGCACCGCGCTGCTGTGCTTCGTGCACGCACTCGCGAAACACCTGTTCCATCAACGGATCCAGACCGGAGGTCGGCTCGTCGAGCAGCAGCAGCCGCACGTCGGAGGCGAGCGCGGAGATCAGCGCGACCTTCTGCCGGTTGCCCCTGGAGTAGGTGCGCGCCTTCTTGCGGGGGTCCAGGTCGAAGCGTTCGATCAGCTCGGCGCGGCGTTCGGCGTTGATACCGCCGCGCATCCTGGCAAGCAGGTCGATGGTCTCGCCGCCGGACAGCGACGGCCACAGCGTGACATCGCCTGGTACGTAAGCCAATTCGCGGTGCAGGGCGACCGCGTCGGTCCACGGGTCGCGATCGAACAGCCGGACGCGGCCGGAGGTGGCGCGCAGGATGCCGAGCAGAACCCGGATGGTGGTGGATTTGCCCGCGCCGTTGGGGCCGAGAAAGCCGTGGATTTCGCCCTCGCCGACCGCGAGGTTCAGCCCGTCCAGGGCGGTGACGTGTCCGAAGGTCTTTCGCAGATCTTCGATTTCGATGACCTGGGTCATCTGTGCTCCTTAATGACAGTGTCCATCAGGGTGGTGTCGGTGAGCAGGCCCTGGGTGTAGAGCTCGAGGGCCGGTGGGGTGAGTTCTTCGGTGATGGCGCGGATCGCCTTGCGGAAGTCGATCTTCTCGCCGTCGCGGTAGTGCAATTGGACCCACAGCAGGACGGCGCCGATATTGAGCGTCATCAGGTAGCGGGCGCGGGCCTTGTGATCGCGACTCGGCTTGATGGTTCCCGCGTCGACCCCCTGCCGCATGTAGACCTCGGCGTCGGCGACCATGTGCTCGAACAGCGACTCGGCCATCGGTCCACCCGCTTGCAGGCTGCGCACCATGTAGGCGACGAGCGGTCCGTACAACTCGATCTCGGCCAAGGCGGCGAGCATGCCGGATGCGGCATTCGGCGCCGTGACGGCCTTGACCTTCTCGTCTCTGATCAGTTCCAGCACCCGGTCGTCGCATGCGGCGCGCAGGCCGTTCTTGGAACCGAAGTGATGATTGACGAGACCGGGGGAGACGCCTGCCGCCGCGGCGATGGCGCGGACTCCCACCTGGAATCCCTGCTCGCCGAAGACTTCGATCGCGGCGTCTCTGATACGGGCCGCGGTGGTCAGATCAGCGGCGGATCCTTGCGATACGGGCTGTTGCTTGAACACATGTTCAGTATATTAAACGGCCGTTCAATCGAGGGCAAGAGTTTTGGCTCGAGACCGGGTGGTACGTGGCGACTATGGTCGAAGTCATGGCAACCGGCAGCAGCTCTACGACGGCAGGACACCTTCGTGCGGCACTCGACGGACCGTGGGGTTCCGTCCGCGAGGAGGCCCGAACCCAACTGGCCGGACAGGAATTCACCGGCGATCCCTACCTCGACTACAAGGCGGCGCGCGCCCGCGTGCTCGACCAGATGCGGGTCATCGCGACCCTTGGCTACGCCGAGCGCGGATTCCGCAGGGAGAACGGCGGAACCAGCGAACCGGGCGCGGCCGTCACCGGGTTGGAGATGCTCGCCTACGCCGACCTCTCGCTGTGGGTGAAGGCGGGCGTGCAGTGGGGCCTGTTCGGCGGCGCGGTCGAGAATCTCGGCACCGAACGCCACCGCGACTACATCCGCAGGCTGATCTCGCTCGACCTGCTCGGCTGCTTCGCGATGACCGAGTCAGGGCACGGCAGCGACGTCGCCAACATCGAGACCACCGCCACCTACGATCCCGACACCCAGGAATTCGTGGTGCACAGTCCGACACCCTCGGCGCGCAAGGACTACATCGGCGGCGCCGCCGAGCACGCTCGGATGGCCGCGGTCTTCGCCCAGCTCATCACCAACGGGGAGAACCAGGGCGTGCACTGCCTGCTGGTGCCGATCCGCGACGAGCAGGGAGCCGACCTGCCCGGCGTCACCACCTCCGACGACGGCCTCAAAGGCGGTCTGCTCGGTGTCGACAACGGCCGCATCGTCTTCGACCACGTCCGCGTCCCGCGCGAGAACCTGCTCAACCGCTACGCCGACGTCGCGCCCGACGGCACCTACAGCTCGGAGATCGAGAACCCGAGCCGCCGCTTCTTCACCACCCTCGGCACGTTGGTGCGCGGGCGGGTCAGCGTGGGCGGCGCCGCGGCCGCCGGCGCGCGGGTCGCACTGAGCATCGCGCTGCGATACGCCCTGAAGCGCAGGCAGTTCTCCGATCCGGACACCGGCGAGGAGACGGTGCTGCTGGACTACCGCAGTCACCAGCGCAGGCTGCTGCCGCTGCTCGCGAAGTCCTACGCCTACGCCTTCGCGCAGAACGACCTGGTGCGCCGCATGCATTTGGTGCAGACCGGTCAGGACCTGGAGCCGAACGCGCAGCGTGCGCTGGAGAAGCGCGCCGCGGGCCTCAAGGTCGCCCAGACCAGGCACGCCACCCGCGCCATCCAGGAGTGCCGCGAAGCCTGCGGCGGTGCGGGGTATCTCACCGAGAACCGCCTGGTGACGCTGAAGGGCGACACCGACGTATTCACTACCTTCGAGGGTGACAACATAGTCCTCACTCAGTTGGTCGCTAAGGAACTGCTGACCGCCTACGCGGACGAGATCCGGGATCTGGACGCGCTCGGCTGGGTGCGCTTCGCGGCCACCATGGCGGGCGACGTGGTGCGCAAGCGTTCCGGCGTGCGCCAGCTGATCCAGACGCTGCGCGACCGCGGCGACGACGGCGTGGACGAGGGCGATCTGTCCCGGCGCGCGGTGCAGCTGCAGCTGTTCGCCGACCGCGAGGACTACCTGGTGCGCACCGCCGCGCACCGGCTGCGCGCGCGGGCGGAGGAGACCGGTCCCTTCGAGGCGTTCAACAATGCCCAGGACCACATCCTGGCCGCGGGCACCGCGCACATCGACCGGCTGGTGCTGGAGGCCTTCATCGAAGGCATCGGCGACATCGAGGATCCGGAGGCCAAGGCGCTCGCCGACCTGGTGTGCGATCTGTTCGTCTACACCATGCTCGAGGAGAACTCGGCCTGGTTCATCATGCACCGGTTCATGTCGGTGGAGCGGGCGAAAGCGGTCCGCCGCGGCGTGAACGAGCTGGTCGACCGGCTGCGCCCGCACGCGCTGACGCTGGTCGAGGGGATGGGCGTGCCGGAGAACATGTTGCGCGCCGCGCTGCTCGACGACGCCAGCGTCTACGAGCGGAGCTGATCGGAGGCGGTGCGGTCCGCCCCGCGCGCGTCGTCTGAGACGGCGCGCGCGAGCGGATCGGTGATCGCGCACAGGGCGATCACCATCGCGACGGCCGCGGACGCACCGCCGAGCACGTCCGTGGCGAGGTGGTAGTCGAGTCCGATCATGCCGACCGCCACCCCGCCGAGCGCGACGACGGTCACCACCGCGACCGTGCGCCGGGCCCCTGTCGAATCCGTCAGCAGGACGAACGTGGCCGCGATCGCGACCAAGTGCACGGTGTGCCCGCTGGGGTAGGCCAGATAGTCGTGCAGCGGACGGTCCCACAGCGGTTTCAGCACGAAGGTGTTGATCGCGACGGCCACTTCCGGAACCACGAACATCGTTGCGGCGCGCCACCATTCGCGGCGATAGGCGAACCACGCGGTCGCGGCGCAGAGCAGCGGAAGCAGGATGTAGGCGTTGCTCGGCACGACGAGGACGTGGTAGACGCCGCGATACCCGTCCAGCGTCGCGCGGACCGGTTCCTCGACCGCCCGATCGAGATCGGTGCGGCCACCGTCCGCCGGGAACGACAGCGGGATCGTCAGGGCGATCACCGCGCACAGCACGCCGGTGTACGCGCGCACCGCGCCGGAGATTCGCCGTTCGTCCATCACCCGTCGACGATAGCGGGGGTGCGATCACCCGCCCGCGGTCGATGAGCTCGGCTCAGCCGGGTCCATAGGTCAGGATCGCGGTGATCACGAACCACAGCACCCACGCGAAAGCGGCGACCATGCCGACCGTGAGCACCGCCCGCATCAGGGCGCGGCCCATGTCGATGTCGCCGCGCTCGGTCGGGTAGAGCTTCCACGGGCTGTACCACGGCGCCTCGAAGGCGGGCTTCTGCGCGTCGCGCTCCAGCTGGGCGAGCTCCTCGGCGTAGGCCTCGGCCTGCGCCTGCTGCGGGCCGCCGTGCCACAGGGTGATGTCGATGGGGCCGAGAAAGCCCTCGTTGAGCAGATCCTGCGGGGCGGGCAGATAGGGCAGGATGCCGAGGCCGCGGAAGGCGACCGCGACGTCGTTGGCGGTCCACAGGTGCTTCTCGCTGTCGGCGAGGGTGTCGAAGTAGTGCCGCAGCCTGCCGGGGTCGTTGCCCAGGATGACGTCGAAACTCGGGTCGCTCCAAGCCTGTTGGATCTGTAGCTCGGCCCCGCGCAGCGGCACAACCAGCGCGACGCCGTGCACCGCGCGCTGCCCGAGGCCGCGGGCGGACAGCCAGTCCTGCAGCGCGAAGGTGTGCTCCCTGGACTTCTCCAGCGGAGTGCGCCGGTCGCGCCCTTCCATCGCGGCGGTCTCGCCGTTGATGGTCCACGGTCCGTTGAGCGGGATCTCGAGCACGCCGTCCTGGCGGGCGACGAGCGCTTCGGCCTCGATCACCACGCAGCTCGTCGGCGTCCAGACGACGGCGTCGAACTGATGCAGCCGGTCCTTGTGGAACAGGCTGCAATTGATGGTGGCGACGCCGTGCGGGCTGGCCGGGTCCTTCCAGGTGCGCAGCCAATCGATCAGCGCCCGTTCGGCATTCGTGCCAGCCGGGTTCTGTACTCGTACGAGCATTCGCGACCGCCCTTCACGTCGTCACTCGACAGTGGACAGGATACGAGCAATGGCGCGGGGCACGCCGCGCCGACGGTGACACCCGGCGTGTTGGACGCGTGCGCCACCGGTCATTCGGGAATCTCCGCGGCGAGTTCGCCCGCCTTGACCGCGCGTTCGAGCTCGGCGTGATCGGCCTCGGTACGATCGGCGTAGCGGACCGCGAAGGCAGCGACCGCGTCCTCGAAGCGCTCGTCGCCGTCCAGATAACCCGAGAGCAAGCGCGGGTCGAGCGAGCGCGAATGCGCGCGGGCCAGCAGCGCGCCCGCCAGCCTGCCGTAATCGTCCAGGTCGCCCGAGGAGAGCCCGGCCGGATCGATGCTGCCCTTGAGATTGCGGAACTGCCGGACGATGAAGGGCAGCTTCTTGCCGCCCAGCTCCAGCGTCGTCCAGCCGAGCAGGATGTCGCTCTCGGACTGAACCAGCCTGGCGCCCTGGACGATTCGCTTGCCCTCGTGCCGCACCGGCGGCGCGGGCAGGTACGGCGCGAGCGCGGACGGGATGGACTGCTTGAGCTGAAGCACCAGCACCTCGCCGTCGTTGCCGTGCAGCAGCGCGACGTAGCTGTGCAACCCGACGCTTCCGGTGCCGACGATGCGAAAAGCGACGTCGGACACCGCGAATCGGGCGAGCAGATTGCGCCGCGACTCGCGCAGGGTGTCGCCGTAGCGTTCGAGTCCGTCGATGACGGCTTGCTCAACGACGTCCTCCACGGCGGTGAGAACCGGTGGGTCGCTGACGAATCGGTGCTTGCTGATGCCGGTCTCGTGATCGTCGAGGTGCCGCGTCCATTTGGCCGCGACCTTGGCGCTGGTGTTCTTGCGCGCCTTCTTGGCGGCCTTCTTGAAGTCGTCGATCAGGTCGTCGGCCTTGGCCTTGGCGATCACCGATTCGTCGGGCAGGGCGGACCAGGACTCCATGAACGGCTGCTCGGCGAGTGTGTCGACGGCGAGCCGGTAGGCGCGGGCGGCGTCGCGCGCGGCCGTGCGGCAGTCGTCCTCGTCGGCGCCCGACTCGCGCCCGGCCAGCACCAGGCTGGCGGCGAGGCGCTCCAGATCCCACTCCCACGGTCCGGCGATGGTCTCGTCGAAATCGTTGATGTCCATGATGATCTCGCCGCGGGCGGTGCCGTAGAGGCCGAAGTTCGCGGCGTGCGCGTCACCGCACAGCTGCGCGTCGAGCCCGCTGACGGGTCCGCCCGCCAGATCCGCGGCCATCAACCCGGCCGCGCCGCGGTAGAACGTGAACGGTCCGGACATCATGCGCCCCACCCGCAGCGGCACCAGGTGCGCGAGCCGGTCCGCGTGCGCGGCGCGCAGGAACTCCAGCACGTCCGGTCGCCGCTCGCCGACGGCCGCGCGGTCGCGCGCCGTCACCGGAACGCGCTCGCGCAGGGCGCGCCCCTTCGCCCGCACCTCCTCGGCGGGGACGTAGGAGCGCAGATCGATACCACTGTCGGACACAACCGATCACGCTATCCTGCCGCAGGCGATTCCGGCGCATCGTCCTCAGCTCGCGGGGACCGGGGGATCGACCTGCGTGATCGGCAGCCGCAGCGCGCCGGGTGCCGCGGCGGGCACGGCGGGCCGGACCGGCGCCACCGGATCGATGCGCCGATAGGGCTCACCGAGCGCGGGGCGCGGATCGGCCTGCCCCTTGTTCGGCCAGAACGCCATGGCTCGCTCGGCCTGGGCGGTGATGGTCAGCGACGGGTTCACGCCGAGATTCGCGGTGACCGCCGACCCGTCCGCGACGTGCAGGCCCGGATGTCCGAACACCCGCTGGTACGGGTCGACCACCCCGGTCTCGGCGCTCTCGCCGATGACGCAGCCGCCGATGTAGTGCGCGGTGGCGGGGATGTCGAAGACGTCCATGATCAGGCCGTGGGTGTCGCCGTCCACCTTGTCAGCGAAGCGGCGGCCGACCTCGTGCGCGAGCGGTATCCAGGTCGGGTTCGGCTCACCCGTGCCCTGCCTGGTCTTGAGCTGGCCGCGCTTGCGGAACGAGGTCAGCGAGTTGTCCAGCGACTGCATCACCAGCAGGATCACCGACTTCTCCGAGGCGTGCCTGGCGTTGAGGCTGCGCAGGAACACCAACGGGTGCACCAGGATCGCCAGCAGGAACCGCAGGAAGCGGAACGCGCCGCCGTCCACGATCGGCACCGACATGGGGAACAGCGCGTTCTGGCCCTTGCCGTAGTGGCAGACCTCGATGTGCGTGTCGGCTTCCGGGTGGATGGAGGAGGTGATCGCGATGCCCTCGGCGAAGTCGCGTCGCGAGCGGCTCACCACATTGAGGATCGCCTCGGAGTTGCTGCGGGTCAGTTCGCCGAGCCGCGGCGAGAGCGCGGGCAGGATCTGCTCGTCGCGCATCCGGTGCAGCAGCTTCTGGGTGCCGAGCGCGGCGCCGGCGAACACCACCTGCTCGGCGGTGAAGGTCTTGCGCTGCTTGCGAATCCAGCGATCCGAGCGCTCGGTCCGCACCGCGTAGCCGCCGCCGGACAGCGGGCGCACCGCGGTCGCGGTGGTCAGCGGATGGACCTCGGCGCCCGCCTGTTCGGCCAGGTACAGGTAGTTGGTCGTGGTGGTGTTCTTGGCGTTGTGCGGGCAGCCGGTGAAGCACCGCGCGCAGTGCACGCAGCCGCGGCGGCGCGGGCCCGCCCCGCCGAAGTAGGGGTCGTCGACCTCGGCGCCCGGGTCGGACTCGTTGAAGAAGACGCCGACATTCGTGGCGTGGAAGGTGTCGCCGACGCCGAGATCGTCGGCGATCTCCCTGATCACCTCGTCGGCGGGGGTCATGCGCGGGTTGGGCGCCACGCCGAGCATGCGCTTGGCCTGGTCGTAGTAGGGCGCCAGCTCGGCTTTCCAGTCGGTGATGTGCGCCCACTGCCGGTCGGTGTAGAAGTTCGGCAGCGGCTCGTAGAGGGTGTTGCCGTAGATGAGCGAGCCGCCGCCGACGCCCGCACCCGAGAACACCGCGCACTTGCCGAGGATGCTGATCCGCTGCGGTCCGGTGAGACCGAGGCGCGGGGCCCAAAGTGATTTCCGCACGTTCCAATTCGTGTTCGGCAGGTCGTCGGCCGTCCAGCGCCGCCCTGCCTCCAGCACGCCCACCCGGTATCCCTTCTCGGTCAGCCGCAGGGCGCTCACGCTGCCGCCGAACCCGGAACCGATCACTACCACGTCGTAGTCGAATGCGGGCATGACATCCTCTCCTCACCTGTCGATGATGAGATATTTTCATACTCATTCTTTCAGGGTGGGCGTTGTGGCGTAATCCCACGGCGAGCCCGGATGGCGGTCCGCGGGGTTCGTGCGGTAAGCACAGGCGTGTGACAACGGAATCGGGGACCACCGAACCCGGCGAGCGCGCCGACACCGGCGGCGGAGTGTTCGACGACCGCATCCTCACCGTCCCGAACGTGCTGAGCGTGCTGCGGTTGATCGGCGTCCCGCTGTTCCTGTGGCTGCTGCTCGTCGAAGAGGCCGACGGCTGGGCCTTCGCGCTGCTCGTCGCAAGCGGCGTCACCGATTTCCTGGACGGCAAGCTGGCCAGGCTGCTCGATCAGGGCTCGCGCCTCGGCGCGCTGCTCGACCCGTTCGTCGACCGGCTGTTCCTGGTGACCACCTTGCTGGCCTTCGTGATCCGCGGTCTGCTTCCGTGGTGGGTCGCGCTGCTGCTAGTCGGCCGCGACCTGGTGCTCACCCTGACGCTCTCGGTGTACAAACGGCGCGATCTGGACCCGCCCGAGGTCATCTATCTGGGCAAGGCGGCCACCTTCGCGCTCATGTCCGCGCTGCCCTGGTTGCTTGCCGGACAGATGGATTGGGCGCTGGACGGTTTCGGCCGGGCCTTCGGTGGGGCCTTCCTGGTCTGGGGCACGGCGGTGTATCTGTGGACCGGCGTGCTCTACGCGGGCAAGGCCATTGCTGTGGCGCGAGCGATACCGGCTGTGGGGCACCGTCACCCATAGCGGATAAGGTTGCGTGCAACGTTCACTACGAAAGGACGCCAAGTGCCACTGACCCCGGAGGATCTGCGGTACACCGAAGAACACGAGTGGGTGCGCCGGGTCGCCCCGAATCGGGTGCGGGTCGGCATCACGGACTACGCGCAGTCGCAGCTCGGTGACGTCGTGTTCGTGCAGCTGCCCGACGCGGACCGGGAGGCGAGTGCGGGCGAGGGCATCGCGGAGGTCGAATCGACCAAGAGCGTGTCGGACATCTACGCGCCGCTTGCCGCGAAAGTCGTTGCGGTGAACGAAGAACTCACCGCGGAGCCGGAGCTGCTGAACACCGATCCGTACGGTGCGGGGTGGCTGTTCGAGCTGGAGGTCGAGGACGCTTCCGGACTCGATGTCACGCTGGCCGAACTGCTGGATGCGGCAGGTTATCAAGGAGTTATCGGGGCCTGACGCGGCCTTCCGAGTTCTACCTGCACGGGCACGCCCCGGCAGGGTACGGTCAAAGCCATCAGATGTACCGGCCCTCGAGGCCGGTGTTCTAGCGACACGACAGGTCGTGTCGGCGAAGCATCACCTGCTTGCATGGATAATCAGGTTCGAGGAGGAGAGAAACGGTGAGCGAGAACAAAGACCCGGGTTACCAGGAGACCGCGGCCGAGACGACGTCGGTCTTCCGCGCGGATTTCCTGAACGAGGTCGACGCGTCGCGCGCCGCTGAGCAGACCGGCGAACAGCCGGTTCAAGGGGTCGAGGGCCTGCCGGTCGGCGCGGCCCTCCTGGTCGTCAAGCGTGGACCGAACGCTGGATCGCGGTTCCTTCTGGATCAGCCGACTACTTCGGCGGGTCGTCACCCCGACAGTGACATCTTTCTCGACGACGTCACCGTCAGCCGTCGGCACGCCGAGTTCCGGCAGGACGACGACACCTTCCAGGTGGTGGATGTGGGCAGCCTGAACGGCACCTACGTGAACCGGGAACCGGTGGACTCCTCGGAGCTGCAGAACGGCGACGAGGTTCAGATCGGCAAGTTCCGGCTCGTGTTCCTGACCGGACCGCGCGCCTCCGTGAACGAGCCGTCAGCGGGTGCGGGCAGTCTATGAGCACGACGGCGCCGATGTGTGTGAAAGGCACGGCGCTGTGACGGGCGCGGCGCAGTGGGCGCGCGGAGGGATGTCGATCGGCTCCGTTCTCGACCTGCTGCGACCCGACTTCCCGGATATCACCATCTCGAAGATCAGGTTCCTCGAAGCCGAGGGCCTGATCCGGCCGGAGCGCACGCCGTCCGGCTACCGCAGGTTCTCGGTCGCGGACTGTGAACGGCTCAGGTTCGTCCTGACCGCGCAACGCGATCAGTACCTGCCGCTGAAGGTGATCAAGGAGCAACTCGAAGCGATCGACAGCGGGGCGGCCACGCTCGGTGTGCGGGAAGCCCGCGCCCGAGCGCATTCCGGCCGTCCGGGCGGTGCGGAGTCGGGGCCGGTCACGGCCGCCGATTCCGGAGCCGCGGGCGCGCAGGCCGGCCGTGCCGCGCGTGCGGCCGCGCCGCGCCGATTGGGCGTGGTGCCCGGCGAGGTCTCGCCGGACGAGTTGCGCTTCGATCACGAAATCCGGCTCACCCGAGCCGATCTGCTGGAGCAGGCCGAGATCGACGAGAGATTCCTCAACGATCTGATCCGGGCCAACCTGATCTCGCCGGGCGCCGCCGGATTCTTCGACGGCGAGGCGGTGACGTTGGCCAGAACCGCCCGCGCCATGGCCGAATTCGGTCTGGAGGCACGGCATCTGCGCGCCTTCAAACTGGCCGCGGACCGTGAGGCGGCGCTGCTCGCCCAGATCGCCGCGCCGATCGCGAAGAGCCGCGACGCGGGGGCACGAGCAAGGGCCGAGGAAACCGTGCGCGAACTCGCGGCACTGTCGCTGACGCTGCACACCTGCCTGGTGAAAGCCTCGGTACGCAACTCTCTCGGAAGCTGACCTCCGCGCCTGTATTCCACCCCGGCAACACGCCGATTTCGGCTGTGCACACCGATCGCAGCACCGCTGTGGGTTCGCCTAGACTCGTGGTACGGCGAGCTCTGCAGCGGTCAGGTCGGGCGGCCGGCGAATATGGGAGGCAGTGCTATGAGCGAGCGCAGCGTGCGAATCATGTCACAGCGTGCTTCGCGCATGCCGGATCCGAGTGTTAGCGAGGCTTAGGCATGAGTGAAATGCGCGTGATCGGCATCCGCGTCGAGCAGCCACAGAACCAGCCCGTGTTGCTGCTGCGCGAGGTGTCCGGGGATCGGTACCTGCCGATCTGGATCGGCCAGGCCGAGGCGACCGCCATCGTGCTGGAGCAAGAGGGGGTGACCCCCATCCGCCCGCTGACCCACGATCTGATCAAGATCTTGATCACCGAGCTCGGGCACACCCTCAAGGAAGTTCGGATCGTGGATCTGCAGGAGGGCACCTTCTACGCGGATCTCGTCTTCGACAACGAGCTACGCATCTCGGCCCGTCCGTCCGACTCGGTCGCCATCGCCTTGCGGGTCGGTTGCCCGATCCACGCCGAGGAGTCGGTGCTCGAGGAGGCCGGGCTGGTGATGCCCGACGAGCGCGAGGACGAGGTGGAGAAGTTCAAGGAGTTCCTCGAGTCGGTGTCGCCGGACGACTTCAAGGCCACCGACAGCTGAAGGGTTCGCCGAAATCTTCTAGACCTCAACTACAGCTGAAGACTTTTACCGCGCGTCGCGTTTGGTCCGACGATGTCGCTCCCGAGACAATCAACGGGAGTAATCTCGATAGTTGGGCCACGTCCGGAATGACGGGTTGTTGGTCATCACCGGAGCCGGGCCATCGATGAGGCTAGGCGTCTGCGGAGCAAGGGAGTGGTCAGTGGCAGAGCAATCGCAGGATGTGCGGCGGCCGGACGTCCGTCCGACCGAGGGCTCAGAGGTTCAGCCCGGCCTGTTCCCGGATGACTCCGTACCCGATGAACTAGTCGGTTACCGTGTGCCGAGCGCGTGCCAGGTCGCTGGAATCACCTACCGGCAGCTCGACTACTGGGCGCGGACCGGGCTTGTGGTGCCGTCCATTCGCAGCGCGGCGGGTTCGGGCAGTCAGCGGCTGTACTCGTTCAAGGACATCCTCGTCCTCAAGATCGTGAAGCGGCTGCTGGACGCGGGGATCTCGCTGCAGAACATCCGCATCGCCGTGGATCATCTGCGTAGCCGCGGTGTCCAGGATCTGGCGGGCATCACCCTGTTCTCCGACGGCACCTCGGTGTACGAGTGCACCTCGCCCGAGGAGGTCGTCGATTTACTGCAGGGTGGGCAGGGCGTCTTCGGTATCGCGGTCAGCGGCGCCATGCGCGAGCTGACCGGCGCCATCGCCAATTTCCCCGCGGAACGCGCCAGCAGCGCGACCGAGCGTCCGGAGGACGAGCTGGCGTTCCGGCGCAAGGCGCGGATGAACAGAGCTACCGGCTGACACCGGCGAATCGAGGCCACCGTCTCCCGCGAGGGACGGTGGCCTTTCTCGGCGTGCGCGCGGAGTGACGAGGGCGACACCGGGGCGGAGGCATCGTTTCGCGCGGCGGCGACATAAACTGACGGTGCGTCGCCGCCGTGCGGGAGAGTTCCGGTCTCGAACAGACCGGGCGCCGAAGGAGCAGCACCTCCCCGTCAATCTCTCAGGCAACAGGGACCGTACGGGCTTCGGCGCCTCTGGAAAGCGGTGGTCTGCGCACGCGCAGGGCCGCCCGCCCATGGGGAAAGGGAGCCGGCCTCGACCGGGCCGCCCGAATCTCTCAGGCACCACGACAGAGGGGGAGGGCTGGACCCCGTCGACACCGCGTCTACCCATCGACACGGCTCGACCCGCCCGACCTTGGAGCTGCTGCCGTGACTCGATCATTCGCCGACCGTCATATCGGACCCGACCGGGACGAACTATCCCGGATCCTGCCCGTCGTCGGCGTCGGATCGCTGGACGACCTGGCGACCGTCGCGCTGCCCGCCAGCATCCTGGACGACTCCGCGGCCGGGGCGCTCGCCGCGCTGCCGCCCGCCGCCACCGAGCACGAGGTGCTCGCCGAGCTGGCCGCGCTCGCGCACGCCAACACCGTGGCCACCTCGATGATCGGCCTCGGCTACTACGACACCCTCACCCCGCCGGTGCTGGTGCGCAATCTGCTGGAGAACCCGGCCTGGTACACCGCGTACACGCCGTATCAGCCGGAGATCAGCCAGGGCCGCCTCGAGGCGCTGCTCAACTTCCAGACCATGGTCTCGGACCTGACCGGCATGGAAGTCGCCAACGCGTCGATGCTGGACGAGGCCACCGCGGCGGCCGAGGCCATGACGCTGCTGCGCAGGGCGGGCCGGTCGAAGTCGGCGCGGCTGCTCGTCGACGCGGACCTGTTCCCGCAGACCCGCACCGTGCTGGAGACCAGGGCCGAGCCGCTCGGCATCGAGATCGTCGAGGCGGATCTGGCGACCGGCGAGCTGCCCGAGGGCGACTTCTTCGGCGTGCTGCTCCAGGCGCCGGGCGCCTCCGGCCGGATAGTCGACTGGACGGCCGTGATCGCGGCGGCGCACGAGCGTGGCGCGCTGGTCGGGGTCGGCGCGGACCTGCTCGCGATGACGCTGATCACCCCGCCGGGCGAGCAGGGCGCCGACGTCTGTTTCGGCACCACCCAGCGGTTCGGTGTTCCGCTCGGCTTCGGCGGTCCGCACGCCGGTTATCTGGCGGTGCGCGGCCAGTTCGCGCGGCAGTTGCCGGGCAGGCTGGTCGGCGTCTCGGTGGACGCGGACGGCGATCTCGCCTACCGGCTCGCTCTGCAGACCCGCGAGCAGCACATCCGCCGCGAGAAGGCGACCTCGAACATCTGCACCGCCCAGGTGCTGCTGGCCATCGTGGCCGCGATGTACGCCAGCTACCACGGCGCGGACGGACTGCGGGCGATCGCGCGGCGGGTGCACGGGCACGCGGCGGCCATCGCGGCGGGCCTGGACGGCGCCGTCGTGCACGCCACCTCCTTCGACACGGTGCTCGCGCACGTGCCGGGCGGCGCGGAAGCCGTTGTGGCCAAGGCGAAGTCGCGCGGCATCAACTTGCGATTCGTCGACGCCGACCACGTCGCCATCGCCTGCGACGAGGCGACCACCTCGGCGCACGTCGCCGCCGTGCTCGAATCCTTCGGCACCGCACGGTCGCTGGAGGACGCCGCCACCGCACCGGCCACCTCCATCGAGACGCGCACCACCGAGTTCCTGACCCATCCTGCGTTCACCAGCTACCACACCGAGACCGCGATGCTGCGCTACCTGCGGCGGCTGTCCGACAAGGACATCGCGTTGGACCGCAGCATGATTCCGCTCGGTTCGTGCACCATGAAGCTCAACGCGACCGCCGAGATGGAGCCCATCACCTGGCCCGGCTTCGCCAGGGTGCACCCGTACGCGCCGGTCGAGGACGCGCCCGGTCTGCTGAAGGTCGTCGCCGATCTGGAGAACTGGCTCTGCGAGATCACCGGCTACGACTCGGTGAGCCTGCAGCCGAACGCGGGCAGCCAGGGCGAGTACGCCGGACTCCTCGCCATCCGCCGCTACCACCTGGATCGCGGCGACACGCACCGCGACACCTGCCTGATCCCGTCCAGCGCGCACGGCACCAACGCCGCGTCGGCGGCCATGGTCGGTATGCGCGTCGAGGTGGTCAAGTGCCGCGACAACGGTGACGTCGACCTGGACGACCTGCGCGCGAAGATCGCCGACCACGCCGACCGGCTGGCCTGCATCATGATCACCTACCCGTCCACGCACGGCGTGTACGAGCACGAGGTGGCCGAGCTGTGCGCGCTGGTGCACGACGCCGGCGGCCAGGTGTACGTGGACGGCGCGAACCTGAACGCGCTCGTCGGCCTCGCCCGTCCCGGCAAGTTCGGCGGCGACGTCAGCCACCTGAACTTGCACAAGACGTTCTGCATCCCGCACGGCGGCGGCGGTCCGGGCGTCGGTCCGGTGGCGGTGCGCGAGCACCTGGCGAAATACCTGCCCGGCGACCCGCTGGAGCGCGGCTCGCACGCGGTGTCGGCGGCGATGTACGGCTCCGCCTCGATCCTGCCGATCACCTGGGCTTACATCCGGATGATGGGCGCCGAGGGCCTGCGCCGCGCCACCCTCTCGGCCATCGCGTCGGCCAACTATGTGGCGCGCAGGCTGAACGAGCACTTCCCCGTCCTCTACACCGGCGAGAACGGCATGGTCGCCCACGAGTGCATCCTCGACCTGCGCGAGATCACCAAGCGCACCGGCGTCACCGTCGACGATGTGGCGAAGCGCTTGGCGGACTACGGTTTCCACGCGCCGACCATGAGCTTCCCGGTCGCGGGCACGCTGATGGTCGAGCCGACCGAGAGCGAGAACCTCGCCGAGCTGGACGATTTCATCGAGGCGATGATCGCCATCCGCGCCGAGATCGATCAGGTCGGCGCGGGAGTCTGGCCGGTGGAGGACAACCCGCTGCGCGGCGCGCCGCACACGGCGGCCAGCCTGGTCGGCGACTGGGAACACCCCTACAGCCGCGAAACCGCCGTCTACCCAAGGGGTCTCGCGCACGCGCGGGCCAAGGTGTGGCCGCCGGTGCGGCGCATCGACGGCGCGTACGGCGACCGCAACCTGGTGTGCTCCTGCCCGCCGCTGGACGCCTACACCGACTGACACACGACGCGAGCCGCCGTGCCGAGGACAGCTCCTCGACGCGGCGGCTTTCGCGTATTCGGAAGCCTGTTCACAGCGTGCGCGCGACGACGAGGGCCGCGTCGGCCGCCACTCGCGCGTCCTCGGCGGTCACCGGTTCGCGGGAGATGAACAGCCGGTAGAAGATCGGCGCGACGGCGAAGCGGACGATCTGCTCCGCGTCGACGGTGGCCGGGAGTTCGCCGCGATCGACGGCGCGGCGCACGATCTCGGCCGACTGCCGGTGGCGCGCCTGGTAGAAGTCGTGCAGGGCGGTCGCGGCGGCGGGGTTCTGCATGGCCGCGGCGATGAACGCGCTCGCGACCGGACCGGCTTCCTGGTCGGCGAATCCGGTCCGCACCAGGTCGGTCAGCGCGCGCAGGTCGCCTGCGAGCGTGCCGGTGTCCGGAATCGGCCACGGTTCGGCGGCGGCGAGGTCGAGCGCGTCGGCGATCAGTCCCTCCGGGCAGCGCCAGCGGCGGTAGACCGTGGTCTTGTGCACGCCCGAACGCTGGGCCACCGCGTCCACCGATAGTCCCTGGTAGCCGTGTTCGGCGAGTTCCGCGAGGGTGGCCGCGCGCACGGCGTCGCGGACCCGCGCGCTGCGGCCGCCGGGGCGTTTCCGAGTTTCCAAAGACAACTCCTGTTGCGTTTGTGTGGTCGGCTTGCTACCTTAAAGCTACACAAGTAGCGATTGGAGTTCCATCTGACCACCCAACTGACCCTCCGGGGTGTTGCGAAGTCCTATGGCGACCGCCGCGTGCTCGACGGCGTCACGCTCACGATCCGGCCCGGCGAACGGGTCGGCATCGTCGGGGAGAACGGTTCGGGCAAGTCGACATTGCTGCGCCTGATGATCGGGGCCGAGCGCGCCGACGACGGCGTCGTGACCGTCGACGCGCCGGGCGGCATCGGCTATCTCGGTCAGACGCTGGCCGGTGAGACCGTCGCCGACGCCATCGATCTGGCCCTTGCCGAACTGCGCGACCTCGAGCGGCGGATGCGGGAGGCCGCCGCCGCGCAGGACATGGACGCCTACGGCGAGCTGCTCACCGCCTTCGAGGCCAGGGACGGCTACGACGCCGACGCCAGGGTCGACAAGGCGATGCACGGCCTCGGGCTCGCGGGCATCGGGCGCGACCGCGCGGTGGCGAGCCTGTCCGGCGGCGAGCAGGCGCGGCTCGGGCTGGCCTGCCTGCTGGCGGCGTCCCCGGAGATCCTGCTGCTCGACGAGCCGACCAACCACCTCGACGAATCGGCGCTGACCTGGCTGGAGGATCGACTGCGCGCCCATCGCGGCACCGTCGTGGTGGTCTCGCACGACCGGGTCTTCCTGGACCGTGTGGTGACCGCGATCATCGAGGTCGAGCACGGCGGTGTCACCCGGTTCGGCGGCGGCTACACGGGGTTTCTCGCCGAGAAGGCCGCGGCCAGGCAGCGTTGGGAGCAGGCCTACGCGCAGTGGCGGGACGAGATTCGGCGGCTCGAGGAGTTCTCCGCGACCACCGCGCACCGCGTCGCGGCGGGCCGGGTGATGAAGGACAACAACAAGATGGCCTACGACCGCAACGCGGGCCGGGTGCAGAGTTCCATCTCCTCGCGCGTGCGGCAGACGGCCGAGCGGTTGCGCAGATTGACCGACGACCCGGTGCCGGCGCCGCCGAAGCCGCTGCGCTTCCGCGGCAGATTCGGTGCGGCACAGGCGAAGTCGTTCGAGATCGGCCAGCTCACCCTTGGCCCGCGCGACCGGCTGCTGATCGACGGGCCCAACGGCTCGGGCAAGTCGACGCTGCTGGACGCGATCTACGCTCGCACCCCGGGCCGGGTCGGCTACCTGCGCCAGGAGGTCGCGTTCGATCCGACGCAGACCGTCGCACAGGCCTACGGCCACGGCAGGGACGCGCTGGTGGCGACCGGGCTGTTCCACCGGAGCGCGCTCGACGTACCCGTCGGAGCGTTGTCGGAGGGGCAGCGTCGCAGGCTCGCGCTGGCCGGGGTGCTGGCGGGCGAGCACGATCTGCTGCTGCTCGACGAGCCGACCAATCACCTGTCACTGGCGCTGGTGGAGGACCTGGAGCAGGCGCTCGGTGAGTATCCGGGCGCGGTGGTCGTGGTCAGCCACGACCGGGCGCTGCGCCGCCGGTTCCGTGGCGAACGAAAGGGAGTGCACGAATTTGCCTGAGATCCGCACGACGATCGAGGCGCCTGGCGCGCCGTACGGCGTCACCTTCGACAAGACGGGCACGCTGTGGTTCACGATGGCCGCTCAGGGCTCGGTCGGCCGGTGGACGGGGGAGAGCGTCGAGACCTTCGCCCTCGACCCGGCCGACGGGCAGCCGACGGTGATCGTCGCCGGGCCCGACGACGCGGTCTGGTTCACCGAGTTTCGCGGCAACCGGATCGGCCGGATCGGCGCGGACGGCGCGCTGTCCTTCGTCACCGCCGACGCGCCGTACGGTCTCTGCCTCGGTCCGGACGGCGCGCTCTGGTGCACCGAACTCCAGTCCGGTCACATCGGTCGGCTGTCCGCCGACGGGACGATCACCCGATACCCGGTCGAGGGGATGCCCTCGATGATCACACTGGGCTCCGACGGCGCGCTCTGGTTCACCTTGAACCAGGCCAACGCCATCGGACGGGTCACCACGGACGGCGCGATCACCACGTATCCGCTGCCGACCGAACAAGCGAACCCGGTCGGCATCACCGCCGGTCCCGACGGCGCGCTGTGGTTCGTCGAGATCGGCGCGGGACAGATCGGCCGCATCACCGTCGACGGCGCGATCGAGGAGTTCCCGCTACCGGATCGTGCTGCGCGTCCGCACGCGATCATCGCGGGATCCGATGGGGCGCTGTGGTTTACGCAGTGGGGGAGCTCCCGGCTCGGCCGGATCACCACCGCGGGGGAGGTCAGCGAACTGGACCTGCCCGGCGCGGAACCGCACGGCCTCGCACTCGGCCCCGACGGCGCGATCTGGGTCGCCATGGAGTCGGGCGCGCTGCTGTGTGTCGCACCGGACGGGCTCGAGTAGTCATCCGATTCGCCTCCGGGCCGGTACAGGTCAGGCCTATTCGCCCGGTCGGCCGAATTCGTCGAGTGCGGCCTTCGCGAATTCGGGCACCGCGCCAGCCGATGTGCTGCCGAGCCGGCTGGCGCTGCCCCCGCTCGCGACCGAAGGCCACCTTCATGACGGGCTGACCTCGGTCGGCCAAGGCGGCGCGAGCCTACGGCGTGGTGAGCGCCTGGACCACCGCGCTGCCGAAGCTGAGATCGTTCGAGGTGGTCAACCGGGTGTAGGTGCCGCCGGTGCGCTGGGCGGCGGTCTGGAGCGTGTCGGTGCCGTTGCCGCCGATCACGATGACGTCGACACGCACCGGGCGGTCCGGGTCGGCGGCCGCCGCGAGATCGGCGAGCAGTTGCGCGCCGGTCACCGAGGAGTCGTCGTCGGGTCCGTCGGTGATGAGCAGCACCGAGTTCGTCCGCCCCTCGGCGTAGCCGTTCACGGCGCTGCGGTAGGCGGCGAGCAGGGCGGGATAGGCCTGGTCGGGCCGTGCCTCGGTGGCGCGAACGGCGCTCAGCGCGGTGTCGATCGCGGTGCGCTGGTCGTCGGCGAGGGCGGCGGTGCGGGCCTGCACGCGGTACGGGTTGGCGCCGTCGAGGCTCTTGCCGAAGGTCCAGACGCCGAGGCCGAAGTCCGGCGGCATGACGTTCATGGTCGAGCGCAACGCGCCGAGGGTGTTCGCCAGTCGAGTGCTCGCGCCCTCGGCGGTCGACATGGACGCCGACACGTCGAGCAAGACCGTGGAATGCACGCCGAGCACCGGATGCGCGAGGGTGGCCCGCAGCTTGTCCAGCGCGGCGCGCGACGCGCCCGGACCGGTGGGCGGCGGCACCGCGGTGAAGCCCGCGCTGGTGAAGAACGGCGCCTGTTCGGGATTGCGCAGGTAGTCGACGAACAGCCCGGCGATCAGGTTCTGCGTCTGGTCCACCCACGGGCCCGACATGAGCGCTGCGGGATGATCGGCCACCGGCGGGTTGCCCGCTGGGCGGAAGACTGCGACACCGGGCTGCCCGGCTATTTGCTGCTCCGTAGCGGCTACCGCGTGGATGGCGGAGTTCGCGGCATGGGCCGGATCGGCGATCGCGGCGAGCGCTGCGGCGGTGTCGGCGACCTCCGGCGCGCCCGACGCCAAGCCGGAGACCGCGGCGACCACCTGGCCGGACTGCGCGCCGGCGTCGGTCAGCGGCTCCTCGCCTGCCACGGCCGAACCGACCGCGACCGCGGCGGCCAGTGTGGCGTCACCGTCCGGCAGCGCCATGCGCAACCCGCCCCATCCGGACAGACCGAGCTCGCCGAGCGAACCCTGTTGCAGCCGAGGCAGATCGCCCCACGCGACCCGAGCGCCCTCGAGCGCGGCGCGCACCTGTTCGGGCACGCCGAGCGCGATGGGGCTGCCCGCGATCGGACTCGGTTCTCCCGCAACGAGTCCCGGCACCCGCATGATCTCGACGGCACGCGAGGAGTTCGGAATCCACAGTGCGGGTTGCGGTCCCATCGCCGGGTTCCACGCGCCGCCCGCGCGGAACGCCTCGGCCACCTCGGCCGAGGGCCGCGCCGTCACCGAGACGCGCGCGCAGTGATCGCGCACTTGCGGCTCGGTGGCGTTGTACTTGTCGGCGATGGCGCGCACCGGCGCCTCGAGGTCGGGATCGACGGTGACGAACAGCGTCGAAGGCCCCTCCACGCATTCCGCGGCCGCCGCGCTGTCGCGGTCCGCGGCCCGGTCGCGGAACTGGAACCAGGCGAAAACCGCGGCGACGAGTAGCAGGATGGCCACCACTGCGATAACCGGACCTTTGCTGATACCTCGAGATCTGGTCCCGCTGCGATGAGTGCCCACGGCGGTACAGTGTATGGTCACCGCCGGTTCGCCCGCCCGGCGAGTCCACCGGATCGGCGCCCGAAGCGCCCGGCGCATTCTCGACGCACCCGAGCCGCCGACGTCGTCTGCGTCGGCGGCTCGGCGGCGGTTATTCGCGGATGATCCGGCCGCGGTCGAACTCGTGCCCGCCCCACACACCGGACTGGCCGGTGTCGGCGGCGAATTCGGCGCAGGTCGCCCGGATCGGGCAGCTCGCGCAGATGCTCCGCGCGTAGTCGAAGTCCTGCGACGGGTACGGGAACCAGGCCTCGTGGTTCGGGTCGCCGCGGCACGCGGCCCGATGCCACCCTCGGGCGTCCGAGAGCGGGAGCAGGTCGGCGAGCGTGAGCTCGGCACCGGTCGGCGATGTTCGGACGGTCATGGATCCTTACTCCTTTCTCGGTTCTCAGGTGCTCGCCAGCTGCTTCCAGATCTGGCGTTGCCGCTTGGCCAGCGGATCGGGCGCCTTCGGCTGCCACAGCAGCCGCATGCCCGCTTCCTCCGGCGTCCGGTCGGCCTTGAGCGTGTTGCACGGCGCGCACGCCGCGATCAAGTTGCTCCAGGTGTTGGGGCCACCGCGGCTGCGGGGACGGATGTGGTCGACGGTGCGTGCCCAGCCCGCGCAGTAACCGCACCGGTGCGCGTCGCGCCGCAGCACGGCCGCCAGGGTGGCGCGGCTCTCGTCATGCACTCGGGCGGTGTGCTCGATGTAGACGTAGCGCAGCAGTCGAATGGTCTCCGGCAGGGCGATCTCCACGTGCCGCGACCGGATCGGGAAGTGCGGCTCCCGGTCGGCGACGGACTCCGCGGCGCCGCTGATCAGCAGCACGACCGCGCGCTCGGCGGCGACCTCGTCGATCGCCTCGTAGGAGGCGTTCAGCACGAGGACGCCGGTGTGTATCCAGTTGTCGGCGGTCAACGCCGCCGGGTCGGCGGCACGTCGAAACGTCATGGGGCTCACCATGTTTCGTGGAGGAAGTGGAAGATTCGGCGGAGCGCGGCGCCGTCTGCGCGGCAGACTGTCGTCCGGTTCGCGGCGCTCGGTTCGTCTGGTTCGCGGCGCTCTCTCGGGCGGTTCCTCGGGGAACCGGGGAGATCAGCGGTCGGCCTGAAGGTGGCTCGCCGCGATGCTGTCGCGCATGGGCTGTCCGCTTTCGACGGTCGAGAACCGCTGTACGGCTTCGCTGTTCGCCGAATACTTGTTCTTCGGATGCACGGGCCACCTCCTCCTTCCAGGTACTAGCCTGATCGCCCCGCCGGTCGGGGCAATCATCGTGGAATCACATGGTGGCACAGGGAACCCGCGTTTGTCGGGTCATTTTTTCGCGGGTGCGGGACGCCTCAGACAGCGCGCAGGGCGGCCGCGCCGAAGGACACGTTGAACCGATCGCACCAGATCGAGACGCTGGTCAGGGCGGCGAGGTCGGCATCGGCCGGAATGGCGTAGTTCTGGCTGCCCTTGTTGCCCTTGAGTCGTCCCAGATCGACGTGGCGGCCGTCGTCGAAGACGCCCCAGCCGGCCCTGCCTTCCAGCACAGGGGCGTCGGTGAGCCAGACGTGCAGGTCCGGTCCGTCGGAGGTGTCCAGGTCTTCGACCCGCAGCACCCGGCTGCCGTCGGGCAGCCGCAGGACGCTCACCGTGCCCGACGTGCCGTGCTCATGGGAAATGAATGTTCCCGTGGCGATTGTGCGCGGCGGCTGCTCCCCGGTATCGGCCGGCGGCATGCCGCCGGGCGGCCCTGCGGTCGGGACCGCCTCGTTCACGGTGGTGTCGGTGACCAGCCGCCAAGGCTGGAACAGTACGAGCGCCGCGCCGAGAGCGACTACGACGAGCGCCGTGAGTACCCAGGCGATCGGGGATCGAGCGATTTTGCGCACGGACACCATGACTTTCCTTCCCGCGGGCGATTCACGCCGCTGTTCCATCATCACCGAACACGGGCGAAACGTTCACGCGGTTCAGCCGAGCGGGGTGTGTCCGAGCAGAACATGGCCGCTGAAGAGAATCTGCTTGGCGCGCGGCAGCGGATGGAACAGGCAGCCGTGTATATCGCGGTAGCGCATCTCGAGTTCGCTGGAGCGCGAGTAGCCGACGCCGCCGACCGTCTCGATGGCGAGTCGCACGGTCTCGATGAGCGCGTCCGCGGCGACCGTTTTGCGGCTGAGGGTGCGCGCCGCGTAGGCGTCGGTGTTGGCGAACTCGAGGTCGGCCGAGCCGGTGAACATGGCTTCGACCAGATCGGCCGCGGTGGTGTGGGCGTTGGCCAGCTCGCCGACCAACTGCACGATGTGCGGGTCGCCGCGACCGGACACCAAGGCCAACGCGGTGTCGACAGCGCCGTCGGCGATGCCGAGGTAGGCGGCGAGGACGAGCGGCATCGCCGCGCCGATCACCACGTTCAGCAGCGGCGGCCAGACGTCGGCGGGCCGGATCAGCGAGATGGCGGCGTCGGAGACGAACACGTTCTCCAGCACCACCGTGTGCGAACCAGTCGCGCGCAAACCCAAAGTGTCCCAAGTCTTTTCGATACGGACGCCGGGCGCGCTCAGCGGTACCGCGCAGTGCAGCACCTGCGGGCCATCGGGACCTTCCTCGTAGCGGACGCTGGTGACCAGGACGGTGCCGACCTCGCAGCCGCTGGCCGGCGCTTTGCGCGCGTGCACCAGGTAGCCGCCGTCGACCCGCTCGGCGCGGCCGTTGGAGCCGACCCAGTCCGAGGCGCCGGTGCTGACCAGCAGCGCGCCGCCGACCACCTTCTGGAACAGCGGCGTGGCGTCGGCGCCGTGCTTGTGCCGCCAGAGCTGGGTGGCGACCAGGTGCGCGTGCATGGCGAAGGCCACCGCGGTGGACGGGTCGTGGCGGCCGAGTTCGCGCAGCACCTCGCCCATGTCGCGGTGCGTCGCGCCGCCGCCGCCGAACTCGGCGGGTACCAGGGCGGCCGACAGGCCGGTGTCGCGCAACAGGTCGAAGGCGGACGCGGAGATCTCGCCGCTGCGGTCGCGGTCGGCGACCTCGGCGCGCAGGGCCTCGCCGACCGAGCGGGCGCGCTCGATCCAGTCGGTGGTGGTCATTGCGGGGATAGCGGTAGTGGTCATGTTTCGAAGCTACGAAGCCCCGCGATAACCGAATAGTGCAGAAAGTGGACCGACCCGGTCCACGCAATGGACCGCGAGAACGCGAGGTGTGGCGTGACGACAGCGACGGCGAGCTACGGCCAGTACTGCCCGATCTCCCGGGCACTCGACCTGTTGGGTGAGCGATGGTCGCTGCTCATCCTGCGCGACCTGCTGGTCGGAACGACCCGCTTCAACGACTTGGCCCGCGGCCTGCCCGGCCTGTCGCGCACCCTGCTCGCCAAGCGGTTGCGCCAGTTCGAGCGGGCCGGGTTGATCGAGAAGATCGGCGGCCGGTATCTGCTCACCGAGGCAGGTCACGAGCTCGAGCCGATCCTGTTCGGCCTCGGCGCCTGGGGCGCGCGCTGGACCTTCGGCGAACCCGACCCGGACGAGCTCGACGCCGACCTGCTCGTCTGGTGGATGCACACCCGCGTGGACACCTCCTCGTTCCCCGGACTGCGGCAGGTGCTCGCGGTGCGGTTCACCGACGATCCGCGCCGCTACTGGATCGTCGTCGAACGCGGGGCGCCGTCGGTGTGCGTCACCGACCCCGGCTATCCGGTGGACGTCACCATTCGCTCCGACGTCGGCTCGCTCTACCAGGTGTGGTTGGGACGCATCCCGGTCCTGCACGCCCTGCGCACCGGCCGCCTCGAATTCACCGGCCCGCCCGCCCTCACCCGCCGCATGCCGACCGTGCTGCGACTGAGTCCCGTTGCGCCGTATTCGGATTCGCGACCCGAGCTGTCGTCGATATCGGCCTGACCGGTGCCGCCGTCATATCCGTTCGGCGCTGCCGAGTGTCGTGCGGACGTCTCGTCCGAGGAGATGGCGCGAACGGGCACGTGACCGCGTATCACGCCGGGGCGCGGCGGTCCTTCCACAGGCCATAGAGCGCGACGATGGGTTTCAGCGGCATCCACTCGCCGAACCGGTACTCCGCTCCCCGGGCGAGACGCCGCGCCAGCGGCGGGCACTGCCGCGCGAGATAGTGCCGCGCCTTTTCGGCATGGCAGGGGAGAGAGACGATTTTGATCCGATCGACGTCCTCGAGGTACGGGATCGCGAAGGCGATGTTCTCCCAGGTGCTCCGGCTCCGCTCCTCCAGGACGAGCTTGCCGCGGTACCCGCACGATTCGGTGGCGTAGCGAGCCATCAGCTCCGCCTCGGTGTGCGGGCCCGCGCACGCCCCTCCGCACAACACGAGCCTGCTGTCGACCACCGACGGGTCGATGGACCGAAGCCCCGCGCGCACCCGCCACCGGTTCATGGCGTTGGCCCGCGCGCCCGCGTTGCGATAACCCAGCACCACGACCGCCTCGGAGGTTCCCGCAACCGACCCCACGAGTCGGCGAGACGCACGCCAGTTCCGCCACTCGCCCCACAGCATGACGAGCACGAGACCGGCGATAGCGACCTGGAGCCGACTCCACATGGGTCCAGCCAAACACACGCGTCAAGCGGTCGTCGGCCGCACCGTGAGCCGATCTGCCGGGCATCCCAGGACGCCGCTAGGGATTCCGGGCGATATCGATGCGGATGGATTCGCTGTCCTCGATGACGAACACCCGGTCGCGTTTGGCCTGCCATTGCTGCGGCAGCAGGTAATAGCGGTCCGACGCGCGTGCGAGCAGCCACAGTCCGCTGTACGCGTATCGATACTTTCCGTTGGGTTCGGTGAGCTCACCGACTTGTGCTCCCGAGCCCTCGATGCCGAGGCGGTCGACACTGAAGACGACGATGGCTGGGCGATCGACGAACCGCACCGCCTCCTGGTGCGCGGCGTCGTCGTGGCCCTTGCGCTCGGCGAAGGCTGCGACCGCCCAGACGTAGCCGATCATGGCGACGGCGACGAGCGCGATGGTCCTGACCTGCATGACGGTGCGAGACGGCCGCCGCACACCCAGCACGGTCGGGTATCGCCACCGCAGCCAGCTCGCGTAGCCGATCATCGCCGCGCCCGCGATCAGCAGGAATGGCGCCTCGACGGCCAGCGGACCGGCGAATCGCGTCGGCACGAACGCCAAAACGGCCACCACGGCCGCGAGCAGCATGCCCGCCACGGTGAACACGAGAACCCACCGCCGCAATATGGTGCGCGGCCGCCCGCTCCGCAGCGCATGCCAGGCGGGAACCCCCCGTACCGCGAGCAAGGCGAGTATTCCGAACAGGGTGGCCAGCAGCGGCAGGAACATCGCGCCGACGCTGAACAGGACATAGTCCTGCGTCGAGAATCCGAGCGTTCCGGCGGGCACCCCGAAGTGTCCGAAGAACGCGCGGCTGTACGCCCAGCCGAAGTAGTAGAGCACCGCGGTCACGAAGGCCACCTGCGAGGCGATGGCTCCGAGCAAGGGGAGCAGCGCGACCGCGCGCGCGTCGATCGGGCTGCTCACCGGGTTGCCGTGGGGGTCGGCATGGGAGTCGTCTCGGCCGAAGTGGTCGTCGGCGCCCTGAGTGTGGTCGGGACCACGTGCGGCGTCGGGCTGACGGTCGAGGGCGGACCGACCGTGGAAACTGTCGATGTCGGCCGAACGACGGGCGGCGCGGTGTTCGGAAGCAGCCCCGTCCGCGTGGGCGAAGCCGAACCCGGGAGCGACGTCGGCGCGGGCGAGGCCGCCGTCGTCACCGGCGTCGATGACGTCCGCGGTTCTTCGGTGACCGGGTCCGCGCAGCTGGCCGCGCCGATCGCGAGCAGCGCTACAGCGATGCAAAAACCATTACGCACGAACGGAATCCCCTCGTCCGAGCCATTGCGGGCATCGGAATTGTGGCACGGGGACCGCCCAGCTCGGGGTCATTCGCCGGGACCGCTGCCGACGGTCCCGGCGGGCATTCGGCTAGAGATTCCCGACGACGTGCTCGAGTCGCCGCGCGACCAACTCCCGCGCCTGCTCCCGCAACGCGGGCCGGTATCCGCTCGGATACACCGGATCGCCGGGCGCGTAGTTCTTCAAGACCTCCTTGGCGAGGGTGATCTTGTGCACCTCGGTGGGGCCGTCGGCGATCGCCATGACCTCGGCGTAGTTCATCATGTCGACGAACGGCAGGTCCTCGCTGACGCCGAGGGCGCCGTGCAGGTGCATGGCGCGCTGGGCGATGTCGTGCATGACCTTGGGCATGGCCACCTTGATGGCGGCGATGTCCTTGCGCACCTTCAGGTAGTCCTGTTCCTTGTCGATGCGCCACGCGGTGCGCAGCACGAGCAGCCGGAACTGCTCCATCTCGATCCAGCTGTCGGCGATGCGTTCCTGGGTCATCTGTAGGCCACCGAGCGGACCCTTGCGCATCTGCCGCGAGACCGCGCGTTCGCACATCATGTCGAAAGCCTTGCGCACCAACGCGACCGTGCGCATTGCGTGGTGCACCCGGCCGCCGCCGAGCCGGGTCTGCGCGACGACGAAACCCTGGCCTTCCGCGCCGAGCAGGTGATCGGCCGGGACCCGCACGTCGGTGAAGCGCAGGTGACCCTCGTGCTCGCTGAAGCCGTGCACGTGGAAGTTCTTGACGATCTCCAGGCCGGGGGCGTCGGCGGGCACGATGAACATCGACATGCCCTGGTACGGGCTGACATCCGGGTTGGTGACCACCATGACGATGTGGAAGCTGGCGAACTGCGCGTTGGAGTTGAACCACTTCTCGCCGTTGATCACCCAGTAGTCGCCGTCGCGTACCGCGCTGGTGCGGAACAGCGTCGGGTCCGAGCCGCCGGTGGGCTCGGTCATCACGTAGCAGGAGCCGATCTCACCGGCCAGCAGCGGCTTTAGATACTTCGCCTTCTGCTCGGGCGTGCCGTAGTGCGCGAGGATCTCGGCGTTGCCGGAATCCGGTGCCTGACAACCGAATACCGAAGGCGCCCAGACCGAGGTGCCGAGCACCTCGTTGAGCAGCGCCAGCATCCCAAGCCATGATCAGCCTTTCGTGTGGTTGTCGGTCACGACACCGTCGAGGACGGTGGCGGCGAGAATGTCGGCGATCGCGGCGGGGGAGTGGCCGCCGTGCGGGCGGTACCAGAGGGTCACGGTGTTCAGCATGCCGAGCACGCCGTTGGTGACAACGTGGTCGGCGGTGCGCAACACACCCGCGGCGTGTCCCGCGTCGAGCGTCTGCTGCCAGTGCAGCTGGATCCGGTCGCGCAGTTCCTGTAGTTGCTCGGCGCGCTCGCCGGTCAGCGAGCCCACGTCGCGCAGCTGGATGGCGACCTCGCGGCGGTGCTCGACGATCCGGCCGATGTGGCTGTGAATCAGCTTGCGCAGCTTGGTGATCGGATCATCGTCGCCGCCGGTGATGCGTTCGGCGTCGGCGAGCATGAGTTGGGTGTAGTCGCGCAGGATCTGCCAGAGCAGTTCCTCCTTGGACCCGATGTGGTAGTACAGCGCGCCGCGCTGGACATCGGCGCGGTCGCCGATCTCGGCGACGCCCGTGCCGTGAAAACCCTTCTCCGCGAACAGTTCCACGGCGGCACGGACGATGCGCTGGCGCGTGTCGCCCGCCGTCGACTCCGCGGCGGGCGGGCGTCCGCGGCGGCGGGCGGGCGCGATGTCGTTCATTGCCACGGATCCAGCACGACTTTGCAGACCTTGTCGTCGCGCGCGGCGAACATGCGGTAGGCGTCGGGTCCTTCCGACATCGGCATCCGATGCGAGACAACCGCTTCCGGGCGCAGCCTGCCCGCGGCGGTCAGCTTCAGCAGCGCCGGCAGTTCGTACTGGACCGAGCACAGCCCGATGTGGAATTCGAGCTCCTTGACCTGCGCGAGCGGCATGTGGAACGGGTAGGCCCGATTCTGGCTGACCCCGACAACGCTGACCCGACCGCGGTGGCCGACCACGCTGGTCGCCAGCTTGATCGTGGCATCCGCGCCGACCGCCTCGAGCGCCACATCGGCTCCGCCGCCGAGCATTTCGCGCACGGCCGTCTTCGGGTCGTCGGACTCGACCGGTTCCGCACCGAGTTCGGCCGCCCTGGCGCGCCGGTCCGCGACCAGGTCGACGCCGAGTACCCGGGCCGCGCCCATGGCGAACGCGGACTGCACCGCCATCAGCCCGACCGGCCCCAATCCGATCACCACCACCGTGTCGCCCGGCGCGATGCGCGCCCGCCGAGCGCCGTACCAGGCGGTCGGCGCGTTGTCGGTCAGCACGATGGCCGCCTCGTCGCCGATCGCGTCGGGCAGCCGCACCAGATTGCCGCCCGCGTGCGGCACCGCGAGCAACTGCGCCTGCGCCCCGGGCAGCGAACCGCCGAGCCCGTAGCACGCGTCGACCGGCAGCGGCTGCCGCTCGCACGCGGCGACGACGCCCGCCCGGCAGTTGCCGCAACGGTCGCAGCCCGCCGACGCGGCCACGAGCACCCGGTCGCCGACCGAGAGTCCGTTGGCCTGGGGGCCGAGCTCGACGATCTCACCGACCGCCTCGTGCCCGACCCCGTAGCCGGTGCCGGGCGTGAATCCGTGGCCCGCGTAGATGTGCAGATCGCTGCCGCAGATCCCGGCCGCGGTGACCCGCACGATCGCGCCGTCCGGCCCCGGCAGCACCGGGTCGTCCAGCTCGCCGAACGAGATCGCTTGCGGCCCAGCGTAGGTGAGCGCCTTCACGAATACCTCCTGTTGATGGCGGTGGTGCCGCCGTTCATCGCCAACCGCCGTCGAGTGCGAGCGTGGCTCCGGTGCAGAACGACGACGCCACGGCTGCCGCCGGTGACAAGAACAACCTTGTCGGTGAGCGACACACACGCGCCTTCCGTCGAAGAAATGTTCCGATCAGTACATTAAATGCGTCGGGCGCTAGGATCAAGAGGTTGTCCGGCCGACCGCCGACATCGTGAGACGCGCCGATCGATCGACCCCGATCAACGGCGTGGCGAAATACTTTGAGCCCCCGAGGCGTTCACCCGACGCCCCCGGCAGGCGCTGGCCCTCCGCAGGGATTGGGCCTACCGACGGGTAACATGAAACCGTCTTTTCCACCCGGCTTTCTCAGAAGTGAGGCAGTAGATGACAGAGCGGATTCAGGTCGGCGGGCTCCAGGTGGCCAGCGTTCTCCACGAGTTCGTCGAGAACGAGGCGCTTCCCGGTACCGGCGTAGATTCCGCCGCGTTCTGGGCAGGCGCCGAGCAGGTGATCAACGATCTCGCTCCGCGCAACCGCGCCCTGCTGGCCGAGCGCGACGAGATCCAGGGCAAGCTCGACGCCTGGCACGCGGAGAACCCGGGCGCGAACTACGACAAGGCCGCCTACAAGAACTTCCTGACCGAGATCGGCTACCTGCGCCCCGAGCCCGCCGGCTTCCAGATCGAGACCCAGAACGTGGACGCCGAGATCGCGTCGACGGCAGGTCCGCAGCTGGTGGTTCCTGTGATGAACGCGCGCTTCGCGATCAACGCGGCCAACGCGCGCTGGGGCTCGCTCTACGACGCGCTCTACGGCACCGACGCCATCTCCGAGGCCAACGGCGCGGAGAAGGGCACCGGCTACAACAAGGTGCGCGGCGACAAGGTCATCGAGTGGGCGCGCAACTTCCTCGACGACGCCGTCACCCTGATCACCGGTTCGCACATCGGCTCCACCTCGTACAAGATCGTCGACGGTGAGCTCGAGGTCGGTCTCGAGGACGGCACCGAGATCGGTCTGGCCGACCCCTCGCAGCTGGTCGGCTACCTCGGTGACCCGGCCTCGCCCACCTCGGTGCTGCTGAAGCACAACGGCCTGCACATCGAGATCCAGATCGACCCGGAGTCGCCGATCGGCAGCACCGACACCGCGGGTGTCAAGGACGTCGTGCTGGAGTCCGCGGTCACCACGATCATGGACTTCGAGGACTCGGTCGCGGCGGTCGACGCCGAGGACAAGGTGCTCTGCTACCACAACTGGCTCGGCCTGATGAAGGGCACGCTGGCCGAGGAGGTCGCCAAGGGCGGCAAGACCTTCACCCGCACCATGAACCCGGACCGCGTCTACACCGCGCTGGACGGTTCCGAACTGGTGCTGCACGGCCGCTCGCTGCTGTTCGTGCGCAACGTCGGCCACCTGATGACCTCCGACGCCATCCTCGACAAGGACGGCAACGAGGTGCCCGAGGGCATCATGGACGGACTGATCACCTCGCTGATCGCCAAGCACTCGCTCAACGGTGACACCGAGCTGAAGAACAGCCGCACCGGCTCGGTCTACATCGTGAAGCCGAAGATGCACGGCCCCGACGAGGTCGCCTTCACCAACGAGCTGTTCGGTCGTATCGAGGACGTGATCGGCCTCGACCGCAACACGCTCAAGGTCGGCATCATGGACGAGGAGCGCCGCACCACGGTGAACCTGAAGGCCTGCATCCAGGCCGCCAAGGAGCGTGTGGTGTTCATCAACACCGGCTTCCTCGACCGCACCGGCGACGAGATCCACACCTCCATGGAGGCCGGGCCGATGGTCCGCAAGGCCGACATGAAGGCCCAGCAGTGGATCCTGTCCTACGAGGACTGGAACGTCGACACCGGTCTGGACGCGGGCCTGCCCGGCAAGGCGCAGATCGGCAAGGGCATGTGGGCCATGCCGGACCTGATGGCCGACATGCTGGTCCAGAAGGTCGGCCACCCGAAGGCGGGCGCCAACACCGCGTGGGTGCCCTCGCCGACCGCCGCCACCCTGCACGCCACCCACTACCACCTGGTGGACGTGTTCAAGCGGCAGGCCGAGATCGCCAAGGGCGGTCGCCGCGCCACCGTCGACCAGATCCTGGAGATCCCGCTCGCCGCGGCGCCGAACTGGACCGCGGAGGAGAAGCAGCAGGAGCTGGACAACAACTCGCAGTCCATCCTCGGCTACGTCGTGCGCTGGATCGACCAGGGCGTCGGCTGCTCCAAGGTGCCCGACATCAAGGACGTCGCGCTGATGGAAGACCGTGCGACCCTGCGCATCTCGAGCCAGCTGATGGCGAACTGGCTGCGCCACGGCATCGTCACCGCCGACGAGGTGGTGGCCAGCCTGGAGCGGATGGCCCCGGTCGTCGACCGGCAGAACGCGGGCGACCCGAACTACCGCCCGATGGCCGCCGACTTCGCGGGCAGCATCGCTTTCCAGGCCGCCAAGGAACTGATCCTGGAGGGCACCAAGCAGCCCAACGGCTACACCGAGCCGATCCTGCACCGCCGCCGCCGCGAGGCCAAGGCGCTGGCTTGCGTGTAATGCGCTGAGCGACAACGAATCCCCCGGCCGATCGAGTCGACCGGGGGATTCGTCTTTTGGCGGGGTGGCGCGAAATCACGCCTTCGTGTCACGGAATGCGGCGTTCGCCGGGCGGTTGTGCCCTCAGCGAGCGCCGACGCCATGGCGGCGACCGAGTCCCGAGTCGCCCATGTCGCCCATCGGTGCGTCGACGCTGCCCCACGCGGCGGCGAAGGCGTCGTTGACGTTGACCGTGCCCGCGTGCAGCCGGGCGGCGACGGCCCGCATTAGAAGGTGTATGTAAGCGCTGCCAACACTTGTTAGGTTGTAGCCATGGCAACGTCGACCACGTCGTATCACCACGGCGATCTACCCAATGCGCTGGTGCGCGCCGCGGTGGAGCTCCTCGAGGAAGGCGGCGCGACCGAGCTGTCGCTCCGCGCGGCAGCCCGGCGAGCCGGTGTGTCCACCGCGGCGCCATATCGTCACTTCGCCGACCGCAATGCCCTGTTGTCCGCCGTCGCGGCGGTGGGCTACCGCGAGCTGGCCGCGCATCTGGCCGCGGCGCATCCCGAACCGGCCACGAAGGAAGGGCTCGCCGCCACCGCGGTCGCCTACGTTCAGTTCGCGCTGACGCGGCCGGGGCTGTTCCGGGTGATGTTCGCCGAGGGCTGTGATCCGACCAGCTCCGAGCGGGTGGCCGCGGTGGATGCGATCAACGAGTACCTCAAAGCCATTGTGCGGCAAGCATTTCCCACTGCCGATACGGAAGGGATGGCCACGGCGGTGTGGGCGCTTGTGCACGGTCTCGCCTTCCTGCACATGGACGGCAAGTTCGAGGCCGCGCCCGCCGAGGCGGTTGCCGATCGGATCCGCACCGCGGTCTACGCGATACTCGGACCCTGGGTCGGGTAATGGCTACCCGAGGTGCGGCGGATCGGGCGGCGTGCCGGGTCAGGGCTCGCGAACCGTGAGCACCACCTTGCCGACGGTCTCGGCGGAGTCCAGCAACGGGTGCGCCTCGGCGACGTCGGCGATGGGGACTTCGGCGGAAACGACCGGCACGACCTTTCCTTGGGAAATCAACGGCCACACATGCTCGCGCAGTTCGGCGATGATCTCGGCCTTCGATCCGGGACCGCGTTCCGGGCGGCGACGCAAGTTCGTCGCGTGGACGGAGCCGCGTTTGAACAGCAGTAGACCGAGATTCAGTTCCGCGGTTGCCCCGTCCTGCAATCCGATGATCGTCAGGTGGCCGTCCTCGGCCAGGGCCTGCACATTCCGCTCTAGATAGCCGGCGCCCATGATGTCGAGAATGACGTCGGCACCGGAATGCTCGGTGGTCATGACATCCGCGAAATCCTGTTCGCGATAGTTGATCAATGTGGTGGCCCCCAGTTCCCTGGCCCGCTCCAGCTTGAATTGCGATCCCGCCGTCACCGCTACATGAGCGCCGAGCGCTCGGCCGACTTGAATCGCGTGCGTGCCGATTCCGCTGCCGCCGCCGTGAATCAGCAGCGCGTGTCCACTGCGCAGACCCGCGGTCATCACCAGATTCGACCAGACGGTAGCGGCGGCCTCGGGCAGCGCCGCCGCGGTGGTCGTGCTCACGCCCTCGGGTACCGGAAGTAGTTGCGTGGCGGGTACGTTCACCCGTTCGGCGTAGCCGCCGCCTGCCAACAGCGCGCACACGGTGTCGCCGGGCTGCCAATCCGCCACGCCCGCACCGACTTCGGCGACGAAACCGGAAACCTCCAGGCCAAGGATTTCGCTCGCGCCGGGCGGCGGCGGGTAGAGGCCGTAGCGTTGCATGACGTCGGCGCGATTCACCCCCGCGGCCACCACGTCGATGGCCACTTCGCCAGGGCCAGGGGCGGGCAGGTCGTCCACCCGGGCCCATTTCATGACCTCCGGTCCACCGAAGCTGTCGAGCGTCACCGCGTACATCCCAGTTTTCCCTTTCGACGGGCGTAATGTGTGCAGCGCTTACACTACCTTAGTGTAAGCGGCGTCAACATATTGGTTATCGATATCACTGCCCCAGCGGTCGGCGCCGCGAAATCACGGTTGCCGACGGATGCCGTCGAATTACCGTGGCACCTCGGCCCACGTGGAATACTTCGGCTGACTGGCAGCTCCGCGTTCCCCAATCGGTAACCGAATGGAGGACCGATGAGTGATCTCGGTCAAATCTTCTACTGGGTCAAGCCCGACGGACGCTTGCAGTGGGCTCGTCACGACGGAGTATCGGACGGCACGAACGCCTGGACGGGGCTCGGTGGAGGGGTGACCGTCGGTTCCGGCTGGGATGCCTACAGCTCCGCTTTCTGCGGCGGAGCGCGGGGGATTATCTACGCGGTCACGCCGGCGGGGGATATGTACTGGTATAGCCACGAGGGGTTCGAGGACGGTACCGCGACCTGGACGGCGGGGGATGGCGGCCGTCTCGTAGGGAGCGGCTGGAATGCGTATGCCCAGTTGTTCGCTGGTGGTACCCGGGTGGTGGCGGGGCAGCCCAACGGTTTCGTCATCTACGGGATCACGCCCGAGGGTGATCTGCGTTGGCATCGCCACGACGGGTGGACCGACGGGTCGCCGTGGTGGACCGGGGGTGCGGGCGGTCGGCACGTCGGCGCCGGGTGGGGCGTGTATCCGAAAGTGTTCTCGGTCGGCCGCGGCATCATCTACGGGATCACGGCCGACGGTGAGATGGACTGGTACCGCCACGACGGCTGGATCGACGGATCGCCCACCTGGACCGCGAGTGCGGGCGGTCGACGGGTCGGCAGCGGCTGGGATGCGTACCGCAGGGTGTTCGGCTCCTACGACGGCAGCGGCCAGATCTACCGCATCGACGGAAACGACGACCTGGAGTGGTACCGACACGACGGTTGGCAGACGGGGGAGCCGAGCTGGACCGCGGGAGGCGGAGGCGGGAAAGTCGGCGGCGGTTTTCGTGACGCCGTCTTCCCCGGAGCGATGATCGGGCCGTCCTGAGACTTCGTCGCTCCAACCACGAGCCTGTCAGCGGCGGGTGGGATTGGGTGGGGTTGCCGAGGGTATGCGGGCGGTGTGATCCCTGGGGTGATCGACGAATCGTTCTGGATGGATTCCACCGACGCGACCGCGTACCCGCCTCTGGCCGCGGATACGACCGTGGATGTGGCCGTCGTCGGCGGCGGGATCGCCGGGTTGTGCACGGCGTGGGAGTTGGTGCTGACCGGCCGTTCGGTGGCGGTGCTCGAGGCCGACCGCATCGCGGCCGGGGTCACCGGCTACACCACCGCGAAGCTGACGGCCCTGCACACGTTGGTCTACAGCGAGTTCGCCTCGTCGTTCGGCGCGGAGGCGGCGCGGTTGTATGCCGCATCGCAGCAGGACGCCGTCGATCACGTCGAACGGACCGCCGCAACGTTGGGTATCGATTGCCAATACGAGCGGTGCCCGGCTTACACGTATGTCCACAGCGAGGACCTGGTAGACCGGGTCCGCGCCGAGGCCGCGGCCGCCGCGGAGGCCGGACTGCGAGCGTCGGTGGTGACCGAGACCGAGCTGCCGTTCCCGGTCGCGGCGGCGGTTCGGGTGGAGGATCAGGCGCAGTTCCATCCGCGCCGCTACCTGTTGGGGCTGGCCGAGGCGATCACCGCGCGCACCGGCGTGATCTATGAACGCACTCGCATCGTCGATCTTGACGAGGTCCGACCCCACACGCTGACCACCGAGTCCGGTGCCCGCGTTCGCGCGGATTCGGTCGTGGTGGCGACGCACTATCCGGTGTTCGACCGGGCGTTGCTGTTCGCGCGGCTGGTCCCGCAGCGCCATCTCGTCGTCGCCGCGTCGATCCCGGCCGAGCAGGATCCGCACGGCACCTACATCACGCCCGAAGACAACACGCGCTCGGTGCGCACCGCCCCCTTCACGGATGGTCGGCGGTTGCTGATCGTCACCGGCGAGATGTTCACCCCCGGGGCAGGGGAGGTGACCGGACGCTTCGAGACGCTGATGGACTGGGCCGCCGACCGGTTCCCTGCCGCCCAGATCCGCTATCGCTGGGCAGCGCAAGACAATTCGACACCCGACAAGATGCCCTACATCGGGGTGATGCACGCCGGCGCGGAGAGTGTCTACGTGGCCACCGGATTCAACGGGTGGGGAATGAGCAACGGCGTGCTCGCCTCCCGGCTGCTGACCGGCTTGGTCACCGGCGATCCGCCGCCGTGGACCGATCTGTACGACCCGCGGCGGTTGCACCTGATGGCCGAAGCCGGTCCCTTGCTGAAAGCTCAGTCCAAGGTCGCGAAACACTTCATCGGCGACCGGCTTCGCAGCTCACACGTCGACTCGGTAGCGGACATCGCACCCGGGACCGGTGCGGTCGTACGGGTGGCCGGGCAGCGGTGCGCGGTGTTTCGTGACGACGCCGGAACGCCGCACGCGGTCTCGGCGACCTGCACGCATCTCGGTTGCCTCGTCGCGTTCAACGACGCCGAACGGGCCTGGGAGTGCCCGTGCCACGGCTCACGCTTCGGCATCGACGGCACTGTCATCCATGGCCCGGCGACCCGGCCGCTCGAAACTCGCCGCCTGCCCGACCAGCCGGACGAGCATCGGTGAGCCGGTGTCTCGATCCCGCGCCGTTTCCTAACGGATCGGGGTGAAGCCGGCGCCGACGCCACCCTGGGCCGCGAGGTCCGCCAGCACGCCGCTGATTCCGGTGAACTGGATGGGCGCCCAGATACGCATCAGGTTGATCGAGGAGGCGATGCCCACCAGCGCCGAGCCCGCGTAGGCCGGACCACCGGAATCGCCAGGAAAGACCAGCTGCCAGGACCGCACCGCGTTGCCGTCGCGTTCGAGCATGTTGCCGCAGGTGTGCTCGGTGACCTGGCCGTACTTGCACAGCAGCTGTTTGGGATCGAGCTGAGTCGTGATGCGGTCGACGCGCCTGCCCGCCGGGGTGAGGTTGGTGGGCTTGACGATCTTGGGGTCCAGCTGGATCACCGCGTAGTCGAGCTGGGCGTCCTCCAGGAAGGGCGCCGAAGGCCACTTGCTCGACCACGCCGCGAAGTACCCGACGTCTCGGCCGCCGACGCTCACGCGCTGGTTCGGAACGCGCATGCAGTGCCCGGCGGTCAGCGCGACCAGGTTGCCGTGGCGGTCGTTGCCGACGGAGGCGATGGTGCAGAGCCCGATGGAGGTTCCAGGGCCGACGATGACGCGATCGTCGGCGTGGGCCTCGACAGCGGGGAGGATGGCAAGGCCGAGCGCGCAGAGTGCAGCGGAGACGGTGGTCTCGAGCTTCACGAATATCCCCTTTCTCGACAATGCTCAGAGTGTGGTGTCGGCCCGGCACCCAGGTCGGTGGCCTGGATCCGCAGGGTCATCTGGGGAGGCTTGTCCGGTCGTCGAGCAAACCGGTATCGACCAGCGCGAACGTCAGCGACTGCCGCGGACGGCTGGAACTCACCCGCACATCCCAACACGGCCGACCGCGCAGACGATCGACGACACGCTCGGAGAAATTCTGCCGGACTCGAGGCCCTCGGTGGCGGGGAACGGGTAATCGCGTGATTCGCCGTTGACCGGCTGCGATGCGGCTCAGCCGGGGAACCCATGCAGGCACCGCACCGGTCGCCCCCCGCTTGCCTGGACTGCGGATCGCGTGGTCCGCCGATCCTAGGAGACGATCCTCGGCGAGGCGGCGGCTGGCGCAGCGTGGGTGGCGGCCTCGGCGGCTTTGTAGAAGTGACCGCCGCGATGAATCGAGAAGATTCGCGCACCGGCAAGTTGCGGTCGACCGGCCGGTGGCACGGGGCCCGCGCCACCTGCTCGGTCGATGGGTCAGCGCACCAGCTTCGCTCGAAGTTCGGTTATCGTGTCCGCGCCGAGTCCCCGGCCGTCGGCGAGATAGTTCTCGACCGAGCCGCAGCGCAGTGCCGATAGCCTGCGCGCTGGTCTGCAAGTTGCGGCGAACCGTACCAAGCCGTGGCCACCCTCAGCGGTGGTCTTACACAGCGACGGCGTAGACCTGACCGTCACCGCCGTAAACGTAGGCGGTGCGGTCGACGATCGTCACTGTGCTCTCGACGGAGCCGATCTCGCATTGCCCGCGGAGTGCGCCGGTGGCGGCGTCGAGCGCTTGCAGCATTCTTGCCGATACCACGTACACCTGCCCGTCCGCGACCACCGGGGGCGCTGGCGTAGCCGAGCACTTCCATCGGGTGCGCCCGGTGCGTCGATCGAGGGCGTGCACGGCGGTGGGGGAGCCGACGACGCCGCTGCGTTTGGAGTTGCCGCCGAGGAAGACCGAGTCCCCCGTTGCTGTCGCGAAGTCGCCTTGGATGTCGTCGCGTGCCCAGAGCCGGGCGCCGGTGGCGAGATCGAACGCCTCGGCGTCGCTGTAGCCGAGCGCGATGACGAGATCGCCGCAGACGTGCACGTTCAGCGGGACTGCCTTGGTCTCGGCGCGCCATCGCGGGGTCCCGGTCACCGCATCGACCACTACTAGCGCGCGTGCTTCGATCGCCGCCACGACCCCGGCGCCGGCGGCGAAAGCCTCGGCGCGCAACGGGACCGTCCACCGCACGGAGCCGGTGGCGGCATCGAGGGCAGCGAGATGATCCGACAGCCCTCGTGCGGTGTAAACGGTCGCCGGTTCGGCGGTGACAGCCAGGCCCGCGAGCCCCGAGATGTCGTCGGTGTGCCAGCGCGGTGTCCCGGTTGTGCTGTCGAAGGCGGTGAGATGGCGGCCGAGACCGATGACGTTGTCGCCGACGACCAAGGGCCCCAGTGGTCTCAGCGTCGGGCCGAGTTCTTCGAGCGGCGCGCTCCACACCTGCGCACCGCTCGCGGCGTCCAGCGCGCGAAGCCGGTCATCGGATCCGGTGACGAACACACGCCCACCCGCGACTGCCAGCGGGCTCCAGTACCTATCGCTGCGCGCAAAGGCGGAGGCCGTCCAGATCACCTTCCACGAACCCTTTTCGCGGGACCAGCCACCCCCGACACCGGATCCTCGCGCACCAGACCGGGTATCGTGAACGCGCCGACCGAGGTCAGCGCACCCACACCGATCCCGCCAAGTCCCGCCGCGATCAGGATTCGACGGCGCGTTCGGCGCGGTGACAGCGGGCCACCGCCTTGCGCAGGTGCGGCATGCCCGCTGTGGCCATCGACGCCGGACTGCTCCTGATCCATCCCATATCCTCCCCGCTGGGCGACCTGTGAAGCCCAATGTGCTCTGCGGATCGTATGTGCTGGCCTCTCGTCGCGGCATCGGTTGTGGCCGAGCACATCTGGTCGTCTTCGTGGGAGACGACCATCGGCGGATCGCCGGTCGTCGAGCCGAAGATGGCGCTGGCGCGTGATGTTGTGGTGAACGTGTCGCTGGAATCAGTGAGCCAACGATCAGGTCAGTCGACTGAGGCAGCGACTTGCGACAAACGACAACGCTCTCGCGAGCGGGAATAGGTGATCGCAGTGGCTGCGAAGGAATATCGGGACACGGTGTAGGCGATCACGGCAGTGGAAGCCAGCCGCGACCGTGAAACCGCGCAGTTGCGGGAGCAAATCGAACGTGTGCAAGCCAGTGCTGCGGAACGGATCGGCGAAATCGCGCAGATCAGGCTGCGGCGATCGTGCTGATCCGCCAGCACGAACCCGACGACAACGCGATCGCAGAACTTCTCGAAACGACGCCGCGGTGGTTGCGGCAACTCGTCGCGACGGTTGCCAAGGAGCGCACTCAGGGATCGAAAAGTTGCCCGGCTCAGCCTCGGTCGACAGTCCGACCGAGCACGGCACCGGGCAACAACCCGATCGTGGGAACCAGATCAACAATGACCGTTGAGGGTGGCTGGTGCTCGCTGACGGCCCGTCGCTGTTCGGCATGATGGCGGCGGCCTCATGGCTACGGTGCGAGTACCCGTCCTGTCGCGAACACTGCGTCGTCAGTAATACCGCAGCTCCGCGTTGAACAGCGCTGAGGTCCTAGCGCATCGCTAGGAAACCGGACAGGCTTGGGCAGCTCAGCGGATAGAGTCGAGTCTCACCCCCAACGACCGAGGAAGTAGATGTCCAGCATCGCGTTGCGCAAGGGCGAGAACACTGCACTCACGGGACAACATGTGACCTTCTCCGTCAAGTCGGATGGCACTCCCATCGATGTATCGGCTTTGCTACTTGACTCCAGCGGGAAGGTGCGCAGCGACAGCGATCTCGTCTTCTACAACAACCCGACGCGTGACGGTGTCGAGATTGCAGGGACCACGGTTTCGGTCGACTTCAGGCGGGTTCCAAGTGACATCGCCAGGATCGTTGTGGTCGCCAGTATCGACCCTTTGAGCCCGGGCACGGTCTTCAGTCGCGCGCCCCAGCTGGTGGTCACTCAGAACGCCGGGCAGTCAATCGAATTCACCGCCCCCGACTTCGCCAATCGGGAGACGGTCATCGTGATCAGCGAAGCCTACCGTCGTAACGATTCTTGGAAGTTGCGTGGGGTGGGACAAGGCTACGCCTCCGGTCTTGGGGGCCTTGCCATCGATTATGGAGTCGACGTCGAGACCGATGAGCCCGCGGGGCAGGTCGGTTCGGTTTCGACAACAGGCCTGGGTGCGCCGACTGACCTCGCCAAGGTCGGCGACTTGGCGCCTGCTCTCTTGCCGGTCGCGACCGAAGCAAGCAGGGCCCTGGTAGGTGCTGGCATCGGAACGCGCCGCGCTGCAGTCTATTTGGTTCTCGACCATAGCTACGATATGCGGGATCTGTACGAGTCCTTCACCGTTCAGGCATTTGCCGAGCGGATTCTCGCTCTCTCGGTGAACCTCGATGACGACGGTACGGTGCCTGTGGTTTTCTCAGGCCGGAGGGAGCCATTTGTCGAGGATCTCAGTCTGGAGAACTATCGCTGCAGGATAGGGCAATTGCACACCCAGGTTGACTGGGGCTGGTCGCAGGTGGACGAAGCGATGCGTTGCGTGATCAATCACTACCAGGAGTCCGGCGCAGTCGACCCCGCATTGGTCGTAGTCCAAGTCGGCGACGAGCCGGACGACAAATCAGCGGTTCGAACGCTGCTGCAGAACTCCGCAACACTCGGTGTCTTCTGGATCTTTGTCGGTTTCGGTCGCGGCAAGATGGCGTTCTACAAGAACTTGAATTCCTCCAACACCGCGACATTCAGCAATGTCGCCTTCTACAACGTCGGTAAGAACCCAGGCGCGGTGCCCGGTGAACAGTTCTACACCGAGCTGGTCCGCGGGTTCAGTACCTGGTCTCACACCCCCCGGTGATCGGCCACCGGCACGATGCTGGTCGATGTGCTGACTGCGATGCCACCGAGGCCAAGTCGGCGGGCACCCGCCGTGTCGGCAACTAGACGGCGTTGGAGGCTATCGAAGACCGGCTGGGACTCTGGACCCCGCAGCTGGTGCGGTGCGTGAGTATGCGCGTAACAAGGGGAATCACGGACCGAGGCGCGGGCGAGTGCTGACGGATGTCGTGGCGGCTTACGGGTAAGGCCGCGTCGGTACGAGAAGGGTGATGGGTAGTAGGACCGTCCTTCTCGATGTAAGGACAGGCCTAGCACCGCACGGTTGTCGGGCACGGTCTCGGGAGCGTCGTTGTGCCCGGATTCCGCGTAAGCGCTGAGTACTGCAGTCGGCTGCCGTCGGCTCGTCGCGGGTCGAGCGATCTCGGTGGCAGAGGTCGCCATCGATCCGAGGCGTGAGTCGGGAATCGACACCGGTCGCGTCGAGCGCCGACGCGACAGGGGAGGGGGCGGCTTCCCGTGCGTTGGCGCACTGTTGGCACACTGGCAGTGCTCGGCGCTCAGCGTGGAGCGTGAAAACTGCTTCTGACCTGGCTCGAAAGATCCAGGCAGCAAGTGTTTACTTATGTGAGAGGTAAGGAAAGTATGGGAAGCACCGTTCTCGACATTGTCGCCCTGATCACCAACCGTGCGGCGGCCTTCTGGAATTGGCTGGCCACGGGTTCGGCGGGTTTTCCTCCGCTGTGATTTCGCGCTGATCGAGCACGCGGACCCCTGGCCTGACGGCCGGGGGTTCTTCCTTTTCCGGCGCCGTCCAGCCCGGTGGGCGCGCGGCTCGATCGCCTACAGCTCGCGCGGCTCGATCCAGAGCGCCTCGGAGACCGCGCACAGCTCGCCCGCCGCGGTCGACAGGGCGACGCCAACGGTGTACTTGCGACCGTCCTGTGCGATCGGCCAGGCGTGCGCGATGTGCGGCTCGCCCGCCCGGATCGGCCGCAGCAGGGTCGCGGTGAGGGCGGCGGTGACCGCGCCTCGGCGCATGCCGGAGAGCAGGAATGCGGCGTGGCCGCCTGGGCAGTCGAGCGCCGACCACACGTTTTCGATGGCGACGGCGCCGTCCGCCGCGCCGAGCGCCGGGTCCGGCACCCATGCGGCGGCGGCGAGATCACGGCCGGGCAGCACCCCGGGGAACAGGCGCAGCCCACGGCCCGGCTCGCACGCCGAGCCACAGCCGTAACAGTGGGTGACGGGACGTTCGCCCGACGCGAGGACGCTCGTCGTGAGAGCCTCGGCCTCGGACCAGCTCGGCGCGGGCGGAATATCGAGGGACAAAGTCGCGCTGCCGATCTCGGCGAGAACTTTGCCCTCGGCGTCGGTGAGCGCGGTGCGGTTCACGGCGGTGGAAGTCAGCGCCAGCGGTGTGCCGACCGGCACCTTGGCGCGGAAGTCGACGCGCGCGGTCGGCGCCGGGCAGCGGGTCGCGAGCACACCGGCGACGAAACCGCCGAAGGCGACGTCCGGATATCCGTGGATGTGTTCGGGAATGGTGATCTCGTCCACCTGAATCATCTACCCGCACCAACCCTCTCCCGGCCGCGGCCGTCCATCGGCACCGACGATACCGAGGGGTTCCGGCAGTGCCGACAGCGGCCGGGAGTCACCGGGGGAGCAGCTCGCCGCCGAGCTGGGTCAGCAACAGGCTCATCACCCCCACCTCTTGGCCTTGGGACTGGATCATCGCGCGGGCCGCCTCCTTGACCGGCCCGTCGGTCAGCTGCCGGTCCGCCGCCTGCGCCATCGCGATGCCGCCTTGGTGGTGGCGAATCATGAGTCGCAGGAACAGGACTTCCGCGTCGCGCCCGCGCGCCGCGGCGAGCGCGTCGAGTTCGGCCGTTGTGGCCATGCCGGGCATCGGCGCATCCGGTTCATGCGTTGAATGCCGGTGCGACGCAGCGACATCGGTCATCCACGCCATCGGTCGCGGCGACAGCGGCGACGCGTCGGCGAGACGCAGCCAGCCGAGCATGGTGCCGATCTCGACTTGCTGGGTGTCGGCGAGTTGCTCGGCGACGCGGCGGACGGTCGGCGCCGACGCCGGATCGAGGCGCTGGGTCATGAGCAGCGCTTGCTGGTGGTGCGCGGTCATGTCCTGTGCGAAGCCGATCTCGATGGTGTCGAGTATCGGTGCGGCCGTGTGCCTTTCGGGTAGCGCCAGCGGTCGCAGTGCGGCCCCGAGCGCCAGCAGGAGCAGCGCGACCGAGGCGAACGCGGCGATCCGAACCCCGCGCGGCATCGTCACGACTCCACCTCCCAGCGGCTCGGCTCCGTCGCCGTCGTTCACGAGCCGACGATCGAACGCTGGTCGGCGGGCGGGCTGTACACCGCCTCGTCGAGCCGCAACACCATGAACCCGTTGTCCGAGCACGCGACATACAAGTCGTTGCCGCGCCATTCGGGCGGGGAGAAGCACCAGTCGGTGGAGACGTCGCCGAAGGCGAGCCGTCCGGTGCGGGGTGTGAGGGCGTCGGCCGGGTTGAACTGCCCCTCCAGCACGGCGCGCGCGGCGGGCGGTGCGCTCATCAGCGGGACGCCGATGATCGAGGCCAAGGCGTGCGGGGAGTTCCACAACTCGAGATTGCGTCCGGTGCGCGCGGGCGGGTTGAAGTAGGCGATCTCGCGCACCGCGAACGGATCGCGCACGTCGAAGACCCGGATTCCGGAGGAGATCCACCCGCAGGCCAGCGCCGTCGGATTCTCCTGGCGGTCGGCGGCGCAGTAGTGCGATTCGTAGGCGAACGCCGAACCGCCCATGGAGGAGCCGATATTGGCGTCGAGATGCTGCGGCAGGTTGATCTCGAGCTTCAGTTTGTTGGCGACCTTGGGCGCGGTGTCGTCGGAGACATCGATGAGTTTCACACCGCCGGAACCCCCTTCGTCGACGGTGAACAGATAGGGCTTGCCGTCATAGCTGACGGGGATGCTGTGCTGGGTCGCCCAGCCGTCGGTCCAGAACGTGCGGCCGATGTGGTGCACCTGCGGGTTCGGGTCACGCCGCTGCACGGCGCTGATGTCGAGCACGGTGAAACCGCCCAGCGCGGACAGATACATGCGGTTGCCGTCGGGGCTGATGCCGAAGCCATGCGCTTCGATGCCGGTCAAGCCCTGCCAGATGACGCGCGGGTTGGCCGGATCGGTGAGATCGACGGCGCTGACGAAGCCGGGCGCGATGCCGGAGGCCCAGTAGGTGCGTCCGTCGGGGGAGAAGCCGCCCTCGTGGGTCGTAATCGGCAGGGGCATCGCCAGATTGGTGCCGGGGCCGGGATTGAGCAGGCGTGGGTGCGCGCAATCGGAGATGTCGTAGACAGACAGATAGCCGACGCCGATGCCGACCGGGACGCCGGTTCCCACCAGCAGTTTGCGCTCGGCATTGACCTTCAGGCTCTCCCAGGTGCCCGCCAGCATGGCGGGTTCGGTGAGCGTGACCGTCGGGCGCGGGTCGGCCGGATCCGAGACGTCGAGCACCTGGACGCCGCGGCCTTCGCTGATCAGATCACCGGGAAAGAACGAGCCCATATAGGCGCAGTGTTCGAAGCTGGTGGAGGTGATACCCGCTCCGCGCCCGGCGAATTGGCCGACCATCGACATGTTGCACCGATAGCCCAGCGTGCTGCGCCCGCTGTCGCGATCGGCGGCGGGCACGTCGCCCTGGAGACCGGGTTCGGGCATCGAATCCGGTCCGCAGTCCGCGCGCGGCACCGACTTTCGGCCGACATCGAGGAATTCCTGGACGGCCGTGGCGATGTCGGACTGCAGATCGGCCGAGGCGCTGCCGGGCACCGTCATCGCGGCGATCACCGCCGCGGTGACCAGGGCGAGCGGTCTGATTCGGCGCATGCGCACCAGAGAGTGCATCGTCGCAACCCCCTACTTCCTTGTTCGCGGTCGTGCCGCACCATCTGGCTGGGACAGTGGCGCGATCTGACTGCATGGTAGTAACGGGCAGTAACTTCTGGAACCGGTTCGGGAGAAGTCCCAAATGTTCGGTTTGTTGCTCGCGTGTGGGTGTTGTGGGTTATGTGGCTGATTCCCAGGACGGTTCGTGCCGGGAAGCATGCCGGGCTTGTGCGGTGATCGGCCGAGTTTCCGACGCTCTAGAACATGTTCGAGGAGTCAGAACGTACTGAACGACAGTTCGCACGGTCGGCGTCGGCTCCTGGTCTGGAAGCTGTGACCGTCACCAGTTGGCGCGTCGACGGGGACAGGTCCAGCGTTCAGGGGTCTATCGCTTTGATCGCTTCGACGCGGGAGGGGACGGTGTTCTTGTCGGTGGGAACAAGATCCGTTGCCGAACTCGCGGCACGACCCGAGTGACTTCGCTTGTTCTGCACGGAAGGGCCCGCCGGGGGTGGTCCTTTCTACCCCGGCGGGCGCTTGACGAGATGACACCGCGAACAGAAGACCTGCCCGATGTGGCCTAGTTGTCGCTCCACACCAGACTTATGGGCTGGTCACCTCCGTGGCGTGCAGGTTGCGCAGTGTGCCGTCGCCGGCCTCGTGCTGGGTCGGATAGAGGACCTGCACGGCCACAGTCAGGGGCGTGCCGGGCTCGATGGTGTGGGTGTCGTCGGGCGTTGCGATGACGACGGATCCGTCGGTGCCGTCCTTGACCACCTTGTACCACTGACTCTGCTGGGGATTGATGCGGGTTCGTGCCGGTACGTCGAAGCGGATCTCCCACCACACCACCCGCTGCTCGCGAGCGGCCAGAGCGAGTTCGTAGCTGATGACCCATCCCTTCGCGTCCTCGGGCCACGTCTGGGCCCACTGCCCGACAATCTTGGGAGTGACCGTCACGGGAGGCTGCTCGACGTCGGTGGTGACCGAGCCGGAATGCTGCTTGGCGGTGTTCGCGCGTGTCGGCGAGGTGATCATGCTTGTGCAGGTGAGGCGGCCCTCGTACTGCGGGTCGATGGTGCCGGACAGGCTGACGGTCGCCTTGCTGCCTTTGGGGAGATCGATCGGCAGGTGCAAGCCGTTCCGGACCGAACCGGTGCCGCAGACGGCTCCGTTCTCGGCGTGGCAGGTGAGCTCCAGGTCGGTCAGTTCCGTCGGAATCGCACCTTCCAGCACGGCGTCAGGGCTGTCGTTGGGGCCGAGATTCTGCACGTCGATGGTGTAGGTGATCCGGTGTCCCGACTCCGCCTGCTGCGGCCCGCTCATCTCCAGCGGCATGTCCGCGGGCAGGGTAACCGTGAGGTTCCTGATCCGGTGGGACGCAGTCGCGGCGCCCGTTCCTGCGGCCAAACCCAGCTTGAAGGTCTCAGGCACCGGTGCCCTGCCGTTGGTGCTGGCGAGATCGAAGTTGTCGATCAGCAGGGTGCCGTTCGGGTTGGCTTTGTCAGCGTGACGCACGGTCAATCGGCCGCCGATGATGGAGATCTGGATGTGCGCACCGCGCTCCCATGCCGCGCGAAATCCGCCCGGCACTTGCACGCCTGTCAGCCAGCGGAACCCCTCTCGCAGACTGCCGGGTCCGCGTACCCCGACGGTGTTTGGCCGTTGTGCGCCGCCTCCTGTACCGGCGAGCGGCGTAGCGAAGTTTCCGTAATTGTCGAAGCCGACGCCCACGAATCCGGCTGTGACTCCCGGCGCGACGATTTGTTCTTGCGACGATTTCGTGACGGAGTAGCCAAGTGCGGCGCCGATGCCGCCGGGCTGCGTTGTGTGCTCACCGTCGATCACGTAGACGCTGAAGCCGTCGCCGAGCGTGGACCCTCCCTCGCACGAGTAGTCGAAGTCGATGGTGACGCCGAGCTTGGACGAGAACGCCTGATCGAGAAACGCCGTCCCGGCCTGGGAATTGGCGTTGGGCGTGAGCTCGAGGCTGCCGCCGTTGAGCCGAGCGCTGCCGAGCAGTTGCCAGTGCGGGTTGGTCACAGTGTCCTGGGTGAACGATTCAACGATCGGGAACTGCGCCTGCTGGATGGTGACTGGTGCGAACGTCGTCATAGTCGAATCCTCCTCGGGCCGGATGTGCCATGAGATGAGAGATTGCGCCATGTGGATCTTGACCAGTACTCCGCAAACAAAGATAGCGCATCCGATCTCACCGGAACTACGGTCCGTGGCCACAATGGCAAAGCACTGGCGACGTTTCGCGCCAGGTGTCTAATTCGCGACAGGACTTGTCGTCGCGTATCGGGGAGCCATCGGCCTGCACGGGTTCGGGAGTGCCGACAGCGTGGCGAGGTCGCAGATGCCGCCGGTCAGCATCTGGAAGGGGGTGACGCCGAGGAGGACGATGATTCCGATGATGTCGCCGTGCTGGAGGAAGTCCACGGCCGAGCGGGCCGCCGCCGATCCGGAGTCGACGGCCGACGAGCCGGTTCCGGGTTGGGGGGCCGCGACCGGCGATGGGCTGGGTTCGGCTGTCGCGGCGGTCGCGGTGCCGACGAGGCTCGCCGCCGCGACCGAGGCGGCGGCAAGGCGAAGGGTAGTACGCATTATCGCGCTCCTTGAATAGGTGAGGGCACACCCTGCTGGGAATGCGTTGTGGCACAAGGTGATAGACGACCATTTCGGCGGACCAGCAGGAAACGGGCGCCGAAGGTCCCGCCATGGGACCGTGTGTCGTTCGATCACGGGTTCGAGGCGATGTCATCGGCTAGCGAGGACACCGCGGCAAGGATTTGAGCAACCAGTTCCGGCGGCACTCCCGCGGCGATCAGCGCATCGGTGAGATGGCCTGCCACGAGGGCGAAATGATGCCGGGTGATGCCGCGGCCTTGGTGTACCTGTTTCATCGGGGGGCCGATGTAGGGATCGGGTCCGCCGAGGGTGGCGGCGAAGAACTCGACCTGTCGACCTTTCATGCGGGACATGTTGGTGCCGGCGAAGAATGGGCGCAGTTCCTCGTCGGCGAGGACGCGCGCGTAGAAGTCTTCGACGACCGTCTCCAGGGCTTGGCGGCCGCCGATCCGTTCGAAGATCGGCGCGGCCTCGCCCGGTAGCGACGTGGGCTCGAAAGAGAAAGCAGCAGACATCGTTTCAACACCCGACCGTGATTCAGCGCGGTGGCACGCTCATGTCGCGGTTCATCATCGGGAGTTCGATGCTGATCGGCATGCGCAGTTCGGCCAGATAGACCAGGACGGCTTTGCGGAGGAATTCGTCGAGGAGCCAGTAGGCGTCCGCCGCGGGCGGGACGGCGGTGAGCAGGCCCTCGCGCACGGCGATGAAAGGGCCCCAGCTGAATCGGAGCAGCGGGTCCCAGACCGGTTCCCTCGGGATGGACAGCCCGTCGGCGATCTTGTCGCCGAGCAGGAAGCGGGTGAACGACCCGAGGACCGGCTTGCTCAGGATCGCGAAGTCGAGATTGGCGCCAAGTCCCAAGAGTCGGTCGGCCAGCCTCGCGCCCTCGGGCGTCGCCGCGATGATGGGATCGAGGACCTGCGCCGCTTGGGAATTGGCTTCGGCCCACGAATTGGGGATGTATTCGTCGCGGACGCCGAGCATGTGCGCGGCCACCTGCCAGGAGTGCAGGAATGCCTCGGATTCGTGCGGCGGGATCGGCACTTTCCAGGCGGTCAGGTGCCTCATGACGGTCGTCGGCAGGCTGTGCCAGGTGACCATGATGTCGTTCTGGCTGATCGGAATGTCTTCCTCGGCGGAGTGCACCCAGTGCGGTGACTGCGGCAGCAGATGCCGCACCGCCGCGTGGACCAGCCGGGTTTTCACGCAGGTGACGACCATTTCCCCGTCGGGGCCGTAGGCATTGTTGCTGCCGATGTCGTACCCGAGTTTGGCGGTTTTGGAGATGCGGTCCTTGAGGTCTTGCCCGCCTTTGGAGTAGTAGACCGCACGCGCCTCCTTGGGAATGACGGTGCTCATCATGCCGCTGGCGAAACCATAGAGCACGCCGAGATAGAGTCCGCGCTTCTTGTTGAACTCGATCGCGGTGCCCAGCTTTGCCCGATCGGTCCACTGCGGCAGCTGACGCGCGTACTCCATGAAATCGCGCAACTCCGAAGGCAAACCGTCCGGCAGGGGTTGGCCGTTCCTGGTCCAGGTCCGCAACAACTCGTTGACCCGGGGGACTTCGCCCCTTTCGATCAACCTGGCGACCAACTCGTCGGCCTCGGGATCCCACACCGTCATCGGGTCGGCGCCGGATCCGGATCCGGCCACCGAGCCCTGCGGTGACCAGGTCCACGGCTCCGCCCGCGCGGGCGAAACGATCGCCAGAGCGCCGAGCGCCCCGAGAATCCCGCTGGCCTTCAACGCATCACGTCTGTTGAGTCCATCCATGACGTCACTCCTCATTGAGTACGAGCAGACCCCGACCCTGCGGCGACAGGCCATGCCTGTCGCCGAGCGGTCGAGGAATTGCTATTAACTTAGCAGCTCGTTGGAGGGCTGTCCGCGTTTTGCTCGATGTGAGGTTCCGGCGTTCTCCGCGACTTTGCGGTGGGTTGCGTCGTCGTGCTCGGTCGGCTGTTGTTCGATGGTTTGGCGCATCTTTCATGACTTGGCTGCGCCTCGCAGCGGCGCAAGGGTGTCGTGAGTCGACGAACTGGCGAGGGTGCGCCCTAGGGGACGCCATTGGATAATCTCTGGTAACTTAGGGTGCGGTAGCCGCAGGGGAGGGTGTGCGGCAGTCGGCTCGCGGCGTCGTGGCCTCGCGCATGCGGTATTGCGCTGGCCCGCAAAGCAATTCGCTAGTTGCAGCGTCGGCGTCTTGTGTAGGTCCCCGGTAGCCTGCGGGCGACCGGCTGGTGGCCGGAGTTCGCGCCAGGTGGGCATCGCCGATGCCCCGATTGCAGTTGCCGTACGGCGCTTCCCTGCCCGAGCAGCGGGCGCGCGCCGCTCGGGCAGAATCGCGGCGGTTGTCGTCAGACGGTGATGACGACTTTCGCGCGCGCGTGCTCGGTTTCCAGATAGTGGATGGCCGAGGCGGCCTCGCTCAGCGGGTAGGTCCGCTCGATCACCGGTGTGAGCTTCCCGGCTTCGGCAAGCTCGGCGAGCGCCTTCAGATTGGCGGCGCGCTGCTCTGCCTGGAGAACGTCCACCCAGCGGGCGAAGCGCGCCAACACCATGCCCTTCACCATGAGCGCCATCGGCCCGACGATCGAGCCGCCGCGGTACACGCCGCCGCCGGACAGGACGAGCTTTCCGGTGGATGTCAGCACTCGCCGGGATTCGGTCAGCGAGCGGTTGCCGACGAGATCGAAGATCAGGTCGTATCGCGTTGTGCCGGTGGTGAAGTCGTCGCTCGTGTAGTCGACGACGCGGTCCGCCCCGAGCGCCAGCGTCTGGTCGACGTTCCTGGTGCTGCACACGCCGGTCACGTCCGCGCCGAAGGCTTTGGCGATCTGCACGGCGAATGTGCCGACGCCGCCGGAGGCGCCATTGATCAGAACTCGATGACCCGGCTGGACCTGCCCGAGATCCCGCAGTCCCATGAGTGCGGTGTTGCCCGCCAAGGGAATCGCGGCCGCCTGCTCGAAGGTCAGGCGAGCGGGTTTGTGCGCCACGACGCCTTCCGGCGCGGCCAGGTACTCGGCGAAGGCGCCATCGGCCTCGCCGAACACCTCGTCGCCGGCCTTCAGTCGCGTCACGTTTCGCCCAACGGATTCGACCCGGCCCGCGAAATCGCGGCCGCGGATCTTCGCCCTCGGCCCACGCAGTCCCATCATCGGTCGGGCCAGATACGGATCTCCGCGCATCACATGCCAGTCCAGGGCGTTGACCGCGGCGGCGTGCACCCGGACGAGCACCTCGTCGTCGCCGGGCGCAGGTGGGTCGACGTCCCCGAACTCGAGGGCCTCCGGTGCTCCGTACCGATCCTGCATGATCGCCTTCATCGGGTTCTCCATTCGCGCTACCCGTTATCACCGAAACCGTAGATCGGTGCGCGGGGCACGGACATCGGGGAAGCCCCTGAAAGCGGCACTGATTCGGGTGTCGCGGGTAGACCCTCCGGTCGGCGTACTGGGTCTACCGAGGCCGGCCCACGTTCTCGGGGAACTGACCGAGAACGTTCCCCGCTGGGGTATAGCGGGCAACGATGAACATGGTTGGTTGCGGAAGGATGGTGCCTGCCGCGCAGACGACGGCGGCCGCGCCGACTTGCTTCGTGGACATCCACACCACCTGGGTGAAGTGGCCGGTCGCGGCGGAGAAATTCGGCCGGTTGTAGTCGTACATCGATGATTCGGCCATCCACGCCGCGACCGCGTCTTCGATGCCTGCGTTCAAATCTGTGCTCACATACAGGTTCTCGCCATAGTTGCCTTGGGCGTCCGAATGCCGGAACTCGCAGCGTTGGGCGTACTCCATCGCGGCCGAATACGTGTCGGTACTCCACGAAAGCGGTGGCGCACCGAACTTCGCCCGCGCCGCGTCGTGCTCGGCCAGAACCTGATTGCTCCACGTATCCGACTGTGCCGGAACGGCATTCACAGCCGAACCGCCCACGGTGGCGGCCGCGATCAGAGCGACTACGGCGCACGATTTGCTCGACATCGAAATTCCTTGTCGGTAGAGACCACGGGCGCCCAGTCGCACCCGTGTGGGATGTGTGGTGCTCGCGTCGACCGAACCCGATGCGGGTGTCGTCGAGCGTTTTCCCGGCACCGGCCGCGGAGTTGTCGAGGACGCAGCCGCCCCGCAGTTTCCGCACCAGTGCGCGGCCTGCCTCGGTCAGGTAGGGGTCAAGGTTCGGCTCGGGGTAGGCCGCATCGTGGCCGATCGCTACCATCAGCGCCGCGGCGGAGTTGCCTTCGTTGCCCTGCTTGTCGAGTGCGTCCTTCAGCGCGTCGGCGGGCACGCCACCGCTTGTGGGCCCCTCCATCTGCAGCTCGGGAGCATATTCGGGCGCCAGCTCGGCTGCCCACGCGCTTGTCTGGCCCCGTTGGGAGTAGCCGACGACGAAGGCCACCTGCACCACGTGGGAGCGCACTTGGTCGGCGTCGGCAGGCCGCCGAGCACCGTGAACGCGTACTGCTGGGCGCTGACCAGATCACCGCGAGCGCCACCGGAGGGCGGTTCCTCGGCGTCGACCACGCCTGCTCCGGCGGCCGGGCTCGCTGCCGGGGCGACAACGGCGGTGACCATCGCCAGCCGACGGGCGAGCGAAGGCTGTGATCGGCGGCAAGTGCGATTCATCAGTGCGTCCTCGAAATGTCGATGTGCGTGCGGGCCCACGTTCTCGTCGCCGACCCCGGACGCGTGCCGTGTCGCCGTGCGGAAGATTCGACCGCCCTGGAGACATGAAACAGTTCACTCGTTCGTTTCGCAATACTTGACTATTGATGATCCGACGCGTAAAAGCGCTCGATCGCCGACTGCGCGGTCTTGACTCGCCGGGGATGCGCGGCTATAGATTGTGAAGTTGACGTCAGATTCATATCGACTCGGGCATCCTGACGTGGGTTCTTCGACCGTGCCCGAGTGCCAGCACGTTTCGAACCGAAGGGACCTCGCATGAAGGTCAACGGCAAAACCGCCATCGTCACCGGAGCGGGTCGCGGAATCGGCGCTGCGATCAGTCAACGCTTGGTGCGGGACGGCGCGCGAGTCGTCGTCGCCGACCGTGACGGTGAGGCCGCCGAGGGCGTCGCGCATTCGCTCCGGGCCACGCATCCGGCTGCCGCGGTCGCCCTGGCGGGCGACGTCACCGATGAAGCGTATCTACGCAGGCTGATCGCCACGGCAAAGGACGAGTTCGGTGGTGTGGACTTGTATTTCGCCAACGCGGGCGTTCCGGGTACGCCCGGTCTGGGAATGCGCGACGACTGGATCACCGCCTTCGAGATCCATGTTCACGCACACGTCCGCGCCGCCCGGCTGCTGGTGGACGAATGGGTCGAGCGGGGCGAAGGGTACTTCGTCTCCACCGCCTCGGCGGCCGGCTTGTTGACCCAGATCGGTACCGCCGACTACTCGGTGACCAAACACGCCGCTGTCGCGTTCGCCGAGTGGCTCAGTGTGACATACGGCGACAAGGGGATTCGGGTGAGCTGCCTGTGCCCGATGGGGGTGGAAACCGCGATGTTGCAGGCGGGAGTCGAAGCCGACGACAGCTGGGCCGCCGCCGCGGCGCGGGCGGTCACTGCCGCCGGAGCCGTTCTGCCACCCGAACAAGTCGCCGACGAGGTGCTCGCCGCCATCGATGACGAACGGTTCCTTATCCTTCCGCACCGCGAAGTCGCGAAGCTGCACCGGCAGAAGACCGCCGACTACGACCGGTGGCTGCGCGGTATGCGCCGCTATCAAGCGGCCCTCTTGGCCGTGGAGGGTCAGGTCGAGGCGCTGTGATCGCCCATGATCAGGCGGTGTGAAACAGATTCCAAATTAGTTTCAGATTTCTATCGCAATAGCGGTCCTTCGGGGTATAAGCTCCTGCACATCCCGTAAGCCCGTGGCGCGAACCGGCCCTCGCGTCTCCGGGTAGTTGAACATGGCGTCAGGCTCAGGTTTGTGCGAAGGCTCGACCGGACAAGTCCGTCTCCTCGTACCCGCCGACCACGTCGCCGTCTTCCTCTCCACCTCAACCACATTCGGCTTTCGGCCGGAACCTCGAAGAAAGAACACAAGCTATGCGCGCCATGAGGAATGCCCTGATCGTCTCCGTCACGGCCGCGGCTGTCGGTGTCGCCGCTGCCACCGCCTCCGCGGACACCGGAACGGGGAGCGGAACCGAACCGTTGAGTGTCGCTCTCGCCCCGCGCGTCGACTACACCGCGTCGGTGGACGGCAATGCCGCGGTGATCACCGTCGACGACGCCGGGAGGCTGGCTGTCGACAACGGGCGCTTCGAGATCCGTTCGGCCGACGGTCGGATCCTCGCGGGAGTGCCGCTGGAATTCAACGTCGACGACATCGCCTTCCCGATCGATGCCGAGATCGCGGGGAACACCGCACGGCTCGTCCCGGTGCTGGATCCCGCTCGGGCGCAGTACAAGCCGGCCGCGCTGCCGTTCCAGGAGCACGCGCCATGGAAGACGCCCTACGAGCGCGAGCAGGCCGCCTTCTCTCGCCTGGCCGCCACGGTCACGATGGGCGTCGGCGCGCCGGTCGCCACGGCCGCCTTCATCCAATACTTCTCGACCATCAACGAACCGATGCCGGCCCGCTGAGGTCCGCTCGGAATCTGGAAGCGGTTGGTTGTCCCGATGACCCCCAAGGATTTTCGGCTTCCGCGAGAAGTCGCACGGCGCAGGGCGATCCTCGTCGACTTCGGCGGCGTGCTCACCACGAGCGTGTTCGCCGGCTTCCGAGCCTTCGGCAGAAGCATCGGCGTGGATCCGGATCTGCCGATCTGCCTCATCGCCTCCGACGCCGTGGTCAATTCCGCCTTCGTCGAATTCGAAGCGGGCCGACGCAGCGACGAACACTTCGAAGAGGTGCTCGCCGAGGCGCTGACCGAACACGGTGGCACCGTCGAAGCGGACGGCCTGCTGCGCCGTCTACGGTCCGAGATCGGACCAGACCCCGAGATGATCGAGTTGATCGCGGGCGTGCGAGCCGCGGGGCATCCGGTCGCGCTGGTGTCCAATTCCTTGGGCCGCGACTGCTACGACGACGTCGACATCGCCGCCCTTGTCGATGTCGCCGTGGTGTCGGCCGAGGTCGGGCTGCGCAAACCGGATCGGGCGATCTACGAATTGGCCTGCGCCCGACTGGAAGTCGAGCCCGGCGAAGCCGTCATGATCGATGACCTGACGCACAACGTCGACGGCGCGCGGCGCGCGGGTATCGACGGCATCGTGCATGGCAACGCGAGTACGACAGCCGAGGAGCTCGCCGTCCGATTCGGCGTGTTTCCGCTGCTACCGCCCACTCCCGTGGAGACGAACAGGTGCTGGCGAAGCCCGGGCTCGCGCTCCTGGCTGCACTGACGAACCGAAGAGGCGCGCCGTCGCGCCGATCTCGACCGATCGATCTGTCCCCCAACGTAATAGAAGGAAATCACCGAATGACCAACCCTTCCACGCCCACCGCGATCGTCACCGGCGCCGCCCGAGGGATCGGCGCCGCCACGGCGATCAGGCTGGCCGCCGACGGCATGGCTGTCGCCGTGCTCGACCTCGATGCGGACACCTGCGCCTCGACGGTGGACACGATCAACGCCGCCGGAGGTCGCGCCGCGGCCTTCGAAGCCGACGTCACCGACGCCGAGCAGGTGGACAAGGTCGTCCAACGCGTCTCCGATCAGCTCGGCGCGCCGACCGTGCTGGTGAACAATGCCGGCGTCACGCGAGACAACCTGCTGTTCAAGATGACCGACGACGACTGGGACACGGTCGTGAACGTGCATCTGCGTGGCGCGTTCCTGATGTCGCGAGCGGTGCAGGCTCATATCACGGCCGTGGGCTGGGGCCGGATCGTCAACCTGTCGAGCACCTCGGCGCTTGGCAACCGCGGCCAAGCCAACTACGCCGCGGCCAAAGCCGGTCTGCAAGGGTTCACCAAAACACTCGCCATCGAACTCGGCCGATTCGGCGCGACCGTCAACGCCGTCGCACCGGGATTCACCGTCACCGACATGACCGCGGCTGCGGCGGCTCGCGCGGGCGTCGACTTCGACGAACTCAAATCGACGATGGCCGCGCAGATCGCGGTCAGGCGTGTTGGCAAACCCGAGGACATCGCCAACGTCATCGCCTTCCTCGCCAGCAACGGCGCCGCTTTCGTCTCCGGTCAGGTGCTCTACGTCGCGGGCGGACCGGCGGCATGAACTATCCCGCCACCGCACAGCATCTCGAGGACGGCAAGCGATGACAGCCACCGACCACCGTTCGACCGGCAGCGACGAACACACCGGCGCGGCCGAACAACTCGACGACCGTGTCCGGCGATTCCTCGCCGAGCACGACCCGCGCGACACCGAACCGCTGACCTTCCTGCGAGCGAGATTCGACGCCGGACTCGCGTGGATCGACTACCCGCCCGGCTTGGGCGGCCTCGGCGCTCCCCGGTCGCTGCAGCCGCGGGTCGACGCGCTGTTCTCGGCGGCTCAGGCGCCGACTCACGATCTCGGACGCATCGGCGTCGGCGTCGGGATGGCGGCTCCCACGATCCTCGCCCACGGCACAGACGAGCAGCAGAAGCGATGGTTGCGTCCGCTGTGGACCGGCGAAGAGGTGTGGTGCCAGCTGTTCAGCGAGCCCGGCGCGGGCTCGGATCTGGCGGCGGTGTCGACCCGGGCGGTCCGTGATGGCGACAGCTGGGTCGTCAACGGACAGAAGGTCTGGACGTCCATGGCGCACGTGGCACGCTGGGCGATCCTCGTCGCCAGGACCGATCCGGCCGCCACCAAACACCGAGGGCTGACCTACTTCGCCTGCGACATGTCCCAGCCGGGCGTCGATGTGCGTCCGCTGCGGCAGGCGACCGGAGAAGCCGAGTTCAACGAAGTCTTCCTCACCGATGTGCGGATTCCGGACGCGGACCGAATCGGTGACCTCGGCGCAGGCTGGAGCGTGGCGATGACCACGCTGCAGAACGAACGGGTCTTCATCGGAGGCGCCGCGCCGCGGGAGGACGGATTGATCGGCATCGTCGCCGATCTCTGGCGCCGCAGGCCAGAATTGCGGACCGCGGGGCTGCGGGAGCGCCTCATCACACTGTGGATCGACGCCGAGGCGGCTCGATTGGCGGGGGAGCGGGCACGAGCCCTGCAAGCGACCGGCCGGCCCGGTAACGAGGGCGCGGGAGCGAAGATCGCTTACGCGCGCCTGAACCAAGCGGCGTCCTCGCTCGAGCTGGATCTGCTCGGCGAGGAGGGGTTGCACTACGAGCACTGGGCGATGCGCAGGCCCGAGTCGGTCGACTTCCGGGTACGGAGCGCGGGCTACCGGTTCCTGCGCGCCAAAGGCAACTCGATCGAGGGCGGGACCACGGAGATCTTACGCAACATCATCGCCGAACGGGTCCTCGGCCTACCGCCGGAAGCACGCAACGACACCTCGGTCGCTTGGAAGGACCTGCCTCGATGAGCACTCTCACCACGTCCGCCGAGCACCTGCTCTACAGCGCGGACGAAGACGATCTGCGGCCCGCGGTGCGCGAATTCCTCACCGCCGCCGTGCCGGTGCCCGCGATTCTGGCACGGATCGAAACCGAAGAGCCTTACGACATTTCGGCGTGGTCGACACTGGCCTACGAGATCGGCGCCGCGGGCCTGCCCATCGCGGAGACCTGGTCCGGAGCGGGTGCGAGCTGGCGCGAAGCCGGCGTCGTCGCCGAAGAGATCGGCCGCGCCGCAGCGCCCTTGCCTTACCTCGGCTCCGCCGTACTCGCCACCGCGGCGCTGCTCGCGCTGACCAATCATCGCGCGGTCCCGCAACTGCTCACCGACCTCGCCGTGGGACGGCTCACCGCGACGCTGGCCGTCCCCGTGTCCACAGCGCCCGCTTCGCTCGAAGCCGTCACGGTGACGGCGCGCCGCCTGGAGCTGACGGGCAACATCACGTCCGTCGCCGATCTCCTCACCGCCGACCTGATCCTCGTGCCGAGCACGGAGATCGACGGAACTCTCAGTCTCTACGCCGTCGACTCGAGCGCCGCCGGGGTGGTCGTCACCCGGGGAAGCTCCCTCGATCTCACCAGGCCGCTGAGCAGTCTGCGGTTGGACTCCGCGCCGGGCACACTCGTCGCGCACGGCCACGATGTGCAATCCGCGCTCGACCGGGCCCTCACCGTCGCCGCCGCGATGCTGGCCTGCGAGCAAGTGGGAATCACCGAGTATTGCTTGGAATCCACTGTCTCCTATGCGAAGACGCGCTACCAGTTCGGTCGGCAGATCGGCTCCTACCAGGCGATCAAGCATCGTCTGGCCGACATGCACCTTGATCTCGTCCAGGCGCGAGCTGTCGCGCGATACGCCACCTCGTGTGTGGCGGTCGAGGACCCGGATACCGCGATCGCGGTGTCGGTCGCGCAAGCGTTCTGCTCCCGAGTCGCGCTGCGCGCCGCGGAGGAGGCACTGCAACTACACGGCGGAATCGGTTTCACCTGGGAGCATCCCGCCCACCTGTATCTCAAGCGTGCCAAAGCCGACCAGCTCGCGCTGGGCACTGTCGACGCCCACCAGAGCAGGCTGGCCGACCTGGTGGGTTTGTCGTCCACCGCCTGACCCGCGCCGGCATCACGAGCCGGAGATGAGGAGTTCCAGATGAGTTTCAACCTCGCCACGATCCTGCGCGAGTCGCGCGATGCGGCTCCGCACGCACCGTGTCTGATCTCGCGTGACCGAAGGCTGAGCTATGCCGAGGTCGATGAAGAGTCGAGCCGCTTCGCGCGCGGGCTGCGCGCCAACGGTCTCGGCGCCGGGGACGTGCTCGCGGTGTCGCTGCCGAACAGCGCCGAGTTCGTCATCGCCTACTTCGGGGCTCTCAAAGCAGGCGCTATTTTCATGCCGCTCAACCCGATGCTCAAGGCACGGGAAGTCACTCACTGTCTCGCCGACTCCGGAGCACGGACGATCCTCGCCCACCACGATTCGGTCGACGAGATCCGGCATGCGACTCGTTCGGTCGACGGTGCGAATCTGTTCGTCGTCGACGCCGGTGCACCGATTCCGTTTGGGGCGCGGCACTATTCGGATCTGCTGATCGCGGATGCGGACGAGATCGAGCAGCCGAGCGACGACATCGCACACACGGCCGCCACGGATACCGCCGTGCTGCTCTACACCAGCGGAACGACGGGAAGTCCGAAAGGCGTGCCGCTGAACCACTTTCAGCTCTACATGAACTGCACCGTCTCGGCCGAAGCCGTCGGGGTACGCGGCGACGACGTCGCCTTGGCGGCATTACCGATGTTCCACGTCTTCGGACTGTCGGCGATGCTGAACGTCGCGATCCGGGCGGGGGCGTCGCTGTCGGTCATGGAAAGGTTCGACGCCGACGCGGCGCTGGCAGCGATGGAACGCGACGGCGTGAGCATCGTGCTCGGAGTCCCGACGATGTACTTCGCGCTGCTGGCCGCCGACGCCTCCGGTCGCGACCTGCGCCGGTTGCGGATCGCCTGCTCCGGTGGTGCGTCACTGCCCGCGGAGATCCTCACCGAGTTCGAAAAGCGTTTCGGTGTCACGGTCGTCGAAGGGTACGGGCTGTCGGAGACCGCCAGCTCGGCCACGGCCAACAAGCCGGGTGATCGCCGGTTCGGCTCGGTCGGCAAACCGATTTGGGGAGTTCGGCTGCGGATCGTCGACGACCGAGACAGGCCACTGCCCGCCGGGCCGGACCACATCGGCGAGATCCTGCTCGCAGGCCACAACGTCATCGACGGCTACTACCGGCAGCCGGCCGCGACGCGGGCCGCCTTCAGCGACGGCTGGTTCCGCACCGGCGACCTCGGCTACCGCGATGCCGACGGTTTCGTCTTCATCGTGGACCGCAAGAAGGACCTGGTCATTCGCGGCGGCTACAACGTCTATCCGCGCGAAGTCGAAGAAGTGCTCTACACGCATCCGGCGATCGCCGAGGCCGCGGTCGTGGGCGTCCCCGACGAGCGCTTGGGGGAGGAGGTGCACGCGGTGGTCGCCTTGAAGATCGGCGGCAAGGCCGAACCGCAGGAGATCATCGACTTCTGCAAGCAGCGGCTGGCGGCCTACAAATACCCACGAGCGGTCAGGATCGTGGACGAACTTCCCAAAGGGCCGTCCGGAAAGATCCTCAAACGAGAATTGCGGTCGCTATGAGCGGCCGGACCGTGCCCAGCGCGCTCGGCGAGATCAGCACCGCCGATCTCGGCATCACTCTGATGCACGAACATCTCTTCGTCCTCAGCCCCGACAGCCGGACCAACTGGGTACGCGACTGGGACGAACGACAGCAGATCGAGGACGCGGTGACGCGCCTGAAACGGTTGTACGCCAGCGGGGTTCGCACGATCGTCGATCCCACCGTCGACGGGCTCGGCCGCGACATCCACCGCACGCTGACCGTCGCCGAACAGGTGCCGGAGCTCAACATCCTGGTCGCCACCGGCGTCTACACCTACACCGACGTCCCGTCGTACTTCTCCTACCGCGGTCCGACACCGTACGGGGACCACCCCGAACCGATGATCGACCTGTTCGTCCGCGACATCCGGGAAGGCATTCAGGGCACAGACGTCAAGGCGTGCCTGCTCAAATGCGCGATCGACCGGCCCGGTATGACCGCGGGCGTCGAACGCGTGCTGCGCGCCGTCGCGGCGGCGCACCGCGAGACCGGGACACCGATCATGGTGCACACGCATCCGGAGACCCGTTCCGGATCGGCGGTGCAGCGCGTCCTCGACAGCGAGGGTGTGCCACCGGCGGCGGTGCAGCTCGCCCACAGTGGCGACACCACCGACGTCGATCATCTCAGCGCACTCGCCGACGCCGGATACCTGCTTGGCATGGACCGTTTCGGAGTCGACGTGATTCTCGGCTTCGACGACCGCGTCGCCACCGTCGCCGAGATGTGCCGTCGCGGCTATGCCCGCAGCATGGTGCTGTCCCAGGACGCGGCGTGCCACATCGACTGGATCGCACCGGAATTGCTCGAGCTCCTGCCGAACTGGCATTACCAACATGTTCTCGACGACGTCGTCCCCGCGCTCGAACAGCAGGGAGTCGAGCGAGGCGATATCACCGCCATGCTGGTCGACAACCCACGCCGGTGGTTCGAGCGATCCTGAGCCCACCCGCAGCCGGTCATCCGCACAGACATCGGCACACGCCTCCGCGAACGCCCGCCGAGGCGCGCGGTCTCCGGTGGCCGGGCATGCTCTCTGAATTTCCCTTCGCGACAAGAAAGTACAGATCCACATGAGAGAAGCAGTAATCGTTTCCACCGCCCGCACGCCGATCGCCAAGGCGTATCGCGGCGCGTTCAACGACACTCAGGCGCAGGAGTTGGCCGCGCACGTCGTCACGCATGCCGTGCGACGGGCGGGGGTGGACGGCGCGGAAATCGACGACGTGGTGCTCGGATGCGCACTGCAGCAGGGTTCTTCCGCACCGAACATCGCCCGGCAGGCCGTGCTGCGCGCCGGATTGCCCGACAGCGTGGCGGGAATGACGATCGACCGGCAGTGTTCTTCGGGACTGATGGCCATCGCGACCGCGGCCAAACAGATCATCGGCGACGGTATGCGGGTCACCGTGGCGGGCGGGGTGGAATCCATCTCGCTGGTGCAGAACGACCACCTCAACTTGCATCGGGCCGCGGACCCCTGGCTCGTCGAACACCAACCGGCCATCTACATGCCGATGCTGCATACGGCCGAGATCGTCGCCGAGCGGTACGGCGTCAGCCGCGAGGCCCAGGACGAGTTCGCCCTGGTCTCGCAACAGCGAACCGCGGCGGCACAGGCGGCAGGGCGCTTCGACGCCGAGATCGTGCCCCTTCCCACGGTGAAGTCGGTTGTCGATCGGGAAACCGGTGCTGTCACAGCACATCCGGTCACGCTGACCCAGGATGAAGGCAATAGGCCCGCCACGACCATCGCCGATCTCACCGGCCTGCGCACTGTCCTCGAGGACGGGAAGGTCACCGACCGAGCGACCGTGACCGCCGGGAATTCCTCGCAGCTCTCCGATGGGGCATCGGCGTGTGTCCTGATGGAACGCGGCGAATGCGAACGCCGCGACCTCACCCCGCTGGGTGTCTACCGTGGCATCGCGGTGACCGGATGCGCCCCCGACGAAATGGGCATCGGCCCGGTGCTGGCGATCCCCAAGCTGCTTCAGCAGCACCACCTTTCGGTCGATGACATCGGACTGTGGGAGCTCAACGAGGCTTTCGCATCGCAAGCCGTCTACTGCCGCGACAAGCTCGGCATCGATCCCGATCGGCTCAACGTCGACGGCGGCGCGATCGCCGTCGGCCACCCCTACGGGATGACGGGCGCGCGGTTGGTCGGCCACGCGCTGATCGAAGGCAAGCGGCGCGGTGTGCGCTACGTCGTCGTCACGATGTGCGTCGGCGGCGGAATGGGCGCGGCAGGCCTCTTCGAGGTCGTCTGAGCGCGACGATTCGGGCGGGTTCCTCCGGGTAGACGAGCGGCCGCCGTCCGCTCGGTTCGGGCGAATTGCCAGTAGCGAGTTGGGGGAGGGCCGAGCTTGTCGAGTGCACCGGCGAGTCACATCGGTGCACTGCGACGGCCGCGAATGCCGTGCGCTTACGGTAGGGACTATGCCGGTGGAAAGCGAAGACATCATCCGTTGCGCGGCGGCCGCGATCGTGGAGGGCAGGCGCCTCGACCTCGGTGCGCTGGCAAGCGAATTGCACATCTCGCGGGTGACGTTGTTCCGGCGGGCGGGCAACCGTGATCAGCTCCTGAGCGAGGCGCTGTGGTGGTTGAGCCGACGTAACCTGGACTACTCCATCCGTCGCTGGCAGCGTGCGAACGGCAACGTCGTGCGCAACAAAAGCGGAGCATTGCGCAGCATGTGGATCGTCACCGATCACGGCGTGCGGACCGGCCGTGACATCGGCTTCCAGAAACTGTTGGAGGAGGAGCCGATTCCGGCGATCAGGGCTTTGACCGATCCGGCGGGCGCGGTCCAACCCCGGATGATCGCCGCCATCCGGGACCTGCTGGAACGCGACGTCCGAGAGGGCGGCCTGCGACCTTCGGTGGACCTGGACACCGTCGCCTTCGCCGTGGTGCGACTCGGTGAATCCATCTTGTACGCCGACCGTTTGACGGGTCGGCAATCGAGCGTCGCCACGGCGTCGACACTCGTCACCGCCTTGGTCGAAGGGGTGCTTCAGGCGGAGTGAGCGCGCGGAGCGTGCTTCTCGCCTCCTGAACGACGGGCAAGGTTCGCCGGCACGGGTAAGTCAGGGCCGAATACTTGAAGTTGACGTCAGATTCATATACAAACGAAGGGCGGCCCCTGCGCAGCGCAGGTTCTGGGTCCGCTTTCTCTAGGAGTCTTCATGCAGCTCTTCGAAATGTCCGAGCGTGCCGAGCGGTACCGGGCGGATCTGCTCGCGTTCATGGACGAACACGTCTATCCGGCGGAATCCGTCTACGAGGAACAGATGCACAAGTCCGGTGATCCGCACTTCCAGCCGCCGATCATCGATGAACTCAAAACCGAAGCGCGCCGCCGCGGATTGTGGAATCTGTTCCACCCGCACCCCGAATGGGGACCTGGGCTGACCAACCTCGAATACGCGCCGCTGGCCGAGATCATGGGCCGCAGCCTGCATCTCGCGTCGGAAGCGACCAACTGCGCGGCGCCGGACACCGGCAACATGGAGGTCCTCACTCTCTTCGGTACCGAAGCCCACAAGGAGAAGTACCTCCGGCCACTGCTGGACGGCACGATTCGCTCGGCCTTCGCGATGACCGAACCCGCGGTCGCCAGCTCGGACGCCACCAACATCGAGCTCAGCATGACCCGCGATGGCGACGACTACGTGTTGAACGGCCGAAAGTGGTTCGCCTCCAACGCCATGCACAAGAACTGCACGGTGCTGATCGTGATGGGCAAGACCGATCCGAGCGCGCCGGCGCACCGCCAGCAGTCGATGATGGTCGTGCCGATCGACGCGCCGGGCATCACCATCCTGCGTAGCCTGCCGGTCTTCGGCTACATGGATCGCGAGGGCCACGCCGAAATCGACTTCGACAACGTGCGAGTGCCCGCGGCCGACGTCCTCGCCGGCGAAGGGGAGGGGTTCGCGATCAGTCAGGCTCGGCTGGGGCCGGGCCGAATCCACCACTGCATGCGCGCGATCGGCGTCGCCGAGCGGGCACTGGAGCTGCTGTGCCGTCGCGCCGAATCCCGCACCACCTTCGGGTCGCCGCTCAGTGAGCGGGCCAATATCCAGGACTGGATCGCCGAGGCGCGAATCGAGATCGAACAAACCCGGCTGCTCACCTTGAAGGCCGCGTGGATGATGGACACCGTCGGCAACAAGGCCGCGCGCACGGAGATCGCCGCCATCAAGGTGGCCGCGCCGACTATGGCGCTGAAGGTTCTCGATCGAGCCATCCAGGTGCACGGCGGCGCCGGTGTCACCGACGATTTCCCGCTGGCCCGTGCGTGGGCCGACGTTCGAACCCTGCGCCTCGCGGACGGACCGGACGAAGTCCACAAGCGCGCCATCGCCCAGCAGGAACTGCGCAAGTATCGCTGAACCGCGCCGAACTGAATTACCTTGCGCAGCAATGCCTCTGAACCGATGAAAGGAATCCGATGATCGAGCGGAGCCCGGCGGCCGAGTGCCGAGAGCCGGTCCTCGCCGAGCGGCGCGGTCCGGTCCTGGTACTCACGTTGAACCGACCCGAACGCCTCAACGCCTGGACCGACGAACTCGAGCGGCGATACTTCGAGCTCCTGGACGAGGCCGAGGCCGATCCCGACGTGCGGGCCATCGTCGTCACCGGCGCCGGGCGCGGCTTCTGTGCCGGAGCCGACATGGACGACCTGCACGAGGCCAGCACCGCCGACGATCTGCGGCCGGTGCAACGGCCGCGGCCCCGCGCCTTCCCGCTGACGGTGCGCAAACCGATGATCGCCGCCATCAACGGCGCCGCGGCTGGACTCGGTCTGGTCGAGGCGCTGTACTGCGACCTCAGATTCAGCACCCCCGAGGCCAAGCTCACCACGGCTTTCGTCCGGCGCGGGTTGATCGCCGAATACGGCATCGCGTGGTTGCTACCACGGCTCATCGGTCCGAGCCGCGCCCTCGACCTCCTGCTCTCCGGGCGCGTGATCACCGGCGAAGAAGCGCAGCGGATCGGTCTGGTCGACCGTGTCGTCGATTCAGCGAACCTGCTGACGGCGGCGATCGACTATGCCACCGAGCTGGCGCAGTTCAGTTCGCCCACCTCGATGAGCGTCATCAAGGAGCAGGTGTACCAGGGGCTGGACATCGACTTCGACACCGCCGTCCGCGTCGCCGACCGGCTGATGGTCGAATCCTTCCGCCACCCCGACGCGGCCGAAGGGGTGCGCAGCTACCTGGAGAAGCGCGCTCCGGCCTTCCAGGCATTGGACGTCAAGTGATTCGCCGACGAGCTCAGAGGAGCTTGCCCGGGATCGCGGCGACCAAGCCGCCGTCGATGACCAGATCCTGGCCGTTGACGTAGGACGCCTCCGCGGAGGCGAGGAACGCGACGGCGTCGGCGACGTCCTCGGCGGTGCCGATCCGTCCGGCGACCACCTCGCCGACGACGGCGGTCCGCGCCTCCGCCGACACTTCGGCGTGGAACATCGGGGTCTCGATGTAGCCGGGGCTCACCGAGTTGACGCGGATGCGCCGCGGGCCGAGTTCCGCGGCGAGGGTGTGCGCGAGGTTGTGGACCGCCGCCTTGGTCGCCGCGTAGAGCGAGGCGCCCGGCATGCCGCGGTGCAGGGTCCACGAGGCGTTGACGACGATCGCCGCGCCGTCGGACAGCAGCGGCAGCGTCTTCTGCAGCGTGAAGAACACGCCCTTGAAGTTGATGTCGACCACGCGGTCGAACTCGGCCTCGGTCACGTCGGCGTGCGGCTGGAAGGAGGCGACACCGGCATTGGCGAAGACCACGTCGAGGCGGCCGAAGCGTTCCCGGATCGCGTCGGTCAGCGCGTCGAGATCGGTGAGGCTGGACGCGTCACCGGGCATCGCGAGGAGGCGGTCGCCGCCGCCGAGTTCCTGGACCGCGGCATCGAGCCGGGCCTTGTCCCGGCCGGTGATCACCACGGCGGCGCCCTCGGCGAGCAGTCGCCGCGCGGTCGCCAGACCCATCCCGCTGGATCCGCCGGTGACGAGGGCGATCTTGTCCTGGAATCGGAAGGTGCCGGAAGTGTTGTGCGTCATGGCATTCAGCCTGCCGAGCCCGGCGCGTGGCAAACAGTGTGTGATCAACGTGGGTCTGGCAACACCACCCTGATCAGACCGACGCGGCCACCGGGGCGCGCAAGAGCTGGGCGATCCGCTCCTCGGTCGCGGTCCCCGGCCGCGGGTGGTACAGCTCCAGGTGCAGATCGGGGCGGTCGGCGACCACCAAGGTCGTCACATCGAAGAACAGCTCGCCTGCCTCCGGATGGCGCACCGCCTTCACGCCCTGCCCGGGGACGCCGACGTCGTGGCGGGTCCACAGCTCGGCGAATTCGCTACTGGCCGAGGTGAGTTCGTCGATGACGCGGCGGAACTCCGGATCGTCGGGGGCTTGGTCGGCATCGGCGCGGAAGGCGGCGACGACCGCGGGCGCGATGGACGCCCACGGGTCGTGCATGCCGCGGTAGCGGGCATTGGTGAAGAACGAGACGATGCAGTTGCGGTCGGCGTCGTCGTAGCCGAACACGGCGCGCGTCGCCTCGTTGATCGCGAGCAGGTTCCAATAACGGTCGCGCAGGATCGCCGGACGCGGCGCCCACGCGTCGACCACCTGCCGAAGCTGTGGCGAGACCTCGGTGTCGCGCGCCGCGCCCGTACGGGGCGGATTGAGACCGGCGAGCACATAGAGGTGCGCGCGTTCGGGCTCGGTCAGGCGTAGCGCGCGGCCGACCGCGTCGAGGACCTCCGCCGACACCTTGATGCCGCGCCCCTGCTCGAGCCACGTGTACCAGGAGACGCCGACCCCGGCCAGCATCGCGACCTCCTCCCTGCGCAGCCCCGGCGTGCGCCGCTTGCCCGCCGCGATCAGGCCGACGTCACCGGGGGTGAGCCGGGCGCGGCGGGTGCGCAGGAAATCGCGGAGCTGCTCGCGGCGCAGGGTCGCCGCCACGGGGGATTCGCTGGGCATAGTCCACGCTAACAATTCGGCGTGCGGCTGCGGTGTGTCGTCCTGGCGAATCGCGATTCTGTGCTGTCGGGTCGGTGCCGGGCGACGCGTCGTGCGCTGAGCCGTCGCGCTCCTACCTGCGGCGTGTTCCGGACGGGGACGACTTGCGGGTGATCGAACGCACCATCCGCGGGACTGAAACTGATGTTGAAAGTGCTTCGTGCCGAACAGGATTCGTTGACTGGCGCGCAAGCTCTCGCTTCGCTGGCCGATATCGGGTGCACGCCGGATGAATTGCGTAGGGCGTGGGAGCGAATAGAACGACATGAGGCCGTCGATGTCCTTCGATCGTTGCGCCTCTGCACGGTCCTCCAGAAACGCCCTGATCTGGGATTCAATCGAGGTCATGTTGTCTCCGTTCGACTTTCTGGGCCGCGATCCGCTACCCGGCGGCCCACTCTGCGCTTCGAGAACTCCGACGACGCAGCAACAGCAAATGTGAGGTGCATGCGACATCGCCTGCGAATCTGGTTGTTGTCCTGGTCAGCCTTCGACGACACCCGTCAAGCGTGCCGTCAGGATTCACCGACCAGCGATGTGTTCGAAGAAGCTCTGTGGTCAGAGACCAGTAGCGGTCAATCCCGCGCGGACCGTCGGCAGCGGTTCCACCACTGCCTAACCGATCCATCCGGATTCGTGCTCTCGCCGCGCCGAATCACGGGGCTGTTGGGGAGGTGACATCGTCGTCTCCCTTGCGCAAGCGGCCGTTAGAGGAGTGCGTAACCAACATGTCACCAGCTGACGTGTCCATCACAATCTCCCTGTGCTGCGGTGTTGCGACGATCCTTAAACCCAAGGGGACTGACGCCGGGGGTTTGGGTTGCCGCGTTCATGGCGAGGGTCGGGTGTGCGGGAAGTCCTTTCCAGGTTGTTTATCAGTGGGCTACGGCCATGACGAGATCGCGGTAGGGCAGGCCGACGACCGGGTAATCGGCTATGCCGAGTTCGGTTTCGACCTCTTCGAGATGGATGGTTGCAGCGTAGGTGTCTGGGGCGGTGACCTCGGTTTCGACGAAGGTTCCGGCATGGGTGACGGCGTCGATAGCGACGATGACGTCGTCGTGTTCGGGATGCTCGTAGATGGTGCGAGCCTTCTCAACGCGAACGAGTTCGACCATGCCGATTGCGGCGAGTAGTTGGTTGGCCGCTGAGGCTTGGTCGGGACTACTGAGAGCCACGTTGGTTTCGCGTTTGGCGATCACGTCGGCGTCGCTGTGGGTGCTGGCATTCGACGGTGGCTTGTAAGTGATTTCGGCGAACCCGTCTCGCTGCCGAATGCGGAGGCACTCAACAGTTTTCATGTAGTCGACATCGGGGCGGCTGTAGTAGGTGTCGACCTCAGTGAGGTGTCCGGCCTCGCGGTATCCGAGTTCGGTGAGCCGCTGGCGGAGGGAACTGGGGTCGGGGAGTTCGCGTTTACGCTCGACCTCGATCAGGTGCATGGGTTGAATCATCCTCTCGTGTGGATGGCGGTGTGAACGCGGGCAAGGCTGGGTTTGGAGCAATGTTGGCGGATCGTTCCGAGTGCCTGCTGTAGGGCATCGGAGTCGGTGACAGGGATGTTCTGGAACAACACCATCTGCTTGGCGTCGCTGAGTGGGTTGGCGAGATTCTTGCCGAGGAACCGGTTGTAGTAATGCCGTTCTCGGACGAAGACATCGGCGGGTCGTACCGGCATGAGGACAGACGGAATACCCGTGTCGGTCTCGGCGGAGTGCACGGCGAATGCCGTCAGTAGCTCGTCGGCGGTGAGGTAGGCGTAGGTTTCTCGGCCTTCGCGCTCGAGCCAGCTACTCCAGATCTGTCCGCAGTCGTCGTTACCGCGTTCGATGGCTGCGAGGAACAGGTTCAGCGCGACATCGGTGACGGCGTCGAAGATGTCACCGTCGATCACGTGATGGTCGCCGTAGGTTTCGCTGACTGCCTGGATGTTGGCGCGGTCGTTGGTCGACATCCACGCGCTATCGGTGAAGGCGAAGTGCACGCGCTTGTGACCGGTGCGGAAATCTATCCAGTCCCCCGAGAGTTGCCCGTCGAGGATCGGCGTGAATCCCAGTATGCCCGAACGCCATACGTGATCACGCAGAGTGATGTAGTGGCGTTGCGCTTCGCGGAACAGTCCGATCGGGGCGTGGATGAGGGCGCAAATGTGCGGGTCGAGTTCCGGGGCGGCGACGATGCGGGAGTTCTGGCGGATGATGACCTCGTCGTCGTGGTGGTGGTAGGGGTGGGTGCCGTGGTGTAGGTAGTGCGGCAGGAACAGACGCAGGAACTGCAACCATGACGGGGCACTGTAGGACTGGACGGCGGGCTCGTGCAGCGATGGCGCGTCGACGGCGTACACGTCGCGGTATACGAAGAAACCATAGGGTTTCAGCACACTCGGGAAGGTCCGGATCATCGTGTGTAGACCGCTGTAGGCACCGCCGTAGGAGTAGACCTCATGCAGCAGAGCCGACGCGCTGATGACATCGACGGGTTCGCTGACCAACGTCGCGATGTCTTGCGCCCACCCGCGTACCAGCGCGCACGTACCTACCGTATTGAAACGGTCAATGGCCTGGGTGAGAGTGTGGGACGTTATGCCAGGTGCCTCGATGAGGGTGAGACGAACATCGCGGGGCTCGGCCTCCAGTTGGGATGCCAGGAACACGACGGCGGCGCCGCCACCGGGGCCGATCTCGACGATGTGCGGGTCGGCATCGGCAACCCGCGCAAGGGCACGTTGAACGAGTAGCCCCTTCTCCTGGCCGTGGTCGTTGGCGGCCACGTCGAGGTAGGTTGCCTCGGATTTCTGATGGTGGGCAAAGGAGTTCGATGTACCGATCATCGCGCGCCGCTGGCCTTTGGTCGGGGAGTGTGGTCGGTCGAGGTGAAGGCGGCTACGGCTCGAGATAGAGGCGTCATTGGGCAACCTAGTTATTCAGCGGTTTCGCCGGGGATGACCTGCACCGCATCTGGGTAGTGGTGGGCGCGGAAGTCCTGAATGAACAGAAGTGCGGCGGTGAGGCAGGCGGCGAAGTCGAACCGTGCACCATGCAGGTACACGCTCAAATGAACGTCCGGCTCGTCCGGCAGCGGGGAAGCCTGTTCACTCATGACGTCTCCCGTAATCGGTCGGTGCTGGTACAGGCCACGAATTTGGTTGGCGTGATCAGGTCACACGCCAGAGCGATGGCCCGGACGCGGCAGCTGAAGTGGGCGATGCCGGGCGCGATGACCGCTGCTGCTCCCTTGCCGCGTGCCGTCCCGACAATGAGGGTTGTCGGCATGAACGTGTCGTCACCGATGGTGACCAATCCAGCCAGGGTGTAGCCGCGTCGCTGTGCCAACTCGGCAATCACTCGTTCGTCCCGCAACAGGTGCGGGCCACTGACTTCAAGCGATAAAACACCAATTGCTCTGGGAGCGAGAGTATTTGCGTTCATGGCTGCTGCTCCCGAATCGGCGGCGCGCACCTACGCTCACACATGAGCCGTCCGCCTCCGCACGGGCCGGTACCGACCTGAGCAAGCACGTATCGTGTCGACCACCGCAGGTCCGGATGGCCGAAACGTGCAGCAGGGCGGTTCGATCCAGCGCCGGAACTGCGCGCCTTTGTCGGCTGGCGACGGCAAAGCGACGGTGCCACCGGTTCGCACTACCGAGACGTCGAGGCGATACATCTCGGCGAACAGTCGGTCGTCATCGGGGATGTCCGGCCGTATCAAGAATGTCCACCTGTTCCGGCGCGGATGAGATACCACCGGGCCGAGGTTCGAACCCTGCTGCTGCCTACGGACTTTCACGGATTGGCCAAGGTGTGCGGGCATGGTCAACGCCCCGACATGTTCGACCTTCATTACGATTTGGCCGAGTTGAGGTGGGTCGATGTTCGCGGGCAGATCGCACACCCGCCGGTAGAAGTGACAGCGGGACAACGGGGTGTCCCCGAACGGTATGTGCTCCATTGAGTTCAATCCCTCGAGTCGCGTTGCTGCGTGGAGGTTGGCTCGGTGGGTGTCCACCCGCGTAGGGCGTTCCTGCAGCGCTCGATCACATCGGCACGGCGGTCAACCGGCCATGGGATAGGCGGACCAACGAACCGTGTCCGGTCCGGCAGATCTGGGTTCGACATCGTGCCCCCTCAGTGCTGCGAATGTTGTAGGTAGGAGTCGGAATCGGCCCGCATCGGACGCAGGTTCAGTCTGTGACCAGCCGCACGGAGGTCGGTATATGTTTGATGCGGACAGAAAATCTGTCCGCATCCGAGGCTGCACCGAAACCGGTCCCAAACGACCAGGTCAAAGAGGATGAAGCGATGGCCCAACCACCGCGCGAGCTGGCCGCTATGGAGTCGGCGCAACAGTTCTTCGGCGCGGAACTGCGGCACTGGCGACTGTTACGGAAGATGTCGCTGAACCGGCTCGGCGCTATCAGTCACGACAGTGGTTCGCTGATCTGCAAGATAGAGAAGGCTCAACGGCGTCCAACACGAGATTTCGCACAGCGAATGGACGAAGCGCTGGAGACCGGCGGTGTCCTCGAACGCATGTGGGTCGACATTAATTCACAAGCGCCACAAAAGGATTCGACCATTTCGTTGGTAGCGGACGAGCCTAACGCGCCATGGGTCGGCTGTGACGTGTTCGATCCTGTGCGCGAATGGTTGGACGAGACTGTTCCGGTCTTTGCCACAGGCGAAAGCCATCGGCGTGTTGGCACCGCCGACATCGAGGTCATGTGGTCGATGTGCGACGTGTTCTCCAGTGCGGACCACCACCTCGGCGGGGGCTACGCACGCGCGACTCTTGCGCGGTTTGTCGATGACGTAGTCGGACCGGCGCTGCGTGGCTCTTACGACAGTCGTACCGCGTCCGAGCTGTATGCAGTCGCGGCGCGGCTGTGCGACCTGAGCGGCTTTATGTGTTTCGATTCAGCTCGACAGGGGTTGGGGCAGAAGTACTTTCGGCAGGCTCTGCGGCTTGCGAAAGCAGGCGGCAATGCCGCGCTGGGGGCGCATATCCTCACGGACATGTCGATGCAGGCGCACTACCTTAGCCATAGGAAGGAGGCGCTGTGGTTCGGCGCGGCGGCTGTACGCGCGGCAGAGCAATCGGGTTCGCCGAGCAGTACCGCGCGGTGCAATGCAGTGTTAGCGCGTGCGCATGCGCTGAATGGCGATATGACCGCTGGCGCACAAGCGATGCTGGAGGCAGAGCGGCGGTTGAACCGTGCACGTCCGGATGACGAGCCGGATTGGATCCGGTTCTTCACTGACCGGCAGTTGTCGGCCGAGTTCATGTATGTGGCGCACGATGGGCGACGTGCTGTGGATGTACAGCGACGCGCACCTGTGGTTCTGGCGGATTCTGCGGGGATGGAACGTCGGCAAGTGTTAGCAGCGGCGACGCTGGCGGCGTCGTACGTACCCGATTCCGGCGAGGCCGCAACAGGCCAAAGTGTGGAGGTCGAGCAAGCGTGTCGGGTGCTCCTGGACGCAATGCGTGTTGCTCGCGGCCTGACCAGCGCTCGCGGTATCGAGTTGATCAACATTGTCCGTCGTCGTCTGGCACCGTACGCTGATCTGGCTATCGTTCAGCAGGTCGAAGACGAGTTTCGATCCACAGTCGCACTAGTCGGGTAGGGCTGGCATGTCGTTGGAGGAGTACGCGGCGCTATCCGCCGCGTGCCAAGTCTCCGGGCTCGATCCCGCCGGGGCGGAGCTGATCCACCATTCGAGCAACGCTGTCTATGTCCTGCCACGTCACGGAGTTGTTGCCCGGGTCGGCGCCAACGAGGCGGACCTTGACAGGCCGAGACGGATCTACGCAGTAACCGAATGGTTGACCGCGCAGCACCAATTCGGCGCGACGGCTCCGCTCTCCGGCGTCGAACCGGTGCGAGTCAACGGGTACACGGTTGGATTCTGGCAGTACTACCGACAAGTGGCCGATACCCCGGAACTGACCTCGAGGGAGCTTGGCCGTCTTCTCCGATCGCTGCATGACTTGCCCACGCCGACAATCGAACTTCAACCGTGGACGCCGTTGGAATCGTTGCACGGAGCGCTTCTCGTGGACAGCACGGTGAGCGTCATCATCGAGGACGAGCGTGCATGGTTACTGAGGCGAATCGACCAGGTTCGCACGCAACTGACCGAACTAGATTGGCCATTAGGCGTCGGACTGATCCATGGCGACGCCTGGGCAGGAAACCTTCTGTGGGACAACAGAATCAATCCACCTCGGCCGATCCTCGGAGATTGGGACTGGGTCAGCATCGGCCCACGAGAAGTGGACTTGATTCCGACATGGCATGCCGCGGTGCGGTACGGACGTGACGAGACTTGGGTTCGGAACTTCATCGAGGAGTACGGGTACGACTTGTCGCAGTGGTCTGGGTACCAGGTGCTGCTGGACATGCGTGACCTTGTTCAGGTAACCGGCCCACTCCGACGAGCGACAACTTCGGTTGAGCACGCCCACCGGTTGCGGCAACGAATCGATGACCTCCGTGCAGGCAACCGGCAATCGTCGTGGAGCCATTACATTCCGGGCAGACTTTAGACCAGCGCAACTGTGTTAGCGGTCTTGTTGCTACGAGGGTGGGGTGTTGGTTTCGGGTCGTGGTCAATACGTGGGGAAATACGTGGGGTCATCAAAAGGCCCCACTCTATCCAGGGATATCCGCGATCGGAGATGCATTCGAGGTCATGTTGTCTCCGTTCGACCTTCTGGGCCGCGATCCGCTACCCGGCGGCCCACCCCGCGCTTCCAGTACTCCGACGACGCAGCAACAGCAAATGTGAGGTGCATCCGACATCGCCAGCGAATCTGGTTGCTGTGTCCTGGTCAGTCTTCGACGACACCCGTCGAGCGTGCCGTCAGGATTCACCGATCAGCGACGCCGCGGTTCACCGATGTAGCCAACAGCACCCGAACATGGTGTGGGCCAACGACTTCCAGTTCGACTCCACCACCGACGGTCGGCCACCCCTTCACCGGTACCCACTAATCGGCTCTCAGGCGTCTGGTGTCGTATGCCCACATCGCGATCTCGACGCGGTTGCGGGCGCCGAGCTTGGTCATCAACGATGCGACGTGGGTCTTGACCGTGCTCAGGCCGACGAAGAGCTCGGTGGCGATCTCGGCGTTGGTCCGGCCCCGTGCCACCAGCGCGAGCACCTCCTTCTCGCGCTCGGTGAGCGGGTCGATGGGCTGGACCGGTACCGCCGGCGCCTGGTCGGCGAAGGTCGCCAGCAGCCGGCGGGTGACGTTGGGGGCGATCAGCGCGTCCCCGTTGGCCGCCGCGTGGACAGCTTGCACGAGGAGCTCCGGCCCGGCGTCCTTGAGCAGGAAGCCGCGGGCGCCTGCGCGTAGGGCGCCGAGGACGTACTCATCGAGGTCGAAGGTGGTGATCACGACGACCGCCATCGGGTCCGCCACGTTCGGCCCGGCCAGGCGCCGCGTCACCTCGACGCCGTCGAGCCCGGGCATCCGGATGTCGACGAGGAGGACGTCGGGACGCAGCCGGGTCGCCAGGTCGAGCGCTGCGAGCCCGTCTGCTGCCTCGCCCACGACCTCGAGGTCGGGTTGCGCGCCGAGGATCATCACCAGCCCGGTCCGGACCAAGTCCTGGTCGTCGGCTACGACAACACGGATGCTCACGCCATCGCCTCCACCGGCAGCACGGCTTCGACCACCCAGCCACCCTCGGGCCCCGGCCCCGCGGAGAGCGATCCGCCGAGGAGCTGGGCGCGTTCGGCCATGCCCAGCAGGCCGAACCCAGGCTCCGGGGCCGGCCCCGGCTCGGTCTGTCCATCGTCGATGACACGCAGTCTGACGGCGTCGCCCTCCCGGCGTACGTCGATCCCGACGCGGGTCGCGCTCCTGGCATGCCGTACGGCGTTGGTCAGCGACTCCTGCGCGAGCCGGTAGAGCGCGGCATCCACGGGTCGTGCCAGCCGGGTCAACGAACCGGCCAGCGAGACCTCGACGGTGGGCGTCGCGTCGGCGCGCGCCAGAGCAGGCAGGTCCGCGACACCCAGTTGCGGTGAGTAGGCGACGGTTTCCTCCTCACGCAGCACCCGCACCATTGCTCTCATCTCCGCCAGGGTTCGCGACGCTTCGGACTCGATCGCGGCCAGGATCTCGGCAGCCTTCTCAGGCTCGATGCCGGCAACCACGCCACCGGCCTGCGCCTGCACCGCGATGGCCGAGACGTGGTGGGCCACGGTGTCGTGCAGCTCGCGAGCCAGTCTCACCCGCTCCTGATTGCGGATCTCGCGCTGTTGGCGATGCCAGAGGTCCGCGCGGTAGCGGAACATCGCCGCGAGGGCGACGAACAACAGCAAGAGGACGCTCCCGCCGAAGACGTCGGCCCAGCCCGCGGAGGAGACGTACATCCCCAGCGCGACGACGACCGTCACGAACGCCGTCCCCAAGACCATCTCCCGGCCCGAGCCCCACCGCACCAGGGAGTAGAGCAGGATGAGGACGGCCATCATGGAGTAGAGGCCGAGGTCCCCGGCGTGCGCAGTCAGCTGGAGGACCGAGAGCAGCCCGGCGACGCCCCACCCGACCAGGGCGGCCATCAGGGGGCGACCCCGCCGCCAGAGCAGGGCAGGTATCAGCGCCAGGGCGAGCGCCGTCACAAGGGGTCGCAAGGCCAAGCCCGGCCGAGCGATGCCCTCGACCAAGGCGGCAGCCGCGAACACGCCCACCAGCAGCCAGTCGAGCCGACCGATGGGTGGGGCGTCAGCAGGCCGCGGCTCATGCCAGATGGAGCGCCGGACAGTGACCACGGCTCCAGCCTAGGGGTCGGCGCGCCTCGGGGTACCCGCCGAAAGTACGAGAGAGAGACCATGCCATCGGCCAAGCGAACCCCAGCCTCCGGGCCGAGGCGCCCGCCGCCGGGCTCAGCGATCGTGGATCTACCGATCCTCACCACAACAACGGAGTCCATGATGAGAACAGGTCAAACCACCACCGCCACACTGGAAGACCAGCCGATCCCGGTGAGAGCCAAGCTCGCCGCGACGTGGACAAGCTTCATGTTCCTCTACGCCTACGTGGACATTCTCAACTTCTTCACGCCCGGCGTCATCGAAGAAATCCTCGACGGCAAGGTCTTCGAGTTCGACGTCTCCCAGACCTTTTCGACCACGGCCCTGACCCTCATGGCCATCCCGATCCTCATGGTCCTGCTGTCGATGACGCTGCCCGCCCGGGCGAACCGCATCACGAACCTCATCGTGGCCTCGCTCTACGTCCCCGTCACGGTATTCAACGCGGTGGGCGAGTCCTGGCTGTACTTCTACGGCCTCGGCATCGTGCTGGAATTGATCCTTCTCGCCGTCATCGTGCGGTACGCCTGGACCTGGCCCCGCACCGCACCGTCGGCGACCAGCCAGGACCGTGAAACCGTTCGCGCCCAACAGCAAGCGTGAACCCGAGAGCAGTCCCCGTCCTGCTCGGAGCCATCTGCCTCGGTGCCGCGGTGTGGGCCTCCTGGCGGCTACGTCATCTGCCGTCTGACGAGGACTCTCCGGTGGAGAATCCCGCGTTGCTCATGTCCGGGGCGTGCATCCGACCTTGGACGTCGCAGTCCTAGAAGTGGAACCACCAGACCTATCGTCGCCGCAGAGGGTCGGGTGATCGGCCTCATGGTGGAAGACTCGGCTGACTCGGCCTCGACCGAGGGCGCGCCGAGTTCAGCGCCGTTCTTCCGCGGTCTCTCATCCTCGGAAGTTCTGCGCGCGTCGAACGATCTCGGTTTCGGCGACCTGGCCGAGTTCGAGCTACCGCTATACAGCGACGACGACGGACCTGAGCGCCGACCGAATCGCTTGACGCAAAACGCCTTACACTGATTACTCAGCGCTTCTAGGCATGTGAAGCCCGAACGCTGGAAGCGAGGGTTTGTGAACACCATTCTGGAAGCCATCATCATTGTCATGATGCTTGCCGGGGCGGTCGTTTTCGTCGCGGCGGGGGTCTCCGCCGGAAAAAGGGATGGGGGTCGAGCATTCGTGCGTAGTATGGCTCGGCCCGTCCTGGTCTCTGTGAGCGTTTCTATTGTGTTGGCGGTTCTCCTGGCTGTAGGAGTGGGCTTCTCCCTACCTCTGATCTTTCTCCTTTAGTGGAATCGCTTGACACAAAACGTCTGCACGAAGCTGTGCTGTCGGGTCGGTGCACAGCGTCGCGTCGTGCGCTGAGCCGTCGCGCTCCTACCTGGCGGCGTATTCCGCGCTCGCTGCGAGCAGGTTCTCGCAGGCGTCGAGGAGAGCGGTGCGCAGGGTGGCGGACCGCTCGGCGATCTCGGCCTGGCGGCGGACGTACTCCGCGCGCCCGGACGGTGTTTCGATGCGGATCGGCGCGTAGCCGTAGTCCGTGAGGTCGTAGGGGCTGGCGCGCATGTCGAGTTCGCGTGCGTCGCAGGCCAATTCGAAGCAGTCCAAGACCAGCTGGGAGGCGACAAGCGGGACGAGCTTGAAACTCCACTTGTAGAGATCCATGTTGGCGTGCAGACAGCCGGGTTGTTCGCGCGCCACCTGATCGGCGCGGGTGAGCGGCTGCGCGTTGCGGCCGACGGCCTCGGGGGTGAAGAAGCGGAACGCGTCGAAGTGGGTGCAGCGCAACGACATCGCTTCGACCACCGCGTCGGTGCCCTCGGACCCCAGCCGCAGTGGCACCTGCCGGTGGCGGACGTCGTCGGTGCGGTAGACCATCGCCCACTCGTGCAGCCCGAAACAGGACAGCTGGGCGGGCCGGGATGCGGTGGCGCGCAACAGGTTCGCGACGAATTCGAGGGTGTCGCGGCGGCGTGCGAGATAGGCGGGATCCGCCGTGAACACCACCGCCGCCGCCCGCTCTCGGCCAGCCGCCCGCTCTGGACCGGCCGCGCCCTCGCCGGTCGACTCGTGCGCCACGGCCCGGTCAGGTCGGCCCTTCGTCGCGGTCGAGCT
>NZ_BDAU01000001.1 GCF_001612615.1 Nocardia amikacinitolerans NBRC 108937 | reverse complement strand
ACGGTCGGAGATCTCGGTTGCGGAGTGCCGGAACGACTCGTGCGCCGGGAGCCGGTCGGACCATTCGGGCACCGAGACCCGGTGATATCCCCGCGCCCCTTCGTACTCGCGCGCCCCGGCCAGCCCGATACCGAATCCGGGATGCCACCGGCGCAACTGGGTGGGCTTGTTGCCGTAATAGGTGAACAGGAAGTCGACCACCGGATGCGTATCACCGGCGGCCCGGCGCGCCAGATACGGTCCGACGAGCTCGTCCAACCGTGCCAGGTACGCGGCGGCCCGCCCGCGCCACTCCGATTCCGCCAGCACGTCATCGACCGTCACGACGGCTCCCCTGCGCCTCGTGACGATCGTGAAACGGCGCCACCGCGCGGGCCGCTACCGCGCTCGAACACGGTGGCGCGGCACATCATTCGATGATCCGGTGGGTGGTGTCGCGCACCGTGCCGACGAACTCCTCGACCAGATCCTCGAGCGCGACGATGCCGACGGTGTTGCCGCGGGTGTCGACGACGCGACCGAGGTGGCTGCTGGTGCGGCGCAGGCGAGCCAGCGCCTCGAAGAGCGTGGTGCCGGTGCCGACCGTCGGAAGCGGGCGGATGTCGGTGCGCGGGATCGGAGTGTTCGGACCCGCCGACTCGTCGGCGACCTTGTCCAGCACGTCCTTCACGTGCAGGTAGCCGACCAGCGAACCGTCGCTCGCGCGCACCGGGTAGCGGGAGAAGCCGGTCTCCGTGACAGCGGTCTCGACGTCGCCGAGCGTGGTGCCATTGCCGCGCAACGGCACCGAGCGGGTCGTTGCCAGCGGCACCATCACGTCGGCGACGACCCGGTCGGACGTGCCGAGCGCCTGGGTCAGACGGCGGTGCTCCTCCTCGTCGAGCAGACCCTCCGAGCGGGACTCGCCGATCATCTCGGCCAGCTCCACGCTGGACACAGTGGCGTCCAGCTCGTCCTTGGGCTCGATGCGCAGCAGCCGCAGCGACAGATTCGCCGCCAGGTTGTAGATCGCGATCAGCGGACGAGCCACCCGCAACCACATCAGGTGCATCGGAACGAGCAGCAGCGCACTGCGTTCCGGCCCGGCCAGCGCGATGTTCTTCGGGATCATCTCGCCGAAGAGGATGTGCAGGATCACCACGATGGTCAGCGCGATGGCGAAGGCCACCGGATGCAGCAGCTGGTCGGGCAGGCCGATCAGCTCGAACGGTCCCTCCAGCAGGTGCGCGACGGCCGGTTCGCCGACGCGGCCGAGCAGAATCGAACAGATCGTGATGCCCAGCTGCGCGGCGGCCAGCATCATCGACAGGTTCTCACCGGCCCGAATGACCGTGGTGGCGTTGCGTTTGCCCTGGGCGGCCAGCGCCTCGAGGCGGTCGCGGCGCGCGGAGATCAGCGCGAACTCGGCGGCGACGAAGAAGGCGTTGCCCGCGAGCAGCACCACCGTGAGCAGGACACCGAACAGATCACCCATGGCTGTGCTCCTGCGCCGCGCGGGCGACCAGCGCCTCCGGCGTGACGGGGATCAGCCGGACCCGGTCGATGCGGCGGCCGTCCATGCGTTCAACCCTGGCGATCCAGCCGCCCTGGTCGGTTTCGTACGGGTGTCTGTGATTGGCGGTCGAATTGGGCAGCACCACCTCGTCACCGACCACGGGGATGCGGCCGAGACCGGTCAGCACCAGGCCGCCGAGCGTTTCGTATTCGCCTTCTGGCGCGTCGTAGCCGGTGGCGCGGGAGACCTCGTCGATGCGCAGCAGGCCCGAGCAGTCCCAGCCGTCGGAGACCCGGCGCACGTCGCGCTCCTCTTCGTCGTGCTCGTCGCGCACGTCGCCGAGGATCTCCTCGATCAGGTCCTCCATGGTGACCATGCCCGCGGTGCCGCCGTACTCGTCGACGACCAGCGCGACCTGCATGCCGTCGGCGCGGACGCGTTCGAGCACCTCGTCACCGTCGAGGCTGGCGGGCACCACCGGAACGGGGCGCGCCAGCAGTTGCAACGGGATGGTGCTCCGCACGTTCGCGGGATGGGTGAACGCCTGCTTGACGTGCACAACGCCGAGGGTGTTGTCGAGATCGCCGTCGATCACCGGGAACCGCGAGTAGCCGGTGCGGCTGGCGGCGGCGATCAGATCGGCGATGGTGTCGGACTTGTCCAGCGACTCCACCTTCACCCGCGGCGTCATCAGCTCCTCGGCGCTGCGCTCGCCGAACTGCAGCGAGCGGTCCATCACCAGCGCGGTGCGTTGATCCAGCGCGCCGCGCTGCGCGGAGGTGCGCACCAGCGAGCCGAGCTCCTGCGGCGAACGCGCCGAGCGCAGCTCCTCCGCCGGCTCCACGCCGAGGCGGCGCACCACCCAGTTCGCGGTGCTGTTCAGGAAGTGGATCATCCACTTGAACACCACCGAGAAGGCGACCATCGGGCCCGCGGTCATCCGCGCGGTCGCCATCGGCTTGGCGATGGCGATGTTCTTGGGCACCAGCTCGCCGTAGATCATCGACAGCGAGGTGGCCAGCACCAGGGCCAGTGCCAGCGAGACGCCGTTGGCCGCACTCGAGTTCAGGCCGACGGCGGTGAACGCAGGCGCGAGCAGGCGGGCGATCACCGGCTCGGCGATGTATCCGGTGATCAGCGTGGTGATGGTGATGCCGAGCTGGGCGCCGGACAGCTGGAACGACAGCGTGCGGTGCGCCTGCCGGACCATTCGCGAGCGCACGTCACCGGTGCGGGCGTGCGCCTCGACGGTGCTGCGTTCCAGGGCGGTGAGGGAGAATTCGGCAGCGACGAACAGCGCGGTGCCCGCGGTGAGTGCGACGAACCCGACCAGGCTGAGAATGGTGAGGACGGTGGACACGATCAACACCGCCCGCGGAGCGCGGAATCACGGGACGCGCGGGGACGAGCTGGTTCGGGCTGGCTTGCTGCGAGAAGGAGAGCGCCGGGTTTGTCACCCGGCTCGGTAGAGGAGCCCTCCTGTGCGGCGCCCTCGGACGCGGGTGACAACTTGTTCCTTTCGGCATGCGGAATCGTGGCGCCGGGCGGACCCGGCAACCACCATGCTACCGGCAGACGCGGTGGATCGCGTCGGCCGGTAGCGGCTCTGTTCGCGTGTCGGTGCTCACCATCCGCTCGGCAGCGGACGTCCTTCCGCGAAGCCCGCGGCGGACTGCACGCCGAGCACGGCCTTGTCGTGGAATTCGGCGAGGGTGCGGGCGCCCGCGTAGGTGCACGCGCTGCGCACGCCGGAGCAGATGTGGTCGATCAGGTCCTCCACGCCGGGGCGCTCCGGGTCCAGTCGCATGCGCGAGCTGGAGATGCCTTCCTCGAACAGCGCCTTGCGCGCCCGATCGAATCCGCTGTCGGTGGCGGTGCGCGCGGCGACGGCGCGCTTGGAGGCCATGCCGAAGCTCTCCTTGTAGGCGTTGCCGTCGCGGTCCACCCGGAGATCGCCGGGGGACTCGTAGGTGCCCGCGAACCAGGAACCGATCATCACGTTGGACGCGCCCGCGGCCAGCGCCAGCGCCACGTCGCGCGGGTGCCGGACACCGCCGTCTGCCCAGACGTGCACGCCGAGTTCCTTTGCGGCGGTGGCGCATTCGGCAACGGCCGAGAACTGCGGGCGACCGACGCCGGTCATCATCCGCGTGGTGCACATGGCGCCGGGGCCGACACCGACCTTGACGATGTCCGCGCCCGCTGCGGCGAGATCGCGGGTGCCCTCGGCCGAGACCACGTTGCCCGCGACCAGCGGCACGCCGAGGCCGAGGTCGGCGACCGCGCGCAACGTCTCGAGCATCTTCGCCTGGTGCCCGTGCGCCGTGTCGATGACGAGCAGGTCGGCGCCCGCGTCGACCAGCGCCTTGGCCTTCGCGGCCACGTCGCCGTTGATGCCGACCGCGGCCGCGACGCGCAGCTGGTCGTTGCCGTCGACGTTGGGCTGGTAGATGCCCGCGCGGATGGCGCCGGTGCGGGTCATCACGCCGGCCAGCGAGCCGTCCTCGGCGGTGAGCACGGCCAAGTGCGCGTGCTCGGACTCGAGCAGGTCGAACAGTTCGCGGGGGGAAGTGCTCGCTGGCGCCTGTACGAAATCGGTGACGGCGACCTCGCGCAGCCGAGCGAAACGGTCCACGTCGGTGCACGAGCCCTCGGTGACCACGCCGACCGGCTTGCCGTCCTCGACCACGACCAGGGCTCCGTGCGCACGCTTGTGCATCAGCGCAACGGCCTCGGAGACCGACCGATCCGGGTCGAGGGTGACCGGGGTGTCGGCGGTGAGCGAGCGGCTCTTGACGAACGCGATGGTGTCGGCGGCCGCGCTGATCGGCAGGTCCTGCGGGAGGACGACGAGGCCGCCGCGCCGCGCGACCGTCTCGGCCATGCGGCGGCCCGCGACCGCGGTCATGTTCGCCACGACGATGGGAATGGTGGTGCCGGAACCGTCGACGGTCGACAGGTCCACGTCGAATCGGGACGCGACGTCGGTCCGGTTCGGGACGAGGAAGATGTCGTCGTAGGTGAGGTCGTACGGCGGCTGGTGTCCAGGGAGAAACTGCACTTGACCCATACTAACCGTGAGCTCGGGGTCGCGCGGCAATTCTCCGGCGCACCGGGGCTGCGGTCCCAACTGGCGGGACTGGGCGTCCGCGTCGCGGACTCCTGGAACGCGGCCGAGCCGATCCGTCGTCAGGCAGCGGCTTGGGCGCGGGAGAGCTGAATCGTGGTGGCGCACATGACGACTACGGCGAGCGCGGTGATCAACACGCCGAAATCGTTGGTGCGCAAGTTCTCGTCGAGCACGGTGAGGCCGAGGAAGGCGGCGGCCAACGGTTCGGCGATGGTGACGGCGGGCAGTGAGGCGGTGAGCGAACCGGCTTGGAAGGCGCGCTGCTGAAAGTAGACGCCGACCAGGCCGGAGGCGACCAGCGCCCACGTCTGCCAGCTGCCGAGGACGTGGCCGAGGCCGTGCTCGAACAGATCGGTGACGTAGGAGGTCAGCGCGGCTGCCAGCCCGTACAGCGCCCCGCCCGCCGCGCCGAACAGCAGCGCACGGCGGCCGCGGTCGCCGCTGCCGAGCGCGACAGCCACCGCGGCGGCGATCGCGCCGAGCAGAATCGCCAACGGAACGACCCAATCGCGCAGTGGCGCAGTCGAATCGCCTTCGGAGGGATTGCCGACCAGGAGAAAGCAGGCCAGTGCCGCGACGAGCGCCGACGCGGCCGCCCAGTTGCGCGCCCCGACCCGGCGTCGATTGAGCCGCGCCGACAGCGGCAGCGCGAACACCAGCGAGCTGACAAGGATCGGCTGCACCAGCAGCACCGGTCCCAGCGCGAGCGCCGCGACCTGCATCGCGTATCCGCCCACGTCCCCGCCGACCCCGGTCCACCACCGCGGACTGCGCACGAGCGCCCCGACCAACGACTGCTCCTCCGGCACCGCCGCCGCGGCCCGCTGCTGCGCCACCGCCGCCACCGCGAACAACAGCGCGGCGACAAGCGCGCAAACCACGGCCCCCAACGGATGATGCGGCACCAACTCAGTTTGCCCGCCAATAGCCAACCCCGCCCATCCGCCCCACCGCACCCGGCGCGTCGCCTGTGCACCCCGGGCGTGTCGCGACCACTGATGCCCGCATCGACCGGGCTGACACAGATCTTGTGCACGCCTCACATAGTCGGTGCCTGTGTGAGGCGTGCGGTGGGTGTGTGGCGACTCTGCTGCGGACGAATCCCGGTGCCCGAGGCGGTCAGTCGGGGCGGCGCCGTTTGGCCGGTGCCGCGGTGGCGGGGCTGGCCGGTGGTGTCCGGCGTTGGCACAGACCTTCTTCACGCCTCACATAGTCGGTGTCTGTGTGAGGCGTGTAGTGGGTGTGTGGCGACTCTGCCGCGAGCGAAACCCGGTGTGTGCGAGGCGGTCAGTTGGGGCGGCGGCGTTGGCCGGAGCTGCGGTGGCGGGGCTGGCCGGTGTCCCGTGTCGGCGTGGGTTCGGCCGAGCGGCGGCCCGCGCGGGTGCGGGGGGCCGGGGCGGAACCGTCGGAGCGGGGCGCGATGCGATCGCGGGTGTCGGTGCGGCGGCGGTTCGGGGTGGTGTGCGCGGCCGACGTGCCGTCCGCCGTGGAGCGTCGAGCGGATTCGGTTGCGGTGCTACGGCTTTCGGTCGAGCGCACCCCCTCCGTGCGAGCCGGGCGGCCCGCGGCGGTGGTCGAGCGGTTGCCGCGGGAATGCCTTGCCTCGGTGGGCATTTCCGCGTAGGCCGTCGACTGTCCGGTGCCGCGTCGTCCGCCGGATCTCGCCGCGACGTTGGCGCGTCGTCCGTCGGACTTCGCTTCCGCGGTGCGGCCTCGTCCGCGAGGCCCGGCTTCGCCGGTGGCGCGGCGCTCAGTGGCTCCCCGCGTCGCGCGGCGCTCTTCAGCGGCGGCGTGGCTCGTGTTGGGCTTGGCTCCAGCACCGGCCCCACGGCCAGCTGTAGCCCGGGACCCGCTGGACTTCGCACCCGCGGCCCCCCGGCGTCCGTTGCCCTTCGCTCCCGCCGAAGAGCCGCGTTCGTCGGCTCCTTCGGACTTCACCACGGCGCCGGGCAGGGTGACCGGAACACCGGACGGTCTCCGCGCGCCGGTGATCGCGGCCAGCCGTCGATCACCGGGCGACACCTCGACGCCTTCGATATCCACGCCCGCCTTGCGGGTCATCTTCTCCACGTCGGTCCGCTCGACCTCGGTGACCAAGGTGACGACGACGCCGTCCTCGCCTGCGCGGGCGGTGCGGCCCGCCCGGTGCAGGTAGGCCTTGGGCTCCGCGGGCGGGTCGACGTGCACGACGAGGGAGATGCCGTCGACGTGGATGCCGCGGGCGGCGACGTCGGTGGTGACGAGCACCGGAACGCTGCCGTCGGCGAAGGCCGCGAGCGTTCGCGTCCGGTTGTTCTGCGCCTTGCCGCCGTGCAGCGCACCCGCCGCGACACCGGCGGCGCGCAGTTGCTTGGCCAGCCGGTCCGCGCCGTGCTTGGTGCGCACGAACAGGATGGTGAGCCCGTCGCGGGACGCGATCTCGGCGACGACGTCGCGCTTGTCGGCCTTGTGCACGTACAGCAGGTGGTGGGACATCGTGGCGACCGCGGCCGACGGCGGCGCGGTGGAATGCGTCACAGGCGAGCGCAGGTAGCGCTTGACCAGCTTGTCGACATCGCCGTCCAGGGTGGCGGAGAACAGCAGACGCTGACCGTCTTTCGGCGTCCGGTCGAGCAACTTGGTGACCTGCGGAAGGAAGCCCATGTCGGCCATGTGGTCGGCCTCGTCCAGCGCGGTGATCAGCACGTCGGACAGGTCGGCCGAGCCTTGCAGGACCAGGTCCTGCAACCGGCCGGGGGTGGCGATGAGCAGGTCGACGCCACGCGCCAGCCGGTCGGCCTGGCGCTTGATCGGCGCGCCGCCCACCACCGAGGCGATGCGCAGTCCGAGAGAGAGCGCGGGCTCGTCGAGCGCGCGCTCGATCTGGGCGGCCAGCTCTCTCGTGGGCACCAGCACCAGTCCGCGCGGCCGCCCCGGCTTGGCGGCGCCACCCGCGAGCCGGGCCAGCATGGGCAGTCCGAAGGCGAGCGTCTTGCCCGATCCGGTCGGGCCGCGCCCGAGCACGTCCTTGCCCGCCAGCGTGTCCGGGACCGTCGCGGCCTGGATGGGGAAGGGCGCCTCGATGCCGTCGCGGCGTAGCGCCTGGACGAGCGGAACGGGCAGGCCCAGATCAGCGAAGGTGACGCTGGGCGCCGCGGCGGCGGGCGAGGGAGTCAAAGGGTGGGGGCCTTTCGTGTGTTTCGACGTGCGCGACGAGTTCGGCACGCGAACGGGCGCGGCGGACCGCGACGTCCTGAACGGAGTGAAGCGAGCGACCGGCGACCGCCGGATCGAGGAGGTCAGTGGTGGAACAACCGACTGAGTTCGACCAGCCAGGGTACCGCGACGGCCAACGTGGGAACCACGAGGATGGCGACCGAGCCGAGATACGCGGCCGAGGCCACCCGGAAATCACCGACCCGCCCGCTCAGCCGCTGGATGCGGATCAGCGTGGTGGGACCGCCCGCGGCCAGCGCGCCCTGCGGCGCGGTCGACTTCGCGCACGCCACCAGCGCCCGCGCGAGCGGTTTGGGACCGGTGACCTTGACGGCGGAATCGTCGGCGAGCAACTCGATCAACAGCTTGACCGAGCCGAGCGCGGCCTTGCTGCGCACCACCCGCGGGAACGCCTCGTGCACCGCGGTGAACGCCTCGAGCACCAGATCGTGCCTGGCCCGCAGGTGCGAGCGCTCGTGGCTGACGATGGCCTTGACCTCGGACTGGTCCAGGTTGGTCAGCGTGCCCGCACTGAGCACCACCCGCTGGCGAAGGCCGGGCAGGCAGTAGGCGATCGGTTCGGGCGCGGCGAGCACCCGGATGTCGTGCGCGGGGCGGTGCGGACCGCTCTGGTCGAGCAGGTCGACCAGCATGCGATGCCGCGCCCGGCGCCTGCGGGTGTGCACTCCGACGCGGATCACCGAGAAGATCAGCCGCGCGCCGATCAACAGTGTCAGCGCGAAGACGGTGACGTAGGCCAGCCACAGTGGCAGGCCGAGCGCGTCGATCTCGCGGGTGGGAGAGGTGGTGGGACGTCCGTCGGGCCCCGGCACCAGCAGTTCGGCGGCGATGGCGAGACCGGAACCGAACGCGCTGAGCACGGCGGCGAGCGCGATGGCCTGCCACAACACGAGTGCGGCGCGCGGCGTCCGGTACGGCCACGTCGCACGGCTGAGCAGCGCAGGGGCGGGCCCCGCGAGAAGCAAGGCGAGACCGGCGAAGACCGGCGCGGTTGCGTTCATCGACTCAGCTCACTGCGTTGTGGGGCCTGGCGCTCACGGCTTTGTGAGGCCCGGGGGCCGTGCGGCCATCCCCGATACTACTTGGGCGGTGGTTGATTGCCTTCGGATGCCTCGAGCTTAGCGAGTGCCTCGCGCAGCGCATCCGCTTCGTCACGTCCGACCTGCTCCACGAAATGCACCAGCGCGGCGGCGCGGCTGCCCGCAGCGTCGGCCTGTTGCAGCGCGTCCACCATCAGGGAGGCGACCAGTTCGTCGCGGGTGTGCACCGGCGCGTACCGATGCGCGCGGTCGTCGCGCCGCTGGACCACCAGATTCTTCTTGGCGAGTCGCTGCAACACGGTCATCACCGTGGTGTACGCGAGTTCGCGGCGCGCGGCCAGTGCTTCGTGCACCTGCCGGACGGTCTGCGGTTCATCGCTCGACCACAACTGGTCCATGACCGCTTTCTCGAGTTCACCGAGTCCTGCCATTCCCCAAGTTTACGGACCCAACGACACGAATGCGTACTACACCCTGTCGTAACTGTCCGGTAGCTGTGTGGTATTGGTCATACCTCGCGAACGGGATGGATCACTCCGCGGTCGCGCCGGGCAGTACGTGCCGGGCGCCGATCGGCACGATCATCGGCCGACCGGACACCGGGTCCTCGAGCACCGAGGCGTCCAACCCGAAGACCTCTTTGAGCAGCGCGGCAGTGACGATGTCGGCGGGGGCGCCCTGCGCGACGATCCGTCCGGCGTGCATGACGACGAGCTGATCGCTGTACCTGATGGCCAGGTTCAGGTCGTGCAGCACCATCACCACGGTGCGGCCGAGATCGTCGTGCAGCCGGTCGACCAGATCGAGCACCTCGAGCGAATGCGCGAGGTCCAGGTAGGTCGTCGGCTCGTCGAGCAACAGGATGTCGGTGCCCTGCGCCAGCGCCATGGAGATCCAGGCGCGCTGGCGCTGGCCGCCCGAGAGCTCGTCGAGCGCGCGGTCGGCCAAGTCGGCGATGCCGGTCTGCTCGAGCGCGGTCATCACCTCCGTCTCGTCCGCCGCCGACCACTGCCGGATCCAGGACTGGTGCGGATGACGCCCGCGCGCGACCAGATCGGCGACCGTCAACCCCTCCGGCGCGACCGGCGTCTGCGGAAGCATGCCGACGACGCGCGCGACGTCCTTGGTCTTCATCGAGGAAATGGCCTTGCCGTCCAACAGGATTCGGCCCCCGCGCGGTCGTAGCAACCGACCGAGCGAGCGCAGCAGGGTGGACTTGCCGCAGCCGTTGGGGCCGATGACGGTGGTGATCACACCGGGGGTGATGTCCAGGGTGAGCCCGTCGACGATGACGCGGTCGCCGTAGCCGAGGCTGATCTGTTCTGCGGCCAGCTGGTGCGCGGCGGCGGTGGTGGTGACGGTCATGACAGGGTCGCCTTCCGGTTCATACGCACGAGCAGGTACAGCAGGAACGGTCCGCCGAATCCGGCGGTCACGATGCCGACGGGCAGGTCCATCGGAAACAGCGTGCGTGCGGCCGCGTCCGCTCCGACCACCAGGATCGCACCGATCAGCGCCGAGCCGATCAACGGTTCTCCCGGCGTGCGCAGCAGTCGGCGCGCGATCTGCGGTCCGGCCAGCGCGACGAACGCGATCGGACCGGCGGCCGCGGTCGCCACCGAGGCCGCCACCACCGACGCGCCGATCAGGATGGCCTGCTGGGTCTGGATTCGCACGCCGAGCGACCGGGTGGTCTCGGTGCCGAGCCGCAGCGCGGCCAGCGTGCGCGCCGAACCCACCGCGACGAGCGCGACGAGGGCCAGCGCGATTGCCGCGGGCACGAACTGGTCCCGGTCGGCGCCGTTGAGCGATCCGGTCAGCCACAGCTGCGCGCGGGCGGCGTCCTGCCAGGTTCCGAGCGTGAGCACCCAGTTGATGCCGCCCATGAGCAACATGTTGACGCCGATGCCGATGAGCACGAGCCGCAGTCCGGTCGCGCCGAATTCGCCTGCGGCGGTGCGGCCGAGCGCGAGCGTGTAGATCACGGCGGCGGTCAGCAATCCGCCGACCAACGCGGCGAGCGGTGCGCCGAGGGTGGCGGCGAAGCCAGTCGTGGCGCCGCCGGTGGCGACCAGTACCGACACCGCGCCGAGGCTGGCTCCCGTTGTGATGCCCAGCATGTCGGGACTGGCGAGCGGGTTGTGCAGGATCGACTGGGTGATCGCGCCCGCGAGTCCGAGTGCCGCGCCGACGATCACGGCGGTGAGCGCGCGCGGCAGCCGCGAGTCGAGCACGATGTAGCGCTGCGAGCGGCTGCCGCCGCCGGAGAGCACGTCGAGCACCCGCCCGATCGGAATGTGCGTGTCGCCCACGGCGATGTCCACGCAGAACAGGGCGAAGACCAGCACCGCGAGCGCCAGCACGATCGCGACCATCACCGGTCGCAACACCAGCGAGACCGGACCGATCCGCAAGGCGGGCCGCACCCGGCGCAGCTCGGCCGAAACGGCCTGCGTATCCGTGGTTTTCACGTCGACGTTCACCGTGTCCTCCCGGCGGTCGCGGTGACGGATCGTTCGAGCCTCACAGGTTCACCAGCTTTCGGCGGCGCACGAGCGCGATGAAGAAGGGGGCGCCGACGACGGCCAGCATCACACCGGCCTGGAGCTCGCCCGGCCGCGCGACGAGCCTGCCCGCGACGTCGGCGACCAGCAACAGCAGCGCGCCGAGCAAGCCCGAATAGGGGATGAGCCAGCGGAAGTCGGGTCCGGTGAACAGCCGCGCGGCGTGCGGGACGATGAGTCCGAGAAAGGCGATCGGTCCGACGGCCGCGGTCGCACCGCCGCACAGCAGCACCACCGCGGTGAGCCCGAGGGCGCGGCTGCGGCCGACGTGCACGCCGAGCCCGCGCGCGACCTCGTCGCCGAGGGTGAGCAGATTGAGACCGGGCGCGGCGACGACGGCGAGCAGCAAGCCGAGCGCCAAGAACGGCAGCACCTGCCAGAACACCTGCGCGTCCCGCCCGGCGACCGTGCCGACCACCCAGAAGCGGTAGGTGTCCAGCGCCGAGGGATCCAGCAGCACAATGGCATTCGTCATGGCCTGCAAGAACGCGGTGAGCGCGGCGCCCGCGAGCACCAGGCTGAGCGGACTGGCCTTGCCGCCGCCGATGGACGAGAACCCGAACACAGCGAGCCCCGTCAGCAACGCTCCGGCGAACGCGAACCAGATGTACTGCTCGGCCAAGGTGAAGCCGAACAGGTACATGCTCAGCGCGGCGAGAAAGGCCGCGCCGGAATTGAGTCCGAGCAGGCTCGTGTCCGCCAGCGGGTTGCGGGTGTAGCCCTGGATCAGCGCGCCGGTGACGCCGAGCGCGATGCCGGTGAGCACCGCGAGCGCGGTACGCGGCAATCGCAGCGACCGCACGATCTGCTCCTCGGCGGTCTGCGCCTGGCAGCTGAACGGACCGCCTTGGCAGGTCAGCGCGTCGCGCACGGCGTCGTAGACGGTGCCGGGCGACAGCGACCGCGAACCGAGCGCGATGCTCGCCACCGCCGCGAGGAACAACAGCGCGAACAGGAGGACAAGGCCGGTCAGGCGACGCCGCCTCACAGTGGCAAGGGGTGTCACGGTGACGTACTGCTCCTGTCGTTGTGGTGCTGAACCTAGTTGTGCCCCGGGGTTGCCAGGTTGGGTAAGCCTAACCTATCTTCCGAACTCGACTCTATGAGGAGCCGATCCCGAGGAGGTTCGATGCTCGAGCCATTGACAACCCGCCAGGTCCGCGACGCCGAGGTGGCGTTCGGTCGCGCCTGCACACGGCTGCGGGGCCTGCAGCCGGAGCATCCGCGAGTGTATGCCGTTGCCGCCATGGGTGATCAGGGCAAACGCCGATGGTGGAAGCTGTCCGAGGGGCTGCGCGAAGGCCGCATCGAGCTGATGTACCGGCGCCACGCCGCCGAGATGATCAGCGCCGACACCGCCGCCGAAGTGGTCGCCACCGCGCTGATCCACGCGGTGATCGGACGGGTGGCCGCGCTGCTCGTCGCCGAGGGCAAGGCGTGGGATCCCGGCCTGGAGAACCTCTGGGTGCACCACGACAACGACGGCGGCATCGACTGGGCGGGTGTGGAGGACATCACCATTCGCGCGATCGACGGCGAACGCTCCGCCGGGGAGCCGGGTGTGGTGACATTGCCCTGCGAGCGCGCCATGTTCGTCTGGCTTGCGCATCGCTGCGAACCGTCGCTGACCCTGATCCAGCACGGCCTCGCCAGGTGTTCCGGTCTGAGCGCGCGGCGGTTCTGGTCGCTGGTCGGCGAATCCCTCGTCGGCGCCGCGACTTACGTGCCGGATCTGGCCCGCACCGACGCCGAGGACGGCGCCCGGCGCGGGCAAGGACTGCTGCTCGCGCTGGAGGAGCGCGGACTGCCGGTCCGCCGCGCCGCCTGCCTGGTTCGCTGAGTTCACCCGCGTTCGCCGCGGCGGTGTTTTCCCGTCATCTCGGTTGGGTACTCTGCGCGCCGGTGAACCGCGGCCGATGCTGACGCGGCGCGTCGGTGTCTCGGAAGGCCCTGATCGTCAGCGCGAGGAGTGGCATGACTCAGCTGATGATCGTCGAGGACGACGACCGGGTACGGACCGCGTTGCGGTTGGCGATGGAGGACGAGGGCTATGACGTCGCCGAGGCCGAGGCCGCGGAGACGGCGCTGGAGCACCTGCGCGACAACGGCGCACCGGACGTGATGATCATCGACCTGATGCTCGGCGGCATGGACGGCTTCACCTGTATCCGGGAGATCCGGCGCGACCACCAGGTGCCGATCATCGTGGTCAGCGCCCGCGACGACACCCACGACGTCGTGGCCGCCCTGGAGGCGGGCGCCGACGACTTCGTCACCAAGCCGTTCGAGGTCAAGGAGATCACCGCCCGCATGCGCGCGCTGCGCAGGCGCGCGGGTCTGACCGCCGAACGCGACGCGCCCCAGGACATCGTGCTGGACGCCGCTCGCCGCCTTGTGCTTTCGCCGCAGCGCGGCACGGTCCGCTGCGGCGGGGACGACCTGCATCTCACCCTGACCGAATTCCGGCTGCTGTGCGAACTGGCCGAGAACCCCGGCTTCGTGCTCAGCCGTCCCGTGCTGCTCGACCGCGTCTGGGACCGCGGCTTCTTCGGCGACGAACGGATCGTCGACGTGCACCTGCGGCGGCTGCGCACCAAGATCGAGCGCGACCCGTCCGATCCTCGCCTCGTCGTCACCGTGCGCGGCCTCGGCTATCGCCTCGATGTCCAGGCCTGATCGCCGCCAAGCGCTGGTTCCGTTGCGCAGCCTGCGCGGGCGCGTCGTCTTCGTCTTCGCGTCCAGCGCGAGCCTGGTGGCCTTGGTTCTCGTCGCGTCCGTCTTCATGATCGGCCGCGATTACATGGAGTCCCAGCGTGTCCGGACGGTGGAGCGGGGCGCGGAGGCGCACGCCGAGATGCTGCGCGCCCTGCTCGACGACCCCGGCGCGAACGCCGCTACCGCTCTGCGCGCGCTCAACCCGCCGGCCAACACCGTGGTGCTGCTGCGATGGGATTCCGAATGGGCAAGTAGCCATCCGGATTTCGACTCCGATCCCGCAGTGGTGCTGCCGCAGGGGCGCGGCAGGCTCGGACCGGGACCCACCGAACGCGTAACGCTGGGCGGGCGGTCGTACCTGCGGACCGGCGTCGTATTGAGCGAAGAGGGCGGCGTTCTCTACGAATTCGCGCCACTGACCGAGCTCGAGGCCACCCTGCGCATGCTGCGCAACGTGTTGATCGTCTGCGGCCTCGTCGCGGTAGCTATCGGCGCGGCGCTCGGCGTGTGGGCGAGTCACCACGCGCTGAAGCCGCTGCGCCAAGTGGCACGGACCGCGGCCCGAATCGCCGCGGGGGAGCACGAGATCCGGCTGCCGAGCTCCCGCGACCGGGACCTCTCGACCACGGTGGACGCGTTCAACGCCATGGTCGACGCGCTGCAGCGGCGCATCGAGCGGGAACGCAGGCTGGTCTCCGACATCGGTCACGAGCTGCGTACCCCGCTGACCACACTGACCACCGGCGTCGCCGTGATGAACAGGCACACCGAGGAACTGCCCGAGCGGCCGCGCCAAGCGCTCGGCCTGGTGAACGCCGAACTCGACCACCTGCGCCGCCTGCTGGAGGATCTGCTCGCGCTGGCCAGAGCGGAGGCGGGCATCCACCGCTCGGATCTGGAGCCGCTCTCGCTCGGCGAGTTGCTGTCCAACACCCTCGCGGCGCGCAACTACGACACCGCGTTGCTGCACGTCGAGTCGGATGTCGTCGTCGAGGGCCGAAAGATCGAGCTGGAGCGCGCCGTAGCCAATCTGCTGGAGAACGCGGACCGGCACGGGGACGGCGTCGTCGGGGTGCGGGTCGGCAGGGAGGGGCAGCACGCCGTGCTCGCCGTCGACGACGCGGGCCCCGGCGTTCCGGAACCCGACCGCGAGCGCATCTTCGAGCGCTTCGCGACGGTTCGCACGAGCCGGCGGTCCACGGCGGGCACCGGCATCGGGCTCGCCCTCGTCGCGGAGACGGTGGCCGCGCACCGCGGCGCCATCGCGTGCGTCGAACGACCTGGGGGCGGTGCGCGTTTCGTCGTTGTGCTGCCCGCCGTCGCGGGTTCGTCATGAGATCGCAAACTGATCGTTCGAATCGTCGCAATGAAGCTCGGTCACCATGATCACCGTGAGGCAGCCCCGGTCGTGGAGTCGTGCGCGGTTCCCGCGGCCGTGGTGCTGCGCACCCACCCGGTCACCGGAACCCCCGGCCGGACACCGCCGTTCGTCACGGAGGAGGACGCCGTGCCTCGGCGGATCGACCGCCCGATGAGCCGAGCGCGCGACCGACGAACCCGGCGGTGTGCCATCGGGGCTTCCGGTGCCCGACAGGACTCGCGCGCGCGTCGAGTGGGGTCATGACGGCCGACGAATCCGCGGACGAAGTCCGCGTGCGGCTGCGTTTTCCCGACGGGGGAGCCGTCCTCGAATATCGCGCCGCCGCGGCCGTCGCGCGGAGGTTGTCCGTCGAACTGGAACGCTACGGCGTGAGCGTCACCGTCGACGATCAGGTGCACGCGGAGCTGGCCGCACTGCCTAACACCGAACTCTGGTCGCGCTGAGCGCCTTTCGGCCGGGAGCGGAAGTCGTGCCGGAACGTCCGCAGGGTGTTCCGACGAGAAACGACCGGGGCCCGGCGTGTCGACGCCGGGCCCCGATGACGCTCGTGGCGAGATCAGCCGATGCTGAAGGGCTTGCCCCACAGCGTGATCACCGACATCACGTTGGTGGTCTCGACCTTCACCTTGACGAACGAGCGCGCCTGCGCGTAACCGCCACAGCCGGACAGGCCGATAGTGGTGTCGGCCCAGGTGACGCTGCCGCTGGTGCCCTTGAACTTGTTGCGCTTCTCGTGCGACTCGTTGCCGAAGTCGTCGGCCTCCTCGATGTCGAGGACGTAGAACGACTTGGCCTGGCCGGGTCCGAGCGACAGCTCGCCGCCGCTCTCGGCGCCGACGTTCGGCTCCACCTGGTCCCCGCTCCAGTCCACCTCGCCGGTGACGCCGCCCTCGACGCCGCCGCCGTCGATGTTGACCTGGCAGCCGACGACGTAGCCCGGGTAGATCTTGCCGCCCTTGGCATTCGGGCCGGACAGCTCGACCTGCGCGCTGGCCGACACCCAGGCGTTGCGGTGCACCGGGGTCGAGCCCATGGACGGGCTGATGGTGGCGGATTCGCCGACCAGGCGCACCGTGACGACGGTGCCGTCGGTCAGGGTCTTGGTGATCTCGCCGCCGGGCAGCGGGACGAAGGTGTCGGCGTGCGCGGCGCCGGTGGAGAACAGGCCCACCGCGACGGTGGCCGCGGCGCCGAGCCCCGCCGCCCGTGCGATGCTCTTGCGATCGATCATGGTTGTGTTGCCCCTCGAGGGTTGAAGTCGCTTCAGCGCGAGTGTGTTTCGTGGACCACTGCCGACGTCAGCCGATGCTGAACGGCGCGCCGTAGAGGGTGGTCTTGGAGTAGTGGTCGCCGATGATCTCGACGACGGTGTAGGCGCGCGCCTGGGCGTAACCCGCGCAGCCCTGGATCTCGATCTCCACGTCCTGGTACTCGACCGAGTAGACGCCGGGCTTCAGGATGTCCTTGTAGTCGATCTGGACGAACTTCACCTGGCCGGGGCCGAGTTCGAGGCCGATCGAGCCGCCGATGCTGCCGCCGCTGAGGTCGATGCCGCCGGAGACGCCCGCGCTGATCGCGTCGTCGCCGATGCTCACCTGGCAGCCGACGATGTAGCCGGTGTTCAGCTGGGAAGCGCCGTGCGTCGAGGAGTTGTTGGTGCCCGCTCCGTTGGCGGGGCCGTTGTTGGGGCCGACCTCGCCCTCCGGGGTGACCGTGACGTCGGCGACGACGGTGCCCGAGACCCAGGCGACCCGGCCCGCGCCGTTGGCGGCCAGCGAGGGCGAGATCACCGCGCGCTCACCGGTCCTGGCGATCGTGACGCCCGGTCCGACCCGCTCCCCGTTCGGCAGTGGCACAAAGGTGTCCGCGTCGGCAGCGCCGGTGGACAGCAGGCCCATGGCAACGGCCGCGGCGGCGCCGACGCCCGCGACGCGGCCGCCGCTTCGCAGACCGCTGGAGCGATTCATGCTCATACTTCCCCTCATCAGGTTGGAACGTTGCGCCTCGCGGGTGGAGACGGAAAGCCTCCGCGAGGCGCACCCGAGCTTGATCAATCGCGTTGTCCACCCGATGAACCGCCGTCGCCCGCGTCGATGAACGCTCCGGGACGGTCGTGTGTCCAGTTCTTTGCGATCGTGTGTCGACGGCCGACACGAACTCGACATGTGCTGTCGCGGTGCGATGGTCGCGTGCGAGGAAGCGAGAACGGAGGCGTCGGAAGTAATGAGCGGCGGGCTCCACGTGGTGACGTGGAGCCCGCCGCGGCAGTGGATCGGGGTCACCGCAGCCCTCGGGACTCTCTCGATCCTGACGCCGAGGATGAGTATAGGTCAGGCTTACCTAACTTGGCAACACGCGGCTTTTCCGCCGCGTGTCGTGTGACATTTTTCGCCGCCCGCGGCACTGGCGTGTCGCGCGGGACCGGTCCTACTCTGTCGCCCGACACGAACCGCGAGATCCCCTGACCCAAAGGGATTTTCATCGCAAACCGTACAGACCGGCGCGTCGACCACCGCCGAGTACCGGCCCGTCCGGGGCACGTGTCGGGACCGTGTGTGCCGATGCCGAGGAGTCGTATCCGCTTTGTCCGTTCACCGATCGTTTCGTTCGCGTCCGCTCGCCGCCCTGCTGGCCGCGACCGCCCTGTTCGCCGCGATCTCGTGTGGCGCTGAACAGCCGAGTTCGCGAGACCACGTGGAGAGTCCGTCCGCGCACATCCCCGCGCACTGGGATTACGACGCCGAGGGGCCCGACCACTGGGCCGACCTGGACCGTGATTTCCTGACCTGCCGCAGCGGCCACGAGCAGTCGCCGGTCGACCTGTCCGGATCCGCCCGGCTCGACCCCGCCGACCACATCGACGTCGAGTATCGGCCGATCCCAGCGGTTCGCTTGGTCAACAACGGCCACACCGTCCAGGCAGAGGTGCCCGAGGGCAGCGGCAACCGCATCCTCGTCGCGGGCGAGCCCTACGAGCTGCTCCAGTTCCACTTCCATCTGCCCAGCGAGCATACCGTCGACGGACGTGGCGCCGCGATGGAGTTGCACCTGGTGCACAAGAACGCCGCGGGACGAGTCGCCGTGCTCGGCGTGCTGATGGAGGCGGGCCAAGGCCCCTCGGTGTTCGGACCGCTCCTGGCTGCCGCGCCGACAACCGCGGACGCGGCGGTCTCCTTCGACGGACCGCTCGATCCGTCGGCGTTCCTGCCCGCCGCGCGCGATCAGTTCCGCTACCGCGGGTCGCTCACGACGCCGCCGTGTAGCGAGGGCGTGTCCTGGACGGTGTTGAGCGCGCCGGTGGCGGTCGCGCCGGAGGAGATCGAGCTGTACCACTCGCTGTTCGCGCACAGCAACCGGCCGACCCAGCCGCTCAACGGCCGCACCGTCACCCTGGCCGGTAACTGAACCCGCCGCGTTCGACTGTTTCGTGTGGTGTAAAGCTGGGTTCATGACGCAACAGGAGACCGGGGCCGTTCGTTCGCTGGCCGATGTCACGCCGGAGCTGATGAACAAGGTCAGCGAGGGCACCTTCGCGGACCTGATCGGACTGCGCTACACCGAACTGCGCCCGGACCTGGTCCGCGGCGAGTGGGTCGTCAAGCCGCACCTCTACCAGCCGGCGGGCATCCAGAACGGCGGCGTGTACTGCACCGTCATCGAGACGCTCGCCAGCATCGGCGGCGGCGTCTGGTACGGCGAGCGCGGCACCGTCGTCGGCGTGAACAACAACACCGACTTCCTGCGCGCCGTGCGCGAGGGCACCCTTTACGGCGAGGCGACCCCGCTGCACCAGGGCCGCACCCAGCAGCTGTGGCAGGTCGTCATCACCGACGAGGAACAGCGCGTGGTGGCCCGCGGTCAGGTCCGGCTGCAGAACCTGCCCAAGCGCGACTGACCCTGCTTTCGACTCCGCGCTGTCGACCGGCGCGCGGGGGAGCGGCGTGCCAGAATGACCGTCACCCGTCCGTCGACCGGTGAGGAGTCCGGATGCGACTGTCGCCGCACGAGCAGGAGCGCCTGCTGCTGAGCTACGCCGCCGAGCTGGCGCGGCGCAGACAGGCTCGCGGACTGAAGCTCAACCATCCCGAGGCGGTCGCCCTCATCACCGATCACGTGCTCGAGGGCGCGCGCGACGGGCGCACCGTCGCCGAGCTGATGTCGTCCGGGCGCACCGTGCTGTCGCGCGACGATGTGATGGCGGGCGTGCCCGAGATGATCCACGACGTCCAGGTGGAGGCGACCTTTCCGGACGGCACCAAACTCGTCACGGTCCACCACCCGATCGCCTAGGGCAACACGATGATTCCTGGCGAATACTTCTGCGCCGAGGGCGTGATCGAGCTCAACGCGGGCCGCGACCGCGTCGAACTGGATGTGGTCAACACCGGTGACCGCCCCGTACAGGTCGGCAGCCACGTGCACTTCCCGCAGGCCAACCCCGCGCTCGACTTCGATCGCGCCGCCGCGCACGGACGTCGGCTCGACATACCCGCGGGCACCGCGGTGCGATTCGAACCCGGCCTCGGCCAACGTGTTTCGCTGGTGCCGCTCGGCGGAACCCGTGAGGTGCGCGGCATTAGCCTGACGCCGCCCGGACCGCTGGACGCGCCACGGACCGTCGAGGGGGAGCGGTGACCGAACTGAGCAGGGCCCGCTACGCCGAACTGTTCGGGCCGACCGTGGGCGACCGAATCCGCTTGGCCGACACCGATCTGCTGATCGAGATCACCGAGGACCGCTGCGGCGGACCGGGTCTCGCGGGTGACGAAGCGGTCTTCGGCGGCGGCAAGGTGCTGCGCGAATCCATGGGCCAGTCCCGCGCCACCCGCGCCGAGGGTGCGCCGGACACGGTCATCACCGGCGCGGTGATCGTCGACCACTGGGGAATCGTCAAGGCCGACATCGGCATTCGTGACGGCCGCGTCTGCGGCATCGGCAAGGCGGGCAACCCCGACACCATGTCGGGCGTGCACCAGGCCCTCGTGGTCGGCCCGTCCACCGAGATCATCGCGGGCAACGGCCGCATCGTCACCGCGGGCGCCATCGACTGCCACGTGCACTTCATCTGCCCGCAGCTGATGGAGGAGGCGCTCGGCGGCGGGATCACCACCCTCGTCGGCGGCGGTACGGGCCCCGCGGAGGGTTCCAAGGCCACCACCGTGACCCCGGGCGCCTGGCACCTCGCCAGGATGCTGGAAGCCACCGATCACTGGCCGCTGAACATCGTGCTGCTCGGCAAGGGCAACACCGTCAGCGAAGAAGCCATGTGGGAGCAATTGCGCGCCGGCGCATCGGGTTTCAAGCTGCACGAGGACTGGGGCTCGACACCGGCGGCGATCGACGCCTGCCTGCGGGTCGCGGACGCCTCCGGCGTGCAGGTCGCCCTGCACTCGGACACGTTGAACGAGGCCGGTTTCGTCGAGGACACCCTCGCCGCGATCGCCGGACGCGGTATCCACGCCTATCACACCGAGGGAGCGGGCGGCGGGCACGCGCCCGACATCATCACCGTCGCCTCGCATCCCAACGTGCTGCCGAGTTCGACGAACCCCACCCGGCCGCACACGATCAACACCCTCGACGAGCACCTGGACATGCTCATGGTCTGCCATCACCTGAGCCCGTCCATTCCGGAGGATCTCGCGTTCGCGGAGAGCCGGATCCGCCCGTCCACCATCGCCGCCGAGGACCTGCTGCACGATCTGGGCGCGATCTCCATGATCGGCAGCGATTCGCAGGCGATGGGCCGGATCGGCGAGGTGGTACTGCGCACCTGGCAGACCGCGCACGTCATGAGGCGCCGCCGCGGCTCGCTGCCCGGCGACGGCGCCGCCGACAACGCCAGGGTGCGCCGCTACGTCGCCAAATACACCATCTGCCCCGCCGTCGCGCACGGCTTGGACGACGAGATCGGCTCGGTGGAGGTCGGCAAACTCGCCGACCTCGTGCTGTGGGACCCGGCGTTCTTCGGTGTGCGCCCGCACGCCGTACTCAAGGGCGGGGCGATCGCGTGGGCGGCCATGGGTGACGCCAACGCCTCCATTCCCACCCCGCAGCCGGTGCTGCCGCGCCCGATGTTCGGCGCGGCAGCACCGGTCGCGGCGGCCACCTCGCTGCACTTCGTCTCCGAGCAAGCCGTCGAAGACGGACTCGCGGACCGCCTGGCCGTGCGCCGAAAGCTGGTGCCCGTCAAGAACGTTCGCCGTCTGTCGAAGTCGGACATGCCGCTCAACGACGCGCTGCCGCGCATCGAAGTGGAGCCGGACACCTTCACCGTCCGGGTCGACGGCGAGGTGTGGGCCGAGCAGCCCGCGACGGAACTGCCCATGGCGCAGCGCTATTTCCTCTTTTGACGCGCGGACTCAGGCGCCGAACGACATGATCGCGAACGCGGCGCCCGTCGGATCGGCGAGTGCGGCGACGCGCGAGGGGCCGGGCAAGTCCTGCGGTTCGGCGAGCAGCTTGCCGCCGAGTTCCGCGGCGCGGGCGACCACGGCGTCCACCTCGGCGACACGAATGGTGATCGACCAGGAGGGCGCGGGTTCACCCGGCTGGGCGTGATGGGCGCCGCCGAACTCGTGTCCGCCGGAACCGGGAGAGAGCGCCTGGTACGGGTTTTCGGTCGCGGTCTCCCACGCGGCGTTGGTGTGCTTCCAGCCGAGAACCCGCGCGTAGTGCGCCATCGCGTCGGCCGGAGCGCCCGGCGCGGCGTATTCCACCCAGCACGGGCCGTTGACGGCGCCCCAGTTCTGGCTGCCGGGATGCGTGATCAGTTGGGCGATCGCGTAATCCGCGCCCGTCGGATCGGTGAGCACCGCGAAGGTCAACTGCCCGAAGACATCTATCGGTTCGCAGAAGACGGTCGCGCCCGCGTCCCGCGCCTCGGCGACGGTGGCCGCGGCGTCGGCCACCGAGAAATACGGCGTCCAGGCCGCCGGGACAGTGCTGCCGTCCGGCGCCGTGGCCGGAGCGATGCCTGCCACCTGGGCGTCGCCCTGGCGCAGGATGGTGTAATTGCCCGCCTCGGCGCCCTGATCCTCGGCCGTCCAGCCGAACAGGGCGGTGTAGAACTCGGCCGAGGCCGGAATGTCCGGGGCCGTGACATCGAACCAGCACGGGGCGCCCGCGGCGAATGCTTGCATGGTGTTCTCCTCGACGTGTAGGTGTCGTACACCGATACCGACGGCGTTCGGCTCGAAAAATCATCGCGCCCCGCGGCGGCACGCGACGCGCGGCTCGGTAAGGTGCTGCGAGCAAACTCCGGGGCGGATCTCGTTCGCGCTCGGGCCGATGGTTGTCACTGCGTGGAAGGGGACGCGAGTGCTGAGCGATCCGAATCAGGCCGCCGACGAATTGGCCCGCTGGGCCGAGAATTTGGAACGCACGGCGCAGAAGTACCAAGACCTGCAGGGCCGGATGGCGGCCTTGTCGGTGACCGAGAGCTCGGCCGACAGCCGGATCAGCGTGACGGTCGACGCCAACGGCGTCACCACCGGCATCACGCTCGCCGCGGCCACCCGCGGCATGGATCCCGCCGCCGTCGCGGCCGAACTCATGGCGTGCACCCGCCGCGCCCAGGCCCGGCTGCGCGACCAGGTCACCGATCTGGTGCACAACGTCGTCGGCGACGACGGGGCCGGACAGGCCATCGTCGGCCAGTACGCCGAGCGTTTCCCCGATCCGGCGCCCACCGCTGCGCCCGCCCCGGCGGAGCCGGTCTACACCCCGCCCGCCACCTACACCCCGCCCACGGCCACGCCTGCTCAGCCACCCCAGGGCACCCGCAAGCCCGACCGGGACCAGACGGTCGTGCCGGACGAGCCGGACGAGGACGACTTGTACTACCGCCGCAAGTCCTGGCTGGAGTGAGGCGCGGGGAATTCCAGACGGAACCGAAAGCGCCGTTGGCGCGTCATAGTCGGTAGGCCGCCGCCTGCGGCCGACACGAAACCGCGAGTGGAGGGTGAGGATTCGGATGGGCAACCCGGGTGATATCGCCATCGATCCCGGTGGGATGCGCGACCACGCCGCGAAGGTGGACGCCGTGCTCACGGGGCTTCCGATGGCGCGCGAGGCCGCCGAGTACCTCGCGCACGCCGACGACGGGTACGGGACGCTGGTCGGCCCGTACGCGCGGTCGATACTGAACCCCTTGCACGATCGAATCCTCGAGCGCCTGCGCACCGTCACCGAGGACGCCGAGCAGCTGCCGCCGAAGCTGCGGTTCGCCGCGGACTCGTTCGAGAATCTCGACGCGAGCCGCAAGAACGAGACCGACCGCCAGCGCGAGCAGATCGAACAGCAGGTCTAGGGGATGGGCTTCGACGACGCGAAGGCGCCGGAGGGCAACGAGCTGCTCGAGGAAGGCGTCGACCACCGCGACACGTACTACCAGGAAGACGTCTCGTTCCTACGGAACGTAGGCATTCCCACCGGCCAGAGGGACGGGCAGGACCCGAACGCGGGCATCTTCGCGGGCACCCCTTTCGGCGACTTCTTCGAGGGCGGCCACAAGGTCGTCGCCGGAGCCACCGGCGAACCGGGCAAAAGCTACGAGGGCGCCATGCAGGTCTGGGCGAGCATTTCCGCGGCCCAGGACGCCTTCGCGATCGCGGGTGATATCGCCAAGGGCATCCCGCTGGCGAAGTTCGATCCCTTCAACTTCCTGGGATCGATGCTGATGGGCTGGATGCTCGAGCACGTCGAACCGATGCGGAAAGCGCTGGATTCGCTTGCGGGCAGCAAGGATATGGTCGACGCGTACTCCGCTTCGTGGCAGGCGACGTCGAAGAAGCTCGCCGAGGTCGCGGACGACTGGAAGAAGGAGATCACCGACGGTACGGCGGGCTGGGTGGGCGCGACCGCGGACGCCTATCGCGTCAAGGCCGACGCCGTGATCGCCCAGATCGTCGGGCAAGCCGCGCTCGCGGACCTGCTGGCCCGGGTCAACGAGAAGATGGCGAAGATCGTGGAAGGCGTCCGCGGAATCATCACCGAGGTCCTGAACTCGCTGGCCGGAATGCTGGTGGAGATCGCCGCCATCCTCATCGCCAGCGCCGGAACGGCCTCCCCCGCACTCATCGCCCGCGCCGTCTTCGGGATCTCCACGGCCACCATGACCGTCTCCCAGATGCTGATGAAAATGGCGAGCTCGCTGATCAGCTTGGGCGCGCTGGTGCGCAACCTTACCCAGATCGTCGTCGCGGTCGTCGGTATCGAGAACGAGCTTGCCGAGGCCGGGGTGTAGCCGGAAACCGCTGTCAGTCAGAGAATCCGGAGGCGCGCACGGCCGCAACGATGACGTCGGCGACGCCGCGCATACCCGTGAGCGTCGGGTGGTACGGCACCAAGGTCTCGGTGGCCACCAGCGGATCGAACCAGCGGACGCCCTCCGGTGCGCACATGTCGTGGCCAGCGGCCGGGGTGCGGGTGTCGATGTACGTCGCCCCGTGTTCCGCAGCGGCCCTGGCGACTACGGAGTTCAACCGGTCGAAAGCGCGCTGCACGGTGGCCGCGTCCTCGGGACGCAGGCCGACCAGTTCGGGGCAGCCGCCGTCGCGGACGTAGAGCGGCCAACCGTCCACGAACACCTTCGCGTTCGGGGCGAGTGCCGTAACGCGTTGCAATGCGGCGGAATACGCGCCGGAGATGGCGTCGATCGCGGTGTCCCACGCCGGGTCGGCGCACGCGCCGCCGCGCAGCCCGGCCAGGTGACAGGCGACCACGAACCTGGTCATCTCCGTGTCGTTCGCGCCGATGTGCACGGTGACCAGCCGGGTGTTGGGGCCGAGTCCGTCGAATTGCGGTGCGATGCCGGGTCCTTGGCCGGTGGTCAGGTGCGGGATGCGCGCCGAGCTGCACGTGCGGTCGTCGAGCCGCAGACCGAGATCGGCGGCGACCAGCTTGGGGGTGTTCGCGGTGGAGCGCGCGCACTGTAGCGGGGCGCTCGTGTCGAACCGTTGCACGCCCGTGGTGGCCGCGCCGGAATCGCCGAGCGCCACATACGCGGCGCCGCCGTCGGCGGGTGTGGCCGATGCCGGGACGTGCATTGTGGCGGCGAGCGAAGTGAGCAGGCCCGCGGCGACGGCGAGGGCGCGCGAGCGGTTCCGGACGGTCGTCATGGTGGTGTGGTGCTCCGGTTCGGTTCGGCTGTCGAAAGTGAGACGCACTGGTCTCTGTTTGTGGCCGAGACTACTGCGGCGGGGACCAGGCGAGACCGGTTTTCGACAACTTCCGGTGGCAGACTTGCGGGCATGACGACTTCTGGCTGGGCCGACGTGGACACCTACCTCGTGGACAATTTGGTGCGGGATCCGGAAACCGAAGCGGCGTTGGCGGCGAACGCCGAGGCGGGCTTGCCTGCCATCGATGTGTCGGCAGCGCAAGGGAAATTCCTTTCGCTGCTCGCCCGCTCGACCGGGGCGCGCCGAGTGCTCGAGATCGGCACGCTGGGCGGGTTCAGCACGATCTGGCTGGCGCGCGCGGTGGGGAAGGCGGGCCGGGTGATCACGCTCGAATACGAACCGCGGCACGCGGAAGTGGCGCGCGCGAATGTCGACAAGGCGGGCGTCGGCGATCGGGTGGACATCCGGGTGGGCGCCGCGCTGGAAAGCCTTCCCGTGCTGGCGGCCGAGGGCCCCGAGCCGTTCGATCTGGTCTTCATCGACGCCGACAAGGTGAACAACTCGAACTACGTGCGCTGGGCGCTGCGGTTGACCCGGCCCGGTTCGGTGATCATCGTCGACAACGTGGTGCGCGGGGGAGCGGTGGCGGACGCCGAGTCGGACGATCCCGCGGTACGGGCGAGTCGCGAGCTGGTCGAAATGCTCGCCGCCGAACCGCGAGTGGACGCGACGGTGCTGCAAACGGTCGGCGCGAAGGGATGGGACGGCTTCGCCTACGCGGTCGTGAACGACTAGGTTTCGACAGTCCGCCTCCTGGAACTTCGAGACAGGGCTCAGGGGGTCAGTCGGTCGTCGAGGTGAGGCGCCACGCGTCGCGCCCGACCATGTCGAGCACCAGCGCGGCGATGTTCCACGCGTCGTCCTCGCCGCGGTGGTGGCGACCCTCCAGCGGTAGACCCGCGATCTGCAACGCCTCCGCCATGCCTTGCCGCCGCCGAAGTTCGTAGGCCTCCGAGAACACCAGCTTGGCGTTGGTGTGCCGTTGGCCGAAGGGGTACGCGACACCGGTCATCGCGCACTGACTGGCGAACTGCTTGCGGTCGTAATCTCCCCAACTGGCCCAAGCCCGCGTTCCGGCGGCGTGCTCGGCGGCGAGGATTCGGCAGGCCTCGGCGAACGAGACGCCGGTGTCCACCTCGTCCTGCGTGAGTCCGGTCAATTCGGTGCAGAATTCGCCGACCGACGAGCGCTCGGGCCGAACCAGGATGCGGTGCTTGCCGATTCGCTCGCGCGCCGCGAGATCGACCACGGTCAGGCCGATCTCGATGATCTCGCTCACCGCGCCGGCCGGAGGGCGGCCCGACCAGCACGTCGCCTCGACATCGACGACGTTGAGCAGTGCCGCGTTGTCCTTCATGCCGCCGACACTAGGCCGGGAGCAGGGTCGGCTCCACCGAATTTCGGGCGCCCGGTAGGCCTTTCGAGGTCACCTGGCGGCGTCGACGAACTGTTGCAGGCCGTCCAGCAAGCGGTGCAGCCCGAATTCGAAGGCGCGGTCGGGATCGTAGGCGGCGCCGTACTCCGCGCCCGCGGTGCCGCCAACGCGAACGGCGGTGGGAAACCGGGCCGGATCGATGACACCGGCGAGCGCGGGCTGGTAGGCGTCCCACCACTGCTGGTCGGTGCGGCCGGTCTCGGCTTCGGCGCGGGCGGCGTCGACGGCGGTGCGGGCCGAACCGCGCACGTAGTCGTTGACCAGGGTGACGACGAGATCCATCTCGGTGTCGGACAGGCCGAGACCGTCGACCGCGCGCAGTTCGTAGTCGTATTTGGCGGTCAGGTTGGGCCCGGGAATCGGCCTGCTTGCGGCGATCTGGAGCAGCCACGAATGCGTGAGGTACATCGTCCGATTCGCGCGAGCGATGCCCTCGAGCCTCGATCGCCAGCCGGACGGCACGTCGTCCGGCATCGGATAGTCGCGGTAGACGCGATCCGCGATCAGATCGAGCAGCTCGGCCTTGCTCGGAACGTACCCGTACAGCGACATCGCGGTGACACCGACCTCCTCGGCCACCCGGCGGAGCGTGACCGCGGCTAGCCCGTCCGAGTCGGCGAGCCGAATCGCCGTCTCCGCGATGTCGTCCACCGTCAACTTCGGCTTCGGCCCCCGCCTCGGCCGCGGCGGCAGCCCCCACAGCAGCTCGATCGTGCGCTGGGGATCGCCGCTTCCGCTGTAGTCCATGCTCTCGCCGCGCCGACTCAGGCGGACTTGGGCAGTCCGGCCAGGGCGCGGATGGCGTCGGTCAAGGAGATCGGGTGGTCGTGTTCGATGGCGGCGAGGCCGGTCTCCAAGAGCTGGCGCATCAGCATGGACTGAGTGATGCCGCGATCGGCGGCCGCGGCCTTGATTCGCGCGTCGAGATCGGACGGCATCTTCAGCGACCGCGACACCATGATCCCCTCGGGGCCGGGCGTCGGGGGCAACTCGACCGGTTCGTCGGTGTACTCCAGACGTGCGGCGAGAGCGGCCATCTCTTCGGGGGTGTCGGGCCATTCGGTGCTGCTCATCGCGTCTTCTCCCACTTGCTGAATTCCTGGAGTTGATCCGGCGTCATCGGCTGGGCGGCGACGATCTGATGATCGAAGCCGTCCGACGCCCGCAGGGTGACGATCAACGGCCGCCCGTCATCGGTGCGACCCCAGATCGTCAGCGCCGACAACCCGGTCACCGGATCGACGCCACGTCGCGGCCAACGACGATCGGCATACAGCACCTCGATCACCTCGTGGCGCTCGACCCCGGCCAACGCCAGAACCGTGACAATGCCGTACCACCACTCGTAGGCCACCACCCGATCGTACCGTGCCGGTACCACGCGCGTGGTACCTCCCACACCGGTCAGGGGATGAGCACGACCTTGCCCATGGTGGCGCGGGTTTCGATGGCGCGGTGCGCTCCCGCCGCGTCCGCGAGGTCGAAGCGGTGCAGCGCGGGGCGTAGGCGTCCGGCTGCCGCCTCCGCCATGGCGCGGTCCTCGAGCACGCGGATGTCGCCGCCGACGGGCCGCAGCATGGGCGGGCCGAGCACCACCTGCGAGGTGATGCCTCGCTCGGTCAGCTCGTCGGCGGTGAAGGTGAGCGCCTGACCGTCCTTCGGCCCCTTTCCGGCGAAGCCGTAGACCAGATGGCTGCCGCCTTCGCCGAGGAGATCGACGGCCGCCCTTGCGGTTTCGCCGCCGATGGCATCGAAGACGAGGGTCGCGGCGCGGTCGCCGAGCCGGGCGCGCACCCGTTCGGGCCAGTCCGGCAGGAGATAGTCGACGGCGATGTCGGCGCCGTTCCCGGCTACCCGCGCCACCTTCGAGGGTCCGCCCGCGAGACCGATCACGGTGGCGCCCAACGCTTTCAGATACTGCATCAGCAGGGTTCCGATGCCGCCCGCGGCCGCGGTCACCACCGCGACGCTGTCCGGACCGACGTCGGCGAACTGGAGGATGCCCATGGTGGTCCGCCCGGTGCCGATCATCGCGACCGCCTCGGCGGGACCCAGATTCTCCGGAATGCTGTGCAGGCGAGCAGCTTCCACGACCGCGAGCTCGGCATACCCGCCGGGCGCCGCACCGAGGTGGGCGACCACCGGCTTCCCGAGCCAGGCCGGGTCGACGCCCGCGCCGACCCGATCGACCGTGCCCGCGACCTCCCGGCCGGGCACGGTCGGCAACTCCGGCGCCGGATAGGGCCCCGGCGTGCCGCGGCGCAGCGCAGTGTCAACGACGTGCACCCCGGCGGCGGCGACCGCGACGCGGACCTGGCCGGGCCCCGGTTCGGGATCGGGGAGGGTGTCGTAGCGGAGGTTCTCGGCGGGCCCGAAGGCGTGCAGTCGGATCGCGTGCATGGTGCTCACCCTGCAACCTCGAGCGAGGTTGGGGTCAAGCCGTGCGGTGCCGGACCCGCGCGGCGAACCCGTCGCACAGCGCCTCGAGGCCGGAGAACAACAGGTCCTCGGAGGTGAGATCGCTGACACCCGCGCCTTGCAACTCGGCGAGCGCGGCGGGGACCGGCCCGTTCGGCGTGCCTTCCAGCAGCGCGCGCAGCCCGTTGTCGCCGTCGGTCTCGATGCCCTTTCGGGTCATCAGCGCCGAGCTGACTTGCGGCAGGGTCGCGCCCGAGATGTAGTTCCACACCGAGAACGCCATCTGCATGGCCTCGCGCGGCGAGACGTCGAGCTCGCGGAAGCCCTCGACCAACCAGGCGAGGCAGGCCATGCTGTGCGGGCCGAAGCTGTAGCGGGGCATCGCGAAGGTGAGGATGACCCAGGGGTGGCGCTGGTAGAGGTCCCAGTCGATCTCGGCCGCGATGTGGACGCGGTCGCGCCAGGTCCAGCCCCGCCCTTCGGCCGACGGATAGGGGTGGCGGCGGGTGACCTCGTCGGTCATCGCCGCGATGAGCTCGTCCTTGTTGGCGATGTGCCGGTACAGCGACATCGCGCCGACGCCCATCCGGTCGGCGATGCGGCGCATGGACACCGCGTCGAGTCCTTCGTCGTCCGCGAGCGCGATCGCGGTGTCGACGATGGCGACGCGGTTGAGCTTCGGCTCAGTCATCCCATGACTCGCTTTCGGGTTCCGGGCCAGGATGCGTACACTGTACCCGGACTCATGCGTACGGCGTACGCGACACGGGAGAGGAATCGGGATGACAGACCTGGAGACAGTGCGGCCCACGCACGGGTCGCCCGTCGCCATCGGCTCACGGCGCGCTTGGCTCGGGCTCGCGGTGCTGCTGCTGCCGGTGCTGCTGGTGTCGATGGACATCTCGGTGCTGTTCCTTGCCATGCCCACGCTGACCGTCGACCTCGATCCGTCCGCGGCGCAGCAACTGTGGATTCTCGACATCTACGGCTTCCTCATCGCAGGCCTGCTGATCACCATGGGCAATCTCGGCGACAGGATCGGGCGGCGCAACATCCTGCTAATCGGCGCCACCGTGTTCGGCATCGCCTCGGTGCTCGCTGCTTTCGCACCCACCGCGGGCGTGCTGATCGTGGCGCGGGCGCTGATGGGCATCGGCGGCGCGACCCTGTTGCCGTCCAGCCTCGCGCTGATTTCCAGCCTCTTCCCCGACGCGCGCGAGCGGGCCGCCGCGATCGGCGTGTGGACGGCGTTCTTCGCGGGCGGCTCCGCGGTCGGCCCGATCATCGGCGGACTGCTGCTGCACCACTTCTGGTGGGGCGCGGTCTTTCTCATCAATCTTCCGCTGCTGCTGATTCTGCTGGCGTTCGGGCCGTTCCTGTTGCCCGAGCACCGCTCGGCAGCGCTCGGCCCGCTGGATCTGCCGAGCGTCGCGCTGTCCATCGGCGGCATCCTGCCGGTGGTCTACGCCGTCAAGCACGCCGCGTCGGAAGGTATCGACGCGGCGGGCATCGTCATCGGAGCGATCGGCGTCGCGCTGCTGGTCGTCTTCGTGCGCAGGCAGCGCACCCTCGCCGAACCGCTGCTCGACCTGCGGCTCTTCCGGCGCGCCCAGTTCTCCGTCGCTATCGGCTCGAGCCTGGTCGGCATGATGTCGCTGGCGGCGCTGAGTTACCTCACCAGCGTCTACTTGCAGTCGGTCACCGGCCGCGACCCGCTCGCCGCCGCCTTGCTCGGCATTCCGATGGCCGTCGCGGTGTTCATCTGCTCGATGAGCGGTGCGCGCGTCGGACAGCGGATCGGCGTCCGCGCTACCTTCGTGCTCGCGCTCCTCGCGTCCGCCCTGGGCAATCTGCTGCTGCTCGGTGTCGGCGTGGACGGCGGGGTCGGCTGGTACCTGGCGGGTTCGACCATCGCGGGTGTCGGATACGGCCTGGCGTTCACCCTCGTCTCCGATGTCGCCGTGTCGTCGGTGCCGCCGGAGCGGGCCGGCTCGGCGGTCGGCATCTCGGAGACCAGCTTCGAACTCGGCAACGCGCTCGGGCTCGCGCTGCTCGGCTCGCTCGCTGCGCTGGTCTTCCGTTCCGGCGGCGACTACGACTCGACGCTGGGCGAGACGATCCAGCACGCGGGCGCCGACAAGGAGCTGGTGCACAGCGCGGCCGCCTCGTTCGTGGACGGTATGCACGTCGCGACGACCGCCGGCGCGGCTCTGCTGGTGCTGATGGCGATCGTGGCCTGGGTGGCGACCCGGCGGCCTGTCAGCGGCCGAACACGCCGGTCATGATCTCGGCGGCCCACCGATTGACCGGCGTGACCACGGTGCCGTGCACCCAACGCACCGGACGGACGACCACGGCGACCCAGACCGCGGCGAGGGCGAGCAGCAGCGGACGCAGCACGGTGCGGTAGACGAAACGGCACGGCGTCACGACCAACACCCCGACGATGACGGTCGCCACTCGCCACCCGTAGATCACGACCGTCCGCAACAGCACCCACAGGGGACGCAGCACCCAGCGCCACAGCTGAACCAGCGGCCAGACCACGAGCCACTTGCCGAGGAAGTACACCGTCGCGAGCAGCAGGCCGATCAGCGGTTCCAGCACCGTGCGCCACAACCACACGAGTGCGGGCCGCACCAGCGCGCGCCACAGCCAGCGCTCGACGGCCTGGCGCAGCGGGCGCAGGAAGTAGTCGAGCAGCAGTGCGAGCAACGGCGTCAGCACCAGACCCCACAGCACGTGCTGGAGCACCCAGCCCCACAGAAAGTCCTTGAAGAACAACCAGATCGGACGGATCACCCAGTACCAGACGAACCGGGCCACGGGCGCGAGCAGGCGGGTGACGAAGTAGTCGACGGCCGCGGCGAACAGTCGCCCGAGCAGGCGCACGCCTTCCCAGAGGAGTCGAACCGGAACGAGCAGAACGACGGCGATCACCCTGGCGATCCAGGCGCCGAGTCCCGCAGGGCGGGAAGGTTGTGACGACATCCTCGAATCCTCTCGCACCGACCGACCGCGGCACCGCCGGGTTTCTACGTCGGGAACCGGGTAGAAACCCCCAGCGCGCCATACATTGGTGGGGTGTCCCAGACTGAGCCCACCCGAAACGGGCGACCGCTCGCCGAGCGGGTGGCCGCCAAGCTGCTGTACCCGACCTCGCGGCCGTCGGAGAAGGACCTGCGCGCCGCGGTCTCCGGCCGCCACGTGCTGGTGACCGGCGCGTCGCACGGTATCGGGAAGGCCAGCGCACGCAAGCTCGCGGCGGCGGGCGCGACCGTGCTGCTCGTCGCGCGGTCCGCCACCGAACTCGAAAGGCTGGCCGCCGAGATCACCGCCGCCGGCGGCGTCGCGCACGTCTATCCGACCGACATGACCGACATGGCCGCGGTCGACCGTCTCGCCACCGAGCTGCTCGCCGCGCACGGTCACATCGATGTGCTGATCAACAACGCGGGCAAGTCGATTCGCCGCCCGATCGACGAATCCTACGATCGTTTCCACGATTTCACCCGGACCATCGACGTGAACTACCTCGGTCCGGTCCGCCTGCTGCTGACCTTGTTGCCCGCCATGCGATCTCGGGGCAGCGGGCACATCGTCAACATGTCCACCTGGGGTGTGGCTCATGCCACCCGCCCCGCGCTGGGCCGCCTACGGCGCGTCGAAGGCGGCGTTCGACGTATGGCTGCGCAGCGTCGCCACCGAGATCGCCGCAGACGGGCTCACCACCACGTCCATCTACATGCCGCTCGTGCACACCAGGATGAGCGCGCCCACCGACTTCAGCAGGGTGCCCGGGCTCACCGTCGACGAGGCGTCGGATCTCGTCTGCCACGCCGTCACCGCCAAACCCGCCGAGATCGCACCGTGGTGGTCGGCGCCCATTCAGGCATGGACCGACCTCACCCGTGGCCAAGCCCAGCGTTTCCTCGCCCGCGCCTTCCGCCGCGGCGACGCGTGAGCCGGACGTAGGCCGTCGGAAACGCGCGCACGGCTGGAGCGAACGCGGATGTACGCATAAGGTCGAACGATGCCGCAGACAGGCGCGACGAGCCCGGCGACACTGTTCGCCCTGGCCGACTCGCGGCTGCCGATCGGCGGGCACGTGCACTCGGGCGGCGTCGAAGAGGCCGTCGCCGCCGGGCTGGTGCGCGACGTCGCGACCGTCGATGCGTATCTGCGCCGCCGCGTGCGAACCTCCGGCCTGGTCGCCGCTTCGCTGGCCGCTGCGGTGTGCGCGGGCGACCTCGACCCGCGTCGCGCGGACGCCGAGGCCGATGCCCGGACGCCGTCGCCCGCGGCGCGGGCAGCCTCCCGCGCGCAGGGTCGCGGGCTGTTGCGTTTGGCCAAAAAGGTATGGGCACAACACGATTGGACCGATCTCGCGGCTCGTCCGCACCTGTCCACGGTGTTCGGCGCGGTGGGTAGCGCTTGCGCGGTGACCCCGCGCGAGACGGCGGACGTGGTCGTCTACACCACGCTTACCGGCGCCGCCACCGCCGCCCAGCGGTTGCTCGCGCTCGATCCCGCGGCCGTCGCCGCCTGCACCCTCCGGCTGGCCGAGCTCTGCGACCGCACCGCCGCCGAGGCGGCCGACGGTCTCGCCGCGCTGTCGGATCCGCTGCAGGACGCGCTTGCCGAGCGGCACCGGCACCGCGCCATGCCGCTGTTCGCCAGCTGACCGACGTTCCCGAGAGAAGGAGATGCCGTATGCCACCGCACCTGATCGACGGTGAACCGCACCATCATTCGCACGACCGGCCGAAACGAAAGCGGATGCCGGGGGAGCCGCTGCGCATCGGGATCGGCGGTCCCGTCGGCTCGGGCAAGACGGCGCTGGTCGCCGCGCTGTGCAGGCAGCTGCGCGGAGAACTGTCGCTCGCCGTGCTGACCAACGACATCTACACCACCGAGGACGCGGACTTCCTGCGCCGCCACGCGGTGCTGCCGGACGAGCGGATCGCCGCCGTGCAGACCGGCGGCTGCCCGCACACCGCCATCCGCGACGACATCACCGCCAACCTGGACGCCATCGACGACCTGATCGCGGCCAACCCGCCGCTGGATCTGATCCTGGTGGAATCCGGCGGCGACAACCTCACCGCGACGTTCTCCTCCGGCCTGATCGACGTGCAGATCTTCGTCGTCGACGTGGCTGGCGGCGACAAGGTGCCGCGCAAGGGCGGCCCCGGCGTCACCTTCTCGGATCTGTTGGTGGTCAACAAGACCGACCTCGCCCCGCTGGTCGGCGCCGACCTCGGCGTGATGGAGCGCGACGCCGCCAAGGTACGCGAGGGCAGGCCGACCGCCCTGCTCTCCCTGACGGAGGACCCGGCCGCGATCCCGGTGCTGGCCTGGGTGCGCGAACAGCTCGCGGGAGACGCGGCCTCCCTTGCGCACTGAGCTCAGGATCATCGCCGCGGCGGGCACTCTCCCGGAGATCCACGCGTCCGGCGGAATCGCGGCCCGCCGGACCGGCCCGGACGCCGTGCACCTGATCGGCACCGCCGCCACCCCGCTGGGTGGCGATGAACTGGACATCTCGGTCACGGTGAGCCCGGGCGCGCGGCTCCTCCTGCGCTCGGTCGCGGCGACGATCGCACTGCCGAGTGCGGCGACCCGAATCTCTTTCGCGCGCTGGCATTTCGAAGTCGCCGATGGCGGCGAGCTGGACGTGGAGACCGAGCCGCTAATCGTGGCTGGCGGCGCGGACCACCGGTCGCTCACCACAGTCCGGCTCGCGGCCGATGCCCGTCTCCGGCTCCGCGAGCGCGTGCAGATCGGACGCGCGGGGGAGGACCGGGGTGCGTGGCGCGGCGATCTGATCGCCGACCTGGACGACCTTCCGCTGCTGCGCCACCGTGTCGAACTCGGCTCCGGCACCGCCACCGACGACGCACTCGCGGCGCCGCGCGCTCTCGACAGCGAACTCGTCTATCCCGACGATCGGCCGGTCGAAACCTTCGGACTCCACGCGACGCGCCTGCCGCTCGCCGCGGGCGGAAGCCTGTTCACCGCGGTGGGTGCGCGGCTGAGCGCCACGGTGAGCCCGCGAAGCGCCAGCGGCGCAGGGGTTTCGGTGCCCGCCACCGCCTGACTCTCGGGCACCAACGAGGGCGCAGGGCCTTTCAGTTCCGACCGAATGTGGCACCGGGTTGTTCGCGAAACCGAAAGGGCGGGGCTCCGACATGATGTCGAAACCCCGCCCTGTGCTCTGACCTCCGGCGAACCTTTCCCGGTGGCCGGAAGCGCCTTCCGCGCGTTCAGTCGCCGACGACCCGCGAAGGGGCGTTGAAGGCGGCGACCGCGCCGACGGCGGCACCGGCGGCCGCACCGACGGCGGCTGCCGGAATGGTGATCACCGCGGCGCCGACCGCCGCGCCGAGCGCCGGGCCCGCGACGAGACCGACGGGCACGAACGCCAGACCGGTCACCAGGCCGACCGCTCCGCCGACCATCGCCGAGGTGAGCGCGAACGGCACCGCCGAGGCGGCGCCCGCCACCGCGCCCATGGCCGCGGTACCCATGGTCTGACTGGCGATGCGGTCGGACCGGCTGCGCTCCATGCCGATCGAGTCGAGGAACGTCGCGAGATTCGCCTCGATCATGGCGGAGTTGTCGTTGATCTGGATCGCCTGTTCGGTGTTGATCCAGTCGGGTGTCGGCACGGTGACGTCACCGAAGCGGAACTGACCCGGGGGCGGCGCGATCGGCGGCACCGGCGCGACCGGGACCGGCGGGTGCAGCACACCGACCGGCGCGAGGTAACTCCGATCCGGCGCGGGCCGCGACCACTGCAGCGAACTGCGAGTGTTGTCGGGAATGTCGAGGCCCTCGTACGGAATGGCGTTGGGCGCGTCGGCCGCCGGCCATTGCGCCGCCTGCTCGGGCTGGGTGACCGGATTCGTCTCCGCGGGCTCGGCATTCGCGGTTCCGGTGCCGACGAGCGCCAACACCAGGGGAACAGCACCCGCCGCGACCATCGAGCCCACCTTCTGCCGCTGCGGGTTGGGAGCTCTGTGCTTGCCTGTGGCCATACTCACCTTTCTTCGTAGCTGACATGCTCGACGTTCCACATTCGGACCCGCGGGCCGAACGGATTGGTGGAAACGCCCACACGACAGGTGAGTTGGCGTTGCTTGATGGTTGCTGGACGCGCGAAAACCCGCCATTCGATCGCTGATCGAATGGCGGGCCGATGTCATCCCCGCTGGACAGAAACTCCGGGAAAGCTAGGAAACCGCGCGGTCTGTCGCTGCTTTGCCCGGCGCGCGACCGTTGCTCGCGGGCGGCGCGCCGAGCGCGGCCGCGAGTTCGTCGGCCTCTTCCTGATCCTCGTTGACTTGTTCCAAGGCGAGCCGCGCGAACACCCACTGCTCGGTGGCGGCCATCTGGCCTCGGGTGCGGCCGAGGAAGGTGACGAACCACTGGATCACCGTGATGATCCGGCTGCGGTAGCCGACCAGGTAGTAGAGGTGCAGCGCGAGCCAGGCCAGCCACGCGATGAAGCCGCCGAATTCCAGCTTGCCGACCTGGCAGACGGCGCTGAACCGCGACACGGTGGCCATGCTGCCCTTGTTGAAGTACTTGAAGGGCTTGCGTTCCTCGGGCGTCTGGCCCTTGAGCCCGGCCTTGATCTGCTTGGCGGCGTAGGTCGCGCCCTGGATCGCGCCCTGCGCCTGACCGGGCACGCCGGGCACGGCCATCAGGTCGCCGACCACGAAGACATTGGGGTGGCCCTTGATCGTGAGATCGGGTTCCACGATGACGCGCCCGGCCCGGTCCACCTCGGTGCCCTCGGAGCGCTCGGCGAGCATCTTGCCCAGCGGGCTGGCCTGCACGCCCGCCGACCAGACCTTGCACGCGGACTCGATCCGGCGGATCGTGCCGTCGGCGTCCTTCACCGTGACGCCGTGCGCGTCGATATCGGTCACCATGGCGTTGAGCTGGATCTCCACGCCCATGTTCTCCAGCCTGCGCTGGGCCTTGCCGCCCAGCTTCGGGCCCATCGGGCCGAGCACCGCGCCCGCGCCCTCGATCAGGATGACCCGTGCGTCGCGCGGATCGATGTTGTGGAAGGTGCCCTCGAGCGTGCGATCGGCGAGTTCGGCGATCTGCCCGGCCAATTCGACGCCCGTCGGTCCTGCGCCGATCACGACGAAGGTGAGCAGCCGGTCGCGAAGTTCCTGGGTGGTCGCCAGTTCCGCGCCCTCGAACGCGCCGAGGATGCGGCCGCGCAGCTCCAGCGCGTCGTCGATGGTCTTCATGCCGGGGGCGTAGGTGGCGAACTGGTCGTTGCCGAAGTACGACTGCTGCGCGCCGGTGGCGACGATCAGGCTGTCGAACGGCGTGACCGTGTCCTGGTTCAGCAGCCGCGAGGTGACCGTCTTGTTCGCCAGGTCGATGTCGGTGACGTCACCTAGCAGTACCTGCGCGTTGCGCTGCTTTCTCAGTACCAGCCGGGTCGCGGGCGCGATCTCGCCGACCGAGAGGATGCCGGTGGCGACCTGGTAGAGCAGCGGCTGGAACAGGTGCGTCGAGGTCTTGGAGATCAGGGTGATGTCCACGTCGGCGCGCTTGAGGTGCTTGGTGCCGAACAGGCCGCCGAAGCCCGAGCCGATCACCACCACCTTGTGACGACGGTTCTCGACAGACTGAGTGCTCATCGTCCTGCTCCTCGACAGTCGGGGGGCGCCTCGTTCCCCCGCGAACGGTTACCGACAACGTCCAACCGTAGTCGGCCCGCCCTGGACCGTCACGACGAGATCCCCGATCCGGGCGTGCGGCGCCGCGACGCCTCACCGTCGGCGGGCCGTAGAAGTGAAGGTGGCGGCGCCCGATCCGCCTGAACGATTGGGAAGAAGAGAATACGATGAATGCTGTCGTTCAGGAGGTGTGCGATGGTCGCCGAAGACCGGGTCGCCGTCCGAAAGCGCAGCGTGCGCGCCGCATCGGAGAACGCGGATCTCATCGACATTCCCCAGGCGAGCGTCATCGATCGCGTGCTGCGCAGGCTGCCCGAACGCCACCGGGTGCTTGCCGCTCCGCCGCGCGGCAGCGCGACCGTTCCGGTGCACGGCGATATCGGGCTGCCCTACCTCGGCCGCGCGCTGCACTACATGCGCTGGGGGCCCGCCGAGATGGTGGACCGCCACCGCCGCTACGGCCCGGTGGCGCTGAACAGCTCGCTCGGCATCGACCGGGTGCTGGTGTCCGGACCCGAGGCGATCGACGAGGTGCTCGGCAGCCGCCGCCGCGATTTCGGCCAGGGCTGGGACTACTTCATCGGCCCGTTCTTCCGCCGTGGGCTGCTGCTGCTCGAATTCGACGAGCACATGTACCACCGCAGGATCATGCAGCAGGCCTTCACCAGGGACCGCCTCGCCGCGCATCTGGCCGCGCTGACACCGGTCGCGCGGGCGGCGGTGGCGCGCTGGGTGCCGCCCGGCCGGGACCGGACCACCGTGCGGCTGTACCCGACCGTCAAAGAGCTCACGCTCGAGATCGCGGGGGAGACCTTCATGGCGGTCGACGTCGGCGCGCGACGGCGCGACCTGATCGACGCCTTCGTCGACTGCACGCACGCCGGTCTGTCGATCGTGCGCCACCCGATTCCCGGCGGGCGCTGGCGCGCGGGCCTGCACGGCAGGCGGGTGCTCGAGCAGTACTTCACCGAGATGCTGCCCGCCAAGCGGCGCTCGCGGGACCCGGACTTCTTCTCCGGCCTGTGCCACGCCCGCAGCGAGGACGGCGCGGTGTTCTCCGACGCCGACGTGGTGAACCACATGATCTTCCTGATCATGGCCGCCCACGACACCACGACGACCACCGCCACCGCCGTCGCCTACTACCTCGGCAAACATCCGGAGTGGCAGCGCAGGGTGCGCGCCGAGGTGCTCGCGGCGGACGCCGAAACCGGCGACGCCGCAACGACCATCGCGGACCTTGACCGCCTGCGCGATCTGGACCTCGTGGTCAAGGAGTCGCTGCGGCTGATGCCGCCGGTGCCGGGTCTGGTGCGCCGCGCCGTGCGCGACACCGAGATCCTCGGCCACTACATTCCCGCGGGCACCGCGGTCGACCTGGCCTATCAGGTCAACCACCTGCTGCCCGAGCTGTGGACGAGGCCCGAGGTGTTCGATCCGCTGCGCTTCGCCGAACCGCGCCGCGAGGACCACTCGCACCGGCTGGCGTTCCTGCCCTTCGGCGCGGGCGCGCACAAGTGCATCGGCATGCACTTCGGCACCTTCGAGGTGAAGACCCTGATCTCGGCGATGGTGCGCGACTACGAGTGGGAGATCCCCGACGACTATCGAATGCCGTGGGGATTCACCACGATTCCGTTCCCGCGCGACGGCGCCCCCATGCTGCTGCGCCGCCGCGCGTGATCGCGGGTCAGCGACCGGCGAGCAGCATCTCCGCGACCTTGGTGTCGGTCTCGGCGCCCTCCTGGTAGCCGCCCGCGTCACCGAGCGAGCTCATGATCGCCAGCGTGTACCGCTCGTCGGGGCCCGCGAAGCCGACCGAGTTGACCACCCAGCCGCCCTGCTCGGCCGACCAGCCGTTCTTGAGACCCGGCCGCATGCGAGCGCCCGCGCCCCAGACGCCCCAGTGCTGGTTGTAGTCGACCGAGCGCATCCGGTCGAGCAGATAGTTGCGGTCGTCGGGGTGCATCGCGGTGAGCACGTGATCCATCAGCCGGTCCAGGTCGGCGGCGGTGCACTTCTGGAACGACCAGTCGGGAAAGAGTGCGGTGGTGGTTGGCTGCGGGACGAGCGAGACCATGCCGTTGGCGCGGAAGGCGTTGTTGTACGCCATCCGGTCGAAGCCCGCGTACTTGTTCCAGAGCAGGTCGGCGGCGGCGTCGTTGGAGGTGGCGAGCATCGCCTCCATCTGCTGGCGGTCCTCCGGCGAGAGCGCGATGGCGCCGACGCGGGCGCGGTTCAGCAGATCCGCGGCGATCGCGAGTTTGATGGTGGAGGCCGTCCACACGGAGTTCTCCGCGTGCTCGTTCGCGTACACCCCGCCGGTCACCCGGTCGCGCACGACGTAGCCCGTGACGCCGGGGCGCGTCTTCAGGTAGGCGTCGACCGCGGCGATGCGACTGCTCATGTCGCAATCGAAGCCGGCAAGGCACGCGGCGGAGGCGCGTGGCGCGGCGGTACCGGGCAGCAGGGTGGGCGCGCTCGGGATCAGGATCGCCGCGGCGGCCAGGACACAGGCGGATGCGGCCACGCGGGGAACTGTCCGGGTGGCGGCCATGGGGTAACGCACGAGGGACCACGATCGCACATCCGCGCCGAGGACGCACGTCTTGAGCTCGGCGGGAAGGTGTGTTACAGCGACCGTTGCGCGCTTGTACCGCAGCGAGTTTCGTCGCACCGCGATTCAGGTGAAGGCGGCGCGCAGTTCCTCGACGGTGCGTCCGTTGAGTCGATAGCAGTGCTCGAACGCCTCGGTGTGGCGCTCGCGCGGCCAGGTGTGCAGGACGACGGCGCGGCCGTAGTGGCGCGAGTTGACAAGTTCCCATCGGTCACCGACCCGGCGGACCGTGAACCCGCCTCTCGGCAATAGGGGAATCACCATCGCATCCATGAACGCGAACCAGCCTTTCGATGCAGCTCTCCCGTTCCTCCCCGGTGCAGCACTCTGGCACAAGGCTCCGACGGATTCGGCGTGACACGGCCGAGGATTCCGTTCGCCTGTGGCTCAATTCACTCGCCGACGGGCGGGGCGGCGCGGTTGCGCGACGGTCGCTGGCGTATAAACGTGCAATGCCGCTGCACATCCACCGGGCCGAGCGCGCCGACGCCCTGGCGGACGCGCTGGCCGAGTTGTTGGCGACGCCGCAGCCGGATCCGTTCGCGGCGGAGGTCGTCGCGGTGCCCGCCAAAGGCGTGGAGCGTTGGCTGACGCAGCGGTTGTCCTCGGTGCTCGGCGTTTCGGCGGGCGGCAGCGACGGTGTCGCGGCGAACATCCTGTTCCCGACCCCCGCGGCGCTGGTCGCCGAGGCGCTCGCGGCGAGTGCCGGTGTGGCCCAGGACGACGACCCGTGGTCGCCGCAGCGCACGGTGTGGACGCTGCTGCGGGTGATCGACGCCGCGCTCGGCGAACCGTGGTGCGCGGTGCTCGCCCGCCACCTCGGCGGCGCCGACCCGTCCGGTCGCGACCACCGGATCGGCAGGCGCTACGCCACCGCGGCGCACCTGGCCGCGCTGTTCGACGGCTACGGCGCCCAGCGACCGGCGCTGATCACCGAGTGGGCGGCGGGCGCCGACACCGATGGCGCGGGCCGTCCGGTGCCGGACGATCTGCGGTGGCAGCCGACGCTGTGGCGGCGGTTGCGCGCCGAGATCGGCGTGCCGAGTCCCGCCGAACGATTGGACGCGGCCTGCGCGAGACTGCGCGCCGAACCCGACCTTCTCGAACTGCCGCAACGACTTTCGCTGTTCGGGGTGACCCGGTTGCCCGCCGATCAGCTCGCGGTGCTCGCGGCGCTCGGGCACAGCAGGGACGTGCACCTGTGGCTCGCGCACCCGAGCCCGGTCATGTGGTCGGCGATCGCGCAACTGCCGCCCGCGGTGTCCCGTGCCGCCGACGCGTCCGGTGGGGCGGTGCGTCATCCGTTGCTCGCCGGTCTGGCGCGGGATGTGCGCGAGTTACAGCAGCGGTTGTCCGGGCCCGCCGCGGCCGGGTCGGATACATGGCTGTCGGATGGGGTGCGTGATGTGCGGGCGGGCGCCTCGGCAGCGGAGCCGTACGTGGCCGCGCGGTCGGGAGGATCGCTTCCGGCGGCGAAGGCGCCGGTCGGTGGTCCGGCGCCGAACGACTGCGCGCCGACGGGTGTCCCGGTTCCGGCGCCGGGCGACCGTGCGCCGATGGGGGGCTCGGTTCCGGCGACGAACGACCGTGCGCCGGTAGGGGTCTCGGCAGCGTGGGGGCGCGGTGAACGGCAGGCGCCGACCACCCTGCTGGCCGCGTTGCAAGCGCACATCCGCGACGATGTGTGGCCGCCCGCCGAGCACATTCCGGCCGACGACAGCGTGCGGGTGCACGCCTGCCACGGACCGGCCAGGCAGGTGGAGGTCCTTCGCGAATGCCTGCTCGGGCTGTTCGCGGACGATCCGACGCTGGAACCGCGCGACGTGCTGATCATGTGCCCGGAGGTCGAGGCGTACGCGCCGCTGGTGCGCGCGGCGTTCGGCTCGCGCGCGGGCTCCGGCGAAACCGTCACGGACGCAGCCCATCCCGCGCACACGCTGCGGGTGCGCCTGGCCGACCGCGGCCGCGATGTGACCAATCCGCTGCTCGCGGTGATCGGCGTGTTGCTGGAGCTGGCCGACGGGCGCGTCACCGTCACCCAGGTGCTCGACCTCGCCGCGTCCGAAACCGTCCGGCGCCGTTGCGGATTCGACGACGACGCGATCGAGCGACTGCGCGGCTGGGCCGCCGAATCCGGTGCTCGCTGGGGAATCGGGCAGCGCCAGCGGCAGGCGTTCGGGCTGGCCGACTTCGCCCAGAACACGCTGAACGGCGCGGTCGACCGCATCCTGCTCGGTGTCACCGCCGACGAATCCGCCGACGACTGGCTGGATCTCGCGCTTCCGCTGGACGACGTGGACAGCAACGACGTCGATCTCGCAGGCCGGTTCGCGGAGTTCATCGATCGTCTCGCGGTCTGCCTGCGCGACCTGCGCGGTCCTCGTCCTGCGCACGAGTGGGCCGGTGTGCTCGGCCGGGCGCTGGATCTGCTCACCGACGTCCCCGACAGTCAAGCCTGGGTGCGCACCGAGGCGCGCAGGGAGATCGCCGCGGCCACCGAACACGCGGGCGCGGTGCCGCTGCGACTCGCCGACGTGGCGGTGCTGCTGTCGAGCAGGCTGGCCGCCCAGCCCACCCGCGCCAACTTCCGCACCGGCGAGCTCACCGTCTGCACCATGGTCCCGATGCGGTCGGTGCCGCACCGCGTGGTGGTCTTGCTCGGGCTCGACGACGACGTCTTTCCGCGCGCGGGCGGCGTGGACGGTGACGACGTGCTCGCGCGCGATCCCCTGCTCGGCGAACGCGATCCGCGCAGCGAGGATCGGCAGTTGCTGCTGGACGCGGTGCTCGCGGCGCGGGAGAAGCTGCTGCTGTTCCACACCGGCGCCGACCCGGTCAGCGGCGCGCACCGCCCGCCGGCGATCCCGGTCGCCGAACTGCTCGACGTGCTGCGCGCCCACGTCGGCGCGGCCGGTATGGACGCCGTGCTCACCCGCCACCCGCTGCAAGGCTTCGACCGCCGCAACTTTCACGCCGAACGCCCGTTCAGCTTCGACACGGTCGCGCTGGCGGGTGCGCTGGCCGCGGGCCGAGCGCCCCAGCCCCGGCCGTCGTTCCTGCCGGAACCGCTGCCCGCGCCGGAACCGTCGGACGTGGCGCTCGCCGACCTGATGTCGTTCGCCGAACATCCGGTGCGCGCCTTTCTGTGGCAGCGGCTCGGGCTGCGGGTGCCCGAACACGAGGAGGACATCGCCGACCGGCTGCCCATCGAACTCGACGGCCTCGCGAAATGGGAACTGGGCGAACGCATGCTGACCGCGCGGCTCACCGGTGCCGACCCCAATGGGCTGCGCGCCGCGGAGTGGCGGCGCGGCACCCTGCCGCCGTTCGGGCTCGGCGGCGCGGTGCTCGACGAGATCGAGCACACCGTGGACAAGTTGGTGCGCGCCTCGCTGCCGGACTACGAGGGCCAGGCGAGAGCCGTCGACGTCGCCATCGATCTCGGCAACGGTCGCATGCTCACCGGCACGGTGCCGGAAGTGCGCGGAGAAACGTTGGTGCGCACCACTTTCTCGCGCCTGGCGCCCAAACACCGCATCGCCGCGTGGGTCGCGCTGCTCGCGCTCGCAGCGACCGAGGACCGCTCCTGGCGCGCGGTGACCACCGGGCGCGGCCAATTCGGCCGTCCCGCATGGCGTTCCGTGCTCACCGCGCCGGACGCGCCCGCCGCGGTGGCGATCCTGCGCGAGCTCGTGAAGCTGCGCGACGCGGGTCTCACCGAACCGCTGCCCGTCGCCCCCGCCGCGACCGCGGCCTACGCCGAACGCCGCTTCCGTGGGTCGACCGCGGAGGAGGCCTTCGCCGCGGCCGAACGCGAATTCAACGGCGGTCCCAACGGTCCCGGCGCTTTCGGTGATCACACCGATCGCCACCTGCGCTACGTGTGGGGCTCGGCGCCGCGGTTGGAGCACCTGATGGAAGCTCCCGCCCCGGCGGGTGAGCCGGGAGAGAGCACCCGGTTCGGCGCGCTGGCCCGTCGCCTGTGGGCGCCGCTGCTCGGCGCGGAAAGCCAGGGGCAGCCGTGATCTCGATGCCATCTCCGTACAGGTTCGGAGTCCGTCCCGGCGTGTCTGCGCCTGTTTCCGCGCTGGCGTGGTGCGATTTTTACGGGCGGCTGTTCGGCGCCCAGTTCGAGGCAGTTCTGGGACGGGGCGAAAGGCGGTGCGCGGCATGACCGTTCAGGACGACATCCTCGCGCCCTCCGCGATCGCGTCTTTCGACCCGTTCGGCCCGCTGCCGACCGGCACCACGGTGCTCGAGGCCAGCGCGGGCACCGGCAAGACGCACGCCATCGTCGGGCTCGCGGTGCGCTACGTGGCCGAGGCGGGTGTCGAGATCGGCCAGCTGCTGCTGGTGACCTTCAGCCGGGCCGCGACCCAGGAGCTGCGCGAACGCGCCCGCGACCGGTTCGTGACGGTCGCGGCCGCGCTGGCCGACCCGGAGGCGGCGCGGGCGCACGCCGACGACCTGGTCCGGCACCTTGCGGACGCCGACGCCACGGAGGTGCGGCGCAGGCGAGCCAGACTCCTCACCGCGCTCTCGGATTTCGACGCGGGCACCATCGCCACCACGCACAGCTTCTGTCAGCGCATGCTCGACGAGCTGGGGCTCGCGGGCGAACACGACCCGGGTTCGCGCCTCGTGGAATCGGTCGACGAGCTGACCTGCACGGTGGCCGACGACCTCTACCTGCACCGCTACGCCCGCGCCACGCCGCCGTTCGCGCTGAAGGAGGCGCACAGCCTCGCGCTGGCCGCGGTCCGCGACCGGCACGCCCGGCTGGTACCGCGCGGCGACGGAACCGCGGGGGAGCGGGTGGCCTTCGCCGAGGCGGTGCGCGCCGAGACCGAGCGCCGCAAACGCCTTGCGGGACTGCGTGATTTCGACGACCTGCTGGTGCTGCTGCACGACGTGCTCGCCGATCCCGACCACGGCCCGCGCGCCTGCGCCCGCATCCGGGACCGCTACCGCGTGGCGCTGGTCGACGAGTTCCAGGACACCGATCCGCTCCAGTGGGACATCCTGCGCCGCTCCTTCCACGGCGAGACCACCCTCGTACTGGTCGGTGATCCCAAGCAGGCCATCTACGCCTTCCGCGGCGCGGAAGTGCTCAGCTACCTGGACGCGGTCGCGCACGCCGACCGGCGCAGCGAGCTCACCACCAACTGGCGCAGCGACGCCGGACTGCTCGCCGCGCTCGAGCGCGTGCAGGGCGGCGCCGCGCTTGGCCACCCCGAGATCACCGTCTACCCGGTCGCCGCGACGCGACCGTGGTCGCGCCTGTCCGGGCCCGCCGAGTTCGTCACCCCGATGCGGGTCCGGTGCCTGCCGCGCACGGGGGCGGGCCCGCTGAACAAGTCCGGCTTCCCGTCCGTGGGCCGCCAGCGCGCCAAGGTCGCCGACGACCTCGCCGCCGACATCGTGCGCCTGCTGGAATCCGGTGTGCGACTGACGGTTCCCGGGTCGAAGGCGAACGCGGACTCGGCCGAGCAGGCGCGAGAATCGGTGCCGGACACCGACATCGACGGCGTCGTCCGCCGTCCGGTCGGGCCGGGCGACATCGCCGTGCTGGTGCGCACGCGCTCCCAGATCGATGTGGTCCGTGCGGCGCTGGACCGGGTTGGCGTCGCCTCGGTGCTCGCGGGCGGCACCAGCGTTTTCGGCACGCCGAGCGCCACCGACTGGCTGTGGGTGCTGCGCGCGCTGGAACAGCCGCACCGATCCGACCGCGTCCGTTTGGCCGCGTGTACACCGATCCTCGGTTGCACGGCGGCCGACATCGACAGCGGCGGCGCCGATCTCGTCGGACGGGTGAGCGCGCAGCTGCGCGAGGCGGCCCGGCTTTTCGCCCGCGCCGGATTCGCCGCGGTCTACGAAAAGCTTTCCGCCGAAACCGGTCTCGCGCCGCGGCTGCTCTCGATCGAGAACGGCGAACGCCAGCTCACCGACCTCAGGCACATCGCCCAGCTGCTCGATAAGGTCGCGCTCGCCGAGGGGCTCGGCCTGACCGCGCTGACCCGCTGGCTGGCCGATCAGGTGCGCGACCCCGCCGCGAGCGCCGTCGCCGACCGCTCCCGCAGGCTCGACCGCGACGCGGCGGCCGTGCAGATCGCCACGGTGCACGCCAGCAAGGGCCTCGAATTCCCCATCGTCTACCTGCCTTTCGCGTGGGACAGTGCCAAGAACCCGTACCCCGCCACCCTGCTGTTCCACGACGACGACGGCGCGCGCGTACTCGACGTGGGTGGCCAGGAGGCCGTGGGCTACGCCGAGCGCAAGCTGCGCAGCGAGGCCGAGGAGGCGGGTGAGGAACTGCGGTTGCTCTACGTCGCGCTGACCCGCGCGATGTGCCAGGTCGTTGCCTGGTGGGCGCCTGCGATCACCACTGCCGCGGCGCCACTGCATCGGATGATCCTCGGCCGCCCTGACGGCGGCGAGACGGTGCGCGGCCGGGCCGCGGTGCCCGCCGACCAGCAGGCGGTGCCGATGCTGGCGGCGTGGGCGGCCGCCGCGCCGGAGGCGATCTCGGTGACCGCGGTGGAACCGGCCGAGGACGTCGAGCCGCGCAGGGTGCGCACCGAACAGCCCGGCGGCGACCTCGCGGCCGCGCGCTTCGACCGCGTCATGGACCAGCAGTGGCGGCGCACCTCGTATTCCGCGCTCACCGCGGGCGCGCACGAGATCGCCGCGGACACCGAACCGGAGGACGAGCGCGGGCCGGAGGACGAGCCGTCCGCGCCGCCCCCCGACACCACCGAACCGGCCTTTGTCGCCGCACCTTCCCTGATGAACGCGCTGCCCTACGGCGCGGAGTTCGGCACCCTGGTGCACGGCGTGCTCGAGCGGATCGACACCGGCGTGGCGGATCTCGACACCGAAGTGCACACCCGCTGCCGCACCGCTGTCGAGGAGTTGATGGCGGACATCGATCCCGCCGTGCTCGGCGCTGCGCTGCTCGCCGTGCTGCGCACGCCGCTCGGATTCGGTTGTCTCGCCGACCTTTCCCGCCGTGACCAGCTTGCCGAGCTGGAATTCGAGCTGCCGCTGGCCGGTGGTGACACCCCGGCCGCGCGGGCGGCGACGCTGCGCGGCATCGCGGATCTGCTGCGCGAGCACCTGCCGCCCGACGACGATCTGGCGTGCTACGCCGACCTGCTGGCGAACCTGGAAGACATCCAGCTGCGCGGCTACCTCACCGGCAGCATCGACGCCGTGCTGCGCGTCGCCGATCCCAGCGGCGCACCGCGTTTCGTCGTCGTCGACTACAAGACCAACCGCCTCGGCACCGGCGATCTGACCGTCGACCACTACACAAGGGAGCGGATGGCCGCCGAGATGCTGCGCTCGCACTATCCGCTGCAAGCGCTGCTGTATTCCGTTGCGCTGCACCGGTATCTGCGCTGGCGACTGCCAGGCTACGACCCTTCCCGCCACCTCGGCGGCTGCCGGTACCTGTTCGTCCGCGGCATGGTCGGACCCGAGACACCGCACGGGCGAGGCGTTTTCGACTGGACGCCACCCGTCGCGCTGATCATCGCCCTGTCGGATCTGCTCGCGGGGGAGGGCCGGTGACGTCGATTCAATTGGCGCAGCGCGGCACTGGGCTGTTACGGGTCTTCAACGAGGCCGGTGTATTGTCCGCCGCCGACGTGCACGTCGCGTTGCGGCTCGGGCGGTTGGGGCGCGAGGACTCCGAGGAGGTGCTGTTCGCGGCGGCCTTGGCCGTGCGGGCGGTGCGCTCGGGCTCGGTGTGCCTGGAGCTGAATCGGATGCGGGAGATCGGCGTCGACGCGGACGAGGACTGGGACGCGGGGGCGGGCGTCGACCCGGCGACGCTGCCGTGGCCGGACATCGCGGCGGTGACGGCAGCGCTGAAGGTCAGCCCGCTGGTCTGCGGCGGGCCCGCGGGTCCGCTGTGTCCGCTGCGGCTGGTGCCGCCGCAACGCGGCGACGACACCGGCCCGCTGCTCTACCTGGACCGTTACTACCAGCAGGAGCAGACGATCCGGCGGGTGCTCACCGAACGCGCGGCGACCCACCCCAAGATCGACGTCCCCGTCGTGCGGCGGGAACTGGACCGGCTCTTCGACAGCCCGCTCGGCGAGGGGCCCGACCGGCAGCGCCTAGCCGCCGCGCTGGCCGCCACGCACTGGACCACCGTGGTGGCGGGCGGGCCAGGCACCGGGAAGACCCACACCATCGCCCGCGTTCTCGCGCTGCTCGAGGCGCACCGCAGGGCGAACCCCAAGGCCGCCGCGCTGCGTATCGCGCTCGCCGCGCCGACCGGCAAAGCGGCCGCGCGCCTACAGGAAGCGGTCCGCGAACAGGCGGGCGACTTGGGCTTGCCGGAGCTGACGGCCGCTACATTGCACCGCCTGCTCGGTTGGCAGCGCGGGCGTCGCACCCGATTCAAGTACCACGAGTTCAACCGCCTGCCTTACGACGTCATCGTGGTCGACGAGACCTCCATGGTGTCGCTGACCATGATGAGCAGCCTGCTCGCCGCGCTGCGCCCCGACACCCGCCTGGTCCTGGTGGGCGACCCCGACCAGCTCGCCTCGGTGGACGCGGGCGCGGTGCTCGCCGATCTGGTCGCCGGACCCGTTGCCGGGGAACCGAATCCGGTGCTCGACGAGATCATCGGCGAAGGCGCGCACGGGCCGGGCCACGACGCGGAGGCGCTCACGCCGCTGGAGCGGACGCGGCTGCGCGGCGGCATCGTCCGGCTCACCAGGGGGCGGCGTTTCGGCGGTCGGATCGCCGATCTGGCCGTCGCGGTGCGCGCGGGCGACGCCGACGCGGCGCTGGAGTTGCTGCGCGCGGGTGGTCCCGAGCTGTCGCTGTGCGCGCCGGAGGACACCGCGCCCGTGCGCGGGGACGTGGGGCGGGCTGCGCGGGCGGTCACCGACGCCGCCGTCGACGGCGACGCCGCCGGTGCGCTGCTCGCGCTGGAATCGCACCGGCTGCTGTGCGCGCACCGGCAGGGCCCGTTCGGCGTGGAGCGCTGGGACCGGATGGCCGCGGACTGGGCGGCGGCCTCCGGCGCGGGGCCCGACACGCACTACGCCGCTTGGTATCCGGGACAGCCGCTGCTGGTCACCGCCAACGACCACGAGGCGCGCATCTACAACGGCGACACCGGCGTCATCGTCCGCATGCCCGACGGATCGTTGCGCGCGGCCCTCCAGCGCGGCAGCGAGCCGTACCTGGTGCACCCCACCCAATTCCCCTCGGTGGTCACGGTTTTCGCCATGACCATCCACCGCAGCCAGGGCAGCCAGTACGACACCGTCTCCGTCGTGCTGCCCGAACCCGAATCCACGCTGCTCACCAGGGAGTTGCTCTACACCGCGATCACCAGGGCACGCAAACACGTGCGCATCATCGGCACCGACGAGGCCATCCGCGCGGCCGTGGACCGCCGAGTGCTGCGCGCCAGCGGACTCTCCCGCCGCGAGACCCGCTGAAACGCAGTAGGTTGCGCAGCGACGTCGAATCAGCTCAGCGAGAAGAGATCGACCGCATTGCGATAGCAGACCTGCCCCACCCAATCGTCACCGAGTTCCAGGCGCTCCAGGGCTTGGATGGCGTGGCCGTAGCTGTAGGGGATGTTCGGGAAATCGCTGCCGAACAGGATGCGCTCGCCGTATTCGCGCACCCGGCCGTACTCGGCGACGGGGAACGGAGCGTCCGCCTCGCTGAAATCGGTCCACACCATCGTGGTGTCGAGGTAGACGCCGTCGTGCCGCTCCGCCAGATCGAGGAACTGCGCGTACTCGGGGGTGCCCATGTGCGCGACGATCAGCTTCAGGCGCGGGAAGCGTCGCAGCAGTTCGGCGATCGGCTCGGGGCCGGTGAATCGGCCGGGAGCGGGACCGGACCCGCAATGGATCAGCGCGGGAACGCCCGCGTCCTCCAGCAGTCCCCAGACCGGGGTGAGCAGCGGATCACCGGGCGGGAAATCGCCGACCTGGATGTGCACCTTGAAGACTCGCGCGCCGCGTTCGAGCGCGGTCGCGACGTAGTCCGCCGCACCCGGCTCGGGGTAGAAGGTGGCGGTGTGCAGGCATTCGGGGGTGCGGGCTGCGAACTCGGCGGTCCAGTCGTTCAACCACGCGGCCATCTCCGGCTTGTGCGGGTACACGAGCGAGGTGAACGCGCGAACACCGAAGTCGCGCAGCGTCTTCAGTCGCACCTGCTCGTCCTCGCGATAGGCGATCGGCCAGCTGCGGCCGGTCAGCGGGCCCACCGAATCGAAGTACGACCACACCTTGCTCAGCACCCGTTCCGGCATGAAATGGGTGTGCACGTCGATGATTCCGGGCAGGCCGAGGCGCGCGCGGAAGTCGGCGAGGTAGGAATTGTCGTCGTCGATCACCGAAGATCCTTCGTGGGCAAGGGATAGAGATTCTTCGCGAAATCGCCGACCCGGGCGATGAGCCGATCGAAGAACAGCTCGGGATCGGTGTCGACGACGATGTCCGCGTTGGGTTCCCGCCCCCACATGCCCGCCCAATCGGCCACCGTCGTCGCCCGCGTCAAGGTGCCGGTCAGCTCGACGTCGACGGTCGCGGGCCTGGTGCGCGCCAGGGACGGGTCGAGTGCCACCGCCGCGGCGAAGGGGTCGTGCATGTGCGCGAGATAGCCCTGGTCGTAGGCGCGGTGGAACTCGAAATAGAACCGCACGGCGTCGGACACGTGGCGCACAACGGGATTCGAGGCCACCGATCGGGTGCCCGGCACGTCGTCCTCCGACACCGTCTCCGGAGGGTGGCTGAGCGCGCGCTCGGCGAGCAGGGCCAGGTGCTTCGGATGCATCTCGATGGTCTCGGTGATGTCGAGGGCGCACACCACCGGTCGGCGGTCCGGCGGTGCGGCGGAGAAGGCGTCGAACACCTCCTTGGCCGCCTCGGGATCGACGTGCACGTTCCACTCGTTGGTCGGCGTGGTGTTGCCCGGATGGTTGAACGCGCCGCCCATGATCACCACTCGGCGCAGCAGTCGCGGCAGCTCGGGTTCGATCCGCAGCGCCAGCGCGAGATTGGTGAGCGGACCGGTGCACAGGCCGATGATCTCGCCGGGATGTTCGCGGGCCAGCGCCACCCACATCTGCGCGGCCGTGCGGTCGGAACACGTGCGCCGGGTCTCGGGCAGTTCGGCGTAGCCGATGCCCTGCGGGCCGTGCGTGTCCTCGGTGGTGCGCAAGGGGATGGCCAGCGGCTCGGCCGCGCCGAGGGCGACCTCGATCTCCGGCGCCCGGCACACATCCAGCCACGCGAGATTGTTGGCCGCGACCTGGGCGGCGGGCACATTGCCCGCGGTCGCCGCGATACCGAGGATTCGCGCCTCGGGGGAGGCGAGCAGGTACAGCAGGGCCAGCGAATCGTCGATTCCGGTATCGACGTCCACGATCATCTTCTGCCGCACGATTCGACAGTAATCGACTCCGCCGGGCGCGCTCCGGCCAGTGTCCCGGGTGCGGCCGAAGGGGGCACGGCGACGCTCGGGCAACCGGCGGTGGTTGAACGGACGTCTAGGACGTACGTCTGAGACATGCCGTATTCTGGCCCGCATGGGAAACCGTGAAGATCTCTTGGCCGGAGCTCGCAAGGCGATCATGGAGCGCGGCGTCGCCAAGACCACCGCCCGCGACATCGCGAACGCGGCCGGGGTCAGCCTGGCCGCGATCGGCTACCACTTCGGTTCCAAGGACCGGTTGATCACCGAGGCGCTTGCCGAGGCGCTCGGCACCGGCATCGGCGACAGGATGGGTGAGCTGATCGAGGCGACCGAGGGACGTCCGATGTCCGAAGCCTTCGCCTCGATGATCGACGGACTGTCCGCGGTCTTCGCGGCCAACCGCGAAGGCATGCTGGCCAGCTTGGAGAATCTGCTGCGCATGGCGCGCTCGCCGGAATCGCAGCGGTTCATGGCCGAGAGCGTTGTCGAGGCGACCGCCGACCTCGCCGCCACTCTGCGCGAAGCCCACCCGCACTTGACCCAGCCGCAGGCCGAAGCGATCGGCGAACTCTACTTCGCGCTCACCCAGGGGCTTTCGATGCTCTGGTTGATCAACGACGGCGCGTTGCCGAGCGGCGCCACCCTGTCGACCGCGTTCGCGGCGCTGGCGGACGGGCCCGAGACCGCGGCTCGATAGAGGTTTCGGCTCGGAGCCGCTGTTTCGCTCGCGTCGATCGCTCGCGCTCGGGTGTGCGCCAAGTTGCCCCGCAATGACCGCCGTGGCTTCTCGGGATGCTGTTGTGCACGCCGCGCAGGGATGCGATGTCTGCGAGATTCATGCGTCGACGCCACTGGTTGGTCGCGGCGGTTGTTCCATCGATCTGCCTGCTCGGACGATATGCCCGCTCGGATCTCGAGTGTCGGCAGTCGAGTCAGTCCTCGTGGGTCAGCGGGCCCGCGGGGATATCGCGCAGCCTCCGCACCGACACCACCGCGACGGCCAGTGCGGCGACGCCGGCGATGCCCGCGGTGATGTGCACACCGTGCAGGAATGCTTCGCGCGCCGCCGCGAGCACGGATTCGCCGAGATCCATCGGCACCTGGGTCGACACCTGCACCGCCGCACCCAAGGTGTCGCGGACGGACCCGGCGTCGGCCTCGGAGAGCCCGGCGGGCAGCGAGGACGACAGGTCGCCGCGGTAGATCGCGATGCTGATGCTGCCCAAGATCGAGATGCCCAGCGCGCCGCCGAATTCCGCGCCGGTTTCGGAGACGCCCGAGGCGGCGCCCGCCTGCTCGGGCGGTGCGGCGCCGACGATGAGTTCGGTGGTGATGCCGAAGACCGGCGCCAATCCCAGCGCGGAGATCACCGAAGCCGCCAGTGCCAGACCGTAGCCGTCGGACGCGGTCAGCTGCGTCATCATCAGCAGCCCGACACCGGCCATGGCCAGCCCGCCGCCGATCAGGTAGGCGGGCCGCACCAGCTGAACCAGCCGCGGCGCCAGCTGCGATCCGACGATGAACCCGAGACCGGAGGGCACCATCACCAGACCGGTCGCCATCGGTGACATCGCGAGCACCAGTTGGAAGTACTGCGCGACGAACAGGAAGTAGCCGAACGCGACGAAGATGCCGACGACGTTGATCAGCAACGCGACGCGGAACCGGCTCAACCGGAACAGCCGCAGGTCCAGCATCGGGTCGGCGCTGGTGAGCTGACGCCGCACGAACAGCACGCCGAGCGCCGCGCCACCGATCAGGCCCGCGAGCGCTGCCGCGCCGACACCGTCCTGGGCGATCTTCTTCATGCCGAACACCACCGCGATCATGGTGCCCACGCACAGCGCGGCGCTGATCGGATCGAGCCGCCCGGCCTCGGGATCGCGGAACTCCGGAAGCACCTTGGGGCCGAGCACCAGCAGCAGCACCATGACGGGCACCGCGAGCAGGAACACCGATCCCCACCAGAAGTTCTCCAGCAGCACGCCGCCGAAGATCGGCCCGACCGCGCCGCCCGCCGAGAACGCGCCGACCCACACGCCCACCGCCACCGAACGCTGCCGGGGATCGCGGAACATGTTGAAGATCAACGACAGCGTGGACGGCGCGAGCGTGGCGCCCGCGATGCCGAGCAGCGCGCGGCAGACGATCAGCGCCTCGGCGGTGGGCGCGAACGCCGCCACCACCGAGGCCACCGCGAACGACGCCGCGCCGATCATCAGCATGCGGCGGCGGCCGATCCGGTCGCCGAGGGTCCCCATGGTGATCAGCAGACCGGCCACCATGAAGCCGTAGACGTCGATGATCCAGAGCAGCTGCGAGCTGGTCGGATGCAGGTCTGCGCTGATCATCGGGACCGCGAGGTGCAGCACCGTGAGGTCCATCGCGTAGACGAGGCAGGCGAGCGCGAGCACGAGGAGCCCGACCCACTCGGTCCGTCCGGCGAGCGCGGGGGCCCCGTCGTGCACGCTCTCGTCGACGATGTCCACGGTGCGAGTTCCTTCCGGCGTGCCGATGTCGATGGCTGTCATGTGAGTGCAGACGACGTGTGAACTCACATTTCATCGCCGATACCCGGCCGAGTGCAAAGGATTTTTCGCGGATCGACCGCGTGCGTCGCTGGGCGGTGTGTGCGGAGATTTAATTCGGTGGCGTGCGGTCGGGCCGGGGTCCTACAGTTCGGTGCGTTGGCAATCCGAAGGGGCGGGCCGGAGTCGGTCGGTTACCACTTCCACTGGAGCGGTTGCGGGTTCGAATCCCGCCGGCAGCGCATGTTGCCGTAGCTCAATCAGGTAGAGCACTACTATCGGTCGGCACACCACGACCGCCCCGCCGGATTGCCAGGACGCGAAGAACGGGCCGGAGTCGATCGGTTATCTGGTTTATCGGGTTCAACTCCTGACGCGCTCCGCATGGGGCGTGGTCCGGTCGGCACACCACGACCGTTCTTCGCGTCTCGTCGAACGGGGGCGGCGGAAGCCTGTTGGCGCACGACTCGTCCGTGCCCCGTTCCCGACACGCCTCTCGCGAGGCCGGAAACGAGGAAACATGGACGCGCTGGCCGGGATCAACACCCGCTCCACGCCGCAGACGGAGCGGGCGGACGCACGACAGGTGCGCAACAACGCGGGCGGCTTCGGCTTCGAGGTCACCCCCGAGGTACGGCTGCGCCGGTTCCTGACGCTGGGCACCGACGGCGGCACCTACTACGCGCGCGCCGCGGAGCTGACCAAGGAGAACGCCGAGGTCGTCCTGGATTTCGCGCGCGACCGTACCGCCGAGCTGGTCGCCGAGGTCGTCGCGATCTCCACGGCGGGCCGCGCGCCCAGGCAGAACCCCGCGCTGTTCGCGCTCGCCGCCGCGGCCTCGCTCGGCGATGTCGACGGCCGCCGGACCGCGCTCGACGCGCTGCCGTTGGTGGCGCGCACCGGAACCCACCTGTTCCTGTTCGCGCGCTACGTCGAGCAGTTCCGCGGCTGGGGCCGTGGGCTGCGCCGCGCCGTCGCGCACTGGTACGTCGAGAAGACCGTCGACGATCTCGCCTTCCAGGTGGTGAAGTACCGCCAGCGGGAAGGGTGGACGCACCGCGACCTGCTGCGGCTCGCGCACCCGGACACCGCAGAGGCGGACCGCAAGCGCCTGTTCGACTGGATCTGTGGTCGCGAAGCGTCCCTGGACGGGCTGCGGCTCGTCGAGGGCTACCACCGGGCGCAGGCGGCGCCTGTCGGCGAGATCCCCGATCTGGTGCGTGCGTACCGGTTGTCCTGGGAGATGCTGCCCGACGCCGCGCTCGACCGGCCCGCCGTGTGGGAGGCGCTGCTGGACAACGGGATTCCGCAGACGGCGCTGATGCGCCAGCTGCCGCGACTGACCCGGCTGGGGTTGCTCGCCCCGCTGGGGGAGCGGGCCGCCGCGGTCGCGCGTCAGCTCGCCGATCCGGCGCGCCTGCGCAAGGCGCGGGTGCACCCGGTGAACGTCCTCGTCGCGCTGCGCACCTACGCCGCGGGCCGATCCGTGCGCGGCGATGGCCGGTGGGAGCCGTCAGCGCCGATCGTGGACGCGCTGGACGCCGCGTTCTACGCGGCGTTCGAGGCGGTGCGACCGACCGGCAAGCGGCACCTGCTCGCCCTCGACGTGTCCGGGTCCATGGCCGTGCAGATCGGCGGAACACCGCTGACGGCACGGGAGGCCAGTGCCGCCCTGGCATTGGTGACCGCCAGTACCGAAAACGCGCACTCCATCGTCGGTTTCACGTCCGCGAGCGGTGCGTGGGCCGGCCAGGCGGAACTGACACCGCTCGCGATCAGCCCGCGCCAGCGGCTGGACGACGCGGTGCGCGCCGTGTCCGCGCTGCCGTTCGGCGGCACCGACTGCTCCCTGCCGATGACCTACGCGCTGGAGCAGGGACTCGAGGTGGACGTGTTCTCGATCTTCACCGACTCCGAGACCTGGGCGGGCCGCATCCACCCGCACCAGGCCTTGCAGCGCTACCGCCGCGAGGTCAACCCGCACGCGAAGCTGGTCGTGGTCGGCATGACCGCCACCAACTTCAGCATCGCGGACCCGTCGGACGCCGGAATGCTCGACATCGCGGGCTTCGACGCTGCGGTCCCGACCCTGCTCGCGGACTTCGCCCGCGACGACTGACAGGACGCCGCGCAAGCCGGTGCGCACCCACGGATCTTCGGCCCGCAACGCCGCCACGGCATTGCAGGCCGAAGTCCACTCCAGGTGCGACCTGCACATCGCCGCTCGACGGGTCTCGCCCGCATGCTCAGGTTCGTCCGAGACGTGGAGTGCCCGCCGACGCGGCTTAGAGTCCGCCGGCGGTCACAACGCCGGATCTCGGAGCCGTGGACCCGAAGTAGTTCTGCGGCGGCGCGCACCGCACTTGCGCGGCCCAACCTGGGGGTGGCTCACCGCGTCTGGCGCTGCCAGCGGAGCGCGGGCCGTTGCCATCCGGGCGCTCACACCATTCGGCCGACACCCGTCGCTGCTCACCCTCCACGCGGTAGCGCCCACCACCGCGCGAAGGACGCAGCGCCCTACCGGGTACGGACCGGCCAAGCGGGCGAGCCCGCGCCGAATTGCGGGGCGGGCCAGGCGTAATCCGGGTACTCCGCCAGGGCTGGCGCGGCCGTCACGAGGGCGCCGTGGCGCACGGTCAGTTCGGGGTTGGGGGCCGTTGCGGGGCTGTGCTGGAGGGTGCGGGCCGGGTGGGTGAGCAGCCAGGAGGCCGTGCGCGCCAAGGAGACTCGTACGTCGCGGCCGATGCCGTCGTAGGTGCGGGCGGCCAGCGCGTCGATCACGCCCGCGGCCAGCAGATAACCGGAGGCGTGGTCGAGTGCCTGCGCGGGCAGTGCGCCGGGCACCGAGGGCGCGCCCTCCAGGATGGAGATGCCGGTGGCGGCCTGCACGATGCTGTCGAAGCCGCGGCGCGCGCCCCACGGACCGGACTCGCCCCACGCGCTGACCCGGCCGTGCACCAGGCCGGGGCGCACGGCCGTGATGAGCCCCGCGTGCTCGAGCGCGCCGGGACGATACCCGCTGACGAGCACGTCGGCCGAGGCGAGCAGATCGTGAAACACCGCCGACTGGGCGCGCAAGTCGACGACCGCGGAGTGCTTGCCCTGGCAGGTGTCGGCGTACTGCCACGGGATCTCGGGCAACCACGGCGGATCCACCCGCAGCACCTCGGCCCCCAGCAGCGCCAGCGTCCTCGTGGCGACCGGCCCGGCGATCACCCGCGTCATGTCGAGCACGCGCACGCCGCGCAAGGGCTGGAACGGCGTTGCGTCGGAACGGAACTGCGCGCCCGCTCGATCCTGGCGCGGTTCCATGGCGACCACCGGGCCGGACGCGGCGGCATGCGCCTGCGGACTCGCGGCCCACTCGTCCTCGGTGCGCACCTGCACCGCGATCGCTCCCGCCGCCGCGGCGTTGTCCTCGATGTCGGAGGCGCGGCTCATGGCGATGTGGGCGACCGCGAGATCGAGGGGCGCGTCCTCCGGTAGGCCGAGCGCGGCGAGCAGGCGGGTTCGGTGGTGGGGGTAGTTGGCGTGGGTGCGCACCCACCCGTCGAAGGTGGGGAAGAATCCGGACAGATCGGCGAACATCGATACCGGGCGGCCGTTCGCCCGCAGCAGGCTGTCGCTCGAGAACGCGGCGGTGATCCGTTCCGGATCGATCCGGTGCGGCACCGGAGCCAGCCCGTGCGCGTCGCGCAACCGGTTGGCCGCGGCAGCCACGGCGGCCACCGATCCCGCGGCCAGTGACCATACCGGCAGTGTCGCAGCGAGATTGCTGCCAGGATCGGGGGAGTGCGTAATTTCGGAAGCGGGGACTCCGATTCCGGCTTCGTAGTCGTGGACCAGCCGTGCGTGCGCGTTCACCAGATCGAGACTAGCCGCACCGGAGGAGAAGGAGACCGACGTGGACGAGACGATCACCGCCACCGACTGGCTGCGCGTGCTGCGCACCGAACCGGCGCCGCGTCATTACCTGGTGTGTTTCCCGCCGGGCGGCGGTTCGGCAACCGCCTACCGTGAGCTGGCCCGCGAAATCGGTTCCGGCGTGGCGGTACTGGCCGTGCAATATCCGGGTCGACAAGATCGACTTGCCGAGCAGGCGGTCCCGGATCTGCACGCGCTGGCCGACCTGATCGCCGGGGAGTTGCTGGCACGCGGTCCTCGGTCCGGTCTCGCGCTGTTCGGGCACAGCATGGGCGCCACCCTCGCCTACGAGACCGCCCGCAGGCTAGAGGACGGTGGACAGGAACTGACCGCGCTGTTCGTCTCGGGCCGTCCCACACCGTCTTTCGCCGAACCCGCCCGCTTGCATCTGGAGTCCGACGAGGCGCTCATCGCGGACCTGGAGCGCCTCGCGGCCGACCCAGCGCCGATCGCGCTGCTGCGCACCGAACCCGGCCTCGCCGACCTGGTGCTGCCCGCGGTGCGCAGCGACTATCGAGCCGTGGAGACCTACGCGCACCGGAAGAGCGCGCCGCTGGCCTGCGATCTCGCCGCGCTGGTCGGCACCGAGGACCCGACCACCACGCCGGAGCAGGCCGACGAATGGCGGGCGTTCACTTCGGGCGGGTTCGAGCGCGCGACCTTCCCCGGCGGCCACTTCTACCTCGACGAACACGTCGGCGCGCTGGCGGAATTCGTCACCCGGCACCTGCGCGATCGCGGCTGAACCGTCCGGAAACGCACGCACGCGAATCGAACTCGGTGGCACCGAATACCGTAGGACCGAGCGGAAACCGATCAGCCGAGGTATTCCGACTCGAGGACGAGATCGTGCAGCAGCGATTGGTATTCGACGTGCGTGCGGTGCTCCACGGTGCGCCAGGACAGACCCTGGTTCTCGCGCATGTAGCGCAGGTAGTCCGGCGCGCCGGGGATCTTCACGTTGTCGGCGACGACGAGGCTGCCCGGATGCAGCCAGTGCACCTCGAGCAGCGCGAGCAGGTCGGGCAGATACGCGGTCTTCAGGTGGTCGAGGAAGACGAAATCGAGCGCGCCCGAAGCGAATCCGTGATCGACGGCGAGCGTGCGCATGGTCGTGCCGCCGTCGCCGATCTTGCCGACCACCACCTCGACCCGATCGCCGAGTCCGGCGTGCGCGATCACCTCGGTCGCGATCGCCGCGTTGGCGGCACTGGCCTCCACCGAGACGAGCCGCCCTTTCGGCGGCAGCAGCCGTCCCGTCCGCACCGCGCTGTATCCGCAGTAGGCGCCGAGCTCCAGCGCGAGCAGCGGCTTCGCCCGCACCACCGCGGCGTCCAACAGCAAGCCCTTCTCGTCGCCGACGTTCATCAGGATGCTGCGGTTGCGCGCGAAATCGTCGAAAGCGGCGAGCACACTGTCCGGGTCGCCCGCCGTCGCGGTGTGCAGCACGTGCTGCCGGACGGCCTCCTCGCGGCCGTCGCCGACCTGCCCGGTGCGCAGCACGGATCGTCCGCCGAGCGCGAAACGGATCGTCGACCAGCGCAGGAACGGCGCCTTGTCGCGCAGCAGAGCCCCGAGTCCGGTGCGCCGCGCTCCACCCTGATCCGCCATGCGCCCTCCGATCGTGGTAGCCGGTGTCACCCGCGATTCTGCGCGATCGACCCGGCACGGTGAAGGAGGCTCACCACGGCGAGGGCTGATAGTCCTTGAGGAAGCAGCCGTAGAGGTCGACGCCGTCCTCGCCCCGCACGATCGGGTCGTAGACGCGGGCGGCGCCGTCCACCAGGTCGAGCGGCGCGTGGAAGCCTTCCTCGGCCAGGCGGATCTTGGTGTAGTGCGGGCGCTCGTCGGTGATCCAGCCGGTGTCCACGGCCGTCATCAGGATCGAGTCCGACTCGAACATCTCCTTGGCGCTGGTGCGGGTCAGCATGTTCAGCGCCGCCTTGGCCATATTGGTGTGCGGATGTCCCGGGCCCTTGTACCCGCGGCTGAACTGACCCTCCATGGCGGAGACGTTCACGATGTACTTGCGGCGCGCCGACGCGGCCGCCATCGCCGGGCGCAGGCGCGACACCAGGATGAACGGCGCCACCGAATTGCACAGCTGCACTTCGAGCAGCTCGGTGGGATCGACCTCGCCGACGGTCTGCACCCAGCTGTTGGTGTGCGCCAGATCGGGCACCAGCCCGCCCGCGTCGATCGCCACGCCGCGCGAAATCCGTTCCGGGGTGGCGGATCCCGCGACCAAGGCGAGCTCCGCGACGTCCGCGGCGGTGAGCGTGGGCGCCAGCGAGGCGGTGAGCGCGGTCGGGTGCGCCTGCATGGTCTTGCCGAAGCTCACTACGTCGGGCAGCGCGCCCGCGGGCAGCGGACCGGACTCGGCCTCCACCAGCGCGCTGTAGGCGCCGGGGGAGCGGCGCACGGTCTGGGCCGCGTTGTTGATCAGGATGTCCAGCGGACCCTGCGCGGCGACGTCGTCGGCGAGCGCCACCACCTGCGCCGGATCGCGCAGGTCGATGCCGACGATGCGCAGCCGGTGCAGCCAGTCGGCGCTGTCGTCCATAGCGGCGAAGCGGCGGATGGCGTCGTTGGGGAAACGGGTGGTGATGGTGGTGTGCGCGCCGTCGCGCAGCAGCCGCAGCGCGATGTACATGCCGATCTTGGCGCGGCCGCCGGTGAGCAGCGCGCGGCGGCCGGACAGATCGGTGCGCGCGTCGCGCTTGGCGTGGCTGCTCTCGGCGCACTCAGGGCACAGCTGGTGGTAGAAGGCGTCGACGCGGGTGTAGCGCTGTTTGCAGATGTAGCAGGGCCGCGCGCGCATCAAGGTGCCCGCGCTCGCGCCCCTGGCCGTGGAGGTCAAGGGGATGCCCGCGGTCTCGTCGTCGATACGATTCGGCGAGCCGGTGGCGGTGGCGGCGACCACCGCGCGATCCGCGGTCGAGACCTTGTCGCGCGCCTCGACGCGGCGGCGCTGCTTGAGCTTCTTGAACATGTGCCCGACGGCGCGCTGCACCGCGATCGAGTCGGGGTGTTCCTTGTCCAGCTGTCCGGCCTGGTCGAGTACCCGAAGACAGGTGGCGAGCTCGTCGGGATCGATACTGCTGTCGGCCATCGGGTCTGCGGGGGTCCTTCGTGAGCTGGGCAATCGAAGCCACCATTGTCGCAAACGCCGATGGCGGGTCGCGGTCCGGCTGCTCGGGACTCGGATTCCGAGGCTCGACCGGCCGCTGTTTGTGCAGGAAGGGAGCGGGTAGTTGCCGCTGTGTAACTGATGATCATGCAGGTCCGCGGTGTCCTGCTAATCGTTCGCTCGGCTGGTCGCCGCGATCGTCCGGAGGAAGGATCGAGGAGGAGACCATGACCAACTTGCTGGATTCGGTACTCGGCAGCACCGTCTACGACCGCGACGGGGACAAGGTCGGCAGGGTCAAGAAGATCTACGTGGACAACGCGAGCGGCTTCCCGACCTGGATCGCCGTCTCCACGGGCTTGTTCGGACACGACTCGCTGGTTCCGCTGGCGGGCGCCGAACACCGGCGCGATCGCTCGGCGCTGCAGGTGCGAGTCGGCAAGGACGAGGTCAAGTCCGCGCCGTACCTGGAAGAGGACGGCAACATCAGCCAGCGCAGCGAGCGAGAACTGTTCGACCACTACCACATCGACCCGGCCCTCTCGGCGTGGAAGACCTACGGCAGGCCCTACGGCGAGAACCAGATGGGCAACCAGCCGACGGCCGCGGACCGGGCGATCGATCGCGACAGGCGGACCGGCATGGGGCGGACCGAGGACGTCGAGCCGATCCGTTCCGAGGAGCGGCTGAACATCGGCGGCGACAATGAGACAGCGGGCCCCGCGCGCGTGCGCAAGTACGTGGTCGAGGACGAAGAGACGGTGGCCGTGCCGACGAAGCACGACGAAGCGCGTCCGGTTCGCGAGCCCATCGCCGACCCGTCGTCGGCGCGCGGCGACGACGAGCGCGAGATGACCCTGTTCGGCGACGAGGTCGCCAAGGGCGGCGACGAGCCGCGCGATCCCGATCGGTGGTGACCGGGCGCGCTACGGTGTCGTCGAGGCCGGAGCACCCCCTCGGCGGCGCCCGCGGCCGATGCGTGAGCGAAGGAGAGGTCAGCTGTGCCGAACGACTCGGAGGTGCGCGACGCTTTCGACGCGGTACTCGCCGCGGCGGACTATCCGATCTGGGTGGTCACCACGGTCGCGTGCGGAACCCGCGCGGGATGTCTCGTCGGCTTCGGCACGCAGCTGAGCATCGACCCGCCGCGCTTCGTGGTCGGGTTGTCCGAGAACAACCACACCTTCCGTGTCGCCGCGGACGCCGACCACCTCGCCGTGCACCTGCTGACCGAGCAGGACCGGGAACTCGCGCGGTTGTTCGGCGCCGAAACAGGCGACAGCACGGACAAATTCGCCCGCTGCGCGTGGACCGAGGGGCCGCACGGGCTGCCGATCCTGAGCGCGGCGACGCACTGGTTCACGGGCCGCATCGTGGCCAGGTACGACTTCGGCGATCACGTCGGCGTCGTCCTGGAACCGACCGCGGGGCGCGCCGCCGATTCGGCGCGTCCCGCGCTGCGCCTCGCCGCGGTCCTCGATTTGTCTCCGGGACACGAGGCCTGAGACGAACTCAGCCGCGGGGCAGGCTGGTGTCGGCCGCGGTCAGGTCTTCGACGAAATTGCCGAGCGCCTCGGCGACCAGTAGCGGTTCGGTGCTCGGCAGCCAATGGTCGGCGGGGATCGAACAGCGCCACAGCCGGTCCACCCACCGGGCGCTGCCGTAGTAGAGGAACGGCGGCACCAGCACGTCGGTGGTGTCGACCACCATCTGCACCGGCACCGGGGTCGGCCGGGGGCGCGGGCGCAGCAGGCGGGGCGCCAGGTTGGCGTGCGCGATGCGCGTGCCCGCGATCAGGTCCGAACGCCACGTCGGCGCGATCGGCGCGTACGCGGCGGGGATGCCGCCGAGGAGTTCGATCAGCCAGGTGCGCATCCGCGGCGGATAGGTGACGCGGACGGCCGCGGTGCGCGCCGAGCCCGCGCCGTGCCGCCAGAATTTGCGGTCGGCCAGCAGCCGCTGGATCCGGTGCGGCCGGACGGCCAGCTCGCGCAGCTGGACGCCGAGGTGATCGAGATTGGGTCCGGAGATGGCGGTGAACGAGGCGATCCTGGTGTTGGCGCGCGGATCGCAGACCGCCTCCCACCCCTGGATCGCGCCCCACCCGTGTCCGCAGACGTGCGCGGGCTGGTTCGGGCTGACGGCGTCGAGCACCGCGTAGAGATCGTCGGCCAGTCTGTCGAGCCGGAAAGCGCCCGGGCCGGAGGGTGTTTCGGACTCGCCGTGCCCGCGGGCGTCGTAGGCGACGACACGGAAGTCGTCGGCGAGCAACACGGCGACCTCGCGCCAGACCAGATGGGTGTCGCTGAGTCCGTGCATCAGGACAAGCGGAACGCCGCGCGGGTCGCCCCACTCGAAGACCGCGAGTTCACCGTCGGCGCCGCGTGCCGTGCGCTCGCGTCGCGGGCGGTGGGTTCCGCCCGATCCGATCCTGTCGGACGATTCGGTCATCTGCTCGCCTCGGTCGCTGTCCGTCACTGGCGGGCGCGCGGCACCCGAACGTACTGGCGGTACGTTCCACCGATAGTGGCAGTACGACGGCGGTCGAAGCAATGGTGATCTGCCGTGCGCCCTCCGGTGACCACAGTTGTTGACAATCCGCCAATAGTGCTGGAACCTGATGACGACGGACCGGCGCCGAGGCCGGTCCGAGGCGAGCAAAGGATCGAACCATGGCACGCGCCGCGTGGAGTGACGACGAAGTAGAAGCCGTACGCGACCTCGCACGGACGTTCTTCGAGAAGGAAGTCGTCCCGCACGAGGAGAAGTTCGTCGCGCAGGGCCACCCCGACCGCAACCTGTACAACCGGGCGGGCGAACTCGGCCTGCTGTGCACCGCCATTCCCGCCGAATACGGCGGCGGCGGTGGCACTTTCGCGCACGAGGCGGCGATCATCGAGGAGCAGGCCTTCGCTGGCGACGGCTCGCTCGGCATGGCGGTGCACAGCTCGATCATCGCCCCGTACCTCATGGAGTTCGGTTCCGAGGAACTCAAGCGGCGGGTGCTGCCCAAGGCGGCCAGCGGCGAGATGGTGCTCTCCATCGGCATGACCGAACCGAGCACCGGATCGGACCTGCAGAACATCAAGACCCGCGCGGTGCGCGAAGGCGACGAGTACGTCATCACCGGCTCGAAGATCTTCATCACCAACGGCTGGCTCTGCGACGGCATCATCATCGCCGCGAAGACGGACCCGACGAAGGGCGCGGCGGGCGTCTCGCTCATCTTCGCCGAGGTCGGCGACGACACCCCTGGCTTCACCCGCGGCCGCATCCTGAACAAGATCGGCGGCAAGGCTCAGGACACCGCCGAGCTGTTCTTCGACGGACTCCGGGTGCCCGCCACCAACCTGCTCGGCGAGGCCGAGGGCCAGGGCTTCTACCAGATGATGCAGCTGCTTGCGCAGGAGCGGCTCGTCACCGCGATCCTCGCCACCGCCATGATTGAGAAGGCGGTCGAGTTGACCGTCGACTACACCAAGGGCCGCGAGGCGTTCGGCAAGCCGCTGTTCGCGATGCAGAACACCAAGTTCGAACTGGCCGAGTGCGCGACGCTGGCCAGGGTGTGCCGCACCTTCCTCGACGACGCGATCGTCAAGCATCTGCGCGGCGACCTCGACATCCCGACCGCGGCCATGTCGAAATACTGGATCACCGACCAACTCGGTATCGTGGTCGATCGCTGCCTGCAACTGTTCGGCGGCTACGGCTACATGACGGAGTATCCGATTTCCCAGCTCTACACCGGCGCCCGCGTCCTGCGCATCCTGGCGGGCAGCAACGAAGTGATGAAGGATCTCATTGCGCGGTCTCTCTGAAACCCGAAGCGGCGGCGCGGATTCGGCGGGGCCGAAAAGCGCCGCCGAGGAATCGCCGCGCCGCCGCAGGCTCGAACCCGACGAGCGGCGCGCGCAGATCCTCGCGTGCGCGATCGACATGTTCGGCGAACGTCCGTACGCGGCGGTGTCCACCGCGGAACTCGCACAGCGTGCCGGGGTGGCCCGCGGGCTGATCAACCACTACTTCGGCAACAAGCGGGATCTGTATCTCGCGGTGGTGCGCCGGATGGTCACGCTGCCCAAGCTCGACGCCATGGTGGTGCCCGCGGGGACCGATCGTGAGCGTGTCGACGCCAGCGTGCACTGGCTGCTGGACACCATCGGCGAGCACGGCAGCACCTGGGTGAAGGTCACCAGCCACGAGGGTGTCGGCGACGACCCCGAGGTGCAGCAGATCCTCGACGAGGCCGACGACGCCGCCGCCGAGCGCACGCTGGTGATGGTCGGTCTTGCCGATTCCACCCACAGCGCCGAATTGCGGGCGATGGTGCGGGCCTACGGCGGGCTGGTCAAGGTGGCGGGCCGGGAGTGGATCACCCGCGGCAATCTCACCAGGGAACAGGTGCACGAGCTGCTCGCCGATCTGCTGCTGACGCTGGTCACCGAGACGATGCCGAAGGTCGACCGGCGGCGCTGATCCGCCCTCCGGTTCGGTACGGCTACCCCAATTTTGGCGGAGGGGCTTGATTGCCAGGAGTAAGCTGATCTGGACGCCTTTCCAGCAGTGATCGAAGGAGCGTTCGCGCTGCGGTCGACATCCGCGGAGTTCGGCTCGTTTGGTGGGTGCCGCGAAAGGCGGATGCCTGATGATTCGGCGCCGGCCCGTTGCCTGTCGGGGCGCTGATCTGGTCGCGTGACTGTCGAGTCGACACTCCCGGTGACGGACGGATGGTCGGCGTCCGGGCACAGAGAGGGATCCAGCGCCCTACCGGCCGAATACCTACGAGCGGCCGATGCGGGGCCTTTGTGAATTACTCGATCGAATCAAGGGATTGCACAATGTCCAGCACAATGATCAAGACCGCCGCCGCGACCGCCATGGCCCTGCCACTGTGCTTCCTCGCAGCGCCCGCCGCTTCGGCGAATCCGGCTCCGGCGCAACCAGCTCCGGTTTCCGCCGCGGAAGTCACGCCCGCGGGAGGTTCCGTCATCCTCTGCTTCCCGCTCGGCAGCGTCGTCTGGTGCATCTGAGATCCACCCTGTTCACCACGCCATCGACGTGGGCGCCGGAGCCGGCCTATCGGTCGGCTCGGGCGCCGGGAGTTATCGCTGAGCATTTCGCCCCGCGGGGCAATCAGCGGCCGAAAGTCCGGGACAAGTAAATCCGATCGGACAATTCGGTCTTATTGCGCCATTTCCTCCGTATTCTGTCTGCGTATCGGGCGGGGCCGGACAGCCCGGGTTTCCGCGCGATGGGTGAATGCGAGAGGGACCTGGATGGCACGCACGCAACAGTGGCAAGAGCGCGAGCGCTGGCCGGAGGCTTGGCCGGACGAGCGGGAACCGGAGGATCCGTACCCGTACGAGCCGCGGCCGATCGTCAATCCGTACGCGATCGTCGCGCTGGTCGCCGCGTTGCTCGCGTTGTTTCCCGTCGCGATCGTCTTCGGGTTCATCGCTTTCAGTCATCCGCGCGGACGCGTGATGGCGTGCTTCGCGCTGCTACTCGGCGCGGCCGAGGTCGCGGCGGTGGCCGGGTTCTTCGTACTCTCCGGAAACATGTTGCCGGACACGGTTTCCCGCGCTAACCAGGCAACGGCGACCACGACCGCCCAGGTCACGACGGTCGCCACCACCTCGGCGCCGACTCCGGCGGCCCCGCCGCCGACCACCGCGCCCCCGACCTCCACGGTGCCCGTGGTGCGCAAGGGCGAGGCCTGCACCGCGGTCCAAGCCGGGCTGATCGGCGCCGCGTCCGACGGCGGAACGCTACTGTGCCTGGCCGATTCCGCTGCCGACGACGGCTACCAGTGGTCGGGTCCGTACAACGTCGGCACCGGCGTCTACGAGGCGGGCGCCAAATGCGACTCCTCCGTCGCCAAAACCGGCCGCACGTCCGACAACCGCGCGCTGGTGTGCGAAACCCAATCCCGCACCCCCGCCTGGGTCCTGTGGACGGAATAGGTCGCTATTCGGCCTTCTTCGCGCGGCTCGGTTGGACTCGGGGCGGCTCGTTGGGCATTTTCGGGTATTGCGGGGGCCAGGGGGCGTCCATGAGGCCCGCGGCCATGTCGCGCTCGGACATTTCGAGCAGGGGTTCGATGGATTGGGGTGCGCGGTCGGCCCAGGGGTCGCCGCGTTCGGCGAGGCGGGCTGGGACGGTCGCGATGGTGAGTTCGTCCGGGGCGACGGTGCCGAGGTCGTCCCAGGAGATCGGCGTCGAGACCTGCGCACCCACTTTCGGGCGCACGCACCAGGCGCCGAATACCGTTTTGTGCGGTGCGTTCTGGTTGAAGTCGATGAAAACGCGTTGGCCGCGTTCCTCTTTCCACCATTGCGCGGTGATCAGGTCTGGGTGTCTGCGCTCCAGCTCCCTGGCCAGCGCGACCGCGGCCGCGCGCACCTGATATCCGTCCCATTTCTCCCGCAGCGCGACGTAAATGTGCAGTCCGCGCGAGCCGGAGGTCTTGATCCGGCATTCGATGCCGAGTTCGGTGAACAGATCCCTGGTGAGCACGGCGGCGTGCTTCAGGTCGTCGAAACTTGTGCCGGGGGAGGGGTCGAGATCGATCCGTAATTCGTCGGCGATACGCAGATCGCCGACATGGTTGGGCCAGACGTGGAAACCGAGGCACCCCTGGTTCACCGCCCACAGAATGTGCGCCAGGTCGTGCGCGACGAGCGCGTCGCTGGTGGTGCCGTTCGGCGTCGACACCTCCACGGTGTGCAGCCAGTCCGGCGCCGACTTGGGCACCCGCTTCTGGAACCACGACTTGCCCGACGCCCCATCGGGATAACGCTCCAGCAGCAGCGGCCGGTCGCGCACCACGCCGAGGAACGGCTCGGCCACCGCCTGGTAGTAACGCACCAGATCGAGCTTGGTCTCGCCGCGTTTGGTGAAGTACACCTTGTCGGGATTGCTGATGGTGACGGTTCTGCCGTCGACCTCGATGTCCACCGACGTCGTCATCGCGACGCCTCGGTGAAGATGGCGCTCAGCTCGGCGGGCGCCACCTCGTCCAGCTGGGCGTAGGTACACGATTCCGGTGTGCGATCGGAACGGAAACGCACCAGCCTGCCGCCGTGGCGCAGCCGGCCGGACTGCACGTGCTCGTAGCGAACCTCGGCCACCAGCTCCGGCCGCAGCGCCTCCCAGGACAGGTCCTTGCCGCCGGTCCAGCGGCTCACCCCGCCCGGCATCTTGCCCTCCGCCTTGGCCTGCGCGGCGGCGTCGGCCCAGTCCCGCCACGGATGGTTCGCCAAAGCGTTCTCCCGCAACGGTTTCAGCTCCTCGACGAGCGATTTGCGTTTGGCCGCCGTGAAACTGCTCGCCACCCCGACGTGGTGCAGGTGGCCTTCGTCGTCGAACAGGCCGAGCAGCAGCGAACCGACGCCCTGGCCGTCCTTGTGCCAGCGGAAGCCCGCCACCACGCAGTCGGCCGTGCGTTCGTGCTTGACCTTCAGCATCACCCGCTTGTCCTGCTGGTACGCCAGGGAGTCGGCCTTGACCATGACCCCGTCGAAGCCGGCGCCCTCGAACCGGGTGAACCAGTCCTCGGCCACGTCCGGGTCGCGGGTCAGCGGCGTCAGGTGGACGCGAGCCAGGGCGGTGTCCAGGATCGTCTCCAGCAGCCGCCTGCGTTCGGCGAACGGTTCGCCGGTGAGGTCCTTGTCGCCGAGCGCGAGCAGATCGAAGGCGACGAAACTCGCGGGCGTCTCCACCGCCAGCTTGTTCACCCGCGACGCGGCCGGATGCAGCCGATTCTGCAGGGTGTCGAAATCCAGGCCGTGCTCGGTGACCACCACGATCTCGCCGTCCACCACGCATTTGTCGGGCAGCGCCTGTTTCAGCAGTTCCGCGACCTCGGGGAAATACCGGGTCAGCGGACGGTCGTTGCGGGAACCGAGTTCGACTTCGTCACCGTCGCGGAACACCACGCAACGGAATCCGTCCCATTTGGGTTCGAAGCTCAGGCCCGGCTCGCGCGGCACCGACGGCGCGGTCTTGGCCAGCATCGGCCGGACGGGTGGCATCACCGGTAGGTCCACGCGTTCCTCCTCGGGTTCGGTCCTCACCCGTGCTGACGTCGTTGCCGACGCGAATTCATCGGTTCGAACCGGTTCGTCCCGGTCGATCGTAGACACCGGGTACGACAAGCAGACGAACTTCGGCGCCCGGGCGCGTGCTGTTCACCCGCAATTCTCTGGCAGACGCCGTCAGCTGGTCGTCGTCGGAGTTCGAGGAATATGGCTACCGGCCGGCGCGACTCAGTCCAGCCAGCCGTGTTGGTCGGCGAAGGCGGTGAGGCGGTCGCGAATGGTGAGGATCTCGCCAGCGGTGAGCGCGGGGCTCGCGTCCAGCAGCAGTTCGGTGATCAGGCGCTTGTGCTCGGCGGCGGTGAGCTGACCGGTCGACGATCTGTCCTTCTTGTGCCGGGACGGCGCGGCGGCCGCACCGCCGACCGCGCTGAGATTGACCGCCTTGGGGCCACGGTCGCCCTCGGTGACGTCGAATTCGAAGACCCGCCCCTGGCGCAATTCGTCCTCGTCCAGTCCGATGTCGTTCACGTGCACGAACACATCCGGTCCACCGTCTTCCGGTCGAATGAACCCGAACCCCCGAGAGCTGTCGAACGACACCAATTTCCCGATGGACACCAACACCCGCTCCTCGCCGCCGTCGCTACCCGGCCACTTTAGCTCGCATTATCCGCCTCGTTGTTCGAAAGCGCATCGATAATTCGCTGGAACAGTATTGTGTTGAATACAGGCCTGTTCGACAATGGAGTATGGCCACGAGCACTCGGCGATACCGTTCCACCCTGCGCCAGGCGAAGGCCGACGAGACGAGGGCGGCGGTGCTCGCCGCGGCCGCCGAGCTGTTCGTGGCGCGCGGGTGGGCGGGCACCTCGATGCGTGACATCGCCGGTCGCGCTGGTTGCGCGGTGGAGACGGTGTACAGCAGTGTCGGCAACAAACGCGAGATCCTGAAAGTGGTGCTCGACGTGGCCGTGGTCGGGGACGACGAGCCGGTGCCCCTGCTCGAACGGCCGGAATTCCACGCCATCGCGGCGGGCGTCGTCCGCGAGCGCGCCGCCAAGCTGGCCGGCCTGCTCGAGACCGTGAACCGGAGATCGGCGGCATTGCACCGGGTGCTGGTGCAGGCTGCCGCCGCCGATGCGGAACTGGCCGCGCTCGCGGCCCGCGACCGCGCGAATCGCTGGACGTCGATGCGGGCGGGGCTCGAGGCGGTGACGGGTCGACCCGTCACCGACGCCGAGGCCGACTCGCTGCGCGCCGTCCTCGGGGGCGAGGTCTACCTCGCGCTCACCGAGGAATCGGCGTGGACGCCGGACAAGTATCGAAACTGGGCGGCCGACACCGTGATTCGGCTGCTCGACCTCGCCGAGGAGTAATCGACATGGCTTCCTCCGCAGACCTGGAACGGCCCGCCGACACCCGCGTGATGGGAATCGTGAATTCGGCGATGCGCCGTGATCTGCGCAGAGCCAGGAACGCCTTGAGCGCCTGGCCCTATCCGTACGACGAGCAGCGGGTCGCGATCGCGGAACATCTGCTCTGGATCATGCGCTTCCTGCACCATCACCACGAGTCCGAAGACGAGCATCTCTACCCGGTGGTCCGCGACCGCGACCCGGCGGCGGCGCGGCTTCTCGACCGGATGAACGCCGACCACCGCGCCATCGAGCCCGCCATCGACCGGCTGGTCCGCGCGGCGTCGGTTTATCGGGTGAGCGCCGAGGCTCGCGCCGATGTGCTCGCGGCGCTCGACCACCTGGAGGCCGTGCTGTTGCCGCACCTGGAACGCGAAGAGCGCGAGATGATGCCGGTGGTCTCGGCCACGATGACCGAAGGCGAGTGGCGGCACTGGGCCGACGAGTACAACGTCAAACCCCTCGGCCCGATCGAGCTGTTCGACGAGGGTTTGTTCCTCGTGGACGGCGCCTCACCCGGTGATGCCGCCGCGATCGGCGAGCTGGTCCCCGCCGTCCCGCGCTGGCTCATGCTGCGCGTCATGATCAAGCGGTACCGCAAGGCCGCGTTCCGGCGCTGGCACACCGATGAATTCTCCCCGCTGCGTACGCCATTGGGCGGCAGCCACGAGGCGTTCTGCGCCGAGCGGCCGGAGGCGGTGTGGGCGGTGCTCACCGATATCACTCGCGTCGGCGAATGGAGCCACGAATGCCGCGGCGCCGACTGGGTCGGTGACAGCACCCGCGTCGAGGTCGGCGCCCGCTTCCGTGGCCGCAGCAAGTCGGGCTTCCTGCGGTGGCGGCGCATCTGTACCGTCACGGTGGCCGACGCGCCCAAGGAGCTGGTCTGGGTCACCCACGGTGGCATCTTCGGCGATCACACCGAGTGGCGGTTCCTGCTGCGCCCCACGCCGGACGGCACCCGAATCCGGCAGACGTATCGCGTTCTCGCCCTTCCGGTGTGGTTCGACCGGATGATCTACCGGTTCCTGCCCGCGCACCGCGATCGGTCCCGCGCGCTGCAAGGGGATCTCGACCGGCTGGCCCAACTCGTCGAGCGCGAGTCGTCCTGACCGGTCCAGCTCCGCCGGTCGCGGCCGAACACCACGGCGTGCCCGCGGTGTCCAGGCCGCGCACCGCGGATTACGGGTTCATCCGGTACGCGCCCGCGTGAGCGAGCACCTCCGTGTAGACCCGATTGGCCCGCGCGGCGTCGCCGATCGGCTTGCGCAGCACGCTGAGCGCCCATTCCTGTTGCGCGGCAGTCGAAGACGCCTTGCCGAACACCCCGAGGGCGTACGCCGAGAAGTCGCGGACGAACAATTCGAAGATGGCGTCGACATGATCGTCGGGTGTGCCCGCGATCTTCGCCTGCTCCAGGATCAGCTGGCCGTAGGGCAGCAGCGTGAACAACTCGCCGACCGCCAGCTGGTAGTCCAGATCGGTCAGCTGTTCGTCGGTGGCGGGCGCCTGCACCGGGAATTGGACGAACCGCTCCGCCTGCTCCAGGAACAGCGCGACGTTCGGCAGGTGCCGGTAGTCGGCGAACGCGGGCCGCCAGTCGGCGAAGCGCACCTTGCCGAGACCCGCGGCGCCGGGCTGGCGGAACAGCGCCTCGTCGTCGCCGGGGTCGCGGCGCACCTGTACCGGCGGCAGGTCGGCGGCGTTGTAGAGGAAGCTCGGCATGAATTTCAGGGTGAGCGCCATGTTGACGTGGGCGGTGCCCTCCAGCCGCGGCATGGAGTCGATAAGGCCGCGCGCCATCGCGAAGTAGGTGTCCTTCTCGAAACCCTTGGCGGAGATGACATCCGACAGTTCACGGAAGGCGCGCTCACCCTCGCGCGTCACCTTCATCTTGCCGATCGAGTTGAACATGACGAAACGCCGGTCCGCCGGGGACGATTCGCGCATGTAGTCGATGGCGCGCTCGTGGTAGAGCTTCATGGCCGTGATGCGAATGTAGTTGTCGGACAAGATCTGTCGCACCTGACCGAAGTCGGTGACCGGATGTCCGAACAGGATCTTGTTCGCCGCCTGATCGACGGTCTCGTAGAAGCAGTGCTGCACGATGCCGAGGGTGACCATGCCGATGTTGAACTTGCCGCAGTTCACCGCGGCCAGCGCGACGTCGAAGGCCTTGCGGCCGGTGTGCAGCACGTCGTCGGCGGTGACCGGGTAGTCCGCCAGATCGTAGGCGCTGACGTAGTTCTGCCCGTGAATGACGTTCTTGACCAGGGTGTAGTTGGGGTGACCGCTGTCGGCGAGGAACCAGACGTAGGCGTCCGGGCCCTCGACGTCGGTGCGCCTGCCGATGGTCGGCACCAGCCGCGCGACATTGCCGTTGCCGATGTAGTACTTGCTGCCGTTGGCGATGAATCCGCCCGCGCCGTCGGGGGTGAGCAGCATGTCGGTGGAGTAGATGTCGGCGCCGTGGTCCTTCTCGGACAGGCCGAACGCCACGATCCCGCCGCGGTCGAGCTCCTCGGCGGCGCGCGCGTGCGCCTTGCCGTTGGCGCTCTGCCAGATGGTGGCGAGGCCGAGGGTCGACACGCCCCACGCGTACCAGTACTGCGCGCCGTAGAACCCGGTGATCTCGTTGAACTTGGAGATGAACGCGGTGTCCCAGCGCTTGTCCGGATCGCCGCCCGCGTGCGCCTTCGGGGTCGCCATGTAGGCGAGGATCCGGGACTCGGCCAGGTACTCCATCCAGTCGTCGTACCACTCGCCGCGGTGCGCGTCGGCGGTGAGCGCCTGCTTGCCCTTGCTCTCGAAGAAGTCGACCAGCGAGGCCAGCAGCCGCCGGGTCGTCGGGTCGAATTCCGCGAAGGTGTCGGTCTTCGGATTGAACAGGGGCATGGCCGCGCTGCCTTTCATCTGAGGGCGTGTGCCATCAATTTAGAAGTGAAGGCACCTGCCGTCAATTGTCTGGCGCGGATTTCCCGGACATGGCAACGGCCCGCCGCCTCGGGCGAGGCGCGCGGGCCGTGGCACTTCTCGGGTCAGGAGTGGTAGATCGAGCGGTAGGCCGTGATGGTGGCGACGCAGTGGTCCACGATCTGTTCGCGGGACGCGCGCAGTGACCCGTTCAGCCATGCGGAGAACATGCCGGCATTGCCGCTGGCCATGCTCACCGCGGCCAGCCTGCGCCGGACCGGGTCCGCGATGTGGGCGAACAGGTGGTCCTGGATCAGCCGGGTGAAGGCGGGCATCACGGCGATGGTGGTCTGGCCGAGACCGGTGCTGGAGTACGGCTCGACCAGAAACAGGCGCGACTTGCGCGGATCTTCCAGCACCTTGTCCACCAGGACTTCCGCCAGCGCCCGGTCCCTCGACGGGTCGTCGGCCGAGGCGAACGCGGTCATCGGCTCCAGGAACTCGTCGGCGACCTGCCGGTACAGCACGTCGAGCAGTTCGTCGCGGCTGCTGAAACTCTCGTAGAAATAGCGGTCGGTGAGATTGGCGCGGCGGCACACCGCGCGCATCGTGACGCCCGCGGCCCCCGCCTCGCCGATCAGATCCAGCGCGGCCTCGAGCAGCGCGGCGCGGCGTGCCTCCCTGCGCTCGGTGAGCGTCGTCCCACCCCAGATGCGGGGACCGGCGTCGTCTGATTCCTGGCCTGTCTGCACCGATTCACAGTAATGCCTACCGGACATCGGCCGTTCAGGCCCCGCTTTCCAGCGTCATCCCCGCGTCGCGCCAGCGCACGATGCCGCCCTCCAGGCTCGCCGCGTCGTATCCGGCGTGCCGGGCGAGCGCGGCGAAGCGCAGCGAGACCTCGCCGACCGGGCACACGAACACCACCGGCCGCGAGCGGGGGAACGGGACCCCTTGGCCGAGCATGTCCTCGAGCTGATCGTCGCGGATGTTCACCGCCCCGGGGACGTGCCCGATGCGATAGGCCATCGCGCCCCGGGTGTCGACGATGGTGGGACGTCCGGTGCGGTCCAGTTCCGCGAGTTCGGCGGGCGAGAGCCGTGGCGTGGCATCGAGTTCGGCGGCCGTCGGTTCCCTGCGCCGGTCCGGCCGGTCGAACAGGTCCGGCCTGCGCTTCTTGATGTAGGAGAGGTAGGGCTCGAGCCGATCGCAGACGATGAGGACCGCGACCACCGGATCGCTCGCGTCGCGCGCCGAGAGGTCAAGCCCGGCAAGGGTTTCCAGGGCCGCCGCGTAGGCCGCGCCGCTCGTCGGCCCGGCCAGCACGCCGTATCCGGTGGCCAGCCGCAGCGTCGCGTCGACGGCGTCGCCGGATGCCACGGTGACGATGCGGTCGTAGAAGTCCGGCTGGAACAGCCCGACGTCCCACATCTCGGTCTCCGAGCGAATGCCGGGGATGAAGTCCGAGCGCTCGGAAACCACGGCGATCGTGCGCAATTCGGGATTGTGCTTGCGCAGGTAGGTCGCCGCGCCCCTGGTGGACCCGGTGGTGCCGAGCCCTCCCACGAGGTAGTCCACCCGGGGGATGCCGTCGGCCGCCAGGTCTTCGTGGATCTCGCGTCCGGTCCCCAGGCAGTGTGCCTCGACGTTCTTCTCGTTGGTGTACTGCGACGGATGATGGTAGGCGCCGGGCTCTTTCGCCATGGTCGACTCGATCACCGAATACACGTCGTTCGGCGTCGTCGGGTCAGGGCACTCGGAAAGCCCTGGCAGCTCGACGATGTCGGTGCCGAGCAGTCGCAGCAGATCGCGCACCTCGGCGACCTTGATCCGATTGGTCACCGCGCGCAGCCCGACGCCCGAGAGTCCGCCGAGCACCCGCAGCGCCTTGGCGGTGTTGCCGCTGGACGCCTCGATCAGGGTCTGCCCGGCGGCGGTGATCGCATCCAGGTCGTCTCGGATCATGCCCCAGGCGACCCGGTCCTTGACCGAGCCGAACGGGTTGTACGACTCCAGTTTCGCGTACAGCTCGACGTGCTCGAGCCCGTGGACCGCGGGATCGAGGCGCAGCAGCGGCGTATTGCCGATCAGCTCGGTGATGTGGTCGTAGCGCATCAGAGCGCCTCGGCTTCCCGCGGCACCGGCGCGGGCCGTCGCGCCGACAGCGGATCCGCCGGAACGTGCGGTTCGTAGTCGATGTCGCGACACACTTCGAAACCGCTCCCTCGCTGGGCCACAGCCAGTTTCGGCGGCGGTGGCTGCATCGAGGCCGAGGCCGCCGAGAGGTCCATGTGGTAGGCGGCGGTGTTCGGGAAGACGACCAGATCCCCCGACTTCGGACGAGTCGCCAGCCACACCTTGTGGTTGGTGATCAGGTCGCGCTCGAGGCACAGTCGTCCGGCGAAAAACACTCCCACCGGCCCGGTTTCGCGCGCGAGGGCAGTGTCGGCCGCCGAACGCGGCGGGTTGATCGCGCCGTCGCCTGACCACTGGGGCGGGACACCGTCGCGCGCCGCGCCGGGCAGCACGATCGGATCGACCATCACCTCCTGATCGGCCGGCGTCACCGCGTCGCGGCTGAGGTCGACGTTCACCAGCAGCGTGCCGTCCCCGAGTTCCTTGACGAACACGACCCGCGCCACCGTCACCCCGGCGTGGTCGACGAGGGCCTTGCCCGGCTCGAGCCAGAGATCGAGCAGATTGTCCGCTGCGACCTGGGCTACCGTGCGTCCGCCTTGCCGTTCCAGGGGCGAGGTCAGCAGGTCGGCGAGCATCCCGGTGGCCGGAATCGTGTTGGCGTACTTGTGGAACACCGGAGTGCCGTGCACCGCCCCGCCCTCGACGTGGTAGCCGAAGGTGTTGTCACCCCAGCTCATCGGCTCGCCGCGGCCGAGAAGTGACTCGCGCAGCGCGCGGACGTAGCCGTCGAACCGGTCGGCGTCGGCGGTGAACACCTGGCGCAGGCCGCCGCCCAAGTCCAGCACGCTGGGGGACAAGCCGTGCGCGTAGGCCTGCTCGACCAGCGTCAAGCAGGCGTCGATCGCGCGCACCCGTTCGGCGTTCTCACCACTGTCGATGTGGAAAGCGAAGCCGAGGAACGAGATTCGACCGCGCTGGGCGCCGAGCAGATCGAGCGCGCGATCGACGTGGCTCAGTGGCACCCCGAAGCGACTCAGTGGCGACCCCGGAAAGCCGGAGACGCGAAGCAGCACCGGCACTTCGGCGCGATCACCGGCGAGTTCGGTGATCCGGCCCAACTCCCAGAGATTGTCCACGTTGATCGTCGCGCCGCGGTCGATCAGATCGCGCAGGAACGCCTCACCCTTCGGGCCGGTCACCTCGATTCGCGTCGGCCCGAATCCGGCGCCGATCGCGCTGGCCAGTTCCTGCGGCGAGGCCACGTCGACGGCGATGCCGGCGTGCTCGGCCGTGCGTACGAAGGCGCGGGACTGATTGGCCTTGTGCGCGTAGCAGATTCGATACCTGGGCAGCTGCCGGTCCAGCACGGCGCGCAAGTCGCTCAGGTTCTCCGCGAAGACCTGGGGGAAGACGAGATGCACCGGAGACCCGAATCGGCTCAGCGTCTCGTCCAAGGCGTCGCGGGCGTCGAGGAAGGCGCGAACCAGCGGATGGATCTTCGCGGGTAGCGCCGGTAGCGGCGCCGTCATACCGCGGATTCCGAAGGCTGCGCGCTGATTTCGGCGTCGACCGGGTCCGGCTTCTCGGCGACCGGGTTGTACCCGCCGTCGCGCAGCGCCTCGAAGGCGCGCGCCCGATTGCGCGGGCTGCGGAACTCGGCGACCACGCGCTTGCTGATCAGGTCCACCTCGGCGACCACGAGCCCCATCGACTCCAGCACGCCGGTGATCGTGCGGACACAGTGCTTGCAGGTCATATCCGGTACATAGAAGACGCGGTCCTCGGCCGTCACCGGATCGTCGGCCGTGCGCTCGTCCAGCGCGGCGGCGACCTCCACTGGGCGGCAGCTCGCCACGATTTCGGTGAACACCGCGACGAAACGGTCGACCACGAGGGGCAGCAGGCTGTAGTGCGCGCCGTCGAGCTGATGCGGCATCGCGGCGAGGCAGGCCGGGCGGGTGCCGGGCGGCAGCAGCGCGTACTGGCGGGAGATGAGGTCGAGATCCTCGTGGTACTTGGCGATCGCGTCCTCGACGCTCAGACCCTCGACCGTGGTCGCGCGCCGCATCACGGTGTGCGCGTCGGCGATGGTGGCGTCCTTCATGGCGCGCAGCGTGGCCACCGATTCGGCGGTGTAGCGCACGGTGCCGTCGGGCTGGGTCGCCAGCGTCACCGGGATCATCCCGCGCCGGTAGGTGGAGGCCTGCAACTCCCAGAACCAGCGCGTCGCGACCGCCGCGAACAGGCCCGAATCCCGCATGCCCGTGGCGAATTCGATCGGGTCGCGATACGGCGTCTGGCGCGCGAGCAGCGCGTGCTGGGCGAGCGCGCGGCCGGTCGCCTCGATGCCGACGCGGAAGATCTCCAGTGGTTCGTGATCGGTCGTTGTGCCAACCAGCACGGCGCGCTCCCGGCTGCCGAGTTCCTCGACGCGGCGTACCAGCGCGGTATCGGCCCGCAGCGCGTGCCACAGCGCGAGGACGGTCTCGCGCACCGCGATCGGCACGAGCGGGCCGAGGCCGTCGGCGCGGTAGTGTCCGGTGTTGGGGATGCCGTCGCTGTCGGTCCACGCGATGCGGTGGGTCGCGGTGGTCACCTGGTTCGGGCGGCAGGGCCGCATGAACCGCTCCAGGTACAGCCGCTGCGAATAGGTGAGGTGGCTGTTGGCTTCCGGACGCAGTGCGGCACAGGTGAATTCGATGCGGCGCGGATCGGGCGGCACCGGGACGTCGCCGAACAGCCCTTGCTGGGCGAGTCCGGCGAGGACCCGGGACGCCGCCCTGCGGTCGTAGCGCGGGGTGTCGGTGTTCACGTGACCTCCTCGGCAATCGTCGTGACGCAGGCGGTGAACCGGTCGATCTCGTCGAGGGTGTTGTAGATGTGCGTGCTGACCCGCACCGAGTCCAGGTCGTCGTCGCCCTGGCCTGCCGAGGGCGTGCAGTGCAGGCCGGTGCGCACCAGGAAGCCCAGCTCGCCGAGCACGAAACCCACGTCGGCGGCGCTGATTCCGGCGATGCGGAAGGAGACGATGCCGTAGCCCGTAGCGCACGGCGCGTGGGCGGGACCGGGCAGGAACTCCAGCCCCGGCGCCGCCCGCAATCCCTCGATCAGCCGCAGGGTGAGCGCGCGGTTGTGCGCGGCGATGGCCTCGATGCCGAAGGACTCGAGCACGTCCAGCGCGCTGCCGAGCGCCAGGATGCCGGGGATGTTGTGGGTGCCGCCCTCGAGCAGGTCGGGCATCGCCGTGCCGACCAGCCCCGACTCGGTGAGCCGAACCCCCGAGTTCCCGCCGGGCAGGAAGGGTAGCAGCCGATCGTGAATTCGCCGGTGGCAGTACAGGATTCCGACTCCGGGTGCGCCGAGCATCTTGTGCGCGGCGAACACCGCGAAATCGGCGCCGAGCTCGGTGACGTCGACCGGCAGGTGCCCGCCGCTCTGACTGCAGTCGAAGCACAGCAGGACCGACGGATCGATCCGTCCGCGCAGTTCTTCCAGCGTGGTCACCGCGCCGAAGACGTGGTGCAGGTGGCTGGTGACGATCAGCCTGGTGCGCGGGGTGAGCTTGCCGAGGATGTCGGCGGTGTCGGCCTCGCCGAGTTCGGTGGTCCGGTAGGGGACCAGCTCGATGCGGCGGCCGAACCGGGCGAGCACTTGGCGCAGGTGGTGCCAGGGATGCACGGCGGAGGCGTGATCGCGCGGGTTGTAGAGGATTTCGTCGCCGTCGGCGAGTTCGGCCAAGCCCCAGGACAGGGCGACCGCGTTGAGCGCGGCGGTGGCGCCAGCGGTGAAGACCACCTCGTCGGCATGTTCGGCGCCGAGGAACGCCGCGGCGCGGGCGCGCACGTCGGCCAATTGCGCGGTCAGTTCGGTCGACCAGGCGTAGGCGCCGCGCCCGGCGTTGGCGGTGCGGGAGGAGTGATAGCGGTGAATCGTCTCGATGACGGGCAGCGGCTTCTGCGTGGTCGCCGCGCTGTCCAGATAGACCTCGGACGATTCCGCCAGCGCGGGAAACAGCGCGCGGATCGTGTCGTCGTGGACGGTGTCGGTGCGGGGCGGTGACGAAGCGGGGAACCGGTGAGCGGGGGAGTGGCGTACGACCGGGGAGCGGGTGAAGTGCGAGCCTGGCGCGGGTGACCGCAACGTGACGCTCCCTTCACGCCGATGCCCTGGACACCACCCAACGATACGCACTTTCCCCGGGGTGATCGAAGGTTTCAGGTGGACAACGTCTTTCACGCGCTAGCCTGAAACGCATGCCACTGAGCCAAGAGGAGCGTCAGCAATTTCTCGCGGAGCCGCACATCGCGGCGTTGGCCGTCGCGGCGGGCCCGGATCGCGGTCCGCTGAACGTGCCGATTTGGTACCAGTACGCGCCCGGCGCGGAGGCGTGGGTGCTGACCGGCCCGGAGTCGGAGAAGATGCGGTGCATCAGGAAGGCGGGCCGCTTCAGCCTGATGGTGCAGCGGCTCGAGCCGACGGTGCGCTACGTCAGCGTGGAAGGGCCCGTCACCCGGGTCACGCCGATGACCGACGAACTGCACCGCGAGATGGTCGCCCGCTATCTGCCGCCGGACAAGGTCGACGCCTACCTGAAAGCCGCCGAGGCGTACGGCGAGCAGGTCGCGGTGTACATGCGACCCGAGCGGTGGCTGTCCGCCGACCTCGGCGACCTGACCGCGCTGTAACGCGCGGGTTCAGTACCGGCCCTGGAGATAGTCGACCAGGTGCTGGCGTTCGGTCGCGAGCTCGGAGATCGCGCTCTTGACCACATCGCCGATGCTGACGATGCCGATCAGCCGGTCGTCGCGCACGACAGGCAGATGCCGGATCCGGTGGTCCGTCATGACCCGGCGCAAACTGTCGACGTGGTCGTCGGGAACGCACGTGCGGACCTCGACGGTCATGATGTCCGCGACGGGCGTGTCCAGCAGGTCCGCGCCGAGCTCGTGCAGGCGGCGCACCACATCGCGCTCGGAGACGATGCCCGCGATCCGCATGCCGTCGGGGGACACCACCACCGCGCCGATATTGTGCTCGGCCAAAGTGGCCAGCAGGCTCCGCACCGTCGTGTCGGGCGGAACCGTGGCGACGTCGCTACCTTTCCTGCGCAAGATCTCCGCGATTCGCATACTTTTCACCATCCAGACTCACGGGGTTCCAGGATCGCAAGTTCCGGAACGGGTGACCAGCACGAATCCGCATCGTTGCGCCCGCGAGATTTACCGGGCGTACTTCCCGTCTATAAGCGCCGGGCCACGCTGCGATCGAGGTCCCTGGCCAGCAAGGCGATGGCCGCCTGCGAGATGCCCGCCGAGGTGGCGAGGTCGATGGTGGTCAGCTGCGCGATGCGGCGCAGGCGGTAGTCGACGGTGTTGGGGTGCACGTACAGCTGGCGCGCGGTGAGCTGCCGGTTCATGTCGTTGCCCAGGTACGCGCGCATGGTGTCGAACAGCTCGGGGTGCGCGTCGAGCGGGTCCAGGATGGTGGCGATCCGCCGGGCGGCCGGTCCGCCGCGGGTGAGCTGGTACTCCACGGCCAGGTCGGCCATCTGATAGAGCCCTGCCGCGCGGCCGCCGACCCGGACCAGGTTCAACAGTTCGTGGGCCTGCTCGGCGGAATCCGGGATGCGATCGGTGTCGCCGACGACGACGGTGGCGGTGAGCGGCACCTCGGCGCCCTCGGAGAGCGTGTCGAGCACCTCGGCGGTGAGCGCGGGGACGTCCTCGCCGAGCGGAACCAGCAGCGTGCCGCCCTTGGTGGACAGCAGAGCGAGCGCGCGCGAGCGGAAGGCGCTGGCCAGCGCGGACTGTAGCCGGCGTAGCTTGCGCCGTGCGGCGACCCGCGCGTCGACCCGCGGGTCGCGCTCGTCCGGATGCTCCGGCACCGAGAGCGCCACCACCTGGTATGCCTCCGCGATGGGGATGCCCGCCTGCCTCGCGAGTGCGGAACTGCCGCGACCGCTGAGCAGGGCGGAGGCCAGCGTCTGCGCCGCGGTCTGGTGCTCGCGGGCGACCAGATGCTGCTCGTCGACGTAGGCGTCGGAGACCGCGGCCGTGATGACCTCGAGCAGTTCGAGCATCAGATCGGTCGCGACGATCACCTCGTCCACGTCGTCTGCCTTGGCGCCCTCGGTGACCAGGCCGAAGGCGATGCGGAGACCTTCGTGGTAGGCGCGCAGGATGGTGCCGAGCGGGACCGCCTCGCGCGCCCATTGCGCCGCGGCCTCCCTGACCTCGCCGAGCTGGGCGTCGTCGGGCACCATCCGGCGGTCGAACATCTCGGCCGCGAGCGCGAGGCAGAAGCGCGTCACCTTGGTGACGTCGCCGCGCATCTGCTCACCGGGCAGCGTGCGGCACGGCGCGACGCAGGTCGCGAAGTACCCCACCATGCGCGAGGCGACGCCATCGGTGTTCTGCAGTGGCACCGACGCCGGCTGTCCGCCTATTTCGAGCGCCGTGGCGGACGTGTCGGCGGACAGATCCAGCGCGGTGAAGGTCATACGTAGTGCTCCAGTGCCACATCGGACGAAATAGAACTGCGCCCGAATCGTTGCATCACTATACGAAACGGTTATGGGCAGGGCGAGTGTTCGGTGAGATACGTTGCATCGCAGCACCGTTGTGCACAGTTCCGAATGCAAGCTTCGGAACGGGCAGTTCCGCGGAATCGGCGCTCCCGTGGGCGAACCGGGCCCGCGGCAGCGTCGGTGTATCAGACGGTCGGCACGCGATCGCGCCGATGGGTGAGCCCCCCGGGTCGCCGCGTCCCGCCGCAGAGTGTCGGCGGATCTGTGAAGCGGGCACGTTTCGATTCTCGGGCTCGCGGGCACGGGAAGCCTGTCGTCGCCGGAGCGATACCTTCGCCGACCGACCCCTGTGCGGCGGCCGAGTCGTCCGCCCGTGCCGTCGTCCGCTCCGGAATCGGAGCCTATTCGGCCCCGTCTTCCGTTGCGGCACTGTGGATCTCGCGTTCTATCGCCACCGCGGCGTAGTGCTGTCCGCAGGCGCGCAGCTGGGCGATTCGTCGGTGCACAGCCTCGGTGCCGTAGACGGCGGCGATATCGGCGACGCCGAGTCGGCGGGAACGATGTAGCGACTGATCCATGTGAAAGACCTTCGGGCGGTAGCGAGGAGTCCTCGTGGCAACGCTGACACGGGCTCGGTGAATCTCCTCTGTTTTCGCGCCGAGTGTAGGTCCGTGTTCGCTACAGATGCAAGTACAGATGCGCGAACATCGCTGTGCGATAACGGTTTTGACAACACGTCGTGATCTTGTGCGGCCAACTGTCTCGGTCGGCGGTCACGGGGGATCCGATCCCGCCGAGACTTGCTCTGCGTCCCGGCGCCCGACGGCAGTCCTGTCACGCGGAAATCCGATTCGGCGGTGGGCTCACCGTGTCTTCGGCGGCGGGACCTTCCGTGTGGGTCGGGTGGCAGCGCCGGGTCGTCTTGTTCGGAAACCGTTGTTGGCCGCCGGTCGCGGTGGTACCGTCCAGACACGTGTCCAGGTATCTGTCTCAACGGTTGTATCCGTCGAAACGGTCCTGGCGAACCCGTTCTCGAAATCGAGGTGTGTGATGACAGCCAGGGTGTCCGCGCCCGGCGAGGGGAGGGCGCCGTGAAGATCTCCGTCGACCTCGACCTGTGCCAGGGCCACGCCGTCTGCCAGTCCGAGGCGCCCACCGTCTTCGCCGTGCCCAAACGCGGCCAGGTGGAGATTCTCGAGCCGAGCCCGGACCCGGAACTGCGCGAGGCGGTCGCCGGCGCGATCCGCTACTGCCCGACAAGGGCTCTTTCTCTCGCCGACGACGGCGAGACCGACGACGCCGCGAAAGGTGCACACTGATGGCCGCTTACGACCGCGCCGAGCTCGACGAGATGGTCCGCCGCTGGATCGTCGAGAACCAGCGCTGCGAGGAGAAAGGCGACTGGAAGCCGCTCGCGCAGATGTACACCGTGGACGCGACATACGGCTGGAACTACGGCCCGACCCAGGAATTCATGGCGGTCGGGCGCGACGAGATCCGGGATATCGCGCTGGGACAGGAGATGTCGGGCCTGGAGGGCTGGACCTACCCGTACCAGGAGTTCGTCGTCGACGACCGCAGCGGCACCGTGATCGGCTTCTGGAAGCAGGTCGCCGACGCGCGACGCCCCGACGGTCGCCCGTACAGCCCGGAGGGCATCGGCGGCAGCTGGTTCCGCTACGGCGGCGACTTCCAATGGTCCTGGCAGCGCGACTTCTTCGACTTCGGCAACGTCTCGGCGCTGTTCCTGGAGATGATCACGAACAACGCGCTGACCCCCGGTATGCAGCAGCGCATCGCCCGCTCGACCTCCGGCACGCCGCTGCCCGGCTGGTACGGGGTCGGCGAAGCGCCCGCCTCGCTGTGGTGACGGCGATGAGCGAGATACCCAGCCGCTACACGCGGTTCGACCGGCCGACGCTGGCCGCGCTGGTGCCCGAACTGCTGTTGTGCGGGCACCTCATCGACCGTTCCGGCATGGCGCACTCCATCGCCGCGTTCGGCAGGACCGGCATGGCGGAGGTAGCCATCGAGGAGTGGCGGCTGGCCAGCCCGGTCTACACGCGCAGGATGCAGCGGGCGTTCGGCTTCGCGGGCGACGGCGTGGCGACGATCTTCAAGGGATTGCAGCTCGACATCGGCGCGCCGCCGCAGTTCATGGACTTCCGCTTCCGGGTGGACGACCACGAGCACGGCGAATTCTGGCTCGACCACTGCGGCGCGCTGGCCGATGTCGAGCCGATGGGCGAGGACTTCGTGGTGTCGATGTGCCACGACATCGAGGACCCCACCTTCGACGCGACCGCGCTGGCGACGAACCCGCACGCGCAGGTGCGCCCCGTGCACCGCCCGCCGCGGCGGCCCGCCGACCGCAAGCCGGTCTGCGCCTGGCGGGTCACCATCGACCCGGCCAACGAACCGCCGCCGGTGCCGCGCGACGCGGCCTTGGTCGCCGAGTCCGCCGCCGCGCGAACCGAATTGGCGCCCATCGATCCCACGGAGGACGGCCGATCCGACTACGCCGGACCGCTGCTGAGCGACCTGCGTTTCGCGGACTTCTCGCACTCGGCGCTGGTGCGGATGGCCGAGGAGGTGTGCCTCCAGCACCACCTGCTGACCCTCGGCTTCCTGGTCGCCGTACGGGCCAAGACCGACGGGCCGACCGCGGCGGCGATCGTGCGCAAACAGTTCACCGGGGTCGCCGGACTCACCGCGGACCGCATCCGGCGCTGCCTGCGGCTCGGCGACGACGCGGACGCCCTCGCCACCGTGCTGGCTGCGCACCCGGCGCTGAACCCGTTGCCCTACACGGGCATCACCATCGACAGCGCGAACGACACTGTGCGCCTGCGTATTCCACAGGACAGCGGCGCGAGTTCCGACGGCGCGTGGCCCGCGCTGCTCGACCCCGAGCACCTCGCGCCGCTGGACGCGCTGGCTCGGGCGGTGAACCCGCGCTGGTTCGCCACGGCCGTCGACGGCGACGACGGTGCGCTGACCGTGGATTTCGGACTCGCCGACGAACCGTTCCGCGAGGCCGCCGAAGTGGCCATCACCCGATTCAGCACCGGCGCGGACTTCGCGTTCACCGACCGCGGGAAACCGCTGCCGCTCACCGTGGTGTGACGGCCGACGAGCGACCGGCTGAACCGGGTCGCTCTGTACCGCAGGGCATTCCATTCCAGGAGGTAGACATGACCGCACCGTCGTTGCCCGCGGGTTTCGACTTCACCGATCCCGCACTCTGGCAGAACCGCAGCCCCGTCGAGGAATTCGCGCTGCTGCGCCGCACCGCGCCGGTGTGGTGGAACGCCCAGTCCGACGACACCTCGGGCGGATTCCGCGACGGCGGCTACTGGGTGGTGAGCAAGCTGGCGGACGTCAAGGAGGTCTCGCGCCATCCGGAGCTGTACTCCTCCCAGCGCAAAGGCGCCATCATCCGGCTGCCGGGTGACATCACCGCGGAACAGATGGACCTCACGGGCGCACTGCTGGTCAACATGGACCCGCCCAAACACTCCAAGATCCGCCGGATCGTCTCCAAAGGATTCACCCCGCGCGCGGTCGAGAGCCTGCGCGCCGCGCTGACCGAACGCGCCGAGCGCATCGTGCACGCCGCCAAGCGAACGGGCGGCGGCGATTTCGTCCAGCAGGTGGCCTGCGAGCTGCCGTTGCAGGCGATCGCCGAACTCCTCGGTGTGCCACAGGACGATCGGCGCAAGGTCTTCGACTGGTCGAACCAGATGCTCAACTACGACGATCCCGAGTACGGCGACCCGACTACCGCGTCGGCCGAAATCCTCGGCTACGCATGGACCATGGCCGAGCAGCGCCGCGCGTGCCCGGTACACGACATCGTCTCCGAACTGGTGCACGCCGACGTCGACGGCGAGGCGCTGGCCTCCGACGAATTCGGCTTCTTCGTCATCCTGCTCGCGGTCGCGGGCAACGAGACAACGCGCAACGCGATCACGCACGGCATGAAGGCCTTCGTGGACAACCCGGAGCAGTGGGAGACCTATCGCGCGAGCCGGCCGCGGACCGCGCCCGACGAGATCGTCCGATGGGCCACTCCGGTGACGGCCTTCCAGCGCACCGCCACCGAGGACGTGGTGCTCGGCGGGCAGCGCATCCGCGCCGGGCAACGGCTCGGATTGTTCTACAGCTCGGCCAATTTCGACGAAGACGGCTTCACCGACCCGTTCGCGTTCGACATCCTGCGCGATCCGAATCCGCACGTCGGCTTCGGCGGAACGGGCGCGCACTATTGCGTCGGCGCGAACCTGGCCCGGCTGGAGATCGACCTCATGTTCAACGCGATCGCCGACGCCATGCCGAACCTGCGCCAGGTCTCGGATCCGGTGCGGTTGCGGTCGGGCTGGATCAACGGCGTCAAGAGCTGGCAGGTCCGCTACGACTGAGACGGCGGCACTCGAACGGCCGCGACTCGCCGTCGCGGCCGTTCGAGCGTGTCCGTCGGAGATCCGGTCCGAACGGCCCGGGCTTTCAACTGCCCTGTCGAGGACGGCGCCTGCGGTAGCGGACCCGGCAGGGCTGTTCCAGCTGCACCACCATCTTCGAGTGGTCGTTGCGGTAGCTGTCCGAGGGCTGCGCCATCTCGAACTCCCAGTCCCGCAACAGGATCGAGAAGATCGCCTTGAGCTGCATGAGCGCGAACGCGGCCCCGACACAGCGGTGCCTTCCCGCGCCGAACGGGATCCACGTCCAGCGGTTGACGATGTCCTCTTGGTTCGGGTCGAGATAGCGGCCGGGGTCGAAGGCGTCCGGATCGGGGAAGTCCTCGGGCAGCCGGTTGGAGATGGCGGGTGTGGCGGCCACGTGGTCACCGTCGGCGATGTGGTACCCGCACACCTCGAAATCCCCCCTGGCGACGCGCATCAGGATGATCAGCGGCGGATGCAGTCGCAGTGTCTCCTTCAGCACCGCCTCGAGGCGCGGAATCTGGCGCAGCGCATTGAAACTCACCGGCGAGCCGTCCGCGTACAGCTCGTCGAGCTCGGTGACGACGCTGTCCAGCAGTTCGGGGTGGCGCAACAGTTCGATGACCGTCCACGCCGCGGTGCCGGAGGTGGTGTGGTGACCGGCGAACATCATCGAGATGAAGATGCCGGTGATCTCGCTGGCGCTGAAGCGCGGTGCGCCGTTCTCGCCGGGCACCGAGACCAGCACGTCGAGCATGTCGCGTTCGCCGCGGTCGGCGGCGGGACGGGCGGCGCGCTTGTCCATGATCCCCTGCACCAGCTCGACGAGCGCGACGCGGGCCTCGTCCCTGCGGCGGAAGCTCTCGATCGGCGCGTAGGGGTCCACGTAGGCCAAGGCGTCGGTGCCGCGCTCGAGTTCGTGATAGAGGTGCGCGAATCTGCCGTCGAGCTCATTGCGGAACTTCACGCCGATCAGGCAGGCCGAGGATGTGTAGATGGTCAGCTCGGCGAAGAAGTCGAGCAGATCGACCTCGCCCTCGTCGCCCCAGCGCGCCAGCATCCGCTCGACCTCGGCGGCGATCGTTGCCGCGTGTCCGCGCATGTGCTCGGCGCGCAGCGCCTGGTTGTGCAGCATCTCCTTGCGGCGCTCCGGGCTGGCGTCGAAGACCACCCCCTCGCCGAAGATCGGCTTCATGAACGGATAGGCCGCGCCCTGGTCGAGATCCTCGTCGCCGGCTCGGAAGAAGAATTCGTTGGCTTCCGCCCCGGAGAGCAGGATGACCTGCTTGCCCGCGAGTTCGAAGGCGCCGATGTCACCGCACTCGGCGCGCACCCGGCGCATCAGCGCGATCGGGTCGGAGCGGAACTCCTCGAGATGTCCGTGCTCGTGCTCGCCGCCGGAGACGCGCTGTGGTTTCACCAGAGTCATCGGAAATCCTTCCACAGATACCTGTCCAGACATATGCTGGACACGTGTCTGGACAGTACTACTGTCGACCGGACGCGAGCAAGGGATTCGCGGTCGCGTGATCGCGCGCAGGGCCCTCTCGAAGGGGTGAAGAGTGGACGCACGGCAACAGTCCTCGCGGGGGCGCTTTCCGATCCTGTTGGCCACCTGGGCGATGGTGCGGCTCAAACTCGCCGGGCTGGCGTTCCTTTCGGTGATCGTGGCGGTGGCGCTGCTCGCCATGTCGATGTACGCGGGCCGCTTCGAGTCGACCGCGACGGTGCTCGTCGACGCGCCACGCTCGGGTCTGGTGCTCGATCCGGACGCCGCGGTGCGGATGCGCGGCGTCGAGATCGGGCGCGTCGCGGCCGTGGAACCGCACGCCGACCGGGTGCGGCTGCGGCTGGAGCTGGATCCGGAGCTGCTGCGGATGGTCCCGGAGAACGCCATGGTCGACATTCGCTCGACGACGGTCTTCGGCGCCAAGTACGTGCACTTCGTGCCGCCCGCCGCACCGTCGCGGCGCTCGCTGACGCCGGGGACGCTGGTCAGGGCGGAATCGGTCACCGTCGAGTTCAACACGCTGTTCCAGCGGCTCGCCACGGTGCTCGCGAAAGTCGAACCGGGACAGCTGAACGCGACGCTGGCCGCGCTGAGCGCCGCGTTGCAGGGTCGCGGCGAGCTGCTCGGTGATCTGCTGGCACGCGCGGATGTCACGCTGCGCCAACTGAATCCGAGTCTTCCTCAGCTCGGCCGCGACATGGCCGCCACCGCCGAGGTCACCGACCTCTACGCCGACAGCGCGGGGGAGTTGCTGCGCACGATCGACAACGCGACCGTGACCGGCGCGACGATCGTGGACCGGGCCGCGGACCTGGACGAAATGCTGCTCAACGTGGTGGGTTTGGCTGAGACCACCCGCGCGGTCCTCACCGAGAGCGAGCAGCCACTGGCGACGGCGGTCCGGCTGCTGCGCCCGGGGAGCGCGCTGCTGAACGAGTATCGCGCCGCGCTGCGCTGTGTGATCGTCGGCATCGCCTCGGTGATGCCGTTGGCCGAGACGATATTCGGCGGCATGGTGCCGGGGGCGGTGTTCAACGCCAACTTCCTGCCTGCCTCGGAGCCGTACCAGTATCCGGAGGACCTGCCGAAGGTCAACGCGACCGGCGGTCCGGACTGTTCCGGCATCGAACAGCGCATGCCGGGCGCGCACGCGAACTACGTCGTGACCGATACCGCCGAGGGGTCGCCATACGTCCCGTCGACCAGCGCCCGCCTGAACACGAACCCGCCGAAGGTGTTCGAGATCTTCTTCGCCGGAATGCCCGGTGTGGGTCGCCGGTGAGGACCCTCAGCCGTCCAGCACGTGAGGCAGGCCCGCGCGGTAGCGCTCGGCATCGATGCGTTTGGCCTGATCGAAGATCGGCAGCGAGACCAGCGGGAAGATCGGCGCGCGCGGACCGGGGTCGTCGGCGGCGTCCATGATGGCGTTGGCCGCCGCGCGGCCGGATTCGTTGGCGCCCTCCATGGTCGCCAGATCGATGTTGCTGCGCACATGGTCGCCGCCGAAGAACAGATTGGGCACGGCGCAGTGCGCGTCGGGTCGGTGGTCGTAGGAGCCGACGGTGTTGACCAGCAAAGGTGTCGCATTGTCGATCGCGCCACCGCGCCAGGTGATTCCGGGATCGAGGTGCCAGGAGTGCACGTCCTCGTCGCGCAGCCAGCCCGTCGCGGTGTTGAGCCATTCCTTCAGTTGCGCCCACACTTCCGCGGCGATCTCCTCGCGGCCGCACTCCTTGGCCGGTCGACCGTAGAGCACGCCGGGGGAGTCCCAGTCGGAGATGTCCACCGAAAGGCATTCGCGCACCGCGCCGTCGCCGTAGCGCGCGGCGAAATCGCCCACCCACATGGGCGCTTGGCGCAACGCGGTGAGCGCCCACGGCGAACCGAGCGCGGCGATATGGCCTTCCGGCAGTTCGGTCGGGCGGGTGAGGTAGTACTGGATGCCGACCATCCAGTCGGTGTGCAGCTGGTGCATGCCCGCCAGTCGCGGATCGGCCTCGAGGATCCGATCACTGAGCAGCGGAAGGGTACGCTCCACCGGCATGGCGCAGACGTACCAGTCCGCTGTGACGGTCTCGGCGGCGCCGTTCACACCGCGTACGGTCGCCGAAACAATGCGCCCGCCACGCAGTTCCAGCGCACTCGCGCCCCGGTTCATGACGAAACGGACGCCGAGCGAGCGCAAATAGCCGACCCACGGATCGATCCACGCCTCGTTGCTCGGCCGGTTCAGGATGCGGTCGATGCCCGCGGCGTATTGCGGAATCGCCCCTGTCGCGGCAAGCACCAGCGCCTCGCCGATCGTTCCGATGGTGCGCGCCGAGCTGACGTGCGGTTTGGCGGCGACGGTGATCCGGGTGAGCGCGTTGACCAGGTAGTCGCGATAGGCGGGCGACTTGCCCTCCGCGTGCAGGATCTGTTCCCAGGTGACGTACTCCCACTGCCCGTAGCGCCGCTCGGCGCAGGAGGTGAACCACACGGTCATCTGCTTGGCGAAGAACGCCAGCTCCCAGGGCGGCAGTTCGGGGACGAAGCCGAACGCGCCGACGATCGTGTTCTGCAAGCGCTGCGGCGTCAACTGATCGATCGCCCCGAGCTCGACGGGTACGAAAATCGGTGGGCGCCCGCGAAACCCGGCGACCGTGCCCTCCACTCGGATCAGGTTGCCCGCGACGCCGTCGTGGTTCCCGGGAAACGGAATGCGCCGCATGGTGTCCGGGATGTTCTGGTAGCAGCCGGGAAAGAAGCGAAAGCCGTGCTCGCCGGGCAGATCCAAGCGTCCGCCCTTGCCCGTGCCCGGCACGCCCATGCTGCGCGCCTTGCCGCCGAGAAACGCGGGTTCGTACACGGTGACCTGGTATCCGCGTTCGGCGAGCTCGTGGGCCGCGGACAAGCCTGCGACGCCACCGCCGAAGATCGCCACCGATCGGCCTGGCGCGGGCGTCCGCTTCGTTCCCGGAGCGGCGGTGGCTGTCGAAGCGGTCGCGGCAAGGCCGACACCCGCGGCCACGGCGCCGCGCAGTACCTCGCGGCGAGTGAGCGGAAGGCCGGAAGGCGGTCGTGTGTCACGCATGTCGATCTCCTGAGCAGGCGGCGGTGGCGGGAGCGAGAGCGTCGTGCGCGCGCGACTGCCACCAGTCGGCGGCGGTGTCGCGTGCCTCGTGCAGGAGATGGGTCAGCACCGGACCGACCGATGGCCAGGCGTCGCGCAGCGCGCCGAGGGCGAGCGCGGCCGCGAGCGCGGGGGTGAAGACGTCCTTCGGATCCCTCGTTCGCGAGAAGATCGCGGTGACCGCCCGCGCCAGCTCCGGGTCGCTCGTGGCGCGGCGGTAGAGCTGAATCTCCAAGGGACTCATGGCCGCCGCGCGAGCCAGCCGGTTGGTCCACTGATAGATGTCGAGACAGTCGGCGAGGCGCTGGGACTCCCAGGCGCGCAGCGTCGCGTCCAGCCGGTCCGGGTCGTGCAGCATCGGGGCGGCGAGTTCGCCGAGCCGTCGGCCGTAGTGCAGCGCGTCGCGAATGCCCTGAGCCGTCACCGGATCCTTGAAATGTCCCGCGTCGCCGGGCAACGCCCAGCCCGGGCCGCTGGATCGGCGGAAGTAGGAGACCAATCCGGTCGCGGAGCGGACGCGCCCGACCCGCTCGCACCCCGCGAGCCGGTCCGCCAGCCCCGGAATCCGTTCGATCGCTTCGCGATAGCGTCGTTCGGCGCCGCTGCGACCAGGACGTTCCGCGCTCGACGGAGGTTGCACCAGGGCGAGCAGCAGTCCGTTGTCGCAGGGAAAGGCGGTGCCGAGATCGGGTCCGTCGCGCCACTGCGCGGCCACCTCGCGCCATCCGCCCGAGGTGTCGCGCCAGTAGGCGAAGTAGCAGTCGCGGCCGCTCGGCGCGGACAACCGGGGACGGGCCGCCCCTGCCAGCCGGGCCACGGTGCTGCGCCGTCCGTCGGCGCCGACCACGAGGGCGGCGCGCAGTTCGCGGGTACCGGAGGCGTCGGCGTACCTGACACCCGCGCATCGTTCTCCGCGCCAGAGCAATTCGCCGACACGCGCACCCTCACGCAAGTCCGCGCCCGCTTCCACCGCGGTGGCGGCGAGCGCGGCGTCCAGCCCGGTGCGGCGCACGCACAGCGCGTAGTCGATGCCGTCGACCGGCGCGAACGGCGAGCGGATGGTGTGACCCGCGCCCGCCGCGTAGGCGGTACGCAGCGGCGGCGCGCCCAGGGCGGTGACGCGATCGAGCGCGCCGAGACGGGCCAATTCCGCGACACCGCCGGGCCACAACAGGTGCGTGGAGAGCGTGTCCGAGGGAAATCGCGAGGCCTCCAACAGCACGACCCGCACGCCGGCCCGTGCGAACGCGGCGGCCGTCGCCGAGCCGGCGCAGCGGGCGCCCACCACGACGACCTCGGTGTCCTCGACCGGGATGGCAGGAGCGCCAGGCATTTTCGAACCACCTCGGTCACAACGTCTCGGACACAGTGTCCGATCGATGGTGCGGCTCGGCGCGCCCCGGTGTCAACGCCCGCACGGCAGAATGGAATTCGTGAATCCCTCCAGCGAACGATCGCGGCGGCGCCCGGGTGGCGGATGCCGTCGCTGACGAGAGCCCCGAAGCACGCGCGCAAGCCGGTCGACGACCGGCGAACGGAGTTCGAGCGGCGCGTCCTGCGCGCCGTCGAGGAACTGCTCGCCGACGGGACGCCCTACACCGAGATCGCGGTGCGCGAGATCGCGGCCGCCTCGGGCGCGGCGAGATCGACCTTCTACCGCTACTTTCCGGACAAGAGTCGGCTACTGATCAGAATGGCCGAGCTGGCCACCGCGGACCTGTTCGACGCGGCGGAGACGTGGTGGCGCGGCGACCACGGCGACCACCGGGCGGGGGTGGTGGGCGCGATCGGCAGCATGATCGCGGGCTTCCGGGAACATCGGTATCTGCTGCTGGCGCTGAGCGAAGTCGCCGCCTACGACCGGGATGTTGGGCGGTACTGGAGCGGTCGGGTTGCGGCCTTCGTGGACGTGGTGCGTACTCGGCTCGAGGCGGATCGCGCCGCGGGCCGGATCGATCCGGCCGTCGATTCGACCGCGACGGCGTTGGTGCTGACCGCCATGGTCGAGCGATCGATCACCGCCGCCTTCGCCGCGAACTCGGTCGTCACCGACGCCGCGCTTGCCGAGTCCTTGGGGCGGGCCATCTGGCTGGTCGTCTACGGTGACGCGCCCGAGGCGTGAACGCTGCGCGAAAAGAGCTGCGCCGGAAGAATATCGGGGTGCGACTACTCGTCGTCGAGACCGGCGGACAGGTACGCCGCGGCCGCGAGCCATTGCCTGCACTGCGGGCCGTGCACCTCGTGGACGTGCAAGATCTCGCGCGCTCTGCGGTAGGTGAGGCCACCGGGTTCGGCGCCGCAATCGGCGGTGGACACTTCGCTCACGGCGCGTGGCCGCAAGGTCTCGACACCGGTGCCTCCGAGAAGGAAGTCCCGGTGGGGAGTTCGAAATGGCTGACTCATGTCGACCGCCCCTCGCGTCTGGCAATGGGGAGGCGATTGTCTGGCGACGCCGGCGCGAACTCCCTTGGCGCCTCCCCGCTATCTACTGCCCGAGTTTAGAACCGCGTACCTTGCAGATGCAAGTACATTTGCACGAACGACCACCAGGTATGTAAAACGGCGGCCGCCGAACCGATCGGCGGCCGCCGTTGCGGCACAGCCTCTTTCCAGACGTGCCCGATCCTTTTCCTGACGTGTCAGGAATTATTCGGCGCGGCACACGTTCTCGATGACGCGTCACGCTATTTCCGGTGCCGCCGGACTTTTCGCGGACGCGTCGATATTCGCGTTGTGTGGCGTCAGGGTTTCCGTGCGACGGCGCCGTACGCGGAAATGGGCCGGATCTCGCCGACCTCGGCATTCTGGGCGCGCCACTGGGTGATGGAGGTGAAGCCGGGCTCCACCATCTCCAATCCGTCGAAGACGGCCTTGATCTGCGCCTGCGGCCGCGGCACGTACGGAACGCCACCGGTCCCGGTGTAGTTCTCGCAGAGGGTTACGTATTCCTTGCTGTCGTCGGTGCCGTCCCACATCACCAGGTAGCTGCCCGACGGGACGGCGTCGAGCACCGTGTGGACGATGCGCAGCAGCTCGTCGTAGGACTTGGCGTGGCCGAGCACGCCCATGAACATGACGCCGATCGGCTTGTTGAAGTTGAGCACGTTGCGCGCGTCGGCGACGATCTGCTCGGTGTCGTGGAAATCGCAATCCACGTACGTCGTAACGCCCTCCGGCGTCGTGCTGGTCAGCAGCGCCCGCGCGTGCGTCAGCACCAGCGGATCGTTGTCCACGTAAACGATTTTCGAGTCCGGCGCCACGCTCTGCGCGACCTCGTGGGTGTTCTGCATGGTCGGCAGGCCGGTGCCGATGTCGAGGAACTGACGGATGCCGACCTCGCCGGCCAGGAAGCGGACCGCGCGGATGAGGAACTGCCGCGACTGCACGGCCATGGTGGTGATGTCGGGATCGACCTCGATGCCCGCGTCGCCGGCGATCCTGTCGATTTCGTAGTAGTCCTTACCGCCCATCCAGTAGTTCCAGATTCGCGCGGAATGGGGAATGTCGGTCCGGATGAGTGGGCTGTGGTCTTCGGGCATCGCGTAAGACTCCTTGGAACATGTGTGCGTGGCCGGATGTCCGCCGCCCTTGACCGATGTGCGGGGCGCGCCGCGCGCGTCCGGCTCCGCGGTTGTCGCGAATGGACGGTCATCCGATGTGCTCTGTGACAGTACAAGATTCGGTTGCCGTGAGCGGTCCGGATGCGCGAGGTGAACGGGGCCTTTACAGGACTCCGCGAATCATCGGCATCAAAGCCGACCGGTAGGTCCGAATTATTCTGCGCCGCATGGTGAACTTCGTGCTATCGTCCGAATGCGGGTGCAAATGCAAGAACGTTTGAGCGTGCATCTGCAAGCTCGAGCCGTAAGTCCCTCACACTGGCAGTAACCGAGGAGTGGGAAATGTCGGGTACAACCACGCACAAGATCACCAGCGCCTGGCGCAAGAGTTCGTTCAGCGGACCGAGCGGAGGCAACTGCGTCGAGGTGGCGGAGGTGTCCAATGGCCTGGTCGCCGTACGTAACTCGCGCGACCCCGAGGGTGCCATCCTGTTCTACACCCGTCCGGAGATCGACGCGTTCGTCCGCGGTGCGAAAGCCGGGGAATTCGACGATTTGACTAGCTGAAAGGTAACATTGCGGTCGGTGCGGTGTGTCTCGTAACGACAAGTGTGTGACACACTGGTGGGCAACCTCGAGTATCGGAGACGAACTCCATGATCGCAGAACCCAACGACGACGGCCTCGTGCAATCGGTTGTCGCGGAGCGTGGTCCGACCGTGCTCCGGATCGCCCTGGGTGGGCAGTTGCGCAAGCTACGCGAGAGTTGCAACATCACCCGCGAGGCCGCGGGTGAGGCGATCCGCGGTTCGCACGCCAAGATCAGTCGTCTCGAGTTGGGCCGCACCGGCTTCAAAGAACGTGACATCCGCGATCTGCTGACCCTCTACGGCGTCGCCGATCCCGAAGAACGCGAACAGTTCCTGGCTTTGGCCAGGCAGGCCAACGAGCCCGGCTGGTGGCACCGTTACAACGATCTGCTTCCGACGTGGTTCGGTACTTATCTGGGCCTGGAGCAGGCGGCCAACAAGATCCGCACCTACGAAGCGCATCTCGTGCCCGGCCTGCTGCAGACTCCCGAATACGCAAGGGCCGTACTGGCTCTCGGCTACGACGACGCCGACACCGATCGGCGAGTGGCCGTGCGCCAGCGCAGGCAGGAGATCCTGCACCGCACCGATCCGCCGATCGTCTGGGCGGTGATCGACGAGGCCGCGCTGAACCGCCCGGTCGGCGGGCCGCATGTGCTCCGCGAGCAGATGGAACATCTCATCGCGCTGGCGGCTCTGCCGAATGTCACCCTTCAGGTCCTGCCGTACTCGGCGGGCGAGCACGCGGCCGCGGGCAGCTCCTTCAGCATCCTGCGCTTCGCCGAGCCCGAGCTACCCGACATCGTGTACCTCGAGCACCTGACCAGCGCGCTGTACCTGGACCGCAGGCAGGACCTGGCGCTCTACCTTTCGGTGATGGACCGCCTGAGCGTCCAGGCCTTGCCGCCGCAGAAGTCGATCGACATGCTGTCGAAGTACGCGGCCGAACTGTGATCACGCGCAGGCACTGAAGATTACGAGCGGTCTCTTTTCGCTTGCCCGTGCGGCAGCGTGCGCGCCGAAAATGATTGACCGCGTATTCATCCGGACCGCCGTGTGCACTCACCGAGTGGTGGGTCGTCCCGGACCGCTCGGACAGTCGGCGGTCTCGAACCGCCGCGAACGATGGAGAGCCTGCGGGAAGGCGGGAGATGGCCGCCCGGGTGAGCGTCCGGATGACGCGAGGGGAGTGATCGGGAAGGTCGCGATGTGCGTCGCGCGCCGGGGCCCCGCGGACGACGGTGGTGTCCGGCCGGGGTTGTCACAGGCGAGATTCATTGGCGCGCAGCGTGGTTCGGCTGCGGCGCCGCGTGGTGAATCGGCTACTGCTTGATGAAGGTGGACGCGATCCGCCAGAAGGTCGCCGGTTGCAGCGCCTTCAGATCCCAGTCGTCCGCCATGGCGTGCGCCGTCGAGACGATCCGATCGATGTCGAAATCGTTCCGGGTGGCCGCGCCGGTGGACTCGACGGCATCGATGACGAACGCGACCGCCGTTTCTCGCGAGTATGTGGTGTTTCGGTGGCCGCTGCGGGCCGGCGATGTGCTCATAGTTCTACCGTTCGCTGGCTGGTCGGCCAGTGCGGCCTCGGCGAACCCGAGCCGGCCGCCGATGAGTGGCTGGTCCATAAGACGCCCCTGACTGTAGGCGGCAGCAAACTTCCGGCGACTTTGCCATCGGTTCGCCCACGCGGCCTCCCCTGGTTGTCCCCTATATAGCTTTGCGGAACTGAGTTTATGTCCGCGTGCCTTTCAGATGCAAGTACATCTGCACGATCGATTGTATTCGCACAAAAGGTTTTTCACCCTTACCGCTGGTGTCGCCGACCGTCCCGACCGGACGGTTCATCGGATCGGCGTCTCGGCGCCCGGGTTTCCCTCGGCCCGCGCGGCCCGGTTCGGGCGGCGAGGTATGCGCCTGGCCAGGTCGGAGACCGCGCGCTGAGGCGAGGTGGGCGTTCCGGCGCGGCCTGCGTGCGCGCGGCGGACGAGACCGGACGGTTCGCGGTCTGCGAGTGGAGTGAAGTGTCATCATTCCGGCGACGGGCGTCGGCCGTGTCGAGCCCGGAATCGGTGACATCGAAAATCGTTCCGAAATCGTGGCGAAAACAAGCGCTCGTATGGGCGCGGATAACTCGGCCGACGGAACCGACTTTGGGATCACCCCGGTCGAATCCGCTGCGACGCAAACCATTCAGCAATCAATCAGCTACCTATCGCGGAGACTGCATCCGCCAGTGGCGTATCCCCCGCGACGAGCGCGAGCGTGGTGCGCACGGTGTTCGGAGCGGACAGGAGGGCGGCTAGAACGGCGGCGACATCGGCGCGGGCAATGCTGTCGCGACCGATCGGATACTGGCTCAGCGTGACCAGGCCGGTGGCGTCGGTATCGAGCAACCGGCCGGGGCGCAGGATGGTCCAGTCCAGATCGCGCGCCCGAAGATCGTCCTCGGCTTGGGTTTTGGCAGCTATATAGGCGGCCCACACCTCGTCGGTGCCAGGCGCGGGCGGCTGACCGGCCCCCATGGTGGAGATCTGGACGAAACGGCGCACACCCGCCTGTTCGGCGGCGTCGGCGAGCAGCACCGAGCCGCCCTTGTCGACGGTGTTCTTGCGGGCCGCGCCGCTGCCGGGCCCCGCGCCCGCCGCGAAGACGACGGCATCGGCTCCGGTGAGGGCGTCGACGAGCGCGGGCAGGTCGGTGCGTTCCAGATCGAGCACGACGGGACGCGCTCCGGTGGCGGCGACGTCCTCGGCATGGTCGGGGTTGCGGATCAGGCTCGTCACGGAGTGGCCTGCGGCGGCGAGCGTTTCGGCGAGCAGCAGGGCGATCTTGCCGTGTCCACCGGCGATCACGATGCGCATGGGTGTCCTTTCCGATAGCGGGCGAACCGTCAGCGTTCGGGTCCGCCCGGGTTGCACGAGGCCTGCACGGTGGCGGGGTAGCCGACGGCGGGCCGCCACGGTTCGAGATTCCAGCTCGGCTTGTTCGGCTGCACCAGCCGCGCCCAGTCCCAGTGGCAGATGAACTGGTCGCGCATGCCGGGAGCGTCGGCGGCGCGGGAGTGGGCGAGCACCTCCTGCCAAGCGCGCTCGTCCGAACCGGGGTAGGTGGTGCGGCGGCCCGCCTCCGAGGGGAAGACGAGCAGGCGTCGGCCGTCCACGTTCTCGGTCCACTCGACGTGGTCGACGAGCGGAATGCCTTCGTACGGATCGACCGTCGGCTGCGCCGCGAGGGGCGTCGCGGGGTCGGTGCGCGCGATCGGCGGAGACGTGGGCGTCGGTGTCGCGGAGGTGGTGGGGGACGGTGTCCGCGAGACCGTGGTGGACGGCGTCGCGGTGGGGGCCTCCTCGGCCCCGCATCCGGCGACCACGACGGACACCAGCAACGCGAACCCCGCCCCGCGCGCCAGGCGCGTTCGCCGGTCGTGTGCTGTCCGCGTCCGCAGTCTCACTATCGATCCCCTCCCGAGGCGCCGTCGCGTCCGCGTGGCGCGGACGTCTCCGTCGAGCGTAATCGCGCGCGGTGCGACGGCCCTCGCCGAGAGCTCGCGCCCGACCGCGTACCGGGACACCGAATGTGGTGTCTTGTCCCGCGGGCATCGATCCGGCAATCATCGGTCGATGAAGCGTGCACTGGTCATGGCGGGGTTGCTCGGGGTCGTCGTGTCAGTGTCGGCGCCCGGCGGCACCGGCTCGGCAAACCCCGAGGAGGCGCCGGGAACGGTCGAGGAGGTGGCCCCGCTACCGGACGTGGTCGCCGTGGCGAACGCGGGCGCCGCGCTGCGGCTGGTCTATTGGTCGCGCGGTCCGCGCGGGCCGATGCGGAGCGGCGGCGCGATCTATCTGCCGCACGGCGCGCCGCCGGCGGGCGGCTGGCCGATCGTCGCCTACGCGCACGGCACGGTCGGGATCGCCGACCACTGCGCGTTCACGCTGCAGCCGCGCCGCCTCTACCTCGACACCGTCTACCCGGAATTGTTGCGCGCAGGCTACGCCGTGGTCCTCTCCGACTACGTCGGGCTGGGTACCCCCGGCACCCACCCGTATCTCGACGGACCCTCGCAGGCGCGCAGCGTGATCGACGGTGTGCGGGCCGCGCGTGCGGTGGTACCGGAACTGAGCGATCGGTGGGCCGTGCTCGGGCAGTCCCAGGGCGGGCAGACCGCCTTGTTCACCGCGCGCATCGCCCCGGAAGACGCGCCGGAGCTGCGGCTGCGCGGTGCGGCCGCCACGGGCCCGCCGTCGAATCTCGAGCACCTCGCTCCGCTGATGGGGCCCTGGGTGCCGCGGCTACCGCTCCGGATGACCACCGCGTATTTCGCCTCGATCATGGCGGGGCTGCGCGCGACCGCGCCCGAGCTCGACGTGGACGGCTATTTGACCTCGGTGGGCAGGCAAGTTCTGGACGTGGTCGAGCGGGAATGCGTCACCGAGGCCGACGCCATCGTGCGCGACATCGCGATCGGCGAGATGCTGGCGAAGCCGCTGTGGGATCCGGCGCTGCTCGCCGCGGCGCGCGCGATGCTGCGGATACCGACCGAGGGGCACACGGTGCCGCTGTTCATCGGCCAGGGCCTGACCGATCGCGACGTGCCCGCGCCGCTGAGCGCCGGACTGATCACGGAGCTGACGCTGGCCGGCGCCGAGCCGCAGGTCGTGGTCTACCCCGGCGACCACTTGGCGACCGCGCGGGATTCGCTGCCGGACACGCTGGCCTTCCTGCACAGCGTGCTGGACAACCCCTGAGGGCTCAGTGCCACAGCGAACGGCAGGGCAACCTGCGTAACTCGGGCCGGACCTTGCCGTCGACGGTGACGGTGAGTCCCGCGTGCAGCGCCGCCGTGGTGAACTCCCACGCCTCGGTGCTGGTCGCCGCGTACTCGAGGACGATCGTGTCCTCGGGTGTCGGGCCGTCGAAGTAGACGGTCACGCGCCGAGTCGGCACATCCGCGACACCCCGCTGACGTTCTGCGATGTGCTGCGTGCCGTCCATGCCACCGTCTCCTTCCTGGCCGGCGCGGCCCTGCGCCGGTTACTCGACGGTAGGTCCGGAACCATAGTGAAGAACATGTTCCATCCCACTGGCTGGACAAGTCACAGAGCGTCGCGGGCTTCGGTGGGGATTCTCACGAGTGTGTGTGCGCGTCGGTCACAGCGTGTCCTGCACAAACTTGTGAGAAGTCAACACGTTGCTTGTCATTTTTGCCATGCCGACCGGGCAGTGTTCAGGATGATCTCCAACGTTGGACCCACTGGGGAGGCGCAGTCCATGAGGAAGGCCTTACGTTCGGTGCGCGCGCTCGGAGCCGCGGCGCTCGGCGTGTTGATGGTGGTGGCGGTGGCCGGAGCGAGCCACGGCGAACCGCTGTATCCGGCGCCGGACCCGGATCCGTTCTATGCCGCGCCCCCGGATCTGGCCGACAAGAAGCCCGGCGATGTGCTCGCGGTGCGCCAGATGCCGCCGCTGCTGATCTTCCCGGACACCACGGTCACCCTGGTGCGCTTCCGCTCGACCAACTCCACGGGCAAACCGATCGCGGCCACCACGACGGTGCTCACCCCGAAGGCGCACCGCGCGGACGGCCCGCTGCTGTCCTTCCAGCACATCATCAACGGGCTCGGCGCCGAGTGCTCGGTCTCCCGGGTGCTCTACACCGGCGATCCGAATCTGATCGTGCGCGAGGCGCCCGGCTGGAACGTGCTGTTGCAGCGCGGCTGGACCGTGGCGCTGCCCGATCACCTCGGACCGCAGTTCGCCTACGGCGCCGCGAAATTGGGCGGTCAGATCACCCTGGACGGCATCCGCGCGGTCAAGCAGGTGTCCGAATTGCGGCTGGCGCAGAGCCCGACCGCGATGGTCGGATACTCCGGCGGCGGAATGGCCACCGCGTGGGCGGCCGCGCTCGCGCCGGAGTACGCGCCGGAGCTCCAGCTCGCGGGCGCGGCGATGGGCGGGGTGCCGATGAACCTGGTCAAGATGCTCGAGGGCCTCGGCCTCGGCTCGCATCCGGTGTTCGGTCTCGCACTGGCCGCGGGCCTCGGCTTGGAACGCGAGTATCCGGAGCGGTTCCCGCTCAGCGATCAGCTCAACGATCGCGGGATTGCCGCGCGCGACGCCATCGCCAACAGCTGCACCAACGACATCATCGCGACGGGCGCGGGGCGCGGCGCGATGGACTTCGCGAAGACGACCTCGATGATCGACGACCGCGACGCGCGCGCGGTGGTGGAGGAGAACAGCCTCGAGCTCTACGACGGCGTCCCGCGGACGCCGGTGTTCGAATGGCATTCTCCGATCGACGGATTGGTTCCGGTCGACGCGATCGTCAACACCGATCGCAGGTGGTGCGCCGCGGGCGTGCCGGTGCAGGCCGAGCAGATCCCGGTGCCCGATCACCTGACCGCGGCCGTTCTCGGCATCCCCGCCGCGCTGAGCTGGCTCGACGCCCGCTTCCGTGGCGAGCCGGCGCCGAGCAACTGCTGACTCCGGCCGAGCCGAATCCGCCTCGGGGCAGGTGGATTCGGCTCGGTTGTTGCGATTCGGCGTCATGACACGCACAACTCGGGCACGAACCGGCTGCCGCCTCGGCGCGTCCGGTTAGCCTGAGTCCCTGGCCCCCAGGGGCATTCGGGGGTCGACGGCCGCATCTCCCAGGGCGCCAGGCGAACCCGACGTCGCACCCAAAGGCGTGTGCCATGAGATCTTTGCGTGCCCTGCTCCTGACGGCGCTGCTGGTCGCTTCGGCGATGGGCCAGGCCGCCGCCGATCCGCCCGCACCGCCCGTCCTTCCCGATCTGTCCGGACTGCCCGCGGTGCCCCATGTTTCGGGATCGCTGCTGCCCGGTGTGCAGGAATGGATCGACCGGGTGATTCCGCCGCCTCCGATCGTGTCGACGCCGCGCCAGGACGGCGCGGTGCTGGAGACCGCGGGCGTCTCGCCGACACTGGCCGCGCTGCACGAGGCTTCGCTGCCCGCCGGGGTTGGCGATCCGATCTTCGATCAGTGGCCGCCCGGCCTCGCCGACTACGCGCCGGGCGAGATCGTCGAGGTCCGCGATGTCACCGCGACGGCGGGTTTGCTCGTGCTCGTGCCGTTCCGCCAGGCGCTGCTGATGAAGTACCGCACCACCGACGCGCACGGCAGACCGTCCTTCGCCACCGCGACCCTGGTCGTGCCCGCCGGTGCGTGGACCGGTCCCGGTGATCGCCCTGTGCTGGTCAACAATCTCCCGATCGACGCGCTCGGCCGCGACTGCACCCCTGGTTACAGCTTCGCCAACGGCTGGACCGACAACACCAGCGTCACCGATTTCCTCCCGCCCACAACGCAATTGGCGGTGTTGCGCGGATACGCGGTGCTGATCCCCGATCACGAGGGCCCGTGGATGGCCTACGCCGAACCGTATGTCGCAGGCCACGCGGTGCTGGACAGCATCCGCGCGGTGCGCGGTCTGCTGCCGGAGGAGTTCGGCGCAAGCGCTTTCGCCATGTTCGGCTACTCCGGCGGCGCCATCGCCACGCACGGCGCGGTCAAGCTGATCGACGGCTACGCGCCGGAGCTGTCCGAGGTCGTGGTCGGCGCCGCGCTGGGCGGTGTACCCGCCGACTACGAGATCCTGGCGCGCAGCATGAACGGCAATCTGGCCTCCGCGGTCTTCATGGCCGCGGTGTTCGCCATCGGAAGGGAGCGTCCGGAAATCCTGGCGCGGATGAACAACCTGGCCAAATGGATCGCGACCTCACCGGTGAAAGACCTGTGCGGCAGCACATTCGGTGCGGTCGGCGTGCTCATGCTGCCCATCGACATCGCCGCGAACTTCCCCGATCCGCTCGGCTCGGATTTCGCCGCCGAGATCTACCGCGTGACGCGCATGGAGGACATGCCCTCGGCGGTCCCGCTCTACATCTACAACGGGGACCAGGAGTTCTGGATCCCGGCCGAAGGCGCGCGCAACCTCTACCGCGAACAGTGCGAGCTCGGTGTCACCGCGGTCTATCGCGGGGTGCTCGGCGAGCATGTGATCGGGGCGGTCACCGGTTACCCGGAGGCGTTGCTCTGGCTGGACGAGCGCTTGCGCGGTGTGCCGGCTCCGAACGAATGCTGATGCTCCAGCGAACGTTGCGCGAACCTGCCGCGGCGCGATCTAAAGGTATGACGCTGCACATCGACGCACCCTCCGCCGCCGAGCAGGCCGCGGCGCTGGTCGGTCGGCACTTCCGGCTCGCCGACCACTACGAGGTCGGCCGGGAGAAGATTCGCGAGTTCGCCCAAGCCGTGCAGGACTATCACCCGGCGCATTGGAGCGAGGACGCCGCGGCATCGCTCGGTTACGCCGGACTTGTCGCGCCGCTGACCTTCCCGGCGATCGTGTGGTTACAGATGCAGCGGACGCTGTTCGAGACCGAACTGACGGGCTACGACGTCAGCCAGGTGCTGCACACCGAGCAGCGGGTGCGGGTGCACCGCCCGATCGTCGCGGGCGACGAGCTGGTCTCGGAGTGCACGTTCGAGTCGTTCCGACAGTTCGGCGAGATGGATCTGCTCGTCATCCGGAATCTGCTCAGCGACGGCGCGGGGCGGCCGCTGCAGACGACGTCCAGCACCGTCGTCGCGCAGACCGGCGTCGAGCTGGACGGCGATCTCGCCGCCGCGGTGGCGGGCGTGATGATGAGCGGCCACGGGCTCGGGGTGCGCGGCGGCGCCGCCCGGCAGCACTGTGCGGCTCGGCTCACCGAGCGCGCGGCGGCTGCGCCGGACGCGCTCGACGACAGCGATCGGCGCGGACCGATCCGCTTCGAGGAGCTACGCGTCGGTGACGAACTGCCCGCGCACGAGGTGGCGCTCTCGCGCGGCGATCTGGTCAACTACGCGGGCGTCTCCGGCGACACCAACCCCATTCATTTCAGTGACGAGGTCGCCGGGGTGGTCGGGTTGCCCGACGTCGTCGCGCACGGGCTGCTGACCATGGGCCTCGGGGCGGGATATCTGACCTCGTGGCTCGGCGATCCCGGCGCGGTTGTCGACTACGGCGTGCGCTTCGCCGGTTTCGCGCCGGTGCCCGCGGACCGGAACAGCACGATCGAATTCAGCGGCCGCGTCAAGGAATTGGATACGGCGCGCCGCGCAGCGACCGTGCGGGTCGGCGCCACGTGTGGTGCCCGCAAGTTGTTCGGCCGGGGCAGCGCGCGCGTCCTGCTCACCTGACTCGGCTCACCCGCCGAGCAGCCATTGCTGGTTCAGCCGCAGGTGGTTCGCCTGCCACGCCGAGATGAGCGCGGGATCGGAACCGGGTGGGGGAGGCGGTGATTCGCCGGGGAACAGGCCGTTGTCGTCCGGCGCCCCGAGCGCCGCCGGATCCGGATGATGCGTGGTCGTCGGTATCTGCGGGCGCGTTTCCGAAGGACGCGGGTCGTTCGGATCGTACGGGTCGGCCGGGTCGCCGGGGTCGATCGGCCGCGCCTCGGCGGGCGTAGGCCGGACAGGGTTCGCCGGTGCGTCGGCCGCGGGAGCGATCGGTGTCTGGGCGCCCTCGATGTAGGTCGGCGGCCCCGGGTCGGGCCGCGCGGTATCGGGGGTGGCGGGCGCCGCGGCGGGCGGGGCGGGCTGGTACGCCTCGCGCGTCCACGTCGCCTCGTCGGTGCCGCGCGAGAGCGCGATACCCGATGCGGCGAGCACCGCGACCGCCGCCGCGCCGAGCGGAAGCGCGACACCCGCGCGCCGTCGCTCGACGGTCGCGATCGCGGGGGTCGGTTCGCCACCCGGATCTTGCGGCAGCTGAGCGGCCGCGATGCGGGCGGCGCCGACCGCAGCGGCGGTGTACCGCTCGTCCACGGTGACGGCGGGGACCTCGAAAACGCGCTCGAAATCGTCCAGCAACTCGGGTGCGGCGCCTTGGGCACCGCACAGCACAACGGCGTCCAGGGCCATGCCCTTGGCCAGCAGCGCGGGGCGTACGCGATCGAGCGCTTCGGCCGCGGGGTCGGGTCCGGCCCGCCACGCCGCCGAGGCGATGATGCGCGAGCGCGCCGCGTCGGTGAGGATGAAGGTCAGGTCACGGTCGGCGACCTCGAGTACCAGAATGGTCTCGAATCGGTCGAGCTCCGCGGCCTCCCGCACGTAGGCGAGCAGCGCCGCACGCACCGATACGAGCGAGGACGTCCGCCATCGGCCGGTGGCCAGATGCGTGACGATGTCGCGCCGCTCCTCCACGGTGCGGTAGGTCAGCGCGATGTTCTCGATGAGCGAGCGGGTCCGGTCGGCCAACTGTTCGAGGGCCGCCGCGATCGACTCGGCCGCCGTGGCCTCGCCGATCTCCCACTCCACCTCCTCGAGCGGGGCCGACGGCGGTTCGTCCGCCGCCGGGTTGGAGAGCAGTACCGCGCGAACCGTCGATCGGTCCGCGGAAACACCCACGGTCGCCATAACGATCACCTCTGCCTACACGACTCTCCTACTCGATTCGTCGCGGGCCGGTGTGCCGATGGGCCCGAGACCTGTCTGCCACACACTCGATATAGCGGTGGGATGCGCGGAAACGTTAGCGCGACGATTGCCGGGGCCGGTTGCCTGCGCCGTACGCGCGACCGAATTGTGCACGTCTCATCGGGAAGGGGCTCCGGCTCGTGGCCGTTGCTCGGCTCCGATGCACGTGCGGCTGCATGTGCATCCGCACGACACCATCGTATGCCCTGGAGAGTCGCCCGCGATTCGTGGCATCATCGGTGGATGAGTGCTCCGGAAGTGCGACTCTCGGGCGAATCTTCCTTTCCCAGAACGCATCCCGGCCCCGACGGTGGTCCGACGGTGTTGCGGATGCTGCTCGGCGGTCGATTGCGGCGATTACGCGAGGCCGCGGGCATCTCCCGCGAGGACGCGGGGGAGGCGATCCGCGGATCGCACTCCAAGATCAGCCGTTTGGAGCTCGGCCGCACCGGTTTCCGCGAGCGCGACCTGGTCGACCTGCTCGCGCTCTACGGCGTGACGGACCCGACCGAGCGCGCGGAATTCCTCGAGCTCGCCAGGCAGGGCAACGCCTCCGGCTGGTGGCATCGCGACATCGACTGGCTGCCGAAGTGGTTCGACACCTATCTGGGCTTGGAGCAGGCGGCCAGGTTGATCCGCTGCTACGAGCCGAGGGCGGTACCCGAGCTGCTGCAGACCGCCGACTACGCGCGGGCCCTGCTGTCCCTTGCGCACCCCAACGAGTCGTTCGCGGCGATCGAGCGCCGGGTAGCGCTGCGGATGCGCCGCCAGCACATCCTCACCCGGCCGGAACCGCCCCGGATCTGGGTGATCGTGGAAGAGGCCGCGTTGCGCAGGCGCATCGGTGGCTCGGCGGTCTGGCTCGAGCAGCTCGACAGGTTGCTGGAGGCGGCCGATCAGCCCAACATCACGTTGCAGGTGCTCGCCGATCACGTCGGTGGCCCGGCGCTGGCCGACGGCGCCTTCACGATGTTGCGTTTCACCGAGTCCGATCTGCCCGACATCGTCTATCTCCAGCAACTCACCGGCGCGCTGTATCTGGACAAGCGATCCGACCTCGCCGCCTACCGTGCCGTCGCCAACATGCTCTCCGTGCACGCCGCACCGCCCCAATACACGCGCGGGCTGCTGGAAGCGCTGCGCGATCGGCAGCCACCCACCGTGGACGAGCCGACCGGACAGGGCTGAGCAACAGACATGCGGCGAGGCGTGGTTCCGAGAGGTCAGAACGAGCCGGGGGCGATCGTCCCGATGATCGGGTGCTTGGCGGCGTCCTCGGGGCCGCCGGTGAGCAGGCGCTTGAGGATCTTGCCCGTCTCGCCACGTGGCAGCGAGTTGAGGAAGGTGACGTCGCGCGGCACCGAGAATCGGCTCAGCCGATTGCGGATGTAGTTGCGGACCATATCCGAATCCAGGCCCGCCCCTTCGCGTTTCACCACGAAGGCGGCGAGGCGCTGGCCGTACTCCCGATCGGGGACGCCGACCACCGCGACCTCGCGGACCTGCGGCAGATAGGCCAGCGCCTCCTCGACCGGGCGCGGGAAGACGTTCTCGCCGCCGGAGATGATCATCTCGTCGTCCCGGCCCGCGATGAACAGCTTGCCCGTGGCGTCCAGGAAGCCGAGATCACCGGTGTCGAGCATGCCGTCGGCCTCGTCCGGCGGCGCGGCGTTGACATAGCCGTCGAAGAGCATGTGGTTGCTGACGTAGATGTGCCCGGTCGCGCCGACCGGCAGCGGCTTGCGGTCCGGGCCGAGCACCGCGACCTTGGTGCCCAGCGGCGGGCGGCCCGCGGTGGTCGGCGCGGTGCGCAGGTCGGTGGGATCGGCGATGGTCGCCCAGGACACCTCGGTGGAGCCGTAGACGTTGTAGAGGACGTCGCCGTAGGCGTCCATGAAGTCGAGCACCGTGCTCGCGGCGAGCGGGGCGCCGCAGCTGGCGACCACCCGCAGGCTGGAGGTGTCGTAGCGAGCCCGGACGTGCGCGGGCAGCTCCAGGATGCGGTGCACCATGATCGGCACCGCGATGAACGTGCTCACCCGGTGCTCGGCGATCAGGCGCAGGCAGTCCTCGGCGTCGAACTGCTCGGGAAGGACCACCGTGGAACGCAGCGCGGTGCTCAGTTGCAGCGCGGCAAGGCCCCAGGTGTGGAACAGCGGCGCGGGGATGAGCATGGTCTCGTCCATCCGCAGCGGAATACGGGACAGCAGCGCGGCGATGGTGCTGAATCCCTTGGCGTGCGGGCGGCGCGCGCCCTTCGGGGTGCCGGAGGTGCCCGAGGTGAGCACGATCAGCTTGCCGTGGTGGGCGGGCTTGCGAAAGTCGTTGTGCCCCATGCCCGCGAGATCGTCGAGGGTGGTTCGGCCGGGCACCGGCTTCGCGCGGTCGGTGGCGTAGCGCGGGAGATCGGCGTGCAGGTACTGCACGAGATGGTCGAATTCGCCGTCCACGAACAACGCGGTGAGCTTGTCGCGCTGCACCACCTCCTCGATACGCCGTGCGGGCAGGCCGGTGTTCAGCAGCGCCACGTCGACGCCGAGCTTGCCCGCCGCGACCATGGTCTCGACCATCCCGCCGTGGTTGCGCGCCAGCAGTCCGATGGCGTCGCCCGCCGCCAGCCCGAGCATCGACATGGCGCCCGCGATGGCGTTGGTGCGCTCGTGCATCTCCGCGAAGGTGCGCGGGCCCCGCGCGTCGATCAGTGCGGTGCGCTCCGGTGCGAACGCGGCCGCCGCCGCGTAACCGCCCGCCAGGTTGAAACCCCACTCGGAGAGCTTGCGCAGCTGTTTGAAGCCGAGGTCGGGACGCGAGGCACGGACCACGCCGGTGGCCATCATCTGCCTCGCCACCTCCGCGCGGCGGCGAACGGGTGAGTTCTCGCCGTTGACAACGACCGAGGTGGTCGCGCCGCGCACCAGGTCGGCGATGCGGCGCAGGCCGCGTTCGGTCCAGCCGATGATCGCGCTGTTGCCGAGCTTCGCGACGGCCGGATGGACGCGGCCGGGCCCGAAGAAGGTGACCGAGATGCGGGTGCGTTCCTCGGTGCCGCGCAGGCGGATCGAGGCGAAGCTGCCCAGCGTCGGGCTGACCAGCTCGAGGCTTTCGTACCAGCGGCCGATCCGCAGCTGGATCACCTGCGTGCGGACCCCGAGCTCGGCCGTGCCGACGCGGAAGCGCAGCATCTGATGTCCGCCAGCGGATTCCAGCGGTTCACACACGCCGATTCCGGGAAAGACGCGGGGGTAGGTCTGCGGCTCGCGGAGCAGGTCCCACACCGACTGGCGGGGGATCGGGAATTCCACGGTCACATCGATGACGTCGGTAACCACTGGCTTGCAATTCTCGTCGGCCGGTTCGAACAGCTCGGGTCGGCGGAGATTTCATTTGTAGCTGCCGCCGCAATTCTGGTCAAGAGTCCGGTATTTCGCCTGGTAGGGAACTGTTTTCGGACCTATTCCACGGCGAATTCGACTGTGGTCGAGCACAACTCGGGTCGGGTCGGCGGGTTTGCGGGACGGCGATTTCGCCAGATGCACACGAAGGCGGTTCCCGGGCAATTTCGGACAGCTTTGTGAGAAGTCATGAGCGGACGGCGTTCCGGACTGTCGTTCCGCCGATCGCACCGGTTCGGAGGCTGGTCGTCGTCATCGCCGAAGCGAACGCCGGGCACCCGCTTCTCGGGTCGTTCGGCGCGCTCGGCAGCGGGTACTGCTCCGACGTGAGGTGGCGATCGGAAACTAATGTCCCGTCGGGACAATATTGGTACGATGAGCGCATGGGCACCGACGACGCCGTCGACCTGGATGGCCGCAAGCTGCGCACCCGGCGCAGCCGCGAGGCGCTGTCGCGCGCCGCGTTCGATCTGCTGACCGAGCGGGGACTGGCCGCAGTTGGCGTGGAGGACATCGCCGAGCGGGCGGGCGTCACCCGCCGCACCTTCAGCCGCCACTTCCCGTCCATCGAGGCGGCGATCCTCGGCGACATCGACCAGGACATGCACCTGCTGAACGAGGCGCTGGCCTGCCGCCCGGCCCATGAGCCGCCGCTGCGGGCCTACCGCAACGCCGTGCACGATTGGCTGACCGCCGAGTACACCGGGGAGCGGGCCGGGCTGCTTGCCCGCCGTTGGGCGCTGTTCCAGCGCTTCGACGACGAACCGGCCCTGCTGGCCGGCTACCAGCGCATCCGCAACGAGGGGCAGCGCGAATCGGTGCGCATTCTGGCCGCCCGTCTCGGCGTCGACCCGGCGCGGGATCTGCGTCCGGCGACCGTCGTCGCGGCGTGTTCCGGGCTCATCGTCGCGGCCTTGCAGACCTGGGCGGCCGGGACGGACCCGACCGGCCTGCCCGACCTCATCGAAGGCTTCTTCGACACCCTCGCCGGGGTGGCGAACGACATCGAGTACACCATCGAGTACGAGGAGTCGGCGTCATGACCGAGGAACGTCCGGTCGGATCGGCGGGCATCGTGCGCCGGACCTGCCGCCGGCTGGGTTTGGACCGAAATCCCATGCGGCGCAGAGAGGATCGGCTGCAATCCGGGGTCGGTATGCTGTTGACGCTGCTGTTCCTCGTCGTCGTCCCGCTGGTCGCGATGGGGATCGGCGGCCGGGTCTACGAGACGGAATCCCGGGTGGTCGAGAGTCGGATGGCCGAACTGCGCCGCGTCGACGCCACCGTGGTCGAGGTCGGCAAGGCGCCGCTGTACGCGCCGATCACCCCGGCGCGGGTGTCCTGGGTGGACGGCGCGGGCGTCACCCGTGTCGAGGACTATCGCTCCGGTACCTTGGTGAAACCCGGCGCCGCCGTGAGCATCTGGCTCGATCCGGACGGCCGGGTCGTGGAGCCGCCGTCGGAGACGCGGGCGCTGAGCCGCGCGGTGCTGCTGTCGAGCGCGGTGGCAGGCGCGGTACTCGTGTGCTTCGTGACCGGTTACTACCTGCTGCGCGCGAGCCTGGACCGCAGGCGGGCGCGGCTGTGGGAAACCGAGTGGGCGACAGTGGGTCTCACCTGGGGCGGCCGCGGCGCGGTCTGACTCGCGCGGCCCGGTGACGACGTGCGGCGTGCCTATCGGGTGACGAAGTGCGGCGTGCCCGCCGGGTAAGGGTAGGGAACAAACCACGGCAGGCACGCCACTGTGTCCGGCCGCTGCGCGGCGAACGTAGGGCCGGACACAGATCCGAGATTAGGCGATGGGATCGCCCGGTGTCCCCGCCTCGCGGAACATCCGGCGATCCCACCACACCCCATCGGATGTGTTGTGAGACAGCACAACCGGTGTGTTTCGGTTACACGGGGAAGAGACTGTGCTTGCGCGGGTTGTGCTTCGGCTTGGGGTCCTTGTCGCGCAGCAGCCGCAGCGCCTTGCGGATCTCCAGGCGGGTCTGCGACGGCTCGATCACCGCGTCGATGTAGCCGCGCTCGGCGGCGATCCACGGCGTGGCCATGGTGGCGTTGTAGAAGTCGATCATCTGCTGGCGCACCTCGGCGCGCTGCTCGGCGGGCGTCGCCTCCAGCTGCTTGCGCCCGATGATGCCGACCATGCTCTCGGCGCCCATCACCGCGATCCGGGCGGTCGGCCAGGCCAGGCTGATGTCGGCGCCGAGCTGCTTGCAGCCCATCACCGCGTAGCCGCCGCCGTAGGCCTTGCGGGTCACGACGGTGACGATCGGCACGGTCGCCTCGATCACCGCGCGGAAGAATCGCCCGCCGCGCTTGATGACACCGCTGCGCTCCTCCTCGATGCCCGGCAGCACGCCGGGGGTGTCCACCACGAACACCAGCGGCAGGCCGAAGGCGTTGCAGAGGCGGATGAAGTGGGTGGCCTTGTCCGAGCACTGCGCGTCGAGCGCGCCGCCGAGCACCATCGGCTGGTTGGCGATCACGCCGATGCTGCGCCCGTCCACCCGCGCGAAGCCGGTGATCAGATTCTGCGCGGTACCGGCGCTGACCTCGTGGAAGGCGCCGTCGTCGAAGATGCGCACGAGGATGTCGTGCATGTCGTAGCCGACCTTGTCCGCGTCCGGGATGATCGAGTCCAGCTCGAGGTCGTGCTTGGTCATCTCCGGCTCCAGCCCCGGGTTGACGATCGGCGGCTGCTCCAGGCAGCTGGAGGGCAGGTAGCCGAGGTATTCTCGCACCCAGTCGAACGCGGCGCGCTCGCTGCTCGCGACGTGGTGCACGGTGCCGGTGCGCGCCTGCACGGCCGCGCCGCCGAGCTCCTCCGCGCTCACGCTCTCCCCGGTGACCGCCTTGATGACCTCGGGGCCGGTGACGAACATGTAGGACTTGTCGGTCGCGACCAGCACGTCCATGTTGACCGGGCCGTACACCGAACCGGCCGCGCACTTGCCGAGCATGATCGCCACCTGCGGCACGAAGCCGGACAGGTCCTCCTGACGACGGCACATCAGCGCGTACCAGGCCAGCGAGGCGACCGCGTCCTGGATACGCGCGCCGCCCGAGTCGTTGATCGCGATCACGGGGCAGGCGTTCTCGTAGGCGAACTCCATGGCCGCGGCGACCTTGCGGCCGAACATCTCGCCGACCGAGCCGCCGTGCACGGTCTGATCGTGCGCGATCACCACCACGGGCCTGCCGTCGATGTATCCGCGGCCGGTGACCACGCCGTCGCCGTACATCGCGTTGCCCGCGCCCGGCTGGCGCATCAGCGCGCCCATCTCCACGAAGCTACCGGGGTCGAGCAGCATGCGGACCCGCTCGCGGGCGCTGGGGATCTCCTTGGCCTTGCGTTTGGCGATCCCCGCCTCGCCCGCGGGTTCCTCGGCGAGCTCCAGGATGCCCCGGAGCTGCTCCAGCTTTTCTCGCGTACCGGTCATATGTCCGTGTAGTCCTTCGCACTCGACGTGGCGCCCGGTCCGCGGTACGGAGGCGCGGCGCTCGATGCTATCGGTGATGAGACGTGCGGCACACTAGGGGCCACCCTACTCATCCGACAACTCCCAGCGGGCGATACCGCGCTCTTGGTCGGATGTCCTATCGCTTCCCGGCCGCTCCGAGTTACGGGTGCCCTGCGGAATTCGCCGACCGTCCCGGAAAATATTCGGTGGACCGTGCGTACGGACGCCCGACAATTCCAACCGGTACCGTACGAAGGTGTCGGCAGCGCCTTCGCGCACACGGTCCGCCGCGCGAAAGGCCGTGATCTGCTTGTGATTACGCCCAACACCCCGGGTGCGGCCTGATGAAATGCCCGGAACTCGGTAACGCGCCGGGATTTCGCCGCGATCGCCGCTACTGTTCGACAGTCATGGCGGGCACACAGGCCGGGTCGGGCACCAAGACCCTACATGCGAGACTCGTGGAACATCTGCGATATCGGCCGCGCGGAGTGCCGCACGGTGATCTCGCGACGATAACGCGGAACTGTCTGGCCGAGGCGGTGGAAGTGCTGGAACCCGGCGCTTTTCCGGCCGCTCCACAACCGGCGGAGATCGCGGGAAGCGCGATGCGCTGGGCGCGCGAAGGCGTCGCGCTGGAAACGGTGCTCGGGGCGTATCACGACGGTATTCGTTCCGGATTGGAATTTCTCGCGGCCAGCGGCGGCGACTCCGATCAGCTGGTGGCGGGCGCCCGGTTGATCGTGCGCGCGCTGGAGATGGTGACGGTGGGGGCGTCGACGGCCTACGTCGAGGAACACCGGCTGGTCGCCAAGGAGCACCAGACGGCGGCGCAGACCCTCGTCTCGGCCCTGCTCAGCGGGCACGGCGTCGCCCAGCTCGCCAAGCAGACCGGCATCAGTATCGCGCCGTCCTACCAGGTGGTCGCCGTGTCGATCCCGCAGCACAGCGACGAGCTGCGTCCCGGCGGCGGCGCGACGGCGGGGCGCAGGAAACTGCGCAGGGTGCAGGCCGCCCTGGCCGATCCGCTCGGCTCGCGGGCGCTGTCGCTGCTGTCCACCGAGGGCGGCACCGTGCTCGTGCCGATCGACGAGACCTCCGCGTTCACGCCGTTGGCCATGACGGCCGAGGTGCTCGAGGTGGTGAGCGAGGCCGCGGAGGTTCCGCTGACGGCCACGGTCACGGCCGGACCTCGTTGCCGCATACCGGAACTCGCCGGACGCGCGCACGATCTGCTCGGCCGGATCAGGGCGGCGAACCGCCCTCCCGGCCTGTATCCCATGGCGGACCTGGGGAAAACGATCGGTTGTGACGGGCCCCAGCAGGCCACAGGGGCGGTAGTCACCTCGCCCAACAAACCGCGAATGGGGCGCTCGGCCTGAGTTTTCGGCCTTATCGTCGAACACGCCTCGGATGTTCGAGGCGGGCAAGGAGTTGACCAGTGACCACCGCGTCGACCGATCTGGACCTGCTGCGCGAACTGGAACCGGTCGCGGAGCGTCTCCTCGACGACCATCTCCGCAAGGCGAAAGCCTGGCAGCCGCACGACTACATCCCGTGGGACGAGGGCCGCAATTTCGCCGCACTCGGCGGAATCGATTGGGAGCCGGGTCAATCCCGGCTGTCCGAAGTCGCCCAGGTCGCGATGATCACGAATCTGCTCACCGAGGACAATCTTCCCTCCTATCACCGGGAGATCTCGGAATCCTTTTCGCTGGACGGCGCTTGGGGCACCTGGGTCGGCCGCTGGACCGCCGAGGAGAATCGCCACGCCATCGTGATGCGCGATTATCTGGTGGTGACCCGCGCGGTGGATCCGGTCGCTTTGGAGGCGGCGCGAATGCGGCACATGACGACCGGCGTCGCGAAACCCGTCAAGGGACCGCAGTTCCTGCGTTCGGTGGCATACGTGACGTTGCAGGAATTGGCGACCAGGATCAGTCATCGGAATACCGGGGCCGCGTGCGAGGACCCCCTCGCGGAGCGTATGCTGCAACGAATCGCAGCCGACGAGAACTTGCATATGATTTTCTATCGCAATCTGAGCGCCGCGGCCCTCGACCTCACGCCCAACGCGATGCTGCGCGCGATCACCGACATCGTCACCGGGTTCCAGATGCCCGGTCTGACGCAGCCCAACTTCCGCCGCAACGCCGTGCTGCTGGCCAAGCACGGCATCTACGATCTGCGCCAGCACCTGGATGTCGTGGTGCGGCCCGTGCTGCGCGCGTGGAACGTCTTCGAGCGGACGGACCTGTCCGGCGACGGGGAGCGGGCCCGCGACGAGCTGCACGCCTTCCTGGCGGACCTGGAGCAGCGGGCGCTGCGCTTCGAGGAACAGCGGGAACGGGCCGCGGCCCGCCGGGCCGAGCGAGTCGCCGCGAGTTCATGAGCAGACGAGTCTCCAGCACCGCGGCGGCGTTGGCCGTGCTCGCCGCCGCGACCGCCGCGCCCGTACTGGCCGAAGTGCTCGCCGCGCCCACGAGTCCGATGGCCGCGCCGACCCAGGCGCCCGCGGTCGATCCGAAGATGACCAGGACCGGTCTGCTGACCATCGAGAGCCTCGGCCCGCGCCGCGACCGCCTGCACATCGCCTCCGCCGCGATGCGCCGGGTCATCGAGGTCGACGTCCTGCGCGGCTCGGGCTCTGGCCCGCGCCCGACGCTGTACCTGCTCGACGGCGTCGACGGCGAACCGACCTCCGGCTGGCTCACGAAGGGCGGCGCGGAGCAGTTCTTCGCGGACAAACCGGTCGACGTGGTGCTCACCACCGGCGGCACCGGCAGCATGTACAGCGACTGGCAGCGCCACGACGCCGCGCTGGGGCTCAACCGCTGGGAGACCTTCCTCACCGAGGAACTGCCGCCGATCGTGGAATCGCTGCTGAAGGCCGACGGTCGGCGCGCCATCGCGGGCGTCTCGATGGGCGCGCAGGCGGCGATGATGCTCGCGCAGCGCCATCCCGGCCACTATCTGGCGGTCGCCGGAATGAGCGGCTGCTATTCCACCGCCGATCCGCTCGGTCACGCGGTCACCACGATCACGGTGGCCTCGCGCGGCGGGAACGTGGAAAATCTTTGGGGCCCACCGAGTTCCCCCGAGTGGGCGGCCCACGACAGCCTGCTCGGCGCGGACAAGCTGCGCGGCACCGCCATCTACCTGTCCGCCGCCTCGGGCGCCCCCACCGATGCCGATCTGGCCGCGGTGGCGGCGGCGCCGTCGGTCGTCGACGCGCTGCGCCTTGCCGGGGGAGGCGCAGCGCTCGAGGCAGGCGCCAGGGCGTGCACCGAACGGTTCGCCGGCCGGCTCGCCGAACTGGGGATTCCGGCCGAGGTCGAGTACTCGGACGCGGGCATGCACACCTGGCCGGACTTCGAGGCGCAGCTGCCGCGCGCCTGGCGGGTGCTTGCCAAGGCGCTGGGGGTACCCGAGAGCTGACGTCGCGGTGGAATGGGCGAGCGGCGGGCGCGTTGACATCGGGTATGACCGCGGCACTGCCTTCCGTTCGCTTCTCCGTCCTGGACCGCTCGCGGGTGCGGCGCGGGCAGTCGCATCCCGCGGCGCTGCGCGAGACGGTCGAGTTCGCGCGGCTGGCCGAGCAGTGGGGTTATCACCGGTTCTGGGTGTCCGAGCACCACAGCGTGCCCGGCGTCGCCGGGTCGGCCCCCACCGTGCTCGCCGCCGCGGCGGCCGCCGCGACCTCGCGCATCCGGATCGGCACCGGCGGGGTGATGCTGCCGAACCATCAGCCGCTTGTGGTCGCCGAACAGTTCGGTGTGCTGGAATCGCTCCACCCGGGGCGGATCGACATGGGCCTTGGCCGGTCGGTCGGCTTCACCGACGGGGTGCGCCGCGCGCTCGGGCACGGCAAGGCCGACGCCGACGATTTCGACGACCAACTCGCCGCGCTGCTCGACTACTTCGCGCACGGCAGGCAGGGTGTGCACGCGTGGCCCGCGGAGGGGCTGCGGGTGCCCGCGTTCCTGCTGGCCACCGGCACCGGGGCGGACCGCGCCGCGCGCTTCGGGTTGCCGCTGGTCGTCGCGGCGGTGGCGGGGACCGATCGGATGGTCGAGGCGATCGAACGCTATCGCGCGGGATTCCGTGAAACAGCTTGGGGGAGCGCGCCCTACGTCGTCGTCTCGGGCACCGTCCTGATCGCCGACAGCACCGAGGAAGCGCGCAGGATGCTGCTGCCGGAGGCCTGGTCGAGCGCGTACTCGCGCACCCGCGGCGAGTTCCCGGTGTTGCTGCCGCCGGAGGAGATCGAATCGGCGCCCATGACCGAACGCGAGCGGCGCCTGGTCGCGGAATCGATGCGCGATCAGATCCACGGCACCGAGGACGAGGTGGCCGAGGCGCTGGAGCGGCTTGTCCTCCGGACCGGAGCGGACGAGATCCTGGTGCACACCAGCACCTACGATCGCGCCGCGCGGCTCGAGTCGCACCGGCGGCTGGCGCGGCTCACCGGGTTGCTCCCCGCCGCCGGGCGGCGGGCGGCGTAAGACTCCTGGCACCTCAGCGGAATCGCGCCTCGACCGCGGCGTACCCGAACAGCCGACGACCCTCGCAACGCAGGTCCACCGCGAGGGTGGCGGCGCGATGGCGTAGATCCAGCGCGGTGATCCGGCCACGGAGGGCGAGGCGCACCCGCTGTCCTGGCCGGACGCGCAGGCTATGGACGCCGGGGGCGACCTGGGTGCGGAGCCTGGTGATGGCGGCGGGATCGCCGAGCCAATCGGTGAGATAGCCCGTGGCGAGGCCGAGTTCGTACATGCCCGGCGGCTCGGCGCTCGGCAGACCGGTCACGGCGGAGTACTCGGCCAGATCCGCCGCGGACACCTCGAGCAGCTGGACCGGCAGTTCGTCGCCAACCGCGAGAGATTCGAAACCCACCGCAGTACAAGGTGTTCGGCAATCAGCGCCGGGTATCGCGTGCTCGGTCCATGGCCGGTCGGCGAAGACCTCCCCGATGCCCGACGCGGTGACTGCTCGTACCCGCCCCAGGACCGTCGTCGTACCGGTGTGCACCGCGCGACCTGTCCTGTCGACCAGCGCGCTCCTGATCGTGAGAACTTCGTAGTCCGAGAAGTAGCACGAGGATTCGACATGCACCCGGCAGTCCAGCCGGTCACCGGCCAGCAGCGGTCTGGCCAGATCGAGTACGTGATCGGCGTGCAGGACGCGCGGCGCTCGAGCGCCCATGCGCGGGGAATCGAGCAATTCTCGGTATACATGGCCGAGTAATACGGTGGCGAACGTCGGCGGGGCGACGAGCCCGGAATGCCCGAGCCGGTGCGCGGCGTCGGCGCGGAGGAACGCCGGATGGAAATTGCGGACGGCGCGCGCGAATTCGCGTATTGCCCCTTCGCGCACCACACCGCGCCATGCTGTCGGGAGGTCGTGATATGACGGTGATTCGTTGCGGGACAGGGGTGTGGCGAGATCGGTCATATTTTGCTCCAGAATTGCCGTGCCGTCGGGAATGGGATCGCCGTCAGGCGGGCGGACCGAAGGGGGAGGCCAGCACCGGCACCTGATCCGGTGTCACGGTGGCGACGACGTCCACCCCGGCGCCGGAGAAATCGCGCACCGCGCGGTCGATGTGATCGGCCGAGGTGACGACCACCGCGTCCCTGGCGCCGATGTCGCGCATGATCCTGGCCGAGTGCTCGGCGTTCTGCGCCGTCGACGCCGCGTCCGGCTCGACGATCACCCGCTCGGCCGGAATGCCGCGCGCGATAAGCCAATCCGCCATCGCCCGCGCCTCGGTGACGCCGTTGCGCGGATTTCCGCCGGTCACGATGACGGGCGAGGCGGGAGCGAGCAGCGCCTGCACGAAGCCGGCGTGCAGGCGCGCGAGCAGTTCCTGGCGCATCCCGCCGTCGGGGAGCAGGCCGTAACCGAGCACCACGACCGCGGTGTCGGGGCCGCGAAAACCCAGCGCGGGCAGCGCCGAGGCCAGGTGGGGCGGCGGCGCGGAAGCCGAGGCCGAACCGGTGCCGCCGTCGGCCAGCGCGCACGGGGCATGCAGCAATGCGGTCGCCGCCGTCGCGACGCCGAGCAGGGCGCGCACCGTGCCGCGGTGGAACCGCGCTCGCGGAAACATCTTCTGCAACATGGCATCTCCATCGATTAGCCATCGAGTGGCCTTCGATGGCGGGAAACCTCGCTCCATGATTGCGCCGTGATCCACCCCAGCACACCGTGCCGACCGGAATATCTGGAGATGTCATCGTTCGGTGGCCGCGTAATTGGAGGATCGCACTCGAGGTCGTCGGCGATTCCCGAAATCCGTTGGACGCGAATGTCACCGGAATCGGCGAAGGACCGTTCGGCGGTGACTGTGCACGTTCCCTATGGCCGCGGCGAACGCTTCGTGAGGTCTCCAGATACCCGTTCGCGGTGTGGGTTTCGCCGTTTCCCCGGTCCTAGCGTTGGCGCAGTTTCAGTCCCGCCGACCGGCACGGCGGGGCTGTGAACCGCAAGAACCGAGAACGAGGGAACGACGTCGTTCCGACCGAAAGGCATCTGATGAAACGAAGTACCCGCGGCCGAACGCTCGGCGCCGCGGCGGTGTCGATCGTATCGGTGCTCGCCATGAGCTTCACCGGTGTCGCGGCCGAGGCCGCCCCCGAGCCCGCGCCGACCGAACAGGCCTTGGCCGACCTCATCGCCGCGGGTCGCAAGGCGGCGCCGGTCGCCGAGTCGGGCAGCGCGGGCAGGTCCGGCTCGGCCTGCACCTCCGGCAGCGGAGCAGGCTCGGGCAACGGCTCGGGCAATTGCTACGGGGGATCCGGCAGCAGTTCCGGGTCCGCTGGCGGATTCGCCAGCGACACAGTCGGTTACGGACCGCCGATGACCTCGTGGCTGGCCGCGTTCGGCCACGGTCTGCTGAATCCCGATGTCGCCCCGCCCGGCGCCAACGACTGGAACTGCAAGCCCACCGCCGAGCACCCCCGTCCCGTGGTGCTGCTGCACGGCACCTGGATGAACGCCTACAACGGCTACGCCTTCATGGGTCAGCCGATCAAGGACGCCGGCTTCTGTACCTACACCTTCAACTACGGCCGCGCCAACTTGCTCGAGGGCGGCGGCCTCGGATCGGTGCTGCCCGGCGTGATGGGCACCGGCTACATCTGGGACTCGGCCAAGCAGCTGGCCACCTTCGTCGACCGGGTGCTCGCGGCCACCGGAGCCGACGAGGTCGACATCATCGCCCACTCGCAGGGCGGCGCGATGGCCAACTGGTACACCAAGTTCGAGGGCGGCGCGGCCAAGGTGCAGAACCTCGTCACCTACGGCGCGACCCACCACGGCACCAGCCTGATCGGGATCGGCGCGCTGGGCAGGGCCATCAACAACTTCGGCATCGACATCCTCGGCTTCGTCGAGATCTTCGTCGGCCACGCCGGTATCCAGCAGACGGTCGGCTCGGAGTTCGTGCAGAAGCTCAACGCCGACGGCGACACCGTGCCCGGCGTGGACTACACCATCGTCGGCACCCGGTACGACGAGATCACCAACCCCTACGACCTGACCTTCCTCCAGGCCGGTCCCGGCGTGAAAGTCGACAACATCACCCTCCAGGACGGCTGCGAGCAGGACGTCTCCGACCACCTCACGATGATGTACTCGCCGCGGGCGCTGTCGATCGCGTTGCGCGCCTTGGACCCGGTGGGTCATCCGCAGCTCGACTGCACCTTCAACCCTTGGCTGATCGGAGGTGGTGGCGCCCTGTGACCTGTTGACCGATCGGCGGCCGGGATGTCGGGCGGGAACCCTCGAACCCTCCCGTGCAGGCGCGACCCGACCGCCGTCGCCGAGCCCACCGAGCGGAGTAACGCACGCACTGCCGCCCGGTGGGCTTCGGCATGAAATCGGTCTCGTTCGCGGTACGCGGCGACGTCGGTGTCATCGCGTCGGCGGCGACGGCGGCCGGTGCGCGACGGAAGGTCGACGGGTCCAGCGCTGCTCGACGCGGCCGTAGCGCCACACCAGCAGCGCCACCACCCAGGTGGCGACGAACAGCCCGACGATGACATAGCCCAGCACGTTCAGATCCAGACCGCCGACCCAGTCCCAGAATCCGCCGGACAAGCGCAGCTGCTCGGCGAGCAGGCCGAGCAGTTCCACGGTGCCGATGAGCAGGGCCACCGTGATCGACAGCGCCGTGACGGTGATGTTGTAGTAGACCTTGCGGACGGGGTGGGCGAACGCCCATCCGTAGGCGAAGTTCATGAAGGTCCCGTCGATGGTGTCCAGCAGGCTCATGCCCGCGGCGAACAGGACGGGCAGGCACAGAATCGCGTACCAGGGCAGTCCAGCGGCCGCGCTGGTTCCGGCGAGCACGAGCAACGCGACCTCGGTCGCCGTGTCGAACCCGAGGCCGAAGAGCAGACCCACCGGGTACATGTGCCACGGTTTGGTGACCGCCCGCATCACCGGTCCCAGCAGGCGATTGACGAATCCCCTTCTGGCGAGCTGGTCTTCGAGATCCGCCTCGGCGTAGTCGCCGGCCCGCATGCGCCGCAGGACGCGGAGGATGCCGATCAACACGAGGATGTTGAGCAGTGCGATGAGGTAGAGGAACGCGCCCGAGACCGTGGTGCCGAACAGCCCGGTGTAGTGCTGGAGGCTGGAGGATTCGTCCTCGACGGGTCCGGCGATCGACCTGATCCCGATCGAGAGCAGGAAGGCGAGTCCGAAGACGATCGTCGAATGCCCCAGGGAGAAGAAGAATCCGACCGAGAGCGGGCGCTGCCCGTCGCTCATCAGCTTGCGGGTGGTGTTGTCGATCGCGGCGATGTGGTCGGCGTCGAAGGCGTGCCGCAGACCGAGCGTGTAGGCGGTCAGGCCGACACCGATCCCGAGCGTCTGCGCGCCGATGTCGAGGTCGCGCGGCACCACGAACACGATCAGGGTGATCCAGCCGACCAGGTGCAAGGCCGCGATCACCGCGAACATGCCTGCGGCGCCGAGCCATTCGGTGCGGGTCAGCGAGTGGCGAACGACGTCGAGGCGGGATCGTCCGGTGGAAACGGTCACGTCCGCGACAGCCTGTCGTTGGTGACGCGCAACTGGCGGTCCGTGCTGTCGGCGAGGTCGTGGACCTGCTCCGGCTCCAGCCGTCCGCAGAGCCGATCCCAGTGCAGCGCGACGAGATCGGGTTCGCGCACGTCCGGTACGGGGGAGTAGCCGTCGACCGACACCGCGACTCGCCGGGCCCGCGGAGCGGACAACGCGAGTCGACGTCCGTCCCACTCCAGGCGGCGGCTCGACACCGTGACGTGGTCGGCGGTCCGGGTAAGGACCGTCCCCCAAGTGATGCGGCAGTTGTCGAGCACACGCAACGGATGCTCGTCGTTGCCCCGTCCGAGCAATCTGCTCCACGGGTAGACGCCGAAGACGTGGAAGCAGTGGTTGGCGGCGGCTTCGGGAGCGAGTTCCGGGGTCAGATGCGCCCAGTAGTGACCGGCGACCGGACCGATGACAGCCAAGAGTTCCGCCATGAACTCCGCCGGATCCAGTCGCGCACCGAGTCCTCCTCCGAGCCAATACGATTCGACGAGCCGCCGGTCCAGCGGGTCGTCGATGCCGGTCAGCCGCGCCATGACCCGCAGGTAGGGCCAGGCGCCGGAGAATCGGCGCGCCATCGCCCTGACCTCCGCCGCGGGCAGGTCGACCATCGACCCGCCGGCGGCGGGTCCGCAGTAGCCGAGTGCGTTGGGCGCGTGGGCGTAGCGGGCGAACATCTCGGTTCCGTCGAAGCCCCCCGCGTCCGGTCCGGTGGCCGCGCTACCTCCTCTCGCCGCCCCGGCGGAAGCCGAATCACCGCCCATGTCAACAGATTCGCGGCAGTTGTTCGCCCGCGGGCAGGTCCACCACCCGATTGCCGCCCAGCGCCGTGCGGGCGACCACCATACCGGGATGCTCGTCGACGCAGACGCCGATCGCCTCGGCACGCCCGCCGAGCGGATGCTCGCGCATGGCCGCGAGGACCTTATCGGCGTCCTCCTGCGCGACGAAGGCGACCAGCTTGCCCTCGTTCGCGACGTACAGCGGATCCAGGCCGAGCAGTCCGCACGCGTCGCGAACCTGCGAGGACACCGGGATCTTCCGTTCGTCCAGCGACACACCGACTTCCGCCACGCCGGCGATCTCGTTGAGCGTCGCGGCAACCCCGCCGCGCGTCGGATCCCGCAGGACGTGCAGGTCGGCGCCGGTGGCCAGCATCGCGGCGACCAGACCGTGCAGCGGCGCGGTGTCGCTGCACACCGTGGTGCCGAACTCCAAGCCCTCGCGACAGCTCAGCACCGCGACACCGTGCAGGCCGATCTCCCCGCTGACCACGACCACGTCACCGGGCCGCGCGCGCTGCGGGCGGATGTCGACGCCGTCGTCGATCAGCCCGATCCCCGCGGTGTTGACGTAGACGCCGTCGCCGTGACCGGCGTCGACGACCTTGGTGTCACCGGTGACCAGCTTGACTTCTGCCCCGAGGGCGGCGGTGCCCATGGCCGCTGCGATGCGCGCGATATCGGCGAGCGCGGTGCCCTCCTCCAGGATGAAGGCGGTCGACAGCACCATGGGACGAGCGCCGGACATCGCGAGATCGTTGACGGTGCCGTTGACGGCGAGTTCCCCGATCGAACCGCCGGGGAACTCCATCGGCTTCACCACGAACGAATCGGTGGTGAACGCCAGCCGGGCGCCGCCGAGGCTGACCACCGCCGAATCGCCGAATCCCGCTTCGGCGGCCGATCCGAACGCGGGCAGGAAGAGATGCTCGATCAGCTCGCCCGACATCGCACCGCCGCCGCCGTGCCCCATGACGATGTTAGGCGAATCCCGCAGCGGCATCGGGCAGACCCAGCTGCCCATGTCGACGGGCGCGGGCGACCCGGTCTCGTCAAGCATGAGCGACCTCCGCAGGCAGGTCGAGCCGCCGGTACAGGTAGTAGGCGGCGCACGCGCCCTCGGAGGAGACCATGGTGGCGCCCAAGGGATTCCGTGGTGTGCACTGCTTGCCGAAGGCCGCGCACTCGTGCGGCTTGATCAGGCCTTGCAGCACCTCGCCGGAACGGCAGATCGATGACTCCTCGGTGTGCAGCTCGTCGACGGCGAACCGCTGCTCGGCGTCGTAGTCGCGGTAGCGCTCCGAGAGCCGCCAGCCGCTGCGCGGAATGACGCCGATACCGCGCCAAGCCCGGTCGGTGACCTCGAAGACGTCCTCGAGCATGGCCTTGGCGGCCGGGTTGCCCGCCGCGGCGACCGCGCGCGGGTAGGCGTTCTCCACCTCGTGCCGTCCTGCCTCCAACTGGACCACCGTGCGGCGGATGCCCTCCAGGATGTCGAGCGGCTCGAAGCCGGTGACCACCACCGGAACCCGGTACTTCTCGGCCAGCGGCGGGTACTCACCGGTGCCCATCACGGTGCACACGTGACCGGCCGCGAGGAAGCCCTGCACCCGGCAGTCGGGGGACTCCATGATCGCGGCGATGGCAGGCGGCACCAGCACGTGCGAGACGAGCAGCGAGAAGTTCCGCACGCCGAGTCGTTTGGCCTGGTAGACGGTCATGGCGTTGGCGGGCGCGGTGGTCTCGAAGCCGATGCCGAAGAACACCACCTGCCGGTCGGGGTTCGCGCGGGCCAGCTCGAGCGCGTCGAGCGGTGAGTAGACCACCCGCACGTCGCCGCCCTCGCTCTTGACGCGGAACAGATCCTTGTTGCTGCCCGGCACCCGCAGCATGTCGCCGAACGAGCAGAAGATCACCCCGGGCCGGGCGGCGATCTCCAGCGCCTTGTCGATCACCTCGAGCGGCGTGACGCAGACCGGGCAGCCCGGGCCGTGGATCATCTCGATCTGGTCGGGCAGCAGTTGGTCGATGCCGTGCCGGATGATCGAATGGGTCTGGCCACCACAGACTTCCATGATCGACCACCGTCTGCTCGTCGCGCCGCGGATCCGGTCGAGCAGGCCCTTGGCCAGCTGTGGATCACTGAATTCGTCGAGATACTTCACGACGTCACCTCCGGATCGTCTGGCTGCTCGGTTGTCTCGGGGTTGTCGAGTCCGGCCTGTTTCGCGGCGATGGCGAAACCGTCGCCGAACTCTTCGTTGAGCACACCGAGGCGTTCGAACTCGGCCAGGGTCTGTAGCGCGGACTGCTCGTCCAAGCGCTGAATCGCGAATCCGACGTGGACGACGACATAGTCGCCGACCGCCGCGTCGGGGATGTATTGCAGGCACACATCCTTGTGCACGCCGCCGAAGTCGACGGTCGACATCAGCGTGCCGTCGCGCTCGTGCAGGCTGAGCACCTTTCCTGGTACTGCCAGGCACATCGTCGCTTCTCCTTCCGCTCATCCCGCTCCGATGGCGAGTAGCTGGCCGAACGCGAGGCCGCCGTCGTTCGGTGGCAGCCTGCGATGGCAGAGGACTTCGAAGCCCTTCTCCTGTAACAGTTTTCGAGTGGCCGAGAGCAGCAGGGCGTTCTGGAACACCCCGCCGGACAGTGCGACGGGCGTCGACGACGCCCCGTATCCCACGGCGAGGTCGAGGATCAGGCGCGCGACCGCCGCGTGGAAGCGCGCGCCGACGACCTCGGGCGCGACACCGGCCCGCACGTCGGCGACGACCGCGGCGATCACCGGGGCGGGATCGATCGCGCCCGCGCCGCGACCGCGCGGGTCGTCCTTCGCCGGGATGGCGAACTCGTAGCCGCGCGCGCCCGGATCCGCGCCGCGAGCGAGTCCCTCGAGTTCGATCGCCGCCTGGGCCTCGTAATCCACCTCGTGGCGCACCCCGGCCAGCGACGAGACCGCGTCGAAGAGTCTGCCCATGCTCGAGGTCGGGACGCAGCCGAAGCCGGTATCCAGCTGGTGCGCCAGAACTATGCGTTCCCCGGCCGGGCACACACGCACCGCGGGGATGTCCTCGGTCCAGTCGATTCCGGCGGCGCGCAGGTGCGCGAGCGCCATGCGGTACGGCCGTCGCACGCTCAGGTCGCCACCGGCGAGGGGTACGTAGCGCAGATGCGCGAGCCGCCGGTAGCCCTTGTATCCCGCGGCGAGCACCTCGGCGCCCCAGATCGCCCCGTCGGGACCGAAACCGGTTCCGTCGAAGGCGATTCCGAGCACGGTCGCGGCCGGGTCGAGGCCGTGCTCGCCCATCACCGCCGCGATATGGGCGTGATGGTGCTGCACCGTCCGCATCGGGCGCTCGCCCGCGTGTTGTTCGGCCCACGCGGTGGACCGGTAGCGCGGGTGCGCGTCGGCGGCCAACTGGATCGGCCGCACGGCGGTGAGCTCCTCGAGATGGCGCTCGGCCTCGGTGAACGCGCGCAGCGTCGCCAGGTCGTCCATATCGCCGATGTGCTGGCTCAACCACGCGTAGCGACCGTCGGCCACCGCGCAGGTGTTCTTCAGATCCGCGCCGACCGCCAGCGTCGGCGGCATCGGCGTCGGCAGGGCAAGGGGCATCGGCGCGTACCCGCGGGAGCGGCGTACCGGCAGTTCGACGCCGTCGACCAGCCGGACCACCGAATCGTCGCAGGGCACAACGATGCGCCGGTTGTGCGTGAGCCACGCGTCGGCGAGGCCCGCGAGGCGCTCGCGCGCGTCGGCGTCGTCGTAGCAGATCGGCTCGCCGCCGAGGTTTCCCGAGGTCATCACCAATGCCCGCGGTCCTGGCGGGTCGCCGGGCAGCCCGAACAGCAGCAGATGCACCGGCGAGTAGGCGATCATCACGCCGAGATCGGGATTGCGCGGCGCCACCGAGCAGGCCGGGGCCGGAAAGTTCTCGGCGGCAGTCGATTCGGGCTCCGCGCGGCGCGGCAGCAATACGATCGGCCGGGCGGGGCCGGTCAGCAATTCGGCGGCGGTCGCGTCGACCTCGACGATCGCCCGCGCGCTCGCCAGGTCCGGCACCATGAGCGCGAACGGCTTGTCGCCGCGCCGTTTCCGGCGACGCAGCTCGGCGACGGCGGCCTCGTTCGCCGCGTCGCAGGCCAGATGGTATCCACCGATGCCCTTGACGGCGAGAATTCCGCCGTCCCGCAACAACTCTCGGGACGCCGCGATCGGGTCTCCCGATCCGGGACCGGTGTAGCCGAGCGTGGGACCGCAGGCGGGACAGGCGATCGGCTGCGCGTGGAAGCGGCGATCGGCGGGGTCGGCGTACTCGCGCGCGCACGCCGCGCACATGGGGAACTCGGCCATCGAGGTCCGGTCCCGGTCGTAGGGCAGGCTCGCGATGATGGTGAATCGCGGGCCGCAGTTGGTGCAGTTCACGAAGGGGTGCCGATAGCGGCGATCGGCCGGATTGCGCAGCTCGGCGGCGCACTCGGCGCAGATCGCCACGTCGGGCGAGGCCAGCGTGCGTCCCGCGCCGTCGCGGGTGGTGTCGGCGATGTGGAACCCGGTGCCGCCGCGCGCCGGAATCTCGGTCGTCTCGACGGATTCGACGACGGCGAGCGGTGGCGGCGTGCGGCGGACGCGGCGCTCGAACTCGTCCAGATCCCGTGCGGCGCCCTCGATCTCGACGATCACACCGGAGCTGTCGTTGGACACGCGACCGGCCAGCGACAGTTCGGCGGCGGTGGTGTAGACGAACGGCCGGAAGCCGACACCCTGCACCACGCCGCGGACCAGGATCCGCCGCCGGGTTCGCGGCGCGGTCACGGTTCCTCCCCGCGTCCCAGCAGTCGCAGCCCCGCGAGCGCCTCGGCCGCACCCGCCTCGTCGGTCCGCTCGACCGCGAAGCCCATGTGGATGATGACCCACTCGCCGGGGCGGACCGGACCGTCGTCGAGCATGCCGATGTTCACCTTCCGCGTCTCACCCGAGACGTCGACCAAGGCGACCTGATCGTGGTAGCCCTCGGCCATCCGCACGACCCGGCCCGGAATCCCGAGGCACATCGTTCACACCTCCTGTCGGCTGAGCAGGTCCGCCAGCACCGACTCGACCGCGTCCGCGGCGGGCGCGACGGCCGCCTCGACGGGCTCGGTGAGGCCGATTCCCTCGGCGACCGAGACGACCTGACAGCCGACGATCACCGTCGGCGGCACCGTGCCGCCCAGCGTCCGCACCATCGCGAACACGGCCTCGGGATCCATGGCGTGGGCGTCGAGCCGCGCGCCGGAGTGCTCGCCGTGTTCGGCGCGGAACACCTCGACCCGGCCGGGAGCGCCCCGGTCGGGCAGCGCGTCGACAAGCACCAGCGCGTCCCAGTCGTCCAGCAGGTCGTAGGCGAGGTGCATGCCCCGAATTCCGTAGTCGGCGACGCGCACGTCCGCCGCGGTGGGGGCGGCCAGCCGCCGCACCACCGCCGGGCCGAATCCGTCGTCGCCGAGGAAAATGTTCCCGATCCCGGCGACCAGCACCTTCGTCGTCGTCTCACTCCTTCTCGGTTGGTGTCGGCGTCGTCGCGCCGCCGACATCGGCGCCTTCCACCTCGCCCGCGGCCGTCTCGCCCGGCCGGTTCGCGGTGTCCTTGCGCTCGTCGTAGGGCGGGACGGCGGGCTCGGCGTCGGAGCCCGGCTTCGTGGTGAATTCGGCGTCGCGCTCGGGGCGCTCGCCTTCGGCCGAGGTCGTCTCCTCGTGCCCGATGTCGCCGGGTTCGCGGTCCGCCGGCCCGCCCGCGACCGTGTCCGAACCGGTGTCGCGCGAGCCAGGCGCTCCGCGTGCCGACTGCGGCTCTTCTTTCCTGTCACCCATGACTTGTCCTCGCCTTCGCTACATGTTGCGGATTCGGAAATAGCGCCGGATGTCCGGTATCGACCGCAGTCCGATGACGGCCAACACACCTCCGATCGCCGCGGTGACAGCGATCGCGACGACTCCTACCCTGTCCATGCCGACCCTCCTTTCACTCGTCTCGGTCTTGCTCGGACGGCCCGTCGATCGGCTCGATCTCGTCGGGCGCGAAGTAGAGGTAGCGGCCGTACCACTCGTGCAGGTCGGCGGCCGGGTCGTTCTCGACGACGACGCCGACGTGCACGTCGCCGTCGACGTCCTCGTGCACCGACACCACCCGCGCGAGCTCGCCGTCGTAGAACAGATCGTGGGCATCGGCGCGCCGCGACGGGCGCAGCCGCACCCTGCTGCCTCGGCTGACCAGCACGCCCGCGACGACGACCGCATCGGAATCGGGACGAACCGCGTTGTCGGCCAACGGGTCCCACCAGTCGACGCCGTCCGGTACCTCGGGCAGCACGCGCGGCGGGTTCGCTGATTCGCGCAGCACGCCGTGCAGCCGGTCCAGTTGGTCGGCCGTGGTGGCGTCGCAGCGGTCGACGATCCGCGCGGCGAGCGGATCCGTGGCGCGGGCCTGCGCCTTCTCCTCGTCGGTCATGCTCATCACCCGCAGGGTCAGGATCTCGTCGATCTCGGTCGCGTCGAACAACGGACCCTCGCTCTGTTCGGCGATCTCCGGGTGGTCGTAGAGGATGATCGGCGAGATCAGCAGCAGACCGTGGTCGCCGGGCGGCCCGGCGAGGACCGGGAAGCAGCGGTGCTGGTCGCACTGTTCGACCGCGGCGGCCGCTTCGGGCGGCGGCTCGAGCAGCGACACGAACTCGCCGTCGTCGAGCTCGGCGATCACGTGCGTGCCGAGCAGCGAGTGCGCGAGTGCGTCGTCCGAGTTCGACTGGGCGGCAGCGGTATTGCGCACTTCGATGGTCACGCGATGGCACCCCGCCGTCTCGTCGACCGATACCTCGACCCGGCCGCCGAGCGGCTGCCGGGTACGCACGATCCGTCCCGCCACGGCGCCCGCGGCGTCGTGCACGTCCTCGGTATCGACGCCGCCGGGAACGGACACGTCGAACGCGGTGTCCGCCAGCGGCATCGGCCCGCGCTCGATCTCGTGCTCGACAGCCTCGTCCCAGCTGATCAAGGCCCGGCCGCCGACGTCGAGCTCGGCCACCGGAGTTCCGTTGGGATCTTCGACGGTGCGCCGCTGTAGTTGCAGGAACCGGACGGTCAGGACGAGCGCGGGGTCACCGTCCGAGGTGACCGGAAATCGCGCGCGCAGCATCGAATCCTCACCGAGGCCGGCCCGCGCGGCGCCCTCGGGACCGAGGACGCCGAATTGCCAGCGGCACTGGTTCTTTCGCGCGTTCGCCCGGTACGGATACAGCAGATAGCCCTCGTAGAGGATCGCGTCGGCGACCGCCCGCGCCCTTGCGCGCGCGGACCGGACCGAACGACCGGTGCTCATGTCGGCTCCTGCGCCGAGGCGAGCAGCTTGGTCACCGCGTCGTCGTAGCCGAGCAGCCCGCGCTCGTGCTTGTAGGCCGACAGGGCGTCGAGCGTCTCACGGGACAGCCGGACCCAGCCGGAATTGGGGAAGTGCGCGGCCATCAGGTCGTGCCACACCGAGACCGGCATGTCGAACTTGTCCTCGCGATCCCACGGCACCTGTTGCACCGCGAAACCGCCCGCGCCCCTGATGAATACGGTGCCGCTGAACAGGAACAGCAACGGCACCGTGCCCTCGCGCAGCGCGTGCAGGTACTTCGATCCCGCGACCTCGAAGTCGTAGGTGCACGGCAACGGAAGATCCACCTCCGCGCCGCCGGTGAACCCGGGAATCGTTGTCGCGCAGTGCATCCAGAGGAACGATCGTTGCGTGTCGTGCCATCGTTCCCGCGCGCCGAAGAGGTCGGTGAGCCCCGCCGCCTCCTCGTCGGTGTAGGAACGGCGGCGCGGTTCGATCCTGACCTGCGCGCGCAGCGCGATGGCGTGCACCGGCTCCTCGTGCAGCGCCGCGATCCCGACGCGCGCCGACAGCGTCGGCGTCGCCGAGTACGGCTCGGGCCGGATGTCCAGGACGGCGAAGGTGATCGAGTAGGCGGGGCTCATCGCGCGCCCCCCTCGGTGCGCGCCCGCGCCGACATGGTGTCGAAGAATTCCTCGATGTAGTCGTGCGCCTCCTGGCCGCCGTCGAAACCGCGCCACAGCAGCCGCATCCGGCCGACGAACTCGTAGCAGGCGTCGATGGGCAACAGCAGGCAGGCGCCGGGCCTGCCGCGGTGCGGCATGCGGATCAGCAACGCCTCGACGTCGTCGGCCGCGACATCGATCTCCGGATGCCGGTCCAAGATCGCGCGCCAGCGCGGCAACGGCAGTTCGGACTCGGTCGCGCCCGCCGGGCTCGGATAGAACGCGACGGTGCGCTCGAGCACCGAATTGCGGAAGAAGAAGGCCAAGCCGACCGGGATCTCGAGCGCGTCCCACTCGTCCTGATCGATGACCACGTCCGGGAACGACCGATAGCGATCCGGCACCGCGCGGTACCGCAACGCGGCGGTCTGGTCGGTGAACAGCAGATAGCAGCCGCGGCAGACGCACATGAGCTGTCTGCCTTCGACATTCACCACGTGCTGGTGGGCTTCGCCGATCGGGTCCGCGCACATCTCGCAGCGCTCGCCCGCCGGGGCGGGCGGTCGCGGCGCGGTCAGGCGGCGCAGCACGCCGAACGCCGAAGTCATCCGGCCACCTTCGCGGGAACCGCCACCGACAGCTCACCCGAGCGAACCAGTACCGGCAGCGGTTCGAGGTGTCCGTCGCCGTCGACCCGCGCACCGGCGTGTACCGCGTCGAAATGCGCGCCGCACGACGGGCAGCGCAGCACGGCGTCGCCCACCGGGAAGCCGAGGCGGCGGTGCAGAACCGCGCCAGCCATCGAACGGCCGCAGGCACCACACCGGTCGCGGTAGACGAACAGTTCGTCGCCGACCCGGCAGGCCAGCACCGGCACACCGGCCACCGCGAACCCCCCGACTTCACCGGCCCCGATGGCCGCGAGTTCGGGGACGGCGATCCAGCTGCCCGGGTGCGGACCTGCCGCGTGCACGCGCGCGAACAGCGACTCCGCCGCGATCACGCCCGAGCCCGACTCCGGTTCGGCCGCGACCACCTCGATCGCCTCGATCTCGGGGGCAGCGGCGCGCACCGCGTCCTCCACGGCCAGTTCCAGCGTCACCGACGACGACGGGCAGGTGCGGCAACTGCCCGCCAGCTCGAGCCGCACGATCCCGTCCTCGATCTCGATCAGTTCGACGTCGCCGCCGTGCGAACCGAGGTAGGGCCGCACGCTGTCGAGCGCGGTGCGCACCCGCGTGACGACGTCGTGCGGGTGCAGCCCGTGCACGAGCAGCAGACTCGCGACGAGGTCGTCACCGGCCAGGCGTTCGAGCGTGGTGTCGTCGAGCATGCCGACGATGCGCTCGAGGCCCGCGCCGTAGAGATCGGCGACCTCGCGGACCAGTTCCTCGGCCCGCTCCCTGGCCGCGGCGCCGCCCACCGAACTCGATTCGAGCAGCGTTTCGATGCGTTCACCCGCGCCGCGCCAGCGATCGTCGTCGACTACGGCCTCGTCGTGTCCGTTTCCTCTCTCCCGCCGCGGGTTCGCCATCCGCTACTCCGGCGTCAGCGTCTGGGCGGGGGAGTGCACCTTCTCCAGCGTCTTGCCTTTGCCGAGATACATGTGCACGCCGCACGGCAGGCACGGATCGAAGCTGCGCACCGTGCGCATGATGTCGATGCCCTTGAAGTTCTCCCGGTTGTTCTCCTCGAAGATCGCCTGGCCCTGCACCGCGTCCTCGTAGGGGCCCGGTGTGCCGAAGCTGTCGCGCGGGCTGGCGTTCCACGGCGTCGGCGGATACGGGTGGTAGTTGGCGATCTTGCCGTCCCTGATCACCATGTGATGGGACAGGACACCGCGCACGGCCTCGGTGAAGCCGCACCCGATGCTTTCCTCGGGCACCTCGAACGGCTCCCAGGTCTTGGTGTGTCCGGCCCTGATCTCCTCGATGGCCTTCTCGGCGAAGTGCAGGGCGCAGGCCGCCGCGTAGGCCTGGAAGTAGGTGCGGGCCCTGTCGCGTTCGATGGTGTTGCTGCCGACGGACGGAATCTTCCATTCCAGCTCGACCGGCCCCTTCAGTGCGGTCTTCGGCAGGTTGATCTGCACGCTGTGCCCGGTCGACTTCACGTAGCCGATGTCGACGAGCCCGGCCAGCGCCGTGGACCACAGCCGCGCCAGCGGTCCGCCGCCGGTGTCCAGCGCCAAGTGGTCCGTGCCGTCGAACCAGCGCGGCGACATCACCCAGCTGTACTTGTCCTCCAGGTCGCGCTTCTGCGGCTTGGGGTTGGTGTGCTGGTTCCACGGGTGGCGCCGATCCACCGGATTGCCGAGCGGGTCGGTCTTCACGAACGTCTCCTGGTCGGTCCAGTCGTCGTAATACGAACTGCCCAACAGGATTCGGATGCCGAGGTTGATGTCGACCAGGCTGGTCGTGAGCAGCTTCCCGTCCACGATCACGCCGGGGGTCACGAACATCTTGCGACCCCAGTCCTCCATGTCCTTGTAGGAGAAGTTGCAGAACTCGGGATCCTGGAACGAACCCCAGCAGCCGAGCAGCGTGCGGCGCAGACCGACCTTGTCGTAGCCGGGCAGCGCCTCGTAGAAGAAGTCGAACAGATCGTCGTGCATCGGCACGGCCTTCTTCATGAACTCCACGTACCGCATCAGCCGCGTCATGTAATCGGTCATCAGCTGGATGGTGGCGACGGTGCCGACACCGCCGGGGTACAGCGTCGACGGGTGCACGTGCCTGCCCTCCATGAGACAGAACATCTCGCGCGTGTACCGGCTGACTTGCAGCGCCTCGCGATAGAAATCGCCGCTGAACGGGTTCAGCGCCCGCATGATGTCGGCGATCGTCCGATACCCGTGCGCGTCCGCGTGCGGCGCTTCGGTGCGCTCGGCGCGGGCCAGCACACCGGGATTGGTCTCGGAGACCATCTTCTCGCAGAAGTCCACGCCGACCAGGTTCTCCTGGAAGATGTTGTGGTCGAACATGTACTCGGCCGCTTCACCGAGGTTGACGAACCACTCGCCCAGGTGCGGCGGTTGCACGCCGTAGGCCATGTTCTGGCAGTAGCACGAGCAGGTGGCGTGGTTGTCGCCGCAGATGCCGCAGATCCGGCTGGTGATGAAATGCGCGTCGCGCGGATCCTTGCCCTTCATGAAGATGGAGTAGCCGCGGAAGATCGACGACGTGCTGTGGCACTCCACGACCTGCTGGTTCTCGAAATCGATCTTGGTGTAGATACCCAAGCTGCCGACGATCCGGGTGATCGGATCCCACGCCATCTCCACGAGGGCGTTCGGATCGACCTTTCGGTGCGACGGCTCCGGAATGATCTGAGTCATCGAAGTCCTCCTACCAGGTGCGCGTCGCGCCGGTTTCCAGCTTCTCGCCGCGGTGTCGCCAGCGCGGTTCCTTGTCCACGGTGCGGCCGGTGACCGAGCGCAGGCTGCGGATCACCGACCCGTACAGTCCGGAGGCCGCCGAGGAGAGCTTGCCGCCTGGCGGCTCGTCCATGAACGGCATGAACTTGTCCGGGAAACCGGGCATGGTGCAGCCGATGCAGATGCCGCCGACATTGGGGCAGCCGCCGACGCCGTTGATCCAACCGCGCTTGGGCACATTGCATTTCACGACCGGACCCCAGCAGCCGAGCTTCACGATGCACTTCGGCGATCCGTACTCGGTCGCGAAGTCGCCCTGCTCGTAGTACCCGGCGCGATCGCATCCCTCGTGGACGGTCGCGGCGAACAGCCACTTGGGCCGCAGCGCGTCGTCGAGCGGGATCATCGGCGCCTGGCCGGTGGCCATGTAGAGCAGGTAGGTCAGGGTCTCGGAGAGGTTGTCCGGGTGAATCGGGCAGCCCGGCACGCAGACGATGGGGATATCCGCCTTGCTCCGCCACTCCCAGCCGAGGTAGTCCGGCACGCCCATCGCCCCGGTCGGGTTTCCTGCCATGGCGTGGATGCCGCCGTAGGTGGCGCAGGTACCTGCGGCCACGATGGCGGTGGCCTTCGGGGCGAGACGATCCAGCCACTCGCTGGTCGTCATCGGCTGGCCGGTCTCGGGGTTGTTGCCGAACCCGCACCAGTAGCCCTCGGTTTTGAGCTGCTCGTTGGGAATCGATCCCTCGACAACGAGGACGAACGGTTCGAGTTCGCCGCGGTCGGCGCGGAAGAACCATTCCAGGAAATCGTCGGCCCCACCGTTGGGACCGCATTCGAAATCGATCAGCGGCCAATGGACGGCAACCTTGGGGAGACCGGGTAGCGAACCCAGGGCGATCTCCTCGATGCTGGGCTGGGAGGCGGCAGTCAGCGCCACCGAGTCACCGTCACAACTGAGGCCGGCGTTGATCCAGAGAACGTGGATCAGCGTGTCTTCGGCTTTGACTGCTTCCTTAGTCGGCATGAGATGCCACCTTTCGAAGCTGGAGCGCCGCACAGGTTTCCGATTCGAGAAAACCGTCCGGAATGTGACACTCGTCACGTCAGTCTAGGCGGGGGCGGAGGCTTCCTCAAGGGAGGCCGATGGCGGCGACATCTGCCCGGAAAGCCATGTGTACCAGTTCGGCAAGCCCTCGCCGGTGATCGCGGAGACCGGCATGATCGGTACCCCGGGATTGATCGAGTGCGCGTATTCGGCGCACCGGTCGAGATCGAAATCGACGTACGGAATCAGATCGATTTTGTTGACTATCACCAATCCGGCCGCGGCGAACATGTGCGGATACTTCAGCGGTTTGTCCGTGCCCTCGGTCACCGAGAACACCACGACCTTGGCGAGCTCGCCCAAATCGAACAGCGCGGGGCAGACCAAATTGCCGACATTCTCGATGAACAGCAGCGTGCCCGGCGCGGGATCGAGCTCGTCCAGAGCGTGTCGCATCATTTCGGCATCCAGGTGGCAACCGGCGCCGGTATTGACCTGGACCACTCGGCACCCCGTCGCCTTGATGCGTTGGGCGTCGATCAAGGTCTCCTGATCGCCCTCGACCACCGCCACCGGTCGATCGCTGAGATCGCGGATGGTCCGCTCGAGCAGCGTCGTCTTACCTGCTCCCGGCGAGCTGGTGACGTTGAGTGCCACGATGCCGCCGCGCCGCAGCCGTTCCCTGTTGTGCTGGGCCAGTCGATCGTTCTTGGCCAGCACTTTCTGCTCCAAGGTCACGGTTTCGGTGATCGGCACGTGGACGTGATCCGCGTGCTCGTGGCCGTGCGCGTCGTCGTCTTCGTGGCCGTGGTGGTGGCCGTGCGCGTGCTGGTGATCGGGGTCGTTCCGGTGGTCGGGGTCGTGCTCGTGCGGGTGGTCGCGCAGGACCGTGATCATGGCTGTCGAATCGCCGCATCCGCAGGTCGCGCACATGATTCGCTCACTTCCATCGTCCGGATTCGAAGCTCCCGCCCGGACCTGATCTCGACGTCCGCGCTACCGCACGGACACAGCGGAATCAGATCGACGAGGGCGAACTCGGCGCCGCAGGACCGGCAGAGCGCGGCGCCTGGCACGGTCTGCACGACCAGCTCGGCACCGTCCGCCACCGTCCCCTCGGTCGCCAGCTCGAAGCAGAACCGCATCGCCTCGGGCACAATCGCGCACAGCGCGCCGACCTCCACGGTGACGCTGTGCACCCGCCGTCCCGCCGCATGCTCACACACGGCGTCGACGACACTTCGAGTTATCGCCATTTCGTGCATCGTGGCCTCGGCTTTTGGGATATGACCCCTATCGAGGCTACTCCGCGGCACATCGGGCGGCGCGATAACGGAGAATCCGTCCGCCGACCGGCGGTGGGGTTCGCCCGGTCGGCGAGATCGTCGGGTGAGCCGCCCTCACAACTCCTGGGCGATCAGCGAATCCACTAGGTCGTTCAGCTCCGCGACGAGGTTCGGTGCGCCGCCCGCGTTGGCGAGGTTGCGCAGCTCGAGCGGATCTTCCTGGCGGTCGTAGAGCTCGTACTCGAACTCCGAGCGCGGGCCGGACAGCTTCTCCGGTGTGGCGTATCGGGCGAAGCTGTAGCGCGGGGTGATCGCGCCGCGCAGGCAGTAGCCGACGTCGGGCAGCAGACCGCCGCTGGACTTGGCGTCGGAGGTCAGCAGCAGGGCCTCCCGCACCGTTCGGCCGGGATCGGTCAGCAGCGGTGTCAGGTCGCGGCCGGCGACCGGCCCCGGCGTGGCTCCGGCCAGCGCCGCGAGCGTGGGCACCAGGTCCACGTGCGAGGTCAGGCCGGTGGCGGTCGTCCCGTGGGTGCCGGGGTTGCGCGGGTCGGCGATGACCAGCGGGACCCTGTTGTTCTCGCGATAGATCATCGCGCCCTTCTGCCGAAGCCCGTGCGCGCCACCGAGTTCCCCGTGGTCGGCGACCCGGACCACGACGGTGTCGGCGGCGGCGCCGCTGTCGTCGAGAGCGCCGAGCACGCGGTCGATCAATTCGTCTGTGCGGCGCAACAATTCGAGATACCAGTTGCCCCACTGCCGCCACTGCCGTTGGGCGAGCGGTGAGGTGACCTCCTCCGGCATGACGCCACCGACGAGGGAATTCGCTGTGCGCCAAGCGGTTTGCACACGCGGTTTGGTCGACAGATCGGATTCGAAATTCGCCGGTACCGCCGCGCCGTAGTCGGGGACGTCTTCGAGCCGGTAGAAGCGCGGGCAGAACATCATGTCGTGCGGGTTGACCATGCTCACCACGCACAGCCACGGCTCGGGGGCGCCCGCGCGTCCGCGCAACCAGTCCACCGCCTGGTCCACGACCCCGGGATCCTCGTGGGTTCCCTCGTTCGGTCCGCCGCCGGACAGGATGTCGAGCGCCTCGTCGAATCCGTACTGCGACAACGCCGTCGGCTCGGGGCCGACCGGATCGGACAGATGCCATTTGCCGATGTAGGCGGTGCGGTATCCGGCGCCGCGCAAGACCGTGCCGAGCGTGGGGATGGTGGCGTCGAGATTCGGGCTGAACGCCTCCATCGCGCCGAGCAGCGCGCCCATGGGCTCGCTGCCGCGGACATTGTCGAGCATGCCGGTGACGGGCGCCTGCCGACCGGTGAAGAACGTCGACCTGGCGGGCGAGCACGGCGCGGTCGGGGTGTGGTGCATGGCGAAACGCACTCCGGCGGCGGCTATTCGGTCGCGTGCGGGCAGGCTGAATCCCGGCGGCAACGCGACGTCCGCGCGTTCCTGGTCGGTCATGACGACCAGGATGTTCGGCCGACGCGATGCGGGTGCTGCCGCCGCGCGCGGGACGGGCGCGGCCGCCAGCACCGGCGCCGCGGCCATCATGGCCAGCACCTCGCGGCGGCCGACCATCGTTCGTTGGGGCATGTGAGACACAACCTTTCGCCGACTACCCACCTAACTGACGATATACTCACTTACGAATGAACGGTCAGTCAAGGGCTCGGCGAATCGGTCGCCTCTCGCTAAGGACAGCTGGGGGAGGTGGTCTGGGCGTTGGCGAGCATCTGGCACGCCCATGCCTTCTGCAACTTCCAGCGACCGTTCTCGGCGACGAACGGAATCACGGACTGACCCTCGACGGGCGTGCCGTTGACGGACAAGGTCGCGCGCGCCTGCATGGTCTCGCCGCCGGTGTACTCCACCTGCGTCACCGTCATGGTGACGCCGTTCTTCGTGGCTGCCTCGGTCACCCTGGCGATCAGCTCCGGGTCGTTCTCCGCGCCCTGAACGAAGGTGAGCTTCTGGTCGGCCGGGGTGGCGGGGTTCAGGGCTATGCCGAGTCCCGCGTTGAGTTCGGCCGGGCTCGGCAGCGGCACCGGCGGCCGGTCGGTCGCCTGCCGCGTGCTGCTTCCCGCGGCGGGGTTGGCAGGGCTGTCGTCGCCCGAATCTCCGCAGCCGACAGCGACGATCGCCGCCGCGGCGACGAGTAGAACACGGGCGCGTGGGAATGATTGCCTGCGCATGATGATTCCTTCCGGCCGTCAGTCGATGCCGACGGCCTCGATGATGTTCAGACGTGCCGCTCGGATCGCGGGCGGGACGGCGCCGAGCAGGCTCAGCGCGACAGCGCCGATCGCGAAGGCGAGTACCGCCGCACTCGGTCGGTAGGCCACGTCGATGTTCATGATGTCCACGCTGAGGCGGTCGAAGAAGTACTGGCTCGCCATGCCGAACACCAGCCCGAGGCCGCCGCCGACGATCCCGACGCTCGCCGCCTCGGCCAGCACCATGCCGAGGGTGAGCCTGCGACTCGAGCCCATCGCCCGCAGCACGCCGAGCTCGCGGCGGCGCTCGAGCACCGACAGGGTCAGCGTGGTGAGCAGCGCGATCGCGGCGATCAGCGCGACGATCACCCAGAGGGCGTTGCTCACCGCCATGCCCTGGCGGAGGGCGCTTTCGACGCCCGCGGTGGACTGTTCGCTGGAGTACACGTGCACCCGATCCGGGGTGACCGCGCGGATCGACTCCCGGAGCCGCTCCGCATCGGTCCCCGCGGCGCCCTCGACCTGCAAGACGGTCGCCCCCGGCCGGTCGAACCAGGTCCGCATCTGCGTCAATCCGATACCCGCCGTGCCGGACAGGGTCGTGAAGTACGGCACGACGGCGAGCACCTCGGTGCGCTGCATTCCGTCCGGCGTGCGCAGCGCGAGTTCGTCGCCGACCTCGAGCTCGAGGGTGCGGCTCAGATCCCTGGACAGCACGACACCGCGTCCGGCGACGATGTCGGCTCGGGTCCGCGGGTCGAGGTCGTCGAACAGGGGGCTGGCCGCGTTCTCCCCGAGTCCGTGCACAGCGATCTTGTGTTCACCCAGCGTCGCGTACGCGACCTGCCCTTCGCTGACCCGCGCCACGCTCGGCAGTCCGGCGATCGTCGGCGCGAGGTCGTTCGGCAGCGCGGGGCCGGTGGGCAGTTGGTCGGGCCCGTGCGAAGCCACCCAGAAGTCGACACCGCCCGTCGGCGTCACCGAATCGCGCACCGACCCGAGCAGATCCCCGTTCGAGCCGGTGATGGTCACGGTGACCGCGACCGCCATGAAGACGGTCATGAGGGTGGCCCACACCCGGCGCGGCGCGCGCTCGAGCGTCGCCGCCGCGAGTTCGCCCGCGTGGCCGAGGCGCCGCGCCACCGCCGTAGCGGCCTGGACGAGTTGCCCGGACAGCGCGAAGCACAGGGTGACACTCGCGCCGAAGAACATCGACAGCGCGATCCCCGACCACAGGAACTCGCCGAGCCGCAGCACCGCGAGCCCGGCCGCGATCGTCACCGACCCGATCGCGGAGACCGCCGCGCCCCACCGCAGCCAGGCCGGAACGCGGTCCGCGGTGGACGCGCCGACCGGTGCGAGCGCCTCGACGGGTGACACCTTGTACACCTGTCGCGCCGCCACCGCCGAGGCCGCCACGCTGGTTCCGGCCGCGGCGAGGACCGCGATCGGAATCGCGTACAGCGGCAGGATGTACACCGTCCGTGCTTCCACCGACTGCATGAGCGCCGCGGGCAGGGTGCCGACCGCGAGACGGCCGAGTACGGCCCCGAGCGCCGACCCGATCAGGCCGCCGAGCGCGCCGACGAGGAACGCTTCGACGAGCAGATCGGTCACCAGCGTCCGCCCGCGCCCGCCAACGGCGCGCAGCATCGAGATGGTCGCCCGGCGTTGGGCGATCGCCATCGTCACCGTGGTGTAGATGAGGAACGCGGCCACGATGAACGCGAGCGCCGCACCCATCAGCATCATGTACTGCAGAATCCGAATTCCGTTGCCCGCCTGTACCGCTCGCAGACTCGGTGCGGCCACCACGGCGCGGCCGTCCACCGCGTCCTCGACCGCGGTGCGCAGGGTCGCCCCGTCCGCCGCGGCGGACGGAACGATCAGAATCGAATCGATCCGGTCGGCGTGGCCGGTCACCTGCTGGGCGACCGGCAAGGCCGCAAGCACGAAGCGGCCCTCGTTGAGACGCGCCGCCCTTCCGTCGCGCACGACACCGGCGACGGTTACTTCGGTGCTCGCCAGCCGGAGTGAATCACCTTCTGCCGCACCAACTTCCGTTCCGACGAGGACGCCGCTGGGGGTGGCGGCGAGGGCGTTCAGGTGCGTTTCCAGCGCCCGCTGCAGGTCGCTGCGCAGCGCGGTCGCGCTCATGTCGGTGCCGAGCAGCAGCACGTCGCCCGCGGCGGTGGACACCACCTGGCGCACCATCGGCACGGCGGCGGCCACGCCGGGGACCCCGGCGACATCGGCGTGCACAGCCGCGGGGAAGCCGGTGTCGGTGATGCCGGACACCTCCAACGTCGCGGAGCCGGCCAGGCCGCCGACGAGCCGATCGATCGACCCGGTCAGCGAACCGAAGAGGCCGAAGACCGCGACCAGGAACGCCGCCGACACCGCCGTCACCGTCACCGACGCGAGGGTACGGCCGCGGTGGACGGCGAATTCGCGCAAGCCGAACAGCCGCCACCGATCGATGACGGTCCTCATCGCGAACCCGCCGCGAGTTCGTCGGTGACGATGCGGCCGTCGGCCAAGCCGATGATCCGATCGGTGGCGTCCGCCGCGTCGGGATTGTGGGTGACCATGGCCACCGCGCGATCCTCGGCGTGCGCGATGTCGGCGAGCAACGCCAGGATGTCGGCGCCGGTCTTGGAATCCAGATTGCCCGTCGGTTCGTCGGCCAGGATCAGCGGCGGATCCATCATCAGCGCCCGCGCCAGCGCGACACGCTGCATCTGGCCGCCGGACAGTTCCGAGGGGCGGTGCGCGGCGCGGTCGCCGAGGCCGACGAGATCCAACAGCTCGTGTGCTCGGGTGCGGGCGGTGCGCAGCCGGGCGCCGTCCAGCAATTTCGGGACGGCGACGTTCTCCCAAGCGGACAGCGTCGGAAGCAGATTGAAGAACTGGAACACGAAACCCACGTGGTGCCGCCGGAAACGGGACTGCCGATCGTCGTCGAGGTGCGCGAGCTCCTCGTCGCGAAACCGGATGGAGCCCTCGTCCGGCCGATCCAGCGCGCCGAGCAGGTGCAGCAGGGTGCTCTTACCTGCGCCGGACGGTCCGACGATCGAGACGAACTGTCCCGCTTCGATTTTCATGCTCACGCCGTCGAGGGCGCGCACACTCTGACTGCCGAGGTGATAGGTCCGGACGACATCGCTCAGCGCGAGCACGCCCACCTCCCGGCGGCCGCGACAGCTCCCGGTGTCATCGGCCCGCCGATCCGGTCATCGCCTCGAGCTTGTGCATCGAGTCGGTGAGCAGTTGCCGGGCGTCTCGCTCGATCACCTGTCCGAGCTGGCCGTTCACCATCGGGCCCGCGAAATCGCCCGCGATGGTCAGGCTGCAGCCGCCGGGGACGCGCTGGATGCCGAAGCTGAACTCGCACGACACGCCGGCCGGGCTGCTTCCCGAAAACACCAGCTGCATAGGCGGTTTGAACGCGGTGATGGTCAGCTCCAGCCGATGCGTCATGCCGAGCATGCGGATGCTCTGCACGAGTTTGGAGTTCACGGTCATGTGCTCGGGCGGGTCTTCCAGGAAGCCGTCGTGCATCATGAACCACTCGCCCCAGGTACCGGTGTCGGCGATGATCGAGTAGATCTGCGTCGCGCTGACATCCAGTTCTTGGGTTATCTCGAAGCCGGCCATTAACCCCTCCCAAAGGCATTTCGCCGAGCGTGCGGGGATACGAAAACCCCCCGCTGTGACAGCACGCGCCGGTCCCCGTACCGCGTCGGGCATGCCCGGACTCGGCGCTTCACGGCGCGAATGAATCGAGGATTACATATGGGGCCGCTACGTGCTAGTGACTTGAAGTCACAGTAACGCGGACAAATGCCATGAAGGCGTTATGGAATAGCGCGATGCTATCGCCGGGATCGCTGTCCGGATCCGTTGCGGGCGGCGATAACTGGTGTTAGATTCGTCCGCGACATCGGGGTTCGACACGTGGACCACCGATCTTGCGGCGCTGTGGGGAAACCCTTTCGGCGTCGGACGTGGTGGGGAAAGATTTCCGGGATTCTTCTCCCGCATGGGGTCATGTTCATTCACTTGTGCCGGTAGGGCACGAATTATCGATACGGGGGCGTTTTATGGCGCGCGATTATTGTTCGGACGATTCTGTCGGCATCGTGGGAATGGCATGCAGGTTTCCTGGTGGAATCGATTCGCCGGAATCCTTGTGGCAGTTCCTGGTCGCGGGAAAGCACACCTCCAGCAAATTTCCCGGCGACAGGGCGATGACGGAGCTGGCGGACATGGCGTCGCCCGAGGTCGCCGCGGCGATGGCGCCGATGGGCGGATTCATCGATGAGCCTGGACAATTCGATCCGGAGTTCTTCGGAATCAGCCCGCGCGAGGCGAAGGCCATGGACCCGCAGCAGCGAATGGTCCTCGAAACCGCCTGGCAGGCAATCGAAGACGCGCGGATCGACGCCGATCGGCTGCGCGGCAGCGACACCGGCGTCTACATCGGCGCGATGGGCGGCGACTACGCCTACCTCATTCCGGGACAGAAGGATCTCGACCCGGGCTATGTGTCGCTCGGCGTCAGCCAGAGCGTGCTGTCGGGACGCGTTTCCTACATCCTCGGTCTGCAAGGTCCGACAATGAGCGTGGACACGGCCTGCTCGTCCTCGCTCGTCGCGATGCACCTGGCCGCGCGGGCGCTGAAGTCCGGCGAATGCTCCCTCGCGCTGGCCGGCGGCGTCTCGATCATGTCCACGCTCACCGGGTTCTACGCGCTCGGGCAGCACGGCGCCATCTCCAAGGAGGGGCGAAGCAGGCCGTATTCCGCCGACGCGGATGGATTCTGCATGTCCGAAGGCGTCGCGGTGCTGGTGCTGGAACGGCTGTCCGACGCCAGGCGCAACGGTCACGAAGTGCTCGCCGTCCTGCGCGGCGGCGCGATCAATCAGGACGGAGCGACGAAGGGGCTCACCGTCCCGAGCACGGAGGCGCAGCGCAAATTGATCGGCGCCGCGCTGGCCGACGCCGATCTGCGGCCCGAGGACATCGACATGGTCGAGGGCCACGGCACCGGAACACCGGTGGGCGATCCGATCGAATTGGCCGCGCTGTTCGACACTTTCGGACCGGGGCGCCCGGACGGAAGGCCGTTGCTGCTCGGCTCGGTCAAAGGCAATTTCGGGCACACTCAGGCCGCCGCGGGTGCGGCGGGCGTCATCAAGGTCGTCGAGTCCATGCGCCGCGCGGCCGTGCCGGGCACCGTCAATTTCGCCGAGCCGACCTCGGCCGTCGACTGGTCGAGCGGCGCCATCGAGGTCCCGGTCGAGACCGTGGCCTGGCCCGAGCGGGATCGCCCGCGCCGGGCGGGCGTGTCGTCGTTCGGCATCGCGGGCACCAACGCCCACGTCATTCTCGAACAGGCCCCGCCCGCGCCCGCCGAACCGGCGCGACCCACCGAGGACGCGGCGTTGCCGATAGCCGTGTTGCCGGTCTCCGGGCGGACACCGGAAGCCCTGGCCGCCCAGGCAGGCGCGCTCGCCCGTCATATCCAGGAGCATCCCGAGTTCGGTTTGCACGACCTGGGTTACGCGCTCGGCACGACGCGGACCGCGTTCGAGCATCGCGCCGTCGTGCTCGGCGCCAATCGCGTCGACGTGCTCGCCGGACTCGCCGCGGTGGCGGAGAGCAGGCCGGTGGGCCCGATCTGTGGGCAGTCGCTGCCCGATCGCCGGGTGTGCTTCGTGTTTCCCGGTCAGGGCGCGCAGTACGCGGGAATGGGCGCGCGACTGATGCGCGAATCGCCGGTGTTCGCGGCCGAGATCCGCGCCTGCGAGGAAGCGTTCGCCGAGTTCGTCGACTGGTCGCTGACCGATGTGCTGAACGAGGTCGACGGTGCGCCGACACTCGACCGTGTCGACGTGGTGCAGCCCGCGCTGTTCGCGACCATGGTGTCGCTCGCGGCGCTGTGGCGGTCGGTCGGCATCGAACCCGAAGCGGTACTCGGTCATTCGCAGGGCGAGGTGGCCGCGGCCTACGTGGCTGGCGCGCTCTCGCTCACCGACGCCGCGCGGATCGTGACCATGCGCAGCAAGCCGTTGCGCGCGCTTCCTGGTTCCGGCGGCATGGCCTCGATCAACGCACCGGCGGCGCGGGTGCGCGAGCTGATGAGCGGCGTCGAGGACATCCATGTCGCGGCGATCAACTCGCCCTCCACCACGGTGATCGCCGGTGGGGCCGACGCGGTCGCGCGGGTCGTGGCGGCGGCGGAGCGAGAAGGATTGCGCGCCAAAGTCATCCCGGTCGACTACGCCGCGCACACCGATCACGTGGACCCGCTGCGCGAGCAGCTGGAGGACGCCGTGCGCTCGGTCTCGCCGCGCTCGTCCTCGATTCGCTTCTTCTCGACGGTGACCGCCGACGAGCTGGACACCGCGAACCTTGGGCCGGAGTACTGGTTCCGCAACCTGCGCGAGCCCGTCCAGTTCGACGAGGGACTCCAGGCCGCCTTCCAATCCGGGTACAACGCCTTCATCGAGATGAGCGTCAATCCCGTTCTCACCTCGGCCGTGCACGAATCGCTCGACCATGTCGGGCCGTTCGCCGAATCCTGCCTGATCGTCGGCTCGCTGAAGCGCGAGGACGCGGGCATGGAGCGCTTCCTCACCTCGGTCGCCGAAGCCCACGTCAAGGGCGTCTCGCCGGACTGGTCGCTGCTCTACCCGGCGGGCACCGCGCGGTCGGTCCCGTTGCCCACCTACGCCTTTCAGCGCCAGAAGTACTGGCTGTCCAGCGTCGCGGGTTCCGGCGGCGGCAAACCGAGCGGGCTGGGCCTCGCCGATGCCGGGCACCCCTTGCTCGGCGCCGTCGCCGAGAACCCCGGCGCCGACCGGTTCCTGTTCAGCACCCGGCTGTCGCTGGCGACGCACGGCTGGCTGGCCGATCACGCGCTGCACGGCAACGTCCTCGTTCCCGGTGCGATGCTGCTCGAACTCGCCCTGCACGCGGGCGACAAGCTCGGTACCCCTCGGGTGGCGAAGCTGACCATGTACACGCCGGTGACCCTGCCCGCCGAAGGCGCGGTACAGCTCCAGCTGACCGTCGGCGAACTCGAGCGATCCGGCCGCAGGAAGGTCGCGATCTACTCGCGGCCGGAGAACACCGACGAGGCGCCGGGTCAGGTCGAGTGGAGCCTGCACGCCGACGGTCAGCTCACCGCGGCCGCCGAGCCGGACGACACCGAGGCAGCCGGCCTGGAACTGTGGCCGCCGGTCGGCGCGCAGTCGGTGGTCGAGCCCGCGAACGCGTACCAGACCCTGGCCGCCCTCGGCTACCAGTACGGTCCGGTCTTCCAGGGCATGAAGGCGGTCTGGAAGCGCGGCGAGGACGTGTTCGCCGAAGTCGCGCTGCCCGATCAGGTGCCGGACGCGGACAAGTTCGGCCTGCATCCGGCGCTGTTGGACGCCGCGATGCAGTCCGTCGCCGCCTCCGCGGCGCTGCTGCCGTCGGAACCGGGCAGCCTGGCCCTGCCGTTCGCGTGGGAACGGGTGGAGTTGCGTGCCGTCGGCGCCCGCGCACTGCGCTGCAAACTGACACCGGCGGGTGCCGATCGGGTGCGGTGGGTGCTGGCCGACACTACCGGCAAGGTGGTCGCCGCTGGCACGTTGCAGGTTCGGTCGGTGTCGGTCGGCAAGCTCGCCACCCGAGGCCTTGCGGAACGCCAGGACTCGTTGTTCGGCGTCGAGTGGTTGGCCACTCCCGTGCAGCGCGTGAACTTCACCGCGGCCCACGGTGAATGGGTGATCGTCGGAGAGCCTCCGCTCGGCATCGCAGGCGAGGCCGAACTCCCGTCGTATCCCGATCTCGACGCGTTGCGCGCGGACATGGCGGCGGGCGCCGCGGCGCCCAAGGTCGTGCTGCTGCCGCGCATGGCCGCGTCCGCGGGCGGTGAGCCGGGCGCGCACCTGAACGATATGGTGCGCACCGAACTGGCCTCCGTGCTGAAGCTGATGCAGTCGTGGCTCGCCGACGAGCGCTTCACCGAGACGAAACTGGTGGTCCTCGCGCGCGGCGTGCAGTCGGTCGGCGCCGCCGAGGACATCTCCGACATGGTCGGCGCGACCGTCTGGGCGCTGGTGCGCAGCGCCCAGTCCGAGTATCAGGACCGCATCGTGCAGATCGACGTGGACGAGACCGGGATCTCGCTCGAGCGGCTCGCCGCGGCACTGCACACCGACGAACCCGAGCTGGCCTTGCGCCGCGGGGACTTCTACGCCCGCCGGATCCGCTCGGGGCTCGAATCCGCGGTGGCGCAAGGAACCCGGCTCGCCGGCCCGTGGCGGCTCGAGATCCCGGCTTCCGGCAATCTCGACGACATCGCGCTGTCCGAGTCGGCCGAACCCGACGACTCCGCGCTCGCGCCGGGAACCGTCGTCGTCTCCGTCCGCGCGGCCGGATTGTCCTTCCCGGTCGCGCTCACCGGCCTCGACGCACCCGCCGGACGACCCGCTCGGCTGGTGCACGAAGCGGCGGGCGTGGTGGTCGCGACAGCGCCGGACGTCACCCGATTCGCACCCGGCGCACGGGTTTTCGGCTTGTTCGACGAGATCGCCGCGACATCGGTCGTCGATCAGCGGCTGCTCGCCCCGGTACCCACCTCTTGGTCGTTCGCGCAGGCGGCCGCCGCGCCGGTCGGCTATGTGACGGCGCTGCACGCGTTGCGCGATGTCGCGGGCGCCCGTCGCGGTGAGAAGGTGCTCGTCCACGCGGCCACCGGCGGCGTCGGTATGGCCGCGCTGAACGTGGCCGCGCATCTGGGCTTGGACAGCTACGCCACCGCGGCCGAGCCGAAGTGGGACGCGTTGCGGGGCATGGGCTTCGGCGACGACCGGATCGCGAGCTCACGGTCCGGCGAGTTCGCCGCGCGGTTCGCCGACGCGGGCGCCTTCGACATCGTGCTCGACCTGCTGCCGGACGTCTTCACCGAACACTCCCTCGGATTGCTCGGCGGTTCCGGCCGATTCGTGGAGATCGCCAGGGACGTCGTCCGTGATCCCGACCAGGCGCGTACCGCGCACGGAGTCGACTACGCCTCCTTCGAACTGGGCGATCTGGCGGTGGACACGCTGGCCGGTCTGCTCGTCGAGCTGGCCGACCTGTTCGAGCGCGGCGATCTCGCGCCACTTCCGCTGACCCGCTTCGACGTTCGTCATGCCGCGACCGCGGTGCGGCATCTCAGCGAGGCCGAGCACATCGGCAAGGTGGTGCTCACCTGGCCGAGGCCCTTCGATCCGGACGACACGGTGCTGATCACCGGCGGCACGGGGACCATCGGCGCCATCATCGCCCGCCACATGGTCTCGGCGTACGGCGCGAGGCATCTGGTACTGACCAGCCGCAGCGGCGAGCGCGCCGAAGGAGTCGCCGAGCTGGTCGCCGAACTCGCCGAGGCGGGGGCACGGGTCACGGTCGCCCAGTGCGACGCCGGCGACCGCGACGCCTTGCGGGCGGTGCTCGACGCCGTGCCCGCCGAACACCCCCTCGGCGCGGTGATCCATCTGGCGGCCACGCTCGCCGACGCGGCTTTCGACGCGCTCACCGACGAGCACCTGGACACGGTCCTGCCCGCGAAGGTCGGCGGCGCGTGGTACCTGCACGAGCTGACCGAAGGCGCGGACCTGTCGATGTTCGTGCTGTTCTCCTCGGCCGCGGGCACTTTCGGCAACGCCGGTCAGGCCAACTACGGCGCCGCGAACGTCTTCCTCGACACCCTGGCCCGGCACCGCTACCACCGCGGACTGCCCGCCACGTCGATGGCGTGGGGCTGGTGGTCCGAGGACACCTCCAACACCGGCAAGCTCGACGAGAAGGATCGAGCCCGGTTGCGCAGGATGGGCGTGACCCCGATTCCGACCGGACAAGCGCTCGCGCTGTTCGACGCCGCGCTGAGCACCGGCAGGCCGAACGTGCTGCCGATCGGGATGGACCTGTCGCTGCTGCGGGTGGCCGCCTCGGTGGCCGAACTGCCGCCGTTCTTCCGTGCGCTGCTGCACACCAGGCCGCGCGCCACCCAGCAGATGGGCGACGCGTCGCAACTGGCCAAGCGGCTGTCGGGCCTGAGTCCGGCCGAGCAGCACGAGGTGGTGGTCGAGTTGCTCAAGACACCGATCTCGATGGTGCTCGGTTACTCCTCACCCGATGCGGTGCAACCGGATCGCGAATTCACCGAGCTGGGCATCGACTCGCTCAGTTCCATCGAACTCGGGGCGCACCTGCGCGCGATGACCGGTGTGAAGCTGGCGAATTCGGTGATCTTCCAGTACCCGACGGTGAACCTGCTGGCCAGGCATGTGCTCGAACAGGTCACCCCGCAGGACGCCGAACTCAGCGACCCGATCGTCGCCGAGGTGGAGATGCTGCTCGATCGGCTGGCAGCGCTGCACGAGGATCGCGTGGTCCCCGAGGATCTGCTGCGACGGCTCACCACCGCGGTCGGCCGGATCGGCGCCGTCAGCGGGGCGGTCCTGTGAGTGCGAGCGCACCGTCGGCACCGGCGTCCTCGCGCACGACGGAACCGAGCGTCAGCGAGGCGACGTCGTGAGTCGAGTCCTCGCCGTCAGCGACCTGCACCTCGGTCATCCCGGCAACCGGGACCTGCTCGACCGGATCCGGCCCACGTCGCGCGGTGACTGGTTGATCGTGGCAGGCGATGTCGCGGAGAAGCCCGAAGCGCAGCGGCGCGCACTGTCCACGCTGCGCGAGCGATTCGAGAAGGTCGTGTGGGTGCCCGGCAATCACGACCTATGGACCACCGCGCGCGATCCGGTGTCGCAGCGCGGTGAGGGACGCTACCGGCGCCTCGTCGAGATATGCCGGGAGATCGATGTGGTGACGCCGGAGGATCGGTATCCGGTGTGGTCGGGTCCCGGCGGACCGGCGGTGCTCGCGCCGATGTTCCTGCTCTACGACTACACCTTCCTGCCCCGAGGGGCGCGGACCAAGGACGAAGGCCTGGCGCTGGCCGAGGCCCGCGGCACGGTGGCGACCGACGAGCAGCTGCTCGACCCTGCGCCGTACGAGTCGAGGGAGGAGTGGTGCCGACGGCGCGTGGACTACACGCGCCGCAGGCTCGACGCCCTCGATCCCGCGGTGCCGATGGTGCTGATCAACCACTTTCCGTTGATCCGCGGGCCGGTCGAGCGGTTGCTGCGCGCGGAGTTCGCGATGTGGTGCGGCACCGAGCTCACCGCCGAATGGCATCGCCGCTACCACGTGCGGTGCGTGGTGTACGGGCATCTGCACCTTCGCAGGACCGACTACTTCGACGGAGTGCGGTTCGAGGAGGTCTCCGTCGGCTATCCGCGCGAATGGCGGACGCGTGGCCTGCCCGATCCGCTGTTGCGCCAGATCGTTCCGGAGCCCGCGGACCTCGCGCGTCCGGCCGGTGGTCTCGGTCGGCGCTCCGCCGACCGGGCTGTGCGGCTGGCGCGCTCGATGGCCCGCCGTGCCTCGGTCGGCAAGTGATGAGGGACGATGACCGAAATCAGTGATACCAGAACCACATTCGAGCAGGCGCTCGGTGTGGACCAGCCCGCTCTTCGGCAGTTGAGCCCCGCTCGGCTCGCCGATCTGCTCATGCTGGTCCACGGCGCGCCGCAGCGGGATCGCGCCGCGGCGGACACCGAGCTGCGCGAACGGCTCCAGCGCATGCCGTGGGGCGCCCGCGTCGTGGTGCGCGTGGCACTGCTGGGGAGGCGGCGATGAGCGACCGCGCGACCGCGACCCAGCTGCGGAAACTGGCCGTCCTGCTGCATGTTCCGGTGGAGCGCATCGACTATCTGGAACCCCTTGGGGCGCGCGAGATCGCGGCGCTACGCGAGCACATCGCCCGCTACCTGCACGGCCGGTACCCGGAGTCCTATCGGCGGGTCATCCGGCTCGGCAGGCTCGCGCCGCCGCGGCTTGGCGTCCCGTTCGCGACCCGTGTCCTGCCGCCGCGCATGCTCGGCCGGGCGCTCAGCGGCGGGGTGCTGGCGGGCCGCGGCGCGAAATCGACCGCGATGCTGACCGGTGTGCGACCGGAGGTGCTCGCGGACGCGGCGCCGTACCTCGATCCCGCGGTGATCGCGACACTGCTCGAGATCACGCCACCCGACGTGGTCGGCGGCGTCGTCAACGAACTCATGACCCGCGAGGACTTCGACACCGCCGACCTCTTCGCGGACCAGCTCACCGGGTTGCTCATGAGCGCCCAGCAATCCACCGCTCCCGCGCCGCCGCACGACCACCCGGCGCCGCGGGGACGGTGGCGAATACTGCGCGGGAGGGGACAAGCGTGACCGCGACTCAGCACGGCCGCTACGAAGTCGTCGTCATCGGGGCCGGATTCGCGGGTCTGTGCGCGGCGATCAAGCTGCGGCAAGCCGGAATCCACGATTTCGTCGTGGTCGACAAGGCCGACGACGTCGGCGGCGTCTGGCGAGACAACACCTATCCCGATGTCGGCGTGGACGTTCCGACCTGGGGCTACAGCTTCTCGTTCGAGCCCAATCCGGACTGGGCCCACGTGTACGCCAAAGGTCACGAGATGAAGGCCTACGCCGATCACTGCGTCGAGAAATACGGTGTCCGAGCGCATTTGCGGCTCGGCACCGAGGTCCTCGCCGCGGCGTTCGACGAGGACGCGCACCTGTGGCGGCTGGAGACCGGCCGCGGCGTCCTGCGCAGCAGGTATCTCGTCGTCGCCTACGGCGGTCTCGGCCGACCGAAAGTCCCGGCGATCGACGGCCTCGACACGTTCGCGGGCCCGGTGATCCACAGCGCCCGCTGGGATCACGGCTATTCGCCCGAGGGCAGGCGAATCGGTCTGATCGGCACCGGGTCCTCGGCGGTGCAGATCATTCCCGAGCTCGCCGATCGGGCCGAGCGGCTCGTCATCTTTCAGCGCACGCCGATCTGGGTGATACCCAAGCCGGATTTCCGCATCCCCATGTTCGTCCGGCGCGCTTTCCGTGCGGCGCCCTGGCTGCTGCGTCCGGTGCGCTGGGCCGTGCTCGTCTGGCTCGAACTCATCTACACCTGCGTCTTCCGTTTCAAACTCCCCGCCTTCATGACCCTGCTGCAGGGCATGTCGATCCTCACGATGCGGTGGCAGATCCGGGACCGCGCCCTACGGGAAAAGCTCACGCCCCATTACGGTTTCGGCTGCAAGTTCCTGACGTTGTCGAACAGGTACTACCGCTCCTTCGCCCGTGATCACGTCGAACTCGTCTCCGACGACATCGTCGCGATGACCGAGAACGGAATCACCACCGCCGACGGACGGCACCACGAGATCGACTCGCTGATCCTGGCCACCGGTTTCGAGGTGCTGGAACGTGCCAACCAACCGAAGTTCCCGATCACCGGAGTCGGCGGCGCCGATCTCGGTAGATTCCTGGACACCAATCCCAAAGGCCACTACGAGGGCGTGACTTTGCCCGGCTGGCCGAACTGTTTCACCGTGCTAGGTCTCTACGCCCAGACCGGCACGTTCTTCGGCAGCGTCGAGGACTCGGTCGACCACGCGATCCGCTGCATCACCGAGGCGCGGGGGCGCGGCGCGACCCGCGTGGCGGTGCGAACCGAGCCCTACGACCGCTATGTGCGGGAGATGATCGAGCGGCAGCAGTCCTCGGTCTTCTACCACTCCAACTGCGAAGGCGTGCACACCTGGTACTTCGACGCGCGCGGCGATACACCACTGTTCCGTCCGACGAGCAGTGCCGAGGCGCGGCGCCGCGTGCGGCGCGTCTCGCTCGACCACTACGACTTCACCTCGGTCGCCGAAGGTGACCGCGACGACCGCGAGCGGGAGGCCTCATGACCACGCCGTCGATCCGCGACGTTTCCGAGACCGCGCGCTGGGTCGCGGTGTACCGGGCCATGGAATCGGCACGGCCGGACGCCCTGTTCGACGACCCCCTCGCGGCCACCCTCGCGGGGTCGGCGGGGGAGAGCCTGGTCTCGTCGAACATCCTGCCTCCCGGGGCGCGCAACCACTGGCCGACGGTCGTCCGGACCAAGCTCGTCGACGACATCGTGATCGAGTCGCTGGCCCGCGGGTGCGATCGGGTGATCAATCTCGGCGCCGGCCTCGACACGCGCCCCTACCGGCTGCGCCTGCCCGGCGAGCTCACCTGGCACGAGGCGGATCTGACCGAGTTGATCGCGTACAAGACGGCCCAGCTGGCGGACCGTGATCCGCACTGCCGCTTACGAACTCGCGCCGTGGACGTCACCGACCGGACCGCGTGCGCGGAGTTCCTCGCCGAGGCCACCGCGGGCGCGCGCTCGGCGCTCGTGCTGACCGAAGGGCTGCTGCCCTACCTCGAACCGCGGCAGGTCCGCGCGCTGTCGGACACATTGCGGGATAGTGGCATTCGCTGGTGGGTGATGGACCACTGGTCGCCCGTGATGCTGCGCGCGGTGAATCTGACGATGGGCCGCCAGCTCGGCTCCGCGCGTTGGCGTTTCGCGGCCACCCTGGACTTCTACGACGGCTGGTCGGTCGACGTGGCCCGCTCGACGTTCCGCGCGGCCGCGCGATGGAAGCGGGCGCCGCTGCAGTTCGGCCCTTGGCGGTGGGTGCCGGAGACCGGACTCCGCGGTCGGCCCGAACGCTCCCGATCCTGGTGCGGCGCCGTGCGATTGGCGAACTTCCGGTGGAAGGACGCCGCATGAGTCACGTGGTGGTCATCGGCGGCGGTTTCGCCGGGCTGCTGGCGGCGGCGGCCGTCGCGCCGTACGTCGAGCACGTCAGCGTGCTCGAACGCGACCGGTTCCCGGAACAGCCCGCGCTGCGCCGCGGTGTGCCCCAGGCGCGCCACCCGCACCTGTTCGTCCCCGGCGGCGTCGCCGTCGCCGAGGAATTGCTGCCGGGTCTCACCCAGCGCTTGGTCCTGGCCGGCGCACACCGCGTCGGCATGAACGCCGACCTGCTGCTGTATTCCGGTGCCGGCGGGTGGATGCCGCGGTATCCGACGAGCCGGTACGGCCTGACCTGCAGCAGGCGGTTGCTCGACCACGTCGTCTACGACATGGTGCGGCAGTGGCCCAATGTCGAGTTCCGTGCCGAGACCGCGGCGGTGCGTTTGCTCGGCGACGCGCGCGCGGTCACGGGCGTGGAGGCGCGTACGCCCGACGACGAGACCGAACGGCTCGACGCGAGTTTGGTGATCGACGCCACCGGCCGGGGTTCGCGGACCGTCGAATGGCTGGCGAGTCTCGGAACGACCATCGCGCCGCCGGAGATCGTCGACTCCGGTCACACCTACACCACGCGGGAGTTTCGCGCGCTGCCCGGTGCGGAGACCGGCTTCCCGATGGTCATCGTGCAGGCCCATCCGGCCTCCGGCAGACCGGAATACAACGCGCTGTTGCTGCCGATCGAGGACGGCCGGTGGCTCGTCACCGTGGGCGGCACCCGTGGCTGCCGCCTGCCCGCCGACGAGGACGAGTTCCGCGAAGCGGCCCGCAGGTGGGTGCGCGCGCCGCTGATCGGTGAGCTGATCGCGGACGCCGCGCCGCTGTCCTCGATCCAGCGTTCCCGCAGCACCGTCAACCGGCGGCATCGCTTCGACCGGTTGCGGGAATGGCCCTCGGGGTTCGTGGTGATCGGCGACGCGGCCACGGCGCTGAATCCGACCTACGGCCACGGTCTTTCCGCCGCCGCACGCTGCGCGGGCGTGCTGCGTCGAGCGGTCGCACGCGGCGCGCCGGATTCCCGCAGGTTGCAGCGCGCCGTCACCGGCGCAGCGAACTATCCGTGGCTGACCGCGATCGGCCAGGACCTGCACTACCCGAACACCACCGGCGCGCGTCCACGCTGGGTCGACCGAGCGGGCAAGCGGTACGGCGATCGGCTGCTGCGCGCCGCATCGGAACGCCCGGAGCTCGGGACGCGGCTGATCGAGGTCATGTTCCTGGCCCGTCCTCCGTCGCTGCTCGCCCATCCCGCGGTGCTGTCGGGGGCCGTGCGCCGCCCGCGGTGCGCGCCGCCCACCGAACCGCCGCTGACGCCGGGGGAGCGCGGGCTGCTCGCCAGGAGGCAGGTCGGATGAACGACACCGGAGAGCCGATCGCGATCGTCGGTATGGCTGGCCGATTCCCGGGCGCCGAAGACATCGACGAGCTGTGGGAGTTGCTGCTGGCCCGCGGCGACGCCATCCGTCCCGTGCCGTCCGAGCGGTGGGATGCCGACGCGCCGCTGGACGGATCGAAACGCATTCAGGGTGTCGGCGGATTCCTCGACGGCGTCGACCGGTTCGACGCCGCGCTGTTCGGCATCTCGCCCCGCGAAGCCGCCGACATCGATCCGCAGCAGCGGATCATGCTCGAGACGGTCTGGCGCGCTATGGAAGACGGCGGTATTCCGCTGGCCGAGGTGCGTGGTCACCGCGTCGGCGTCTACATGGGCGCGTCCTGGCACGACTACGAGATCCTGCGCAGGCAACGGCAACTCGGGGCCAGCCAGCACAGCCTGGTCGGTACGGCACTCGATGTGATCGCCTCGCGAGTGTCGTATGTCCTCGGGCTCACCGGGCCGAGCATGACCGTCGAGACCGGCTGCTCCTCGGCGCTGGTGGCGCTGGACCTCGCGGTGCGGGCGATCCGCTCCGGCGATGTCGAGTCCGCCATCGTCGGCGGCGTGAATCTGCTTCTGGCGCCGGAGGTCTCGATCGGTCTCACGCACTTCGGCGGTCTGTCGCGGACCGGCCGCTGCGCGGCGTTCGGCGCCGGTGCGGACGGGTTCGTCCGCGGCGAAGGCGTGGCGGCCGTGTACCTGAAGCCGTTGCGCGCCGCCCGCGCCGACGGCGATCCGGTGCGGGCCGTCGTCTTCGACAGCGTGGTGAACAACGACGGCGGCGGCGACAGCCTGGTCACACCGAACCCGGCGGGCCAGCGCGACCTACTGCGCCGCGCCTACCGCACCAGCGGAGTCGACCTCGGCGACCTGGCCTACGTCGAGGCGCACGGGACGGGAACGGGCCGAGGCGATCCGATCGAGGCGCTGGCGCTCGGTGAGATCCTCGGCGCCGACCGCCCCGCCGAACACGGGCCGCTGCCGATCGGGTCGGTCAAAACCAACATCGGCCACCTGGAAGCGGCCGCGGGCATCGCCGGATTGGTGAAGGCCGTGCTGTGCCTCGAGCACCGGCGCGTGCCGCCCAGCCTGCATTCGGAGACACTCAATCCCGAGATTCCCTTCGACGCGCTGAACCTGCGTGTCGTTCGCGAGCCGATCGAGCTCCCCGCGGACCGGCCGTGCTACATCGGCGTCAACTCCTTCGGCTGGGGCGGCACCAACGCCCATGTCGTCCTGCGCTCCGCCGATGCGGTGGTCGAGGACGTCTCCGCCGGGCCCGCCCTCGGTTTCCTTCCGGTCTCGGCCCATACCCCCGACGCGCTGCGCCGCCGCTGCCGCGACATCGCCGACCTGCTGGACAGCGAACCCGAGCGTTCCGGGGCCGTGATCGCCGCGCTGGCCCGTCGCGGCACCGCGCACCCGTTGCGCAGCGCGGTGCTCGGCGAGGATCCCGTCGAACTGGCCGCCGCACTGCGAGCGCACGCCGAAGACCCGTCGGCGCGACTGCTTTCGGTGTTGTCCGGCCGCGCCGCCGATCGTGGCGACGTAGCGTTCGTCTTTCCCGGTCAGGGCGGTCAGTGGCACGGGCTGGCGGGCGCGTTGTACGGCGTGGACTCCGCCTTCACCGACGCGCTCGACGCGTGCTGCGCCGCACTCGCGCCCCATGTCGACTGGGACGCCAAGGCGATCGTCACCGGAGCGGGCGGTGCGGGCTGGCTCGACCGTGTCGACCAGGTGCAGCCCGTGCTGTGGGCACTGGCTTGCGGCATCGCGGCGATGTGGCGGCGAGCTGGAATCGAACCCGACGTCGTCATCGGACACAGCCAGGGCGAGATCGCGGCGGCGACCGTCGCGGGCCTGCTGAGCATGGCCGACGCGGCGACGATCGTCGCCCGCCGCAGTGCCGCGCTGCGCACCGTCGCGGGAACAGGGCGCATGCTGGCGGTGGATCTCGGCATCGACGAAATAGCTTCGGCCGTCGCGGGTTTCGAGGACCTGGTCGCGCTTGCGGTGCACAACGGCCCGCGCTCCTGCGTGCTCTCCGGCGACACCGACGCCATCGAAGCGCTGCGGGAGATCCTGACCGCCGAGGGCGCCTACTGCCGGTTGGTCAACGTGGACTACGCCTCGCACAGCCCGCGGATGTCGGTGCTGCGGCCGCGGTTGCTGTCCGAACTGGCCGGCATCACGCCCCGGCCTGGCCGCGTCGAGATGATGTCCACCGTCTCGGTGCGCAAGGTGACGCCGCGGGATCTCACCGGGGACTACTGGATCGAGAATCTTTGTCGACGTGTGCGTTTCGCCGAGGCGATGTCGGCGCTGTACGACGACGGCGTCACCCACGTCGTCGAGATCAGTCCGCATCCCGTCCTGCTGCCCGCCGCGGAGCAACTGGCCGCGACGCGCCCGCGACCACCGGCGGTTCTTCCGTCGCTGTACCGGGACAGCGATCCGGTCGCCGAGATGAACCGCGGTCGCGCTCGGGCCTACGTCGCCGGTCTTCTCCCGTTCGCCGATGTCGAGGCGCGCGACGTCGCGCGGCTGCCCCGGTATCCGTTCCAGCCCGAAAGCCATTGGCTGCCTTCGGCAATCGCACCGGAAAGCCGCGCCACCGAGTCCTTGCGGGTAGAGGTGGCGCCGAGTTCTCTGGAATCCGGCGCTTGGCTGGCGCGGGTGGGGGACCTGTCCGGCGCGTTGGGGTGGCTCGCCGACCACCGGGTCGGCGACGCGGTGCTCGCGCCCGCCGCGATGATGACGGCGCTCGTGATCGCCGCTGTGCGAGCGCGATTCGGCGCTTGGCCTGCCGCGCTGTGCGATCTGCGGTTCGTCGACACCCTCGTGCTCGGCGTGCGGCCGGTGCGCGTGGAGGTCAGCATGCGCGACGACATCGCGGCACGAACGAGCTTCGAGGTCGCGTCCCTGACCGGCGACGCCGACGGCTGGGTCGAGCACGCGCGCGGCCAGGCCGAGCGGTCTGCCGAGCCGACGGACGCACCGGCCGCGTTTCCCGCAGGCTTGCTCGACGCGGACCCGGTGCCGGTCGCCGACTTCTATCGCGCCTGCGAGCGGCGCGGCCTGCACTACGGTCCGCGGTTCCAGGTGATCCGTGAGCTGCGGGTCCGTGGCGACGGCGCGCTCCGGGTCGCACTGAGCCGGGTCGCGCTCGGCGAACAGTGCCGCGCGCAGACCGGCCGCGCGGAACTGCACACCGCCCTGCTGGACGGGGTATTGCAGACCGCCTTGGCACTGTTCGACGACGAGCGGACGATGCTGCCCGCCGGAATCGACGAGTTGCGGTTCTACGGTGAACCGGCGGGATACATCGATGCCGCCTGGGCTTACGCGTCGCGCCGATCCGAGACCCAGGTGGACATTCACCTCTTCGCCGACGATCACGCACCGCTGGCTCGGATCGGCGGGCTGCACCTGCATCCCATCGAGGGCGAACGGACCGGCGGGCGTCGTTCGGACCGGGAGTTCATCCTGGCCTTTCGGTCCGTCCCGCGCGAACAGCGCACGCTCGCTGCCACTTTCGTGCTGAGCGGTGCCGCGCACTCGCATGCCGAATTGTCCGTGGCGCTGCGCGACGCCGGTGGACCCGCGGTCTCGGTCGAGCCGGAGGTGCCCAGCTGGGCGGGCAAGACCGTCGTGTTCCTGGCGCCGACCGGCCGCGACGGACTCGACGCTCAGCGCAACGGGTTGACCGAACTCGCGACGCTGGTGCGGCGCTTCCACGATGCCACGGCGACACCGGCCCGGCTGGTCGTGGTGACGGCGAACGCCCAGGCCGCGGAACCGGCGGATCGTCCGGACCCAGGTGGCGCGCTGTTCTGGGGATTCGTGCGCGTGTTGCGCCGGGAACACCCCGAATTGTCCGCCGAACTCGTCGATCTCGATCCGGCGGGCGGGGCGGGTGTCGCGGCGTGCGCGGCCGAGCTGCTCGCCGCCCCGGGCGACGACCAAGTGGTGCTGCGCCGGGGCGGCCGCTACGTCGGTCGGCTCGAACAAGGGACGCGGGCCGATGGCGCTACGAGTGCGCGGCCGTTGCGCGCGGCGGCGCAGCCCTTCTTGCTCCGGTCGGCGCCGGGACGGTTCTGGGATGGATTGTCCTTCCGGCCCTTGGACATTCGTGCGCCGGGCGTCGGTGAGGTGCTGGTGGAGGTCGAGGCCGCGAGCCTCAACTTCATGGACGTCATGAAAGCCACCGGCGCTTATCCCGACAACTCGGCGGGCAGCGAGTTGCTCGGTGCAGAATGCGCGGGCGTGGTGCGCGCAGTCGGCGTCGGGGTCGGCGATCGTGCGATCGGCGATCGGGTCGTCGCCTGCGGATTCGGTTCGCTGGCTTCGCATCTGACCGTGCGCGCCGACCACACGGCGGTCGTACCGGCCGACATGCCCGCCGCGACCGCGGCCGCGCTGCCGATCGTGACCGCCACCGCCTGGTACGCACTGGTCCGGCTGGCGGCGGCAACCGCCGACGACACCATCCTGATCCATTCCGCCGCAGGCGGTTTGGGATTGGCCGCGATCGGCGTCGCCCGTGCGGTCGGCGCGACCGTGATCGCCACGGCGGGCACCGAGCGGCGCCGCGCGTACCTGCGCGACACGTGCGGTATCGAGCACGTCTTCGACTCGCGTTCGCCCGACTGGCCGGACGACGTACGCGAGGTGACCGGTGGGCGCGGCGTGGACATCGTGCTCAATTCGCTCGCGGGGGCGGCCATCGACCGCGGCCTGGACGTACTGGCCGAGGACGGCCGCTTCCTCGAGGTCGGCAAGAAGGACATCTACGCCGACCGCAGGATCGGATTGGGCGCCTTCGCCAAGGGGATCACGGTCAGCGCGGTCGATCTGGCCGGGCTCATGACCCGACGGCCCGAACGTTTCGCGACGGTGTTGCGTGAGACCTGGCGCCAGGTCGTGTCGAAACGGCTCGCCGCGCCGCCGGTGACGGTGTACGACTTCGCCGACGGTCCGCGCGCGCTGCGACAGCTGGCCGACGGCACCCACGTCGGCAAACTCGTACTGACTCGGCCGGGCACAGTCGACAGCATCGTTCCGGAGCCGATGCCCGACGGCCGGTTCCGCGGCGGCGGGACGTATCTGATCACCGGAGGACACGGCGCGCTCGGTCGCAGTCTGGCCGCCCACCTGCTCGCGCACGGAGCGGGGGCGGTGGCGCTCGTGAGCCGCGGCACCTCCGATCCGGGGCCGAGGTCGTCGGATCCGATCCACGACTCGGGGCGCGACCCCAATTCGGTTGTGGTGCGCGAATATCGGGCCGACGTCGCCGATCGCGCGGCGCTCGCCGCCGTCCTCGATGCCGTCCGAGCGGAGCTGCCGCCGTTGCGCGGCGTGTTCCACGCGGCGGGCGTGCTCGACGACGCGACCGTCGCCACGGTGTCTGCGGAGCAGATCGAGCGGGTGCTGCGACCGAAGATCGACGGCGCCCGCCATCTCGACGCGCTCACCGCCGACGATCCGCTCGACGCGTTCGTGCTGTTCTCCTCGGCCGCCGCGTTGATCGGCAACCCGGGTCAGAGCGCCTACGCGGCGGCCAACGCCTATCTCGACGCGCTGGCCACCGCGCGCAGGCGGGACGGGCGGCCAGGCACCAGCGTCCAGTGGGGTCCGTTCGAGGACATCGGCTTGGCGGCGACGCGGGACAACAGGGGCGCCCGGTTGGCGGCGCGCGGCCTCACGGGCATCAGCGCCGCCGACGCCTGGAAAGCACTCGATTGCTTTCTGCGCGAGAACCGCCCGGTGGTCGGATACCTGTCGCTCAACCGGCGGCAGTGGTTCGACGCCTACCCGGACTGCGCGGCCCAGTCGAGCTGGCGCGCCCTACGGGACAGCGCCGAGGTCGGCGGCCGCGACACCGGCGCCCACGACTTCCTGGACACCCTCGCCCGCGCCACCCGCGACGAACGGCACCGGCTCGTGCACGCGAAAGTCACCGAAATCGCCGCGCAGGTGCTGCGCATGCCAACGGCCGGTCTGGACGGTGCGACGCCGCTCAAAACCTTGGGCCTGGACTCGCTGATGAGTCTGGAGATGCGCAACAAGTTGGAATTCACCTTCCGGCTCGAGCTTTCCGCGACCGTGCTGTGGACCTACGGAACGACCAAGGCGTTGTCCGGCGCGATCGGCGAGCGGCTGGCGGCCGCGACCCCCACCCGAGAGGAAGCGATATGAACGACACCGACCTCGCGCCCGCGCCGCAGCCCGCCGACGCCGCGCTGCGCCGCGCGACCGAGACGATCCGCAAACTGCGCGAGGAGCTGACCCTGCGCTCGGCGACCGGACCCATCGCGGTGGTCGGTGTCGGTCTGCGCCTCGCGGGCGGCATCACCGACCTCGAAGGCCTGTGGGCGGCGCTGCTCGCGGGACGGAACCTGGTGGCGGACATGCCGATCCACCGCCGCTGGCCCTTCGAGGACGAGTGGACCCGGCTGCCGACCGTGGGCAGCTTCATCGAGGACGCGCTGCACTTCGACCCGGAGTTCTTCGGCATCAGCCCGCGCGCGGCGCAGTCGATCGATCCGCAGCATCGGCTCCTGCTCGAAACGACCTGGGACGCCATGGCGCACGCCGGTCTGGAGCCGAACGGGCCGCACGAGGAGCCGATCGGCACCTTCGTCGGGATCACCGGCCGCTTCGACTACGCCGACTGGTCGGGGCGGCACGTCGACGCGCACTCCGCGCTCGGCAACGGCCACAGTTTCGCCGCCGGCCGCATCGCCTACTCCTTCGGATTCACCGGGCCCGCCATCGCTTTCGACACCGCGTGCTCCTCGTCGCTGGTGGCGATCCACCACGCCGTCCAATCGCTGCGCCGAGGGGAGTGCGCGCTCGCGGTCGCCGGTGGCGTGAATCTGGTACTGGCGCCGAACTCGACCCGCCTGATCGAGCAGACGGGCACCCTCGCGCCCGACGGGCTGTGCAAGTCCTTCGACGCGCGGGCGAACGGGTATGTGCGCGGGGAAGGGTGCGCGACGGTGGTGTTGAAGCGTCTGGCGGACGCCGAACGCGACGGCGACCGGATCCTCGGCGTCATCCACGGCAGCGCGGTCAATCAGGACGGCCGCTCGTCGGGCTTCACCGCGCCGAACGCGCGGGCCCAGCAGCGCGTCATCGAGGCGGCGCTGGCCGATGCCGGATGCTCGGCGGCCGACATCGGCGTGGTCGAAGCGCACGGAACGGGCACCTCGCTGGGCGATCCGATCGAGATGAGCGCGATCGTCGCCGCGCTCGGCGCCCGCAACGGTGGCCGTGCGTTGCACGTGGGGACGTTGAAGACGAATCTCGGGCACCTGGAAGCGGCCGCCGGTGTTGTCGGCCTGGTGAAGGCGCTGCTGTGCGCGCGCGAACGTGTCGTACCGCCGCTGGTCCATTTCGGCACGTTGAATCCGCGAATCACGCTCGACGGCACGGACATTCGGGTGTCTGGAGAGACCGCGCGCTGGTCGACGGAGGATTCCGGTCCGCTGGCGGGGGTGAGCGCGTTCGGCATCATCGGCACGAACGCACACGTGATCGTGGGGCCGGCGCCCGTGCGCGCCGCCGAGGCGGCACCGAACGGGAGATTCGGCGAGACGGTCGCGCGGCGGGCGCGGAACCGAGTCGTCTGCGTGCCCGCCTTCCTCGGCGCGCCGCCCGCGACACGATGAGCGAGTTTCAGCGAAAGGTGTTCCCATGGCGAAGAATTCGGCCCGCGCCCGTGCCATGTCGAGTCCGAGGGCGTTCCATCTGCTGATGAACCTGTATCCGCCGCTGCTGTTCACGGGGGTGCGGATCCGGCACGTCGCCGAAGACTGGAGTTCGGTACGGGTCTCGCACCGGGTGCGGGCCTGGAACCGCAACGTCAACCGTTCCGCCTTCGGCGGCACCCTCTTCGCGATGACCGACCCGTTCTACGCCGTCATGGCGGCCGGCCAGCTCGGCGGCGGCTATCGCATCTGGAACATCAAGGGCGCCATCGAGTTTCTCGCCCCCGGCTACGACGTCGTCACCGCGACCATGCTTCTGACGCCCGACGAGGCGGCGGCGATCCGCGCGCGAGCCGACGACGCCGGCCGCTCGGTCAGCACGCACGTCACGGAGATTCGTGCCGCCGACGGGAGCCTGGTGGCCCGCGCGACCCAGGACCTGCACGTCCGCCGCCTGACCTGAGCGGTTCTCGGGGACAACGCGTTCAGCCGCGGGGAGCTGGTCAGTAGGCGGTGAGGCAGGACGAGGCTCGGCGACGGCACGGTCGGCCGCGCCGAGACTCGAGCTTGGCTATCGAGCGGAATTCGCTTGCCGCTCCGCCAATTCGGCGAGACGTTCGATGGACGCGGACAGCTTGTCCGCGGTGGTGGCACGGGCGCGCACCAGCCGCTTCTCGTCGGTCAGCGCGGTCCAGTCGTAGGTGTGCGTCACCAGCGTGCGACCCTCGCCCACCCGCTCCAGCTCCCAGCGCCACAGGTGACCGGGCGGCTGCTTGCCCGGCTCCGACGGTCGCCACGCGATGCGGGCGCCCTCGGCGAACTCGACGACATGGTTGTCGCGCACGGCGCCGTTCGTGAGCGTCATGCTGAAGACGTCGCCCACGGCACGCACCCGCTGCCCGGTCGGCGCCTCGGCGAGGTTGTCGTTGCCGTCCCACCGCGGCTGCTGCGTGGGATCGGCGATCAGCTCGAAGATGTCGGCGGAGTCCGCCGCGATCTCACGACTGGCGCTGACGAGGCGGATTTCATCGGTCTGCTCGGTCACGTGCGGTATCGAACCATCTCAGGTCGCGTCAGGCCAGGAGGGTGTTCACTTCGTCGGCGTACAGGAGGGCGGGGTCGAACTCCATTCCGGTGAAGTGCCCGGCGAGTTCGAGGGAGAGGACGCCGTGGAGCCGGGTCCAGAAGGAGACGGCGCGATGGAGGGTGGCGGCGGGCACCGCGTGGCCTTCGGCCCATCGGCGGTGGTCGTCGAGGTGGACGTCGAACGGTGTGGTCGGCTCGCCGGTGGGCAGCGCGGCGAAAGCCTCGATGAGTACCGACATGATTTCGGAGGAGATCGCGGTGGTGTCGTCGGGGGCGTGGTAGCCGGGGACGGGCGTGCCGTAGAGGAGGAAGTAGCGCTGCGGGTCGGCCAAGGCCCATTCCCGCACGGTGCCGGCCAGCCCGGCGACGTCGGCGCCGGAGTCGAACGTCGCGCGCATCGCGTCGGCGAGGCTTCGATAGGCATCTCGGATCAACTCGGTGATCAACTCGTCGCGGCTGGCGAAGTACCGATACAGCGCTGGACCGCTCATGCCGACGTGTTTGGCGATCGCGTTGAGCGACAGCGCGGACACGCCCGCCGTGGCGATCTGCTCCCACGCGTGCTGCTTGATCTCCTCGCGCACCTGGGTCCGGTAGCGCTCGCGCGAACTCGCTCCGGCGGCCATCGTCCACCACCTCCTCATCGGCTGGTTACGCCAGTTAGACCTTATCACTTTTCCTATTGACTCTTACGGGTGATCGGTTATAGCTTCTAACTAAATCGAGTCTCTCTAACTCGATGGTTGTCGGCTCCGAACTCTGAACGAGGAGAACCCCCATGTCCACTACCCCGCGCACCTCTCGTCGCGCCGCCCGCTTCCTCGTCCCGCTGGCCGCCGCGCTCGCGCTGACCGCCGTGACCGCATGCGGCGGCGCGGACAACGAAACAGGCCAAGCCGCAACGACCACCGCTCCCGCGCACCCGGCTCCGCTGACCTGCGGCGGGGCCGGTATCGACGGCGATGCGCGGATCCGGTACCGGACGGAGACCTTGATCGATGCGCCGTTGCGCACCATCTGGGAGTTGCAGACCGACGTGGAACGCTGGCCCTCCTGGCAGCAGCCCGTCACAAGCATGAAGCTCTTGGACCAGGGGCCGCTGCGGGAAGGTTCGCGTTTCCAGTGGACGACCCCAGCCCCTGCGACCGCCACGACCCCGGCCACCACCCTGGTCATCACTTCGAGCGTCCACCAACTACAACTCAATGGGTGCATTCGCTGGAGCGGCCCCGGTATCGGCGACGGACTGCGCATCGACAACGGCATCCACGTCTGGACCTTCACCGAGGTCGACGGTGGTGTCCTGGTGCGCACCGAGGAGAACTGGACCGGCGCGCAGGTCGAAGCCGACGTGCCCACCTCCACCGCTTTTCTCGGAGCGGGCCTCGAAGCCTGGTTGCGCGATCTGAAGGCCGCCGCCGAAGCCGCGTCCTGACCGGACGCCGCGTGCTACTCCTTCGTCGCGGTGGCGGGCCAGCCGATGCCGGGCCTGCCGTGCGTTGCGCCGACCGCGTCGACGGCGCCGCCGCGGAAAATGTCGGCGAGACACGCGCCCGGATCAGCCGTTGCCGTTGCCGCAGGTGAGAAGGTCGCAGGGTGATCACGACTACTGACCGCGTCATCGACCGCTGTGTGACCGTGAATCGTCCCCACGAGCCCGCCGCCGTGGGATCGGGGTGGACGTCGACGAGCGATGACCGTGCCGGAGATTTCGGCGTGCATCACCGACCGGCGACCCGCCCCTGCCCGGAGCAACGCCGTCTGCTCGAGGCCATCCGCGTGGCGGCAGGCCACCTCGCATCGGCTCCCGGCTACACCGACGAGGAACGCCGCCGCGCGCAGGCGCTGCTTGCCGACGCCGTCGCGCACTCGCGGAGCGCGGCCGAAATCTTCGACATCGACCCGACTCTCACCGACGAGTCGAGTCTGACCGGCCACCACGTGGATCTGCTGATCGAGCTGTTGGGCCAGCTCCCCGCGAAGCTGGACGCCGCGTGCCCCGAACCGAGCGACCCGCGCCGCACCCACGGTGCCGCCGCGCTCGCCCAGCAGTGGGCCGAAGCCATCGCGCTGGCCAGCGCGATCCGGGCTCGGGTGAGTCAGATGCTGCAGGAGCTGCCGCGCCCGGACTGGAACAGCCCCGACGGCCAGCACCGAATCTCTCGGCAGCGCTTGGCGCGCAACGTGGCGCTGATCGCCGAGGCGGTCGAACTGTTGCGAGCCGCGGTCGGCGACGCCGTCGCGGTCGACGTGCCGCACCCGCAGGCCCGCGCTATCGGCCGGCTCGTCGACACCCTGGACACGCTGGTCGAGGACCTGCGGGCAGAGAACCCGCACTGACAGGAGACCTCGCCGCGGCCGACGACCACTTCCGCGCTGTCGGTCTCACCCTGCTCGAACCAACGCCGGACACGGTGTGCGGGACGCGGTTCCGCGCCGGGCCGACCCCTCTCGACATCGGGCATACACTGTTCGTCGCGCTCGCGATCGGTGGTGCTCACCGCGCAAGCACATCGAGTTCGAACCGGGAAAACCGCCGCTACGGCGATCGAGTATGAAGGTGTGACGCAGCACGGTGCGGGTACGACCGAGGTGTCGGTGGCGGACCGCGCGTGTTTGCGCGAGCAGGTGAGTGATCATGAAGACGAAATCGCCGGAGACGGTGAAATGCCGGGGATGTCAGGCCTGGTGGCCGTTGAGCGCCCACAATGTGTGCCATTGTTCGCAATGCCATCAGACGTTCACCGGTGAAAAGGCCGCGAACCTGCATTTGGTGGTCGACTATCGCCACAAACCGCACGTCACCTGTCGGACACCGGCCAGCGTCGGCCTCATCGACGCGGGCCGTGAATACCCGTGCTGGGGACTACCGCAGAATTAGCGCTGCGCGGGCCGTTGTTCATCGCCGCGCGGCCCAGCCGCGCGCTTGCTGTGCCGCGATGTCGACCAAGCGGTCGTAGCCGAGATTGATGTCGAGGTAATGGCTTGCCGCATAAGGCAACTCGTTGATGTGCAGATCACCCGTTCCGGTCGGCCGGTACCGATAGAAGTGGTATCCATGCTGCGTCTCGCACCGCCCTTGCATCCGCTGTGCGCTGGTCGTCCAGGTGGACGCGGATTCGGGCATGCCGCCGGGGAAGGTCATGTACTCGTAGATGAGCGCGGTGATGCCGGCGGCGTACGGCGCCGAGGGCACGGTCAGCCCTACCGGGCTCGGATCTCCGCTCAGCACAGCGGGATCGGTGCAGGCGACCTCGTACGCCGGACCGCTCGGTGCGCCGACCATCGCGGAGAGCGGATCCAGTGCACTGTTCCCATAGATCGAGAGCACCAGCAGTGGATCCAGCATGGCGGTGGAATACGCCACGACGCAGCCGAATTCGCCGCGCGTGGTGCAGAGGGGGATATTGGCGAAGTCGCCGCCGACCACGCTGCCCCTGGCGGCCTGCACATTTCCGCCCAGCAGGAAGGCGCCGACCAGGCGTTCGCGCAGCTGCGGATCGTGATCGATCCGTTCGCGAATCAGCTTGCGCAACAGTAGGCTTCCTTGCGAGTGGCCGATCAGCAGGAATCCGCGGCCGTCGTTGTCCTCGGCGAGATATCGGTCCCAGGCGGCGAGTAGGTCGTCATAGGACCGCTGAATGAGTGGCAACCCGGTCAGCAGTTGCAGCGAGATCCCCGGCGGGGTCGTCAGTTGACGGTAGAGCGGGGCGAACACCCGGCACTGCGTAGAGAACCTTGCCGCCTGCATGGTCGCCATCGACGCCACCGCGGGCTCGAAGGGTGGGTCCGCGTAGATCGCGGGACCGTTGGTGACGGTCGGGTAGACGTAGAAGCAGTCCACCGGCTTGTCCTGCTCGGGTCCGACCGAGGGGGTGGTCACGGCGCCGGTGAGCTGGTCGGTGGTGTCGAGCGGAACGTCGCAGGGATCGGCTGACAGCGCGGGACTGCACAACCACTCGATGGTCGACACCGGCTGCGCCGCAACCGGATCTGCCGCTACGGCACAGAACATCGCCGCCAGCGTCGCGGCGAACCGCCTGATTGCCGCCATTGGGCACCCCCGATGTTGTTCGCCGGTCGCGCCGAATTTACCGCAGAGCTCCGGGACGTGTAGTAAATCGTCACGACCGCGAACGAGGTTGTCTGCGAACCGGATTCACACAAACATTTCGTGACACTTTGTTTTCTCCACGAGCCGTTCACAGAAGGCTACCGGCGGGTAACGAAGCGTGGTCTGATGGGCCGGTCCCGAAACCGGGATGCAGTGAATGCACAACCAGAGGATGATGTATGACCTCCAAAATTGTTCGCCCGCTTGCCATTGCCGCCTTGGTGCTCTCCGCCGGCTCCCTGACCGCAGGCACCGCTACCGCGGCCAGCCCGGTGTCGGGTTCGGTGGAAGTGTGCACCGGTATCCCGGTCGGTCCGGTCGAGCTGAGCCTCTGCCTGTAACCGTTCGCCTCGGCCCGCGGCTGTCGCGAGATCATCCGTGGTGAACGCCGGCCCGAAACCGTCGGCGCCGCAGGGCATCGGGACGCGTCTTCGCCCGGGGCTGCACGACCCCGGGCGAAGACGCGCCCGCGATCCGGCGAGCCCGGTCCCCGCGGATTCTTCGACCAACTCGTGCTCGGCGGCCTCGCCCTCGCGCAGTGATCGTCGGTTTCGTCCTGGCCTAGCTGGGTGACCGCCAGGTCGGTTCGCCGCAAGTCGGGGCGGGTCGATGACCTGAATATCGCCCCTCGGGTTGTTTACTTGGCGGGATGTTCACGCACGGACCCTGTCGAATACGCGAACGGGGCCGTGGATGCGGTAATGCCGAACCGGGGTCGTGTCCTGGATCGCGATGGCGTTGCCGGTGTGGAGGTTTGGCCGGAATCGACTGTGAGGAGGGCTAGTGGCGAAGGACGTGGTGCGCCGGGCTGCCGGGGTGAGCGCCAAAGTGGGTCTCGTCGGTGCGGCGGTCGGTGCGTTGGTGCTTGGACAGCACACCGTCGCGCACGCCGCGGAGACGACCACATTCCATCTACCGCTGATCAAGTTGTCCCAAACATGGGGTGTGCCATCGATATTCAGCGTCTACCTGACGGCGACCGTCGGCGAGGAGCCCGGAGTCACCACCTTCGGCGTCGCCAACCCGGGACCGTTCAGCGGCGGTACGATTTTCGACTCCCACGCCCGGATTCACTGGTCGAACCTGACGACCGGAGCGGTCGGCGTGGTGGACGTGCCGGATCGGGAAACGGCGCTGCGCCCCTGTGACTGCGCCCCGGCGCCGGTGCGGGTGCGGACCGGCGCGGGCTCGATCGTCGCACTCGCGACCGCCGGTGGCGTCGCCATCAATGTGTCCTCGGGGCTGGGTACTGTCAGGGCTTCTTGAGCCGGTGACCGGACCCCCGCGCGGATCTATGCCGCGCGGGGGTCCGGCGTCACGGGCGATTCGCGTCGTCGAAGAGCGGAGGCAACAGGATCAGGTCGGTGCCCACCTGGCGTCGCGTGCTCAGGGCATGCGCATGAGCTGTCGGGAGAGACCGAAGAGGCGGCGGGCGAGCCGCACGACGGGAAGGCCGAGCGGAAGGAGGATGATCGTCACGCAGAGCACCGCGCCGAGGAGCCAGACCACGGCGGCGAGAATTCCGACCACCGTGCCGAGCACGCCGGTCAGAAGCCCGACCACTACGTCGAGCAGGCCCTTGAGCAGCCGCATGATGACCTTTCCGACTCCATTCTGCTCCTTCGCGAACCGCCGCGCACCTGCCGATGTTCGCCGGGTGGCTACTCCGAGACCGGCCCACCTGCCGCAAGCGATTCGCCGTGGAATTCGCGCAGCGCGGCTATGACACCGACGAGAACCCGATGGGCCGCCCGCAGGTCGGCATCGGGCAGCTCGGCCAGCGCGGCGCGGGTCCGGGCGCCGAGCGGACCGAAGAAGCCCGCCGCGACCGCCATGCCGTGATCGGTGTAGCGCAGGTGGACTCGACGTCGATCGGCGGCGTCCTGCGTGCGTTCCAGGTGACCCGAGTCGAGCATCCGCTCGACCAGGTAGGTGACGGCGGGCGCGGAGATCCCCATCAACTTGCTCAGCTGCCCCGCGGTGACCGGCGTGCCTTCGGCATCGGCCGTCGCGATGTGCATCAGGGCGCGGAAATCGTTGGGGCGCAGGTCGTTCGCCCGCGCGAAGCGGTGACCGATCTGTTCCGAGACGGCCGTGAGCGCGCGCAGGTCCCGAGCGATCTCGGTCTCCAATGCCGTCCGATCGGTGCTCGGGTCCGTCGTGTTCGCGACGCTGTCGCTCACCTGCGCCTCCTGTCTGTCCGGCTCAGAGCTTAGTCACTCGGGTGGGCGCCCGTTGCCGATTATTTAAGTTTCTGAAATAGTTGCCGACGTGAACGGGAACGCGTGGGACCGATTCGCCAGGCTGGTCACCGGGCGACGATCGTGGGTGGTGCTGCTCGTGATCCTCGCGGCGGCGATGGCGATCATGGCGCTGGCGGGCGGCAACGACAGCGCGGGACAGGCGCCCGATTCGCTACCCGCCTCGTCCGAGTCCGCCCGCGCCGCGCTGGCGGCCGAACAGTTCCCGGACGCCGGAAACGCCGCCGCCATCGTGGTCGCGACCCGCGCCGACGACGGCGAGCTGACGCCAGCCGATCTCGCCGCGCTCGATGCGGCACTCGCCCGCGCCGATGCCAAGGCGGGACCGACCGGCGTCGTCGTCGCCCCGGACGGTCGAGCAGCGCTCGGACCCGTCGTGGTCCCGTCGGATCTCAACGGCTTCGCGCTCACCGACCGGATCGAGGAACTGCGCGCCGCGGTCACCGCGGGCGCACCCGAGGGGCTCCGGTTGCAGGTGACAGGCGGACCGGCCTTCGGTGCCGATATCGCCGACTCGTTCTCCGGCGCGAACACCCTGCTGCTCGCCGTGACCGCGCTCGTGGTGATGGTGCTGCTGATCGTGACCTACCGCTCGCCGGTGCTGTGGCTGGTACCGCTGACGGTGGTCGGCCTCGCGGACCGGGTCGCCACCAGCGTCGGCACCGCACTCGCCGACCTCACCGGACTCGCCTTCGACGGATCGACCTCCGGCATCACCAGCGTGCTGGTCTTCGGGGCGGGAACCAATTACGCGCTGCTGCTGGTGTCGCGCTACCGCGACGAACTGCACCGGCACACCGACCATCGAGACGCGCTGCGCGCGGCGGTGCGGCGCGCCGGACCCGCCATCGTCGCCAGCAACGTCACCGTTGTCCTGGCCCTGCTGACCCTGCTGCTCGCGCTGTTGCCCAACACCCGCAGCCTCGGCGCGTTCGCGGCGGCGGGCCTGGTGGTCGCGGTGATCTTCGTGCTCACCGCGCTGCCGCCCGCCCTCGCGCTGTGCGGACGAGGGGTGTTCTGGCCGTTCGTGCCTCGGCCGGATGGCCGCGACGCCGCCGAGGGCGGGGCCTGGGCGGCGGTCGCGACGCGCGTGGTGCGTCGCCCGGTCGTCGTCGCCTGCGGTGCGTCGGCGATGCTCGTCGTCTTCGCCGCCGGTCTGGCGACCAGCGACATCGGACTCTCGCGCACCGAGCAGTTCCGTGTCCGAGCCGAATCGGTCGACGGTTTGAATGTCCTCGCCGAGCACTTTCCATCCGGAACGTCGGACCCGGCCGTCGTGATCGCGCGCACCAGCGCTACCGCGCCGGTCCAGTCGGCGCTCGACACGGTCTCCGGGGTCTCGCGCGCCACGGTGACCGGAACATCCGAAAGCGGTTGGACCCGTTGGTCGGTGGTGCTGGACGCGGCTCCGGCCTCCGCCGCGGCGTTCACCACCATCGAGAACATCCGGTCGGCGGTGGCGGCGGCGCCCGGCGCGCAGGCCCTGGTCGGCGGGTCCGACGCCGAAGCGCTCGACATCCGCGACGCCGCGCGCCGCGACCAGGCTCTGATCATTCCGCTCATCCTCGCCGTCGTGCTGCTGGTGCTCGTGGTGCTGCTCCGTGCGCTGCCCGCCGCGGTGCTGCTGGTGGGTGTCACGGTGCTCAGCGCGCTCGCCGCGCTCGGCGCGGGCAGCTGGATCAGCGACAACGTGTTCGGTTTCCCTGCGCTGGACACCAACGTCCCGCTGTTCGGCTTCCTGTTCCTGGTGGCGCTCGGCGTGGATTACACGATCTTCCTGGTGACGAGGGCGCGGGAGGAGGCGAAAGCGCACGGCACCACGCGGGGGATGGTCCGCGCGGTCGCCTCGACCGGCGCGGTCATCACCAGCGCGGGCGTGGTCCTCGCCGCGGTGTTCTACGTCCTCGGCGTGCTGCCGCTGATCACCCTGACCCAGTTGGGCATCGTCGTGGGCATCGGCATCCTGCTGGACACCTTCGTGGTGCGGACGCTGGTCGTACCGGCCCTGTTCGCGATGCTGGGCGACAAGGTGTGGTGGCCCGGCGGGCCTGCCGCGCGAGCCCCCTATCCCGCCGCGACCGCGGCCGCCCAGCGGTAGTCGGCCTTGCCCGGCGGTGTGCGCCGGACCTCGTCCACCACGACCATGGATCGCGGTACCTTGTAGCCCGCCAACGTCTTTCGGCAGTGCCGCTGGACGTCCTCCAGTTCGAGCGCCGGTGCGTCCGGATAGGTCGCGACGATCGCGGCGACCTTCTGGCCGGGCCGTCAGTCCTTGGCGAACGCCGCGGCGAGCTCCCGTTCGACGTCGATGTACGGGGTGCCCGAGGTGTCGACGATCACCTTGGCGACGGTGCCGCCGGTGAACGGATACGGTGCGGTGTAGGCGCTCGACACCGACTGCCCACCGTTGCGGCCCACGCCGATTCCGCCGCCGGCCAATCCGAAGGTGCCGGGATGGGTACGCATGCCGGACCGGGACGCGACGACCGCGTCATCGATATACAGCGAGACCTCACCGAGCGGGGTGTGACTGCCGTCGACGGTGCCGGTTCGCTCGTATCGGACGCCGAACAGGTGGTTGCCCAAGGGCAGGGAGTCCGGCGCGGACACCCACTGCTCGTCCTCGCCCATGAAGTTGTAGAGATAGTGCAGGCGTCCGTCTTTGACGAAGAGGACGTGTCCGCCGTGGCCCGCGCCCTGCTTGAACAGCACGCCCTCGGCGGCGGGGGAGTCGACGGTGACTTCGGCGAGCACCGAATAGGACTGACCGCGGATCTCGACCCCCGCGCCGATGCCGACCTCGGCGGTGCCCGGGTAGTACGTGAAATTCGTCCGGTCGGCCACCAGGTAGGGCCGCCAACGGTTCAGCGTCTCCAGGATGTTGAGATCGGCCAGCGGCAGCCCGTTGTACTTGGCGGCCTCGGAGAACCACAACGCCTTCAATTCTTCGAGCTTGCCGGGATTCTCGGCGGCCAAGTCGCGATTCTGGCTGCGGTCCTCCTCGATGTGGTAGAGCTCCCAGCGGTCCTGATCGAAGTGACTCCAGCCGGACGGGGTGGCCGCGTGCACGGTGTTGGCGAACCAGCCGCGGTGCCAGATGCCTCGGGTGCCGAGCATCGTGTAGAACTGCGTGTCCTTGCCGGTCTCGGCGGCCGGATCCTGAAGTGCCGCTTTGAAACTCACGCCTTCCAGCGGCCGTTGCGGTATGCCGCGCACGGTGTCGGGCGGGGTGATGCCAAGCAGGTCGTAGACGGTCGGCGTCACGTCGCAGACGTTGACGTAGCTGTCGCACACGGTGCCGTGCGCGCGAATTCCGTTGGGCCAGGAGATGATCGCCGGATCGGCGATGCCGCCCTCGTGGGAGGCGTAACGCTTGTACAGCTTGTAGGGCGTGTTGAACGCCATCGCCCAGCCGATCGGATAGTGGTTGTAGGTCTGCGGGCCGCCGAGCTGGTCGTAGAACCGCATGCTCTCTTCGACAGTGTCGATGTAGCCGTTGAAGAACTTGACCTCGTTGACCGAGCCGTTGGGTCCGCCTTCGCCACTGGCTCCGTTGTCGGAGATGACCACGATGATGGTGTTGTCCAGCTGGCCCGACTCTTCCAGATAGTCGAGTATCCGGCCGATCTGATCGTCGGTGTAGCTCAGGAACCCGGCGAAGACCTCCGCCATTCGGGCGAACAGCCGCTTCTCCTCGGCGTTCAGCGAGTCCCACGGGCGGACGGTGTCCAACAACGGCCACGGCTCGCCGTTGGGCCCCTTGGCGCCGAGATACGGGTTGACCGGCGACATCTCGGTGTCGGGCGGGACGATGCCCATCCGTTTCTGGTTCTCCAGCACGATGTCGCGGTAGGCCTCGTAGCCCATGTCGAAGCGGCCGGCGTAGCGGTCGGCCCACTCGGCGAACACGTGGTGCGGGGCGTGGCCCGCACCGGGGCAGACGTAGGAGAACCACGGCTTGTCAGGCGCGATGACCTTGGCGTCGCGGATGAATTCGATGGTCTTGTCCGCGATGTCCTTCGACAGGTGGTAGCCCTCCTCCGGGGTGGCCGGTGGGGCGGTGGTGTGGTTGTCGTAGATCAGCTCGGGGTACCACTGGTCGGTCTCGCCGCCCATGAATCCGTAGAAGCGTTCGAAACCCCGGCCGAGCGGCCAATGGCGTTTGGTGGCAGCCAGATTCGACTCCTCCAGCGGCGTCAGGTGCCACTTCCCGACGCAGTAGGTGTTCCAACCACGTTCGGCGAGCACCTCCGACAGCAACGCGGTCTCGAAGGGAATCCGGCCGCTGCAATTGGGGAAGCCGTCGGTGAATTCCTCGATCGTCGCCATGCCGACGGAGGTGGCGTTGCGTCCGGTGAGCAACGACGCGCGCGTCGGCGAGCACAGCGCGGTGGTGTGGAACTGCGACAGCCGCACGCCGCGCTCGGCGATTCGCGTCATGTTCGGCATCTCGACGAGGCCGCCGAAGCAGTCCCAGGTGGCGATGCCGATGTCGTCCCAGACGAGGTAGAGCACATTCGGCGCCCCCTCCGGCGCGGTGGGTGCCGCGAACGGGCCCCAATCCGGTTCGGAGTCGCGGATGTCCAGTGCGATCTTGCCCTTGAAATCGGTCGCCATCGAGCACCCCGATCGTGGTTGGAAGATTGCTGTCGACGTGCTGATGGGAGGATATCCCGCCGAATGCCTCGCTCGAGGCGGAAATCATCGCCTCGAGCTAGATATCAGCAACTATTCAGTTACGTGCTGTGTGAATCCGGTGGCGCCGAGGCGAAATTGCTGAAGCGCCACCGGAAAGTCGCGGGTCAGCTGCCCACGTACTCGGCGAGGTGTTCGCCGGTGAGGGTGGAGCGACCGGCCACCAGGTCGGCGGGCGTGCCCTCGAAGACGATCTTGCCGCCGTCGTGGCCCGCGCCGGGACCGAGGTCGATGATCCAGTCGGCGTGCGCCATCACCGCTTGGTGGTGCTCGATGACGATGACCGATTTGCCGGAGTCCACCAGCCGGTCCAGCAGGCCGAGCAGCTGTTCCACGTCGGCGAGGTGCAGGCCGGTGGTCGGCTCGTCGAGGACGTAGACGCCGCCCTTGTCGCCCATGTGGGTGGCCAGCTTGAGTCGCTGCCGCTCGCCGCCGGACAGCGTGGTCAGCGGCTGGCCGAGGCCGAGGTAGCCGAGCCCGACGTCGACGAGCCGGTCCAGGATGGCGTGCGCGGCCGGAATCCGCGCCTCGCCCGAGCCGAAGAAGTCCTCGGCCTCGGTCACCGACATCGCGAGCACCTCGCTGATGTCGCGGCCGCCGAGCTTGTACTCCAGCACCGCGGGCTGGAACCGCTTGCCCTCGCAGTCCTCACAGGGGGATTCGACACCGGCCATCATCCCCAGATCGGTGTAGATGACCCCGGCGCCGTTGCAGGTGGGACACGCACCTTCGGAGTTGGCGCTGAACAACGCGGGCTTCACACCGTTGGCCTTGGCGAACGCCTTGCGGATCGGCTCGAGCAGCCCGGTGTAGGTCGCCGGATTGCTGCGCCGCGAGCCGCGGATCGGCGCTTGGTCGACCGCGACCACGCCCTCCGAGGCGGGGATCGAACCGTGGATCAGCGAGCTCTTGCCGGAGCCCGCGACGCCGGTGACGACGACGAGCACGCCGAGCGGGATGTCGACGTCGACGTCGCGCAGATTGTTGGCCGACGCGCCGCGGATCGCCAGCTCGCCGGTGGGCTCGCGCACCGTGGGCTTGAGCGCGGCGCGGTCGTCGAGATGACGGCCGGTGACGGTGTCGCTGGCCCGCAGACCCTCGAGGGTGCCTTCGTAGCAGATGGTGCCGCCCGCCGAACCCGCGCCGGGCCCGAGGTCCACGACGTGGTCGGCGATCGCGATCGCCTCCGGCTTGTGCTCGACCACGAGGACCGTGTTGCCCTTGTCGCGAAGCCGCAGTAGCAGGTTGTTCATCCGCTGAATGTCGTGCGGGTGCAGGCCGATGGTCGGCTCGTCGAAGACATAGGTGACGTCGGTGAGCGACGAGCCGAGATGACGGATCATCTTGACCCGCTGCGCCTCACCGCCCGACAGGGTGCCAGCGGGCCGCTCGAGCGAGAGGTAGCCGAGGCCGATCTCCACGAACGAGTCCAGCGTGTGCCCGAGCGCGTCGAGCAGCGGCCCGACCGACGGCTCGTCCAAGCCGCGGACCCATTCGGCGAGGTCGCGAATCTCCATCGCGCAGGCGTCGGCGATGTTGATGCCCTTGATCCGCGAGGAGCGCGCCCCTTCGGCAAGCCGGGTGCCGTCGCATTCGGGGCAGGTGGTGAAGGTGACCGCCCGCTCGACGAACGCGCGAATGTGCGGCTGCATCGACTCGGGATCCTTGGACAGGAACGACTTCTGCACCTTGGGAATCAGTCCCTCGTAGGTGAGGTTGACGCCGTCGACCTTCACCTTGACCGGCTCCTTGTACAGGAAGTCGCGCATCTCCTTCTTGGTGTACTTGCGGATCGGCTTGTTCGGATCGACGAAGCCCGACTCGGCGTAGACCCGCACCGTCCAGAAGCTGTCGGACTTCCAGCCGGGAATGGTGAACGCGCCCTCGGCGAGCGACTTGGAGTCGTCGTAGAGCTGGGTGAGGTCGATATCGGAGACCGTGCCGCGGCCTTCGCAGCGGGTGCACATGCCACCGGTGCGGGAGAACGTCGCCTTGACGGCCTTGGTCTTGCCCTCGCCGCGTTCGACCGTGATCGCACCGGCCGCCTTGACCGAGGCGGTGTTGAAGGAGAACGCGCTGGGCGGGCCGATGTGCGGATCGCCCAGCCTGCTGAACAGGATGCGCAGCATCGCGTTGGCGTCGGTGGCGGTGCCGACCGTGGAGCGGGGATCGCCGCCCATCCGCTGTTGGTCGACGGTGATCGCGGTGGTCAGGCCGTCGAGCACGTCGACCTCGGGCCGCGCCAGGGTCGGCATGAAGCCCTGCACGAAGGCGCTGTATGTCTCGTTGATCAGCCGCTGCGACTCGGCGGCGATCGTGCCGAACACCAGCGAGCTCTTGCCGGAGCCGGAGACGCCGGTGAACACCGTGAGCCTGCGCTTGGGGATCTCGATGCTGACGTCCCGGAGGTTGTTCACTCGCGCGCCGTGCACACGGATCAGATCGTGGCTGTCGGCAGCGTGCCGCGCGGGCGATGCGGCGCCCGTCTTCGTGGCCTTTCCGGTGTTCTTCCTCGTGGCCGTTGTCATCGTTTCTCCCTCTGATTCGCGGGCCGTCTTCGCGGTCTCCTTCGACGCGCCTGGCGATACGCGAGCGGTTGTCGACGGTGGCCACCGGGTCGGCGGCCACCGCTGCGGGTGGGGTGGTCAGCTCACCTGCTGGATGCGGACCATGTTGCCAGCGGGATCGCGGAAGGCGCAGTCGCGGACGCCGTACGGCTGGTCGGTCGGCTCCTGGACAACCTCGGCGTCACCGGCCTGGATCCGATCGAAGACGCCGTCGACATCCTTGGACGCCAGCAGCACGCTGGCGTAGGTGCCCTTGGCCATCATCTCCTCGATGGTGCGGCGTTCCTCGTCGGTGATGCCGGGGGAGGCCTGCGGGGGGTAGAGGACGATCGACGTGCCTGGCTGGTCGGCGGGGCCGACGGTGATCCAGCGCATCCCGTTGTATCCGACGTCGTTGCGGACCTCGAAGCCGAGCGTGTCTCGGTAGAAGGCCAGCGCCGCGTCCGGGTCGTTCTGCGGAAGGAAGCTCGCGAGAATGCTGATATCCATGCTGATCAGGCTAATTGCGCCGGACCGGCCGACGCTTCTTTATTCCTGATCGGTCTGGTCACCTGCTTCGCTACGCACGACGGCATGCCCTCGGTCGCGTCCGCCGCTTCGCGCCGGTAGACGCTGGGCGGCATGCCGACCAACTCGGTGAACCGGGTGCTGAAGGTGCCGAGCGACGAGCAGCCGACCGCGAAGCAGACCTCGGTGACGCTGAGGTCGCCGCGCCGCAGCAGCGCCATCGCGCGCTCGATGCGCCGCGTCATCAGGTAGGAGTACGGCGACTCGCCGTAGGCGAGCTTGAACTGGCGGCTCAGGTGCCCCGCCGACATGTGCGCGTCACGGGCGAGCTTCTCGACGTCCAGCGGTTTGGCGTACTCGCGGTCGATGCGATCGCGGACGCGACGCAACCGCGCGAGGTCGCGCAGGTGCGGCTCCGAGGCGGAATTGCTGCTCACCTCCGCGATCGTCCCACGTCACCGCGGATCGCGCACGACCGGCGGCGTCCGAACCAAGCCCGCGCATACGCGCACGACCTGAGCAGGTTCACCTGCCGGGTAGGTGCTCTTGTGCGTTGATGGCGTATTGGCGCGCCGTGTCCTTCCGTTGCAGGTACTCGTCTGGAGACCTACACCCTGCGCGGGTTCACCCGCCCCCGCCGAAGCCCGTAGTAGTCGAGGACCAGCCGCTCGTACAACCGGCCCGGAACCAGGCGGCGGGTCCAGAAGGACAGCCGAACGTCGTTGCCGCACAGATAGGTCTGGCGCGGTCGCGGGGTCTCCAGGACGTGCTGCACTTTCCGGGCGACCGCGGCGGCCGGTTGGCCGTCGGCCAAGTACCCGCTGACCCGTTCCAGCACCGCCTGTCGATCGGCGTCGTACTCCGGCAGCGGCGCGGACACGCGCGTGGCCGACTCGATGATCGGAGTAACCGTCCACCCCGGCGCGAGCACCGATACCGCGATGCCGAACCCGGCCGCCTCCATCCGCATCGCCTCGCCGATCCGCTCCACCGCCGCCTTCGTGGCCGAGTACCAGCCGCCGTAGGGCTCGGCGATGGCGCCCGCGCCGGAGCTGACCACGATCACCCGCCCGCCGCCCTGCGCGCGCATGATCGGCAGGACCGCGCGCACCACCCGGTGGGTGCCGAGGACGTTGGTGTCCAACAGCGCGGCGGCCTCCTCCGGCTCGGTCTCCTCGACCGAGCCGACCACGCCGTAGGCGGCGAAGGTGACCACGGCGTCGATGCGACCGTGCCGCGCCACCACCTCCTTCACCCACGCGCGCACCTCTTCGGCGTCGCGGACGTCCACTGTCGCGTGGGTGGGACCCGCGACGAGATCGGACCCCTCCACGATGTACCCCGCGCGCGCCAAGTGCTGCACCGTCGCCGCGCCCATGCCGTTGGCCGCGCCGGTGATCAGAACGACTTTGCTCATGCCGCACACACCTTCAGCACTCGCGGCAGCACTTCCAGGCGCGCGGATTCGACCACGGTGATCTCGCCGTCCAACTCCAGCGGGACGGGCCGTTCGGGCCGCAGCTCCACGGTGGTGTCGCGACGACAGATCGCCAGCGGCGATCCGGTGAACGCGCCGCGGTACAGCCCGGCGATCAGGCCGAGGACGCGCAGTCGTCCCGCCGCCGCCCAGATGTTCACGTCGAACCGACCGTCGGTCCGGGTGACGGGGGTGTCGTAGTACATGCCGCCCGCGAAGTGCACGCTCTTGAGCACCCCGATATTGGTGATCGGCGCCGTGTGCGACCAGTCGGTGCCGCGCACCTCGAGGCGCAGCGGGCGGTGGGTGGCGATATTGCGCAGCGCGGTGGCGACGATGGCGGCCTCCACGTTCCGCGACTTCAGCCAGGCCAGCGCGCCGGTCGCGTTGTTGAACGAATCATTGCCCGCCGCGACGAGTCCCATGCTCGCGTTGAGCAGGAAGTAGCGCACCGCGCGGGTGCCGTCGGGCAGCAGCATCGTCGCCTTGCCGACGTCGACAGCCTCCGCCCGCGCCGCGTCGACCCGCACCGCGACGCCTTCGATGGTGGCCGAGGGCGGGACCGGCTTGTGGAAGTCGTTGGAGCTGCCGAGTCCGATGGCGCCGAGCGCGATCTCCTCCGCGCCGGGCCGCGGCCGATCGGTCTCCGTATCCATGATCGCGTTGAGCACCAGGTTCACCATGCCGTCGCCGCCCGCCGCGACGATCGCCTCCGGTGTTGTGCCGTCCGATCTTTCGAGATGGGCTTGCACCAGCTTCACGGCCTGGTCGGCGTCGGCGGGCAGTTCGACGGACATGTCCGGATGGCGTTCCCGCAGCGCACGTTCCACCGGCTGCCAGCGGCGCAGGGCGGTCCCCGCGTTGGATTGCGGATTCAAGATGACGAGCATGACTTCTCCTCGTTGCCCAGCCACACGCGCAGCCGGGTCCAATCTCCCGTGGTGACCAGACCGGTTCGCGAACAGTCCTGCGGCACAGCGGTTTCCGCGACGCCGAGCAGGAAGACGGGGATACCGATCCGGGCGGCGGGCGCGTCGTTGGCGGCGTCGTTGCCGATCATCACGCAGTCCCGCGCCGCGAGGCCGAGCCTGTCCAGCAGTTCGCGATAGAACTCCACGCGCGGCTTCGACCGCCGCATGGTCTCCCCGCTGGTGATGAACTCGAAGACGCCGGGATCGTGGCCGCCCCAGCGCAATCGGGTGGTCGCGGTGCTCAGCGGCCAGAGCGGATTGGTGGCGACGATCTGCGGGACGCCCGCGTCGCGCAGATCGCGCACCGTCGACACGGCCTCGGGCAGCGCCGGGAAACAGCGCCGCAGCCGGACGAAATCGTGTTCGGCCAGCCGCCGTAGCCGCTCGTCCACCCGCTCGCGTCCGATGTCCAGACGATCCGCGAGCAGGTCGACCATGAATTCGGTATTGGTGCGGTCGGTTTCGTTGCGGCGCACCTCCGGAAGGACCCCGGCGAGCACCCGGAGGAACCGGTGCGGCGGCGTCAGGTCGCGAAAGGCCAGCGCCGCCGTGAGCGGCATCAAGGTCTTGAAGCCGCGCTTGCGCAGGCCTACCAGAGTGCCGTCCAGGTCCCACAGCACGGTGCGGTGCGCCGCGGTCATTCCTGACTGTCCAGCACGGCTTGCAGGTCGGCGCGGGTCAGCCCGAGCTCTGCCGCGTACTCGTCGATCCCGGGCCGGGCGGTGGCCGCCCGCGCACCCGCGCGCTGCGCCAGCTCGGCGCCGTAGGCCGCGCCGAGGTCGACGACGGTCTTGGCCAGCGCCGCGGGGAACAGCCAGCGGCCGAGATCGCGCTGGAACACCCGGGTCAACCGGTAGGGGGCGGACACCCGCGCGCCGAGCGCCGAGAGCGCTTTCGGCTCGCGCAGCGAACTCATCCGCTCCGCCTCGGCGGCGGGAACCAGCAGCAGATCCGACCACAGCCGCCCGAAGCTGGCGCGCTTCTCGTCCGCCTGCGCCGTCATGTTGAACTCGGTGTAGGCCTTCTCGATGCGCGAGGTGTGGGTGGAGCGGCTGCGCAGCAGCGCGTGGATGTCGGCGGTCTTGCGGGCCGTGTCGTAGCGGGTGAAGCGGTTGATCCGCGGCCGCACCCGGTCGACGAGGTCGGCGAACGCCGGGTTCGGCACCAGCCGGTGGCTCAGGGAAAGCGCGTGGTACATCAGGCTTTCGGTGCCCGCCTTCGCGATCTCGCCCGCGAGCAGGTCGTAGTCGAGATCGGTGGCGTAGCGGGCGAGGTTCCACAGATCGCCGAGTTCGCGCACGCCGGTCTTGTAGTACGGCAGGTGCACGCCGAGGTGGTGCAGATTGTCCTCGTGCGCCATGGCCCATGCGGGCACACCGTAGAAGTCGATGCGGCGCACCCGGTTCCAGATGGCGGCGTAGTCGATGGTGTACGGAGCCAGCGGCGTGATCAGTCCCCAGTGCGTGCCGACCACCAACGCGCCGTCGCGCGAGACGAAGGAGGGCAGATGGTGCGAGCGCTCGGACCGCACCTTCGGCGCCTTGCCGAGCAGCTCGGAGGTCGCGAAAAGGCCCAGCTCCCGGTAGATCTCGATGGCGGTGTCGACCTGATCCAGCTCGATCAGGATGTCCAGGTCGTTCATCCGCTTGTAGCGCGGGTCGCCGTAGATCTCGGTGGAGAACAGCATCCCCTTGAGCACCACGCAGCGCACGCCGTGTTCGTCGAAGCGGCGCAACAACTCCAGCGCCCCGGCCAGCCTGCGCTCGTTGACCGCGGCGATGTGGTCGGTGACGGCGGCGAACTCGGCGCGGACCGCGTCCGGTACGAGCTCGTAGAGTCCCTCGGCCTCGAGCCTGCGCTGCACCAGCGGCACCGTCGCGTTCAGCTTCGCCAGCGCGAAGAACTCGGCCCAATCGGTGACGTCGTGGGCCAGCTTGGCCGATTCGGCGCGCTCGTCGGCGCTGGGCGCGGCCAGTGCCGCGTGCACCAGCAGCCGTTCGACGGCGGTGCCGCCCACGGCGATCGCGGTTCCGGTCATGCCGCACCCTCCTGTTCTGGATGAAAACCGAAGCTTCTCGCGACGGTCGAGATCTGTTCGAGCGCGAAGTCGAGCTGATCGCGGGTCAGGGTGGCCATCATCGACACCCGCAAACGCTGCTGTTCCCGTGGCACCGCGGGGAATTCGACGCCGTTGACGAACACGCCCGCCCGGTGCAGTGCCGCGACCACCTCGGCGACGGCCAGACGCTGCGGCACCAGAATCGGGATGATCGCCGTCTGCGGATCCACCGCGAACCCCATCCGGCGCAGCTCCCGCGCGAAATAAGCGGTGTTGTCGTGCAATTGGGCGACCCGCTCGGGATGGGCGTCGATGAAATCGATCGAGGCGAGCACCGCCGCGACCACCGCGGGCGACAGCGACGCCGAGAACATGTACGAGCGCGCGAAGAAGCGCAGCGTGTCGACCAGGTCCTTGGACCCTGCGACGAAACCGCCGGTGGTGGCGAACACCTTCGAGAAGGTGCCCATGTACAGCTCCACCGACCCGTCACCGAGACCGAAATGCTCGGCGGTGCCGTGGCCTTTCGCGCCGAGCACGCCGGTGCCGTGCGCGTCGTCGATGGCAAGCCACGCGCCGAACGAATCGCACAGCGCGCGGATCTCCGGCAGCGGGGCGATATCGCCGTCCATCGAGTAGACGCCCTCGACCGCGACCACGATGTTCGCGCCCGGATTGCGCCAGCGCACCTGCATCAGGCGGTGCCGCAAGTGGCGCAGATCGTTGTGCTGGAAGGCCATCGACCGGACGCGACCGAGCTGGATGCCGTCGTAGAGGCTGGCGTGGCTCTGCTCGTCGTAGAGCAGCGTGTCGCCGTTGCGCAGCAGACCGGTCACCCAGCCGACGTTCGCCGCGTAGCCGGAGGAGAACACCATCGCGGATTCGCAGCCCTTGGTCTCCGCGAGGCGCTCCTCCAGCCGCCGGTGCAGCGAGGTGGTGCCGTTGAGCAACGGCGGTCCGCCGCAGCCGACGCCGAACTCCCTGGTCGCGGCGACCGCGGCCTCGATGATCTCCGGCTCGCTGCCGAGCCCGAGATAGTTGTTGGAGCCGAGCATGATCAGCTCGCGGGTCTCGCCGCCGTCCGGGTCGCGCACCTGGACGACCGGTCCGGCCGGGCCGGTGATCTCGCGCAACACGAAACCGCTGCCCCTGGCGTTCGTGACGTACGGCCGGAATTCCTCGAAGCGCTGTTCGAAGGTGTGCGCCGCCGGGTCGAGATAGTGTTCGAGACTGAAGTTCTCGCCGTGACCGGCGGTCGTAGCTGGTGATGCACTCATTGTTCGTCCTCGCGCACGATCGTTGCGGTGCCCGCGCGTCCGTCGAGCACCAAGCGGTCTCCGGTCGCGACGAGGCGGGTGACGCCGGGAACGCCGACGACGGTGGGGATGCCGAGTTCGCGGCCGATGATGGCGGTGTGCGAGAGCACGCTGCCCTTCTCGCTCACCAGGCCGCCCGCGGCGACCATCAGGAAGACCCAGCCGGGGTCGGTGGTCGAGGCGACCAGGATCTGCCCGTCGATCTCGACCTCCGGATCCGGGGTACCGAGCACCAGCGCGGGCGCCTCGACACGCCCTGGCGCGCAACCGATGCCGCGCAGCACGGTCTGCGCCGTCGCGTCGACTGCCGAATTCGCGGCGTCGAAGGCGGGGTCGTCGATGCTCGCCGCGGCGATGCCGGTGGTGACGATCCGGGTGGGGAGTTCGGTGTCGCGCCACCGCTCGTGGTCGCGTTTGCGGGTGGCGACGGTGCGGGCGGCGTCGGTGTCGACGGCGGTCCCGCGGGTCAGCGCCGCGATCTCCTCGTAGGTGAGCCAGAAGATGTCGCGCGGATCGTCGAGCAGCCCCGCGCCGTGCATCTGCTTGCCGAACTCCCGGAACACCCGCTTGACAAGGCCGAAGGAACGGCTGCGGCCCAATCGCATGTTCTCGCGCTGCTTCACGTGCTCGCGGGCGCGGCCGAGCGCGAGGCGGAAGGCGAGGCGCCGGGCGAAGCTGTCGCGGAAAAGCGCGGCCGCGGTCCGCTCGGCTTCGCGGCGGATCGCCTTCTCCCGCGCCGCCATCTCGTCGATGTTCTGTCCGCCGCGCAGGTAGTTGCGCAGCATCGGCACCAGACGTTCGGGATGCTCGCCGAGCGGATCGGTTTCGAGCTTGAGCTCGTCGACGGTGCGATCGCCGAACAGCGCGATATGACGCAGGCAGGCCGCACGGAAGGCCGCGAATTCCGTCTGCGCCAACGTCTTCCACACCGTCGCCGCGTCCAACGGGCCGGTGAACAGCGCACGCAGTGCCGAATCGTCGCGGATCGTCGCGGTCAACGCGAGCGCCGAACGCACCGGGTCGACGCTGTCGACGCCCTCCTCACCGCAGAACAATTCGTTGCGCAGCGTGATCGCCTCGGTCTCGTCGAGCCCCTGCCGTTCGAGCAGCAGTCCGACGACGTGGAACAGCTGCTGGGCGAGGAAGTCGTTGAAGATCTGCACCGAGTACGCGGGCACCAGCTCGCCGAGGCAGCGCTCCATCCACTGCAACAGCGCCTCCGGATCGCGTTCGCGCTCCGGTGTTTCGGGGTCGAGGCGGCGGTCGAGGTCGGCGGTGAAGGCGGCCAGCTCGGTGAAGAACGCCCGCAGCCTGCGCGGCAGCCGCAGCCAGCCCGCGCCGATGATCGCGAAGACCCGCACCCGCAGCGCGTACATCCGCAGCCTCGCCAGACCGCGTTTCGGTGTGGCGGGGCGTTGGTAGCGGTTCTCGATGTTGAGGGCGGCTTCCCACCCCTCGATCGCGAACTCCATGCCGGGAATCTGCAGGAACAGCCGGTACCAGTTGCTGATGTTGTAGTAGATCCGCCCGTGCGCGGTGCCGACCAGGTACGGGTACAGGCTTGCCGCATTGCGATCCACGATCGCGCCGGTCGCGCCGAAATCCCGGTGGCAGGCACGGAAGACCTGCTCGTAGGCCGCGCGCAGGATCGAGAACGTCAGTGGGCTGGACAGTCCCGGGTAGGACTCGGCGACATTGACATTGTCGAAAATGGTCTCGCGCGCGCCCGTCGCGGTGACCGGGCGGGCCTGCAACAGGAACAGCGTGCCGTCCGCGTCGTAGGCCCACTCGACATCCTGGGGCGCGCCGAAGGCGTCGGCGAGCGCGGCGGCGGTCCGGGTGAGCTGGAGAATTCGTTCGTCGGTGAGCGCGGGATCGGCGCTGCCGCCCGCGATTTCCGCCACGGCGGTGCCGGAACCCGCGTCGGCGACGACCCGGCTCCGCTTGTCGACGACATTGCGGGACACGATCGTGCCCGAGGCGTTGTCGACGAAGTAGGTGTCGCACTCCACCGTGCCCGCCACCACGCCTTCGCCGAGCCCCAGCGCCGCCGACACCACCGATTCGGCCGGGTCACCGGTCTGCGGATTGCAGCTGAAGACCACGCCGGAGACCGCGCTGTCGACGAGCACTTGGACCAAGACCGCGCAGTCGACGCCATTGTTGTCGAGGCCGCGATGTGCCCGGTAGAACAGCGAACGCTCCGAGTAGGCCGAAGCCAGCACTTCCAGCAGGGCGTGGGCAACCCCGGCCGGTGCCACATTCAGGATGGTATCGAGCTGTCCGGCAAAGGAATCCGTAGCGGAGTCCTCGCCGCTGACCGAGGAACGGACAGCGAGCCGCACGTCGGACCACTCCGCGACCGCGGCATCGAGTTCGGCCGCCACCTGGGCGGGCAGCGCGAGGCCGAGGATCGAGCCGCGGATCGCCGCCGACACCGACCGCAGCGACGCGGGGTCGGTATGGTCGAGGGTCCCCAACAGCTGGGCGATGCCCTCGGTGACGGGCGCGAGGATCTCCGCGCACGCCTCGGTGGTCACCACCGCGAACGGCGGCACCCGATGACCGGCCGCGAGCAGGCGGCCGAGATTCGCGGCCTTGGCCCCGAAACGCGCGGTGTGCTCCGCCGCCGCGTCCGGCCGTGCGGCCAGCGTCGCGGCGGGCACCACCGCGCCGGTGTTCGTCGGTTTCATAGATGTGTGCCTCTGCGTATCGAAAGGGCAAGGGGGCGTGCGCTCATCGGGCCTGCTCCGCCAGGCTGCCGCCGACCGGGACCGCCGGTTCGCGCCGCGCCAGTCGCACCAGCACCGGGTCGGGGGTGTTGGAGATCTCGGGGTTCTCCCGCACCCGCAGTCCGTTCACCAGCTCGATGTCGTACCGCGCCAGCAACATCGCCAAGCCGACGCGCAGTTCGGTCAGCGCCATGTGCTGGCCGACGCACAGGTGCGCGCCCCACCCGAACGGGAAGTAACGGAACGGCGGACGAGCCCGGTTGCGCTCCTTGGTGAACCGATCCGGGTCGAAGGTCAGGGGGGAGTCCCAGAAGTCCGGGAAGCGGTGGTTGACGAACGGGCTGATCACCACGATCGCGCCCGGTTCCAGATCGAAGCCGTCGAAACTGTCGGCCTCGAGCGCGGTCCGGCTGAACGCCCAGGCCGGTGGGTGCAGCCGCATCGACTCGTCGATGGCCCGGCCGGTCAACTCCAGTGCGGGCAACGCGCCCGCCACATCGCCCGCACCGAGCGCCGCGTCGACCTCGGCCCGAACCCGTTGCAGCACTGAGGGATTGCGGCAGAGCTCGTAGACGGTCCAGGCAAGCGCGCCGCCGGTGGTCTCGTGCCCGGCGAGCAGGAAGGTGAGCACTTCGTGCCGCAGTTGTTCGTCGTCCATGGCGTGGCCCGCGTCGTCGCGCGCCGCGAGCAGGCGGCTGAGCAGCGAATCGGCCGGGCCCGCCGCTGCGGCGCGATGCCCTTGGATGACGTCGTCGACGACCCGGTGCAAGCGGTCGAGGACGCCGAGGAAGCGCCGATTGGCAGGCGTCGGCACATTCGGCGGGATCTGGATCGGCGCGGCCATGTGCCGCATCACCCAGGAGACGCCCTCGCGCACGTCGTCCTCGATCTGCGGCAGCACGCCGTCGATGTCCGCGCCCATGACCGCGCGGCACACCACGTCGGCCGCGAAGCCCATCACCTCGGGGACCAGATCGAAGGGCGCGCCGTCGGCGGCGCGCTTGTCCAGCCGATCCAGCATCCGCTGCCCGCAGGCGATCATCAGCGGGATCTCGGTGTCGACGTGCCTGCGCGCGAACGCCGGTTTTATCAACGCGCGCTGGCGTTTCCAGAGTTCGCCGCCGCTGGTCAGCAGGCCGGGTCCGAGCAGATAGTTCAGGCTCTGGTAGCTGATGCCCTTGGCGTACTTGGCCGCGTTGGTCACCAGCACCTGGTTGATGTGGTCGGGATTCACCAGCAGGTGCAGTTGCTGATGCACCAGCCGCAGCCGGACGCTGCCGCCGTGCGCGACGGCCTGCTCGTAGAACAGCGTGAGCGGGTCGGCGCGGTAGTCGAGGTAGGCGCCGAGTGGATGTCGCAGCGCCGGACCGGCGAGGACGCGTGCCGTCATACCGCACCTCCCGCGTCGACGAGTTCCCGCGCGGGCCGCTCGACGAACAGGCGGCGTGCTTCGGCGCGCTGCACCTTCCCGCTGGTGGTCTTGGGGATGCTGCGCGGCGGCACGATGTGGACATCGGCGGGCAGCACGCCGGTGCGTTTGCTCACCGCGACCCGCACCGCACGCCGCAGCGCCTCGTGTTCGTCTGCGGCGACGGCGGTTTCGACCACGAGGTGCAGTTCCTCCGACAGGCCAGCGGCATCCGCGTGACCGACCGCGGCGACTCCGCCGAGCCGCACGCCGTCCACCTGTTCGGCGGCGATCTCGAAATCGGTGGGCAGGTAGTTCGCGCCGCGGATGATGATCAGGTCCTTCTGCCTGCCGGTGATGCGCAGCCTGCCCGCCCGCAGATAGCCGATATCGCCGGTGTCCCACCAGCCGTCGGACAGCGCCGAGGCCGTCGTGTCGGGGAGCCGGAAATAGCCGACGGTCGTCGACGGACCGCGGAACTGGATGCGCCCGACCGTGTCCTCCCCGCAGGGCGCGCCGTCGCCGTCGACGATACGGACCTCGGTGCCGAGCACCGGCGCGCCGCAGTCCACGATCTGCATCTCGTCGACGTCTCCCGCCGAAACATCCAGCGCAACACCGTCTCCGGTCAGCGCGCGCCGCGAGACCGAGTCGTAGGCGACCGGCACGTGCGGGCGCGCGACCGTCACGGCCAGCGAGGCCTCCGCCATGCCGTAGCAGGGCACAAGGGCGTCCGGCGGCAGTCCCCACGCGGCGAAACGATCGACGAAGCGCTGCACGGTGGGCGGGTGGATCGGCTCCGCGCCGCAGAACAGGAACCGCCAGCTCGACAGGTCGACCCCGGCCAGTTCGGCGTCGGTGACCCGCGCCGCCGCGTAGCCGTAGGCGAAGTTCGGTGCGGCCGTGAAGGTTCCGCCGTACTTGCTCACCGCGCGCAACCAGTCGCCCGGACTGCGCAGGAACCGGCTCGGCGGCATCAGCACCGCGTCGATGCCGCGGAACATGGGGGTGAGGAAGCCGCCGATCAGCCCCATGTCGTGGTGCAGCGGCAGCCAGCCCACCCAGGTGTCGCCAGGGCCCATCGACGCGGCGAGCGCGATCTGCTCGCAGTTCGCGGCCAGATTGGCATGGGTGATCTGCACGCCCTTCGGTGTCCCGGTGGAGCCCGAAGTGGCCTGGATGAACGCCAAGTCGCTGGGTTCCGGGAGCCGCGGCGGCAGCGTGGGCGCGTCCGGATCGCCCGCGAGCTGGTGCAGCGCCGTCCCGTCGAGACCGGTCATCCCCGACGGGAGTTCCGCCGCGGCGAGCACGGTCGAAGTGGCGACGACCGCCTTCGGCTCGAGATAGCCGATCAGCCGATGGAACTTCTCGTAGAACAGCTCCGCCGAACCGAATCCACCGGGTGTCGCCACCGCCGTCGGCACGGCGCCGAGCAGCAGCGCGCCGAAGAACGCGGTGACGAACTCGGGGGAGGTGGGCAGCGACAGCACGACCCGATCGCCGGGTCGCACCCCCGCGTCGGCGAGCGCGGCCGCGGCGCGTCCCGCCGCCAGCGCGAGATCATCGTGCCGCCAAGAGAATTCGCCGTCGGTGCCGCGTTCCGGCACGAAAATGGTGGACGGGCCATCGGTTCCGCGTTCGGCGTTCGCGAGCAGCGCGTGCACGATGCTCGGATGTCGCGGGGTCAGCGGCGCGTTCACGACTCACTCCGCACGTACTCGACGATCTCGGCAACCGTATTCAACTGTGCCGCCACGTCTTCGGGGATCTCGATGGCGAAGGCCTGCTCCAGCTGGATGGTCAGCTCGATGGCGGTAGGCGAGTCCAGTCCGTAGTCGATCAGCTGCGTGCCCGCGTCGATGTCGTCGGCCGCGACCCACAGCACCTCGCCGACGATGCCGCGCACGCGCGCCTCGATCTCGGCGGTGGAACGGGTTTGTGCACTCATCCGAAGAGTTTTCCTTCCGTGACGCAGGCGCGGACGGACTCGTCCAGGTCGACGCCGTCGCCGGTGTCGATGCGATGGAAGCCGACCTCCGGGTAGGCGGCGGCCAGGGTGTCGCGCACCCGCAGGTAGCCGTCGCGCAGGGCGGCGAGGCGCTCCGCGGTCTCGTGCGCCTCCGTCGGACCGTCGCCGGAGCGTTCCGCGCAGCGGGCGGCCGCCTGTTCGGGCGGGACGTCGAGCCACAGCACGGCGTCCGGCAGCGTGGTGCGGAAGCGGGCGGCGAAACCCGCGACCGAGCTGGTGATGTCGCGGCCGACCAGGTCGGCGATCTCGGAGAGCAGCAGCCAGATGTCGGGTGCGCTGCCGAGCCGGGTTGACTCGCAGCGGTGCCAGGCCAGAATGTCGTCGAAGGTGCCTGGCCGGTGCCGTTCGAGCACCTCGGCGATCTCGGCTTCGCGGTCGTGGCCGTTCCACTCGGGGCGGGCGAGCGCCACGTAGAGGGGGCCGTAGACCAGCAGCTCGATCAGCGGATGCCGTTCGAAGACAAGGACATCCGGCGCCCAGGTGTCGAGGAAGTGCCGCTCCACCGGACCGAACAGCGTCATCTGCAGGTACATGGCGGTGGCTTTCATCTCCAGGCTGGAGATCTCGTCACAGCCGACGCTGAATGCCCTGAGCTGCTTGGACAGATCGGTGAGCGGAACATCGCGGGTGTTGTGGAAGTCCGGGCAGGTCATCGAGGCGAACGAGACGTGATCCCCGCTCGGCGCCAGCTCGCGCAGCCGCGCCATGACCGAGGACTTGCCAGCGCCGTCGATGCCGACGATGGCGACGCGGCGGGTCACTGCTCGTCCTCCCGCAGCTGGGCCAGCACGGCCTTGGTGATCTCGGCGGGCGCGGCGGTGCCGTCCAGGCGCACCCAGCCCAGCTCCTCCGACAGCGACTCCAGCGCGTCGTGGCTGCGCTGTTGGAAGTCCAGGAACGCCTTCTCGTCCCCGTAGCCGCTCTCGTAGTCGCTGCGCAACTGCTTGCGGCCCAACGCGTCCTGCGGGCTCACCGTCAGGTAGAAGGTGCGGTCCGGCTCCGGGAAGCCCGCCGTGAGCTGACGCAACACCGCGGGATCGCCGCCGTGCGCGACCTCGGTGGCGTAGTACTTGTACCAGTAGGCGTTCGCCAGCACGATGTCCACGCCGCGGGCGGCGGCCAGGTCGAACGACAGCTGCATCGCGTGGAACAGGAAGTGCGCGCGGCTCAACGGCGTGAGCAGCTTCAGGTAGCCGTAGATCTCGGATGGGCTCTGCCACGGCAGTTTCGAGGAGACCTTCGGATCCAGGAAGGCGTCCCAGATCGTGACCGCGGCGACGCTCTGTCCCTGGGCCTCGAACTCGGCGGCGATCCGCGCCACCTGCGTGGTCTTGCCCGACCCGTCGCCCCCCGCGATGCAGATCAGGCGTTTACGTGCGGTCAGTGGTTCATCCCTTCTAGGCGCCGGGCGTGGGGGTGCCTGGCGGAGTGGTTCTTCGACGGTTGTGGTCGCGGGGTCGACCGTGCTTGGCGCGGGCTCGGCCGCCGCGGGTGCCGAATCGGCCGTCGCTGCCGCGGAATCGGCTGTCGCTGGCCCGGATTCCGTCACCGCCGTCGGCGCGCTGTCGCCCGGACCCACGTCCGTCGCCGCATCGAGCACGCTGATCACCCCGGCGCTGCCGTCGACCCGGATGCGCTGCCCCGACCGCACCGCGCTCGTCGCGCCCGCGACGTTCAGCACCGCCGGAATCCCGTATTCGCGGCCGATGACGGCGGCGTGCGAGAGCATGCCGCCCACCTCGGTGACGACGGCCGCCACCAGGCCGAGCGCCGGGGTCCAGCCCGGATCGGTGAAGCGGGTGACCAGGATGTCGCCCTCGCGAAGGTGATCGATGTCGGCAAGCGAGGTGATCACCCGTGCGGTGCCCTCGGCGACGCCCGGGCTGCAACCGAGGCCGGTCAGGTCGCCGTCGCCGATCTCGCGGACCGCGCCGACGGTGACCCCGCCGCCGAGTTCGTGCGGCGGCGTCAGATCCCGGTATCCCGCGTACATCGCACGGTGGTAAGCGATTCGGGGCGCGAGCTCGGCGATCTCGACGCGACCCGCGACGAGATCGCTCAACTCGTGGATGCTCAGCTGGAACGCGTCGTCGGCGTGCTCGAGCGTGCCCGCCGCGGCCAGCCGGACACCCGCTTCCACCACGTAGGCCCGCACGATCGCGTAGCACTGCGAGGAGAACTCCCGCATCCGTTCGCGCGCGACGAGATAGCGCCGGATTCGGTCGACGTGCTTGTCGATCGCCTTGGCGTACTTCACTCGGGTGAGCGGCTTGGCCCGCACCCTGGCCCGCAGTGCGGCGAGCTCGGCCTCGTAGCGTTTGCGCTGCTCGACCTGTGTCACCTCGGGATCCGCGGGCGCGGTGCCGTGCTGGAGCATGACCGCGATCATCGAGCGCACCCGCTCGGGCGCCTCGGACCAGCGCGGGCAGGTCAGATCGAGCTCGGCGTCGGCGTGGAAGCCCTGCTCGCTGACGAATTCGGCGAGCGCCGCGTCCCACGCGGCGCTGTCCAGCCCGTGTTCGGTTGCCACGCGGTGCAATTCGACGATGCCGCGCTGCAACTGCATGTGGCTGATCTCGGCGAGACCGCCCATCAGATCGATGGCCGAGGTCGACCCCTGCGTGGCGGCGTCGACCTTGTCGAGCAGCTGCTTGAAGTCGGTCTGCACGCTCGAGTTGTTGTAGATGGTGGTGAAGTAGGTGCGTTCGGTGGCGGCGTGGAAGGTCAACAGGCAGTCGGCGAGGTCGGCGGCGAAGGTGGCCTCGTCGGTCTGCGACAGGTTGGCGACCCGCTCGCGCCACAGCGCGTACTTCGCGGGCCATTCCGCGGCGAACGCGTCCACCGCCGCCAGCTGGTCCCGATAGCTCTGCTGGACGGCCATCGCGGCGGGGAGCGCCTTGGCGATGGTCTTGGCGTTGGTCGGGGTGCGGTGCGGACCCTCGGGCCCGTATTCGTTGAGCACGCCGAGGTCGTCGTCGAAGTGCTGCTCGTCGAAGCCGGGGATCTTGAAGAAGCAGTTCTTCACCGCGCTGACGTTCCAGTAGGCGCGGCCGTAGTACATCGCCATCCAGTCCGGTTCCACGCCGGGGTCGGCGAGCTTGAGCCGCTCGAAGAACCGCTGCATGGAGTGCTGAAAAGCGTTGTCGTACAACGAGAACATCATCGGCGTGCAGACGCGCGCCGAGACACCGCCGTCGCGCAGATCCGCGTCGGAGAACTGGTCGATGTCGGTGCGCCAGGCGATCGCGGTGATGGCCCTTGCCTGGAGCAGCCATAGCTTGCCCGCCCCGTCGATGGCCCACTCGATGTCCTGCGGCCGGTGCCGGTACGCCTGCACGGCCAGCATCAGCGCGGCCAGTCCCTCGGTGTCGGTCGGCGCGAGTTCGACGTCTTCACCGCCCGCGTCCCGCTCGACCACTGTGCCGTCGAACAGCCGCAGCGTGTACCGGGTGGGCGTCAGCTGGCCGGAGACCAGTCGTTCGCCGAGACCCACGCAGCATTCGACGACGGCGTGTTCTTCGATACCGGTGAGCGCGTCGATGCTGAAACCCACACCGGCGTACCGCGCGTCGACCATCCGCTGCACCAGCACCGCGACGGTGGCCTTCGCCTCGGTGTAGCCGTGCTTGGCCAGGTAGGTGCGCACCCGGTCGTTGTGGACCGAGGCGCGGCACTGCCCGATGTAGTCGCGCAGCGCCGGGACGTCGGTGATGTCCAGGTAGGACTCGTACTGCCCGGCGAAGCTGGCGTCGTCGAGGTCCTCCAGCACACCGCTGGAACGCGCGGCGACCGGGAATCCACCCAGCGCCTGCACCCACCGGGTGAGGTCGTCGTCGCCGATCGCGTCGAGATCGAGCTCGGCGGGCACCACGAATCCCGTTGGCACGTCGAAGCCCGCGACGATCAGCTCGTGCAGGGTTGCGGCCTTGCCGCCTGCTCGTTCGGGGACGAAGTCCGCGGCGCCGAGGAACATCGGCGCGGGTGTCGGGTTGTTGGACACGGTGAAAGCTCCTGTCGGAAGCAGAACCGGACGCACCTCGTGGCGGGCCGCCAGTTCACGCGCGGCGTGCACCCCCGCGGCGGTGAGCCCGCCGTACGAGGGGCTCGCGGTGTCGGGCTCGAAGCCGAGCAGCACGGTCTCGGCCATGCAGGCGTAGACGATGCCCGGGGGCAGACCGGTTTCGGGGAAGGGAGGTGTCTGGCCGAGCGGCAGCGCCATGCGTCCGCCGGAGACCAGGGTGATGTTCGGCCGCTCGGCGACGGCGGGGTCCACATCGCCGGGCACCGCCAGATCGCACACCAGGACCGGATGGTCCGCGGCCAGCAGGTCCGCGGTCACCAGCGGCGCCGCGGAATTGGTCGCGGTGAGCACGACATCGCAGTCCCGCAGCGCGGCCAGATCCTCGCTGACCTCGACCGAGCCCGCGGCGAGCTGGTCCGCCACGCGGCGCAGGCGGCTCGCCGATCCGGGCCTACCCACCAGGGTGATCGAATCCGCGTGCGGGGCAAGCAGTTCCGCCATGACCGCGCCGATATTGCCCAGCGCGCCGAGGATGCCGACGCGCCGCCGTCCTGGACCGAGCCGGGTCAGTTCCCCGCGCACCACCTCGTAGGCGGAGGCAGCGGTGAGCGAATTCCCGGAGGTCACCGTGACGGAGTCCTCCACCACGTCGCGGGAGGCGTTGGTCACGATTGAGGTGTAGCCGCCGAGACCGATCACCGTGGCGCCCAGGGCGATCGCCTGTTCGACGGCGTCGAGCACCAGATCGCGCAGCCAGGCCCGGTGCCCGGCGCGCTGGCATTCGATGATCTGTTCCGCGGAGATCGGCACCGCGATCAGGCAGACCTCGACCGTGGCGCCGGTGGGCGAAGTGACGAGTTGCCTGGTCAGCTCGAAGGGCTCGGCGACACCGCGCAACCGCTCGAAGAGCGCGGCGAACTGCGCGTCCGACCACTCGGCCAGCTCCGGCGCGAATCGGCGCAGATCGGCCGCCTCGGGCAGATTGGCGAGGAAGGCCACCCGGTTCGGTGCGCCGAAATCCCGTGCCACCACGGCGGCGTGCCGGTCGGGGAGTGGTTTGGGTTCCGGCACTTGCCAATTCGTGGTGACCGGCGTCGCGAGATGGGCGAGCAGCGTGGCCAGGTCGCCGCGGTGCAGCACGGCGGCGAGCTCGTCGAGCGCCGACTCCAGCCGGACCAGATCCGCTTCGGCCAGGAACGCCGAAGGCTGGATGCGCAGCGTGGTCGGCGCGGACAGCGTCGGCAGCATCCGGATGCGGTGGGTGTGCAGCAGATAGCCCGCGACGACGTAGCCGAACATGTCGGGATCGCAGATCTCCCGCAGCAGGGCCGATTCCGTCGCGGGCGGGACGAGTTCGATGCCCTGCAGCAACCCGCGCCCGCGCACGCCCGCCAGCACCCGCGGCCAGCGCCGCGCCGCGGCCTCCAGGCGAGCTCGCAGCCGCGCACCGGTATCGGAGATCCGGATCTGGTTGTCGCGCAAGAGGTCCAACGCGGCTTCCGCGACCGCGCAGGACAGGTCGTCGTCGGCGAAGGTCGAGGTGTGGTACCTGCCGAAGTCCGAGACCGACCCGCCGCGCTCCACCAGCAGCGCCGAGATCTTCACCAGTCCGCCGCCCAGCGATTTGGACAGCAGGTAGTAGTCCGCGGCGACGCCCGACGGCGCCGAGGCCAAGAAGGTGCCCGTGCGGCCCATACCGGATTGGATCTCGTCGAAAACCAGTGCGGCCGTGTGCCGGTCGGCGAGTTCGCGCAGGGCGCGCAACGTCGCCGCAGGCACCTCACGCACCCCGCCCTCGCCCTGGATCGGTTCGGCGAAGATCGCGGCGATGGGGGAGAGGAAGATTCGGGACAGTACCGGGCGTCCTGCGGCGTCAACGCTGATCCGGTCGATCGGTCGCAGCTCGTCGGCGAAGGCCGCGGCGATTTCGTCGGGCGCCCAGGTGTCGAGCTTGCGCCGTTCGGGGCCCGGCACGACCAAGTCCGCGGGCGTATCGGCCTGCTCGGTGAGCGCGAAAGCGCCCGCCGTCTTGCCATGGAAGGCGTTCGCCAGCGAGACGTACACGGGCCCGCGCCGCGCGACGTCCTCGACCACACGCAGCGAGTCTTCGAGAACGGCTGCCGCCGAACGTGTTTCCTCGTGAACCGGCTCGGTCGCGCGCCCTTGGACCGGACGTACCGTGTGCAGTCCGTCGCGGCGCAGCCGCCGCAGCGTCCGTCGCAGGTCGGTACGCAACTCGGCGAGGCGGCGGTTGTGCGCGACCGCGGCGTGCCGGACGGCCGCCTCGACGGCGTCGGCGCCGGTGGACCCGAAGGTGACGACGTACTCGCCCCCGGTGCTCGCCCCGACCAGATCCGAAAGCCGATGGGCCAGCCGGGCGGCGCCCGGACGGACACTGCCCTGCGAGACGAACGGCGTCTGCTGGTTCAACCGCGCCGTGGCCACCCGCACCAGTGCCGGATTGTTGTGCCCGAACAGCGCCGCGCCGAATCCGCCGACCAGATCGAGCACGCGGGCGCCGTCCGCTCGGATCAGATGGTCGCCCTCGGCCCCCACGTACACCACATCCAGGTGGCAGGCGCGCAACAGTCGCGCCAGCCCGGGCCGGTTGTGCCGTGCGAAGTCGTCGAACAGCGGCGGCGCCGAGCCGATCGCCGCGGCATGGTCTTGTGCTCTCGGGGCCATGCCGTTACGCACCGACCCCGGTGCGGTGAGCCGTCTTGGTCGTCACGCACTCGATCACGTCACGCGCGGTATGCAGCTCGGAGGCCTCCTCGTCGGAGATCTCCACGCCGAAGGCGCGCTCGAGTTCGATGATGATCTCGGCCGATCGAACCGAGTCCAAGCCATAATCCAGCAACGGTGTGTCGAGATCGATATCGGGCACCTGCAAACCGGCGCGGAACAGCTCTCGCACGCGCTCGGGCACCTGTTCCCGCGCGCTCATTTCCAGCCCCCCGTCGCGCTCGGGACTTCCCCGTCCCCGAGCGGCACGACCACCGCCGCAGTGTGTGCCCTTCCCGTCCAGAGCTTGACTTTTCCCTGGTCAGCATGGGGTTCGGCGACTGCCGAGACCGCGATCACTTGCCCTCCGATATCGACAACCAAGACTGTTATGCCTCATATCTCGTCACTGTGCACAACTGTCATCGATCACAGTCGCGCTTTCGACCAATCTGTACACCGCTACTCTGTGCGCTGCAATGTGAAAAGCAGTGTCCCGCAGCGGCTCTCGCTGGCGAGCAATCGAATGGCAAATCAGTGTGTGCGAAGTGTGTGAAACGTGTTGTCACCCATAGGAAACGGGGCATGACAGCGTTTCGGCGCGGACCATGGAAGCTGCGATCGCGAGTTACAGATATGCGTGCGTATCGGCCGCGGTAGATCATCGGTCGGTCGCTCTCCGGAAAGTTCGCTGTTCACGATCGGTTCACCGAACGGACGGATGGAAATCGAAACCAACCCACCGGTACTTTCCGATTGAATTGGGCGGTACCACATCTCGTTGTCGAATCCCACTCGATTCACGATGTTTTTACTCGGCGCGGGATGTGCCGCACGCTATTCGAGAGCTCGGCAAACCTTCATCGGCGATGGAAAATGTGACCGCTTTCATTACCGACTGGTAGCAGAAACGTCTGTAATGGGTGTCACAAATCGTACGGTCCGTTGGGATATCCGCGGAAGCCGTGGAATCGGTTCGTCATCCCCATTCCGAAAATCGCGCGCCGGGCCCGCGGAAGCATCTGCCGCGGGCCGCTTCGGCCGGTTTCCGGGCGATCTCGTCACGATCGCGCGAGCGCGGGAGTGCAGGGCGCAGGGGCGGCGAGCGTGCGATCGGTGTGGACCGCGGTGTGCAGGCGGTGGACGAATGACGCGGGGTCGTCGGCCTGAAAGACGTTGCGGCCGAAGGCCAGACCGGCGACGCCACTGGAGAGGATGCGCTCCGCGTGTGCGACCGCCCGTTCGGCGCGCAGCGCGGGTCCACCCGCCACGACCACGGGAATGTCGACCGAGGCCGCGACCTCGGACATGCTCACCGGGTCGCCGGTGAAGGGCACTTTCACGACGTCGGCGCCGAGGTCGGCCGCGACCTCGGCGGCGTGGCGGACCAGCTCCGGATCGGTGGGATTCGAGACGCGCGGACCACGCGGATAGACCATCGCGAACAGCGGAACACTCCAACGGTCGCAGGCTCGCGCGACCTGCGCGACGTCTTCTCGCTGCTGGTACTCGGTGCGCGAGCCCAGGTTGACGTGCACGCTGACGGCGTCGGCACCCAGCCGCAACGCCTCCTCGACTGTCGTGACGAGGACCTTGTGATCGGGATCGGTGCCGGGGTGGGCACTCGCCGACAGGTGGACGATGAGGGCGAGGTCGTCGAAGACCGCGGGGTCCACGTGATCGAGCGCGCCCTTGTGCAGCACGGTGGCGTCCGCGCCGCCGACGCGCAGTGCGTGGAGCACCTCGCGCAGGCGGTGCGCACGCAACAGCGAGCCTGCGCCGACGGTGTGGTCGAGCGGGACGATCAGCAGCTTCGAATCGCCGTAGCGGTGTAGGTTTTCGGTCCGATCGTGTCTTGCGAACGTCTTGGTCACGCGTGCCTCCCTTGTCGTATCCCCCTGCGCCGCAGACGCGGACCGGCCGTCTCCCATCCCGCGTGACGCATGAGCCCGACCGCACGACCGTGCGGTGCGTGTCGGGAGCGCGGAAGCTGTTGACCTGCTGGAGGTTTCACAGAAAACTATGCCGCCGCCGCCGAGCGCGCGACCCGGCGCGAGGTGATCTCGCGCACGGAGTGACGCCGTCGCCGCGCTCCGCCCTCGCTTCGCGCCCCGGTGTGCCCTGCCCGCGGTGGGGTGGCTGCGGTGCGAGCGGAATTCGTAGCGCATCACAATATTTCCGCGGAATTTTCGTTTCCGGGAACGGAATAGCGGCGGAAGTGAACGCCACGGACGGAAATCGGTGTCGGAACAGAATTCCTTCGGTCGCCGCTTCGGCCATCGCAGCGCACTCGCCGCGTACATTCTCATCGAGCCGACCGACCGCCCGGATTTCGAGCGCGCGGTCGCTGTGCGAGTCGCCCGGCTATTCCGAAACGCGACCTGGGAACCACCGCTGGATTCGCGCGTCGGCCGCCTCGGCCTTCTCGCGCGCGAGTTCCACCGAGGGTGCGGTGAAGGGTGCGCGCGGCGCGGGACCGGACAGGAAATCGGCATCGACCTTGCCGACCAATCCGCCGCCGAATTCGATGTGGCACGCGCCCCTTCCGCGGTACCGGTCGGTCGCGTCGGATCCGCGCACTTTCGCCGCGATGCCCGCGGCCACCGTGCGGGCGGCGTCCTCGGCGAAGACCCCCGCCCGTGGCACCGGCGCGTCGGCGCAGTCGCCGAGCGCGTAGACGTTCGGATAGGGCGTCTCCAGGGTGCCCGGGTCGACCGCGACCCAGCCGTCCGTGCCACCGACGGTCAACCCGGACGCTTCGACGACCGCGGGCACGCGGTGCGCCGGGATGCCGATGAAGAGGTCGTAGGCGATCTCGCCCGCACGGGTCAGCGCGACGTGGCGGTCCGGCTCCAGGCCGTGGACCAGCTGGCCGGGCGTGTACTCGATCCCGCGCCGGGTCAGCGCCTCGACGAGGGCGGCGGAGGTGTCCGCCGAGACCGGGATCGGCGAATCCATCGGGCTGATCATCCGGATGCGCGTGCTGTCGCCGAGTCCGCGCCGCGCGAGCTTCTCGTGTAAGAGCATCGCCCCCTCGTACGGTGCGGGCGGGCACTTGAAGGGGACGCGAAGGATCGCGAGGACGATGTCGCCGCCGTCGAAGCTGTCGAGCCGGTCGCGCAGCCTGGCGGCCCCGTCGATCGAGTAGTACTCGTGGCCGTCCTCGACGAAGCCCGGGGTCGCGGCCGGGTCGTAGTCGGCGCCGAGCGCGACGACGAGAATGTCCGGCTCGTACTCGGACCGATCGGTGACGACGCGGCGGGTCCGCGGATCGATCGCGGTGACTTCCTCGCGCCGGAACTCGACGCCCGGATGCGCGAGGTCGGCGTACGGAACCCGAACGGCCTCCGGCGGAACATCCCGGAACAGGATCTCCAGTTTGGCGAAGCCGAAGGTGAACGAGTCGTTCCGGTCGATCAAGACGACCCGAACCTCGTCGGCCAGCGAACGCGACAGGAGGGTGGCCAGCTCCAAACCCCCGAACCCGGCGCCGAGAATGAGCACGGTTCGCATTCGCCCATTCTCCACCCGTTTGCCACTCGTTCGCTGGCGTTCGGAGTTCTGCGCTCGGATCCGCCGGGTTCGGACCGATGACGGCGCTGAACGTGCCAGCAGGCGCGGGTCACCGCCATCTGCTCCCACCGCCACCTCCCGGCATGCCACGGGCCTGGCGGCGCCCCGCTCGGAACCGCCCGCCCAGGTACCGTCGCGCGCATGGCTTGCAGAATCACCCAACTCATACTCGACTGCGCCGACCCGCAACGGCTGGCGGACTTCTGGTGCGAAGTCCTCGGCTACGTCGAACTCGGCTGGGAGGACGACGCACTGTAGATCGGTCCGCCCGGGATCGGGTTCGGCGGGCCGCAGCCCACGCTGATGTTCATCCCGAGCGCCGAGCCGAAGCGCGGCAAGCTGCCACTGCACATCGACGTGAACCCCACCGATCGCGATCAGGACGCGGAATTGGAGCGACTGCTCGCCGCGGGTGCGCGGACGGTCGACATCGGCCAGACCAGCGCCGCGACGTGGCACGTGCTGGCCGACCCGGAGGGAAACGAATTCTGCCTGCTCCGGCGCCGAGTCGAGGCGGTGCAGACGCATCCGAACACACGGTGACACCGCTTCTTCCAGGGCCATGCTCGCGGCGATGCCGACTCCGTTCTGGTCTCAGGACAACTTGCCGTCGTAGTCCGGCAGCTTGAACGTCCGCTCGGCGTGCCCGCCCGCGAGATCCGATGCGCTGTTGCCGATATTGGCGACGATGGTGTAGCCGTCGCCCTCGATGTCGATGCGGGCGTTGGTCTTGTACTGCTCGAGCCCGGACGAGCCGGCGGACAGGGTGGTGAGGGGACTGCCGTAGAGGCCGTCCACGGGGTAGCCGACGGCGGTCAGGTTGGTCTGGGTGTAGAGGTTCATGAGCGCGGGGCGGCCGGTGACGAAAATGATCGCCGCGCCTTGCGATTCGGCCCACGTGGCGAGTTGCAGGATGGGCGCGATGGCGGGGGTGATGGGGCCGGGGTTGTACTGCGTTTCCAGCGAGGTGTTGTCGATGTCGAGGACGATCGCCGGTCGTGTGGCGCCGGGCAGCCGTCCGGCCAGGTAGTCCCTTGCCTGCGCGGCGACCGTCTGCACCTCCGTGATCCACTGCGCGTACGGGGGCAGGCCGCCGCCACCGGAGAGCGAGGAGGAACCGGAGCCGCCCGACAGCGACGACGAGCCGGAGCCCCCCGACAGCGAGGACGAGCCGGTGTCGGCCTGCGCGGCGGACAGCGGGGCGGCGACAGTGATGGTGATACCGAGGGCGATGCCTGCAACAGAGCGTCTCATGATCAGGGACGTTATCGCCACTGAAACAGACGCGCAGCTGTTTCACATTGTCCCGCTCGGTATTTCCCGCTCAGTGGGACGGACGCCGTCGAAACACAAGGGCAGGTGTCGAATTCGTGGTACATCCGTCGAAACCCAAGGCCCCGTATCGAACTCGTGGTGCGGACGCCCTCGAAGCGCATGAGGTGCCGAACCTTTTGTGCGAACGCAACTTTCGGTGACGGCGTTCCTGGGAATCACACGGTCCGGTAGGTGCGCGCTACCAGCGCCGAACGCAGATACCAGAGCCCGGAGGGCTGCGACGGATCGAAGCCGGTCAGCTGGCCGATTCGTTTGAGCCGGTAGTCCACGGTGTTCGTGTGCACGTGCAGCACGCGGGCGGTGCGCTGACGGTTGAGGTTGTTGGCGATGTGGCGCTGCAACGTCTCCAGCAGTTCCGGGTGCTCGTCGAGCGGGTCGAGCAGCGATCCGAGATATTCGCGGCCCGGCCCCGGGCGGGTCAGCTGGTATTCGAGCGCCAGCTCGTCGAACCGGTAGAGACCGGCCACCGCTTGGAGGCGCTGCACCATGTCGAGCAGTTCGTGCGCCTGATCGGCGGCATTGGGTATCTGCTCGGGGGAGGCCTCGACCATGGTCGCGGTGATGCCGACCTGGGCGGACCGGGAGAGCTCGGTGATCAGCGCGTCGAGCTGCCCTTTGTCGAGCGCGCCGGAGGGAATCAGGATGGTGCCGCCGTCCACGCTGAGCAAGGACAACGCGGTGTTCCCGCACCGGGTGGCCAGCTCGGCCTGCACCCGGCGCAGCTTGCGTCTGGCGACGACCTGACCGTCCACGGCCGGATTGCGTTCGTCGCGATGCTGGGGAATGGCGACCGCGATCACCGCGTAGGACGACGCGATGGCGATGCCGCATTCGCGCGCCATCGTGGAGGTGCTGTGCCCGCCGAGCAGCGCGGAGGTGAGGGTGTGCACCGCGGTGTGGTGCTCGCTGACCACCGCGCGCAGCTCACGCACATACGCCACCGAGATCGCCGAGGTGATCTGGTCGAGCATTTCCACGACCATCTTCGCGCCGTCGACGAGGTTGCCGTAGTCCTTGATGGTGGCGTTGGAGACCACCAGATCGAAGCCGATCTTGAAGCCCTCGTGGATCGAGTGGTGGATCGTGTCGATCGGCACGCCCTCGCGCGCCCAGCCCGCCGCGGCGTCCTGCAGTCGCTGCAACTTCGCGGGAATGTCCTGACCGTCGAGCATGCTCACGGCGAACTCGAGGCAGAGCCGGGTGATGGTGGTGACGTCGCCGGTGATGGCGTCACCGGGGAGGGTGCCGCAGGGGACCACGTTCTCGACGAAATGTCCGACCATCTGGCGCGATAGGCTCCGGACGTCCTGCAACGGCGAAGACATCGGTCGGCCGGACAAAGTCAAGCTCGGCCTGGCCCCACTGTCGACGGTCATTGGCGACTCCTTCCGCCCGGGATTTTGCTGTGCGGCGCATTCACACTAACCGCATGATCAGCGGCGCGGATCGATTCGTCGGGTTCTGTGACATGACGACGCGGCCGAATTCGCGGCCTTGTGAGCGCTCACAGAACGGAGAGTCGAAATACGGTTCGCGCCATCCAGAGCCCGGACCCGAGAGCGTTTGACAGGCAAGCGGATGCACGTCCATCGCGCGGCTGCTTGTCGGGAACTGTCGAAGGTCGACCGGATGGCCGAGTAGCCCACACTTCACCGTGACGCCGAGCCGACCACCCGGATTCGCTCGGCGTTCGCTACTCGGCGACCCAGGGCACGAAACTGCCTGGCGCGCATGCCCACTGACCGAGGTCGAGCACGGGGGAGCAGCGGCACGGTACCGCCCGCGCAAACGCCATTCGTCCCAAGCGAGCGCTTGTGCGGTCGAAGGTCCGGGTGCCGGAACGACCTACCGTGCCGACCGGGCAAGCGCGACAACGTCGTTCGCGCGGCGCGGAGCGCTGACGGTTTGCCTCATCGGATCGGGTGGCGCGCCGCCGGGCTGCCGGTAGTATCACCCGGGCCGGACCGGCCACCCAGAAACCTGGGGCTTGCCCGGCACGTGTCGTGCCCCGATGGTTGCACTAGCCCGTCTGCCGGGCACGCCACGGCAGGGAAGGCAGTGCTGACGAAACGATAGGGGCAGGCGATGAGACCGGCTCTGAGATGTCTTGTCTGGGAACTGGACAACACGATGTGGGACGGTGTCGTGTGCGACGCGACCAGCTCCGCGCCGAGGCCCGCGGCCCTGCGCACGTTGCGGACGTTGAGCGATCGCGGCATCTGGCACGCCGTGGCCAGCCGCAGCGACCGCACTCTCACGTTGGACCGGCTGTACCGGCACGGCCTCTACGAGATGTTCTCGGCGCTGGAGATCGGCTGGGGCCGTAAGTCCGCCAGCATCGTGCGGATCGCCCGAACCCTCGGCCTGAGCTTGGACACCATCGCGTTCGTCGACGACGAGCCGGTGGAGCGCGCCGAAGTGTCCCGCGCGCTGCCGCAGGTGCGCTGCTACGCGGCCCGCAACATCGACGTGCTCACCGCGCTGCCCGACTTCAAGCCGGTGCTCGGCACCGGCCCGACCCCCACGCCACCGCTCGGCTTCGACCGCGTGCCCGTCTTCTAGCCCGGCCGGACCCCGCCGGGAAGGTCAGGCCTCCCGCAGGAACTTGGCCGCCTGCTCGCCGACGAACACGCTCGGCGCGTGCGTGTGGCCGCGGATGAGCAGCGGCATCACCGACGCGTCGGCGACTCGAAGCCCTTGCACGCCACGCACTTCCAGCCGCGGCGTGACAACGCTGGCCGGGTCGGTGCCCATCCGGCAGGTGCCGACCGGGTGGTAGAGGGTGTGCGAGTAGCCGTTGATCGATAGTTCGAGGGTGGCCTCGAGTTCGTCCGGCGCGTTCGGCGGATAGATGAGGCTGCCGAGCACCGCCTTCATCGCGGGCGCGTCGGCGATCTTCGCGCAGGTGCGCAGGCCCGCGAGCAGGGCGGCGCGGTCGGCGCCCGCGGAGTCGGACAGGTAGCGGGGATCGATGACCGGCTTGGCGGTCGGATCGGCCGACCCGAGCGCGATCCGCCCGCGGCTGTGCGGGCGCAGCAGCACGGTCGCCAGGACGACGCCGTGTTCGGTCGGATCGACCAAACCCTCGTAGTAGAACGGCGCGGGCGCGTAGATCAGCTCGAGGTCCGGCAGTTCCAGTTCCGGCTTGGATCGGACGAAGCCGTAGGCCTCGCCGATGTTGGAGGTGAGCATGCCGCGGTGGCGCAGCAGGTAGTCGATCAGCTGCCGAGGCTTCTTGTCGGCGCCGAACAGCGAATCCTCGGCCACCCCGTAGCCGATGGCCGCGACCAGGTGGTCCTGCAGGTTGGACCCGACCTCGGGCGCGTGCTCCACCACCTCGATCCCGTGGCGGGTCAGTTCGTCGGCGTCACCGATACCGGAGAGCATGAGCAGCTGCGGGCTGTTGATCGCGCCGCCGCACAGCACCACCTCGCGGCGCGCGGTGACGGTGTGGGTCACGCCGTTCTGGCGGTATTCCACGCCGACCGCGCGCTTGCCCTCGAAGATCACGCGGGTGGCGAGGGCTTCGCTGTGCACCGTGAGGTTGTCGCGGCGTAACGCGGGGCGCAGGTAGGCGTCGGCGGTGCTCCAGCGCCTGCCGTTGCGCTGGGTCACCATGGTCTGGCTGAAGCCGTCGGGCTGCGGGCGGTTCGGCGCTTCGACGGTGAACCCCGACTCCTGCGCCGCCGTCAGGAACGCCGCGGTCGAGGAGCGCGGGCTGCGCTGGTGCGAGACGTACAGCGGTCCGGCCGTGCCCTCGTCGGGGTACTGCGCGTCCTCCACGTTCTCGATCCTGCGGAACTGTTCGACGGCCGCGGCGAATCCCCACTCCTCGCCGGCCAGCAGCGCCCATTCGTCGTAGTCGGCGCGGAACCCGCGCACCCACATCATGGCGTTCATCGAGGACGAGCCGCCGTACATCCGCCCGCGCGGCCAGTACACCTGCCGGTTGTCGAGCTGCGGCTGCGGCTCGGTCAGGTAGTCCCAATCCAGTTCGGAGCGAAAGAGTTTCGCGAACGCCGCCGGGATGTGGGCGAACTTGTCCTTGTCCGGCGGGCCCGCCTCGAGCACCACCACCTGGGTTCCGGAATCCTCGCTGAGCCGGTTGGCGATCACCGCGCCCGCCGACCCCGATCCGACGACCACGTAATCGGCCGAGAGCTGCCCTGCTGCCACTGTCCACTCCGATCCACACCGCTTAGGGCAAAGATACGGCCAACGACGCCGGCCCGGCCAGGTTTCGCGCGGACGTCCGCGTATCACAGGGCGAATGGCCGGAGGCAACGCCGCTTTGTGCCACGGTGCTACGGCGGGGGGACTAGCGTGAAGTAGTGGCCCCGGCCACCCAACCGCATCACCTTCCAACGTCTGTCCAACGACCGAGGAGTGGGTCCATGCCAGCGCAGCGCCGTACCTATCTCGTCCGACTCGATCCCGCGCACCACACCGAGGCCGCGGGCGGAAACCGGGCGAGGCTCTTCGATTGGCTCGAGACCGCCTCCGCCGAGGTCGTCCAGCTCTGCGGCGCGGACCGCGTTGTCGTCTCCTGCACCGGCGTTCTCGCCGATGAGTTGCGGGCGCTCGACTACGTCCTCGACGTCGAACCGCACGAGCCGCCCGAGTGACGCGCCGGGATCGACAGGCCTGCGGCGGCGCTAACGAATCGGCAGCACGCTCAGGACCGGGTCGTAAGCCCAGTTCAGCATGCGCGCGGCATCGTCTTTCGCGATGACGTCGCTGTGGGCCGAGCTGTGCAGGACCACGCCGATCAGCGGTATTCCCGCCCGGACCGTTTCGAACAGCAGGCAGGTTCCCGCGGCGTCGGTCCATCCGGTTTTGATGCCGATGGTGCCGGGGTAGTCGCGCAGCAGCCGGTTCGTGGTCCGCCAGAAGTGTTCGCGGTTGCTCGGGCCCGCGGGCACGTGATGGGTTTGCGCGCTGACGATCTCGCGGAACACCGGCAGGCGCATCGCGCGCAGGCCGAGGGCCACCAGGTCCGCCGGTGTGGAGTGGTTGGAGTGATCGTCGGGGACGGGCAGTCCGCTGGGGTCGGTGAATTGTGTTCCCGCCAAGCCCATGTGGCGCGCGAGATCGTTCATCCTTCCGATGAAGGCGTCTTGGCCGGGCCCGTATTCCTCGGCGAGGGCGTAGGCGGCGTCGCAGCCCGAGGGCAGCATCAGCGCGTAGAGGAGCTGTCGCGCGGTGAGCACCTCGCCGGGGGCAAGGCCCGCAGTGCTGCCGTCGTGCCTGACGCAGTAGCCGATCGCTTCGTGCGGCACGGTGATCGCCCGATCGAGGTCGCCCGCGTCGATCACGACCACCGCCGTCATCACCTTGGTGATGCTGGCTATCGGGACGGGAGTGTCCGGCTGTCGCGACCACAGTGCCGTGCCGGTGAATCCGTCTGCCAGCACCGCCCCCGTCGCCTGCACTCCGTCCGGCCCGGAAGTCAGCCAGGGCAACTGGATATGGGGCATGCTCGCCGCGGGTGCCGTCGCGACACCATGACTGGCTGCCACGACCAACGCTCCGGCGACGACAGCCTGCAACAATCGGGCAAATGTGCGCATGGCCCACATTGTGCCGTTCGCCCTCATCGATCAGCGGGATTTCGCCATCCGGATTTCCGCGCGGCTCCGGCGGCACAATCGGCTGATCATGGACGCTGCCCATTGACGGCCAAAGGCGATTCACGTTGGTACCGGCCGGTCCTGCCCGGCTCCGACCCGGTCAGTCGGCCGCATCCGGCGCTGGACGGTTTTCCACGCGCGGGTGCCGCTGAAACCAGTCGGCGTAGCGCCGAGCAAGCGGCGCCGCGCTGAGTCCGTGTGCGAGCACCGAAAGTCCGACCGTGACGACAGCGGTGGTGAGGAGCGAATCTTGGTGGGGCAGTTCCCGGTTCTCCTGCAGGACCAGGATGACGAAGACGATGGTGGCCAGCCCACGGGGACCGAACCAGCCGAGGAAAGCGATGGTCGGGGCACGGGCATGGGTGCCGATCAGCGACAACGCGACGGGGATCATCCGGACGACGGTCAAGCTGAGCACCGCGTAGCCGAATACGGTCCAGGACAGGTGATCCAGCGCGGTGCCGAGCAGCACGGCGCCGAACACGATGAAGGTCACCGCGCTGAACAGGTCACCGGCCTCTTCGAGCAGGCCGTCCGGGGCGGCACGGGGCGCGTAGCGCCGGGCGATCGCTCCGAAGGTCAGTCCGCCGACGAAGGCCGCGATGAAACCGGACCCGCCGACCGGCACGGCGACGGTGTAGGCGAGCGCGGCCGCCGTGACGGGAACGATCTGCGCCCAGGCGCGCTCGATCGTGTGGTGCCGCTCGGCAGTGACAAGAACCGCGGCGGCGATCGCTCCGGTCCCGACACCGGCCACGACGCCGTACCCGATCTGCTCGGCGACCAACTGGGCGGCAGCGCCGTGGCCGATCGCACCGGCCTCGCTTTGGGCGAGCGCCAGTGCGACCAGGAACAAGGGCACGCAGATTCCGTCGTTGAGACCGCTTTCGACATTCAAGCCTTGCCGGACGCGTGCGGGCACCTCCCTGAGTGTGACGACAACCTGTCCGAGCGCGGCGTCGGTGGGGGCCAGGATCACCGCGAGCAGGAGCGCTTCGGGCCAGGTCAGGTCGTCGAGCACGAGGAGCCCGGCGCCGAACCCCGCGAGAATCGTCAACGGCAGGCCGATGCCGAGCAGTCGTGCGGGCAGGGCGATCTCGGCGCGCAGTTCGGTCGGGTCCACTCGGGCGGCGTCGGAGAACAGCACCAGTGCCAGGGTGATCTCGGCGAGTAGTCTGACGGTTTCGGCGGTGCTTTCCACCTCGACGAGCCCGAACACCGTGCCACCGAGGACGACACCGCCGACGGTGAAGACGATCGGTCCGGTGATCGGTGTGCCCGCGACCCGCCCGGAGATCGCCGCGAAGAGAAGCAGCACCGCGGCGATCGCGGGTAGTGCCCACGTCATGGCGTCACCACCTTCTCGCAACCGCTGTCTCGCCTCGGCACGCGATACGGGTCGACCACCCCGCTCGGACGACCGTCAGTGTTCGGGCTGCCAGGTCGTGAGAGCCCAGATGACCGCCACGCTCAACGCGATGACCACGATGGACCACCAGGGGTAGTGGGGCAGGGAGAGGAAATTCGCGAGGATCACCAACGCCGCGATCCCCAGCGCGCTGTACCGACCCCACGCGGTTCCGAAAATCACTCCGAGAGCGCAGATCAGCGCCAGGACGCCGAGCGCCAGATGGATCCAACCCCATGTCGTCGTGTCGAACTTGTAGACGTAGTCGACACCCGCCACGTAGAGCTCGTCGTCCACCAGTGCGGAGATGCCCTCCAGAATCGAGGTCACCGCGAGAATCAGCAGCATGGACGCGGCGATGAGGGATATCCCCATTGCCACGCTCTGCCGCTGGAAGGGCTCTTCCTCGGGCGGGACTTTGTTCGTAGCGGACGTCTCGCCGGTCATGGTCGTCTCCTTTTCGGCGGTGCGGACGATGGAATCCTGGGCAAACGCCGCAGCGGCCCGCGAGGTGGACTCACCACGCGGGCCGCTGCGCGATCCGCCGATCGAATGGCAACCGGCGGTGACGATCTCACTGACGACGGTCAGCAGTTCCTCGGGGCGGGCTCGCCCTCGATCCGGGCGTTCAGCCACGTCATCGCCTGGGGCGCGCCTGCCAACGCCGCGGACAGATGCTCGGGAACGTCTACGCGCAGCGTTGCCAACTGCACCCCCGCGTCGCACCAGCGACGGTCGGTGTTGACGATGGAGCCGACCGGAATCAGCGGGTCACTCGGCGAATGCCATTCGAACACCGGGATTTCCGGCACGCCGGGGTACAGTTCCAAGCTGTTCTCCTCGACGACCGCCCTGGCATCGCCTGGCATGTCGAAGAAGGGGTTGGAGGCGTAGTCGCGCGCACCGGTGTTGGCGCCGATGGCGAGCAGTTCGTTGGTGCAGCTGTTGGCCATCGCATCGCGGACCGCGAGGCCGCGGGGATTGAGATGCGCGCCGAGCGGCAGCCGGTCCGGGTACTCCCGTTCCAGACCGATCGCCACCGCCATGGCCAGCCCGAAGGCCGGGTGCGGGTCGTAGCCCAACGCCTCCGCCATGGTCCACAAGTTCATCGGCACGCCGCCGATGGCGGCGCCCGCGAGCCTCAACTCGGGCGCGTACGTCGGTTGCAGCGCCGCCGCCCACGAGGTGGCGATGCCGCCGCCCGAGTAGCCCACCATTCCCACCGGGCTGTTCGCCAGACCGAGTTCGGGTAGTCGTTTGACCGCGCGAATGCCGTCCAAGGTGATCTGGCCACCGAGGCGAGCGGCGCCGAGGGCGAACTGCGGACCGAGATGATCCGGCAGCGCGATACTCCAGCCCCGCTGCAACGCGACGTTGAGAATCGGCATGGTCAGCGTCAGATTCACATCGTGGTCGTAGAGCCTGCGTGACACCGCGCAATGGCTGCCGAGCGAGTTGATGAAGTGTTGATACGACAGCAGCGGCGCGTCCGGCCGGTTGCCGAGGGGGGTGAGGATCGTCGTTGTCGCGGCGATCGGGTTGCCGTGCGAGTCGGTGGACCGGAACTCGACCTGCCGGACGGTGGCGCCGGGGAAGAGCGGCAGCGGCGGCAAGCCCCGCACGTCCAGCACGTCACCGGGTCGGTGCGCGGCCAGGTCCGCCGGTGCGGCGTAGAACGGGTCCGGATCGGGTACCGGATACAGCGGTCCCGCGGTTGCCGTCGTCGCCAGCAGTACACCCAGCGCCATACCGCCGAGCGTGCCGAGGACGTGGGTCACGCGGTTGCATCCATGGCCGGGGAACAGGGAAAACCTACGAGTCACGACCTCTGACCTCCAGGGGAGAGCACGGATACGTCGACGAGCAACCAGCATTCAAATGCCCTTGTCGGCAAACTCCCAGCGACACGCCGCAGTGGACCGGAGCGCGCCGGAAAATCGCGTTTCGACCGCGCTGCCTCGAGGCCCTGGCTCCCGGCCGGTACCGTCGCCGGCATGAGCAAGTCGGTCGTGGAGCTGTCCCATCCGATCTCGGACGGCATGCTCACCTACCCGGGCCTGCCGCGTCCGCGAGTCACCCCGGACATCTCGCGTACGCAATCGCCGCTGATCGACATGGCCTACGAGATCGCCCGCGTGGACATGGTCGGCCACACCGGCACCTACCTCGCCGCGCCCTTTCATTTCCACGCCGAGGGCGGCGACATCGCCGAGCTACCACTCGAGCGGCTGTTCGATGTGCCGATCGTGATGATCCGTGCGACGGGGATCCGTGCGGTGGGGCCGGATCTGCTCGGCGACCCCGCCCGGCTGTGGGGCAAGGCGGTGCTCGTGCACACCGGATGGTCGTCCCGCTGGGGTTCGGCCTCGTATCAGGGGCCCGGGCATCCGTTCCTGGTCGGCGAGGTCGCGGACGCGCTGGTGGCCGCCAATGTGGCGCTGGTCGGCATCGACTCGCTCGACATCGACGACACGTCCCTGCCGACGCGGCCGTGTCACCACACCCTGCTCGGCGCGGGAATCCCGATCATCGAGCAGATGACGAACCTCGACGCGGTGCCCGACATCGGCGCCAAGCTGGTCGCGCTGCCCGCGCCGGTGCACGGAACCGGCTCGTTCCCGGTGCGCGCCGTCGCTTGGACCGACTGGTAGCGCCGCTCAGCCCGCGGCCGGGGTCTCCTGGTTCGCCGGGCGCACCGGAACGATCGGCAACACGAGCGCGGCGGGCGAGCCGGCAGGCACCACCGGCTTGACCGGGGCGACCGGCGAAATCCGCTGGTACCCCTCGCTTTGCGACGGCCTGGTGTCCACCTCGCCCTTGTTCGGCCAATAGGCCGCGGCCCGCTCGGCCTGCGCGGTGATGGTCAGCGACGGGTTCACGCCGAGGTTGGCCGAGACCGCCGCGCCGTCCACCACGCTCAGCGTCGGATAGCCGAAGACGCGGTGGTAGCCGTCGATGACGCCGTGCTCCGGGTCGGCGCCGATGGTGGCGCCGCCGAGGAAGTGGGCGGTGAGCGGGATGTTGAAGATCTCGCCCCAGCTGCCGCCCGCGATGCCGCCGATCTCGTCGGCCACCTTGCGCGTGACCTCGTTGCCGACCGGGATCCACGTCGGATTCGGTTGGCCGTGGCCCTGTTTCGAGGTGAGCTTGCGCCCGAACACACCGCGCTTGGTGTAGGTGGTGATCGAGTTGTCCAGGTGCTGCATCACCAGCGAGATGATGGTGCGCTCGCTCCAGTTCTTGGTACTCAGGAACTGGAACAGGTGCAGCGGGTGGCGCAGGACGAGCAACAGGAACCGCAGCCAGCGCGGGATGCGGCCGCCGCCGTCGACCATCAGCGTCTGCAGCAGGCCCATCGAATTGGAGCCCTTGCCGTAGCGGACGGGTTCGATGTGGGTGTCGGGCGTCGGGTGGATCGAGGACGTGATCGCCACGCCTTTGGTGAAGTCGACACCGGGGGTGACCTTCCTGGTCGCCGCGCCGACGATCGACTCGGAATTGGTGCGGGTCAGCACGCCGAGCCGCGGGGAGAGCCCGGGCAGCACGCCCTTGTCGCGCATGTCGAACAGCAGCTTCTGGGTGCCTCGGGTGCCCGCGGCGAGCACCACGTGCGCGGCCGTGTACGTCTTGGGCTGTTTGCGGAGCAGCTTGCCGGTGCGCTTGGTCTCCACGTCCCAGGTGCCGTCGGGCAGCGGCCGCAGCGCGGTGACCGTGGTCATCGGGACGACCTCGGCGCCTGCCTGCTCTGCCAGGTACAGATAGTTCTTGACGAGCGTGTTCTTGGCGCCGAACTTGCAGCCGACCATGCAGTCGCCGCATTCCACGCAGCCGGTGCGCTCGGGCCCGACACCGCCGAAGTAGGGGTCGGCCACGGTCTTGCCCGGCTCACCGAAGAACACGCCGACCGGTGTCTGCACGAAGGTGTCACCGACGCCCATGTCCTCGGCGACTTTCTTGAAGACCTCGTCGGCGGGTGTCATGTGCGGATTGCGCACCACGCCGAGCATCTTCTGGGCCTGCTCGTAGTAGGGCGTGAGTTCCGAGCGCCAGTCCGTCATCTCGCGCCACTGCGGGTCCTGGAAGAACGGCTCCGGCGGAACGTAGAGGGTGTTGGCGTAGTTCAGCGAACCGCCGCCGACACCGGCGCCGCCGAGGATCAGCACGTCGCGCAGCAGGTGGATGCGCTGAATGCCGTAGCAGCCGAGCGCGGGCGCCCACAGGAACTTGCGCAGGTCCCAGCTGGTCTTGGGCAGTTCGTCGTCGGCGAAGCGCTGACCCGCCTCGAGCACGCAGACCTTGTACCCCTTCTCCACAAGGCGCAGCGCGGTCACGCTGCCGCCGAAACCGGAACCGACGATGAGCACATCGAAGTCGGTTGTTCGCTGGGACATGCGCGGGACTCCTCGAACGGTCGGCAGTGACCCGCGTTACGCTAATGCGGACAGTAGGAGCTGTCAACGAGGAGTCGACCGGGGTATCTATGCTGAGTCGCGTGTCCCGATACAGCCGTCTTCAGCTGGCCGATCTCAGCGGTGTACCGGCGCGCACCATCCGCTACTACCACTCGCTCGGTGTGCTGCCGAAACCCGGCCGCGCGGGCAAGGAGGCGGTGTACACCGACGAGCATCTGGATCGGTTGCGCGACATCTCCGGTATGCAGGCGCGCGGGTTGCGCCTGGAGGCGATCCGGGAGGTGTTCGACGCCGAAGCCCAGCGTGGCGCCAACGCCGACTGGCGCTCGGTGCTCGATCCGCGGTATCCGGGTGCGGCGGATCAGTCGGTGGTGATCGACGACGACGAACTGTCGTCCCTGCTCGGCGATCGCCGCGCCGAGATTCTCGACGAACTCGTCGCAGCCCAATACGTCGAGCGGTGCGGGGAAGGCTGGCGCATTCCCGACCAGCCGATGCTCAAGGGCGCGCTGATCCTCTACGACGTCGGCACCGACATCACCCTCAGCGGTGCGCTGCGCAAACTCATCCGCGCCAGGATCGCCGATCTCGCCGACGAGATGGTGCGCACGTTCCGCGACGCGGCGGCGACGAGCTACGGCGGCGAGGGCATCGGCACGGACCTGAGCCGGTTCCGCGAACGTTTCCGCGCCGCCGCGTGGGAGGTCGGCGGCGCGACCTTGGCCGACGAGATCGAGCGCGCGGTCCGCGAACTGGACGGCTGACGGATCCGCGAGCGGTGTTCACTAAAGTGACACCCATGACGACGCCGCGCGCGAGGGCACGAGCCCAGACGATGGAGGACATCAAACGGATCGGCCGCGAGCACCTCGCCACGCACGGCGCCGCGGCGCTGTCGCTGCGCGCGGTGGCCCGCGATCTCGGTGTGGTCTCCTCGGCGGTGTACCGGTACGTGCGCAGCCGTGACGAACTGCTGACCCTGCTCGTGGTGGACGGCTACAACGCCCTCGGCGACGCCGTGGACGACGCACTCACCGCCGCGCCCGCCGATCCCGCGGAGCGGCTGCGGGTGGCGGGCCGCGCGGTGCGCGCCTGGGCGCTGGCCGAACCCGCTTGGTATGGACTGCTTTTCGGCTCGCCGGTGCCGGGATACGAGGCGCCCGCCGACCAGACCGTCGATCCCGGTGTGCGAGTGATCGCCACGCTGCTGCGGATCTTCGCCGACGCGCATGGGGCGGGCCGCTTGCGGGAGCCGTCCCGCCCGGTGCGCGTATCGACCGCGTTGGCGGGCAGCTTCGCCGGAGTCCGCGACGAATTCGACCTGGACGTGCCGGACTGGTTGGTGGTGCGCGGCGTCGCGGTGTGGAGCGCGCTGTTCGGCGCGGTGAGCTTCGACGTGTTCGACATGTACGGCCGCGACACCTTCGCCGACCGCACCGAGCTGTTCGAGCTCGTCCTGGACAACCTGCTGGACCTGCTCGGTTTCCCCGCCTGACCGTCGAACAAACCCCTCCCGCCCCATTGTGTGGGACTGACGGTCCCATATATTCTGGATCACAACACGCGAGGAGCGTGCGCAGTGCCGGCGCCCCAGCGCCGGCCGGAGCGAGGAGGCATCGATGACGCTGTCCGAATCGGTTCGTACCGGACTGTTCGATCGGGAGTACTGGGAGACGCTGGACACCCTGTCCGAGGGTTCGGTGCACCGGAAGTTCGACCCGTACCTGGACATCGACTGGGACGGGCCCGAATTCGCGATCGACAAGGACGATCCGCGCTGGATCCTGTCCCCGGAATTCGATCCGCTCGGCGCGACCGACTGGTACCGAAACCTGCCGCAGGAGCGGCAGATCGAGATCGGCCGGTGGCGCACGGCGAACGTGATCAAGGTGGGCGCGGCCTTCGAGAGCGTGCTGATCCGCGGAATGATGCAGTACATCATGAAGCTGCCCAACGGCTCTCCGGAGTTCCGTTACTGCCTGCACGAGATGACCGAAGAGTGCAACCACATCCAGATGTTCCAGGAGCTGGTCAACCGGATCGGCGTGGATGTGCCCGGCATGCGGCCGGTCTTCCGCGCGCTGTCCCCGCTGATCGGCGTTGCGGGCGGCTACGCGCACGTCATCCTGTTCATCGGCATCCTCGGCGGCGAGGAACCGATCGACCACTACCAGAAGGCGATCATCCGCGACGGCGGCAACATCCCGCCCGCCGTGCTGCGCACCATGGAGATCCACATCGCCGAGGAGGCGCGGCATATCTCCTTCGCCAACGAGTTCCTCGAGGCGCATATCGAACGGATGAGTCCGGCGGGTAAAGCGGTGTGCGCCTTGGCTTTTCCGCTGGCCATGCGGTGGCTGGCCGGGGAGATCATGGTGCCGCCGCGCTCGTTCGCCAAGGAGTTCGGCATCCCGCGCGAGGTGTTCCGCGAGGCGTTCTGGCATGGACCGCAGTCGCGCAGGATCCTGTCCGGCTACTTCGGCGACATTCGCAAGCTCGCCGGTGAGCTGGGTTTGATGAACCCGGTCACCAAGCGGGTGTGGTCGATGCTGCACATCGACGGCGACGCCGCGCGCTACCGGAGCGAGCCCGAACGCCGTATCGCGTAAGGCTTTTCGCGGCGCGTCAGGACGAACTGTCGACGCTCGCCAACCGGGTGAGTGCGGCGAGCAGCGGTTCGTCGGGGTCCAGCGTGAGACGGTGCGCCCGCGCCACCCCGTCCAGCACGCTCCACGTGTAACCGGCCAGCTCGGCGACGAGTTCGTCGCGGCTCATCGAGCGTTCCGGAGCGCGCGCCCAGCGCGACACGGTGGCCTCCGTCATGGACACGATGGCGAAGGTCATCGTGTCCGCGGCCGCCTCGTCCACCACGCCGACGACCCCGGCAAGGCCGGAGACCAGCTGACGGGTGCGTGCCGCGATCCGGTCCTTCAGGCTGCTGACGCCGTCCACGTCGTCGGGGTCGCCGAGCGCGGGACCGCGGCGCAGGAAGTCGTAGAGGCGCGCGTGCTGGTCGATCCAGTCCACGACCGCGGCGATGGTGCGGCGCAGGATCACGTGGATGGAGCCGTCGGAGATGTCGAGCGCGGCGTCGATGTCGTCGGTGAACCGATCGCCGATCGTCGTCCTGGTCCGCCGGTCGAGTTCGTCGCGGCCCGAGAATTGGCGGTACACCACCGATTTCGACAATCCGGAGCGCTCGGTGATCCGCTGCATCGAGACCTCGACGCCCATCGGCGTCTCTTCGATCAACTCGATCAGGGCCGTCACGATGCGTTCGCGCCGCCGAGTGTTGTGCGGCTGCCAGCGCGCCTGCCTGCCACCGGTGGGCTGCGGGGCGGGTGACGAGGACATCGGCACGGCTCGAGTCTAGAACACGGCCGAGATCCCGGGTGGTGTCGCGGATCTCGACACCGCGAGGTGGGGGATGGTCATGACCGCCGGACCCGCAGGGTGGTGTCGCGAGGGCACCGAGCCCGGCGGTCATGACGTGCCGACCCTAACCGAGTGGCGCGCGGTTCACTGGTGAATCGCGGTCGGCGCGGTGTGTCACCGGGAATCGACCGGGAACCGCGCCGCGAGACAAAAGTATGCGGTTCACATTTACGCAGGTCGGACGGCACACAACGACACGGCAACAAGGTGCCCGAAACTCCACTCTTGCGTAATTGCCCGGCGTATGCTCGCCGTCGTTCGATCGTGGGGATCCGCAGCGGAGACACGAGCTACGGACCGGAATCTGACGCGCGAGGAGGATGTGGTGACTGCCGTAGCTCCCAGGCCGGAGTCGGAACTCGAGGCCGTCCGGCCGTACCCGAGGCGGGTGGGACCGAAGGGCGCGTTCGTCCTGAAGTTGGTCACCACGACCGACCCGAAGGTGCTCGGCCAGATGTACCTCGTCACGTCGATGTCGTTCTTCATGATCGGCGGCCTGATGGCGCTGCTGATGCGCGGCGAACTGGCCAGGCCCGGCATGCAGTTCCTGTCCACCGAGCAGTTCAACCAGCTGTTCACCATGCACGGCACGATCATGCTGCTGTTCTACGCGACGGCCGTGGTGTTCGCGTTCGCCAATCTGATTTTGCCGCTGCAGATCGGCGCGCCCGACGTGGCCTTCCCGCGCCTCAACGCCTTCAGCTACTGGCTGTACCTGTTCGGCGCGAGCATGGCGACCGCGGGCTTCGTGACGCCGGGCGGTGCGGCCGATTTCGGTTGGACCGCGTACCAGCCCCTCAGCGACATGATGCACTCGCCGGGCGTCGGCGGTGATCTGTGGATCCTCGGCTTGGCTGTCTCGGGTCTGGGCACCATCCTCGGTGCGGTCAACATGATCACGACCGTGGTCGTGCTGCGCGCACCGGGCATGACCATGTTCCGCTTGCCGATCTTCACCTGGAACATCGTCGTCACCAGCGTGCTGATCCTGCTCGCGTTCCCGATCCTCACCGCCGCGCTGTTCGCGATCGCCTACGATCGCCACCTCGGCGGGCACATCTACGATCCGGCCACCGGCGGAGTGATCCTCTACCAGCATCTGTTCTGGTTCTTCGGCCACCCCGAGGTCTACATCATCGCGCTGCCGTTCTTCGGCATCGTCTCGGAGATCTTCCCGGTCTTCTCCCGGAAGCCGATCTTCGGCTACACGACGCTGGTCTACGCGACCCTCGGCATCGCCGCGCTCTCGGTCGCGGTGTGGGCGCACCACATGTTCGCCACCGGCGCGGTGCTGCTGCCGTTCTTCTCGTTCATGACCTTCCTCATCGCGGTGCCCACCGGCGTGAAGTTCTTCAACTGGATCGGCACCATGTGGCGCGGCCAGCTGACCTTCGAGACGCCGATGCTGTTCTCGATCGGCTTCATCGTCACGTTCCTGTTCGGCGGCCTGTCCGGCGTGATCCTGGCCAGCCCGCCGCTGGACTTCCACGTGTCCGACTCGTACTTCGTGGTCGCGCACTTCCACTATGTGCTCTTCGGCACCATCGCCTTCGCGACGTACGCGGGCATCTACTTCTGGTTCCCGAAGATGACCGGCCGCATGCTCGACGAACGGCTCGGCAAGTGGCACTTCTGGACCACCTTCATCGGCTTCCACATGACCTTCCTGGTACAGCACTGGCTCGGCAACGAGGGCTTCCCGCGCCGCTACGCCGACTATCTGCCGTCGGACGGATTCACCGGCCTGAACACGGTGTCCACCATCGGCTCGTTCATCCTGGGCGCCTCGCTGCTGCCGTTCGTCTGGAACGTCTTCAAGAGCGCGCGGTACGGCGAACCCGTCACGGTGGACGATCCGTGGGGCTACGGCAATTCGCTGGAATGGGCCACCACCTGCCCGCCGCCGCGGCACAACTTCTACGAGCTGCCGCGCATCCGTTCCGAGCGTCCCGCGTTCGAGCTGCACTACCCGCACATGATCGATCGAATGCGCGCCGAGGCGCACGTGGGCTGGGGTGCGCCGCGGCACGGCCAAGCCGTCGGCGAGACCGCAGAGGCCGAGGCCGGGGCCGACCGGGAGGTCTGATCGCACCACGAAGGCCGCGGACACCGCACGGGTGTCCGCGGCCTTCGTGCGTCAGGCGCGGCTGAACAGCGGCGCGACGAAATGCTCGAGCATGGCGCGTTCGTCGGCATCGTCGACGCCGGGGACGGTGAGCAGCGAGACGATCAGCCGGGTCAGCCACCGCGCCAGCCGCGCCCGGTTGCCGCCGATCGAATCCGGCAGGAAGGCGGCCGCGAGCGCCTCGATCACCTGCGAGGACTGACCGATCTCCACGGCGAGTCCCGCGTCGGCGGGCCGGAACCAGGCGATCAGCAGCGGTTCGGCGCGGACCGCGCGCACCGCGGTGAGCATGGCGGTCACGATCCGCTCGCCGGGATCGGCGATCCCGTCGACCTCGGCGACCACCGCCGCACCGACCCGCCGCGCCTCCCGGTGCACGAAGGCGAGCCGCACCGCGTGCCGATTTTCGAAATAGCGGTAGACCGTCGCGCGGGAACATCCGGCCGCCTTGGCGATATCGGCCATCTGGGTATCGGCCACGCCCCGCTCGGCGAACAGGCGTGCCGCCGCGTCCAAGATCCGTTGCGCGGCCAGTTCGGTGCGCTGCTCGGCCAGCCAGTCGGTGTTCACGCGCTCGCCACGAACGGGACGTTCACCGGCCAGCGCACGTAGTTGCCCTCCGCGTAGCGGACGCCGTCCAGGTCGACGGTGAAGTCCGGGCAGCGGGCGAGCAGCTCTTGCAGCGCGATGGTGGCCTGCATGCGGGCGGCCGCCGCGCCGAGGCAGTGGTGGTTGCCGTGGCCGAAGGTGAGGATGGTCTTCGGCCTGCGGGTGACGTCCAATTCCGCGGCGTCCTGGCCGAATTCGCGTTCGTCGCGGTTGGCCGAGGCGTAGAGCATCAGCGCCCGCCTGCCCGCCGGAATGGTGACGCCCTCGATCTCCACGTCCCTGGTCACGGTGCGGGCCATGTTCTGCACCGGCGAGGTCAGCCGCAGGAACTCGTTGACCGAATCCGGGATGAGGCTCGGATCGTCGATCAGCCGCTTGCGCTGGTCGGGGTAGGTGGTCAGCAACTGGACCGCGCCGCCGAGATTGCCGGTGGTGGTGTCGTTGCCGCCGGTGATCATGGTGAAGGCGAAGCCGATGATCTGCAGGATGCCGGGGATGTCGTCGGGTTCGCCGAGGCCGGAGGCCACCAGGTGGGTGATGGTGTCGTCGGCCGGTTCGAGGCGGCGGCGTTCGATCATCGCGGTGAAGTACTGCGTGAGCTCGCCGACGGCGGCCTGCGCGGAGTAGACGTTGCCGGTGGCCGAGGCGGCGACGATGCTGTCGGTCCATTCGTCGAACTTCGGCCGATCCGCGGCGGGCACCCCGAGGTAATGCGCGACCACCATGGTGGGCAGCGGCTTGAACAGCTCGACGGAGATGTCGCCGCCACCGGCTTCGCGCAGCCGCTCGATGCGCTCGACGACGAATTCCCGTACCGCGGGCCGGATCTCCTCGACCTGGCGCGGGGTGAAGCCCTTGGCCACCCGGCGACGGAAGATCGTGTGATCGGGCGCGTCGGTGAACACGAACGGCTTGTTCTCGCCGAGGCCGATCTTCTCCAGATCGTGGTAGTCGACCGTGATGCCCGAGGCCGAGGAGAAGGTCTCGGCGTCGCGCACCGCGTCGTAGACGTCGGCGAAACGGGACAGCACGTAGTAGTCCTCGTCGGGACGATCCGCCGGAACCACATGGTGGACCGGATCGTGTTCGCGCAACGCGGCGTACATCGGCCACGGATCGCGCCAGGTGTCGCCGGACCGAAGCTCGAACACGCCGTTGTGTGACAAACCTGCTTGCATATATCGACGGTAAGACAAACAATCCACTTTGTCTAGAACGTGTTCCAGCTGAATCTCCGTGCTTCTCGGCACCGTGGAGGGCCACTAGCAAACATCATTTGTCCCCGCGAAGTACCTCTACCAACTGTTATCGTCGTAGATCGCAAGCTCTTCGCAATCGAGTGGCAAAGCGGCCAGCCCGCTGGCCCGACCCGTTCCACGGAGGTTTCGCTGAGCACAGCCGATCTGATCTTCACCGGCGGCACGATCCTCGCGATGGATCCCGAGCACGAGGGTGCGCGCGCGGTCGCGGTGTCCGACGGGCGCATTGCCGCGGTCGGCGGAGACGACGTGCTGGCCATGCGCGGGTCGGGGACCGAGATGATCGAGCTGGGCGATCGCTGCCTGATGCCGGGCTTCGTGGAGGCGCACACCCATCCGACCCAGGATCAGATGTTGTACTCCGACACCGTGATCGACATTCGCCCGGTCACTACCTGTCCGAGCGCCGAGGACGCGCACGCCGAGATTCTGCGCGCGGTCGCCACGGCTCCGGCGGGCCGTCCGTTGATCTTCTACGGCTTGGATGTCTTGTTGCAGACGGGTTTTCCGGAGCCGACCAGGGCGTGGCTGGACGAGCTCGGACCCGACCGGCCGATCGTGATCTGGCAGAACTCGGGACACCTCGCGTGGGCGAACGGCGCGGCCATGCGCTTCGCAGGCCTCTCCGACGACATGCCGGATCCGGCGGGCGGGCACTACGTCAGGGACGACTACGGCCGGCTCACCGGCAAGGTCTACGAGGCGCCCGCCGTGCTGTCGGTGATCGGACCCATGCTCGCCGAGCAGCTTTCCGGCCCCGAACTGCTGGCCCGCGAACACGCCGACCTCGCGAGCCGCGGTGTCACGCTGTGCAGCGACATGGCCTTCTCCCAGCAGATGCGCCCGCTGACCAGCGCGCTCTATCGGCAGCGGCTAGCCAAGGTGCGGATGCGGGTCTACGAGATGGCCGATCCGGGCGGGGAGTCGTACTGCCCGTTGGAGAACGGCGACGACCTGTTCCGCCAGATCGGCATCAAGATCTGGGTCGACGGATCACCGTGGGTCGGCAACATCGACACCTCGTTCCCGTATCTGAACACCCCCGCGACGGCCGCCCTCGGACTCGGGCACGATCACCGCGGCCACGCGAACTACACCGCGGACCAACTGCGCCAGATCGTGGGCGCCTACTACCCGGTGGGCTGGCAGATCGCCTGCCACGTGCACGGCGATCACGGCGTGGACACGATCCTCGACGTCTACGAGAACGCGCTGGCTCGGCACCCGCGCCCGGATCACCGGCTGCGCTTGGAGCACTGCGGTGCGATGACCCCCGAACAGTTCCGGCGTGCCGCGCGACTCGGCATCACGTGCAGTTTGTTCGTCGATCACGTCTACTACTGGGGCGACGTGCTCGTCGACGACCTGTTCGGCCCCGAGCGCGGCGCGAACTGGGTGCGCACCCGATCGGCACTCGATGCGGGCATGCGCGTGTCGTTCCACAACGACTGCCCGGTCACCGAGGAGGAGCCGTTGCGCAATATGGCCGCCGCGGTGACGCGGACCTCGCGCAGCGGACGCGTACTCGCACCGGCGGAAAGGATCACCGTCGACCAAGCGCTGCGCGCCCAGACCATCGACGCGGCGTATCAGCTGTTCGCCGACGACATCACCGGGTCCCTCACTCCCGGCAAGTACGCGGATCTGGTCGTCCTGGATCGGGATCCCCTGCGGGTGCCGCCCGCGGAACTGGCCGACATCGAGGTGCGGGCCACGTACTTGGCGGGGGAGCCGACATTTCAAAACTGAGCCCTCGCATTTTGTGGCGAGTCACAAATATCTGGGACCGATTGACTCAAGTGTCACAATCCACGTTCGACCCGGCCCACGGCGCACGCGAATCCCGTTACGTTTGATCGCTGTGCAATTCCGGCCGGAAGGACCCGCTCGTGACCGCTCCCAACATGGCCGATCCTGATCTCATCGTTTCGGGCCGTCCGGTCTCGACGCATCTCAAGGACACCAGGACCCTCTCCCAGCGCATGGTCGGGCACTTCGTGAAGAACGTCGTGCCGTGCGGCACGCTGCCCGGCGAGGCGCTCAGCGGCGACGTAACCGCCGTGACCCGGGTGTGTCTGGAACTGGCCGTGCGGATGCTGGACGGCAACGAGGTCGGCGAGGACATCGAGCGCGTCGGAGCGGCCGCCGCGGGCTGGGCGCGCGAGGGCATTCCGATCGACACGATCCAGCACGCCATCCACGAGGGCTTCAAACTCGGCTTCGATCTGATCCTGGCCAACGCCACCACCCAGGACCACGAGAGCCTGGTGAACGTGGCCCGCCGCTTCATGGACATTCTCGACACCATCATCGCGACGGTCTCGGTGGCGTACGTGAAGGAACTACGCGCCGTGGTGAGCGAACACCACACGGCCGTGCACACGCTGACCTCGGCCCTGCTCGGTGGCAACAGCACCTCCACCATGGCCCGCGAATGCGGAATCCAGATCGCGGATTCCTACCACGTGCTCGCGCTCGCGGTGCCGCCACACCGCGACGAGCGGAATCCGACGCTGGACAGCAAGGTCGTCGCCCGCCGCAAGCTACGCAGGTTGCAGGCGGAACTGGCCACCCGCTGCGGCGACAGCGCGCTGTCGCTGTTGAGCGTGGACGGCGGCACCATCCTCATCCCGACCACCACCCTCGACGACGCGGAGCTCGACGAGCTGGTCGCCCAATTGTCCAGGGCCGCCCAGGTTCCCGTGCGCGCCAGCGCGGTGGAGGCGACCCCGGAACGCATACCGCAGGCCGCCGATCAGGCGCACGAGCTGCTCGACATGGTGCACCGGATGCACAGCGTGTCCGGCCTGTATCGCTTCAACGACTTGGCGCTGGAGTACCAGCTCACCCGGCCGGGCCCGGCGCGCGACTTCCTCGGCTCGCTGCTCGATCCGCTGGACGACTACCCCGAACTGCTGGAAACCCTTCAGGTGCACATCAGTACGAACCTCAACCGGCAGCGCACCGCGCGGCTGCTGCACGTGCACACCAACACCGTCGACTACCGCCTCAAGCGAATCGGCCAGCTCATCGCCTTCGATCCCACCCAGGCCTCGGGCCTGTGGTATCTGCGCTCGGCCTTGGTCGCCAGGGCGCACCGCACCGGAGACGTGCCCCCGCCCGTCGGCTTCGGTGAGCCGGACAACGCTGGTGGCGAACGGGAAGCCGTGGTGCACGACATCGCGGCGCCCCCGCGCGGACGACGCCCCTGACGCCGGCGCGCGGCCCGTGCCGCACGCCGGGCGGATGGGTCAGCGGGGCACGGTCACCGGATCGGCGCAGCTGGCGAGCGCGTCCACGAACGAGCATTCCTTCGGCAGTCGCGTCGGCAGGTAGTCGGCCGGTACGCCGCCGTTGGCGGTGATGGCGCGGTAGGCCGCGACGGCGTCGGTGGGGCGCCGGGTCAGCGTCGGGTCGGTCAGCGCGTCGACGGTGTAGAGGCCGAAACGCGGTGTGTAGGAGCCCCATTCGTAGTTGTCGGTCAGGCTCCAGTAGTTGTAGCCGATCAGATTCATGCCGTCTGCCTTGGCGCGCTGCAACCAGTAGACGGTGTCGCGCAGGTTGTCGGCGCGGGTGTAGGCGTCCCAGCGTGGCAGACCGTTCTCGGTGGGCATGCCGTTCTCGACGATGTAGAGCGGCTTGCCGGGAAACGCGCGCGAATAATGTTGCAGCGCATAGTAGATGCCCTCGGGCTGGAGCGGGTTCTTCCACAGCTCGGTGAAGTTCGTCATCCCCGTGAGGTTGTCGGGGGAGAGGCCGTAGTAATAGTCGATGCCGATGTAGTCCAGCTTGCCGGCGATCTTGTCGATCAGCGGCTTGTTGACCGCGTCCTCGGCCGCGGGGATGTAGGCGACATTGCTCGTCACCATGGCGCCGGGCTGCGCCGCGTGGATGTGGTCGTAGATCGCGTTGTGCGCCCGGGCGATTCGGTCGTGCATCGCGGGCACGTCGGCGGGGCCGATGCCACCGTGCCGAAGCTCGTTGAGCACGTACATCATCGGCTCGTTGAAGGTGACCCAGAGCGGGTCCGCGTCCGCGTACCTGTCGACCACTCGCCGGGCGTTGGCCAGCCAGTCCTCGACGATCGCCGGATTGCGCCAGCCGCCGCGGTCGACCTCCCAGCCGGGGTAGACCCAGTGATCGATGGTCAGCATCGGTCGCATGCCCGCGTCGCGGATCGCGGCGATCACGTTGTCGTAGAAGCGGAATCCCGCCTCGTCCCATTCGCCGGGCCGTGGCTGGAGCCGCGCCCATTCGATGCCGATCCGATACACCCGCACGCCGAGCTGGGCGGCCAGCGCGATATCCGAGCGGTAGCGGCTGTGGAAGTCGATGGCGTTCTCGTACGGGTCCTCGGTCTTGCCCGCGGCGACGTACCGCGACCAATTGCTGTCGGGTGCATCACCTTCCGACTGATAACCCGATGCGGCGACGCCCCACAGGAAGTCGCTGCCGAACGGCTGCACCAGCGCGGGCGGAGCGGGACGGGCGTAGGCCGGCGCGCTACCGCCGACGACCAGAGCGGCGGTGGTGGCTGCGAAGGCGGCCAGGACGTGGCGGCGACTGGGGGATCGCATCGAACTCCTGTTCCGAACGGGTGGTCGGCGCTCGTGGACCTCCGGCGCCGGAGGGCGCCGGGTCGGGTGGGACCACGGCGAACACTGTAACTGGTCACCCGTCCGTATCGGGGGAGGATCGCGGAGTGCGGTGGGGATTCTCGGCGGGGTAGGGGAGAAGTGGAACGGGCTGGACGAACCGCAGGGGAGGCGAGGTCGCAATCGACGATCTGGGGCTGCGCAAGGTTCCGCTGGTCAGACGTGAAGCAGCTGGCAGAACTCGGTAAACAAAATGCTGATACGTAGATATGCGCATCTATCTATATAAACTCACCTTGGCGCAAGGAAGGCACCACTCACGTACACGAAAAACATCCGAATGTGCCCAATCACCAAGCTCTTACGGCAAGGGTCGGCTCGGCGATCACTCCGCGACGAGTGCGGTGGCGACGAGGTATCCCTTGGGATCGCGCCAGGTGCGCCCGGGGTGATGGACGAACCAGTCTTCGACGTCGGCGCTGAGATCTGCGAGGATCGCGTCGCGGTCGGGATGGTCGGGTTCGATACCGCGGCAGCCGAAGATGGCTTCCGCGAAGCGAATCAGCGGCGCGGGGCTGTCGAAGACGAGGGCGTTGTCACAGCGCTGGACGCGTACGTCCCCGAAGATGTCGGACATGAGCCGGGGCAAGGTCTCCGAGTCCACGGTGCGCGGCGGCGCGGCGTCGGGTTCGATGCCGTAGCTCGCGGCGTGCGCGTCGACGAGTTCGCCGATGTACGGACAGGTTTCGGGGTGGTTGACGACGACCGCGACGGTGCCGCCGGGTTTGGTGGTGCGCCGGAATTCGTGGAGCGCGGCCGCCGGGTCCGGGACGTGGTACAGCATGTGGCGTGCGGTGAGCACGTCGAAGGTGTTGTCGTCGAACGGGATACGGCGGGCGTCGGCGCGGACGCCGCGCACGCCGGGGACGGCCTGGGCGGCGGCGACCATGGCTGGGGAGGTGTCGATGCCGAGCAGCGGGCCGCGGTGGCCGTACGCCACGAGCCGAGCGAGGAATCGCGCGTCACCGCAGCCGACGTCGGCGAGGTACTCCGCGCCGGAGAGGGCGAGTGCGGCGAGCACTTCGCCGCCCGGATCGTGGGGTTTTTCCGAGTAGCGTTCGTGGGTGTCGATCCGCACCCGCAGCGGCGTGGGATCGGCGTATTCGGCGTCGAGACGGCTGCTCATCGGTGCACGTCCTTCGGTCCGGTCGGCGGTGGTGACGCTCCCTTCTGGCGGTGAGCGTACTCCGGGAGAAGGTGGCGACCGCGCTTTTCCCGGCGACTCGGCCCGCCGATCAGCTCCGCGCGGACACCGTCGCGGCGATCGGAGGGGCCTCGAGTGCGGGGCGGGCCTGCGGTTCGTCGTCGAGGACGGGTTCGCCGAGGCCGATCTTGCGCTGGATCCGGCGCATCCAGGAGGGCGCCCACCAGCACTTGTCGCCGAGGAGTTTCATGACCGCGGGGACCAGCAGCATGCGCAGGATCGTGGCGTCGATGAACAGGGCCGCGATCATGCCGTAGGCGATGTACTGCATCATCACGAGGTCGGAGAACGCGAACGCCCCGGTGACCACGAGCAGGATGAGGGCGGCGGCGGTGATGATGCCGCCGGTGTGCGCGGTGCCGGCGCGGATGGCCTGGGTGGTGTCGGCGCCCTTGGCCCTCGCTTCGACCATGCGGGACAGTAGGAACACCTCGTAGTCGGTGGACAGGCCGTAGACGATGGCGATGATGAGCACCAGGACCGGGGACATGATCGGCTGCGGTGTGAAGTTGAGCAGCCCGGCGCCGTGGCCGTCGATGAAGATCCAGGTGAGGATGCCGAGGGTGGAGCCGAGGCCGAGCGCGCTCATCAGCGCGGCCTTGATGGGGAGGACGAGTGAGCCGAAGGTCAGGAACATCAGCAGCGTGGTGACGAGCACGACCGCGGCGATCATGTACGGCATGCGTTCGAGCAGGGTGTCGATGCTGTCCTCTTGGATGGCGGGCTGACCGCCGACGAGGAGGGTGAGGCCGTCGGGCACGTCGAGCGCGCGGAGGTAGTCGATCGCCGGTCCGGCGTTGTTGGAGTCGGCGAGGGTGGCGCGCATGCGGTAGAGGTCGGTGCGGCCGGGTGCGGAGGCGGGCACGCTGAATTCGCTTGCGAGCCCGGGTGCTTGGTTGACCTGGCGGTAGAGCGCGCCGATGGCGGTGCGGTCGTCGGAGACGACTATGAGCTGGAGTGGGTCGGGCTGGCGTTTGGGGAACAGCTCGTCGAAGTGCTGCTGGGCGAGGCGGGTGGGGTTGTCCGGTGGCAGGTAGGTCTCGCTCATGCCGCCGAAGGCGAGGTTTTTCATCGGAATGATGAGCAGGCCGAGGCCGAGGACGAGCGGGATGGCGACGCGCAGTGGCTTGCGCATGACCCAGTCGGTGGTGCGGCCCCAGAATCCGTTCTCGATCTGGGCGGCGGTCTTGGTTCGGCGGAATCGGCTGAGGCCGAGGCTGTCCACGCGTGGCCCGAGGATGGCGAGGGCGGCGGGCAGGATGGTGATCGCGCTGAGCGCGGCGAGCAGGACGGTGGCGATGGCGCCGTAGGCGAGGGATTTGAGGAATCCCTGCGGGAAGATCAGCAGGCCGCCGAGGCTTGCGACGATCATGGTCGCGGAGAAGACGACGGTGCGGCCTGCTGTCATCACCGAGCGCCGGACGGCGGTGCGGGTGTCGTGGCCCGCGGCGAGTTCTTCGCGGAAGCGGCTGACGATGAACAGGCCATAGTCGATGGCGAGGCCGACGCCGATCATCGAGACGACGCCGGTGACGACGAAGTGGACGTCGGTGAAGTCGGTGAAGATCCGCATGATGCCGTTGGCGCCCGCGACGGTGAGGGCGCCGATGGCGAGGGGTAGTGCCGCGGCGACGAGTCCGCCGAAGACGAAGAACAGCAGGACGGCGACGACGGGTAGTGCGACGACTTCCATGCGGTGCACGTCGTCGGTGAGGGTGTCGGTGAGGGTGCCCGCGATGGGTTGCAGGCCGGCGACTTGGACGTCGACCCCGGGAATGGATAACTCGTCCTTGACCTCTCGATAGTTGCGCGCCATTTCGGTGTCGTCGTCGCCGCGGATGGCGATGAGGACGAAGGCGTGGCGGCGGTCGTCCCTGGCGAAGAGGGGTCCGCTGGCTTTGCCGGTTTCGGTGGCCCAGTAGGCGCCGTTGATTCCGGTGATCTCGTCGGGGTTGTCGCGGGTGAGGGCGTTGAGGTGGTCGACGACGGTGCGGCTGAGTTCGGGGTCGTCGACGGTTTTGCCGTCGGGGGCGGTGATGAGCAGGACGACGTCGGATTCGTGGTCGCGGCCCCATGCTTCGTCGGCGAGGCGGCTCGCTCGGGCGGATTCGGCGGTGGGGTCTTCCAATCCGCTCGAGCTGAGGTGGTTTTCGATGCCGATGCCGTAGCCCGCGAGTGCGAGCAGTCCGGCGATGACGATGCCGAGTACGCCGAATCGGTAGCGGTGGACGAGTTCCCCCCATCGCGCGAACATCAGCGGTCTCCGCTGGGGCAGGTGTGGGCGTGGGTGGCCGGGTGCGGTCGGTGTGCCGATCCTGCTGTGCGGAAGACCAAGGGGCCGTGTCCTTTCCGTGGGTTTGCGTGGATGTCTGTCATCAAAAATACATACGGTGGTGAAATGAGGGCGTTTAACAATTGAATCCGTGGGTCCGTGGCTCGCACATCTGTGCGGTGAATGCCGGAGTTCGGCGTCGACCGGCGCGCGTGCGGTGTGAAGTGGACCGCTTCGGCGCTCGCGGGCGGACGCGGCCGCCGCGGCGTGGCACCATGCGGTTATGGTCTCGAATCCGTTGCCGACTCTTGCCAGGCGCCTCGCGCAGCAGCGGTGGGTGATGCGCACGGCGCCACTCGTGCTGCCGCTGGAGCGGTTCATCCGGTGGGTGACTCGCGGGCGGTTCGGCGTGCTCGATCTGGTGGGGCTGCCGTCGATCGAGGTCACGGTGGCCGGACGCAGGACGGGGATGCCGCGCACCACGTCGCTGCTGTATGTGCCGCGCGGCGCGGATTTCCTGGTGATCGGGTCGAACTGGGGCAGTGCGAAGCATCCGGCGTGGTCGGCGAACCTGCGCGCCGCCAGTACCGCGACCGTCGGGCATCGGGGCGAGCGGTTCCCGGTGCGGGTCACCGAGATCACCGGGGTCGAGCGCAAACGGGTCTGGGATCTGGCCGTGGAGTTCTGGCCCGGCTACGAGATGGAGTACGAGCTCTCCGGTGGCCGTGAGTTCCGGATCTTCGAATTACGCAGGGAGTGACGGAGATTCAGCTCAGTGCGGCCCGCACGGCCGTAGTGAAAGCGGAGACGGCTGGATGCCTGCCCGCGCCCGCGCGACAGGCGATGGTCGTGGTGCGGGCGATCGGAAGTCGGACGAGGTGCACGCCGGGCGGGGGTTCGGTGGCGCTGAGTTCGGGGACGAGGGCGACGCCGTGTCCGGCGGCGACGAAGGCGAGCACGGTGGTGAAGTCGTCGACCTGGTGGTGGACGCGCGGGGTGAATCCCGCGGCTTGGCAGGCGCGGAGGGTCATGGTGTGGCAGCGGGTGCCCGCTGTGGCCACGATCCAGGGTGCGTCGCGCCAGGTGTCGAGGGTGGCGTCGGGGGTCGCGGTGTCGGCGGCGAGGAACATGGCTTCGCGGTAGAGCGGTTCGGTGTGCACGCCGGGTTCGGGTGGGAACGGGACGAGGTCGTAGTCGTGGACGAGGGCGACGTCGAGTTCTCCGGCGCGCAGTGCGGCGGCGACGCGGGCCGGATCGAGTTCTGTCACAAGGGGTTCCAGGCCGGGGTGGGCGGTGCCGAGCCTGGTGAGGGTGTCGGGGATGAAGGCCTGGGTGGCGCTGGGGAAGGCGCCGATGCGCAGCGGTCCGGTGAGTCCGGCTCTGGCGGCGGCGAGGTCGGCCTCGGCCTCTTCGAGTCGGGCGAGCACCGCGTCGGCGTGGGCGACGAGGGTGTGTCCGGCCGGGGTGAGCGTGACTCGGCGTCCGGTGCGTTCCAGCAGGGCGACGCCCGCTTCGCGTTCGAGCGCGGTGAGTTGCTGGGAGACCGCGGAGGGGGTGAAGGCGAGCGCCTCGGCGACGGCGGCGATGGTGCCGCGCCGGGCGAGTTCCCGCAGCAGCCGAAGCCTGCGCACGTCGAGCATCAGTTCAGCTTACGTTCAGCAGTACAAATGCGAACTGGTTCTTAATCTCTGGGTGCGGCACGCTGGCGGTATGCACCGATTCCGAGGAATTTTCGTACCGCTGGTCACGCCGTTCACCGACGACGGCGCCGTGGCGTGGGACGCGCTGGAATCGCTGGCGCGCGCCGTGCTCGACGCGGGCGCGGTGGGTCTGGTGGCGTTGGGCACGACGGCCGAGGCGGCGACGCTGGACGCCGAGGAGCGGCGCGGGGTGATCGACGTGTGCGCCGGGGTGTGTGCGTCGGCGGGCGCGCCGTTGATCGTCGGGGCGGGCGGCAACGACACCCGCGCCAGCCTGGCCGGGTTGGTGGAGTTGGCGGCGTGGCCGCAGGTGGCCGCGGCGCTGGTGCCGGTGCCGTACTACACGCGGCCGTCCGAGGCGGGGGTCGTCGCGCACTACGCTCACCTCGCGGCGAATTCGCCGGTTCCGTTGATCGTGTACCACATTCCGTATCGCACCGGTCGTTCGTTGAGCGCGAGCACACTGCGGGAGCTCGCTGCCCTGGAGGGCGTCGTCGGTGTGAAGTACGCGGTCGGCGGTGTGGATGCCGACGCGGTCGAGTTGCTCGCCGATCCTCCCGGCGACTTCGCGGTGCTCGCCGGAGACGACGCGTTCCTTTCGCCGCTGCTGGCGTTGGGCGCGGCGGGCGGCATCGTGGCGACCGCGCAACTGGCGACAGAGCGTTTCGTCGCTCTCGAAAATGCTTGGCGCACTGGAGATCTCGTGTCGGCGCGGGCGATCGGCGGGCAGCTGGCCGGGGTGGCTGCGACGGCGTTCGCCGAGCCGAATCCGACTGTGATCAAGGGCGTGCTGCACGCACTGGGACGCATTCCGAGCCCGGCGGTGCGGTTGCCGCTGTTGCCCGCCGCGGCGGAATCGGTGGATCGGGCGCTGGCGGCGCTGGGCGCGGTGCCGGAGCTGGTTGCCCGATAGATCAGCGGGTCGGGGCGGTGCGCTCGGTTCCCCCGGTCGGGGCGGCTGACACGTCGTTCGCCGTCGCCGGAGATAGCCGATTGCTATTCTGGCGGGGTCCGGTGTGGCAACCGCACGGAGCGGAGGGCGTTGTGCACGATCGTCGCGGCGCGTTGCAGGAATACTTGTTGCGGACCCAGCCCCGGACCGTCGATCGGGGGCGGATGGCGATCGTGGAACGGGAGCTCGCCCGCGTCGTGCGCGCAGGCGTTCCCGGCGCGGTGGTCGAATTCGGTTGTTACCGAGGCGGAATGACCGCGTGGCTGCGCGCGGTGCTCGACTCGGTCGGCGCGGATCCTCCGGTGCACGCCTACGATTCGTTTCGCGGGCTGCCCGCGCCGGGTCGCCACGACAGCGACTATCTGGCCGAGGGCGAGTTCGCGGCCTCGATCGGCGAGGTGGTGACGCTGCACGAACAGTTCGGCTTGCGCCGCCCGCACCTGCACGCGGGCTGGTTCGCCCACACCGTGCCCGAACAGCTGCCCGCCCGAATCGCTTTCGCCTACCTGGACGGCGATCGCTACGAGTCGACGCTGCTGTGCCTGCGTGCGTGTCTGCCGCGGCTGGCGCCGGGCGCGATTCTGGTCTTCGACGACTACGCCGACCCCGCCTCCCCGCCCGACCGCGCCGTCGCGCAACCCAAAGCGCCGGGCGTCATGAAAGCGTGCCAGGACGTCTTCGGCACCCCACTGGCGGTCACCGTCGTCTCCGCGGACCCGACCTGGACCCTCGGCGTGTACCGGCACGCGATCCCACCAACCGTCTCCGCCGCCGCGTCCAGCGAAGCCGCGCGCTAAGTCAGGTGCGTTTCACCCCAACGATTCTGCCGTAGTGGACTACCAGGTGAGGACGGGTTTGACGGTGCGGCCGTCGCGTTGGTGCTCGAGTGCGGTGTCGATGTGGGTGTGCGGGTAGTCGACAACGAGCCGATCGATCGGGAACCGGCCTGCGGCATGGAGTTCGAGCAGGTGGGGGATGAAGGTGTGTGGGTCGGCGTCGCCCTCGAGGCAGCCGCGGATCGTCTTGCCGCCCAGGACGATATCGCGCACGTCGATGTCGGGGACGCCCGCGCCGAGTCCGACCGCGACGACCGTGCCGCCGGTCGTCAGTGCCGCCGCCGCCTCGGCGAGCACGCCGGGGTGTCCGGTGGTGTCCAGGGCGTGGGTCGCGCCGCCGCCGGTGGTTTCGCGGACGGCGGTGACGGTGTCGTCGGTCGTCGGATCCAGCGCGGCGGCGGCGCCGAGTTCGAGTGCCAGTGCGCGGCGGGCGGGGTTCGGCTCGATGACGACGATGCGCTCCACACCGGCCGCGCGCGCGGCGAGCAGGGCCGCCATCCCGACCGCGCCCGCGCCGTAGACGACGAACTGGTCGTCGGGCGCGGGTCGCAGGGCATTGAGCACCGCGCCCGCGCCGGTCTGGAATCCGCACCCGAGCGGCGCGGCGACGACCGGATCGGTCGCCGGATCGACGACGACGGTGTTGTCCGGGGTGGTCAGCGCGTAGCCCGCGAAGCTGGACTGGCCGAAGAACCCGTCCCGCACCGGCGTACCGTCCGCGGTGACGCGTGGGGAGCGGTCCGCGCGAGAACCGAACTGGTTCAACGCGATCGAGCGATGACAGTAGGCGGGTCGACCGCCGCGGCAGTTGGCGCAACTTCCGCAATGGCGGAAGGTCAACACGACGCGATCGCCCGGCCGCACAGTGGTGACCTCGGCGCCGACCACCTCGACCACTCCGGCGCCCTCGTGCCCGAGCAGCAGCGGCCGAGCCGGTCCGCCCGCGGCGCGGGTGACGAGATCGGTGTGGCAGATGCCGACCGCCTGCACCCGCACCAGGATCTCCCCGGCGCGCGGCGCGTCGATCTGCACGGCTTCGATGGAGAACGGCGCGGCCGGGTCGCGGGACAGGACCGCGGAGGTGGTCAGCACGCGGCGACCCGTTCGAGCAGGAAGTAGAAGTGCGCGCCGTCGGCGAGCACCAGGTCCGGGTGGCCGTTCATGATGCCGAGCAGCGTCGAGTCGTCGAGTGGTTTGAAGTGATCGAACACCGGCTTGCCGTCGTAGACCATCGTCGCGGTCACCTCGCCGCGGAACTCGACGTTCCACAGCGACGCCTCGCCGTTGCCGAGTGTCTTGTTCGAGAACAGCGAGTTGTCCTCGGCGCGGCAGATCAGCGGCTCGGCGTGGGTCAGCGAGCGGAATCGCTTGCCGTACCAGCGGCTCGCGAGCAGTGCGCGGCAGAGCGGATGCCCGGTCTGGAACGCGGCGCCGCGCCATTCGCCGAGGATCTGCTCGGCGCGCACCGTCGGCAGACCCGCCCACAACTCGTCCAGCTCGTGGGTCGACACCCCGGATTCTCGCGCGGCCAGATCCTGCCAGGACGCAGTGCTCATCGTCGGTCGCCTTTCGAAGTTGCAGAACCATCTGGTTCGCGAACCATATCCCGAACCAAATGGTTCGGCAAGATAGGATTCCGGGCATGCGCGCAGCAGGCCACGCCACCAGGGACCGAATCCTCGCCGCGGCCAAGGAGGAATTCGCCCGCCACGGGGTCGCGGGCGCCAGGATCAACCGCATCGCGACCGCCGCGCGCGCCAGCAAGGACCGGCTCTACGCGTACTTCGCGAGCAAGGACGAGCTCTACGCGGCGGTCACCGAACAGTGGGCGGGGCAGACCACCGACGAGACCGCGCTCGACGCCGCGGACCTGCCGGGATACGCGGGCCGGCTGTTCGACCACTACCTGCGACACCCCGACAACGCCCGCCTGCAAACCTGGGCCGAGATCGAACACACCCGCATTCCCGAGGCCGAGGGCGCGGTGCGCCGCGTCATCGCCACCAAGATCGGCGAAATCGAACGCGGACAACGCGAGGGCCTGATCACCACCGACTTCCAGCCCGTCACGCTCGTCGTCATGCTCACCGATCTGGTCCGCACCGCCGCCGTGCACGCCGCGCGGGCCGAGCAACCGCACAGCGTCGCCGAACGCCGCGCCGCGGTGGTGCTGGCCGCGCGGCGCCTGGTCGCCCCGTAGGAATCGCACCCCGCGAATGCTGGGTGTTTGCCGGGAACCGGAGATGGGCGCCAACGGCCGGGCGTAGACTCGCCGGATCGCTCCGTGAACATCCACTGCGAGGTGATGTCACATGGTCGACACAGAGGTGCTCGTCGTCGGCGCCGGTCCGGTCGGACTGACCGCGGCCATCGAATTGGCCCGGCGCGGGGTGCGATGCCGGATCATCGACGCGGCCGTCGAACCACCGCGCTACGCCAAGGCGGTCGGCGTCCAGCCGCGCACGCTCGAAGTCTTCGATGGCATGGGTGTGCTGCGCCAGGTGCTCGACTCGTCGATCCTGCTGCGCGGCCAGATCGTCTACGTCAACGGCGCCGAGGTCGAGCGCGTCGCGTTGGCGCTGCCCGCCGACATTCCGTACCGATTCGTCGGGCTGCCGCAATACGAGACCGAACGGATTCTGCGCAAACGTCTGGCGACCACCGGAACGCGCATCGAACGCGGCACCACGCTCACCCATTTCGAGCAGGACGATTCCGGCGTGCACATGGTGCTCACCGACGAGAAGGGTGAGCGCCGGGTGCAGGCGCAGTATCTGATCGGTTGCGACGGCGCGCACAGCGTCGTGCGCAAAGGGCTGGGGCTCGCCTTCGAAGGCGCGGCGTTCGCCGAGGAATACATGCTCGGCGATGTCGAACTGGACTGGTCGATGCCGCGCGGGTACGGCATCCGATCGATGCACCGGACCGACGGCGTCACCGACGATCTGCTGGTGTGCGTCCCGCTGCCCGGCCAACGCCGGTACCGAGTGTCGATGCTGGTGCCCGAGGAACTCGCGACCGCGCCGCGGACCGGTGCGGCCGTCGAGCACGGCTTCGAAGGCGCGCACGCACCCGAGCTGCACCACATCCAAGCCGTGCTCGACCGGCTGGCGCCCGAACCGGTCACCGCGTCGAGCCTGCGCTGGTCGTCGGTGTTCCGCATCAGCCACCGCATCGTCGATTCCTATTCACGCGGAAGGGTTTTCGTCGCCGGAGACGCCGCCCACATCCATCCGCCCACGGGTGCGCAGGGCATGAACACCGGCATCCAGGACGCGCACAACCTCGCCTGGAAACTGGCACTGACCCTCGGCGGGGTCGGGTCCGCGGACCTGCTCGACAGCTACGACGCCGAACGAAGACCGGTTGGCGAGGAAGTGGTCGGCCGCACCGTGCGCAGCGCGCGCGAAGGCATCGGCGCGGGGGAGACCGACCCGGATCACGTCCTCCGCAGGGAAGCCCAACTGCTGATCGACTACTCCGGCAGTCCGCTGACCAGCCACCCTCCCGACGACCAGCCCGGCCCGCGCCCCGGACACCGCGCCCCCGACGCGGACGGCCTCACCCGAGACGCCGTCGCCTACCCGATACGCCTGTTCTCCCTGCTCGGCCGAACCGACCACACCGTGCTGCTCTACCTCGACGACACCGCGGGCCCCGAGTCGCCCACCACCGTGTGCGCCCTCACCGACGCCGCACGCCGCGCCACCCACGGAAAAGTCGACCTCTACCTGATCACCACCCCCACCGCCGATCCCGAAGCCTCGACGCTACCGGTCATCCGCGACCGTGACGGCGGCTTCGCCCGCGCCTACGGCGCAAAAGGATTGGCCGCCTACGTCATTCGGCCCGACGGTTACCTCGGCTTCGCCGAACACGACCCCACCCCGGAGGACCTGACGAAACACTTCGCGCAGATCTTCCGCTGAACCGCTCGCGAAGGCGCTGCGCCACAAGGCAATCAGGCGGGCGAATGGCGGAGATGGTTCTCGGCCAAGGCCGTTGATCGCCACCGGCAGTCGATCGGCTCGGCAACAGGCTGATTCGGTCAGTGTTCGAAGACGCTCACGTCGCCGGGCTCGGTCTCGAGCGCTTCACGGTCGAAGATCAGCAGGGCGAGGAAGAAAAGCCCGCCGGTGACGAGCAAACCGACCACGATCAACACCGGCACCACCGCGTCCTCGGGCGTCACCAGCACGATCAGCGCGACGGCCGACCACAGCAGCGCGGCGATCGCGACGGGCAGCTCGAAGCGCCCGAGGTCGAACGCGCCCTTCTTGCGGTCCAATCGTTTGCGCACCGTCAGATAGAGGACGATCGTCGCGCCGTAGATGAGGGCGGGCAGGATCGTCGACGCGGTGATCAGCTCGAGCAGCGCGTCGCCAGGCAGCGCGACCATCAGGACGACACCCAGGCAGAAGATCAGGATTGTCGCCGGGACCGGCGTACGCGTGCGCGGGTCGACCCGTCGCATCAGCCGGTGCGCGGGAAATCGGGCGTCGCGCGACATCGCGAAAACCAGGCGCGAGCACGCGGCCATCACCACCATCCCGGCGCCGAAGAACGCGAAGGTGATGGCGACCAGCAGAACCCGCTCCATCACCGGCCCCAGCTGATCGCGCATGATCGCCGCGACCGGCGAACCGCTGGCGCTGACTCTCGGGATGTCATCGATCGCGACGGTGAGTGCGATCACGAACAGCAGGCCAAGCACCCCCGCCGCCACGACCGACCCCACGATCGCGCGCGGAACGCTGCGATAGGGATCCTTGGCTTCCTCGGCCAGATTCGCCGCCGCGTCGAAACGGACGAGGGTGCCAAGACCCATGATCATCGCGATCATCAGGCCACCGCCGACCGCGAAATAGTCGGGGGCGTTCTCGGTGACCCCGCGCGAGGTCAGGTTGTCGGTCGTGCCGTCGCCGGTGACCGCCACGGCGACGACCAGCGCGATCGCCACCACAACGACGAGCACCAGTTCCAAGCCCACCGCGGTCGCGTTGATCATGCTGACGATGCGCGTCGAAGCGATCGCCAGCACCGCCTGGACGAGCAGCACCGCGAGCGTGATCAGTCGAGCAGTGCCCTCATCCGGCCGCATACCGAGCAGCGGCATGAACGCCTGGCTGGCCAGCGCGTTGTCCACCGCCACCACGGCGACCGCCAGATAACAGAAGGTCAGCCAACCGAACCCCCACCCGATCTTCGGGTTGGCCAGCCGCGAGGCCCACTGGTAGGACGAACCGCTGAGCGGTATCCGCGCGGCGAATTGCGCCACCACCAACGCCACCAGCGCCTGCCCGACCGCGGCCGCGATCCACAACCAGATCCCCACCGGCCCCGCGTTCAGCAGCACGTCGTCGTAGGTCGCGAAGATGCCGACCGCCACCGAGATGAACGCGAACGAGATAGCGAACACCTGAAACGGACCCAACGTCCGTTTCAGCTCCTGCCGGTAACCCCCGAGCTCCACCGAACTCGCACCGCTACGCGCGGGCACATCGGCATCCGCCACCTCGCTCACCTCACTTCTCTCGGAAGGAGCCCACCGACCTCGCGGCCGCAGGACCGAATCGTCGTCCGAATCGCGCTGGTGATTTCATGCTCGGGATACCGATGAAACCCTATTCTCGCGCGCTCGATCGCGAAACCGGCCCAATGCCCTTGCCGTGAGCTGCCGGTGCCGCAGTGGTGTCCCGAGTAAACTGCGAGGTTGCTGATGGTTTTGCGCGGGGGTCGGCACTAGCACGGGATCGAGTCATGCAAACCCACACCGACGAAATCGCCGACGGTGTCTATCGCATCTCCACCTACATGCCGGAGATCGGACCGACCGGGTTCACCTTCAATCAGTTCTTCGTCGACGCCGACGAACCGCTGCTGTTCCACACCGGTATGCGGGCGCTTTTCCCGTGGTGTCCGCTGCGATCGCGCGGATCCGGCCGGTCGAGCAGCTGCGCTGGATCACCTTCGGTCACGTGGAGGCCGATGAATGCGGGGCGAGGTGATCGACCTGGGCAACCGGCGGGTACAGCATCTCGACACACCGCACGCACCGCACAATTGGGAGGCGCGGGTGCTTTACGAGCAGACCACCGGTGTGCTGTTCTGCGGTGACTTGATGACACAACTGGGCAACGGTCCTGCCTTGACCGACACCGACCTGGTGGAACCGGCCACGGTCGCCGAGGACGTCTTCCACGCGACCTCGCTCGGACCTGCCGTGCCTACCGCTCTGCACAGGCTGGCGCAGCTGCGACCGACCACGCTGGCGATCATGCACGGTTCGAGCTTCAGCGGGGACTGCGCCACAGCACTGCGGGACCTCGCGACGGTCTACGAGGATCGGCTGAACGAGTCAGGCCCCGAGGGGCGACCCCACGGACCGGAATCGCCCACGTAGGGCACGGTTCACGCGGTAGTGCGGTACGGGTTCCTCGGTAGCGTCAGCCGCATTTCGAATTCCAGGCGCGGGTCATCGGGAGAGATAGCGCCTGCTACGCCGGTGCGGCGGAAACCGTGGCGGGAGTAGAGGCGTTCAGCGGTGGTGTTGCCGTCGGAGACCTCCAGGTGGATGCCGCGGTGGCCGGTAGCGATGGCCCAGTCGACGACCGCGCGGACGAGGAGATCGGCCACGCCGGTGCCGCGTGCCTCCGGGTCCACCCACATCGAGATCAGATGTGCGGCATTGCTTTCCGAGACCGCGCCAATAGTGCCGAGATCGTGATCGCCTGCGGTGGCGAGGAATTGGGTGCGGGCGGCGAGCAGTTCGCGCCAATCTCGATCGGTGCGGGCTTGCGCCGAGGCAAGGGTGGAGCCGAAGGCGTAGGGGGCCTCGGCCAGGGCCAGTAGCCGGATACGGCGGAAGCGGCGCCAATCGTCAGGGCCGAGCCGATCGACGCGGACCGACTCGATATCCATGGCGCCCATCATCCCCCATCGCGGCAGACCAGCAGGCGGTGCAGCGTTACGCTGCTGCGATGGAACGCCGCTGTTCAGCCGCCTCCTACTGCCGATGGTGCGGGTGCCCGCTCGACAACCCCGGTGCCCGATTCTGCCGCCCGAGCCACAAGACGCAGAACCGGCGCCAATGGCGCCGACAAGCTGAGAACGGGCCCTGCCCGGTTCGGCGGCGCACCGCCTATCCCGACCGCGGCGCAGCTCTCAACGACCGCGCTGATACCGGACTTGTGCCACGCCGATGCGTCTGCGGCGCATGGCATCTGGTGTCCACGGAGAACCCGCACTGTCAGTGGTGCGGCAACACGCTCACGGATTCCGAGCGCGCCTACTGCGACAAGCGTTGTCGGCGGCGGCGAGAACGGAAGCGACTCCGAGATCGCGGGCGACCGGTACTCATTTGCCCGACACCCAGCAAACGCGGATTCGCCGCTCCTGGCTCCGCCATCTACGCGGCCCGGCAGTTCACCCAGCGGAAACTGAAGTCCATCCATTACCGGTGCGTATGCGGCGCCTACCACATTGCGAGGGGCTGATCAGGTCGGGCGACCCCGGAGCGATAGTGCGCGAAAGATTCGAATGGATTGGCAGGCAACATGTTTGAGTCTTGGGTCGTAACTCTGCGTGATAGTCTCTCTCCGTCGAGGTGGGAATGCCATGGAGCGAGGAGACGAATCGATGCCCTCAGCACGCCGATTCGACGAGCTCTCCCGGCACCCCGCCTACCCGATGATCCGAAGCCTGGTCGGCCGATACGTCCGCGAGTGCATCGCCGACCCGCGGGCCACCCAGAAGAATCGTTGGAGCGTCTGTGCCCTCCCTATCACTAATCGGACCAAGGGAAACCGCAGGCTACTAACCGTAAGCTGTGGCCCACAAGAGGTCTTGTATGTTCGCGAGGTGATCGGGCCCGACGGTGCGGTTCGCATCGCTGTCGCCTGCAATATCGCGCCGCCGTCCGACCGGCCTGCCTCGGCCCTGACCTTTGTCGGCGAGAACGTCACCGGAGGGCCGTCGTCAGAGTACCGACGGACCGTTTGGACGTGGCAATTCGATCTTGTGAGTGATGTCGCCGAACTTCGCGGACCCATCAGCACTACGGAGTTCGAGACCTTGGCTCGCAGTCTCACTGTCGAACTGATGGAATCGAATACACCTTACGGTCGTCACCACAACGCTAATTTCGCCGAAGATCTGCTCTCCGATCTCACCGGGCAACGCAGCGAAATGCGCAATTAGCGGTCCGGTCGAATCGGCCACCCTGGCAGTCGCTTTCCAGAGTGGCCTCCTGAATTCGAGTGCGCAGGACTGGCGGCGGCGCCCACGCACCGATCTGATTCGGTGCGCGCTACGGTGCCTGGAAGCCGCCGATCTTCTGTTCGAGCAGTTCGGCCAGTCGTAGCGGGGTGCGGTCCTCGAACATCGGACCGATGAGCTGCACTCCTACCGGCAGGCCCTCGGGTGAGCGGCCCGCCGGTATGGCGGTGGCGGGCAGGCCGGGCATGGTCGCCACACCGGCCCAGACGAGCTGGTCGAAGTACGGGTACTCGACGCCGTCGATGTCGATGTGCCGGTCCTCCAGACCTCCGTTGTGATCGTGCGGGAAGGCGGGAGTGGGCGTGATGGGGCACACCACGGCATCGAACTCGCCGAAGAGCTGCCGCCAGCGGTGGCGGTGGAGTTCGCGGCGGCTGTTCGCCTCGACCCAGTCGCGGTGGCTGAGCACCATGCCGCGCAGCCGCGCCGCGTCGAGACTCCGGTCCTCCGCGCTCAGGGCGGCGGCGCGGGTCCGTAGCTGTTCGTAGACGTCGACGGAAAGACCTGCGGCGGCGTTCGACAGCATCAGCAGCATGTAGATCGTCGCCGCTTCGGCCGGATCGGGCAGCAGCGGACTGCGCCGTTCGACGCGGGCGCCCTCGTCGACGAGCGCCTCGGCGACCCGGTTCACACCCGCCCGCACCGCCGATCCGGTCGGAATGAGCGGATGGTCCTCGATGATCAGAACCCGGAAATCGGACAGCCGCTCATGGCGCGCGGGCGGCAGTGCGACGTCGTAGGCGACGCCGTGGGTCAGCGGGTCCGGTCCGGCCATCACGTCGAGCAGCAGCGCGAGGTCGCGGGCGGTGCGCGCCATCGGGCCGACGACGGCGAGGTCGAGATCGATCGGCAAGGCCGGCGCGGGTGGCGCGACCATGCCGCGGGTCGGCGCCAGCCCGAGTGTCGGCTTGTGCGCGTAGACACCGCAGAAATGCGCGGGAGTGCGCAGCGAACCGGCGAGGTCGGAGCCGATGGACAGCGCGCCGAACCCGGCCGCAAGGGCCGCCGCCGATCCGCCGGAGGAACCACCCGACGTGCGGCTGTGATCCCACGGATTGGTGGTGGTGCCGTAGATCTCGTTGAAGCTCTGGATATCTCGCAGCATCAACGGCACATTCGTCTTACCGAGCACAACCGCGCCCGCGGCCTCGAGCCGCGACACCTGTAGCGCGTCCTCGGCAGGCACATGGTTCCGATGCATCGGCATGCCCCAGGTCGTGGGCAGCCCGGCGATGTCGTAGGACTCTTTGACCGTCACCGGTATGCCGAGCAGCGGCCGGTCCTCGCCGCGGGCGCGCGCCTGGTCGGCACGGTGTGCGGCGGCCCGCGCACGGTCGAAGGTCCGCACACAGATCGCGTTGATCACCTTGTCGTCGCGCTCGATACGGGCGATCGCTTCGTCGGTCAGTTCCACCGAGGTCACGTCACCGGCACGCAATGCGGCCGCGAGCTCTTCGGCCGACCGAAAACTCCACTCCATGAATTCGACGCTATTGCTCCGCCGCAGCGGACATAAAATGCCGCTTCGCGCAAACGGGAAATTAGAACGGGTGACCTACAGCGCAAATCAACGCACTCGTTTTGGCATATCCCAGGTTGCGGTGTCGGCAGTCGACTCGATTGGCGCAGGCCATGAAATGCTGTTTCGCACAACGGGATAGATCTCACAACCGCTACCGTGTTCCGCTTCGGCCGCAGACTTTTCGACCGGCTACCGGTCATGGCGACGTGCGGTGAGATCGGCGCCGGCCCGGAAATTACGGAGACGTGCCCACGCCGAGGTCACCAGCTTGCTGACCCTCCATCGAATGACAAGGGCGCCTGGGCAGGAGCGTTCACTTCTGCTCCGACCCGGCCAGCTCCAGGCGGGGCCAGCCGGCTAGGTCGGTGAGCATCTGCCGGTCGTGGGTGGCGACGACGACTGCGCATGCCGTGGAGTTCGGTGCCTGGGTGAGCTCGTCGACCAAGGAGGCGGACAGGTGGTTGGTGAGCTCGTCGAGCATGATCAGGTCGGGCTGCTCGGCCAAGCACATCGCGAGGTGCAGGCGCCGCTGCTGGCCTTGGGACATGCGTGTCACCGGGGTGTGCAGCGCGGTCGCGTCCAGCAGGCCCAGCCTGCTGAGCGAGGGCGCATACCCCTTCATGCCTCGGGACTGGAGCCGGTCCACGTGCGCCTGGTAGGCCCGGTAGGCGGTGTGCTCCGGGTTCCAGGCGGGAACCTCCTGCGACAGCAGGACCACCCGCGCGTCGTGGTGGATCCGCAGGGTGCCCCCGGTGAGTCGCACCTGCCCGGCCAGCACGCCCAAGAGGGTGGACTTGCCCGCCCCGTTCGGGCCGGTCAGCAGCAGTCGGTCGCCACCGTTGATCCTCACCTCGACCGGCTGGCACAGCCGTCCGGAGACAGTGAGGTCCTGCCCGTGCAGGACCGGACGTCCGGCCCGGGTTCGCAGGTCGGGCCACGACAGGCTCCGGGGCGGCTCGGGCACGGTGATGCGGTGCCGCTCGAGGTCTTCCACGCGCCGGTTGAAGGCCTGGACGACCCCGGCGGCGCGGGTGGCGCGCTGGTGCTTGCCGGTGCCTTTGTCCGGGCGCCAGCCCGTCTGCAGGCGCCCGCGAGCCTCCTCGGCGGTCCTGGTCAGCTGGGCGTGCTCGGCCTGCTGGGCGGCGTGCTCCTGCTCCCACCGCTCCCGCTCACGGCGACGGCCCTCGACCCAGCCGTCGTAGCCGCCCGTGTACAGGCGAGGCAGACCGTCCCGACTCGGGTCCAGGTCCAGGAAAGCCGTGGCGACCTCGCGCAGTAGCGCTCGGTCGTGGCTGACCACGGCCACACCTCCGGGGTGCTCACGCAGCCTGCGTGCCAGGAAGTCCAGGGCGGCGGCGTCCAAGTGATTGGTTGGCTCGTCCAGCAGGAGCAGATCGGTGCTCGAGCCGAGCACGACCGCAAGGCGCACCCGGTAGCGCTGCCCGACCGACAAGGTCGCCAGGCGCCGGCCGCGGTCGGTGCAGGCCCCCAGACCTTCCAGGGCGACGTCGACGCGCCGCTCGGCGTCCCAGGCATCCAGCGCGGTGGCGGCCTCCAACGCCTGGGCGTACGCGTCCGCTGCACCGGGCTTGCCCTGGGCAAGGGCCTCTGTGGCGCTCTCGAGCAGGTCCAGGGCGGTCAGGGAGTCCCCGACGGCTTCCTCGACCAGATCACCGACGGTGCGCTCGTCCGCGACATGCAGGGTCTGCTCGACCAGCGTGCGGGTCCCGGTGCGCGAGACCGTGCCCGCGTCGGGCGTCAGAGTGCCTGCCAGCACGTGCAGCAGTGTCGTCTTGCCCCGTCCGTTCTCGCCGACGATGGCCAGGCGAGAACCGGCCGAGACCGTCACGTCGGCGCCGGACAGGACCATGCGCTCTCCCAGACGGACCACGACGCCCTCGGCGCGCACATGCGCAGCAGCGCCGGCAGGAAGATCTCGAGGCAGGACAGAAACAGGGGAAGTAGTACGAAGCATGCGTGTTCTCTCAGCTCGTCATGGAGCCGGGCAGCACGCGAGGCCGCCCAGCACAAGGCCAGGACGGCGGGCGAGATCAGTCGGGTTCGGCCGCCGTCAGCGGCGGAACCAGGGCTTCATACAGAAAGACACGGCCGAGAGTCTACGAGTAGGCACCGAGCGGGCGCGAGGGAATTAATCGCGGCGCGCCCCAGCATCGGGATTCAGCATCGCCGCCGCGGTGGCCAGGTCGATCTCGGCGCCGGTGGTCAGCGCGTACAGGGCGTACCCGATCGGGGAGGCGTCCCACAGGTGCGCCGCCTGGGCCGCCAGGCCAGGGTGGACGTGCCCGCCCGCCTGCTCGTACGCGGCGAGGGTGACCTGCAACATCTCCTCGCCCGCGGCGCCGTACTGGGCGGACAGGTCACGGGCGGGATCGTCCACGCGAGCGGTGCTCCAGTCCAGGACTCCGGTGATCGCGCCCGCCTCGTCGAACAGCACGTGCGCGGGGTAGATCTCGCCGTGGGTCAGCACAGTCCGCTCGGGCCAGCAGGTTTCGTCTTCGAGCCATGCCTGCCACGCCTCGGTCAGGGCGGGTGAGACAGTGAACGCCTCGCTCACGCGGGCGATGTCGTCCCGCCACGCCTGACGTACCCGATCCGAGGTACGGACCTCGACGCCCGCGGCTTCGGCCTGCTCCGGGGTGATGGAGTGCAGACGGGCCAGCAGGCGCCCCAGGCGATCGGCGTAGTCCGGGCTGGCAGGGTCCATGTGCCAGGTGGGCTCCCCGGCGTCGGTCAGGGTCAGGCCCGGTGCGCCGGGCAGCGCCGGGTAGGCGATCAGCTCGGGAGAGCGGACCTGCCAGTCGGGAACCGCGACGCCATCCTCGGCCAGGACGGGGGCGACCAGGTCGAGAACGCGCGCCTCGGCGGCCATGCCCTCGGAGACATCGGCGCGACGCGGTACCCGCAGCACCCACCTCTGGCCGGTCGCGTCGGAGGCCATGACGACGCGGTAGTCCAGGCCCGCCTCGTTCACGGTGGCGTCCTGCGCGGACAGGCGCGGGCCGTGGGTGACGGCCAGAGCGATGACGTCATTGATCGTGTTCATGGGACCACGCTCTCACCTTCGCCTAAGCCACTTCCAGTTCTTTCGTTCATCAGCCACCGACGTCAGGTCCAGACGCGGGGCTTCCCGGCGACGTAGCCCGAAGGCGTACGATACGGACGCTCCCAACCGGCCGACATTGCGCGCGTTCGGGGCCGACACTCACAGACCGAGTTTGGTTACGGCGTTGTCTTCCAACGGGTTTGCCGTGCGGATGTAGCCGTGCACGGTGCGTGGGTTGGACCAGCGTCCCTGGCGCATGATTTCGCGGTCGCTGGCGCCGCCGAGGGCGGCCTGGGTGGCGAAACCCGCGCGTAAGGAGTGTCCGGAGAAGAGGTTCGGGTCGAGACCGGCGCGGGCGGCATAGCGTTTCACCAGTTCGGCGACGGCCCGACCCGACATCGGGCGGTCGCCGATGCCGCCATGGCGGGTGATGGTGGGAAACAACGGTAGATCGGGGCGCTGGGCGAGGGGAGTGCCGGTGAAGCTGTGGCAGCGGTGGACGGCGGTGTCCGGTGCGGGTGCGGCGCAATGGTCGCGCAAGGCGAGTGGGCCTGCGGCCGTGTGGATTTCGAGGAGCCGGACCCAGGCGGCGTAGGCGCAGACCGGGCAGGTGTGCGGGCGTTGCCCGCGCGGCAGGGCGACGCGCTGTTCGGCGGCGCCGGTCGGATCGGTCTTGGTGGTCGGCAGGTGCACGAGCAGGACCGGTTCACCGGTCACGTGATCCACGCTCACCCGGACATCGGCAACACACAATCCGGCCAGTTCGCTGCGGCGCAACGCGCCCGCGAATCCGATCAGCAAGGCCAGCGCGTCGCGGCGGCGGGCGGGTTCGGTAGGCCAGCCGGGCTCGGGCAGACCGGCGAGCAACTGATCGAGGGTGTGCAGCAGGATCGGACGCTTGCGCGACGGCGGGGTGCGCCGGGTGCGCCGAATGCCACGCAGTGTCAGGCGAACCACGTCGGAGCGGGTGGGGGAGGGCAGCCCGTTGGCGGCGTGCACCGCGGCGATCGCGGCCGACTTGCGCTCCAGCGTGGCCGGACCGAAGGCCCACTCGCCGTTCGGGCGTCGCGCGTCGGCGGCGGCCGCCAAATAGACCGCGACATCGAGCGCGTCGGCCGGAAGTGCCTGGCGCCCCTCGGTCGCACACCATCCGGCCCACGAGATCCAGTCGGTGCGGTAGGCGCGCACGGTGTTCTCCGACTGCGACGCCTCCAGGTAACGGCGCAGCGAACCGGCTTGGACGTCGTCGAAACGTTCGCGCACCAACCGCAACGCCGCCGCGTCGACGAGCACGCTGCGCACACCGCGCCGCAACTCGCTGCGCACCACCTCCGGCAGCGCGACGACACTGTCCTCGTTCACGCGCCACCACGCAGAACAGACTGCCGCCGACCGAAATTCATCGTTCCAGCCTATGCGCTGCGACCGGCTCCGTGACACACCCGATGCATCGTGGCGCAAAGCATTCGGCGAACGCCGGCCCCGGGAATTGTCGGGCGCGATCAGAGGTTCTGTCCACGCGGACAACCGCGCAGCCGCCCGAACGGATTTCGGGCCGGAAGGGAACGGGTATGAAGTTCGCCGTCAGTTACAGCAGCGCCCACTTCGGGACCGATCCGGATCGGATCGTCGCCTACGCCCGCCACGCGGAGGCATGTGGATTCGAGGGCCTCTACCTGCCCGAACACCTGGTGCTGTTTCCCGGCGCGCGACTGCACGACGTCGAGGTCCCGCCGACGCTGCCGTTCCTCGACCCGCTCGACACCCTCGCCTACGTCGCCGCGGCGACCGATCGGCTGCTGCTCGGCACCGGTGTGCTGCTGCTGCCCTACCGGCATCCGGTGGTGCTCGCCAAGCAGCTGGCGACCATCGACGTGCTGTCCAAAGGCCGAATGCGTTTGCTGACAGTGGGATTGGGTGTCGTACCCGAGGAGGCCGCGGCGACGGGCGTCGACTACCGCGCCCGCGGGCGACGCGCCGACGAAGCGATCGACGTGTTGCGTCTGCTGTGGGCGGGCGGTGAAGAGGGCGTCAGCTTCCACGGAGAGTTCTTCACCTTCGACAACCTCGTGCAGTACCCCAAGCCCTACCAGGCGACGACCCTTCCCATCCACGTCGGCGGATCGAGCAAGGCGGCCGCCCGCCGGGTGGGCCTGCGCGGCGACGGCTACTTCGCCGGTGGCGCGCTGGTCCCACAGGAACGCATGACGCAATGGGAGCTCGCACGCTCGACCGCCGAAGAAGCCGGACGCGACCCCGACGCACTCGAATACACCCGGTGGAGCGGCATCGACATGACCGACGAACGCCTCGCCGCCTTCGCCGCACAGGGCGTCACCCGGGTGGTCATCAGCGCCACCGCACCGGACCCCGCCGAACAACTCGACGAACTGTCGCGCTTCGCCGAACGATTCATCGCCGCGCGAAGCTGACCCAGGCGCCTTGGCGCCCCCGGCGATCACTGCCGATAAGTCGCCAGGAATCGCCCGATGCGTTCGATGATCGCTTCGAGGTCGTCGGCGTGCGGCAGGGTGACGATGCGGAAGTGATCGGGCCGGTGCCAGTTGAACCCGGTGCCCTGCACGATGTGCAACTTCTCCTGGAGTAGCAGATCCAGCACGAATTTTTCGTCGTTGTGGATCGGATACATGTCCAGGTCGATGCGCGGGAACGCGTAGATCGCGCCCTTGGGCTTGACGCAGGAGACGCCGGGAATCGCGTTGAGCGCTTCCCAGGCGCGGTCGCGTTGCTCGCGCAGCCGTCCGCCGGGCAGGACGAGATCGTTGATGCTCTGGTGTCCGCCGAGCGCGGCCTGAATCGCTTGCTGCGCGGGCACATTCGCGCACAGGCGCAGCCCGGCCAGCATCGTCAAACCCTCCAGGTAGTTCTCCGCGTGGTGGGTGGGACCCGACACCACCAGCCAGCCGGACCGGAATCCGGCGGCCCGATACGCCTTGGACAGGCCCGAGAACGTCAGGCACAGCAGGTCGGGGGCCAGCGCGGCGGTCGCGGTGTGGGTCAACTCGTCGTAGTGGATCTTGTCGTAGATCTCGTCGGAGAAGACCACCAGATTGTGGCGGCGGGCGATCTCGAGGATCTCGCGCAGCACCTCCGGCGAATAGACCGCGCCGGTCGGGTTGTTCGGGTTGATGATCACGATCGCCCGGGTGCGGTCGGTGACCTTGGCGGCGATGTCGTCCACGTCGGGGAACCAGTCGGCGGACTCGTCGCAGACGTAGTGCACCGGACGCCCGCCGTTGAGCGTGGTCGCCGCCGTCCACAGCGGGAAGTCCGGCGCGGGAACGAGCACCTCGTCGCCGTTCTCCAGCAACGCCGTCAGTGCCATCATGATCAGTTCGGAGACGCCGTTGCCGAGGAACACCTCCTCGACATCGACGTCGTCGACACCGAGGGTCTGGTAGTACTGCACCACCGCGCGCCGCGCCGAAAGCAAACCCTTGGAGGCGGAGTAGCCGCTCGAGGCGGGCAGCGTGCGGACGATGTCCTGCAGGAGTTCGGCGGGCGCCTCGAAACCGAACGGCAGCGGGTTGCCGGTGTTGAGCTTCACGACGTGATGGCCCTCGGCTTCCAGCCGCGCGGCGTGCTCGGCCACCGGGCCGCGGATCTCGTACGACACGCCAGAGAGCTTGCTCGACTGCTTGACCTGCATGAACATCCCTTTCAGTGCGATTGCCGCACACTCTACTTGGTTTTTCCAAGTATGCACTTGGATTTTCCAAGTGATTCGTTACAGTGGGATGGTGCCACGCCGAAGCTATGACCACTTCTGCGCCGTGAGCCGCGCACTCGACGTCGTGGGCGACCGGTGGAGTCTGCTGGTGGTCCGCGAACTGTCCTCGGGCCCGCGCCGCTACAGCGATCTGTTCGCGGACCTGCCCGGGATCAGCACCGACGTGCTGGCCGCCCGGCTCAAGGACCTCGAGCGCGACGGCATCCTCACCCGCCGCCGCGTCGGCCCCCGCGCGGCCACCGCCGTCTACGAACTCACCGAGTCCGGCCGCGGCCTGCGCCCCGTACTCGCCGCGCTCTCTGCTTGGGGCGCACCGCTGCTCGGTGAACGTGGCGCCACCGACGCCGTGCGCGCGCACTGGTTCGCCCTGCCGCTGGGACGCGCCGTCGCCGAGCTGATCGCCGAAGGAGTCGTCACCGTCCACATCGGCGAGACCACCTTCCACTACGTGGTGACCAGCGCGGGCATCAGCCACCACGACGGCCCCGCCGAGGCGCCGGACCTCGAACTCCACTTCGACCTGGCCGCCGCGACCGAGGTGGTCATGGGCACGCGCTCCCTTGTCGCGCCGGCGAACCGCTGACCACCCGTCGTAGCCCTGCGACACGGCTCGCCGCCATTGCGTTGCTCGCGCCAATAGCCAATAGCCAATAGCCAATAGCCAATAGCCGAGAGGCGCGCGGAGCCGAACCCGCAATCGCATTCGTGCGCACCCTACGTCGAACAGACTGCGCCGCAGGGCTGTTCGGGAATCGAGGTCAGCTCGCGCGCTGCATCCTGGATGATCGCGGCGAACTCGCGCGCAGCGTGCGCGGCCGAACTGGCGGGTGCGCAGACCTCGGTCGACCGCGCGACCAGTACATCCGTCGCGGAGTCGTCGCCGGTCCGCTCCTCGCGACCCCGCGATCGCCGCTTCGCAGCATCCCTCATGGCCGTGTGTCCGATCGGCGAAGCGTGCGAAATCGCGTGCACCGCAGCGGAATACGGAGATGTCTGTTGACGCGGTTACCCGGTACGCAGGTCCAGGGTGCCGAACTCATGGCTGGACCAGATGCGTCGGGAGCGTTGCTCGGGATAGGGCCGAGTAGTCGGTGTGGCGTCGTAGACGCGGGTGGTTCGGGCGTGCGGATCGTAGGGTGCCCAGCCGGGTTCGCCGGTGGTCGCGAAGGTCACCCAGTCGGTGCGCATGTCGGCGGAGACGTGGGTGATCTCCTTCACGGCGTTCGGGTGGGCGGACCGGTGGGCGCGCACCTCGTCGGCGCCGAGTGTGCCGAACACGAGCAGGAAGTCGAGGCAGTGCGAGGCGCCCTGCTCCCGGTTGAAGCTCCAGTGGAGTTCGTAGAGCCACACGGGTCCGCCGCCGGCGTGGGCGGCGTCGGCGAGGTGCAGGCTGGGCATGCGAAACAGCCAGTCGGTGTTGAGGAGTTCATACCGTTGGCTCGGGGTGGCGTCGGGATAGGCGGTGCGGTAGTCGCGGTCCGCGGTCGGCGCGAGATGGTCGAAGGCTGCGGTCATTCGCGCATCGGTCGGCGCGCCGCCGGGACGGGAAGTGTAGAGCCGGAATTCGTCACGGGTGTGCCCCACGAGCAGGTCGATGTCACGCGCGGCGCCGCGGGCGAGTGCGCGCCACGGTGCCTCAGGGAGCAGGATGCCGTCGACGACGGGGGAGAACGGCGTCGGTGTCAACGCCATGGGGCCCCACGATTCGACGAAGTCCGGCATCTTCCGGATCACCGCCGCCGTCGCGTCGGTCAGTGCCCGTGGCGGGATTCGGGCGAGCTCGTCGACGGTGGCCTCGGCGCCGAGTTGCGCGGCGATAGTCGTGGAGATCGCGGCGGCGAGCCGTGCGGAGAAGTAGGTGCCCGGCATGCTCTGACTGATCGCACGACGAAACAGTCCCGCCGCCGACGGCATGACGAGCAGCGCGGCGATACACGCGCCACCGGCGGACTGACCGAAGACGGTGACGTTGTCCGGATCGCCGCCGAAGACGGCGATATTGTCCCGGACCCACCGCAGCGCGGCGATTTGGTCGAGAATGCCTCGGTTGTCCGGGGCTCCTGCGATGTGGGCGAAACCTTCTGCGCCGACGCGATAGTTCATGCTCACCAACACCACACCGGACGCGGCGAGCTTCGCACCGTCGTAATGCGGGTTGGCGCAGTTGTTTTCCAGGTACGTGCCGCCCTGGATCCACACCATCACCGGTAGGTGCGCGGCGCCGGGGTCGGGGGACCAGACGTTGAGGGTCAGGCAGTCCTCGGAACCGTCCTCGGTGCGGCCGGACACCGAAGACATCACCGAACCCCTGTTCGTCGCTTGGGGAACCGCCGGACCGAACATTACCGCGTCATGAACGCCATCCCAGCGCTCGGCCGCCACGGGTGCCGCGAATCGTCGTGGGCCGAATGGTGGGGCGGCGTAGGGGATTCCGCGGAATACCGCGACGCCGTCCTCCCACCTGCCACGAACGACTCCGGCTGCCGTGCGGACTCGAGATTCGATAGTCACTCGGTCATGTCTACCCCTCGAACCGTCGGGGTGCCGACTGCCGCACACCGTGCCACTGAGAGCAGCGGCGGCTACGCGCTCGGTGTCGTCACGTTCTCGTTCCGGGCTCGCAGCAGGGCGGGGCGGTGTGCACCGTCCTTCGGCCAGTGATGGGAGCCGGGCTTGTTGGCTTCGGTCACCAGGTGCTTGACGCTGGCGGCGCAGGAGAATTCCTTGAGCTTGCGGCCCATGAACCCGGTGAAGTACAACCGCTTCGCCGTGTCGTCCTTGTTGAGGAATTGGAAGATCCCGGCGCCGCGGCCGAAGCTGAAGCACATGGCCTGGAATGCCAAGTCGATCGGTGCCGGTTGCTCGTCCGCGATCCTGGCCAGCAGCGTGTCGGCGGCGTGGGCGCCCATGCAGCCTGCGACGTAGGCACTCATCCGGAACGGCAGGTCCGAGGGCGCCGACGCGTCGCCCGCCGCGATGATGCGATCGCTGTCGATGCTGGTCAGCGTTTCGTCGGTGAGCAGCCGCCCGGCGGCATCGGTACGCAACCCGCTGCGTTCGGCCAGATCGGGCACATCGAAACCCGCGGCCCAAATGGTGACCCCACTCGCCAGGGTGCGGCCGTCGCGGAGTTCCACGGTTCCCGATCCCACCGCGGCGACCGACGTATCCGGGCCTTCGATCACCTCGACGCCGAGTTCGGTGAGGTATTTGCGTGCTGTGCGCCGCGCGCTGGGATGCAGGTACGGGCCGACGACAGCGCCGCAGACCAGCCTGACACTGCGACCTTGTTCCGCGAGTTCCGCGGCGGTCTCGATACCCACCGGCCCGCCGCCGACGACCGTCACCGTTGCCGTCGCAGGCGTGTCGAAGAGCACCGACCGCAGCCGTTGAGCGGCCTCCAAAGTCGCGACGGGATAAGCGAATTCGGCCGCACCCGGCACGCGTGGTCCGCCGGTGAAGCTGCCTACCGCGTAGATCAGGTAGTCGTAGCCGATGCTGCCGCCCTCGGCGAGGGTCACGGTGCGCCCGGTCGCGTTGATGCGCGTCGCGTTGTCGACCACCAGCTCGACGCCCTCGGCGAGCACCTCTTGGTAGTCGACCACCGCATCGTGGGTGCCACCCACCAGCTGGTGCAGCCGCAGCCGTGGTACGAAGACCTGCCGCGGATTGATCAGGGTCACCGCCACGTCGTCGCGCTGCCGCACCCGATTGGCCGCCATCACTCCGGCGTATCCGCCGCCGACCACTACTACCTCGATGTTCTTGCCCATGGTGTCTCCTTCGATCCGAGTGGGTCGATCACAAGACACCGCAGCGACGAAAAATCTGACACTTTATGAGGCAGATCACAGTGGTGGTTCGGCTTGTTGGGCTCGCCTGCGATCGACGGGGCCGCCGCACAGGGGAGTGCGTGGGCACCCTCGCCCATCCAGCAGCTCGCTCAGGCGGGAGTGGTACGTGTGTGCCAGCGGTCCTAGTTTTCAAAGGGTTTCGTAGCCGTTACGTTGCGTTTGTTGCGACCAAACGTAAACGAATCGAATCTGGCGTCGACCGGGGGAGTTGCAGATCCTGACCGCCGATAATGTTCACTTATCGGCGGTCAGCGAGCCGAACTGGGCCGATGTCTTCCCTTGTGCCGACACGGATTTCGTTTCGTGTGAATACGTTGGACACGACGAAAACAACGCTACGATTCTCCGGTGTCCAGCACCTGTAGCTATCCGGGATGCACCCGGCCCATCACGCGCGGCGGCGGCCCCGGGCGACCGTCGGAATACTGCGAACACCCCGACCACACGCGATGGCGGGCGTGGCGGGAAAGGCAACGGCTGCAACAGGAGTCGGAGGCTCCCGCCGCTTCCGTCACTGTGACGCCACAGGGTCCGGTGACCGCGGCGCGGGCGCGCGCCGACGAGCTGCTCGCCCAGTTCCGTGGCCTGGCCGAACAGCTGAGCAACAACCTCAACGCGGCCGTCGTCGAACTCTCCACCCTTGCTGATCCCTCGATCGCCGAAGCACAGGTGCAGGCTGTGCAAGCCGACGCCGCCCGGCGCATCGCGGAGGCCGAGGTCGCGACGGTCGCCGCCGAGCAGGCGCGGCGCGAGGCCGAGGAGGCGCGACGGATCGCGGAGTCGGCCGCCGACGATGCCGCCGCTGCCGCCGAACGGGCGGAAACACTGGTCGCCGAGGCGAATGCCGCCCGCGACGACGCGCTCCGCGAGGTCGAACGGGTCACCAAGCAGGCCGCCGACGACGTCTTCGCCGCGCGCACCGAAGCCGAGGCCGAGATCCGCGCGGTGCGCCGCGAAGCCGTCGACGACGTCGAACGCGCGCGTCAGCAGGCGAGCGAGGACGTGGAGAAGGCGCGAGGCAAAGCCGCCGCCGAGATCGAACAGGTGCGCAGGGAATCCGCCCAGCGGATCACCGCGGCGTGCGCCGAACGAGACCTCGCCGTGCAACGCGCCGCCGACGCCGACCGCGCCATCGACCGCGCCGAACAGGCCACCGCCGAACGCGCCCAAGCCCTCGCCGAGGCCCGCGAGGAACTCACCCGCCTGCGCGCCGAACTCGACGCCACCCGAACCGAACTCGCCGACCTGCGCCGCACCGCCGCCGCCGAAGCCGCCGCCTACCGCGCCGAAGCGGCCGCATCCCTGGAACGGGCCCGCGCCGAGGCCGCCCAACGGATCGCCGCCCTGGACGACGCCCGCAGCCAAACCCTCGCCCGCGCCGAACGCGCCGAACGCCAACTCGACGAATTGCTCGCCGCCTCCCGCATCGGAGCCACTACGGAACCGGTCCAAAGCCCCTGACGGAATTCGCGGCGTGAGTGGCGATCCAGCTTGTCGCCGGGTGACTGGCACTCCGCCGGAATTCAGCCCAGACTCAGCGGGTCTCGAACTCGGCTTCGGGGCGACGTGCCTCGACGTGCCGGTCGGTCAGGTGCCCGATCTGACGAAGGGCTGCGCGAGCTCGTCCGACGCGCCGACGCAGGTGACCAGACGTCTGGTGCGTCGATGATCGCCACACAATGGCCAGGCGTGTCGATGCTCGGCCGGAAGGGCGGTCCATGCGGTGGCGGAGGTCACGCCGGCGGGGGTGTCACACGTCCAGGGTCGGCGGTGTCTGATGCTCGACCAGTTACACCATCGGGAAGCCGACCGGTGATGCCCGCGAACGGCATCCGGCAGTCCGACGACGACGAACGGCTCGACCGGATCCCGGACGAGCCCGAGTCGCGTGCACCTCAGGAGAAGCAAATGAACCTCGCCCTCTGGATCGTCACCGGACTGCTTGCCGCCCTGGCCCTCTTCGGTGGCGCCACCAAAGCGTTCATGCCCAAAGCCAAGCTGGACGAATTGGGCAGGAAGTCCGGCGGGGGATGGACCGAGCACGCGAGCGCCGGTTTCGTCAGAACTCTCGGAGCCCTGGAGATCCTGGCCGCGGCCGGCTTCATCTTGCCGGCTGTGCTCGACATCGCGCCGGTGCTGGTGCCGGTGACGGCCGTCTGCTGGGTCCTGCTGATGATCGGCGCGATGATCACCCACGCCCGCTACGGCCAGTACAAATATGTCGCACTGAATTTCGTCTACCTCGCGCTGGCCGCCTTCGTGGCCTGGGGACGTTTCGGCCCCGAGTCCTTCACCGGCTGATTCGGGTAAGTCGTTGCAGGCTGAACCACAAATAGCAAACTTCAGGCTAACCGTGTTCTGCGGTCATATCATGGAGCTATGCCCGGAAACGATGGTGAGGGGCGTGTGGAGTCGCGGGTCCGCGGGGGACGGGAGGCGATTCTGGTCGTGGGTGTGTGCTCCGTCGCCCTCGGCGTGCTTGTCGCGGTCTGGCCGGAGAAGTCCGTGCCGACCCTGGAGCTGCTGTTCGGCCTGTATCTGCTGGCCTCCGGAGCCGCGCAGCTGTGGCTCGCGGTCGGCGCACGCTTCGCGCTACCGCTGCGGACGCTGGTGTTCGTCAGCGGACTGCTCTCGGTGCTGATGGCCGTATCATGCCTGCGCGGAGGCAATTCCGTGCTGCTGCTGGCCATGTGGATCGGACTGAGCTGGACCATCCGCGGCATTACCCAGGCCACCGTCGCGGCCTGGGACGACGAGCAGCTCTCCGACAGCGGACGGCACGAACTGTTCGGGGTGTTCACGATGATCATCGGCATCGTCGTGCTCGTCCTGCCGCTCGAGGAACTCGACACCCTCGGAGTGCTCGTCGGCGGGTGCCTCGCGGTGCTCGGCGGGCTCGAGATCGCACTGTCCGGCGTCGGTCGCGGCGCCACGGTGCGGGTCCCCGGCCTGACGCGAGTGCCCATGCCACGCAGCTGAACTGGCGGGACGCCCGCGCAACCGGTTCACTGTCTCTTATGGCACCCACGGATCAGCGGCGTAGTTCGGCACGGCCACCGGTACCGGGTTCGACGCGATCGCCCGCGGAACTCATCGTCGTCACCCATGGGGCGGCGCGTCCCATCGGCCCGATCGCCTTGCGGGACAGCGCCGCCGGGCGATCCCATCTGCAGGCGACGCTGCCCGGCGGCGCCCGGCTGTCCCCGATCTTCGGTCCGGCCGACCGGCTGCCGGGGCGGTTGCGCGGCACCGACCAGGAATCGATCGGCGCGCAGTACCTGAACTACTTCGCCGTGCTCGGCGTCGCCGACGACCTCGAAGCGGTTGCCGAACAGTTGCGGGATGACGATGCGGTGGCCGGCGCCTACGTCAAACCACCGGCGGAACCGCCCATCGCGCCGCTGTCCGCGGTGTCCGCTTCGATGGCCGCGGCCCCAGCGGTGACGCCGGATTTCCAAGGCAGGCAAGGATATCTGGATGCCGCGCCGACCGGTATCGACGCGCGCTGGGCGTGGAGCAGGCCCGGCGGGCGCGGAACGGGCGTGCGGGTGATCGACATCGAAGGCGCGTGGCGGTTCACCCACGAGGACCTGACCCAGAATCAGGGCGGCGTCATCGGCGGCGAACCCTCCGCCGACGAAGGCTGGCGCAACCACGGCACCGCGGTCGCGGGGGAAATCAGCGGCGACGTCAACGCTTTCGGCATCACCGGCATCGCGCCCGAGGCCACCATCCGGGCGGTCTCGGTGTTCGGCCCCGGATCGGCCGCGGCGATCCGCACCGCCGCCGACGCGTTGCACCCCGGCGACATCATCCTCATCGAACTGCACCGCCCCGGACCGCGCCGCAACTACCAGGGCCGCCCCGACCAGCTGGGCTACATCGCCATCGAATGGTGGCCCGACGACCTCGCCGCCATCCGCTACGCCACCGCACGCGGCGTCATCGTGGTGGAAGCGGCGGGCAACGGCGGCGAGGACCTCGACGCCGCGCTCTACGACACCCGCCCGAGCGGTTTCCCGGAGACGTGGCGCAACCCCTTCCGCGGCGGCGCCGCCGATTCCGGCGCGGTGCTGGTGGGCGCGGGCGCTCCGCCGCCAGGCACGCACGACCGCGACCACGGCCCGGCCCGGTCCCGATTGGCGTTCTCCAACTACGGCTCCCGCGTGGACGCGCAAGGCTGGGGACGCGAGGTGACCACCACCGGATACGGCGACCTGCAGGGCGGCGGCGACGAAGACTACTGGTACACCGACGAATTCAGCGGCACCTCGAGCGCGTCACCGATCGTCGTCGGCGCGCTCGCCTGCTACCTGGGCATCACCGCCGAGTCCGGGCGACGCGACCCTGCGGGACTGCGCGAACTGCTGCGCGCGACCGGCTCCCCGCAGACCGACGCCCCCGGCCGCACCGTCGCCCAACGCATCGGCAACCTGCCCGATATCCGCGCCATGGTGGGCGAGCCCTAGCCACCCGCGACGGCCGACCGACGCAGCTGAGCGCGTGACCCCACCATCCGCAGACCCCACGCATACGGCCCTGTCCCACATAGGTTCTGTACGCCTCGCATAGGCACCGACTATGTGAGGCGTACAGACGGTGTGTGGGAAGGGGCATCACGGCCGGGTGCACGCCGCGGTCGGTCGGTGAACCGCGGCACAACATTCGATGGCGTGCAGCCGATGTCGGGTTGAACTCTGTGTTTGCCGTGACCGCGGCATGGCATGCACTGTGGCGGTACATCATTGGGTGCGCAAGAGACTTGCGAGACGAGGACATACCCGTTGACCTGCACCGCAACGGTCGGACTTCTGGTCAGAGCCGCACCGCCGAGATGCCTTCACCCGCAGCCGAATTGCCGCCTCGCCGGGTTTGCGCGGAGTGTCGGCGGCGCCGAAATGCCGGTATGGTTTCGGCGCGCGCAGGTGCCTGAATGCTGTCGCGAGATCCGACCGAGCACATCGAGGAGAGCTGGTGGCTGTCGACACCGTCCGCGAAGAACAAGCGATCCGCCGGTTGACCGACAGCCTGGTCGAGAACTACACCGAGACCCACTCCGCCGAACAGATCCAGACCGCGATCGGCTCGGCTCGGCAACGTTTCGACGGGCGTCCCGTGCGGGAGTTCGTGCCGATCCTCGTCGAACGGATCGTGCGCAGAGAGCTCGAACCCGAATCGGCGGAAGCCCCGACCGAGCGCGTCGCGGTCGCCCCGGCGACGAGCGAGCGTCCGGATCTCACCGCTCGGCTACGCCAGTTCCCGCGCAACGGCAAGCTCGCGCTGCTCGGCGGCGCGCTGGCCGTCGTCGCACTGCTGGTCGTCGTGCTGGTGATGCGTCAGCCCGATCCCGCCCCGTCCGCGGCGTCGACTCCGGCGCTGACCACCGTGCACGGCGTCGTCGGCTCGGAGAAGATGGCGTTCTTCGAAGACCCCCGCGTCGTCGAAGCCCTCGCCGGGCACGGGCTGAAGGCCGAGGTGGAGCCCGCCGGTTCCCGCCAGATCGCCTCGATCGACCTGGCGAACCACAGCTTCGCGTTCCCCTCCAGCGCACCCGCCGCCGAGCGGATCCAGCGCGCCCGCAACGTCGCCACCAAGTACACGCCGTTCGCCTCGCCGATGGCGATCGCCACCTTCCGTCCGATCGCCGACCTGCTCACCGCGGCGGGCGTGGTCCGGCCGGGTCCGGTGCCGACCTTCGACATGGCCCGCTACCTCGAGCTGGTCGGCCGCAACACCGAGTGGGCGCACCTGCCCGACAACATCACCTATCCGGTGCGCAAGAACATCCTGGTCTCCACCACCGACCCGCGGACCTCCAACTCCGCGGCGATGTACCTGGCCATCGCCGGGTTCGTGGCCAACGACCGCGCGGTCGTGCAGGGCGCGGAGGCCGAGAAGCGGGTGCTGCCGATCGTCTCGCGACTGTTCACCGGCCAGGGTTACGCGGAGAACTCGAGCGCGGGCCCGTTCCAGGAGTACCTCACCGCGGGGATGGGCCCGACGCCGCTGGTGATGATCTACGAAGCCCAGTTCGTCGAGGCCGCCGTGCAGGGACAGCTGAAGCCGGACATGGTGCTGACCTACCCGTCGCCGACGGTGCTGTCCACCCACACGCTGGTGCCGCTGGACGAATCCGGCGATCGGCTCGGCCGCCTGCTGTCCACCGATCCGGAGTTGCAGCGGCTCGCCGCCGAACACGGCTTCCGCACCGGAGACGCGGCACAGTTCGCGCAGGTCACCGCGGAGAACAAGGTGCCGGTGCCCGCGAATCTGATCGATGTGGTCGACGCGCCGACGTTCGAGACCATGGAGCACCTGCTCGACGGGGTCACTCAGTCGTATAACTGAAGTGTTGCGTTCGGGCGTATCGTGACGATGATCCAAGTGTAAACGGAAGTGTGACCGAGGGCCCGAGCGCGCAGCGCACGGATCGGCCCCGGCGAGTAGCCGGAACGCGAGGAATCGAGTAGCCCGGCACTCGTGGCTGTGACCGGGTTTGGTGCCACTCTCCCTAGCTATAGGGGTTGGAGAGAGAGGAGCCCCAACGATGTTCGGCATACACACCCACGCGATCGAGCGATCGAGCGCCACGGAGGGCGCCACCGGCACGCACGCCATGCTGGTGTTCGGCACGGGCGTGGACTGCTACCTTTCGTATCTGCCGACGTTCGAGGCGCGGCACAATTTCCAGGTGCTGCTCGCCGTCGACCTCGACGAGCACGGTTGCCGTGCGCTCGGCGCCGACCGCAGGATCGGTTACGAGGGATTCCACACCTTCGAACCCGAGTTCTTCCCGCTCACCGAGCTGGATCCGCACGGCGATCGGCCGCGCACCGAGCTGCGCGGCACGCTGTACCGGGGGCACCTGGAACGCGGCGGGCCGATCGTCGCACGCGATGTCGTGGCCACGGTTCGCAATGTCGTCTACTTCGCCGAACTCCAGCCGTACGGCGATGACGAGCTGCTGACGCACCTGTGCTTCGGCCGTCCCGGCCGGCTGTATCTCGCGCACCGGATCGCGCGGCGGCCAAGCTTCGATCAGATCGTGGCCGTGCGCCTGATCCCCGGCACGGTCACCGACATGCTCGGCAGGCCGCTGTCCGACGACGTGCACGAGCGCGGTTTCGACACCGCGCAGCCGATCATTCTGGGGCAGCGCGAGTTCCACGGTCAGCGGCTGCGGACCGGGGAGATCGCGGTGGCGGCGTTCCGCGCAACCCCGTCGGCAGGCGGTGCGCAGGGTTTCCTCGCCGAACTCGCGGTCGAACGCCAGATCTACCTGGAGGTCGCGGATCTGGGCTGACGCCCGCCGATCCCGCGTGGTCAATACGCCGGAGGTCGCGAACCGCCCCGACTTCGCCCGGTTCGCGAATCGCTCCGACGGAGGACGCGTTCGGGCCGGTGCGGCCGCTAGCGTCGAAACATGTCCGGTGCCACCGAATCCGTGCTGCCCGCCGCGACCACCGGACGGCGGATCGCGGAACTCGACATCCTGCGCGGTTTCGCGCTGTTCGGAATCCTGATCACCAACGTCACCGTAGCCACGGCGCTGTGGTCGTTCGACGGAACCCGCGACCGACCGCGCGAGCACTACCAGGGCGCCGTCGACCACCTGGTCACCGGCGTCGTGGACGCGCTGTTCGCCGGACGGTTCTACCTGCTGTTCGCGTTCCTGTTCGGCTACTCGTTCACCTTGCAGATCGCGGCGGCGCAGCGGGCGGGCGCGTCGGCCAACGCGCGGCTGCTGCGGCGGTGCGCGGCGCTCATGGCGATCGGGCTCGCGCACGTCTTTCTGCTCTGGATCGGCGACATCCTGACCCTGTACGCGATGCTGTGCCTGGTCCTGATCCTGTTGCGCAAGCTGCGGCCGCGCACCGCGCTGATCACCGGTGGCGTGCTGTACGCGCTGTGGTGCCTGTGGGCGTTCGTGCCGGGGGGCGGCGCCGACCCGTACCAGGCGCTGGCCCAGTTCATCGACCTGCCCGCGATGCGCGAGGGCTACACCGGCGGTTTCGCCGACACCCTGGACACCCAGCTGTCCTACGCGCCGCTCTTTCTGCTGCTCACCTGGCTCACGCAAGGAATGACCAGCCTCGGGCTGTTCCTGATCGGCATGGCGGCGGGCAAACGGGGTTTGTTCGAGGACGGCGAGACACTGGATAGATGGGCGCCGCGCGTGCTGGCGATCGGGCTGGGGATCGGTGTGCCTATCTCTGCGGTGACGTTCGCGATCTCGGTCGGTTGGGATGGGCCGTGGTGGTGGATCGGGGTGCAGGAGTTGGTGAATCCGGTGATGACCTTCGCCTACATCGCGGGCATCGTGCTGCTCGCCCGCGCACCACGCACGGGGCGGGCGATCGCCCGGCTCGCGCCCGCAGGACGGATGGCGGCCTCGAACTACATCGGCCAGTCGATCGTGTTGATGGCGCTCTACACCGGGTACGGACTCGCGCTCGCCGGCAAGGTGCCGCCCGCCGCAGTGATCGGGCTAGCGCTGCTGACCTACGCGGCTCAGCTCGCGCTCAGCGCGTGGTGGCTGCGCGAGCACCGGTACGGTCCGGTGGAATGGCTGTTGCGCTCGGTCACCTACCTGCGCGTAGCGGCGTGGCGTAATCCGGATCACGTCCCGGCGAAAGAGGGTTGACGCCAGCGGGATTGGGCGGCTAACTTGGCAGACCTCATGGGTTTGATTTTCCTGTTCTCCTGATCGCGCCGCACGCGTCGAGCCTCGCTCCGCGTCGGTAATCCCCGCACCCTTCACGCCGCTGCCGCGGTCGTCTTCTCGTGTGCGGGTTCCCCATCGATCCGGCCGGTCGGCCGAGAACAGGAGATCGCCCATGCTTACCGCTCAACTCACCCTCTCCGACGTCACCAAACGCTACGACGACCGAATCGTGCTCGACCGCGTCTCGCTGACCGTCAAGCCCGGCGAGACCGTCGGCATCATCGGCGACAACGGGTCGGGCAAATCGACACTGTTGCAGGTCATCGCCGGGCGCGAACGCCCGGACAACGGGACGGTGACCGTCACCGCTCCCGGCGGAATCGGTTATCTCGCACAGACTCTCGGGCTCCCGGGATCGGCGACGGTGGCCGACGCGATCGACCTGGCGCTGGCCAACCTGCGCGAGCTCGAGAACCGCTTGCGTGCCGCGGAGGCGGCGCTCGCGCTACCCGGGCCCGTCGAGGAACAGCTGGACGCCTACGGCGAGTTGCTCGCTCGTTTCGAGGCGCGCGGCGGCTACCACGCCGATACCCGGGTCGACATCGCGCTCACCGGCCTCGGCCTGCCCGGATTGGATCGCTCGCGACGGCTGGACACCCTGTCCGGCGGTGAGCGATCCCGGCTGGCGTTGGCCGCGACCCTCGCGGCGGCGCCGGAACTGCTGCTGCTCGACGAGCCGACCAACGACCTGGACGACCGGGCCGTGGCCTGGCTCGAACAACACCTGCGCGGGCATCGCGGCACCGTCGTCGCGGTGACCCACGACCGGGTGTTCCTGCAGCGCATCACCTCCACCATCCTGGAGGTGGCCGAAGGCGCGGTGACCCGGCACGGTGACGGCTACGCGGGTTACCTCGCCGCCAAGGCCGCGCAGCGTCGTCGTCGCGAGCAGGAGTACGCCGACTGGAAGGCCGAGCTGGCCAGGAACCGTCGCCTGGCGCAGTCCAATGTCGTTCGCCTCGAGGCGATTCCGCGGAAGCTGCCGCTCGCGGTGTTCGCCGCGGGACCGTTTCGCGCGCGGGGGCGCGAACACGGGGCGATGTCGCGGATCCGCAACGCCAAGGAGCGGGTGGCGCGGCTGACCGACAACCCGGTCTGCGCGCCGCCGGACCCGTTGCGGTTCGGCGCCGACCTCGCCAGGGCGAGCGAGCCCGAAATGTCCGGTGCGGTAGCGGAACTCGCCGACATCGTCGTCGCGGGCAGGCTGCGGCTGGACGGGCTGCGCATCGCCGACGGGGAACGGCTGCTCATCACCGGACCCAACGGGGCGGGCAAGAGCACTCTGCTTCGGGTCCTCGCCGGTGAGCTCGCTCCCGACCGAGGGTCGGTGCGGGTCGAGGGGCGCGTCGGTTTCCTTCGGCAGGAGGAACTGCCGTGGCCGCCGCGGCTGACGGTGCTGGAGGCCTTCGCGCTGGGTCGCCTCGGACACCCGGACGAACACGCCCACACACTGCTGTCCATGGGCCTGTTCCGTCCCGCGGAACTGCGGCTGCGCCTCGACGAACTGTCCTACGGGATGCGTCGCAGGCTCGAACTGGCTCGGCTCGTCGCCGAACCCGCCGACCTGCTGCTGCTCGACGAGCCGACCAACCACCTCGCTCCGGCCCTGGTGGAGGAACTGGAGGACGCGCTGGCCGACTACCCCGGCGCGGTCGTGGTGGTGACCCACGACCGCGCCATGCGAAACCGCTTCGGCGGCAACCGAATGGAGATGTCGGCGAATGCGCTCGCGGCATGAAGGTGCTCCGGGGCACGATCGCCGAACTCGACACCTACACAGGTCGGGTCGCTGTCGCGGTGAACCGAAGGTAGACAAGGGCGCTCGCGGCCAGGACGGTGCCGGTGGCGAACATGGTGGTCGCGCCGTGACCGGTGGTGAGACCACCGAGCAGGGTGCCGACCCCGATGCCGAGGTAGATGCCGGAGGCGTTGAGCGCCACCACGAGTCCGGACTCCTGCGGGGCAGCGTCGATAAGCCGATGCTGCTGGGCAGGGGTCTGGCACCAACTGGCCGCACCCCACGCCATCGCGAGCGCCCCCACCAGCATCGGTGCGCGCGTGCCGGTGGCCGCGAGGACGCCCATGCCGCCCAAGGCCGCGGCCATGGTCGAGTAACCGATGGTGAGCACGCGCGTCGAGCCCCAGCGGTCGGTGGCGTAGCCGGACACCAGATTGCCCGTGACCGCGCCGATTCCGTAGAGGCACAGCATCCACGCGATGCTCGAAGCGCCGATACCCAGTGCGCCGAGCGCGGGCACAGCGTAGGCGTAGGCGACGTAGGCCGCGGCCATGCCCAGTACGGTCAGCGGTAGGACCTTCGCGACGGTCCGGTCGCGCAACACCGACAATCGCGTGGTCAGCGGCACGCCAGGACTGCCGGGCACGAACGGCACCCATGCCGCCACCCCCGCCGCCGCCAGCAGGCACAGCGCGGCGGCACCGGCCAAGGCCGTGCGCCAGCCCAGCCACTGCCCGAGCGCGTTGCCCAAGGGGACGCCGAGCGCGGTCGCGACGGTCAGTCCGCCCACGACCACCGCCAGCGCCCGCGCTCGCGCGTCGGGGCGCACCAGTGCCGCGGCCACCGCGCCCGCGTTCGGGGTGAACGCCGCCGCCCCGACAGCGGCCAGGACCCGGGTCAGCAGCAGGATCGAAAAGGTCGGTGCGAGAGCCGATCCGAGGTTGGCGACAGCGAGCACCAGCAAGGCGGTGACCAACAACCCCCGCCGCGGCGCCCGCGCGGTGACCGTGGCCAGCACCGGCGAGCCCAGCGCGTATCCGGCGGCGAAGACCGTCACCGCCGAACCGGCCGTCGCGGTGGACACCTCCAGATCGGCGGCCAAGTCCGGAAGGAATCCGGCCAGAACGAACGCGTCGGTGCCGACGGCGAAGGTGCCCAACGCCAGAATCAGAGTGCGGCGCAACCCATTCGACCGGGTCTCGCGAGATGTAATCAGGACATCCGACATCCCGAATTCCTTTCGAAAGAAGCCCGGCCGGTGGCCGGGCAGGTGTTCCTCGGGTGTGCTTCAGGCGGTCAGCTGCTCATAGAACCGCCGCGCCCGCCTGGGCGCGTTCGGCGGGGCATCGGCGATCAGATCCGCGATGGTCTGACTCGTCAGCTCGCGCCGCCACGCCAGCTCGGCGCGGCGCATCGCGGTAGCGATCCCGCACGGTTCGGCGAATTCGGACTTGGCCGCGGTCTCGCCGGCTCCGCGCCGACGGATCTCGGTGCAGCGGAACGCGCCCGTGCGGCCTTCGACCGCGGCGACGACGTCCATCAACGTGATGCGCCCTGGCGCCTTCGCCAGCCGGTATCCGCCGCGCGCGCCAGGAGCGGACTCGAGAATCCCTTCCCGCACCAGCGGTTGCAGCCGCTTCTTCAGATACTCCGGCGGCAACTCGAACATCTCCGCGAGCCGAGAGGTGGCGATCGGCGCATGGTCGTCGAGCCAGGCCAGCACCATGCAACAGTGCAATCCCCACTCCACCCCTTCACCCATCATCATGAATAGGGATGGTACATGTCCCGAATTTCCCGACGAAATCTTCGCGGCATCTACGGTGATCGTTCACGTCGGTAGGTGGTTGGGGGAGTTGGGAACCGGGATTTCGAACTGCCAGGGGCCGGGGAGGCCGGGGCGGGCGGCGGCCTGGGTGTGTAGGTGCAGGTAGTCCGCACGGGGGACGTCGATGGCGCCGAGGGAGGTGAGGTGGCTGGAGGTGACTTGGCAGTCGATGAGGGCGAAATTCCAGGCGGCCAGTTGGGCGCAGAGCCAATACAGCGCGACCTTGGAGGTATCACGGGCGCGGGAGAACATGGACTCACCGGCGAAGGAGCGGCCGCACGCGACGCCGTAGAGGCCGCCGACAAGGTCGCCGTCGCGCCATACCTCGACCGAGTGCGCATGACCGAGGTGGTGCAGCCGCAGGTAGGCCGCCAGCATGTCCGAGCCGATCCAGGTTCCGTCCTCTTTGCCACGCGGTTCGGCGCATTTCGACATCACCTCGGCGAAGGCGCGATCCATGGTCACCCCGTAATCGGCATTGGCGACAGATCGGCGATAGGACTTGCTCACCCGCAGGTCGGTCGGCACCAGAATGCTCCGCGGGTCCGGGCAGTACCAGTGGATCGTTTCGCCGGGGTTGTACCAGGGAAAGATGCCCGCGGAATAGGCGCCCAACAGCCGTTCTGGCGACAGATCCCCGCCGAGAGCGACCAGTCCGGACGGATCCGCGAACTCGACAGGTGGGAAAGGCTGGTCTGGATCGACCAGATACATCCTCATCAGGTCGGTAGCGTCGGTCACCGGACAGACATTACCGACCTCAGCGACCAACCTCAGGCTGCGACGACGGGACGAACCGTCGCGCGGGAATCCCGGACGTAGACTGACCGGTTTCCGCCCGACGCTCGAGCGCTCGACGGGTTAGTCGGCGCTGGGAAGCCTGGCCTCGCCCGGCTTTTGGCGGTCCGCGGTTTCGATGAGTTCGGAGATTCGTGCTGCGGGGACGGGGACGCCGGGGGTTTGCAGGGTCCAGCGGAAGAACTCGTCGAGGTTCATGGCGGGGCGGGCGCCGAGGTAGGGCTCGATGTAGACCGGGGTGTTGGGTTCGCTGCGCCAGCTGGTGGCGAGGGGGCCGATGTCCACGGCGTCGTAGCCGAGCATGTCCAGCAACCGGGTGGCCTCGGTTTTGGACTCGGCGTGGTCGCCTGCGATGGGTAGGGCGCTGCGGTCCGGTGCGTTCGCGGGGCGGGCGAGGGAGAGCAGCTGGTGCGGGGTGATGTTGTTGAATGCCTTGACCACCTGCGCTTCTGGGAGGTGGCGTTGCAGGAGGGCGCTGGAAGTCAGTGTGCCCGTGTCGAGTTCGGTCAGGTGGCCGTCGCGCTCGGGGTAGTAGTTGGCGGTGTCCAGCACCGTTTTGCCCGACAGTGCGTCGGCGGGGAGCTGCGCGAAGGCGGTGAGCGGGATCGCGGCGACCACCAGGTCCGCGGCGCGCGCCGCTTCTGCCGGGGTGGCCGCTCGGGCGCGCCCGCCGAGTTCGGCGACCAGGTCGGCGAGGGTCTCGGGGCCTCGCGAATTACTCAGGACAATTTCGAGCCCTGCCGAAACGGCAAGGCGGGCAACGGAAGACCCGATCATTCCGCTGCCGATCAATCCGAGTGTGTGCGGCACAGATTTCTCCGTTCGTTCGTGTGGATGCCGGAACCGGCGAGCGCAGGGACGCGCGTCCATCAGCATGGAACCGCCGCGATCACCGAACCAGGCCAGTACTTTGCATACTCACGGCGTGATCACCCACCGCGCTCGGGCGTAGCGTTGTCACGTGGACGACCGGACAGAGCTGAGCGAGTTCCTCAAGTCGCGCCGCGCGCGCCTGCGCCCGGAGGACGTCAGGCTGCGCGACTACGGGGGAGTGCGCCGGGTCGCCGGTTTGCGGCGTGAGGAGTTGGCGCGCGTCGCGGGCGTCAGCATCGCGCACTACACGCGACTGGAACAGGGCAGAAGCGAGAGTGTCTCGAACGAGGCATTGAACGCGATCGGCGCGGCACTGCGCCTGGACACCGACGAGTTGGCCTACCTGCACCGGATCGCACGGCGTCCCACGCCGTGTGCGCAGGACACGGCATCGCCGGACGCGCTCGCCGGCTTGCGCTACCTGTTGAAGTCGTTCGTGATGACACCGGCGCTGCTGATCGGCAAGCACACCCAGATCGTCGGCTGGAACGACCTCGCCGTAGCGGTGTTCGGAGACTTTCCCGCACTGCCCGACGACCGCCGCACACTGTCGCACCTGCTGTTCACCGAGCCCTATCTACGCGACCTGCACCGCGCCGAGTGGACGCGGGCGGCACGCGAGCACGTGGCTCACCTGCGCGTGCTGCTCGGACGGCATCGCGGCGACCGCGAACTCGCGGCACACATCGACCGAATGCGTGATCTCAGTACCGATTTCGCGCGCATGTGGGCCGAACACCAGGTCGCACGGTTTCGGTCGGGGATATACGTGCTGCACCATCCGATCGCGGGTGAACTCACGCTGCACCGCGAACTGGTCTCACTACCCGACGCGCCGTCGTGCTGCGGCCTCGACCTGTTCGCCGCCGAACCGGGCTCCCCGTCCGAGCGGGCGCTGCGGAGGCTCGGAGACCGACTACCGGTGGCCGTCGACTAGAGCAATCCGCCGAACCGTCGCAGCAGCACGAGAGTGTCGACCACGCCTCAGCTCTCGATGAAGCGGACGAACCCCGAGCGACTCAACGACTCACCACGTTCTCGTGCTCCACATGCGACAGCTTCTCGGGATTGCGCACGACGTACAGCCCGGTGACCAACCCGTCGTCGATCCGCATCGCGACGACGCTGTCGAGCTCGTCGTCGAACCGGACGATCAGCGCGGGCCAGCCGTTGACCTGCACCTGCTCGACCGACACCGCGGCGTCGAGCCGACCCAAGCCGCCGCCGAGCAAACGAGCGACCCGGTGCGCCCCGACGACGGGCCGCTGCACGGCTCGCACGACGCCGCCACCGTCACCCAGGAGCACGACGTCCGGCGCGAGAATGTCGACCAGACTCTGCAGATCGCCCGTTTCGATCGCCCGCTGAAACGCCTCGAGCGCACCGCGGGTCTCGGCAGGCGAAACGACACCGCGCGGCCGACGCGCGGCGACGTGCTCCCGCGCGCGGTGGGCGATCTGGCGAACCGCGGCCTTGCTCTTGTCGACGGCTGCGGCGATCTCGTCGTACCCGACGTCGAACACCTCGCGCAGCACGAACACTGCACGCTCGGTCGGCGTGAGCGTCTCCAGCACCAACAGCATCGCCATCGAGACGCTGTCGGCCAACTCCACGTCCTCGGCCACATCCGGCGCGGTCAGCAGCGGCTCGGGCAGCCACGGACCCACGTAGGACTCCTTGCGGCGGCCGAGCGTACGCAACCGGATCAGCGCCTGACGGGTGGTGATCCGAACCAGATACGCGCGCCGATCCCGCACCTCGTCGAGATCGACGCCGACCCACCGCAGCCAGGTCTCCTGCAGGACGTCCTCGGCGTCGGCGGCCGAGCCGAGCATCTCGTAGGCGACGGTGAAGAGCAGGTTGCGGTGCGCGACGAACGCCGCCGTGGCGGCGTCGGGTCCGCCGTCCTCGGTTTCCGGCAACGTGCTGGCCATGGGGGCTCCTGTCTCTTTGCTCTCGACTATGTCACCCACCAGATGCCGGTCCCCACCGTTTTGTGACACCCCGGCGGCAATGACCTACCTCACGCCGTCCCACCCGAGGTGGTCACTACCGCGGCTGATCGAATTACCGCGCAGCTGCGTGCGGGCACCTTCTGCATTCTCGCGCGGCGTGCGCACGGGCTGGGGGCTATCAGCGCGCTGTCAGTGCGCTGTCAGCGGCGGTCGGCATCGTCATGGGCGTTCCACGAACATGAAAGGAAACGCCCGATGTCCGATGTCACCCTGTCCGAATTCGTCGAAGCAGCCGCCACGAAGTACGGGATTCCCGGTCTCGCCGTCGGCGTGCTGGTCGACGGCCGCGAAGTCTTCGCCTGCCACGGCGTCACCAGCCTGGACGACCCGCAGCCGGTCGACAGCGACACGCTGTTCCAGCTCAGCTCGATCACCAAGACCTACACCGCGACCGCGCTGATGCGACTGGTCGCGGAAGGGCGCGTCGAACTGGACGCGCCGGTGCGCGAGTACGTCCCCGAGCTCGCACTCGCCGACGAGGACGCAGCCAACACAATCACCGTGGCGAACCTGCTCAACCACACCGCGGGACTGGACTGGAACCTCGCCGTCGACACCGGCGACGGCGCGGACGCGCTGGCCGAATTCGTCGCCCGCCTCCCGGAACTCGGCCTGATCGCCGCCCCCGGCGAGCGAGCCTCCTACAGCCAGGCCGGATACAACCTGGCCGGGCGGATCCTGGAGAAGGTCACCGGGCAGTCGTTCGAGCAGGCCGTCGCCGAGCTCGTCTTCGCGCCGATCGGCCTGTCGCACAGCTTCTTCGCCGAGCACGAGATCACCGCCCGCCGGTTCGCCGAAGGACACAACGCCGAGGCGGACGGTTCGCTGACGGTCGCGCGCCAGTGGCGGCCCTCGCGCGCCAACAACCCGGGCGGCGGTCTCGCGTCCTCGGCGGCCGACCAATTGCGCTGGGCCCGTTTCCATCTCGGTGACGGCGGCGCTGTATTGCCCGCCGAGAGTCTGCTCGCGATGCGTCGTCCGACCGTCGCGCTGCGGGCGAGCTCGTTCGGCGACGCCATCGGCATCGGCTGGTTCCTGCGCGACATCGACGGTGTGCGGGCCATCGGGCACGGCGGGTCCGGCAACGGACAGTTCGCCGAACTGCTCATCGTCCCCGAACGCGACTTCGCGATCGTCGTGATGTCCAACGCCGGGCCCGAGGGCATCGCCTGCAACCAGGCGATCGTCCGCTGGGCGCTCGAGCACTACCTGAACGTCCTCGACCGCGACGCCGAACCGCTGCCCTACGACGCGACACGCGCCGCGGAACTGGCGGGCACCTACGACATCGACGCGATGACACTCGTCATCGCCGCCGACGCGACCGGGCTCAGCCTCGCGGTCGGCATCAAGCCGGAGATCCGAGCGGCCTCGGATCAGGAGATGCCGCCGGACTACCCGGCCGCCGCCATCGGCCTGCTGCCCGGCGACGAATACATCGTCACCGACGGCGGCTTGCGCGGACAGCTCGGCTACTTCTCCCGCGACGAGCACGGCCGGATCGTCGGCGTCGACCTCGCTGGCCGACTGTTCCGGCGCGTCGCCGCATGAGACCGGCCGCGGTGGGCGCGGTGCGCGTTCGTCGTCCAGAACGGGGCTCCGGTAGAGGAAGACCGGGCCGCGGGTGCGGTCACGGATCCGAGCCGATGGTGTCGAGGAACGCCTCGGCGGCCGAGCGCAGAGTGCGCGCCGCCGGTGCGGTGGGCAGGCGGGTCACCTTCGCGGCCATCGGAACCCGCCGTTCCGGCTTGCCCCGGATAACGGGGCGCGGTGGCAGGGCATCGAACGCTGTGAGCCGGGTCAGACCGTTTTGATGGCACCGCCGTCGATGACGTAGTCGACGCCGGTGATGTTGGCGGCGACTTCGGACAGCAGGAATGCGACCAGCGCGGCCACTTCCCCGGGCTCGGTCATCCGGCCTGTGGTGATCTGCGAGCCGTTGGTGAGCTGATCGATGAACTCGGGCATGCTCTGGCCGGCCGCGACGGCGGCCTTGGCGACCGGGCCGTCGGGGTCCTCGTAGATGGAGGTGCGAACCAGGCCGGGGGAAACCGTGTTCACGCGGACACCACGTGCTCCGAATTCCTCGGCCAGAGATTTCCCGAGGGCGGTCACGGCCGCCTTGGCCGCGCTGTAGGTGGCCGGGACATTCCCGGGTGTGCGGGCGGCGGTGGAGGAGATGTTGACGATCGCTCCCCGGCGCTCGATCAGGCTTGGCAGGGCCGCTCGTGTGGTACGGACAGCGCTCAACACGTTGACGTCGAACATGCGAGCCCATTCGGCATCATCGGCATCGAGGAAACCGAAGCTTGCCTCCCCGCCGCCCAGGTTGTTGACCAGCAGGTCGATACCACCCAGCTCGGCCAGCGCGGTATCGGCCAGGGTGGACACGCCGCCGGGGGTAGTCAGGTCCACCGAGACGGTATACGCGCCAGTGTCTTTCAGTTCGGTGGTGATGGTGCGAGCGGCACCGACGACCCGGGCGCCTTCACCGATCAGGGTGCGGACGACGGCCAGTCCGATGCCCCGGCTGGCGCCGGTGACAACGGCTGTCTTGTCGGCGAGATCGAGATTCACGGTTTCTCCAATGTCGGGAACGATATTTGTGGTGGGGCCGGGGGCGAGACGTCCGGCCCGGCTCGCAGGCTTGGAGCTGGTCTGTGTGCGCACTCACCACTACGGAACGTCTCGCCCGTAGCGGACCATCTCGGCATCGGTGAGGTGTCCATCGGCGACACCGACGGTGCGGCCGATGAACTCCGAGCGGGTGAAGACGCCGAATGCCGAACCGGCCGAGGTCGGTCACCGACACGCCCGGCGCAGTGCCGACGGTCAGAAGGCGTAGGGCCCGAACCGTCCCCATGCGACGAGGACTGCGCCGATGAGCAGGATCGCGTTGAACCCGATCGCCTGCGGTTCCTTGCGGCGGGCGTGGAGGCCCACGGCCAGGATCATGATCACAGCCACGCCGGTGGCGGCCAGCGGGGTGAGCACGGTGGCGGTGTCGAAGGCACCCGGCAGGATCATGCCCAGGCCGCCGGCGAGTTCGGCGACGCCGATCAGACGCACCACGGGTGTAGGGACGTCACTGACCCAGGGCAGCTGGGATATGAGCTTGTCCCGGGGCTGGGTGGACTTCAGGATGCCCGCGGCCACGAACAGGGCGGCGAGGACGCCTTGCAGGATCCACAGGAACAATTCATCGGAGCGGGAACCTTCTTCTTCGGTGGCGCCGGGGCGGAGAACGCCGCGGCGGATCAGGAGGGGGCGGGGCGTCAGACGGTGAAGACGCGCTCGGCTTCGTCGCGCTGGGTGTGCAGGTCCCAGTAGAGAGGGGCGATCTCATCGGGCTCGGCGGTCGGGATTTCGGGAGGGCCGCCCGCGCCGATCCACACGCCGATGGCGACGTGCGCGGCCTGGATACCGCTGCTGGCCAACTCCTTGTGCAGGTTGAGCGCCCAGTTGCGCAGCGCCGCCTGGGCGGGGTTGACGTTGCCGAGCATCGGGTTGGGGTCGACCGAGCCGGCACCGTTGGTGAAGAGCAGGGTGCCCGCGCCGGCCTCACGCATCGCGGGCAGGACCGCCTGGGTGGCAGTGATGGCGCTGTAGAGCAGGAAGTCGATCCATCCCTGTACATCGGAGGCGCTGGTCTGAGACGGGGAGGTGAGGGTCATGGAGCCGATGCTCGGAGCGGGCGAGTGCTCCAAGATGTCGATGCCGCCGAAGCGGGTGGCGGCGTCCTCGAGGACCTGGGTCAGCGCGTCGTGGTCGAGCACGTCCGCCGGGAACGCCGCGGCGGTGATGCCCTCGGCGGTGAGCCGGCCGACCAGGTCGTCGAGCTTGGCGCGGTTGCGGGCGATGAGAGCGACGTCGAAGCCGCGCGAGCCGAAGGTGCGGGCGATGGCGAGGCCCATTCCGGGGCCAGCTCCGACGATGGCGATGCTGGGCATGGTGCAGTCTTTTCGATGGGGGAAGCGTCTTGGATACAGACGCGGAAAGGGCTATCCGATTCGTTATCTGGAAAGGCCTATCCGTTTCGTGATGCCTACGATAACACTAGAAGCGGATAGGGTATTCCGATTAGGTAGGGTGAGTGTCATGAACCTTGGCGCCCAAGCCGGCGATGACCCTGCCGCGCAGCCTCTGCGCAGCGACGCGGAGCGTAACCGCGCGCGGATCGTCGCCGCCGCGCGCACGGTGTTCAGGCGTGAGGGCCTGCATGCCTCCATGGCTTCCGTGGCCCGCGAGGCGGGGGTGGGCATCGCCACGCTGTTCCGCAGGTTCCCGACGAAGGAGGAACTGGTCGCCGCGGTCTTCGCCGACCGTATGGACGCCTACGTCGAGGCGGTCGGCGTCGCGCTCGACGACCCCGATCCCTGGCACGGTCTCGCGGGGTTCATCGAGACCGCCTGTGCGATGCAGGCCGCCGATCACGGCTTCGCCGACGTGCTGACCATGACCTTCCCCACGGCCAAGGTTCTGGAGGAGCGCCGAGACCAGGCGTACGAGGCCGTTGTCCAGCTCATCGGCCGCGCCAAGGCCGCAGGACGTCTGCGTGAGGACTTCACCCCCGAGGACCTGGTGCTGGTGCACATGGTCACTGCCGGCGTCGTCAACGCCACCGGCGACGCCGCGCCCGACGCCTGGAAACGTGTCGTGGCTCTGATGCTCCAGTCCTTCGAGGCCCCAGCCCGCGGCCCCCTGCCCGACTCGCCCGAGCCCCGCGCCCTCTACAACGCCATGCTGCGTGCCAGTCAGGAGCGCTGCGCCTCGCCGGAACCAGCGAAGAAGGATTGAGGGCCATGCTGCCATCGGCCTCCTCGACGCCAGGCCCCGCAGGGGCTTGCGACGTATGACGACTGGGCCCGGCGCACCTGCCATGGATCACCCTCGCCGAACGCGCGAAGGCGCGACTACATGATCGAATCTTTCCGAGCCCCGGTGTTCAACAGCGTCGGCGGCCCGTTCCGGGCGAAACTCGACAAGTAGCGCGAAAAGCGATGGCCCCGACCGAGTTCCGGTCGGGGCCATCGCGTGTGCTCGCGAGCCTAGCGCACGAAGGTCGACGCGCGCTCGGCCAGATCCAGCAGCGGCTGCGGGAAGACACCGAGCACCAGGGTCGCCACGGCGGTCAGCAGGACGATCGCCTGGGTGAGCGCGGGCGTGACCACCACCGGGGCATCCGTCGGGGGATCGGTGAAGAACATCAACACGATCACGCGGACGTAGAAGAACGCCGCGACGGCGCTCGAGATGACGCCGACGATGACGAGCGTGACGGCGTCACCGGAAGCGGCCGCCTCGAACACGGCGAACTTGCTGACGAACCCACTGGTCAGCGGCAGACCGGCGAAGGAGAGCAGCAGCAGCGCGAAAACCGCGGCGAGCCAAGGGGAGCGGCGGCCGAGTCCGGCCCACTGCGCCAGCGCGGTCGCCTCGTCACCGTCGGGCTCGCGGACCAGGCTCACCACCGCGAACGCGCCGAGCGTGCCAAGCCCGTAGGCGACCAGATAGAACAGCACCGCCGCGACGCCCGCGTCGTTGGCGGCGACCAAACCGGTGAGGATGAAGCCCGCGTGCGCCACCGACGAATACGCCAGCATCCGCTTCACATCGGTCTGGGTCACCGCGAGTACCGCGCCGACCACCATCGTCGCGATCGCGACCGCGGCGAGCACCGGCCGCCAGTCGTCCCGCAGACCCGGAACCGCTACTTGCAGGATGCGCAACATGGCGCCGACCGCGGCGATCTTGGTGGCGGCCGCCATGAACGCGGTGATCGGGGTCGGCGCGCCCTGGTACACGTCGGGAACCCAGGATTGGAACGGCACCGCGCCGATCTTGAACAACAGCCCGACCGCCAGCATCGCCACGCCGAGCAGCGCCAGCATCGCGTCGGACGGCTGCGCGGCGATGGCGTCGGCGATCCCGGCCAGCCGCACCGTGCCCGCCTGCCCGTACAGCAGCGCGACGCCGTACAGGAAGAACGCCGACGAGAACGCCCCGAGCAGGAAGTATTTCAGCGCCGCCTCCTGGGAGAGCAGTCGCTTGCGCCGCGCCAGCCCGCACAGCAGATACAGCGGCAGCGACAGCACTTCCAGCGCGACGAACATGGTCAGCAGATCGTTCGACGCGGGGAAGAGCAGCAGGCCGCCGATCGCGAGCAGCGTCAGCGGGAAGACCTCGGTGGTCGCGATGCCCGCGCGGATCGCGGCCTGTTCGTCCGCGCTGCCCGGAACCGCCGATGCCTGCGGGGTGAACGCGTCCGCGCCGCGACCGACGGTCGCCGCGGCCAGGCTCCAGGTGCCAGGCCCGGAACGGGCCCGCGGTTGCGCGCCGCGTTCGGCGATGAACAGCACGCCGAGGATCGACACCACCAGGATGGTGCCCTGCAGGAACAGTGTCACCCCGTCGATCGCGACGGCCCCTGCCACCGCGGTGGTTTCGGTGCCCGCCAGCCGGACGACGGCCGCCAACGCCGCCGCGAGACCGATCAGGCTGAGCCACAGGTGGGTGCCGTAGCGGTACCGCCGCGCGACGAACGCCTCGACCAGGACCGTGGCCACCGCGACGCCGAACACGATGAGCATTGGTGCGAGCGCGCCGTATTCGATGCTCGGCGCGGGCACGGACGCGGCGAGCGGGATCGAGTGCGTGCTCACTTGTGCCCTCCTTCCTGGAGGTTCGTCGCGCCCGCCGTAGGCGCGGGAACCGTCGGCTCGGGATCGTGGCGGCCGATGGTGGTCAGTGTCTGGCCGACCGCGGGATCGATGAAGTCCAGTACCGGTTTCGGATAGAGGCCGAGGAACAGCAGGGCCGCGATGAGTGGTGCGACGACGAGCAGTTCGCGGGGCACCAGATCGTGGAGGTTCTCGTTGCCCTTCTTCACCGGTCCGGTCATCATCCGCTGGTACATCCAGAGCACATAGACCGCGGCGAGCACCAGCGCGCTGGTCGCGACGATCGCGGCCACCTGGTAGCGGCTGAAAGTACCGATCAACACGAGGAATTCGCTGACGAACGGCGCGAGGCCCGGTAGCGACAGCGTCGCGAGTCCCGCGATGAGGAACGTCCCGGCCAGCACCGGCGCCACCTTCTGCACGCCGCCGTACTCGGCGATGACCCGGGTGCCGCGCCGCGAGACCAGGAACCCGGCGATCAGGAACAGCGCGGCGGTGGAGATGCCGTGGTTGATCATGTAGAGCGTCGCCCCGGTCTGCGCCTGACTTGTCATGGCGAAGATGCCGAGGATGATGAAGCCGAAGTGCGAGATCGAGGTGTAGGCGATCAGTCGCATCACGTCGGTCTGGCCGATCGCGAGCAGCGCTCCGTAGACGATGCCGACCACCGCGAGCGTGATCACCAGCGGCGCATAGGTTCCCGACGCGTCGGGGAACAGCAGCAGGCAGTACCGCAGCATGCCGAAGGTGCCCACCTTGTCGACGACCGCCATCATCAGCACGGCGCTGGACGGTGTCGCGGCGACCGCCGCGTCGGGCAACCAGGTGTGCAGCGGCCACAGCGGCGCCTTCACGGCGAAGGCGAACATGAACCCGAGGAACAGGGCGTTGAGCACCGCCGGACCCGCGCCGAGCTCACCGGCGTTGGCTGCGGCGACCACGGTACGGAAATCGAAAGTCCCCGCACCGTCCGCGCCGATGCCCTCGCGCGCCGTCACCACGTACAGACCGATGACCGCGGCCAGCATGATCAATCCGCCGAACAGGTTGTACAGCAGGAACTTCACCGCCGCCCGAGAGCGCTGCTGGCGCAGCTGTACATCCGCCGTCTTCGGCCCGAAGCCGCCGATGAGGAAGTACATCGGGATGAGCATGGCCTCGAAGAAGACGTAGAACAGCAGGATGTCCAGTGCGAGGAAGGAGACGAGCACCATCGCCTCGACGAGCAGGATCAGCGCCATATACGTGTGCGCCACCCGCCTGCCGGAGCCCGCCGCGCGATCGTCGTGCCAGCCCGCCAGGATCAGCAGCGGCACCAGCGCCGTGGTGAGCAGCACGAGCACCAGCGCGATGCCGTCCAGACCGAGGGTGTATCCGGCGCCGAAAGCGGGGATCCACTCGTGGGATTCGATGAACTGGTACTGCTCGCCGCCGGGCTCGAAACGCGTGGCGAGCACGACGGCGAGCACCAGCGCGGCCACCGAAAAGGTCAGCGCCACACTGCGTGCCAGCACCCGGCGCGCGGCGGGCAACGCAAGCACGACGACCGCGCCGGCGACCGGAAGCAGCCAGAGGGTGGTCAACCAGGGGTAGGTAGTCACCAGATCCTCACCGCCAGCAGGGCGGCGGCCACCAGGGCCGCGCCGGTGAACATGGACAGGGCGTAGGACCGCACGAATCCGGACTGGACCCGGCGGACGCGGGCCGAGAGCCCGCCGATCAGCGCGGCCGTACCGTTGACGATCCCGTCGATACCGCGGTTGTCGACGAACACCAGCGACCGGGTGAGGTGCTGGCCGGGACGCATGAACACGCCCTCGTTGACCGCGTCGCCGTAGAAATCCTTGCGGGCGGCGACGGTGAGCGCCGAGACCTCCTGCGGCGCCGTTTCCGGGATGTCACGCTGCGCGTACTGGCTGTAGGCGACGGTGACGCCGACGGAGACGACGGCCAGCGCGAGTGCGGTGACCACGCCGGCGGGCACGACCTCCTCGCCGTGGTGCGCGCCGACCACCGGTTCCAGCCAGTTCACCAGCGCGTTGCCGAGCACGAATACCAGGCCGGAGGCGAGCGAGCCGATGGCAAGCAGGATCATCGGGCCGGTCATCACCGCGGGCGCCTCGTGCGGATGCGTGTCGGGCTTCCAGCGTGGCGAGCCGAAGAACGTCATCAGCATCACCCGCGTCATGTAGAACGCGGTGAGACCCGCGCCGAGCAGGGTGACCGTGCCCAGCGCGTAGCCCGCCGCGCCGCCTTGGTTGAAGGCCACCTCGATGATCTTGTCCTTGGAGAAGAACCCGGCGAAGGGCGGCACCCCGATGATCGCGAGGTAGCCGAGCCCGAAGGTGACGTAGGTGATCGGCAGGAGCTTGCGCAGTCCGCCGTAGCGGCGCATGTCGACCTCGTCGTCCATCGCGTGCATCACCGAGCCCGCCCCGAGGAACAGGCCCGCCTTGAAGAAGCCATGGGTGAGCAGGTGCATGATCGCGAAGGCGTAGCCAGCGGGGCCGAGGCCCGCCGCGAGCACCATGTACCCGATCTGGCTCATGGTGGACGCGGCCAGCGCCTTCTTGATGTCGTCCTTGGCGCAGCCGACGATCGCGCCGAACAGCAGCGTCACCGCACCGACCAGCACCACGGCCAGTTGGGCGTTCGGCGCGAGGTCGAAGATCACGTTGGACCGCGCGATCAGGTAGACGCCCGCGGTCACCATGGTGGCGGCGTGGATGAGCGCCGACACCGGCGTCGGGCCCTCCATCGCGTCACCGAGCCAGGATTGCAGCGGCACCTGCGCGGACTTGCCGCACGCGGCGAGCAACAGCAGCAGGCCGATCGCGGTGAGCGTGCCCTCGCTCGCGCCAGGTGCGGCGGCGAACACCTCGCCGAACCCGATGGAGCCGAAGGTCGCGAACATCATCATCATGGCCAGCGCCAGACCCATGTCGCCGACCCGGTTGACCACGAACGCCTTCTTGGCGGCCGTTGCGGCGGAAGGCTTTCCGTACCAGAAGCCGATCAGCAGGTAGGAAGCGAGACCGACGCCCTCCCAACCGAGGTAGAGCACCAGGTAGTTGTTCGCCAGCACCAGCAGCAGCATGGCCGCGAGGAACAGGTTGAGGTAGGCGAAGAACCGCCGCCGATCCGGATCGTGGCTCATGTACCCGATCGAGTACAGGTGGATCAGCGAGCCGACACCGGTGATCAGCAGCGCGAAACACATGGACAGCTGGTCGATTTGGAGACCGAAGTCCACGTGCAAGCCGCTCACCGGCGCCCAGCTGAACAGGTCGGCGTGCACCGCCCGCGCGGCGCCGTCGCGTCCGAGCATGACGACGAAAGCCCACACGGCCACGCCGAAGGAGGCAAGCGCGGCAAGGCAACCGAGCAGATGACCCCACTTGTCGGCGGCACGCCCGAGCAGCAGCAGTACGACGGCCCCGGCCAGCGGCAGCGCGGGCAGCAGCGTCAGGATCGCGGTATCCACGTCAGAACTTCAGCAGGTTGGCGTCGTCGACCGAGGTCGAGCGGCGGGCGCGGAAGATGGTCATGATGATGGCGAGACCGACGACCACCTCGGCCGCGGCGACCACCATCGTGAAGAACGCGAACACCTGGCCGTCCAGGTTCGCGTGCATCCTCGCGAAGGTGACGAACGCCAGGTTCACCGCGTTGAGCATCAGCTCGATGCACATGAACACCACGATCGCGTTGCGCCGCAACAGCACTCCGGCCGCGCCGATCGTGAACAGCAGGGCGGACAGGAACAGATAGTTCTCGGGGTTCACCGGGTGCCTTCCTCGTCGGCGGGTTCGTGGCCGTTGGTCTTCGCGTCACCGTCGCCGGAGCCGACCGAGATGACGGCCGCCTCGGTCAGCGCCCTGGTGCGACGGTGCCGCAGGATGGTGCTGACCGACAGCTCTTCGAACGAGCCGTCCGGCAGCCTCGCGGGAATGTCCACCGCGTTGTGCCTGGCGTAGACGCCGGGCGTGGGCAGCGGGGTGGCGCGGCTCTTGCCGTCGCGGAACCGCCTGCGCGACATTTCGCGCTGATCCATCCGCGGGCCGAAGTGTTCGCGGTGCGCGAGCACCATCGCGCCGATGGTGGCGGTGATGAGCAGCGCGCCGGTGAGTTCGAAGGCCCACACGTACCGGACGAAGATCAGCTCGGCGAGTTCGCCGATCACGTCGCGACCGGCGAAACCGGTGGCGGGGAAGCGGATTCCGGAGTCGCGGACGCCGGTGGCGATACCGCTGACGAACAGGAAACCGAAACCGAGTCCCACCGCGGCGGCGGCCAAGCGCTGGCCGCGCAGGGTCTCCTTCAACGATTCCGCGGAGTCGACGCCCACCAGCATGAGCACGAACAGGAACAGCATCATCACCGCGCCGGTGTAGACCACGATCTGCACCACGCCGAGGAACAGCGCGTCCTGGGCGATGTAGAACACCGCCAGCGTGATCATGGTGGCGGCAAGGCAGATCGCGGAATGCACGGCCTTGGCAGCGAACACCATGCCGAGCGCGCCGAGGACGGCGAGCGGGGCCAGAATCCAGAACTGCACGGCCTCGCCGGTGGATGTGCGGGTCAGTGGCTCGGCGGCCATCAGTAGCGTCACCGTTTCACTCCTTCCGCGCCTGCTGTCGCGGGCTGCTTCTCGTCGGATTCGGCGTCCGCGCCGGGGACGGTGCCGCGGTAGTAGTCGCCCTCGGTCGTCCCGGGGTACATGGCGTGCGGCGGAGCGGTCATGCCCGGTTCCAGCGGCGCGAGCAGCCGGTCCTTCTCGTAGATGAGGTCGGCGCGGTTGTCGTCGGCGAGTTCGTACTCGTTGGTCATGGTGAGCGCTCGCGTCGGGCAAGCCTCGATGCACAGGCCGCAGCCGATGCAGCGCAGGTAGTTGATCTGGTAGACGCGGCCGTAGCGTTCGCCGGGGGAGAAGCGTTCGTCCTCGGTGTTGTCCGCGCCTTCCACGTAGATCGCGTCGGCGGGGCATGCCCAGGCGCACAGCTCGCAGCCGATGCACTTCTCCAGGCCGTCGGGATGACGGTTGAGCTGGTGGCGACCGTGATAGCGGGGCGCGGTCGGCACCTTGTGCTCGGGGTAGAACTCGGTGTTCGGCTTCTTGAACATGGTGAGCGCGGTGACCGCGAAACCGGAAAGCGGTTCCAGCGGATGACCTTTCGTCGCGTCCACGTGGCGGACGTCGGCGGGCATCGGCGGTGTCGGGAAGCCGAGGAAGACACCGCCCGGCGCGTGCTCGTCGGCCGCGGGTTCATCGACCAGCGGCGGGGCGCCCGGTCGGCGTCCGGCGCGCACGAACATCCCGATCATCAGCGCCGTGATCAGTACGCCAGCGACGATCATGGCGGCGGTCGCCCAGGCGAAGCCCTCGTTGTCGAGTACGCGGGCCGCGGCGACGAGCATGACCCACAGCAGCGACACCGGGATGAGCAGCTTCCAGCCCAGGTTCATGAACTGGTCGTAGCGCAGTCGCGGCAGCGTGCCGCGCAGCCAGATGAACACGAACAGGAACGTCCACACCTTGGCGGTGAACCACAGCAGGCCCCACCAGCCGGTGTTCGCGCCCGACCACATGTTGATCGGCCACGGCGCGTGCCAGCCGCCCAGGAACAGCGTGGTCGCCAGCGCCGAAACCGTTGCCATGTTGACGTATTCGGCGAGCATGAACATGGCGAACTTCAGCGAGGAGTACTCGGTGTGGAAGCCGCCGACCAGTTCGCCCTCGGCCTCAGGAAGGTCGAACGGCGCCCGGTTGGTCTCACCGACCATCGACACGCAGTAGATCAGGAACGAGGGCAACAGCAGGAAGACGTACCAGGTGCCGTCCTGGGCGGCGACGATCCCGGAGGTCGCCATCGTGCCCGCGTGCAGGAACACCGCGGCGAAGCACAGCGCCATCGCGATCTCGTAGGAGATGACCTGCGCCGTCGACCGCAGGCCGCCGAGCAGCGGATAGGTCGAGCCGGAGGCCCAGCCCGCCAGCACGATGCCGTACACGCCGATCGAGGTGATCGCGAGGATGTACAGCACGCCCACGGGCATATCGGTCAGCTGCAGCGCGGTGTTGTGGCCGGCGATGGAGACCTCACCGCCGAACGGGATCACCGCGAAGGCCATGAACGCGGGGATGGCCGCGATGATCGGCGCCAGGATGTAGATCGGCTTGTCCACGATGGCGGGGACGATGTCCTCTTTGAGCGCCATCTTCACGCCGTCGGCGATGCTCTGCAGCGAGCCCTTGGGGCCGACGCGGTTGGGGCCGACGCGCATCTGCATGCGCGCCACGATCTTTCGTTCCGCGAGCACCGCGATCATCGGGGTGAGCAGCAGGAAGACGAAGATCGCCAGGGATTTGGCGATGACGAGCCACAGCGGGTCGTGGCCGAAGAGGGCGAGATCACTCATGGCGATGTTCCTTCATCCTCTCGTCGGCGTGGCGTACTTGCACGACGCCGCCGGGCTGGGTGGCGAGCTGCTCGGGCACCGAGCTGCCGGGGGAGTTCAGCGGCAGCCACACGACCCGGTCGGGCATCTGGGTGATCAGCAGCGGCAGCGTGAGCATGCCGCGCTCGGAGGTGACGGTGACCGGATCGTCGTCGGCCGCGCCGATCTCGGCGGCGGTCGCCGGGGAGAGCCGGACCACCGGCGGACGGGCGATGCCCGCCAGGTTCGGTTCGCCGTCCTGCATGCGGCCCAGGTCGAGCAGCATCCGCCAGCCCGCCAACACCGCCGAGCCCGCACGGGGCTGGGTGATCGGATGCGGCCGGTGCGCGGGCGCGGCGACGGGCTGACCGTCCCACGCGCCGAGCGCGGCGAGTTCGGCGCGCGCCGTCGCGGTGTCGGGAAGGCCGAGGCGCACCCGCATCTCGTCGGCGATGGCTTGCAGCACCCGCTGATCGGAGAGCGGTGCGGCGGTGCGGCGCACCGTGGATTCGCCGAGCGCGGCGTCGAACCGGCGCGGCCTGCCCTCCCAGGTGCGGAAGGTGCCGGACTTCTCCATGGTCGCGGCCACCGGGAAGACCACGTCGGCGCGCTCGGTGACGGCGCTGTGCCGCAGTTCCAGGCTGACGACGAAGCGTGCCGCGTCGATGGCGGTGAGCGCGGCGTTCGGGTCGGGCAGATCGGCGACATCGACACCGCCGACGACCAGCGCGCCGAGGGTCGGCGCGGCGTCGAGGATGGCCGCGGTGTCGCGTCCCGCCGTGATCGGCAGTTCGTCGACGTTCCAGATCTCGCGAACCTGGTGCCTGGCAAGCGGATCCGCCACCGGCCGGCCGCCGGGCAGCAGGCCGGGGAGAGCCCCGGCTTCGACCGCGCCGCGCTCGCCCGCCCGTCGCGGCACCCACGCCAGCGCCGCGCCGGTCTCCTCGGCCAGCCGGACAGCGGCCGAGAGCGCGCCGGGGATGCCCGCCATGCGCTCGCCGACCATGATCACAGCGCCCGGACTGCGCAACAGTCGCGCGGCCGCGGCCAACGTGTCGGATTCCCTACCGTCGGACGGGATCTCGCCAGTGCGAAGCGTCTCCATCAGGTGCGGTTCGGCCCCCGGCATCGCCGGAATCAGGGTGCCCGACATGCGCTCGAGGCCACGGGAGGCGTACGGCGCCAGCGAGTAGACGGGCAGGCCGCGCTTGCGGGCGGCCTTGCGCAACCGCAGGTAGACGATCGGGGACTCTTCCTCGGGCTCGAACCCGACGAGCAGCACGATCGGGGCCCGCTCCAGACCGTCGTAGTCGACGGTGACGCCTTGTCCCGCGACACGGGCGGCGAGGAAATCGGCTTCCTCCGCCGAATGCGGACGGATACGGAAGTCGATGTCGTTGGTGCCGAGCGCGATTCGCGCGAACTTGGAGTAGGCGTAGGCGTCTTCCTCGGTCACCCGTCCGCCGACGAGCACACCGGCGTTGCCGTGCGCGGCGGCCAAACCCTCGGCCGCGGCGGCGAGCGCCTCGGACCAGGACGCCGGATGCAGGGTGCCGTCCCAGCCGCGGACCAACGGGGTGGTGAGGCGGTCGCGTTCGGTGGCGTAGGCGAACGCCCAGCGTCCCTTGTCGCAGTTCCACTCCTCGTTGACCTGCGGGTCGTCGCCCGCGAGCCTGCGAAGCACCTTGCCGCGGCGGTGATCGGTGCGCTGCGCGCAGCCCGAGGCGCAGTGCTCGCACACGCTGGGGCTGGAGACCAGATCGAAGGGCCTGGCGCGGAATCGGTAGCTGGTTCCGGTGAGCGCGCCGACCGGACAGATCTGCACCGTGTTGCCGGAGAAGTAGGAGTCGAACGGTTCGGCCTGTGCGGTGCCGACCTGTTCGAGCGCGCCGCGGTCCATCAGCTCGATGAACGGGTCGCCAGCCACCTGCTGGGAGAACCGGGTGCAGCGGGCGCACAGCACGCAGCGCTCCCGGTCCAACAGGACGGCCGAGGACAGCGGAATCGGTTTGGGGTAGGTGCGTTTCACGCCGTCGAACCGGGTTTCCGGGCGGCCGGAGGACATGGCCTGGTTCTGCAGCGGGCACTCGCCGCCCTTGTCGCAGACGGGGCAGTCCAGGGGGTGGTTGATGAGTAGTAGCTCCATCACCCCTTCCTGCGCGCGCTCGGCGGCCTGCGAGGTGAGCTGGGTGTGCACGATCATGCCCTCGGCGACGGTCTGGGTGCAGGACGCGACCGGCTTGCGCTGGCCCTCCACCTCGACAAGGCATTGGCGGCAGGCGCCGACGGGATCGAGCAGCGGATGGTCGCAGAAGCGCGGGATCTGGATGCCGATCAGTTCCGCAGCGCGGATCACCAGGGTGCCCGCGGGCACGCTGACGGGTGTGCCGTCGATGACGACGGTGACGAGATCCGCGGGCGCGAGCCCGCTCGTATTGGTACTCACAGTCGCGGGCCCACCCGTCTCCCGGCCGCCACCCCTCATCGAATCGCTGCGCGATGCCGTGCTCATCGAGCCCCTTCTTCCTCGGCCCAGGCCGTCGAGCGCGCGGGATCGAACGGGCAGCCGCCCGAGCGCAGATGGTCGATGTACTCCTCGCGGAAGTACTTCAGCGAGGAGAGAATCGGGCTGGCCGCGCCGTCGCCGAGCGCGCAGAACGATTTGCCGTTGATGCTGTCGCTGATGTCGAGCAGCTTGTCCAGATCCGATTCGGTGCCTCGACCCGCCTCGACCCGCTTCAGTAGTTGGACCAGCCAGTAAGTGCCCTCCCGGCACGGGGTGCATTTGCCGCAGGACTCGTGCGCGTAGAACTCGGTCCAGCGCAGCACCGCGCGCACCACGCAGGTGGTGTCGTCGAAGATCTGTAAAGCCTTGGTGCCCAACATGGATCCCGCGCCCATGACGCCCTCGTAGTCGAGCGGCACGTCGAGGTGCTCCTCGGTGAACAGCGGGGTGGACGAGCCGCCCGGCGTCCAGAACTTCACCCGGTGGCCCGCCCGCACGCCACCCGCGTAGTCGAGCAGTTCCCGCAGCGTGATGCCGAGCGGCGCCTCGTACTGGCCCGGCTTGGCCACATGGCCGGACAGCGAGTAGAGGGTGAAGCCGGGGGACTTCTCGCTGCCCATGGAACGGAACCAGCCGGTGCCGTTGAGGATGATGGGCGGCACGCTGGCGATGGACTCGACGTTGTTGACCACCGTCGGGCAGGCGTAGAGGCCCGCGACGGCGGGGAACGGCGGCCGCAGCCTGGGCTGGCCGCGGCGGCCCTCCAGCGAATCGAGCAGCGCGGTCTCCTCGCCGCAGATGTAGGCGCCCGCGCCCGCGTGCACGATCAGCTCCAGGTCGAAGCCGGAGCCGAGGATGTCGCGGCCGAGGTAGCCCGCTTCGTAGGCCTGCGCGACGGCCGCCTGCAACCTGCGCAGCACGGGCACCACTTCGCCGCGCACGTAGATGAACGCGGTGGCGGCGCGGATGGCGTATGCGGCGATGATCACGCCCTCGATCAGCGCGTGCGGCGTGGCCAGCATGAGCGGAATGTCCTTGCAGGTACCGGGTTCCGACTCGTCGGCGTTGACCACCAGGTAGTGGGGTTTCTCCGTGCCGTCGGGTCCCGGACCCTGCGGGATGAAGCTCCATTTCATGCCGGTCGGGAAGCCCGCGCCGCCACGACCGCGCAGTCCGGCGTCCTTGACCGTCTGGATGACCTGATCGGGTTCCATCCGCAGGGCCTTGCGCAGCGCCTGATACCCGTCGTGGCGGCGGTAGGTGTGGATGGTCCAGGACTGCGGATCGTCCCAGTACTTGGTGAGCACCGGCGTCAACGTCGTCATCGGATGCCCTCCCCGTTCGCCCGCGGCGCCTGCATGTCGTGCTCCTTGGCCACCCGCAGACCCGCCACGGTCGGTTCGCCCGCCGCGCCGTCGAGCGCGCCGGGACGTTCGTCGGGGAAGCCGGCCAGGATTCGCGCGGTCTCCCGGAAGGTGCACAGCGGCGCGCCGCGGGTCGGTGTCACCTGCTGCCCGGCGCGCAACGCGTCGACGAGGGCTCGCGCCGATTCCGGCGTCTGGTTGTCGAAGAACTCCCAGTTCACCATCACGACCGGCGCGAAATCGCAGGCGGCGTTGCATTCGATGTGCTCGAGGGTGATCGACCCGTCGGCCGTTGTCTCGCCGTGGCGCAGGCCGAGATGGGTTTCCAGCGCGGCGAGGATCGCGTCGCCGCCCATGACCGCGCAGAGCGTGTTGGTGCACACGCCGACGTGATAATCGCCGGTGGGCGTGCGCCGGAACATGGAGTAGAAGGTGGCGACGGCGGTCACCTCGGCGCCGGTCAGACCCAGCTGCTCGGCGCAGAACTCGATGCCGGTGCCGGAGACGTGTCCCTCCTCGGCCTGCACCAAGTGCAGCAGCGGAAGCAGTGCCGAACGCGGGTGCGGGTAACGCGCGATGATCGCCGCCGCGTCGACCTCCAGCCGCTCCCGCACGAAAGGCGGGAACGGCTCGGGCCGGGTGGAGAGCTTGAGCAGGATCTCGGTCATCGGTCGACACCACCCATCACCGGGTCGATGCTGGCGACGGAGGCGATGACGTCGGCGACCATGCCGCCCTCGCACATCGCCGCCACCGCCTGCAGATTCGTGAACGAAGGGTCGCGATAGTGCACGCGGTAGGGCCTGGTGCCGCCGTCGCTGACCATGTGCACGCCGAGTTCGCCGCGCGGCGATTCGACCGCGACGTACACCTGCCCGGCCGGGACCCGAATGCCCTCGGTGACGAGCTTGAAGTGGTGGATGAGGCCCTCCATCGACGTGCCCATGATGCGGCCGATGTGCTTGGGGGAGTTGCCGAGTCCGTCGGGGCCGAGCTGCAGATCGGCGGGCCAGGCCAGCTTCTTGTCTTCGATCATCACCGGTCCGGGCCGCAGCCGGTCCAGGCACTGTTCGACGATCTTGAGCGATTCCTTCATCTCCTCCACCCGGATCAGGTAGCGGCCGTAGCAGTCGCAGCCGGTGGTGGTGGGGACGTCGAATTCGTAGTTCTCGTAACCGCAATAGGGTTGGGCCTTGCGCAGATCCAGCGGCAGGCCGGTGGCGCGCAGCACCGGGCCGGTGATGCCGAGGGCCATGCAACCGGTCAGGTCCAGGTAGCCGATGTCCTGGGTGCGTGCCTTCCAGATCGGGTTCTGGGTGAGCAGATGTTCCATGTCGCGCAGCCGTTTCGGCAGCAGGGCGAGCAGTTCGCGGACCTTGGTGACGCCGTCGTCGGGCAGGTCCTGAACCAGGCCGCCCGGACGGATGTAGGCGTGGTTCATCCGCAGACCGGTGATGGTCTCGAAGACGTCGAGGATGAGTTCGCGTTCGCGGAACCCGAACAGCATCGGCGTGAGCGCACCGAGTTCCATGCCGCCGGTGGCGAGTGCGACCAGGTGCGAGGAGATGCGGTTGAGTTCCATCAGCAGCACCCGGATGACCGTGGCGCGCTCGGGAATCTGTTCGGTGACGTCGAGCAGCCGCTCCACGCCGAGGCAGTACGCCGTCTCGTTGAAGAACGGCGACAGGTAGTCCATCCGGGTCACGAAGGTGACGCCCTGCGTCCAGTTGCGGAACTCGAGATTCTTCTCGATGCCGGTGTGCAGGTAGCCGACGCCGCAGCGGGCCTCGGTGACGGTCTCGCCCTCGATCTCCAGGATGATCCGCAGCACGCCGTGCGTGGACGGGTGCTGCGGGCCCATATTGACGACGATGCGCTCTTCGCCAGCGCCGTCGAGGGTTTCGGTGACGGTGTCCCAGTCCTGACCGGCGACGGTGACGACGGTCGGTTCCGATGGGTTCGCGGTGTGTTCCCGCCGGTGCGCAGCGGGTTCGCGCCCGGAGTCGGTGTCGACGCCGGGCTGGGTATCGATGTCGTTCACTAGCTGTACGCCCTCCGCTCGTCGGGCGGCGGGATGCGCGCGCCCTTGTATTCGACCGGGATCCCGCCGAGCGGGTAGTCCTTCCGCTGCGGGTGGCCACGCCAGTCGTCGGGCATGGCGATGCGGGTCAGCGACGGATGACCGTCGAAGACGATGCCGAAGAAGTCGTAGGTCTCCCGCTCGTGCCAGTCGGTGGTGGGGTACACCGAATACAGCGAGGGGATGTGCGGGTCGGCGTCGGGCGCGGACACCTCGACGCGCAGCCTGCGGCCGTGGGTGACCGACATCAGGTGGTAGACCGCGTGCAGTTCGCGGCCGGTGTCGTGCGGGTAGTGCACGCCGTTGACGCCGAGACACAGCTCGAAACGCAGTGCGGCGTCGTCGCGCAACGCCTGCGCGACCAGCGGCAGATGTTCCCTGCGCACGTGCAGCGTGAGTTCGCCGCGGAAGACGACGATCTTCTCGATCGCGCTCTCGAACGGTGTGCCGGTGGGCGCCAACGCCGTTCGCAGCGCGTCGACGATCTCGTCGAAGTAGCCGCCGTAGGGGGCGGGCGTACTTCCGGGCAGCGTGACCGGACGGACCAGGCGGCCGTATCCGGAGGTGTCGCCGGTGCCGGAGATGCCGAACATGCCGCGCCGCACGCCGATGACGTCCTCGCCCGCGGGCTCGGGTTCGGCCTCGGGCGGCAGCGTGCCCTCGGGGCCTGCGGTCGCCGCGGCGTCGATTTCCGACTGTGGCGAACTGGTTTCGGTGTTCTCGGGGGAGTCGAAGGTCATCGCAGCAGACCCTCCATCCGGATGGTCGGGGTCGACGCGAGCGCCGCCTGCTCGGCGGCGCGGACCGCCTCCTCGCGGTTGACGCCGAGCGGCATCTCCTGAATCTTGGCGTGCAGTGCCAGAATCGCGTTGAGCAGCATCTCCGGGCGGGGCGGGCAGCCGGGCAGGTAGATGTCGACCGGCACCACGTGGTCGACGCCCTGCACGATGGCGTAGTTGTTGAACATGCCGCCGGAGGAGGCGCAGACGCCCATGGCGAGCACCCATTTCGGTTCGGTCATCTGGTCGTAGACCTGTCGCAGTACCGGCGCCATCTTCTGGCTGACCCGGCCGGCGACGATCATCAGGTCGGCCTGGCGCGGCGAGGCGCGGAACGCCTCCATGCCGAAGCGGGCGATGTCGAATCGTCCTGCGCCGGTGGCCATCATCTCGATGGCGCAGCAGGCGAGACCGAAGGTGGCGGGCCACAACGAGCCCTTGCGCAGATATCCGGCGAAGTCCTCCACCGTGCTCAGCAGAAAGCCGCTGGGCAGTTTTTCCTCGAGACCCATTTCCGACTAACTCTCACTTCCACTGTGCGGGCGAAACCTTGGTGGCGATCAGTCCCAACTGAGTCCGCCGCGGCGCCACTCGTAGGCGTAGGCGACCGAGACGTTGAAGATGAACAGCGCCATCGCGGCGAGACCGAACAGACCCAGCGCGTCGAAGTGCACGGCCCACGGGTAGAGGAACACGATCTCGATGTCGAAGATGATGAACAGCATGGCGGTGAGGTAGTACTTCACCGGAAATCGCTGCCCGCCAATGTTTCCCGGCCCGCCCGCGACGGCGTGCGGAGTGGGCTCGATGCCGCACTCGTAGGGCTCCAGCTTGGCCCTGTTGTAGCGCTTCGGCCCGATGAGGGCCGCCAAGAGTATGGAAAAGACCGCGAAGGCCGCGGCGACCGCGCCGAGCACCAGGGTCGGCAACTCCATGTTCACGACTGCACTTCCCCTCCTGCGAGCCCCGGGGGCTCCTCTACGGCGGCTGGTGGCAGCTTCCGAGGCGGGCTGACGTCGTTGTCCGCCTTGGCCAGACTCGCCCCATGGCCTCGCTCGGTGGGGCGTGCGCCAGGGAGATCAGACACAGCGGGTCTCATACCCGTGCTCGCGCCCATGTGAGCTACGGCACAGCCTACAACCGATAGGACTGGCCGCCACTCCTTTGCTCCCGGATGTTTGATCGAATTCGGAACTGCGATTTATGACTGATGTGGGGTAATCGCCACCGTCCGTCACGTGACGAACCGGCATGTCGTTCGGGCTGCGACAACGGCGTGAAGCTACTGCCGAGTATCTTTGCTACCGATGAGTTGCCCACGATGATCACCCAGTCGTACGGGCCGGTATTGCGCTGCGGCGCGCGCGGAGAGCTATTCGTGACGATTGCTCATCGGTCGCTGGCGAACGCGGATCGACTTCGTGACGCGACCGGACCGTCCAATGATGACGATTAGCTATGAATCAGGCGGCGGTGCGATCGTGCAGCAGCGCGACGACGGCCTCGGTCAGCCGGATCGGATCGATCGGGTGCGCGACGGCGGCTTCGGCCCGCGACCAGGTCGCCAGCCAGGCGTCGTCCGGCCTGCCGGTGAGAACCAGAATCGGTGGGCACTGGTCGATTTCGTCCTTGAGCTGCTTGGCGATGCCGAGTCCGCCCGCGGGCGTCGATTCCCCGTCCAGGATGGCGAGATCGATGCCGCCCTCGTCCATCCGCTCGATGACCACCGGCGCGGTGGCCACCTCGAGGTAGTCGAGTTCGGGTAGCTCGGGGTGCGGGTTTCTGCCCAGCGCCAGCATCACCTGGCGCCGGGTATCGGCGTCGTTGCTGTAGACCAGCACCCGCAGCGGGGTGGAACGAGTCGAGTCGGCCACGCAGGGATGGTACGTCCGCTGCGGTCGGTGGCGTGGCAGGTTGGCGCAGATCGGTGCGCGTTTCGTCGCGCGCGGGTCGCGTGAGTACAAGGTGATCACAAGCGCCCCATAAGAATTAGCCGGTACTATCCGGCGAATGCGGGGAGATCTCACGCCGGTCCTCGTCGACACCGACGTATGGACCGACGACATGCTCGACAGGGCCGGGATACCGGTCATCGATATACCGTTCGTGACGATCGGCAGCGGAATCGGGTCGTTCGCCGCCTTCGACACGCTCCGGATCTACGGAGTGCCCGCGCGTTCGATGGCGGTGCTCGGCCCGCAGGACGTGCCGTGGTCCGGCTACGAATATCTGACAAGGGTGTCGCAGATTCCGCGCGGCGAGCGGTTGCGCAGCGATTCCGGCAGCACCCCCGAGAACATCTGGGGCTTCCCGTCGTACGCGGTGCGCGAGGCGATTGCCGACAAGTCGCTGGCGCCGCTGTGGAATGTGCTCACCGAGCCGATTCTCACCAATTACTACACGCCCCGCGCCGGTCAGGCGTTCGCCGCGATGGAGCGTGAGTACCACCGCGTCGACTACGCGGGCTCGCTCTACAAAGGGCAGGTCCGGATGGTGCGCCGGCGCCACGGCGGCGGCTATTACACGATCCTGACACCACCCGACGGCGCGACGCCGACCAAGCGCATTGTCTTCCGCAGCAGCTACGTCCACGTGGCCGTCGGCTATCCGGGGCTGCGATTGCTGCCCGACCTGCAGGCCTATCGCGAGCGCTTCCGCGACCCCACCCGCGTCGTGAACGCGTACGAACCGCACGAACATGTCTATCAGGCGTTGCAGCGAAGACCTGGGACGGTCATGATCCGCGGCGCGGGGATCGTGGCGAGCCGGGTGTTGCAGCGTTTGATCGACGATCGCGACAAGCATCGGCTCAACACCCAGATCCTGCATCTGTTTCGCACGTACGTCGCCGGTCCGCACGGACCGAGTGTGTTCATGCGCCGCAAAGGCTCCGATGGCTGGGCCTATCAAGGCTTCAACTGGCCCAAGGGCGCCTGGGGCGGCCAGTTGAAGGCGAAGCTGCGCGGGCTCGAGGGGGAGCAGCGCGCCGCGCTGTACAAGACGCTCGGCGGCACCAACACTCCGGTGCGCAAGAGCTGGCAGGAGCAGTTGAAGCGCGGCCGCGCCCAGGGCTGGTACCAGGTGATGGCGGGCACCGCACGTGACCTGCGTCCCGCCGACGGCAGGCCCGGTGTGGTGACGACCATCGATCCGGATCCGCAGGCGCCGTTGCCTTTTCCGCCGCCCACCCAACCGTTCGACACGCACGCCGACTACATCATCGACTGCACCGGCCTCGAGGCCGACATCCGCGAACACCGGTTGCTTGCCGATCTGCTCGACCACACCGGCGCGGGACGCAACCCGGTCGGCCGGCTCGACGTGGACCGCACCTTCGAACTGATCGGCACCCGCAGCGGCACGGGACGCATGTACGCCGCGGGCAGCGCGACGCTCGGCGGCTACTACGCGGGCGTCGACTCGTTCCTCGGGCTCCAGTACGCCGCATTGGAAATGGCCGACGACCTCGCCGCGCTCGGCTTCTGCCGACGCCTTGGCCCGCTGCGCTCGGCGCGGCAGTGGTGGCTGTGGGTCAACGACAAGAAGATCTGAGCGATGACTCCCACTCTGAACGGGCGAATCCAGACCCGTGTTCTCGTGCTCGGCGCGCTCGGTCTGCTGGTCGCGTTGTTCATCACGCCGCTGCTGCCGACGGGTTCGCTCTCGCTCGGCCAGTCCTATCGGGTGACGCTGTCGGTGCTGCTCGCGGTGATTCTGGTCGGCGTGCTCTGGGAGCTGCTGTACCACTTTCTGCAGCAATTCCGATGGGAGAAGGACTGGCCGACGCTGTTCGGTTTGCTGACGATGGTGAACGAGGGGCTGCTGATGTGGCTGCTGCTGCGTACCACCACCATCGTGCTGCCCGAGCAGCTGCGGCCCTCGGCGGCGGCGTTCCTGATCCACTTCGTGGTCACCTGGATCGTGTTCTGGCTCTTCGTGAACGGGCCGATCCGGCTGTTCTTCCACCGCTGGCGGTACAACGGAGGCAGGTTCCTGTGAGCGGGGCGGTGCGCCGTCCGCGCCGGGGCGGGCGCCGCGAAGGAGGACGGCGGTGACGGATCCGCGGGTCGAGGTGCTGCCGGGCACGCACCTGGTGGCGTGCCACGGCGGGGTGGTCCTCGTGGTGGCCAACCGGGACGACGAGACGGCGACCGAGGACACCGCCGCGGGCGCCGCCCTGCTCGCGCTGCGCGACCTGGTGGACGAGGCGGCGGCCAAGGAACAGAAGCGCACCGGGCGCATGTTCGCACGGCTTGCCACGACCTGGCTGATGGGTCTCGACGACGAGGACGCCGTCGAGTTCGGTGTGCTCACACCGTCCGCTGGCGGACTCGCGGTGTTCCTGCACGGCCGGGTCAGCGCGGTGCTGGCCGGTGCGGACCGCTCCGAGGTACTGCGCGGCAGCGACGCCGGTTTCACCGTGGACCGGGTGGTGATCCCGGCACCCGCGATCGGCGCCGGGCTGTTCGTGGACGAGGCGGATCAGGAGTTCGAGCTGCCGGGGATTCGCGGCGTGTGCACGTTGGCAGACGGTGCCGTTCCCGGGTCGGGCGCGGTGCTCTGGTACGGGCGGCCGGTGCCGAAAGTGGCCGTGGTGAAGGGTGATACGCCTGCGGCGCGAGGCGGGCACGACCGACGGCAGACCGGGAATCGTCCGGTTGCCGCGCAGCCGACCGCGGAGATCGACCTCCAGGAGACGTTGGCGCCGAGCGCGCCGGTCGACGACGAGACCGCGGTTCCGCGGCCGTTCAGCCCGGAACCGGATCGACGAGCGTCCGAACCTGTCGACGGTGGATACGGACGCGCGAGTTCGCGGCGCGACACCGGACCGGAGCACACGCCCGGCCGTCCTCCCTCGCGCCCGATCGACAGTGAACGTGCGGCATCCGGGCCGGGCCGCGCGTCCGAACCGGCGGTGCCGGGTGGTGCGGGCCCGCGGCGGGCGATCGTCAAGGGCTACAAGTGCGCGCGTCAGCACCACAACGATCCGCGGGTGTCGTTCTGCGCGGTCTGCGGCATCCGCATGGACCAGCTCACCTGCGTCCTCACCGACGGCGAGCGCCCGCCGCTCGGCCTGCTGCTGCTCGACGACGGCACCTCCTACATCCTCGACGCCGACTGCGTACTCGGCCGCGAACCCGACCATTCGGAGGCGGCGCGGCGCGGCGCCCGGCCGATCCGCGTGGACGACGCTTCCGGCGGCATGTCCCGCACCCACGCCGAGATCCGTCTGAAGGATTGGGATGTCACCGTCGTCGACAGCGGCTCGGCCAACGGCACCCACATCCGCCAACCGGGTCACCAAGACTGGACCCGCGCTCTCCCCGGCCACCCGGTGATCCTGCAACCCGGCGCGCAAATCCTCCTCGGCGGCCGCACCGCCACCTTCGACTCCCAGCACGGTCAGCTGTAAAGCAACGGGTGATCCACGTCACCGTTCGCTGCTGTCAGGAATTCGGCGGCTGTCTCGTTCAGAGAACACGCGAACCAGACAGGAGCGAACCATGAAGCACCGCATTGTCGTTCTCGGGGCCGGATACGCCGGAGCCTTCTCCGCCGGATACCTGGCCCGTCAACTGCACTCCGACGACTTCGAGATCACCGTGGTCAACGCCGAACCCGATTTCGTCGAGCGGCTGCGCAACCATCAGCTCGCCGCCGGTCAGGAGCTGCGTCATCGGCCGCTGGCGGAGGTGTTCGCGGGCACCGGCATCCGGCTGCGGGTGGCGCGGGTGACCGACGTCGACGTCGAGCATCGGACTGTCACGGTCTCCGATGGTGCGGGTATCGACCGCCTCGGATACGACACCCTCCTCTACACGCTCGGCAGCACCGCTGCCGACCACGGTGTTCCCGGCGTCGACGAGTACGCCTTCCATGTGGCCACGCGGCCGGCCGCGCTGCGCCTGCGCGCACGCCTGGATGAGCTGGGCGAGGGCGGGCACGTGCTGGTGGTCGGCGGCAATCTGACCGCGATCGAAGCCGCCACCGAGATCGCCGAATCCCGTCCCGGTCTTCGGGTCGGCCTCGTCACCCGCGGCGAGCTGGGCGGCTGGCTGGGTCCGAAGGCCCGTCGCCATCTGCTGCGTGCCTTCGATCGGTTCGGTATCACGGTCCACGAGCACACCGCTGTCGAGCGCGTCGAGGCGAGTGCGGCGATCTCGGCCGATGGCACCGTTTTCGCCGCCGACGCGACGGTGTGGGCCGCGGGCTTCGCCGTCCACCCGATCGCCGCCGCCAGCGGCCTCGCTGTGCAGCCCAACGGCCAGATCACCGTCGACCGGCAGATGCGGTCGGTCTCGCACCCGGATGTCTATGTCGCCGGTGACAGCGTCTTTGTCATCGGCGAGAACGGACTGCCGTTGCCGATGTCGTGCGCTTCGGCGGGATTCACCAGCCAGCAGGCGACGGCCGCGATCATCGGCGACCGGACCGGGCGCAAGATCAAGGCGACCTCGCTGGCGTACGTCGGCAACCACATCAGCCTCGGTCGCAAGGACGCGATCTTCCAGCTGGTCGACGGTGACGCGCGGGCGAAATCGGGGGCGCTGTGTGGCCGGACGGCGGCGCGCGTCAAGTCGGCGATCCTCACCACCGCCGCCTGGACACTGAGTCACCCGACCTTCGGAAGGCCGGGGCACCGGTACCGCTTGGCCACCACCCGAGAGCCCTCGTTCGATGTGGTCGCCGCCTAGAGTCGGATTCATGGACACTGCCACCGTTGCGCGTTTCGAGGCCAGCCGGAATCGGCTGGCCTCGCTCGCCTACCGTCTGCTCGGCTCGGCCGCCGATGCCGAGGACACGGTGCAGGACGCGTTCCTGCGGTGGCAGGCCGCCGACCGGGAGTACGTCGAGGTGCCGGAGGCGTGGCTGACCAAGATCGTCACCAACCTGGCGCTCGACCGCCTCCGTTCGGCGAAGGTGCGGCGCGAACGCGCGGTCGGCACCTGGATGCCCGAACCGCTCCTCGACGGCGACCCGATGCTCGGCCCGGCCGACACCGTCGAGCAGCGCGAATCGGTGACCCTGGCGGTGCTGACGCTCATGGAGCGTCTGTCGCCGGTCGAACGGGCCGTCTACGTGCTGCGCGAGGCCTTCGCGTACAGCCACGGCGAGATAGCCGAGATTCTCGGCATCACCGAGTCGGGGAGTCAGCAACACGCCCACCGAGCCCGGCGTCGAATCGCCGCCGCCCGCAACGGAACCGACATCGACCGTGCCTCCGCGCGCCGAATCGTCGAGGCGTTCGTCGATGCCGCTTCCTCGGGTAGGACCGAACGGCTGGTCGCGCTGCTGACCGACGACGCGACCGGCATCTCCGACGGCGCCGGGCTCGGGCTCGCCGGGAAGCTGATCCAGTACTCGACCCCGGAGCGGATCGCCGCCGCGATGCGAGCCGGCTTCAAACCGACTCCGGCCAAACGCAGACTCGCCGGTGGCTCGCCCTCGATCCATGCCGCCGTGGTCAACGGCTGCCCGGCCATGCTCGCCACGCTCGACGACCGCGTCCTCGGCGTCGTAGTCCTGGAGATCCGCGACGACAAGATCGCGGGACTGCGCGGCATCGCCGCGCAGGATCGACTCGGTCGCATCGGCGAGGAATGGCGGCGGCAGGAACACGATGTCCCGCTGATCGAATCGTGGTGAACCGGCTGTCCGGCTACGAGAACGTCGTCGGCGTGTGAAAGGCGTCTTCGCCCACCTCGGCGGGGTCCATGATGTGGGTGAGGAACAGGCGCGTGGTGGGGGTGGGGGTGCGGGTGGTGATGGCGTGCCAGGCGCGGTCCAGGGGTGTGCCGTCCACCGGGAGGACGCGCAGCGCTCCGGTTTCGACGTGGTGTTCGACCGCGTCGTTGTGAATCAGGGTGACGCCCAAGCCTTCTCGGGCTGCCGCGAGCACCGCGCCGTGCGAGCCGAGGGTGAGGGTGGGCGGCGAGATCTGGAGTTGGTCGAGCAGTGCGAGGGTGGCGTCGCGGGTGCCGGAGCCGCGCCCGCGCAGTAGCCAGGTCGAGCGCAATGGGTCGCGGCAGCGGTCGGGTGCGCCGACGACGACGAGCTGGCTGGCGCGCCGGGCGCGGGTGACCAGGCCCGCGTCGCGCGGCGGGCGACCCGCGATGACGAGATCCGTTTCGTGGTGCAGCAATTCGACGAACAGCACGTCGCGCGGATGGATGGACAGACTCAGCTCGATATCCGGATAGCGGTTGCGGAACTTGGCCAGCGGGCGCAGCAGCACGGACTCGCCCGCGGTGGCCACCACGCCGATGCGCAAGCGTCCGATCTCGGCCTGCCGCACGGCGGCTTGGGCCTCTTTCATCAGTCCGAGGATGCCGCGGCAGTATTCGGCGTAGACGCGCCCCGCCTCGGTGAGCGCGATGCCGCGCCCCGCCTTCGCTATGAGCTTGGCGCCCAACTGTTTCTCGATGTGAGCCACCGCGGCCGATACCGCCGCCTCGGTGACGTGCAGCTGGGTCGCCGCGCGCCGGATGCTGCCCTGGCGGGCGACGATCAGGAATGTTTCCATCCGCGCCGCACTCACCATACCCATCTACCGACGGTAGCAAACCCAAAGAAAAGGTTGAGGATTACCAGAAACATTCAAATTGTTTGTGGTCGGTGGCCCCGTCATCCTGGAATTCGCAACGCCCACAACGCTCCAGGAGGAACGATGGCCGAAGAGATCGAACGGGATCGGTGGGATCCGGGCGTTCAGTCCTACGCGTCGATGGGGTATTACGCCCCGGACTATCAACCGTCGGACACCGATGTGCTCGCTGTCTTCCGGGTGACACCGCAGCGTGGCGTGGATCCGATCGAGGCGGCGGCCGCGGTGGCGGGCGAATCGTCCACGGCCACTTGGACTGTGGTGTGGACCGACCGGCTCACGGCGCACACGAAGTATCAGGCGAAGTGCTACCGGATCGACGAGGTTCCCGGCAGGCAGGGGGAGTACTTCGCCTACATCGCCTACGACATCGATTTGTTCGAGGAGGGTTCGATCACGAATCTGACGTCCTCGGTCATCGGCAATGTGTTCGGATTCAAGCCGCTGCTCGCACTGCGCCTGGAGGACATGCGCATTCCGGTCGCGTATGTCAAGACCTTCCAGGGCCCGCCGCACGGCACGGTGATGGAGCGCGAATATCTCAACAAATACGGAAGGCCGTTGCTCGGTGCGACGGTGAAGCCGAAATTGGGGCTCTCCGCGCGCAATTACGGCCGGGTGGTCTACGAGGCGTGCAGGGGCGGGCTGGATTTCACCAAGGACGACGAGAACATCAACTCCCAGCCGTTCATGCGCTGGCGCGATCGGTATCTGTTCGCCATGGAGGGCGTGAACCGCGCCATGTGCGAGACCGGCGAGATCAAGGGCCACTACCTCAACGTCACCGCGGCAACCATGGAGCAGATGTACGAACGCGCGGAGTTCGCCAAGGAACTCGGCAGCGTGGTCATCATGATGGACCTGACCGTCGGCTACACCGCGATGCAGTCCATGTCGCACTGGGCGCGGCGCAACGGGGTGCTGCTGCACCTGCACCGGGCGGGCCACGCCACCTTCACCCGCCAGAAGACGCACGGCGTCAGCTTCCGCGTGCTTGCCAAGTGGTGCAGGCTCATCGGCGTCGATCATCTGCACGCTGGCACCGTGGTCGGCAAGCTGGAGGGCGACCCGGCGACGACCAAGGGGTTCTACGACACGTTGCGGGAGAACCACATTCGCACCGAGCCGCGCAACGGCATCTTCTTCGATCAGGAGTGGGCCAGCCTGCCCGGTGTGATGCCGGTGGCCTCCGGTGGTATTCACGCCGGCCAGATGCATCAGCTGCTCGACCTGTTCGGTGACGACGTGATCTTGCAGTTCGGCGGCGGCACCATCGGCCATCCGCTGGGCATCGCGGCGGGCGCCGAGGCCAACCGGGTGGCGCTGGAAGCGGTGGTCAAGGCGCGCAACGAGGGCCGCGATCTGCTCGAGGAAGGACCGGACGTGCTGCGCAAGGCGGCCGAGATCTGCCGACCGCTCGACGTCGCGCTGGCGACCTGGGGCGATGTCACCTTCGACTACACCTCCACCGACGCACCCGACGCGGTGCCGACGGCCAGCGTTTGAAAGGCGTTCGCATGTATCTGCGTCACGGAACCTTCTCGTATCTGCCCGATTTCACCGACGCCGAGATCGCGGCCCAAGTGCGCTACGCGCTGCTCAACGGGTGGCCGGTGTCGATCGAGTACACCGACGACTCGCACCCGCGCAACGCGTACTGGGAGATGTGGGGTCTGCCGCTGTTCGATCTCGACGAGCCCGACGGCGTGCTCGCCGAGATCGACGCGTGCCGGGCGACCTTCCCTCGGCACTACATTCGGGTGCTCGCCTACAACGCGAGCTACACCAAGCAGACCACGGCGCTGAGCTTCCTGGTGCAGCGTCCGGCGGACGAGCCGGGCTTCACCCTGACCCGCACCGAGGGTCCCGACCGCGTGCAGACCTACGGCCTGCACGCCTACGCCGCCGATCGCCCACGGGGACAGCGGTATGCCGGCTGATCGGAACGGCTCCGGTTTCCGCCTGCACCGGCCGGGTGTCGACGACCCCCGGCCGGTCGCGTCCGTGCCCGAGCCGGAGGCGCCCGTCCTCGGGCCGGACGCGACGCTGGATCTGTCGACCGATATCGCGGGCAACGATGTCGAGGGCACGCTGAGCAGGCTGGACGCCGAACTGGTCGGCCTGGCCAATGTGAAGTTGCGGGTGCGCGAGATCGCCGCGCTGCTGCTGATCGACCGGGCGCGGCAGCGGTTCGGTCTGGACGCCTCGCGGCCCACCATGCACATGAGCTTCACCGGCGGCCCCGGCACCGGCAAGACGACGGTGGCGCTGCGCATGGCCGAGATGCTGCATGCGCTCGGCTACATTCGAAAGCCCAAGGTGCACACCGTGACCCGCGACGATCTGGTGGGTCAGTTCATCGGGCACACCGCGCCCAAGACCAAGGAGGCGCTGGCCAAGGCGGCGGGCGGAGTGCTGTTCATCGACGAGGCCTACTACCTGTTCCGGCCGGAGAACGAGCGCGACTACGGGCAGGAGGTCATCGAGATCCTGCTCCAGGAGATGGAGAGCGAACGCGGCAGCCTGGTGGTGATCTTCGCGGGCTATCCGGATCGGATGGAGCGGTTCTTCTCCGCCAATCCGGGTCTGTCGTCGCGGGTCGCGCATCACCTCGAGTTCGTCGACTACACCCACGCCGAGCTGGTGGCCATCGCCGAGCTGATGGTGGCGCGGGAGAACTTCCGTTTCGATCCGGCTGCCGCGGCGGCGTTCGCGGAGTATCTGGAGCTGCGGATGCCCCGCCCGCGCTTCTCGAACGCACGCAGCGTGCGCAACGCGCTGGACCGGTGCCGGCTGCGCCAGGCCAAGCGCCTTGTGGAGCTGCGGCGACCGCTGACGAGGAACGATCTGATCACGCTGACCGACCGGGATGTCTACGGCAGCAGCGTGTTCACCGACAGCGGTGCGCGCGACGGGGCAGCGGAGCGCCGCGCGTCGAGCACCACCGAGCAGCCGGACGGGCCGACCGCGAGGGCCCCCGCATGACCGATTGAGACGCGATGCCAGAAGGACTGAAGACCCTCACCCGCTACACGATCGAGGAGGAACACCGGCACCCCGGTTCGTCCGGTGAGTTCTCCGCCCTGGTGAACGTGGTCGCGACCGCGACGAAGATCATCGCCAACCAGGTGACCCGTGGCGCGATCGTGGGGTCGCTCGGCGCCTCCGAACCGGACAACCTCCCGCCCACCGTGCACCGCAAGCTCGATGCCATCACCAACGACATCATGGTCGCGGAAACCCAATGGACCGGCCATCTTTCGGCGCTGCTCTCCGAGCAGATGCCGCAGATCCATCCGGTGCCGGACACGCACCGGCGCGGGAAGTACCTGCTGGCGTTCGATCCGCTGGACGGTTCCAGCAATATCGACGTGAACCTGCCCGTCGGCACGATCTTCAGCGTGCTGCGCGCGCCGGAGCGGGTGTGGGGGCGGCAAGGCGGCGAGCCGACGGCGGCGGACTTCCTCCAAGCCGGCGCCGAGCAGGTGTGCGCGGGCTTCACGCTCTACGGTCCCGCCACCATGCTGGTGCTGACCACCGGCCGCGGCGTGGACGGGTTCACCCTGGACCGCGAGATCGGCGCGTTCGTGCTCACCCACCCGCGCATGCGAATCCCCGAGGACACCGCGGGTTTCGCCATCAACGCCGCGAACGAGCGGTTCTGGGAACGCCCCGTGCGACGCTACGTGCACGAATGCCTGGACGGGGTCGACGGGCCGCGCGGGCGCGACTTCAACATGCGCTGGGTGGCCTCGCTGGTGGCCGACACCTTTCACATCCTCACTCGCGGCGGGGTCTACCTGTACCCGCACGACACCCGCCCGCCCGCACGGCCAGGGCGGGTCGCCTTGCTGTACGGGGCGAGTCCGATCGCGTTCATCGTCGAGCAGGCCGGCGGCGCGGCGACCACCGGCGTGGAGCGGGTGCTCCAGGTGACCCCCGACGACGTGCACCAGCGGGTGCCGTTGATCTTCGGTTCCCGCAACGAGGTCGAGCGCATCGAGCGATACCACCGCGAGCCGGACGAAGGGCCAAGCTTCGACAGCTCGCTGTTCGGCAACCGGTCGCTGTTCCGTTCGGCCGGTCGCTAAGTCAGGAGGGGCCATGTCGGTCAAACATCCCGTGGTCGCGATCACCGGTTCGTCCGGTGCGGGCACGACCAGCGTCACCAGGACCTTTCAGGAGATCTTCCGCCGCGAGGGGATCAACGCGGCGATCGTGGAGGGCGATTCCTTCCACCGCTTCGACCGCAACGAGATGAAGCTGGCGATGGCCGAGGCCGAGCAGAACCGCAATGTGCGGTTCTCGCATTTCGGCGAGGAAGCGAATCTGCTGAAGGAGCTCGAGTCGCTGTTCCGCGACTACGGCGAGACCGGCGTCGGGACCGTGCGCCGTTACCTGCACGACGATGCCGAGGCCAAGCCGTACGGTCAGCCGCCTGGCACCTTCACCCCGTGGGAAGAACTCGCTCCCGGCAGCGATCTGCTGTTCTACGAGGGTCTGCACGGCGCCGCGGTCACCTCGACGGTGGACGTCGCGCAGTACACCGACCTGCTGGTCGGGGTGGTGCCGATCATCAATCTGGAGTGGATCCAAAAGGTCATTCGCGACAAGACCCTGCGCGGCTACTCCAGCGAGGCCGTGATCGACACCATCCTGCGTCGCATGCCGGACTACGTGACCTACATCTGCCCGCAGTTCTCCCGCACCTACGTCAACTTTCAGCGGGTGCCCACCGTGGACACCTCGAATCCGTTCACCGCCCGCACCATTCCGACCGCCGACGAGAGCTTCGTGGTGATCCGTTTCGCCGATCCGAAGGTCATCGATTTTCCGTATCTCCTGTCGATGCTGCACGATTCGTTCATGTCGCGGCCGAACTGCATCGTGGTGCCCGGCGGGAAGATGGAGTTGGCGATGCAGCTGATCTTCACGCCGTTGATCCTGCGGTTGATGGACAAGCGGCCCAAGCGAAGTCGCTGATTCAATCCGGTAGCAGCGGCACCGAAAGGCCCTCGCCGCGGTTGATCAGCGCCGCGCGGGTGACGGCGGCCGAGCCGAAGCGGGAACGCAGATCGTCCAGGGTGGCGTCGAGGGTGTTGGTGGCGCGTGCCTCCAGCGGCAGGGTGAGCTGGACCGCGTCCGCGTCGTCGAGGTTGGTCAGCGCGAGGCCGATCAGGGTGAGCCCGCGCTCCTCGATCATCGGCATCGCGTCGGCGAGCAGCCCCCGCGCGGTGCGTAGCAGGGTGTCGGTGTGGTCGGTGGCCTCGGGCAGCGTGCGGGATCGGGTGGCGCGGCTGAAATCGTCGAAACGCATGCGCAGCACGACCGTTCGGCAGACCCGGTCGGCGGTGCGCAGCCTGCGGCCGAGGCGGTCGGTGAGCCCGTGCAGGTAGGCCTCGATCTCGTCGGCGGGGCGGGCGCGGCGGCCGAGGGCGCGTTGCGCGCCGATGGAGCGACGGCGGCGACCGGTCTCCACCCGGCGCGGATCCCTGGCCATCGACAGCGCGTACAAGTGGCGGGCGGCCGCGGGACCGAGGAAGCCGCGCAGCGCGTTCTCGCCGAGATCGGCCAGCTGCCCGATCCTGGTGACGCCGTGCTCGTGCAGCGTGCGGGCGGTGACATCGCCGACGCCCCACAGCCTTTCGACCGGAAGCGGATGCAGGAAGTCGAGCTCGGCCGACGGCGGCACCAGGCGCAGTCCGTCGGGCTTGGCGACCGCGCTGGCGACCTTGGCGAGGAACTTCGTGCGCGCGATGCCGACCGAGATCGGCAGACCCACTTCGTCGCGCACTCGCGCCCGCAACCGCTGGGCGATGTCGAGCGGCTGGCCCGCGATCCGGCGTAACCCGCCGACGTCGAGGAACGCCTCGTCGATCGAGATGCCTTCGACCACCGGCGTGGTGTCGCGGAAGACCTCGAACACCGCCTTGCTCGCCTCGGAATAGGCGCTCATGCGCGGGGGCACCACGATCGCGTTCGGGCACAGCCGCCGCGCTTGGGCGCCGTTCATCGGGGTGCGCACGCCGAACGCCTTGGCCTCGTAGGACGCCGCGAGGACGACACCGCCGCCCACGATCACCGGCTTGCCGCGCAATCGTGGATCGTCGCGCTGTTCGACCGAGGCGTAGAAGGAGTCCAGGTCGGCGTGCAGGATCGAGGCCTCGGCCCGCGCCTCGATGCGCGGGCGTTCCCGGCCGCGCGGTGGCGCGACGACGGGGGAGGCGCGGCGATCGGACACGAACATATGTTCGCATACGCGGCGACGATCCGCATCGATCTACGGTTCGACTCCGTAGACAAGGCCGATTCTCGGTACTCTTTGCGCGACAGTAGATCGGACGACGATGAGGGAGTCGGTACGGTGCGCGGATTCGGAGACCTGGAGGCGGTGATCATGGACCGCATCTGGGACAGAGACGCGGAGTTCACGACGGTACGGGAGATTTTCGAGGAACTCTCCGCCGAGCGCGGCATCGCGTACACCACGGTGATGTCCACCATGGACAACCTGCACCGCAAAGGATGGCTGGCGCGGGAGCGGGCGGGCAAGGCCTACCGGTACTGGCCGACGCTGACCCGCGAGGAGCACAGTGCCCGGCTGATGCTCGAGGCGCTCGGCTCCGGCGGTCGCTCCGATCTGGTGCTCAGCCATTTCGTGGACCGGATCAGCGCCGAGGAGTCGGCGGGTCTGCGTGCGGCGCTGCGACGACTGACCACGCGCAGAACCCCCGAGGCCCCGTGAACGTCGCGCTGTGCCTGATGGCCTACGGCAGCACCGTCGCGGTCTTCGGACCGCCGGTGCTGCACCGGCTCACCCGCCGCGGCGTCGCGCCGCGGCTGGGGGTGCTGGCCTGGCTGGTCGCCATCGCCGGTGCGCTCGGCGCCTGGGTGCTCGCGGCCGGCCTGCTGGTCGTCGAGTTCGCCACCTATTGGCGGCATCCGAGCGAGGCGCTGCGCGCCTGCTATTCGGTGCTGTCCTTCCCGCTGCACATGCACGGCTGGGCCGCCCAGCTCGCCACCTATTCGTTGGCGGCGGTGCTCGCCTCCGGTGTCGCCGCGGTGTCGTTGCAGGCCGCGCGGGTCGCGCTGCGGCTGCGACGCCGTACGTTCGCGCACGGGCGCGCCGTGCGGATGGTCGGCCGTGAGTTGCCCGGTGTCGGTGCGGTCGTGCTGGATTCGCCGGAGCCGCAAGCCTATTGCGTCGCGGGCCGGCCCGAGACCATCGTCGTCACCAGCGCCGCGCTCGACGCGCTGACCCGCGACCAGCTGGCCGCGGTGCTCGCCCACGAACACGCCCACCTGCGCGGCCGCCACGCCGCGCTCACCGCCACGCTGCGCGCGATGGCGACCACCCTGCCCGGACTGCGGCTGCTCACCGAGGGCAGCGTGGAGATCGGCAGGCTGCTCGAGATGTGCGCCGACGATCGCGCGGCCCGCGTCCACGGCCGCGAACCCCTGCTCGGCGGGCTGCTCGCCCTCGTCGGCGCGGGCGCCCCGATACCGGTGGGCGCGCTCGGCGCGGCGGGAACCGCGGTGTTGGCCCGCGCCGAACGACTCGTCGACCCGGTGCGCGGCGTGCACCGCGCGACCAACCGCACCGCGCTGCTCGGCGTCATCGCGGCCACCGTCATCGGGCTGTTCGAGATCGCCGTCGGAATCCTGTTCTGCAGCACGATGATCAACTGACCGAGTCCGCACGTGGCGCGCTTGTCGGAGCCCCGGTGTAGCGTGCGGCACGATCATCGGCTGACACAGGAGGATCGGGTGCGCGTCACCTGGGATCAGGTTTTCGCCTGGCGGCTCGCCCGCCACCATGTCGCGCGGCCCACCGCGGCGTCCGTGCCCGAGCTCGTCGGTCGCCTGTGCGGCGTACAAGCGCAGGTCACCTCCGCGGCGGAAACGGCGGTCGCGCTGCGCAGCGCCGAGCCCGAGGACGGGGCGGTGGTGGCCGCGCTGGCGAACGGCTCGCTGATCAAGACCTGGGCCATGCGCGGCACCCTGCACGCCATGACGCCCGCGGGCGCCGCCGCCGTGCTTCCGCTCATCGCGTCCGCCCGCACCTGGGAGAAGCCTTCGTGGCAGCGCACTTTCGGTGCGACGCCCGCGGAGGTCGCCGCGCTGACCGAGGCGGTGGGCGGGATTCTGGCCGACGCCGAACTCACCCGCGAAGAGCTGGTCGAGGCGCTGCTCGCCGACCGGGCCTTCCACAAGCTGGGGGAGGAGCTGCGCTCGGGCTGGGGCGCGCTGCTCAAGCCGCTGGCCTGGCAAGGCGCGCTCTGTCACGGACCTGCGCGCGGCAACAAAGTCACCTTCACCAGTCCGGCGCGACTCGTCGCGGACTGGCCGGGGCTCGCCGAGCCCGAGGTCGCCGCGCCCGCCGCGATCACCGCCTACCTCGGCGCCTACGGCCCCGCCGCACCGGAGACCTTCGACGCCTGGCTCAGTCGCAACAGCCTCCGCAAGACCACCGTGCGAGGCTGGTTCGCCGAGCTGGGCGACGCGCTGACGAAGGTGGAGGTCGAGGGCCGAACGGGCTACATCCGCACCGAACACGCCGACGAACTCGCCGCGACCGAGCCAACCCCGTCGGTGCATCTGCTCGGCCCCTTCGACCAGTACGTCCTCGGCCCGGGCACCGGAGACACCGAACTGCTGCCGACGGCGCATCGGTCACTCGTGAGCAAGACCGCGGGCTGGATCGCCCCAATCGTCGTGGTGGACGGCCGAATCGCGGGCACCTGGGAACTCGACGGAACCGAAATCCGCATCAGCATGTTCGACAGCGCACCGCTCCCGAAGAACCTCGACGAGGCCGCCGACCGCGTTTCCCGCGCGGCCGGTCTGGACGCGGTAACAGTGCGGGCTGTCTGAGAGCAGGCAGCCACACGGTCAGTCGTCGCTAGGACCCGCTCGGGTTCCCTGGTCGGTTCGCCCCGGGCGAACCGAAACCGCCGACGACCGCCTACCCGCGCTTGGCGACGAAGACTTCCAATCCGTCGAGGATGCGCTCGAGGCCGAAGTCGAAGTGGTCGAAGGAGGAGTCGAAGGCCGATTCGGAGAGTGACGCCATGACGGGGTAGTTACCGGTGGCCATGGCCTTTTCGAGAGCGGGGGATTGGGCTTCCCAGAACTCGGCGTCGGTCATGCCCGTGGTGCGTTCGGCCTCCTCCGCGAACATCTGGGTGCGGGCGACGCCCCAGACGTAGCCGGAGATCATCACCAGGACCGAGATCAGTTCGGGATCGGAAAGGCCCATCGGCTTGATCCCGCCGACGAGGTGTTCCATGCCCGCCAGGGCGCCGGGGCCGAGGACCGGTCGAGTCTGGTTGACCTGGATCAGCCAGGGATGACGGCGGTACATCTCGAGCATCTCGTACGCGTACTCCCGCAGCATCGCGCGCCAGCCGTCCGGCGGGGCCGCGGTCTCCTGCGGTTGCTGCACCCGGTCGAGCATCAGGTCGAGCAGTTCGGCCTTGCCGGGCAGGTACCGGTACAGCGACATCGTTCCGGTGCCCAATTCGGTGGCGACCCGCCGCATGGTGACCGCGGCCAAGCCTTCCGCATCGGCCACGCGAATCGCGGCCTCGACGATTCGATCCAGTGTCAGCGTGGGTTTGGGCCCGCGACTCGGCCGGTGGCCGGTGTCCCAGAGCAGGTCGAGTGTGCGCGCGAGGTCGCCGCTGCCGCTGGTCTCGGTGGTCGTCATGACTTCAGATTAAACGCTTGGCGCAGAACTGGGTACGTTGTACTCTAATTCGGGTACAACGTACCCAGTTAAGGGTTCGACAGGGAGGATGCGGTGAACGACTACGCGGTGCGGGCCGAGGGCTTGCGCAAGAGGTACGGGGACAAGAACGCGCTCGACGGCTTCGAGCTCACCGTGCGACGCGGCACGGTGCACGGCCTGCTCGGCCCGAACGGTGCGGGCAAGACGACCGCCGTGCGCATCTTGTCCACCCTGATCCGGCTCGACGACGGCCACGCGACGGTGGCCGGACTCGACGTCGTGCGGCAACCAAGGGAGGTCAGGGCGCGCATCGGGCTGACGGGCCAGTACGCCGCCGTCGACGAGGTGCTCACCGGACGACAGAACCTCGAGATGTTCGGCAGGCTGTTCCATCTCGGCGGGCGCAGGGCCAAGCAGCGGGCCGACGAACTGCTCGAGCGCTTCGATCTCGTCGACGCCGCCGACCGCGGCGTCGGCAAGTACAGCGGCGGCATGCGCCGCAGGCTCGATCTGGCCGCCTCGATGATCCTGGCCCCGGACGTGCTGTTCCTGGACGAGCCGACCACCGGACTGGATCCGCGCAGCCGTGGGGAGGTGTGGGAGTCGGTGCGCGCGTTGGTCGCCGACGGCACCACCGTGCTGCTCACCACGCAGTACCTCGAGGAAGCCGACCGGCTCGCCTCCCGGATCACGGTCATCGATCAGGGTCGCGCGATCGCCGACGACACCCCGGACGGCCTGAAGAACACCGTCGGCGGCGACCTGATCGAGGTGGTCGCCACGGAGGCGGCCGATCTGCCGCTGGTTGCCAAGGTGCTCGCCAGGGTCTGCACCGGCGAGCCCGACACCGACGACGCCGAGCGCCGGGTGTACGCGCCGGTGACCGACCGCGTCGCCGCGCTCACCGACGTGGCGCGCACCCTGCAGGACGAGGGCATCGCGGTCGAGGACATCGGCCTGCGTCGGCCGAGCCTCGACGACGTGTTCCTGCAGCTGACCGGACACCGCACGACCGCAGAGGAGGCCGCCTGATGACCACGATCGATCTGGTGCAGACCCGCTCCCGCGCCTACTGGGCGCTCGCCGACTGCTGGAATGTGGTGCGGCGCGGGCTGACTCACTATCAGCGTCAGCCGGTGAACATCGCATGGCAGCTCGGTTTCCCTATCCTGTCGGTGCTGCTCTACGGCTACGTCTTCGGCAGCGCCATGACGGTGCCCGGCGGCGGCGACTACCGAGACTTCCTGATGCCTGGCATGTTCGCGATGACGATGGCGTTCGGCTTCATCAACACCGCGACACTCGTCGTCTACGACGCCACCAATGGCGTCATCGACCGATTCCGCTCCATGCCGATGTCGCCTTCGGCGGTGGTCTCGGGACGCGGCGTCACCGATCTGATCGTGGCCTGCGCCGAGCTGACCATCCTGATGATCACCGCCTATGCGATCGGCTGGCGGCCGGACGGCGGAATCCTCGGCGCGGCGGCCTCGTTCGCGCTGCTGCTGTGGCTGCGGTTCGCCCTGATCTGGCTCGGCGTCTGGCTCGGGCTGATCGTGCCGAACCCGGAGGCGGCGGGCGGGCTGTTCGCCGTCGCGTTCCCGCTGACGATGATCTCCAGCATCTTCGTCGCCCCGCAGCTGATGCCGAACTGGCTCGGGCACATCGCGGCGTGGAATCCGATCTCCTCGACCGTGGCCGCCACCCGCGAACTGTTCGGAACGCCGGTGGGCAGCGGTGATTCGTGGATCGAACAGCACGCGGTGCTGATGGCGGTGGTGTGGCCGGTGGTGCTGACGGCGATCTTCCTGCCGCTCGCGGTGCGCCGCTTCCAGCGACTGAGCCGCTGACGAAAACGTTCGCTGCCCGGCATTTCGGCGTGCCGGGCAGCGAACGTTCGCTACGGCCGTGCCGTTTCGAGCACGGGAGCGTCCGGCACCGGACGCGGCATCTTGACGCCGAGTCCGACGAGACCCGCGGCGAGCGCGATCCCAGCCACGACGTACCACCCGCGACGGAAGGCGTCCAAAGTCGCGAGCGGGTCGTCCGGCGAGCCGAGGACCGCGACGAGGACGGCGACACCGACGGCCAATCCGATCTGGCGCGCCATGCTCAACACCGCCGACCCGGTGGCGAACCGTTGCGGCGGTATGCAGGCGGTGCCCGCCGCGAACGCGGTCGGCAGCGTCAGGCCGACGCCGAGGCCGCTGACGACCATGCCGGGAAGCAGACCAGCGGGATAGTCCGGCGCGAGCTCGATCGCGCGCGCCCACCACACCATGCCAGCGGCGAAAGCCACACCGCCCGCGGCGATCACGGGACCCGCCCCGACGCGCACGATCAGCCTGCCCGCCAGGACCGCGACGATCGGCACCACCAGCGGCCCCGGCGCGATGGCGAGCCCGGTGCGCAGCGCCGACCACCCCCACACGTTCTGCGCCCACAGCACCACCGACAGCAGCATGCCCGCGAACGCCACCTGGAACAGCACCGAATTGGCCGCCATCAGCGCGAAATTCGGGGCGCGCAACAACCCGGCGTCGACGACCGGACTGCGGTGGCGCGCCGAGGAGACGGCAAAGGCGACACCGAACACCACCGCGGCGGCGAAAACGCCAAGCACCTGCGGCGATGCCCATCCCCATTGCTCGCCCTGCACCAGTCCGAGCACCAGCGCGGCGGTCGCCCCGACCAACGCGACCGCGCCGAACAGATCCGGCAGCGCGCCACCGTCGCCGCGCGGATCGGGCAACCTGCGCAGACCGGCGGCGAGGGCGACGAGCCCGATCGGTACGTTCACCAGAAACACCCAGCGCCAATCGATCTCGACGAGCAGCCCGCCGACGACCGGACCCAGCGCCGCGCCGAGTCCGCCGAACGCCACCCACAGGCGCACCGCCGTGGCCCGCCGCTCGGGCGGTGTCGCCGAGAGCACCAGGCCGAGCGACGAGGGCGTGAGCATGGCCCCGCCGACCGCCTGCAACACCCGAAAAGCCACCAGTGAGGCCACATTCCAGGCGGCCGCGCACGCCGCGGAACCGAGCACGAACACGGCCAAGCCGAGCAGGAAGGTGGTCCGATTGCTGCCGCGGTCGCCCAGACGTCCCGCGGGCACCAGCAGCGCCGCGAACACGATGGCGTAGGCGTTCAGGACCCAGGACAGTCCGGCGAGTTCGGCACCGCCGAACTCACGCGCCATATCTGGCAGCGCCACGTTGACGATGAACAGATCCAGGCTCGACAGCAGGACGCCGACCGACACGATGCCGAGCACGAGCCGAGGATCGCCCGCGGGCCGTTCCGAGGCGGGCGCAATGGTTTTCACAGGTTCCTCCGCTTCAGCCGAGAACTCGGCGGGTCTGCCTGGCCGAGACAAGCAGCCGCCCGGTCGGGTCCCAGATGTCGATGTCGTCCACCGACCAGCCGCCGCCGGTGCCGGTGTTCGCGGCGCGCACCAACACCGGCTGCCCGGCGGGCGAGGCGAAGTCGGTGTGCAGGTGCATCGAGAACGCGACCGTCGGGACGGCGATCGGAGCGGACAGGGTGGGGAAGATGCCGGGCGGCAGCGCGTCGGCCAGGATCGCGAGGGTGGCCGCATCGATGATCATCGGCGGATTCATGGCGACCCACGCGCACATCCACGCCTGCGCCGTGCCGGTCAACGGCAGCGGTCCCGCGGCGGGCCGAATCTCGAAATGCGCTCCGACGGGGACGATTTCGGGCGGCAATCGGAACGCCGCGCAGGCATCGGCAGCGGCGACCTCGGGAGCGGGACGTTCGGTGCGGTCCGGTACCGAGCTCGGCGCGGTGCGGCCGAGCGTGATCGAGGCGGCGGCGACCTCGCCCGATTCCTGGCGCGCGACCACGTCGACGATCGCGGTACTCCGCCCGAGCGGCCGCACGGTGGCAGAGAAGGTGAATACGCCGTCGACAGGCCTGCCGAGGAAACGCAGATCGACGGCGCGCACCGGAAGTTCGTCGCCGCCCGCGCGTCGAGCCACCTCGACGAGCAGTGCGGCGATCACTCCGCCGTGCGGTCCGGTCCAGCCCCGCCATGTTCGATCCACCCGGGCCTGCCAGGAGCCGGGGCCGGTCGCGCCGAGCGCGAACTCCTCGGCGGGCGACCGGTCAGTGAGTTGCTTCATGAAACGCACCATAGGGTAGTGAGTTCTTTGAAGCAACCAACTAGGCTGTCCGCATGCGCAGGACGAGCTTCGAGGACATGAACTGCTCGCTGGCCCAGTGCCTGGAGGTGGTTGGCGAATGGTGGACGCTGCTGATCGTGCGCGACGCCCTGTTCGGCGTGACCCGCTTCGACGACTTCCGCGCCAGGCTGGGCATCGCACGCAATGTGCTTACCCAACGCCTCGAGCACCTGGTGGCCAACGAGATCCTGGAAAAGGTTCCGTACCAGGAGAATCCGCCGCGGCACGACTACCGGCTCACGCCGAAGGGGCGTTCGCTGTGGCTGGTCGTCACCGCGATGCGGCAGTGGGGCGACGAATGGGCCGCGCCGGACGGCCCGCCGCTGGAAACGGTGCACACCACCTGCGGCCATCGGACGACGATCGAACCGGTGTGCTCGGAGTGCGGCGAGCGCGTCCAGGGGCGTGAACTGCGGCCGGTGTTCGGTCCCGGCGCCCGCGACAAGAGCTTGATCCCGGCCGCGCTGGCCCAGGACGCGGCCCGCAGCGCGCCGCCGCGATAGGCTGCGCGCGTGACGGACGCGCGGGTGGAGACGGTCATCGATACGGTCGCGTGGGTGCGCATCGAAGACGGTCGCATCCTGTGCGCGCGACCGCGCGGCAAGGACATCTTCTACATTCCCGGCGGCAAAAGGGAAGGCGCGGAGACGGATCTCCAGACGCTGCTGCGCGAGATCCAGGAGGAGCTCACCGTCGCGCTGGTGCCCGAAACCGCCAGGCACGTCGGCACCTACGAGGCGGCGGTGCACGGACCGGCCGATGGCGTGACCGTCCGCATGAGCTGCTACACCGCCGACTATCGCGGCACGCTCACCGCCAGCAGTGAGATCGACGAGATGGCCTGGTTCGGCTACGCCGACCGAGATTCCGTGCCACCTGTCGACCAGTTGCTCTTCGACGATCTCGCCGCTGCCGGTCTGCTGCGCTGAAGCCGGTCCTGGTACCCGAGTCATCTGCTCGGCGGGGTCGATTTGCTTCGCTGGGGCGATCCGCCGAATCGAACCGTGCCCGCCCTCACACCGCCACCATCTATACGCGACCGTATGGCAGGTCTAGCCTGGTTATATACGGCGCCGTATAAGACGGTCCGGTGGGCGGAGGAGGCCGCACGATGCAGGAGTTGTCACGAGACGAGAGCGGCGCGACCGCGGGCGGCGCCGATGCGCCCGTCTTCCAGCAGTACGAGATTCCCGAGGCGATTCTGGCGCTCGCGACGGTCGCCGACCCGGACTACATCGACCTGTTCACGCTCGTCACCCCCGACGCCGCGGAGTGGTCGCCGGAGCAGTGGGCACGCGCGGCCTTCGAAGACGTCGCGGGGTTGCAGGGGCAGTTCATCTGGCGGGTGTTGCTGGGGATGCGCCTCGCGTCGCGGCGGTCACCGGCGCATGTGGCCGGTTGGGACATCGCGGATCGGGGCGACGGCTACATCACGTTGGCCGCGCGCTCCTGGATGCTCACCGGCAATCTGGTAATCCGCATCGACGGCGACCAACTGTCGCTGGCCACGATCATCGACTACGACCGGCGGATCGCCAAGCCGATCTGGACGCGGTTGTCGGCCATCCATCGGAGCCTGGCGCCCGGGCTGCTTCACGACGCGCACGACGCCGTGCGGGCGAGGCCGCGCTGACGAAGGGACGGACGGGTCTGTCGAGCTGCCGCCCGGCGCGCGATGCGCGACCGGGCGGCGTCCGCGTCCGCGCGATACGGTCGCATCATGAGGCCGGTTCGCTCGCTCGCCCGCTGGGCCGCTTACGCGCTGGCGGCGCTTCCGCTCGCCGCGGCGCCGGTCGCGGTTCGAATGCGCGTGCCGCGCAGGCGGCTGCGTGAGCCGATCCGTCGGCGCGGTATCACGCCGGTGCGGGTCGTGGTTCATTCGGTGCTGAGCGCGGGGGTCGGCCTGCTGGCCTGGTTTCTGGGGTTCCTCGCGACCATCGCCTTCGTCCGGGGCGTCGGATATCCGCTGGTCGCCGCGAACGACTACGAGAACTCTTGGGGCGGGCCGACATTGGCGGGGGCGTGGGCGGTGCACGCGGCGCTCGGGGTTGGGCTGCTTCCGGTCTGGCTGGCCATCCTCGCCGGGCTGGGCGCGTTGCAATTGCGGCTGATTCGTAAGCTGTTCGAACGCGCCGGGCCGGCGTGGCCGGTCCCGGCGGCGTTCGTCTTCACCATCGCGGGGGTGTTCGTCTTCCTGTCCTGGCTCAGCCAGGTGTGAACAACCCCCTCAGCAGAGCGGGTACTTCGAGCCCATGAACTGACCCTTCAGCAGACAGACGATGAACTCGACGAAGTCGCGGCCGTAAGTGGCCGAGCCGCTGGCCGATCCGGAATCCGCGACCGCGGCGGGAGCCGCGGGTGCAGGTGCCGGCGCGGCGTGGGCGGTGGCGAGTCCGGTCGAGGTCACCAACGCGCCGGAGACGGCGAGGGTGATCAGGGCTTTTCTGATGTTCGGAGACAGTGACATTCGGGATCTTCCTTTCGTTCGCGGCAAGTATCGAAGCAGCGAGCGGTCTCCCGACAGCCCCGAACTGCCGGGGCACTCGTTCCGTGGTCGCGAGCGCGTTGCCGGTGAATAACGTTGTGCGCGCGGGACACTCGAAGCGGGCGGCGGATCGTACCGTGAACAGTAGGGGACCGCCAGGCCACGGGGCAGTGAACTGCGCGACTCGCAAGACGAACGTCCATTCCTTGACAGGCGCGGGACTCCGGGGAAACACTGGAAACACGCCTAAGTGGAGAGACCTTCTCCCCTTAGGTCCGACCGGTCGGCCCCCGAAACAGCGTTGTTTTCCGTCGAAGGCGGTTCGATGACCATCACGACAACCACCACGAACCGGCCAGGCATCGTCGCCCTGCGCGATCCGCGAGCGCGCGATGCCGAGCTCACCGGCGCCAAGGCCGCGGCCCTCGCCACGGCGGCCGCGCACGGCCTGCCCGTGCTGGAGGGCTTCGTCCTGACCACCGCGTGGTCGCACCGCGGCGACCCGCCCGAAGCCGAATGGCGCGGCCTGTCCGGTGCGGGCGCGAAAGCCCTTGTGGTGCGGTCCTCTTCGGTCGCCGAGGACGGCGCGCACCAGTCCATGGCCGGGCTGTTCACCTCGGTGCTCGACGTGCGCGACTGGCAGGGCTTTCGGGACGCCGTCGACGAGGTGCTCGCTTCCGGGCCGCCCGCCGACCTCGGCGCGGGCGTGGACGCCGCGATGGCGGTGCTGGTGCAACCGTTCCTCGCGGCGGGCTGGGGCGGCGTCGTCTTCACCGCCGACCCGGTCACCGGGCGCACCGACCGCATGATGATCACCGCGTCGCGCCGCGGACCCAGCGCGGTCGTCGGCGGCGCCGAGGGCGGGTGGACCGCGACAACGACCCGGCGCGGACGGGTCACCTCGGTCGCGACGCCCGACGCCGATCCGCTGCCGAACGCGCTGCGGCGCAAGGTCATTCGGCTGGCGCTGCGTGCGGAGCGGGTGTTCGGCGGTGCGCTGGACATCGAATGGGCCATCGACGCGCGCGGCCGGGTGATCCTGCTACAGGCCCGCCCGGTCACCGCCCTGCACGGACCAGTGCGCGGCCCCGTGCTCGGGCCAGGTCCGCTTGCCGAGACCTTTCCCGACCCGCTGCGCCCGCTCGAGCAGGATCTGTGGCTTGCGCCGCTCGCCGACGGCCTTCGGGTCGCTGTCGATATGACCGGAGCCGCGCCGCCGCGCGCGCTGCACGAGTCACCGGTCGCCACCGCGGTGCGCGGCATCGCGGTCGCCGATCTCGAACTGCTCGGTGTGGTGCGCCCGCGCCGCACTCTGGCGCGGCTGCTCGATCCGCGGCCGGGGGCGCGGCGGCTCGGCGCGGCCATGCGGGTCGGCAGGCTCGCCGCGGCGCTGCCCGAGCTGGCGCAGCAGATCTGCGAGCGTGTCGACACGGATCTGGCCGAGGTGCCGCCGCTCGCCGAACTCACCGACCTCGCCCTGCTCGCGGTGCTCGACAACGCCCGCACCGCGCTGACCGCGCTGCACGGCTACGAGGCGTTGGCCGGAATGCTCGGCGGGAAGGGCGAATCCGCGCCCACCGCGGCCGAGATGGCGCTCTCGGCGCTCGCCGCCGCACGCGCGACCGGTCTGCCCGAGGAGCGGGTGATCGAGGAATTGCCCGTCGTGCTCGCGCTGATCCCGCCGCGGATCGGTCCGCCGCCGCGAGTGCCCGAAGTCGACACCGACCCGCTGCCCATCGGCGAAGGCGCGGGCGAGCTCGCGCTGGCCAGGGAGGCACTGCGGCTGCGCGCCCGCTGGGTGCAAGAACTCGGGGCAAGGGCGGCGTGGGAACTCGGCAGCCGGCTCGCCGCGACCGGATTGCTGGACGACCCAGGCGCTTCGACACTGCTGTCGCTGGAGGAACTGCGCACCGCCGTGCGCTACCGGCGGCTGCCGGACGACCTGTCCGACCGCACGACGCCGGACGAGCTCGCGCTCCCCGCCGAATTCCGGCTCGCCACCGATGGTTTCCCGATCGCCGTGTCGAGGGGACGCGGCCGCGCCGACCGCGGCATCGGCGCGGGCGGCGGCGTCGGTCGCGGCATGGTGCACATCGGCGATCATCCGCCCGCGGGATCGGTGCTTGTCGTCCGTCATCTCGATCCTCGGCTCGCCGTCGTGGTGCCGCGGCTGTCCGGCCTGATCGCCGAAACCGGCAGCCCGCTCAGCCATCTGGCGATTCTGGCCCGCGAGTACGGCGTCCCGGTGGTGGTCGGCTATCCCGACGCCACCCGGCGACTGCCCGACGGCGCGGTGGTGCAGGTGGACGGGCGCAGCGGGGAAGTGCGGCCATCGATCGAAACGGAGGAACACCGATGACTCGGGATCGCGGTGCGCGCGGACCGTCTGCAGCTGCTGCACGGCCCCTTGGTCCGATCGCCGCGGTGATCCGATGCGCCGAATTCTGCTGGTCGCCGTGGGCGCGGCCTGCCTCGCGACGGTGCTGCTCGCCATGGCGCGGGAGATGAAGTTCGAAACCGATCGGGGCGCGGCGGCGAGCACGCAGGTGGTGCGGTTCGACGCGCGAGCCAAGGACGCAGGCGCGTCGACCGAACCCGCACTTCGCTTGTGGGACAAGTGCGCCAGCCACGTCAACCACGTGCGCGTGGTCGCAGGCCCGGTGGCCGACGGCGACGCATGGGCGGTGACGCTCACACCGGCGCTCGGCGAGCACACCGAACGCCGCCTCGTCGGCTGCCTGGAAGACCTCACCGTCGACGGCGTGCTCGGCCGCTACCTCGGCTCGCGGTCCGGGTAAGCGGACCTCCGCCTTCGCTCCGGCCATGCGCGGGCTGCGCAGCGCCCATCGGACGTGCGGTTCAGGTGGTGACGGGCTCGCGTCCGGCCAGCTCGATGAGATGCTGCACCAGCGTAAGCAGCACGTTCTTGGCCGATTCGCGGTTGCGGGCGTCGCACAGCATCACCGGGGTGTCCGCGTCGAGATCGAGTGCGTCGCGCACCTCGTCCTCGGTGTAGCGCGGCGCCCCGTCGAAGCAGTTCACCCCGACCATGAACGGCAGCCCGCGGCGTTCGAAGAAGTCCACGGCGGCAAAGGAATTGCCGAGGCGCCGGGTGTCGGCGAGCACGACCGCGCCTAGCGCGCCGCGGGACAGCTCGTCCCACAGGAACCAGAACCGGTCCTGTCCCGGCGTGCCGAACAGGTACAGCACCAGATCGCGATCGATGGTGATGCGCCCGAAGTCCAACGCCACGGTGGTGGTCGATTTGGACTCCACGCCGGACAAATCGTCGACGCCGCTGCTGACTTCGGTGATGAGTTCCTCGGTGCGTAGCGGCGCGATCTCGCTGATCGACGACACCATCGTGGTCTTGCCGACGCCGAAGCCGCCGGCGATGAGGATCTTGACCGACGCGGCCAAGTGCTGGGCCCCGTCGGGATCGAGCCGGGCGGGGTCAAAGTTTTCTGATGCCATCCAGTACCGCTCGCAATATGTTGAGATCGCCGGGGCCGGCCTCCGTTTGCACCGGAGCCCGGAAGATCAGTTGTCCCTCGCCGATCAGGTCGCCGACGAGAATCTTGGTCACCGCAAGGGGAAGTTTCAAGTTGGCCGCCACCTCCGCGACCGATTGCGGATCACGGCACAGGCGCACGATTTCCGCGTATTCGGGCTCCGGCCTGCGCAATGTCGGTGCGGGGGAGGCGGTGACCACCACCGTCACAATGTCCAAATCGTGACCTGCGCCCATGGTGCGTCCACGGGTCAGCGCGTACGGCCGGATCAGCGGTCCGGCCGCGTCGTCGAACCACGGCTCACCCCGGCGCGTCATGGCAATCGGGCGGGGGTGGACAGATAGGAGCCGACACGCTGGACGGTCACGTTCATCTCGTAGGCCACCATGCCGAGATTCGCGCTCTCGGAGGCTTGCAGCGCGAGGCAGGCGTTGTCACCCGCGGACGTCACGAAAAGCACGGCGCGGTCGAGTTCGATGACCGCCTGGCGCACGCCGCCGCCGCCGAATCGGCTGCCCGCGCTGCGCGCGAGTCCGTACAGGGTCGAGGACATGGCGGCGAAGTGTTCGGCGTCGTCACGGGTCATCGCGGTGGAGCGGCCGAGCAGCAGTCCGTCGGTGGACAGCACCACCGCGTGCCGCACACCGGCCAGCCGATCCACCAGATCGTCGAGCAGCCAGTTGAGATCACCGGGTTTGGGAGCGGTCACTACACGCCTTCCTGTTCGTCGGCGGGCTGCGCACGGCGACCCTGCCGGGTTCCATTCTCGATGGCGGACATCAGATCCCGGGCCTGTTCGGCGGAACGCGCACGTTCGGCGACGGGTTCCTGGGTCGACGGCTGCGCCAGTTGGGGCGCGAGATTGGCCTGGCGGTTGCGCTTGGGCAGCACCGGCCTGCCGTCCGCGGTGGTCGCGGGCGGGGCGGCCGAGGTGTTCGGATCCGGTTCCGTCGGTTCGGGTTTCGGTGCGGCCGGCGGGTCCATGGTGAGTACCGGGGCCGTCGGTTCGGTCGCGCCGCCGGGTGTTTCGGTTCCGGGCGCCTCGATGAACGGCACCGGATGCCGTGGACGTCGCGCCTGATCGGCGGCCGGTGTCTCCGGCGCGCTGGGCGCGGTGTCGGTGACGAGCAGCGCGGTCGGGAGGAGCACGATGGCGCGGATGCCGCCGTAATCCGACTCCGCGAGCCGCACCGCGACGCCGTGCCGGACGGCCAGCTGCGCCACGACGAACAGTCCGAGGCGCGAATCCGCCGAGAGCGTGGCGACACCGAAGTCCGGTGGGTTGCGCAGCATCTCGTTGACCCGCTCGAGCTCGGCCTCGGGCATGCCCATGCCCTGGTCGCTGACCTCGACGACCACACCGCGGCCGACGACGTTGCCGAAGATCTCCACCCGCGACTGCGGCGGGGAGAACGCGGTGGCGTTGTCCACCAGCTCGGCGACCAGGTGCACGAGGTCGGCGACCACCGTTCCGAGCACGCGCACCTCGGGCAGCCGCGTCACCCGCACCCGCGCGTAGTCGAGCGTCTCGCCGACCGCCGAACGCACCAGATCCATCAATGGAATCGGGTAGCGCCACTGCCTGCCCGGCTGGCCGCCGCCGAGGATGATCAAGTTCTCGGAGTTGCGGCGCTCGCGGGTCGCCAGGTGGTCGAGCCGGAACAGCGTCTCCAGCAGGGCCGGATCCTCCTGGCGCGCCTCGGCCTCGTCCAGGATCTCCAGCTGCCGGTGCACAACGATCTGACTGCGGTGGGCGATATTGAGGAAGACCGCCTTGACGCCTTCGCGGGTGCGGGCCTCGTCCACCGCCGCCGACACCGCGGCCGCGTGCGCGTGTTCGAAAGCCTGTGCCACTTCGCCGATCTCGTCGCGGCCGTAGTCCAGGCGCGGCGTCTCCTCGGCGGGATCGACCTGTTCGCCCGCGCGCAGCCTGCGCATCATGTCGGGCAGCCGGTTGTCGGCCAGCGCAAGGGTCTCGCCGCGCAACCGCCTGAGCCGCTTGATGATTCGATTCGCCATCAGCACCGCGACCACGATGGCGGCGACGCTGACCAGCAGTACGCCACCGCCGCCGAAGAGCGAGGTGAGCGCGGAATCGGACGACTTCTCCTCGGCCAGCCGCTGGGTGTGCTTGTTCTGGGTGATCCACAGATCGAGCAGGCCGCGGTTGATCTCCGCGGCGGCGGCCTGCCAGTCCTGCGGGGACAGCGGCAGCGGCGCGGCCTCGTCACGGCTCGCGGCGCCGGTGGACGATTCGTCCTCGACCGGCGCGACGTAGCGCCGCGCGATGGCGTTCTCCATCGCGGACAGCCGCTGCCAGGCCTCGGAGCCGGTCAGCGCGGCGGCCGCCTCGCGCTGTTCGATGTCGATCTCGCTGGCGAGCAGCGCGATCTCGGTGTGGTAAAAGCCGATCTGGCGCAGATACTCCTCGACCGGCATCGGCAGGTCGCCGTTCGCGGTGACCATCGCGACGGCCAACGCGTGACCGCGCGACATGGCCTCGGCGGCGTAGAGCAACCGCATGCCCTCGGTGATCTCCACACCGATCTCGGCGTCGGGCGCGGACTGCTGGGCGACCTGCGAGCCCACCGAGACGACATCGAGCAGCCGGTTGTAGAAGCCGTACGCCTCGGCCATCGGCAGTTGGCGCGAATCCGTCTGCGCGCGAACGCCTGCCAGGTGTTGGGCGAGGGTGTTGAACCCGGCCAGGTCGTCGCCGATCTTCGAGTCGTCCACGGCGCGGATCCCCGCGGAGGCCTCCAGCAGCTTGCGCAGCGCGCCGTCCAGCCGCACCCGCGCCGCGGTGAGCGCGGGGCCGTTCGAATCGTCGCCCGCCAAATGCGCCAGGGTGAGGTGGCGTTCTTGCTGCGTCGCCTCCATCAGTTCCCTGGTCGAGGGGATCGCGGCCTGCATCTGCGCCGCCCAGTCTTTCGCGGTGTTGCCCTGGTCGACCAGGTATCCCGCCGCACCCACGCCGATCACGAGCAGAGTCAGGCTCGGCAGGAGCGCGATCGCCAGTATCCGGCTCCGGACACCGAGCCTCGCTCTGAACATCCGCACAACGTAATTCAGCGAACTACACCGCTGTCATTCCGGTCCCGCTGAACGAGACTCGATTTGACAACCCGAAACAAAGCTGATCCACGACTGCCTTGCCGCGCCGGATTTCGGGACCGAGTCTGTCGACCGCGTGTGTTCGGGCGGCGCGACAGCGTAGATTGTGTGTATCCCGAAGTTACTCACAAGTAGGAGGCAAGGATGCCAGCGCCGGAAGCCGGAGTCTTCGACCGTCTGAGCGCGCTCGCCGCGATCGACGGCCCCGAGGCTCGCTCGCGCAAGACGATCGCCGAGACGTTCACCGGCAAACCGCTCGGCTCCGTGCCGGTCGGCACCGCCGAGGATGTGGCGTCGGCATTCGCCAAGGCCAGGGCCGCGCAGGCGCGTTGGGCCGCACGCCCCGCCGCGGAGCGCTCTGCGGTGTTCGATCGCTTCCGCACGCTGCTCATCGAGAACCGCGAAGCCCTGATGGACGTCATCCAAGCCGAGACAGGCAAGGCGCGCTGGGCGGCCCAGGAAGAGATCATGGGCATGATGTTCGCGGCCCGCTACTTCGCCAAGGTCGCGCCCGGCCTGCTGGCGCCGCGCAAGGTGCCCGGCGCGTTCCCGGTGCTGAACCGCGCCGCGGTGCATGTCCACCCCAAGGGCGTCGTCGGCGTGATCGCGCCGTGGAACTACCCGATGGTGCTGTCCATCGGCGACTCCATCCCCGCGTTGCTCGCGGGCAACGCGGTGGTGGTCAAGCCCGACAGCCAGACGCCGTACTCCGCGCTGGCCGCCGCCGAACTCCTCTACCAGGCCGGACTGCCGCGCGACCTGCTCGCCGTCGTCCCCGGTCCCGGCACCGAGGTCGGCACCGCCATCGTCGACAACTGCGACTACCTGATGTTCACCGGCTCCTCGGCCACCGGCCGTGCCCTCGCCGAACAGTGCGGGCGCAGGCTCATCGGATTCTCCGCCGAACTGGGCGGCAAGAACCCGATGATCGTCACCCGCGGCGCGGATCTGGCCAAGGCGGCCAAGGCCGCGGTGCGGGCGTGCTTCTCCAACGCGGGCCAGCTGTGTATCTCGATCGAGCGGCTCTACGTCGAGAAGGCGGTCGCGGACGAGTTCACCGAGAAGTTCCTCGCCGCGGTGCGTGCCGCGAAACTAGGCGCCGCCTACGACAATTCGGCCGACATCGGCTCCCTCATCTCGGAGTCGCAGCTGGAGACCGTCACCAAGCACGTCGCCGACGCCACCTCCAAGGGCGCCACGGTGCTCGCGGGCGGCAAGGCGCGCCCCGACCTCGGTCCGCTGTTCTTCGAGCCGACCGTGCTCGCCGACGTCACCGACGAGATGGAGTGCGGCCGCAACGAGACCTTCGGCCCGCTGGTGTCGATCTATCCTGTCGATTCCGTCGAGGACGCCATCCGGTTGGCCAACGACACCGAGTACGGCCTCAACGCCAGCGTGTGGGCGGAGAGCAAGTCGGCGGGCGAGAAGATCGCGCAGCGACTGCACGCCGGCACCGTGTGCGTCGACGAAGGCTACGCACCGGCGTGGGGCACCACCGCCGCGCCGATGGGCGGCATGGGTATCTCCGGCGTCGGGCGCAGGCACGGCGCGGACGGCCTGCTGAAGTTCACCGAACCGCAGACGGTCGTTGTCACCCGGTTCATGAATCTGGATCCGCCGCCGTTCCTTTCGCAAGACCTGTGGCAGCGGTTCCTGATGCTCGTCGCGCGCAGCCTGCGGCTCCTTCCCGGTCGCTGAGCCCGGGGCCTGGCCGGCTCGGTCTGCGGGCGAGCCGGCCAGGCGTCCCGTCGCCGGGCCTCAGGTGAGCCGTTCGGCTCCGGTGCGCGGCGGCGGACCGGCCGCCAGTGCTGCCGCTTCCTCGTCGGTCAGCAGGCGGGATCGGATGAGGAAACGCACGCCCTCCGGCGACTCGAGGGAGAAGCCCGAGCCGCGCCCCGGCACCACGTCCACCGTCAGGTGCGTGTGTTTCCACAGCTGGAACTGATCGCCGCTCATCCAGAACTCGGTGTGCCAGGGCAGCTGTCCGAGCAGCACGTCGGCGGCGCCGACCCGGAACTCGCGGGCCGGGAAGCACATGGGCGAGCTGCCGTCGCAGCATCCGCCGGACTGGTGGAACAGCACCGGCCCGTGGTGTTCGATCAACCGGCGCAAGACGACTTGCGCCGCGTCGGTCATGCCGACGCGATGAATCCGGTTCGACATCAGAGTGATTCGATTCCGCATCAGAAGAATCCGAGCTTGGTGGGGGAGTAGCTCACCAGCAGGTTCTTGGTCTGCTGGTAGTGGTCCAGCATCATCTTGTGGTTTTCCCTGCCGATGCCGGACTTCTTGTATCCGCCGAAGGCGGCGTGCGCGGGATAGGCGTGGTAGCAGTTGGTCCACACCCGGCCCGCTTTGATGGCCCGGCCCATCCGGTAGGCGGTGGCGCCGTCCCTGGTCCACACGCCCGCGCCGAGGCCGTAGAGGGTGTCGTTGGCGATCCGGACCGCTTCGTCGACGGTGTCGAAACGGGTCACCGCCACAACGGGTCCGAAGATCTCCTCCTGGAAGACGCGCATGGTGTTGTCGCCCTCGAGCACGGTGGGCTGGATGTAGTACCCGCCGGGTAGTCCGTCCACCTTGCGCGCTTCACCTCCGGTGAGCACGCGGGCGCCTTCCTGCCTGCCGATATCGATGTAGGACAGGATTTTCTCGTACTGGTCGTTGCTGGCCTGGGCGCCGATCATGGTCGTGTCGTCGAGCGGGTTCCCGCCCTCGATGGCCGCGGTCCGCTCCAGGCAGCGGGCCAGGAACTCGTCGTAGATGGAGGAGTGGATCAGCGCCCGCGACGGGCAGGTGCACACCTCGCCCTGGTTGAGCGCGAACATCACGAAGCCCTCGACGGCCTTGTCCAGGAATTCGTCGTCGGCGGCCATGACATCGGGCAGGAAGATGTTGGGACTCTTGCCACCCAACTCCAGCGTCACCGGAATGATGTTCTCGCTCGCGTACTGCATGATCAGCCGCCCCGTGGTGGTCTCTCCGGTGAACGCGACCTTGGCCACCCGCGGGCTCGACGCCAGCGGCTTGCCCGCCTCCACACCGAAACCATTGACCACGTTGAGAACTCCCGGAGGCAGCAGATCCGCGATCAGCTCCACCACGAGCAGAATCGAGGCGGGCGTCTGCTCGGCCGGTTTGAGCACCACGCAGTTGCCCGCGGCCAGCGCGGGAGCCAGCTTCCACGCCGCCATCAGGATGGGGAAGTTCCACGGAATGATCTGTCCGACGACGCCGAGCGGCTCGTAGAAGTGGTAGGCGACGGTGTCGGCGTCGATCTGGGCGATGCTGCCCTCCTGGGCCCGGATGGCGCCCGCGAAGTAGCGGAAGTGGTCCACCGCCAAAGGCAGGTCGGCGGCGAGGGTTTCGCGGACCGGTTTGCCGTTGTCCCAGGTCTCGGCGACCGCGAGCGGCTCGAGGCTGTTCTCCAGGCGCTCGGCGATCTTCAGGAGGATGTTCGAGCGCTCGGTCGGCGAGGTCGCCGCCCATGCCGCGGCGGCGTGGTGCGCGGACTCCAATGCCAGATCGATGTCGGCCGCGGTGGAACGGGCTACCGAGCAGAAGGTTTCGCCGTCGACGGGGGAGGGATTGTCGAAGTATCGTCCTTCGATCGGGGCGGCCCAGTCGCCGTCGATGAAGTTGTCGTAGCGGGTGGCGTAACCGACTATCGCGGCGTCGGAACCCGGTTTGGCGTAGATCATCGCAATCACTCCTCGCGCGAAACCCAGCGACGAGGCCACTATGGACGGCGAAGGTTGGCGCGAGGTTGGTGACCGCGCGGTCTCGATCGTGCGCGCGGTGTCAGCCGTGGAGTGCGTTGTGCAGCCGGGCGGCGACCACCGCGCGGCGGACGTCGTCGGCGGGCAACAGCCGCAACGCGTGTTCGTGCACGGCGATGTCGTCCGCCGCGCGCTCGCCGAAGGCGATCGCGTGCTCGGGACGGTCGCTGGCCAGGACCGCGGTGCGAATGCCGACATCGAGGTAGTCGCGCCATTCGACGACGCCGGGGGTGTCGGAACCAGGAAGCAGCGGGCCACGGTAGTGCCAGACCGCGCTCGAGGTGTCGCCCGCGGTGATCGCGGCGAGCAGGTCGACCGCGTCGCAGGACAGCGGGCCGGTCAGCATGTAGCGGCGATTGGCGATCTCACCGCCGGTGGCCCGGCGCAGGTGCGAGACATCGGCTTTCAGGGTGTTGGTCGAGACCGGACGGTCGCCGTAGACCGCCGCGTGCAGCTGCTCGGGGGTGTAGCCCTCCGGTTCCAGCGCGAGCAACGCGAGGATCTCCAGCTGACGCGGCGGCAGCGGCACCGGCCTGCCGTCGCGCAACAGCCTTGCCGTGCCGAGACATTCGAGCCGGACCCCCGCGGCGGGCGGCGGCGCGCTGGTGCGCAGCACCGTTTCCACGGCCGTCACCAGCGAACGCACCGAGGCCATCGCCATCGGATGCGAGCGGCTCCAGACGCTGGACAGATCCAGGACGCCGAGCAGCTTGCCGTCCGGCGCGTGGATCGGCGCGGAGTAGCAGACCCACCCGTGCAGCGCGGCGACCAAGTGCTCGGCGGAGAACACGGTGACCGGACGATCGTCGTGCAAAGCGAGGGACAACCCGTTGGTGCCCATATGGCTTTCGTCCCAGCAGCCGCCCGGCGCGAAGTTCACGTCCTCGGCCTGGCGGCGCAGCCTGCGGTCACCGCCGGACCACAGGATCGTGCCCGCCGCGTCGCTGACCACAGCCAGGTATTTCGCGTCCTCGGCGATGCCGCGCATGTGGCCCGCCAGTTCGGTGACCGGTCCGCGCAGCGGGGATTCCGCCCATCGGTCATCGATCCGGTCGAGCCCCGGCGCGACGGTGCGGGCAGGATCGACGGTGTGCAGCGAACGCTGCCAGGACTGCGCCACGTCGTTGCGTAGGACACTGGACTGGGGGTGCACGCGCGCGCGAGGACCGGCGGTCGATGCCCACCGGGTCCACTCCTTCTCCAGTTCTGCCCGCTGCCGGGTGAGGGTGCGCGACGGTGCCACCGCGGAAAACCCTTGTCGTCGAGTGAAATCGCCTCTTCGTGCTCTCATCATGGCGGACGCAACGCGACGACACGCCGTTTATTACCCTCTTGGCATGGGGAAACGCGAGCGACCAGCCCGGCTCTCCGACGTCCACACCATCGCGCGCGGCATGCCGCACGTGACCAACGCGGCGGGCCCGCTCGGCAACGCCATCTACCAGGTCGGCGGGAAGTCGTTCGTGTTTTTCCGCAATCCACGGCCCGATGCCTTCGACCCGCAGACCGGCGAGCGCTACCCGGACGTGATCGTCATCTGGGTGCCCTCGGAGTCGGATAAGCAAGCGCTGGTACAGGATCCGGACTCGCCGTTCTTCACGACACCGCACTTCGACGGACCCCCCTCGGTGCTGGTGCGCGCCTGCCGCCTGCACGAGATCACCGTCGGCGAGCTCACCGAGATCATCCAGGACGCCTGGCTTTCCCGCGCCTCCCGCAAGCGCGCCACCGACTGGCTGGCCGCCCATCCGCCCGTTGGGCGGTGAACGCCCTGGCACCTCACTTGTTGAGGAAGATGCCCGCTACGTCGGCGTTCTTGATGGGCGTCTCCGCATTGCGCTGGCCTGCGCAGAGCAGGTCGACGGAGATGATGGTGGCGTCGACGGCGGTGCCTGCGGGTTCGCGATCATCGCCGGTCTGCTGCTTGACGAACTTGGTGATCGTCATGCGTTTGGTGTCGGCGTCCTGCTTGACGTACTCGCTGCACGGTGTGTCGCCGCCCTTGTTGAGCGCGCGCTCGATGTCGGTGCATCCGGCCAGCAGCAGCGCGGCGGCCGCCGCGCCGAGGACGGTCCTGCGCACGGTGGCGTTCATCTGCTCCTCCTGGTCACCTGGTCGAGCGGATGGGCCGCCGCGATCGGTATCGAGGGTAAGCGGGCCTGCTTCGGGTGTGTCGAGGCGGTCCGGTGTGTCGATCAGGCGAGGCAGGTGCGCAGCGGCACGTTCAGCTCGGCCGAGGTCAGCGATCCGTGGTGGCCCAGCATCGCCGATTGCAGCGGTTCGGCGCCGGTGCGGATGACACCGCGCGGTCCGCGCGCCGCGACGACGAGATCGCCGATCCGCTCGACCACCGACGACTCCACCGTCGGCCCGAACCAGCCGCGTTCGATCACCTCGGCGCGCGGCAGCACCGCGAAATCGGCGCCGAGCGTCTCCCGCCACGCCGCCGCGACATCGTCCACCGCGCCGTCGACGGTGTAGACGTGCCGGGCCCGCGGTTCGCCGCCGAGCCGGTCGACACCGGCGCGCAAGGCCTCGACCGCGTCGAAATCCACCGTTCCGGTCAGCTCCACCATGCCGTGGTCGGCGGTCACCAGCAGTGCCGCGTCCGGCGGCAGGTGTTCGGCGATCGTGGCGGCAAGGCGGTCGACGTGCGCGAGTTCCAGCCGCCACGCGTCCGAGGACGGACCGCGCACATGACCGGTGGTGTCCAGGTCGCCGTGATAGGCATAGACCAGCGAGCGGTCGCCCACGCGCAAGGCGGTGGACACGCCGTCGACCAGATCGCCGAACGACAGGCTCGGGCGGAAATCGCAGCCGCGCAGCACGGCCCTGGTCAGTCCGGAGCCCGCCTGATACATCGGAGCGACCTGCGAGACGCTGATCCCCGCGCGGGCGGCGCGTTCGAATACCGTTGCGGCGGGCTGGAACTGCTCCGGCACGAGTTCGCGAAGCAGGTCCACCTTCGGGCCCTCGCCGTGCAGGCGCCAGCGCAGCGCGTTGACCAACCGGTCGTAGCCGGGCACGTTCATCAGATATCCGACGATGCCGTGCTCACCCGGCGGCACCCCCACGCCGAGCGAGCTCAGGCTGGTCGCGGTCGTGCTCGGGAATCCCGCCGACAGCTGGCCGGGCGCGAGACTCGACAGGAACGGCGCCTCCCGCTGGTGCGCGGCGAGCGCTTCCGCGCCGAGTCCGTCCACCAGTAGGACGCAGATCCGGCGGGCGGACAGGCCGAGGCCGAGCCGATCGATTTCGCCGGGCACACCGAGGCAGGCGAGGACGGAGGGGAACAGGTCGGCCAGGGAACCCGAGCCGTAGGGCGGCGCGTCGAACACGAGGTCAGAATGTCAAGATCGGCGCGGCCACGGCAAGAGGTCAGGCCTGTCCGGTCTCGAATCGGCTGATCTTGCCGTCGCGCACAATGAACCGCCACGCGGTGCGCATCGATCCCCAGCGCGAATTCGTGTAGTCGGCGAGCAGTTCCACGCCGCCGTCGGTCACCGATTCGACCTGCATCCGGCCGTTGCTCGCGAAGATCTCCGCGTCGGTCCACTGCGCGACATCGCGCTCCACGCCGTCGTCGGACATGGTCGCGTCCTCGGTGAGCACCGCGCGGAAGCGGTCGAGGTCGTTGGCGTTGAGCGCGTCCACGAACTCTTGGACGACGGGGTCGAGCTGCTGTGCGGACATCCGGTCATCCCTCTCGGCTCACGGTATTCGGGTTGAGCAGTGACGGAACAGCAAACATCTGGCGCCCACTCTAGGGCAGAAAGCGCCGAACCGGGTCAAGGCCCGGGCGTGAGAAACGAAGACACCGTGCGCAGTACTTCTTCGACCAGTTCGGGAGCGGTCGTGCCGAGTTGGCTGCTTCGTTTCTCCAGCTGACCGTCCAGCCACAGCGAGGCGAGTCCGTGGCCGATGCCCCACCAGGTGATGCCGAGGATGTCGGCTTTGTCGGCGGGCAGCAGACCGGCCGCAACGCAGTCGCCGATGGCATCGGCCAGGACCGCGAACGCGGCGTCGCCCGCGGCGACGGCATCGGGGTGCTTCTCCGGTTGGGAGAGCTCGGGCCGGAACATCAGGCGGAAGTAGGCGGGCTGCTCTCGCGAGAAGCGGACGTAGGCGACGGTCAGTGCGCCGAGGGTGTCCAGCGGTGAGCCGGTCGCGGCCGCCCGCGCGGCGGTGAGTTCGGCCGCGAGCAGCTCGAAACCCTTGGTGGACAGGGTCGCGAGCAGCGCGGCCCGGTCGGCGAAGTGATGGTACGGCGCGCCGGTGCTGACGCCCGCCTCTCTGGCCACGCGGCGCAGGCTCACCGCCGCGATGCCCTCGGTTTCGATCAGGCGCAAGCATGCGGCGATCAGCTCATCACGCAGTGCGCCGTGGTGGTAACTGGTCCGCTTCACCATCCGAGCGTATGCGACGGGGGCTGGACAACCTATCTATGCGGTGCTTAGATTATCTGAGCGGCGCTTAGATTCCGGCCGTCTCCCTCTTTCCCCAGACAGGTGGGACACATGAGCAACCAGGTACTCGTCACCGGCGCAACGGGATTCATCGCCGGACACGTCATCGCCGAACTTCTCGAACACGGCTATCGGGTCCGCGCCACCGTGCGCGACCTGGCGAACACCGGCAAGCGCGCGCACCTCGTGGAGCTCGCGCGCCGCCTCGGTGCGGACCTCGAGTTCGTCGCCGCGGATCTCGACCACGACGCGGGCTGGTCCGAGGCCGTCGCGGGCTGCGCGTACGTGCTGCACGTGGCCTCGCCGTTCCCGCCGTACATCCCCGACGACGAGCGCGAACTCGTCGAACCGGCAGTGCAGGGCACGCTGCGGGTGCTGCGCGCGGCTGCCGCGGAGCAGGGGGTCCGCCGAGTGGTGCTCACCTCCTCGATCGCCGCGATCGCCTACGGCCACGACGTGGACGAGGTGCGCACCGAGGCGGATTGGTCGGTGGTGGAACGGATTCCGCCCTACCAGAAGAGCAAGACGCTGGCCGAACGCGCGGCGTGGGACTTCGTCGGCGGCCTGCCCGCCGAGCGCGGACTCGAGCTGGCGGCGGTGAATCCTGGCATGGTGCTCGGCCCGCTGCAAACCGCGGTCACCAGCACCTCTCACGAGCCGATCAGGCGGCTGCTGGCGCGCGACGTGCCCGGCTCGATTCGCACCGGCTGGACACCGGTCGACGTGCGCGATCTCGCCGTGGCGCACCGGCTGGCGATGGAACTGCCGCAGGCCGCGGGCAATCGGTACATCTGCGCGGCCGATCCGGTGTGGATGGCCGACCTGGCCCGGATCCTCGCGGACGAGTACAACCCGCGCGGCCTGCGGGTGCCCACCCGGGTGCTGCCCGACTGGCTGATCCGGTTCATCGCCCGCTTCGACAAGGGTGTGCGGTTGGCCGTTCCGGTTCTCGGCCGCACCGAACTGGTCAGTGCGGACAAGGCGCGCGCGGAACTCGGCTGGACCATGCGCCCCGTCCGCGAGACGGTGCTCGACACCGCCGAGAGCCTGCTCACCTTCGGCATCGTCGACGCGCCGGGTGTGCTGCCGAAGACGGCCGCACCGCGCCCGGCGCCGAACGCGCTCGGCGCCTGAGGGGCTCGGACATGGTGACCGCCACTATCGTCCTCGCGATCCTCGGGTTCGTCCGCCGATGGTTCCGCCGCGATTCCGCCGGCTCCGGCGCCGAGGGACAGGCGCGCCGTCCGCTTCGCCTCGACACCGCCGCGCTCCGCCGCCTCGGCACGGGAACGCTGCGGTTCGGCCGCGATGGAACACTGCGCCACTCCGGCGGCGACGGAGCACCGCGTCGCCTCGGCCGCAAGGAGGCGCTGCGCCGGTTGGCCCGCAATGTGATCCAGCGCCCGGTGCCCGCGCTGAGTGCGGCGGTGGCGCTGCTCGGCGTGGCCGTCGCGACGAGTGCGATCGCGCAGTGCTGAACCCGCGCGCCGGCCTCGGGTGGCGGGCACGCCGAGCCGACGGGTAGACAGTTCTGGTGACAGTGCAGCGTCCTCTTCGTTTCGGCGTGAACATGGTGACGCCGGAGTCCAGGTCCCGGTGGGTCGAAAAGTGCCGCAGGGCCGAGGAACTCGGTTTCGATGTGATCGGTGTCGCCGACCACCTCGGCCTGCCGGCGCCGTTTCCCGCCATGATCGTGGCCGCCGAGGCCACCGAACGGGTGCGGCTCAATACCTTCGTGCTCAACACCGCCTTCTACAACCCGGTGCTGCTGGCCCGCGACGCGGCGGGCGCGGACCAGCTCACCGACGGGCGCGTGGAACTCGGGCTCGGCGCCGGCTATGTCCGCGCCGAGTTCGACGCCGCGGGAATCCCTTTCGAGAGCGGTGGCAAGCGGGTGCGGCACCTCGAGCAGACGGTGACCACGCTGCGTGAGTTGTTCGCCGACCCGGAGTACCAGCCGCGCCCCGCGCAGCCCTCGGGCCCGCCGCTGCTGGTGGCCGGGTGGGGTGACCGACTGTTGAAGCTCGCCGCCGAGCAAGCGGACATCGTCGCTTTCGCGGGCGGGGGAGCGGCGACGCCCGGCGGCCCGGTGCTACTCGCCGACGAGGACGAAACCGCCGAGCGGGTGGCCTACGTCAACGAACTGCTCGGCGATCGCGCGGGCGAGGTCGAACTCAATCTCCTTGTGCAGCGGGTTGTTTCGCGAAACGAATGGGTCGCGCTCGCCGATGCGTACGCACCGGCGCTGCCGCCCTCTGCCGCCGACAATCCCGAGCGGGTCCCGACCCTGCTCATCGGTTCGCCGGACGAGGCGGCCGACCGCGTCCGAGAACTGCGCGAGCGCTTCGGAATCAGCTACTTCACCGTGCTGGAGGACAGTATGGAACAGTTCGCCCCGGTCCTCGCCCGCCTGCGCTGAGCGGGGATCGGCCTACGCGGGCCGCTGCCACAGCAATGTGTAGCGCCACATGAGACGACGCCGGATCCGCGCGCCGGGCAGGATCGCGGCCGCGGATTTCCGGATGTCGTCGAGGGTGTCCACGGGATCCCGCATCGGCACGTCCGGACCGCTCGGGCGCGGCGGGAGGCGATCGACGGCCCAGATCAGCGGCAGCAAGGGCAGATAGCCCGCGTCGCGGACCGGCGTCATCTTCCACAGTCCGACCACGGCCAACGTGCCGCCGGGGGCGACGAGGCGGCGTAGGGCGGTCAGGCCCTCGTCGAGTGGCACGTGATGCAATGTCGCCACGGCTGTCACGTAGTCGAAAGCGCCTGCGAAATCCCGGAAGTCGGCTTGTTCGAAGCGCACGCCGTCCGCTCCCGACGCCTGTTTCAGCGCGTCCGCGTCCGCGTCGATCCCGAAGACTTCGCGGCCGGGCGTCGCCAATTTCCTTGCCAGAAGCCCGTCGCCGCAGCCCACGTCGAGCGCGGTTCGTGCGGACGCCGGCGCCTTGGCGAGCAGCCAGGGATGGTAGCGGGTGTTGTGGTTCCAGTACGGGTCGCGGCTCACTTCACGACTCTACGGACGCCTTCCGGCCGACGGTGATACCGATCCGCTCGAAATGTGATCTAGGCCACTCTGCACTGGGCCTTTTGTCGGTGCGCGATGGCATGGTGTCCGGTATGCCTTCTACCGATTCGGCCGTTTCCGTCGATGTCATCCGGGTGCTCGGGGCCAGCGAGCACAACCTGCGCAACGTCTCGCTGGAAATCCCCAAGAACAAGATCACCGTCTTCACCGGCGTTTCCGGGTCGGGCAAGTCGTCCATCGTGTTCGACACCATCGCCGTGGAGTCGCAGCGGCAGCTCTACGCCACCTTCCCGGCGTTCGTGCTGAACTTCCTGCCGCGCTACGAGCGACCGCACGCCGAGGCGATCGAGAATCTGACCGCGCCGGTCATCATCGACCAGCAGCCGGTGGGCGGCGGTCCGCGCTCCACGGTCGGCACCATGACCGACATCTACTCGATGGTGCGCGCCATGTTCGCCCGATTCGGTTCGCCCTCGGCCGGATTCGTCTACAACTACTCGTTCAACGTGCCCCAGGGCATGTGTCCGGACTGCGACGGGCTGGGCATGACGGTTCGCGCGGACCCCGACCGGCTGGTCGATCGCACCAAATCGCTCAACGAAGGCGCCATTCTGCTCCCCGGTTACGGTGTGGGCAGCGGTGATTGGCAGCTCTACGGCAATTCCGGGCGCTTCGATCCGGACAAGAAGCTGGCCGACTACACCGAGGCCGAGTTCCAGGACTTCCTGTACGGCAGCGGCGGCAAGGTGGAGCTGACCTTCGCCAAGGGCACCTGGAAGGCCAATTACGAGGGGCTCGCGGAGAAGTTCACCCGTACCCGTCTGCAGCGCGACACCTCCACGCTCAGCGAGAAGACCCGCGAGCAGATGCAGAAGTTCCTCACCGAGGGCGTGTGCCCGACCTGCAAGGGCGCCCGCCTCAACGCCGCGGCGTTGGCCACCGAGATCGACGGCCGGAATATCGCCGAGTGGTCGCGGATGCAGATCACCGATCTGATGGCGGTGCTCGACGAGATCACCGACCCGGCTGCGCTCGGCTTGGCCGACGCCATCCGCACCGCGCTGCGCCGCGTCGCCGACATCGGACTCGGGTACCTGAGCCTGGACCGACCCACCTCGACCCTCTCCGGCGGTGAGGGCCAGCGGCTGAAGATGATCAAGCATCTGTCCAGCACGTTGATCGGGATGACCTACATCTTCGACGAGCCGAGCGTCGGGCTGCACCCGCGCGATGTCGGCAGGCTGAACGATCTGCTGAAAGCGTTGCGGGACAAGGGCAATACCGTGCTGGTCGTCGAGCACGACCCGGATGTCATCCAGATCGCCGACCACGTCGTCGATGTCGGTCCGCGCGCCGGTGTGCACGGCGGGCAGGTGGTGTTCCAGGGCAGCTTCGCCGAACTGCGCGCCGCCGATACGCCAACCGGCGCGGGTCTGCGCAGACCCTTCACCGTCAAGGACAGCTTCCGCGCGGCCAGCGGCGAGCTGCTGATCGAGCACGCGAGTGTGCACAACCTGCGCGATGTCACGGTCGGCATTCCCACCGGCATTCTGACCTCCGTCACCGGCGTGGCGGGCTCGGGCAAGAGCAGCCTCATCCGGGACGTGTTCGTGCGCCAACATCCCGAGGCGCTGTTCGTCGACCAGTCGCCGATCGCGGCATCGTCCCGGTCGACTCCCGCGACCTATCTGGGCTTGATGGACCCCATCCGCAAGCTGTTCGCCAAGGCGACGGGCGAATCACCGAGCCTGTTCAGCTTCAACTCCGACGGTGCGTGCAAGCAGTGCGAGGGGCGCGGGGTGATCATCACCGAGATCGCCTACATGGATCCGGTCACCACGCACTGCGACGCCTGCGACGGCCGCCGCTTCTCCGAGGACGTGCTCGGCCACACGCTGCGCGGCAAGTCCATCGCGGACGTGCTGGAGATGTCGGCGGAGGAGGCGCTCGCCTTCTTCACGGAGAAGGCGCTGAACGCCAAGCTGCGCACCATGAACGAGGTCGGTCTCGAGTACCTGAGCCTCGGCCAGGCGATGAGCACGCTGTCGGGCGGCGAACGCCAGCGCATCAAGCTCGCCACCCAGTTGCAGAACACCGGCTCGATCTACGTGCTCGACGAGCCGACCACCGGTCTGCACATGTCCGATGTCGACACCCTGCTCGCGCTCATGGACGGCCTCGTCGAACGCGGCAACACCGTCGTCGTGATCGAACACAACCTCGACGTCGTCGCCCACTCCGACTGGGTGATCGACCTCGGCCCCGACGGCGGCAAAGACGGCGGCCAGATCGTCTTCACCGGCACCCCCGCCGACCTCCTGACCCACCCCACCTCGCTGACCGGCGAATACCTGCGCAAGTACAAGGCGGCCTGAACCAAAGCCCGCGGCCGCAGCGGCACGGATCGGTGTGGCCGCGGGTTTGTCAGGTCACGGCGCGCTGGTCGCCGCTCACGCCAGGAAGCCCCTGAAGAGGATTCGCACGGTTTCCGCCAACTGCTGTCGATCGGGCTCCCCGCCGCCCGCCCCCGCCAGCCGGTCGAAGATCACCCCGTCCAGGCAGCCGACGAAGGCGTTGGCGCGCTGGGCCGGATCCGGGGCGCCCAGCGCCGCGAACAACTCCGTAGCCATGGTGCGAAATCGGGCTCCGCTGTCACGCAATGCTTTGCGAAGCTCGGGTCGCCGTGTCGACTCGAGCGCCAACTCGTAGCGGGCGAGCATGCGGTCCCGGTCGGTGGTCAGCCATCGCTCGATGATGTCGGCGAGCAGCGTCGAAAGCTCGTCGGGATCCGGGACGGCAGGCATCGGGAGGGCGAGTTCGGCGGCGTCGCGCTCCGCGAGCCGTTCGACGGTCGCCTCCAGTAACGCCTGCCGGGTGCGGAAGCAGTTCGAACAAGAGCCCTCCGGCAATCCCGCGGCCTGGTCGACGGCCCGATGTGTAAGACCGCGCATTCCCGTTCTGGCGAGGGTCTCGACCGCGGCGTCGGCCAGCCGGGTGCGGCGATCTGCGGTGTCGGTCACGCTCGCTTCCCATTCTTCCGGTCCTGCACTACTACTGTAGTAGGTGCAACTACAGCTGTAGTGGAGGATATCGTGGGCGGGATCCGGAGCGCGACCGTGGTAGGCGGTGGAATCGGCGGGCTGGCCGCCGCGGTGGCCCTGACGAGCCGCGGGTGGCAGGTCGAAGTGCTCGAGCGGGGTGACGACAGCGGTGCGACGGGCTCCGGAATCTCGCTGTGGTCCAACGGTGTCCGCGCCTTGGACGCGCTCGGACTCGGGGATCGGGTGCGGGCCGCCGGAATGCCCGGGACCGAGGGCGGTATCCGTGATCGCACCGGTCGGTGGTTGTCTCGCACCGACGTTGCCGCACTGGCACGTCGGCACGGGCCGCTGGTCGTCCTGCGTCGCGCGGACCTGCTGGAGATCCTGAGGGAGGCGCTGCCCGCCGGTGCCCTGCGTCCGACGGTCGAGGTCGTCGGCGTCGAGGATCATGGCACCGTCGCGACGGTGGAACACTCGCTGGGTTCTTGCGAATCCGACCTGGTGATCGGCGCCGATGGGGTTCGCAGCGTGGTGCGCCGATCGGTGTGGCCGAATGCCCGCGAACCCCGATATGCCGGATACACCGCATGGCGGATGATCACGCGGCCGCTGGACTTCACACCCGGCGGAAGTGAGACGTGGGGGACGCTGTCCTCCGTCACGACATCTACGATCTGCCCGCCCTGGACACCTTCGCCCGCGGGCGGGTCGTCCTGCTCGGCGACGCGGCACACGCGATGACGCCCAATCTCGGGCAGGGCGCCAATCAAGCACTCGAGGACGCCGTCACGCTCGCCGCCATGCTCGGCAGGCATCCGATCCAGGCCGCCTTGACCGGCTACGACCGCCTGCGGCGCACCCGGACTCGAACCGTCGCACGCCAGTCCTACCGCATTGGCACCGTCGCCCAGTGGTCGGCACCGGCGGCGACCTGGTTGCGCGACAACGTCATTCGGATAGCACCGAACGGCATGATGTCACGCAGCCTGGATCCAGTTCTCAGCTGGCGCCCACCGGAATGAAAATAGTTGGGCCATCGCGCCTTCGGCGACGCATTGCCGCGCGGGCTGTTGGCGTGGATCGCCGCGCACGTGCGGACGACCCCTTCGTGGCCCACCGTTAGGATGCGCCAATGCATGTGCGGAAGGGGGCGGGGCGGCGCGCCGATACGGTGTTTCGCTCGTGGCGGACGACGGTGGGAGTGGCGGTCGCGTGTCTCGGGCTCGCGGCGATCTGCGTGCTCGCGATCGTGACGGATACGGCGGTGATCGCGGGGAAGATCGGGGCGCTGGTGTTTCTCGCGATCGGCGCGGAGATGGCGTGGTCGGGACTGCGCCGCAGGCCGGATCTGGTGATCACCGACGACGCCGTGGAGCACCGGGCGTTCGGCCGTATCGCGTGGTCGACGGTGGATCACGTGCGGGTGCGCAGGTGCCAGAGCGGGGACGCCATCGATCTTGTGCTGACCCACCCGGATCGGGACTACGCGATCGCCACCGCGCCGTCTATTCCGATGACCTCGCTGTCGGTCCCGCTGCTGAAGGTCACCGAGGCGATGCGCGAGCACCGGCCGGAATTGGAGGTCATCGCCGACTGACCGGCACGGCCGACGCCGAAACTCGTTGCGGCAGATCGTCGAGCACGCGCAGGTAGTTCCCGAGCAGACCGGCCGCGTCGAGCATGGCAAGACCCTGGGCGGTGAGTTTTCGTTGCCAGTCGTCGAGGGCGGCGGCCAATGCGGCTGTGCCACCGGCACTTCGGATCTGCTGGACGACCGTGGCGATCCGCTCCAGCGGATAGCCGCCGCGCCGAAGCAGATGCGCGAGCTCGGCGTCGCGGATATCGCTCGCGCTGTAGCGGCGGTATCCGGTGGCCGGGTCGCGCGCCGGGGCGAGGATGCCGACACCCTCCCACTTGCGCAGCGTCGCGGGGGTGATGCGGAGTCGGTGCGCGAGTTCGCGGATGGTTCGACTGTCGGCGCCCTCGGAGACGGTGGGGGACTCCGCCGCCAGGTGATCGACCGCGCGCCGCACAGAAGCGAGGGTTTCTCGATCGCGAAGCAACTGGTCGTGGCCGCCGTCGATGACGCGCAGTGCGTCGTCGAGCGCGTCGTCGTGGAGTGCGTTCATGATTCGGCCCGCGGCCGCGTGCCCGTACGCCGCGACTAGACCGAGAAAGGCCCGCAAGGCCGCCGCGTGCACTTCGGTGTAGATCCGGTAGCCGCTGGGCGTGCGCTCGGCGGGCGGGAGAAACCCGTCGCGCTCGTAGTTGCGGACCGCCTGGGTCGAGAGGCCGTGCTCGCGGGCCAGATCGGAGGGCCGAAAAGTTTTCACCGGTTCGAGACTTTACCGCGCCTCACCAAGCTCAGCCCGACGGAACTTTCAACCGATCTTTCAACGATACGATCAAAACACATGAGTCAGGACATTCGAGACTTCGTCTCCGCGTCATGTGAGCTGGTAGCGCTCGGCGAGCCGACGCACCGGGAACCGTCCTTCGGTTTCGTCCGCAACGAGTTGTTCGTCCAGCTGGTCGACCGCGGCTTCCGCTCGATCGCGTTGGAAACCGACCGCGTCGCCGCGCTCGTTGTCGACGACTACGTCCGGGACGGTGTCGGCAGCCTCGACACCGCGATGAGCGAAGGCTTCTCGCACGGGTTCGGCGACCTGGCCGCCAACCGGGAACTCGTCGCCTGGATGCGCGAATACAACCACAACCGACCACCCTTGGAGCGCTTGGCATTTCACGGTTTCGACGCCCCGATGGAGAACCCCGACGCACCGAGTCCGCGCCGCTTCCTGGAGCACACCCGCGACTACCTGCGGCTGGATCTCGACCTCGGCGAACTCCTCGGTGACGACGAACGCTGGGATCGCGCGGAGGCGATCATGGATCCGGCCGAATCGATCGGCGCGACGGCCGAGGCCGAGCGCCTGCGGGATATCGCCGACGACATGCTCCTCGCGCTCTACGCGCGCGCACCGGAACTGATCGCCGCGACATCACGCGCCGCGTGGCTGAACGCGAAAATCCACCTCACCGCAGGCCGCTGTCTGCTGCGCTATCACCGGCAGGCGGCCCATCATGGCGACGAGCGCGCCCGCCTGTCCGGCCTGCTGGACATCCGCGAGACGTCGATGGCCGAGAACCTTCTCGACATCCGAAACATCGAAGCCCGGCGCGGCGGCACCGTGGTCGGCGCGCACAACGCCCACCTCCAGCGGAACCGGGGCACCATCCAGATGGCGGGAATGGACTTCGGGTGGTTCTCGGCGGGCGCCATCGTGGGGTCCCTGGTGGGTGAGCGAGACGCCTTCTTCGCCGGAAGCCTGGGCCGCAGCGAGGTCCTCGGCCTCGGCGAGCCCGAGCCCGGCACCTACGAGAGCGTCCTCCAAAGTCGCATCGCCGACTGGGGTCTGACATCGGCCGATGCGGTGACCTCAGCGCGCCCGCGCACCGACACCACCCCGCGGCAGGGCTACTCCCCGCTCGACCGAGCGATTCTCGACACGGCCGACGCGGTCCTGCACATCAATACCGGTGCTCGCCGAGAAGACGCGGGATGGAGTCCGGTCGAGCCCGCACATGGCGGGAGCGGAGGCGGTGTGTCCAGGTGACGCAGCCGGACGCCGGTAGCCCGTGCACCGGCCGAGGCGATGCGGAGATACGCCCTGATGCCGCAGCCGGGCAAAGCCCGCGCACGGCCGGAGCGGGGTACGCCTACCGCGAGCTCGACGCGGAGGGCGCTCCGGCCGCCGCGAATTCGGCCAGCCAGGATGGGAATTCGGTGAGGTCGGGCAAGACGACGTCGGCGCCGGCGGCCAGCAGTTCTGCGGCGTCGCAGGGGCCGGTGGTGACGCCGACCGCGAACGCCGCGGCGGCCTTGGCGCCACGCATGTCGCCCGCGTGGTCGCCGACGTAGATCGCCGCGCCTTGCGCGCGCAGTGCCTCGGCCTTGCCGGTGGACCACACGTCACCGGCGAGGTGGTCGATTCGCCAGCCGAGTGCGTCGAGATGGAGTTGCGCGAGCGGCTGATGCTTGCCGGTCACGACCATCAGCCGCCCGTCGCGCGCGTTCACGGCGGCGAGCGCGGCCTCCGCGCCGGGCATGGCGGGAATGCGCGGCACCACGTCGGGATACAGCTCGCGGTAGCGGGTGATCAGTGCGGGAATGAGCTCGTCTGGCGCACCCGCCTCGGCGAGCAGCAGATCGAGCGGCGGCCCGAGCCGCTGCACGAAGTCGGCCCCGCGGAGCGGGAGCTGGAATTCCGCGGCGACGGTGTCGATGGCGTGCGCGACTCCCGGTCGCGAGTCGATCAGGGTCATGTCGAGGTCGAAGCCGACGGTCCAGGTCACCGCTCGACTCTATCCGGCTGGTCAGTCAGCGCAGCGGGTCCCGTCCGGCGGGAGGGTTCCGTCGTAGAGGTAGGCGATGACGATGCCGTCCACGCAGGCCGAACCGTTGTCGAAGGCGATGTGACCGTCGTGCTCGCTGACCACGAGCACGGCGTCGGCCAGGGTGGCGGCGACGTGCTCGGCGTCCTCGATCGTGGTCGCCAGATCGCCGCTGTTGTTGAGCAGCAGGATGGGCGGTGCGCCCGCCGCGTCCACGCCCGCCGACTTCTGGGTCGGCCGGACCGGCCAGAACAGACACAGCGGGGTGCTGAACACCCGGTTCGCGCCGAACAGCGGTGAGCGCACGGCCGCCCACTCCGCCTCCTGCGCCAGGTCGCGGAGGATCACGTCCTCTGCCTTCGAGCGCCAGGCGGCCGGGTCGTCGTTCATGCATTCCACGGCCCAGAACGCCGGATCGGAGGAGCTGTAGCGGCCGTCCTCGCGGCCGACGTAGAAGTCGGCGAGTTCCGCGAGCCCGGTGCCGTCGCCGCGCAGCGCGTCGGCGAATGCGCGCTCGAACCGCGGCCAGTAGCGCTCGTCGTAGGTCGCCATGAAGATGCCGAGCAGGGCGAGATTGGAACCGACGCTGCGGCCGTCGGAGGCCGCGATGGGCTCGGCGTCCACCCGGTCGATCAGCTCGATCAGCCGGCGCATGGCGGCGTCCGGATCATTGCCGAGCGGGCAGTCCTCGCGGCGTGCGCAAGCTTCGAGAATCGTGTGCACCAAGCGATCTCGCGCCGAGATCGCACCGGGCGCGGGGGCATCGGAAGCGTCGAGCGAATCCCACCGGTCCGGTGTCAGACTCGGGTCGTCGACGGAATCCAGCACCATGCGACCGACCCGATCCGGGAACTGCTCGGCATACAGCTGTCCGAGCCGGGTGCCGTAGGAGAAGCCGAAGAAGTTCAGCTTCGGCTCGCCCAGCGCCGAGCGCATGATGTCCATGTCGCGCACCACGAATTCGGTGCCGACGAAACCGAGCAGGTTGCCGGTGTTGCGCAGACACGCTGTGGCGTAACGGCGGTGCGCCTCGGCGACCACGCGGCGACCCGCGTCGTCCACCGGCGTGAAGTCGGTGGCCAGGTATTCGTCCATCGCGCGGTCGCCGAGACACCGCACGGGCGCGGTGCGGCCGACGCCGCGCGGGTCGAAACCGACGAGGTCGTAGCGGATACGGAATTTGCGCAGGCCGGTGTCGTCCGGGTTCAGCGCGGAAAGCACGTCCTCGTAACCGGATTCGCCAGGGCCGCCGGGGTTGGTGGTGAGCACCCCGATGCGCTGGGCGGGGTTGGTGGCGGGCAACCGCACCAGCGGCATGGTGAGGGCGGCGGTTTCCGGGCGGGCGTAATCGACGGGCACGCGGATCTCGCCGCACTCGGCCTCGCGTTGCTCGCGGCACGGCGTCCACTCGACCCGCTGGGCCTCGTAATCCCGCAGCGTGGGCAGTGGGGCGGGGGAGGGTCGCGCGCTGCCTTCCACGGTCGGTGTGATCGAGCAGCCGGTGGCGACCAAGGTCGCGACCGCGATGACGCTCATCAGTACCCACCGACTCGACCGCACCGTCGTCCCCCGATCCTCCACGACATCCCACCGGAACATCGCGCCGCGCCCGCCGAAGGTTCGCAGCGGGTCCACTTCGAAGATAGCGAGAAAGTGGCGATCCGCGCGGATTGCCGCGCGCCGCACGGACCGGCGGTACTTTGGACCCCACGCAGGTTTCGCCTCGCGGAAGGGCCACCTCGGAGATGGATTCGGATCTGCAGCAGCGGCTCGTGGCGTTGTTCCAGCGGACGGCGGCGACCGTGCCCGCCTACCGCGCCTTCCTCGACAGCCACGGCGTCGACGCGGCCTCGGTCGTCGACGGCACGGGATTCGCGCGACTGCCGCTCGTCACGAAAGAGAACTACCACCAACGCTATTCGCTGCCGCAGCGCTGCCGCGACGGTGATCTCGGGGCCTGCGATCTGATCGCGGTGTCGTCCGGTTCGACGGGCGCACCGACCTTCTGGCCGCGCTCCGCCGCCGACGAAGCGGCCGCGACCCGCCGCTTCGAACAAGTCCTCGTGCACGGCTTCGACGCTGCGCATCGGCGCACCCTCGCCGTGGTGTGCTTCCCGCTCGGCACCTGGGTCGGCGGCCTCTACACACTGTCCTGCCTGCGCGGGCTGGCCGCCGAACTGGCCATGACGATCGTCGCCCCCGGCAACAACAAGGCCGAGATCCTGCGCGTGGTACCGGAACTCGGCTCGCACTTCGACCAGGTGGTGCTGTTCGGGTATCCGCCCTTCCTCAAGGACGTCATCGACACGGGGTTGCGCGAGGGCGTCGACTGGTCGCGCTACGCGGTGAAACTGGTGTGCGCGGGGGAGGTGTTCAGCGAGCAGTGGCGGGATCTCATGGGCAAGCGGGCTGGTCTGGATCCGGTGCACGATGTCGCCGCGCTCTACGGCACGGCCGACGGCGGCGTGCTCGGCAACGAGACCCCGCTCAGCGTGCGAATCCGGCGGTTCCTCGCCGAGCATCCTGCGGCGGCGCGCAAGTTGTTCGGCGGTCAGCGGCTGCCGACGCTGATGCAGTACAACCCGGCCGACCGCTTCTTCGAAACCGTCGACGGCACATTGGTGTTCACCGCCGACTCCGGTGTGCCGCTGATCCGCTACCACCTCGCCGACGACGGCGGTGTCATCCCGCACGAGCGCATGGTGGAGTTCTGCCGGGCGCACGGTTTCGAACCGGACGAGGAGACCGGCCCGGACCTGCCCTTCGTCTTCGTCTTCGGCCGCTCCATCCACGCGGTGTCGGTGTTCGGGGCCAATGTCTATCCCGAGACGGTGTCGCTCGGTTTGGAGCGCGCGGAGATCAGCGACTGGGTCACCGGCAAGTTCGTGCTCGAGGCCTGGGAGGACGCCGACCGCAACCGTTTGCTGCGCATCACAGTCGAACTCGGCCCCGACGAACCGAACACGACCGAGCGAACCCGCCTCGTGGCCCATGCCGTTCGAGACGAGCTGCTGACACACAACAGCGAATACGCGAACTACGTACCGGCCGAGCGTCAGACGCCGCACGTGGAGCTACGACCCACGGGAGATCCGGACTATTTCCCGGTGGGCGTCAAGCATCGGTATACGCGCTGAGGCCGGTCAGTCATCGTCGCCGCTGTGCGACACGTCCGCCGACGAAGCCGACCGACCAACGGTGATCCGCTCCCTCCGCGAACGATCGATCATCGATGGCTCGTTGCGATGAGGCGTCGCAGTGCGGCATGGCCGGGCCGGGGTTCCGGTAGCAATCGCACGAAAAGCAACGAAGTGACTTGACCAGCGGCGATGGACGGTTCGGGCTGCGGGGCAGCGTGATTGGCGCTTTGCTTGGCTGTCGAGGAGGTTGATCGGCGTGGTGGAGGTCGGGTTTCGTGGCAACGCCGGTGTTCGCGGCTGAGGAGTTGGTGCGTCTGCTGGTCGGCCGGGAGCACATCGCCCGGTGACAGACCTTATGGTCGGTGCTGTGATCGGTGGCGTGGAGGCCGTCGACCGGTGGTAGGTTCCCCGTCATGCCCAGCACGGATGACAAGACCGTCGGCTTGGCCCTGGTGACCTACCAGAGTGCCGAGGATTTGCCCGGATTCCTGGAGACGCTTACGGCCGCGGTGGAGCCGTACGCGGTCGATGTGATCGGTGTCGACAACGTCTCCACCGACCGCAGCGCCGAGATTGTCGAAGAGTTCGGCGGCCGTGTCATCCGCAACGCCCGCAACGTCGGGCTCGCGGCGGCGATCAATCAGGCTGCCGCCGCGACGAGCGCGGAATGGATTCTCGTCGCCAACCCCGACACCCAGCTCACGGCGGGCTCGATCGCGGCACTGGTCGAGACGGCGAAGGCGGACGAGCGGATCGGCATGATCGGGCCGCGGATCGCGCGCCTGGACGGCACCCCCTATCCGAGCGGTCGGCGCTTCCCTTCGCTGGCGGTCGGTATCGCGCACGCCCTGCTGGGCGGGGTGTGGCCGGGCAACCCGGCCACGCGCCGCTACTTCGGCACCCCGGTCACCGAGGTATCGGATGTGGATTGGATTTCAGGGTGCTGCATGCTGTTCCGCCGCACGGCGTTCGACGCCGTCGGCGGGTTCGATGACCGCTACTTCCTCTACTTCGAGGAAACCAAGATGGCGCTGGACATGCACCGCGCCGGTTACCGGGTGGTGCTGGACCCGAGCGTGGAGATTCGCCACCGCGAGGGCGGCAGCATGCGGTCCGCGCCTTACCGAAAGGTCCGCACCCACCACCGCAGTGCCCTGCGGTTCTACTGCGACTACCACCAGGGCAGCCCGTGGATCGTGTTCGCGCCGCTGGTCGCGGCCGGGCTGATCGTGCGCGGCGCGGTCGCCGTGGCGGCGACCGCGCTGCGTGAGCGGACGAAGACCCGCTAATCGAAGGGCTGTTCGGCCAGTCCGACACCTGCCTGTAGATCGTCGAGGAGCTTGCCGACGATGGCGTTGCCGGTGCGGGAACTGGGCATGCATTGGGCGCAGTCGTCGGCGATCGGTCGCCCAGCCGTGGTGGCGACCACGTCGAGAATGCGGGAGCGTTTGACGTTGCCCAGGTCGTAGCCGGTGGCCGCGAACCGCAGTTCGGCCTTCAAATCGCAGGGCGTCAGGTGCCCGAACGCGCCGATCGTCGGCCGGAACCAGCGGCCCCGGCATTCCTGGGTGCGCGACCGGTCCGGGGTCACCCCGTTGGCTAGCGCGATCAGCTCGTCACCGATGTCGATCCGGGTCTGAATCCAGGGACGAGCGCGCAGGGCCCGCAACTGAGCGCGGACGACCGCCAGGCCGGCCGGGTCGAGTCCGGCGGTGACATCGACCTCGTCCTTGCGCAGGTCCAGCCGGTCCGCGCCGAGGGTTTCGGCGAAGTCGGCCATGGCCCCGACCTGGGTGTAGTTGTCCGGCTGGATCACCATGCCGATGCCCACCGCGGGCAGGTCGCCGCGGGCAGCAGCGCGGCGAGGTTGTCGCTGACCCTGTCCAACGCCCGCTGGCGAGGTCTGGTCCCCGCGACGCGGTCGTAGGTGGCCGGGTCGGGTGAGTGGATGGAGAACCGGATGCGGTGACAGCGCAGCAGCGCCGCGAACAGCGCACCGCCGGGGCGAATACTGAAACCGGTGGTGTAGACGTGGATTTCGAACCCGAGATCGGCGGCGTGGTCGAGGATGGCTGGAAGGTCCGGGTTGATCAGGGCCTCGCCACCGCCGGAGACGACCAGCCGACGCACCCCGGCGTCGGCCAGTTCGCCGATCACGCGGCACCAATCGGCGGCGGTCATGAGGCCGCCGGTGTCGAGTTGGCGTGTGGCGTAGGTGAGTTCGGATTGGTCAGACCACAGGCACATCCGGCACCGGTAGTTGCAGGTGCCGCGCGTGGGGTGGATCTCCATCGTCTCGGCCAGCACCGGCTCGCGCGCGAGAATCCGTCGCGGGATATCGGGGCGGCGCTGCCATTCGGCGACCGTGGCCGCGGCGAATTCCCACCGCAACCGATGCGGGTAATACGACGACCCGACCAGCCGCCGCACCTGGGGGCTCGTGCGGGCGAGGTGGTAGACCTGCATCACCGCCGCCAGGTCCACCCCGGAATTCGCGGCGAGCACCGCCGCCGGAGTGTGCGGCGCGGCCAGATGGCAAGCCAGCGCCGCTCGCATCGCCGGGTCGGCCGGCGCGTACTCGAGCGCTTCGGTGACCAGGACCGCGAGTCCGTCATCGCAGTAGAGAAGCTGCTGCGCCTCCTCGTGCGGGGTGGCGGTGGTCATGACATCACCTGCGCTGTCTCGGAGCTGGCTGCGACCTGTTCCCACTCGGTCGGGCGCAGCAAGGTCACCAGCGAGCGGGTGCGGTCGAACACCAGCACCGTGCCGCTGGGATGGGTCACCGTCCGGTGCTCACCCGGGCGGGAGCTGAGCTGGGCGGCGACAGCGGCGGTTTCGACGGGGTTGTCCAGTATCCAATGCCGGTCGACACTGCCGATCGCAATCAGATCCACCTCCGGGGCGGGGCTGCCGGTGCGGCCGATCAGCTGCTCGGTGGTCGACCGGTCCGCGGCAGCGCCGAGCTGAAACTTGTGCTGGGCCTCGATATCTCGCGGGAGCTGCCGAGCTGTTCCGCCCGCCAGCAGGGATTCCGCGCGAGCCAGCAGAGCGGCGGCCGGTTGCGCGTGGACCGAGCCGAGCGCGGCGTTGCCGACCATCTCCCGGCCCCAGGTAGCGGCCTGCAAACGGAACTCCCCGTTGGGACGGATATTGCAAAGCGTGTCCTTGACCTGCTCGGACAGCTGCTGCAAGGTCATCGTCCGCGACGGGTTGATCGCCAACGGCCGGGCGCCCGTCGCCGGCCAGATCGAATTGAACGTCAGATACAGCCCCGCCTCGGCCAGTCGCTGGTGATGGGCGTCGACAAGGTCTTGGACGCCATGGAATTCGTACTCGCGCAGCGCGAGCTGCGGGTAGTGGGCGCGGGCCTGCCCGGAGAAACTCGGCGCGCACAGATGATGCTGAGTCGCCAGCCCGGACCCGGCCAGGAACTCGCTGAGTTCGATCCGTCACCTCCCTGACCGCCCTCGGAAAGGCTGACGTGAACCGCCGCTCGTTCCTGCGCAAGGCCGCCTACTCCGCGGCCCTGTCCGCCACCGCCCTCGCCCTACCCGTCGAGGCAACCGCGCGCATCGCCACTGTCACCGAGGCCCGTGTGGTCGGTGCCGCCGACGTCGACGCCGTGCGCACGATCACCGACGCGTTCCTGAAATTCGACGAAGCCCGCGGCGGCGGGATGGGCCGCACCGCGGTGGCCGAATTCCTCTCCACCGACATCGCCGCCCTGCTGCGCTCTCGCTTCGCCACCGAAGACGTTCGCGCACACGCATTCTCGGCCGCCGCCGAGCTGGCCTACTTGGCGGGGTTCAAGGCTCACGACGCCGGCGCCGACGGCGTCGGGCAACGCTACTTCCTCGCCGCGCTCCGACTGGCCGAACACGCCCAGACCCCCGGCCAAGACTTGTGGATACTGCGCATCCTCGCCCTGCAAGGCACCGACATCGCCCAACCGCGATTCAGCACGGACCTCGCCGAGGCCGCCCTGTCGCGCGCCGCCGGGAAACTCGGACCCGACGCCAACGCGCTGCTCACCGTCGCCGTCGCACGCACCCACGCCGAAACCAGCAACAAACCCGCCGCCCTCGCCGCGCTACGCGCCGCCGAGTCGGCCATCAACCCGGACATGACCAGCGAACAACCCCGCTGGGTGTCGATGTGGTGCCCCAACAAGGCCACCGTCGTCGACCAAACCGCGAAAACCTTCCTCGCCCTCGGCGACCTCACCAACGCCGAGCGCTACTACACCCTGGGCACCAGCATCTGGAACCCGGCCACCCACGCCCGCGTCTGGGCGCTCACCGCCGCCGAAACCGGGCTCCTGCGGTGGAAACTCGGCAACCACACCGACGCCACCAACCTGTGGCGACCCGCCCTGCCGATCCTGCACACCGTCGACTCCGCCCGCACCCGCAAAGCCCTCGGCAAAGTCCGCGCCACCGCCCCCGAACTGTTCGCCGACACCGCACCCGGCCACATCCCGGCGCTGTAACGAGCGAGGGAGTTTCGGAACCACATACCAGGACTCCCGCTCTGAACCGGCCGCTGTCCCGGAAGGGGAACCGGACACCGACTTGGGTAGATCATCGATGGCTCGTTGCGATGAGGCGTCGCAGTGCGGCATGGCCGGGCGGGCCCCAGGTTGGCTTGCCGCCCGGGCGGCCGTGGACACCGGCGTCTCCGATGAAGATGCCGGCGAGGGCGCGCAGCACCGCCCACCCCCGGGCGCGGCGCAGGGTGGCGGCGTCCGGGGCCGGCCGGTAGGCGGCATGGAAGTCTTCGGCGGCGCCGTCCGGCAACAGAATCCAGGCGGCGGCGAGGTCGAAAGCCGGATCGCCCGCGAACAGGTCGCCGAAGTCGATCACGCCGCAGATCGCGCCGTCCGCGGTGAGGACGTTCGCCGGGTGCAGATCCCCGTGCAGCCATAGCGTCGGACCGGCCCATTCGGGTGCGGCGGCGGCGTCTTCCCAGACCGCGCGGACGGCGTCCGGGTCGGGGATCAGACCCGACTCGGTGGCCGCGGCAAGCTGCTCGGCGAACCCCTCGGTGTAGTCGGCCAGCCGCCCGCCACGGCCTCGTCCGGTGGGCGCTTGTTCGGGGGCTGGTTGGTGAAGTGCCGTCAGGAAGGCAGCCAGGGTCGTGGCCGCCTCCGCCCCGCGCGTGACCGGCCTGCGGTCGGCAGGTTCCCCCGGCGCCCAGGTGGTGACGATCCAGGGCCGCGGAAACCGTTCGGAGGGTGCACCGAAGCGCTTCGGCACTGGAACCGGCAGAGGAAGGCGCGGGGCGAGGGAGGGCACCCAGGTGTGCTCCTTACGCAGCAGCGTGTCCGCGGACTCGGTCGCCCAGGGTAACCGGACGGCGAGGTCGTCGCCGAGCCGCCACAGCTGGTTGTGCCAGCCACGCGCGCCGAGCCGCACCGGCAGCTCGGCCAGATCCGGGTGCTGGTCACGCAGCAGCTCCCGCACCAACTCCGCGGTGATCTCGAACTCGTTGTGTGCCATGCGGATCAACAGTAGCCAGAGGGCAGTCGACCCGATCCAGCTGTCGTAGCGGTGCGGGTCGTCTCCCTTTGCGTCCGTGACAGATTCGCCGCGCGAGGTCGTGGGCGCTTAGCTCGTCGGAGACGAGACCGCCGATGGCAGGATCGGCGAGTCCCGTTGTAAACCCGCGTGATTCACGTGGAACTCCGGTTGCACTCGATGCCGAGACATGAAAACGGCCGTGCGGCAGGGTGATCCTGCATCGAGTGCAGAACGGCAGCGCCTGTCGATCTGCGTGATTCAGTGAGCGCTGGCAGTGTGGACGCCATGACCCTCGGTTCCGATACCAAGATCCTTTCCATCGGCCTGCATCCGAGCCAGCTCGACTACGGCAAACACCCCGGTCTGGACGAGGCCGAGTTGAGCGCGCGGGTCGAGGCGGGGACGGCGATGTTGCGGGATTCGGGCTTCGACGTCGTGTCGTGCTCGGTTCCGGTCGATCCCGCCGCGGCCGAGGAGCTGATCAAAGACAGGTTGGCGGAGGCCGACTACGGGCTTGCGATGATCGGCGGCGGGGTGCGGATGCTGCCCGAGCAGACGCTGCTGTTCGAGCGCATCGTGAACGTCCTCACCGAGGCGTCGCCCGGCATCCGGCTGTGTTTCAACACCTCGCCGGAAACGACGGTGGACGCACTGCTGCGCTGGGTGCGGCCTGGCGGCCGCGGCTAACTTCTCGGCGCGACGGGGACGCGGGTCGCCGCGAAGGTCGAGTGCTTGCGTCCGTAGCCGAGGTAGACCGCGACACCGATCGCCACCCAGACCGCGAACCGCACCCAGGTCAGCTCGTCCAGGGTGAACGCCATCAGCGCACAGCCCATCAGCGCGAGAATCGGCACCAGCGGAACGAGCGGGGTGCGGAAAGGACGCTCCCGGTTCGGCTCCAGCTTGCGCAGCACCAGCACCCCGACGCACACCACCGCGAACGCCGACAGCGCGCCGATGTTCACCAGTTCGACCACGATGTCGATGGTCAGCAACCCGGCGATGGCGGCGCAGCCCGCGCCGAGCACCAGCGTCAGCCGCACCGGTGTCGAGCGGCGGCCGGTGGCGGCGAGGCGGCGGGGGAGCAGGCCGTCGCGGCACATCGCGAAACTCAGCCGCACCTGCGCGTACACGACGAGCAGCAGACCCTTGGTGAGCGCGATGATCGACGCGACGATGATGACGTTGCCGATCCAGCCGATGTTCAGCGCGCCGAACGCGGTGGCGATCGGTGCGCCGTTGTTGAGCGTCGGGAACGGGGCGACGCCGGTGAGCACGGCGCTGACGAGCGCGTAGAGCACCGTCGCGATGAGCACCGTGCCGATGATGGCGAAGGGCACGTCGCGCTTGGGGTTGCGCGCCTCCTCGGCGGAGGCGGCGACCACGTCGAAACCGAGGAAGGCGAAGAACGCGATCGCCGCGCCGCCGATGATGCCGCTCCAGCCGAACGGGGCGAGCGGCGCCCAGTTGCCCGGGTCGACGTGCGGGGCGCCGACGGCGATCACCAGCACGAGCACACCGATGGTCACCCCGACGAGCGCCTTGGTGATGCGCGCGGTCAGCGTCACCTCGCCGACCAGCACGGCCACGATGGCGGCGATGATCAGCACCGCGGGCAGGTTCACCACACCGCCCTCGCCGGGCCCCGCGGTGAGGGCGTGCGGGATCGTGATGCCGAACATCGAATCGAGCGCCGACACCGTGGTGCCGGACCACCCGATCGCCACGGCCGCGCCCGCGATGACGAATTCCAGCAGCAGGTTCCAGCCCACCAGGAACGCCGGTCCTTCGCCGAGGGTGGCGTAGGTGTAGGTGTAGGCGCTGCCCGAGACCGGGACCATCGCGGCGAGCTCGCTGTAGCAGAGTGCGACGAGCACGCAGACCAGACCGGCCAGTCCGAAGGACAGCACGATCGACGGTCCCGCCTTCTCCGCGGCCGCCACGCCGGTGATGACGAAGATGCCCGCGCCGACGATGGTGCCCACACCCATGGCGGTCAGGTCGACCCGCCCGAGGCTGCGTTTCAGCGACGAGTCGGCGCCGGGCAGGCTCGCGTCGTCGGGCGTGCGGCGGCGCCACCGTTGTTCTGCGCTGGTCATCGGCTTCCTCTCGGGACGCGGTTCACCCGTCCCAGTACGAGATAGGGATCTTCGGCTCGGCCTTCGTGGGCCCGAGCCGAGGATCCATTCTCGGGGGTGCCGTCGCGGCATCGATAACCGGGGGTTTGCAGGCAATGCATATCGGCAGCGACCGCACGCACCGGCCGATTGGCGTTCTAGACGTTACTTTGAATAACATGTACCCTCGATTACCACGCTCGGACGACGGCGCCCGGGTGCGAGACCAGACGAAACGAGTACCCCAATGACGCGGCATGTCGACGTACTGATCATCGGCGCTGGCCTGTCCGGAATCGGCGTGGCCTGCCACCTGACCCGCGAGCGGACCGGACGCAGCTACGCGATCCTGGAACGGCGCAGCGCCATCGGCGGGACCTGGGACCTGTTCAAGTACCCCGGCATTCGCTCCGACTCGGACATGTACACCTTCGGCTACGGCTTCCGTCCCTGGCACGGCACCAAGGTGCTCGCCGACGGCCCGCACATCCGCCAGTACGTCGAGGACACCGCCGCCGAGTACGGCGTCACCGAGCACATCCGGTTCGGCCGCAAGGTGACCGTCGCGCGCTGGTCCAGCGAGACCGAGCTGTGGACGGTGACCGCGCTCGACGAGCAGACCGGCAAGACCGAGGAGTGGACAAGCAACTTCCTGGTCGGCTGCACCGGTTACTACGACTACGACAAGGGCTACCGCCCCGAGTTCCCCGGCGAGGAGAACTTCCGCGGGCAGCTCGTGCACCCGCAGCACTGGCCCGAGGACCTGGACTACCGCGGCAAGCGTGTGGTCGTCATCGGCAGCGGCGCGACCGCGATCACCCTCATCCCCGCTATGGCCGACGACGCCGCGCACGTGACCATGCTGCAGCGCTCGCCCACCTACATCACCGCGTTGCCCGCCGACGACCCGGTCGCGGTCGGTATGAAGGCGGCCAAGGTGCCCGCCAAACTGGCCTACCGGATCGGCCGGGCGCGCAACATCGCCTTGCAGCGCGCCAGCTTCCAGTTGTCCCGCACCAATCCGGCGGCGGCGAAGAAGCTGCTGCTCGCCGCGGTCCGGCTCCAGGTCGGCGCTGATCTGGACATGCGCCATTTCACGCCGTCCTACAACCCGTGGGACCAGCGCCTGTGCGTGGTGCCCAACGGCGACCTGTTCAAGGTGCTGCGCAGCGGCAAGGCCTCGATCGCCACCGACCGCATCGACACCTTCACCGAGACCGGCATCCGGCTGGCCTCCGGCGAGGAGCTCGAGGCCGACATCGTGATCAGCGCGACCGGCCTCACCGTGCAGATGCTCGGCGGCGCGTCGCTGGAGATCGACGGCGAACCGGTGGCGACCCGCGACCGTGTCGTCTACAAGGGCGCCCTGCTCGACGGCGTGCCCAACGCCATGATGGTGCTCGGCTACACCAACGCCTCGTGGACGCTCAAGGCCGATCTCGCCGCCGAGTACTTCTGCCGCCTGCTCAACCACCTGAAGTCCAACGGCCTGACCAAGTTCGTCGCGGTGGCCAAGGAGGGCGACCGCGGCGTCGATTCGGTGATGGGCGGCGCGCTGACCTCCGGCTACATCAAGCGCGGCGACGCGGTGATGCCGCGCCAGGGCACCAACGGGCCGTGGCAGGTCGTCAACAACTACTTCCGCGACCGCGCCCTGCTGCGCAAGGCGCCGCTCGAGGACGGCGTACTGACCTTCAGCGCCGCCGCCGACCGGCCCGTCGCACTGCTCGACAGCCGCACCGCCTGATCTCGGCGACACCGGTCGATCTTCAGCCCGCCGATACGTCGGCGGGCTGAAGTCGTCGAGGGCATGTGCCGCTGCTATGCGGAGGCGCTCATGGCGGTTTGTCAGCCCTCAAGGCGCGGGAAAGGTAATGCCGAGGTCCGCGAGAACGGTCGTGCCGACCTCGGCGGAGTCGCCGCCGACGAGCGCGAGAGTTCGGGCCTGCTGGTAGGGGCAGCGGGCTGCTTCGAAGGCGGCCGCGGTGGCGAGTAGGCGGTCGGGCTCGTTGTCGAGCAGGGCTGCGGCCCGGTCGACGATCGCGTCGGCGATCGGGTTGCCTGCCACCGAGGTGCGCGCCGTGGCGAGGTGGTCGCGGGCGTCCGGATGACCGGAGAGCACCGCGGCCTCGGCGCGCAGTGCGAGATACCAATGGCGCCATACCCAGACGACTCGCTCGTCCATCTCGTCCGGGTCCGCTGCCAGCCCGGCCAAGGCCCGGTCGGCTTGTCCGTGGTGCAGCAGGACGATCGCGTCGAACACGGCGCTGTAGGCGGCCTTGTGCTCGCGCGTCACACCGAGCGCGTCGACGGTGGCCAGCCACTCGGCTCGCGCCGTGTCGTCACCGCGCAAACCGTGGACCAGCGCTACCGCGGCCGCCGCCGTGGCGAGGTGGGGCGCGGGCAGGCGTCCGGAGAGCTCCCACGCGTCGAGGAACCGCCCGCTGCCCGCGAGCACGTCGGCGACATTGCCCGCAAGCGCGTCCGCGACCAGCAGCCGGGACGTGGCGAAGTCACCGCGTTCGGCCAGCAGCGGCAGGTCGCGGAGCTGCTCACCCCACCGCAGGGCGCCCGCCAAATCGCCCACCCCGACGCAGGTTTCGGCCGCCTCGGCGAGCGCGTTGACCCGCTCGAGCGCGCAGGCCGACGTCACCGGCACCGACGCGAGCAGCTCGACTCGTCGAAGGGCCGTCGCCGCGGTCGCGAAGGTATCGCCCGCCCAGCACTGGGCAGCGGCGAGTGCGTCGAGCGCCGCGCTCTGCGCCAGCGGATCGCCGGTCCGAAACGCCAGGTCGACAGCTCGCTCGGCGAGCGCGATCGCCTCGGGTGCGCCGAGCCCACCCTGATCCGGATCGATGGCGTCGGCGAGTACCCCGCACTCGGCCAGCGCTATCGCGGCCTGCGCGGCCGGATCCGCACCCGCCAGCTCACGTGCCTCGGCCAACAGCATCGCGGCCGCACCCGGCGGTGGCGGCTGGGTGAATGTGTCGGTCATCCGATAGACGGTGATCGCGGCCGTGGCCAAGTCGCGCGCGGCCGCGGCCGGGTCGCCGGTGCCGGTGTCGGCGGCGGCGCGATAGAGGCGGAACATGTCCTCGCCGCGCATGCGACATCCGGCCACCGCGGCGGCGTTCCGCAGTGCCGCGGCCGCTGCCGCCGGGTCGTCGGTGAGCGCGGCCGCCTGTTCGTAGCGCTGTTGGGACTCGCCGACCAGATTCCTGGCGAATGTCAGCTGGGCCAGGAGCAAGGCCAGCTCGTGCGCCTCGGCGCGGTGACCGCGCTGTTCCGCGGCCCAGGCCAGCGCCGCCCGGATATCGTCGACCGCCGCGTCGAACCTGGTGCGCCACCCGCCGGTCGCCTCGGGTAGTTCCGCGGCCAGGTCGGCGGCGCTCTTCGAACACCAATGCAAGTGGCGGGCAAGCACTTCGGCGAGTTCGCCGGTCGCGACGAGTTGCTCGGTCTCGTACTGGCGAATCGTCTCCAACGCCCGATAGCGGGTGCCCGCCGAGGACACCACGGTGGTCAGCAGGCTCTGCTCGGCGAGGCGAGCCAACCCGTCCGCCACCGCATCCGGGGCCAGCGGCGGATGACCGGCCACCACCGCGGCGTCGGCGGCGGTGAACGGCGCGACCAGGACCGCGACGCGGCGCAGCAGGCATCGGTCCGAGTCGGTGAGCAACGCCTGGCTCCAGTCGAGCATGGCGCGCACGGACCGATGCCGGTCGTCGGCGCGACGTCCGCCGACGAGGAGCCGCAGCGGGTCGGCCAGGCTCGCGGTGAGACCGTCGAGACCGAGCGTGGGCAGCCGGGCGGCGGCGAGTTCGATAGCCAGAGCCAGCCCGTCGAGCCGCTCGCAGACCTCGGCGACCCGCTCGCGTTGCTCCGGATCCACCGACCAGCCCAAGGCGGAGGCGCGTTCCAGAAACAGCGCGATGGCGTCGTTGTCGCGGTCGCCGTCGAGTGACAGTGGAGGCACCGCGTAGACGTGCTCGAAGGGCACCATCAGCCGAGACCGGCTGGTGGCCAAGACGGTCACCCGCGGGCAGCGCGCGAGCAGTCGCTCGATGAACGGCACCGCGCCGTCGAGGAGGTGCTCGCAATTGTCGAGCACGAGCAGGGTATGGCGATCGGCCAGCGCGGACCGCACCGAGTCGTCGAGGCTGCGACCCTGGTTCTCGCCGAGGCCGAGGGCGACGGCCACCGCGGAGCCGATCATCGCCGGATCAGTGACCGGCACGAGGTCGACGAACCAAACGCCGTCCGCGAAGTCGCCTGCCAGGTCGGCGGCGGCCGCCAACGCCAACCGGGTCTTGCCGATCCCGCCGGGACCGAGGGCCGTCACGTGGCGGTGCGCTCGCACGGCTTCGCGCAGTGCGCCGCGTTCCCTGGCGCGACCGACGAACGACGTCAAGGGCGAGGGTAGGGCGACGATCGGCTCGCTCGTCCGCTCCGCCGTGGCGAGTTCGGCCGAGCGGGCGGCGAGCGCCCGCCGGTCGGGGACACCGACCTTGCGCAGCAGCGAGGACACGTGGGTCTCCACGGTGCGCACCGAGATGAACAACTGGGCGGCGATCTCCGCATTGCTGCGATGTTGCCCGACAAGACTCAGGACCTCGGCCTCCCGGTCGGAGATCCCGACGGCAACCTTCTGCTTCGACACCTCGCCATTTTCCCGTACGGGTCTCGACCCCGGGGTCGCACGGGCAAAGCTACGGGCACGTTCAGTGGTGCGTTCCGTGGTCGGCACGGATGTCGGGGCCCCGCGCCGTGCCTACCGTAATTGTCATGGACATCGGAGGAACGGCCGAAACGGCGCAAGTGCCCTCCGGTTCCGCATCCGAGACGATCTCGACCACATCAGGAGTGATCATGACCGCGGGAATCAAGACCGTCCTGCATCCCGTTTCCGACTTGGCGGCGGCCAAGAAGATGTACGCCGCGCTGCTCGGCATCGAGCCGCAGACCGACGGAACCTACTACGTCGGCTTCGAAGTCGAGGGCCAGCACATCGGACTGGTGCCCGGCGGTGGACCGCAGAACATGACCGCCCCGGTGGCGTACTGGCACGTGCCCGACATCGAGGCGAAGCTGGCCGAAGTCACCGCCGCCGGCGCCACGGTCAAGGAGCCCGTGCGCGACGTCGGTGCCGGTCGCCTGGTGGCCACCGTCACCGACCTCGACGGCAACGTCCTCGGGCTGCTTCAGGACAGCTGAGCGCCCCCGACCCCCCATCAACACCCGAACCAAGGAGCCGACAATGACCGCCCAGAAGACCACCACCCGCACCGCCACCAAGAGCAAGACCGCGGTCGGGTTCTCCGACGAAGAACGTGCCGCGATGAAAGAGCACGCCCAGGAGCTGAAGACGGCCGCCCGCCGCGGCTCGCGCGCCACCAAGGCCGACGGGGAGCAGGACGTGCTCGCCAAGATCGCCGACATGGCGGACGCCGATCGCGTTCTCGCCGAACGGATCCACGCCATCGTCAAGGCCGACGCACCGGAGCTCGCGCCGAAACTCTGGTACGGCATGCCCGCGTACGCCAAGGACGGCAAGGTCGTGTGCTTCTTCCAGAGCGCGGAGAAGTTCAAGGCGCGGTACGCGACGCTCGGCTTCAACGACTCGGCGAACCTCGACGACGGCACCCTGTGGCCGACGGCTTTCGCGCTGACGAAGCTGACCGCCGCCGACGAGAAGAAGATCGGCGAGCTCGTGCGGCGGGCCGTGAGCTGAGCACCCGCCCCGGTGGCAGGGGAACCGGCGGCCGACTTCAGGACCGGGGAGCCGCTGCGGAGCTCATGCCGAGCAGCGTCTCCGCCACCGTCTGCATGCCGCGCAGGTACTTCCCCCACGCGGCCGCGTCCGTGTCACGACGTGCCAGTGCCCCGCTGGCCAGCGCGTAGCCGATCGTCTCCGCGACCACGCGCGGCTCGGCGACCGGTGCGACCGTCGCGGCCTGCCGCTGGCGCTCGATCCACCGGGCGAAGCGACGGATCGGACGCTCGGCGATCTCGGTCGCCAGACCGGCCAGAGCCGGCTCGATGGCGCCGCGCTCCTCGATCATCCGCAGCAGCGGACCGGCGTCGCGGGCCGCGGCGGCGAAGGCTTCGATGGTGGCGCGCAACGTCTTTCGCGGATCGTCGCCGATGAGGCCCGGCTCCTGCGCGGCGAGGAAATCGTCGCGCACCCTGGCGGCAAGAGCCTGGAAGATCTCCTCTTTCGACGCGAAGTACACGTACAGCGTGGCGCGCGCGACACCGGCCTCGGCGGTGATGGCCGCGACGGTGGTCTCGGCGTAGCCGCGCGCGGCGAAGACCCTGGCGGCGGCGTCGAGCAGGTCGCGGTGGCGGTCGGTGTGCGAGCGTTCGCGTGCGGCGCGAACCGACCAGGCGGAGGAGGTCACGGCACCATGGTCATTGACGTTGACGTCAATGTCAACGACACTGGGCGGCATGCGCGTCGTCGTGGCCAACAGAGGAGAAATCGCGGTTCGAGTCCTGCGGACCGCGCGCGAGCACGGATACTCCACGCTCGCGGTGTACACGGAGGACGAACGCGAGGCCATGCACGTGCGCCTGGCCGACGACGCGGTGGCGTTACCCGGTCACGGCGCGGCCGCCTACCTCGACGTGGCGGGCATCGTCGCCGCGGCGCGGAAGGCCGACACCGGAGCGCTCGTCCACCCCGGATACGGATTCCTCAGCGAGAGCGCCGATTTGGCGGCCGCTTGCGCCGCGGCGGAGCTGGTGTTCGTCGGGCCGGCGCCGGAGGTGCTGCGTATCTTCGGCGACAAGACCGCGGCGCGGGCGGCGGCCGAACGAGCGGGCGTACGCGTGCTGCCTGCTACGCCCGCCGGGTCCGGTGTCGCGGAGATCGCCGAGTTGCTCGCCCGCTATCCGGAGGGCGTCATGGTCAAGGCCGCGGCCGGTGGTGGCGGACGCGGCATGCGGGTGGTGCGCGACCCCGGCGAGGTGGCCGCCGCCTACGAGCACTGCCGGGCCGAGGCGCGGGCTGGTTTCGGCGACGACACGGTCTACGCCGAGGCGCTGGTTCCGGAGGCAAGGCACATCGAAGTGCAGGTCGTCGCGGACGGCACCGCGGCGGTGGCGGTCGGCGACCGTGATTGCAGCGTGCAGCGCCGCCACCAGAAACTGATCGAGATCGCGCCGGCTCCCGGACTCGACGCCGCACTGCGTGAGCGGCTGCACGCCGACGCCGTCGCGCTCGCCGAATCGGTGCGCTGTCGCGGCGTGATCACCGTCGAATTCCTGGTCAGCGGAGCGCACTACTGGTTCCTCGAGGTGAATCCGCGACTTCAGGTGGAGCACACCGTCACCGAGGAGGTCACGGGTATCGACCTGGTCGCGATCCAGTTCGAGCTGGCCCGCGGCGCGTCGCTCACCGACCTCGCACTGCCCGATCCCGCACCGCGCGGCTACGCGGTCCAGGCTCGGGTGAACGCCGAAATCGTCACGGCCGGTGGGGAAGTGCTGCCCGCCTCCGGCACCGTCGCGCGGTTCGCCGCGCCGACCGGCGTCGGCGTGCGGGTCGACACCGGCCTGTACGCGGGTATGCGGCACGGCGTGCACTTCGATTCGTTGCTGGCCAAGGTGATCGCGCGCGCCGGTACCTATCCGGCCGCGCTGCGTCGGTGCGCCGACGCGCTCGCCGAGACCGTGGTCGCAGGCGTGGACACCAACGCGACAGTGCTGCGCGCGGCGCTCGACGAGCTCGCCGACGGGCGCACGGTCAGCACCTCCTGGTTCGAGCAGCGTGTCGCTGAATTCGCCGCTCGCGCAGCGGATCTCGCGACCGCGCTGCCCGTGGTCGACACGACGATCGAGGATTCGGCCACGCGCGTCGCCGATCCGTTGCTCGACGGGGAGATCGCGCTGCTGGCACCGATGGGCGGCACGGTCGTGAGCGTGGTCGAGCCGGGCTCCGTCGTCGCGCCGGGCGACGAGGTGGCCGTGCTTGAGGCCATGAAGATGCAGCACGTGCTGCGCGCGGAGCGGGCCCTGCGCGTGCTGCGGCACCTTGTCGCGCCCGGCGACACGGTCGACCCGCACACCGCGCTGCTGGTCTGGGCCGCCGCCGAGCACGACGGCGAAACCGCCGACGTCACCGCCGTCGACCTGGACGCGATCCGCGCCGATCTCGCCGAGGTTCAGGAACGTCACCGCGTCGGTCTGGACGCCGCCCGGCCCGAGGCCGTCGCCAAACGCCACCGGCTCGGCAGGCGCACCGCCCGCGAGAACATCGCCGATCTGGTCGACGCGGACAGCTTCGTCGAGTACGGAGCGCTCGCGGTCGCCGCCCAACGGCTGCGCCGCAGCCCCGAGGACCTCATCGCCAACACCCCCGCCGACGGCCTGATCACCGGCGTGGCCACGATCAACGCCGATCGCTTCGGCGCGGACGCGAGCCGCGCGGTCGTCCTGTCCTACGACTACACGGTCCTCGCGGGCACCCAGGGCATGCGCAATCACGCCAAGACCGACCGCATGCTGGAACTCGCTCGCGAGCAACGACTTCCGGTCGTCTTCTTCACCGAAGGCGGCGGCGGGCGGCCGGGCGACACCGATTACCCGGGCATCTCGGGCCTGGATGTCACCACCTTCCGCGCGATGGGCGCGCTGTCCGGTCGGGTGCCGCTGATCGGCATCGTCTCCGGCCGCTGCTTCGCGGGCAACGCCGCGCTGCTCGGCATGTGCGACGTCGTGATCGCCACCCCCGACGCGAACATCGGCATGGGCGGGCCCGCGATGATCGAAGGCGGCGGTCTCGGTGTGTACGCGCCGGAGGACATCGGGCCGATCGAGGTTCAGCGCCGCAATGGCGTGGTGCACCTGGTCGCGGCCGACGAAGCCGAAGCCGTCGCCCTCGCGCGCCGCTATCTCGGCTACTTCCAAGGCGAGACCGTCGAATGGACGGCGCCCGATCCCCGGCTGGCGCGCCACGTGGTGCCCGAGAATCGATTGCGCGCCTTCGACATTCGCGCTGCCATCGCGGCGGTCGCGGACGTCGACTCCGTACTGGAGCTACGGGCGGACTGGGGTGTCGGCATCGTGACCGCCCTTGTTCGGGTCGAGGGCAGGCCCTTCGGCCTGATCGCCAACGACTGCCACCACCTCGGCGGCGCCATCGACGCGCCCGCCGCCGACAAACTCGCCGCGTTCCTCCGGCTCTGCGACGCGCACCGACTGCCGATCGTATCCCTGTGCGACACACCGGGTTTCATGGTCGGACCGGAGGCCGAGACGCACGCGACGGTGACCAAGTTCAGCCGCCTGTTCATCGAGGCCGCCGGACTGTCGGTGCCGTGGGGCACGGTGATCCTGCGCAAGGGCTACGGCCTCGGCGCGCAGGCGATGGCGGCGGGCTCGTTCCGCGCGCCACGGTTCGTGATCGCTTGGCCGACAGGCGAGATCGGCGGCATGGGCCTGGAAGGCGCGGTGCGGCTCGGCTTCGCCAAGGAACTGGCCGTCATCGACGACCCCGCCGAACGGCAGACCGCCTTCGACAACCTCGTGCGACTCGCCTACGCCAACGGCAAAGCGCTCACCGCGGCGACCGTGCTGGAACTGGACGACGTCATCGACCCCGCCGACACCCGCCGCTGGCTGCGCACGCTGCGCTGACCGGGGTCGTGTCGGTGGGTGCTGATAGACAGGACCGACGTTGTCGACCGAGGTTGGGAGGTGGGGCGTGGCACGTGAGCTGGCGGATCTGCCGTTCGCGCGATACCTGAGGCCGTTCGAGGGTGAACCGGAGCGCGAGGGCGACTACGACTGCGTGCACGTCGAGGACCGGCAGCTCGAGCGCCCCGCCGCCGAGCACGTGCGCTTCGAACAGTCCGCGTTCAGCTCGCTGACCATCACCCGGGGCAGTTTCCGCTACGGCCGGTTCGCCGACGTCTGGTTGCGTGCCGTCGCGTTCGTCGGCACCGAGCTCGCCGATAGTTCCTGGCAGGACGCCGAATTCGTCGAGGGCGCGCTCTCTGGCGTCGACGCGGGCGGCGCGGTGCTGCGTCGAGTCCGATTCGAGGGCTGCAAATTCGACTCGGTCAACTTCCGCGGCGCGAAACTCCGCGAGGTCACCTTCGCCGACTGCGTACTGCGCCACACCGATTTCGGCGACGCCGATCTGAATACGGTGAGCTTTCCGGGAACTGTGCTGACCGACCTCGCGCTGAACAAGACCCGGATGCGCAAGGTCGACCTGCGCGGGGCAACCCGAATCGGCGTCGCCGAGGGACTCGACGGGCTGCGCGGCGCGACCATCACGCCCTTGCAATTGATGGACCTGGCACCGAGTTTCGCAAGCGCCCTCGGCATCATCGTCGCCGACGAGCCCTGACCGGGAACTCGGCGACGAACGGTCCTGGTGCCGCGATACGCTCGGCGGGGTGGATCCGATCCTGTTCGACAGCGGTCTCGATGGAGGCTGGGACATCGCGCGGCATGCCGACAGCCGGAGCGGTATCGACATCGCCGGGTATCGCGATCGTGGCCGTGCGGGGCTGGACATGCGGGTAGTTCCCGGCAGGTCTTGTGTGATGGTTGTCGACCTTGGTGACGGGCTGGATATCGACACGGGTTCGGACCGGTGGGTCGCGGGCGGGGTGGTGACGGGCTTGTTTCCCGGTGCGGTCAGGATCCGCAGCCCGCGGGTGGATTGCGTGGAGCTACGGCTCTCCCCGGTGCAGGCGTATGCGTTGTTGGGCACGGTGGTTTCTTCGGCTACGGCGCCCGATGCATTGTTCGGCGAGGCGGTGCGCAGGCTGCGCGAGCAGCTGGTCACCGCGACCTGGGAAGAGCGGTTCATGCTGACCGAAGCGTTCGTGATGCAACGCTTTTCGTATCGACCCGCACCCGAGGTGGTGGCGAGTTGGGAGCGCATCCTGGCCAGCCATGGCCGGGTGCGCGTCGGTGAGCTGGCCCAGATGTGCGGGTGGAGTCGGAAACGGTTGTGGTCCAGGTTCACCGCCCAGATCGGCGTCACGCCGAAGCGGGCCGCGATGCTGGCCCGGTTCGATCGTGCCGTGACAGCGCTCGGCGCGGGAGTGGCGGCGGCCGAGGTCGCCGCCCGCTGCGGGTACGCCGACCAGTCGCATCTGCACCGCGAGACCGTCTTGTTCGCCGGCCGAACCCCGGCCGAGCTGGCGGAGGAGGGGAACATTCATTCAAGACGGGAGTCTGTCCACTACCGATAGTCGTGGGTATGGACATGAAGTTTGTCGACGAGGGTCGTGGTCCGGTCATTCTGATCGTGCACGGCGGTATGGGAGACAGCTCGGCGTGGGCTCGCGTGGTCCGGCCGCTGACGCACCGCTACCGGGTGCTCCGGCTGCATCGCCGCCAGTATCGCCTCGACCTGGTGCGGGCCGAGCCGGTCACCATCACCGAAGAAGTCGGTGACGTGCTGACGCTGGCACGCACTGTCGGGGAGCCAGTTCTGCTCTGCGGCCACTCGTCGGGTGGTGTGATCGCCTTGGAAGCCGCCGCTGCCGCGCCCGCGTTGTTCGCGGGGCTGTTCGTCTACGAACCGCCGGTGGTGATCGACGAACCGTTGGGCGGTCCCGCGCTGCGTGCGGCGCGAGCCGCGGCCGCCGCTGGAAAGCCCGGAAAAGCAATCGCGATCTTCGAACGTGACGTATTCGAGGCGGGACGAGTTGCGAGGACAATGTTTCGGATCGTGGTCGCCGCGGTGCCGCAACTGCGGGCATATGTGCCGCGCCAACTCGATGACGTCGCGGCAATCGACTCCCTCGGCCGGCGGCTGGACTGCTATGCCGCGATCGAGCTGCCGACGGTGCTGCTCGGCGGCGATCGCAGCCCAGCCCACCTCGGCGAACGGATCGACGCCCTGTGCGATGTCATGCCGAACGCGCGGAAGATCCTCATGGCCGGGCAGGCGCACAATGCCAACGACTTCGCACCACGCCGACTCGCGCGGCTCATCGAAGCCTTTGCGGCCGAGGTATTTTCGTGACACAGACGGTGCGTTGGTCTAGATCGCTACCGGCGATTCCCCGAGCTTATGGACGGTAGTGGACCGCAGGTCTGGCTGGAGCGGCCGTTTCGAATGACTGCGGCTATGCGTATACATATACTTCAAGTATGGATCCCCTGAGCCTTGCGGTCGGTGCCGCGCTGGTCGGTGTCGGCTTCGTGTGCGGTCGGATCGGGCGGCGGCGAGCCCGGTCGGGGGAGAAGGTGCTTACCGCGCGTTGCGGCTGCGGGCACGATCTGGCGTTGCACGACCGCGAGACGGGGAAGTGTCACGCCGAGATCCGCCGGAAGGGCGTGCACGGTCTGCGCGAGTGGGTCGGTTGTCAGTGCCGTCGGTACAACGGGCCGACGCCGTTGGAGGATGTGTTCGCGCCCCCGATCCTGCCGCCGAACTCCTGAGCGCACATCATCGACGCGTAGCCCCGCGCTCGAGGCCGCTTGGCGCACCACCGGATGTTGCCGACGGCTTGCCTGTGAACTTGACCTTGTCACTGTGCGAAGCCGTTCACTGGCGGTCGGAGGTGGTCCCCATCAACACGAGACACTGGAATTCACAGGACGCGCGGCTGCTCGACGCATTGGCCGATGAGAACTCGTCGACGCGGCTGAAGGCGGCCTTGGCGATCGGAACGCACGCCGCACCCGCTTTCGTCGATGTACTCGTAGAGCGGTGCGCGATCGAGCCGGACTTCTTCGTGCGGGACATGCTCACGTGGGCGCTGACCCGCCTCCCGGCGGAGATCACGGTTCCGAAACTCCGCGCGGAGTTGGGTTCCGGACGTGCACAGGCCCGGAGCCAGGCGTTGCACACACTGTCGAAGATCGGGGACGAGAACGCGTGGCCCGCGATCACGCGGTCGCTGCTGCACGATGCCGACGACGAGGTCGCGCGCAGTGCGTGGCGCGCTGCCGTCGTTCTCGCGCCCGAAGGGGAGCGGAAAGGGCTGGCCGCGGAGCTGGCCGCCGAATGGGGCCGCGGGGATCGGGACGTACGACTGAGTCTGAGCCGTGCCCTCGTCGCACTCGGCGACGTGATCGAGCCGATCCTGCAGGCGGCGATGGCAAGCCACGACCCGACGGTGCGGGCGCATGCGCGCGCCACGCAGCGACTGCTGCACGACCCGGAAGCAGGATTCGACCTCGCCGTCGACGAGGCACGCCGGGTCGTCGCCCTCGGCCCGGAACGGAAGGAGGAAGCCGCGTGCTGATCGGTGAGGTGGCGCGGCGCTCGGGTGTGAGTGCCCGAATGCTCAGGCACTACGACAACCTGGGGCTGGTACGACCCACGGGCCGCACCGTGGGTGGCTACCGGGAATACTCTGCCGAAGACATCCGGCGGATCTTCCACGTGGAGGGTCTGCGATCCCTTGGGCTGTCACTGCGCCAGATCGGATCCGCTCTCGACGATCCCGGATTCGTCCCGTCGGCACTGGTCGGCGACCTCATCCGCAAGACCGAGGCACGACTCGACCGAGACCGGGAACTGCTCGAGCGGCTACGCCTGGTCGATACGGTCGAGCCCGCCAGCTGGCAGGACGTCGCGCGCGTCATCGAGCTCCTGCACGGGCTCACCTCGCCGAGTGCCGCACGGCGGCAGCAAGCCGCACTGGCCCCGGCCGAGGACCTGGCGATGCCCGCCGAGCTGCTGGTCGAGGCACTCCTCACCGAATCCGATCCGAACGTCGCCGGTGCCCTGCGGTGGGCCCTCACGAGGGCCGACGGTGACGCCGTGGCCACCCTGACGCGTGCCCTGAGCTCGGAGAACGTCGATATCCGGCGGCGCGCGGTCGCGGCGCTCGCCGAGTTCCCCGATGACGAGGCGACCGCGGCGCTCACGGACGCACTCCGGGATACGGACACGACGGTTCGCAGACATGCGGCTCTGGCACTGGGTGCGCGCGGCGTCGCCGGAGCTGTGCCGGCGCTCGTCGCCACGGTGGTCGAAGGGCCGAACGATGTCGAGGCAGCCGAGATACTGGGAACATTGGCCAACGACCCCGAGTTGGCGGATCGGATTATCGGCGCGATGGCCGATGAACTCGCCGCTCCCACAGCGGATTCGGCGGTGCGGATGCGGCTGACCCAGGCGCTCGCGGAGATGCCGGGGACCATTGCGCTCACGATCCTGCGGCAGCTTGCCTCCGACGATGATCGAGCCGTGGCCATCCTCGCCGCGTCCCTGGTGAAAGCGCTCGAAGAACGGACGGTCTGACTCGGAAGCCCAACAAGTCCCGGTCTAGCGGACGGTGATCTGCAATTGCAGAGCGCCGTCCGGCGTCGTGGCGTGCAGCGCCTGCGAGATCAGGCTGCCCAGGTCGACCTTCCCGAGCACGCCGGTGGTCAGTGCGAGCAGCGGTTGGACGACCGGAAACAGTTCGCGCAGTTCGGGTCCGAGCAGGTCCAGCTTCTGGGTGAGCGCGTCGAGGAAGGGAAGCAGTCCGATCACGTCTTCGGTGTCGGTCAGGTAGTCGCCCGGGGTGTCGCCGATCCGCACGACGCGCGCGATCGCCGCGGCGACCTCACTGACCCGAGGTCCGAAGTCCGCCCACGGCGTGGCCGCGGCGGTCAATTCGCCTCCCGCCCAGGTCATCTCGGTGGCTTGGGCCTGCATGTCCATCAGCAGTCGCCGGATCAGATCCGTTCGGCTCATGAGTGTGGCGGCCAGCAGATCGGAGGCCCTGGACAGTTGCGGGATCACCGCCTCCGTTCCCGCGAGACCGGTACTGAAGTTCTCGATGATGGCGGCCACCGTCGCCGGATCCACCTGCTCCAGCAGCTGGGTCGCGGTGCGGGCGACCTCGGGAATCGACACCGGACGCTGGACCGAGGCGGCCGTCAGCCGGTCACCGTCGCGCAGGTACGGCCCGTCCGCGGCGGTCGGCCGGAATTCCAGGTAGGGCTCGCCGAGCGCGGAGAGCGTCTCGATGCGCACCGAACTGTTCGCGGGCACACGGTATTCCGCGTCGTAGCGGAAGCCGACCTCGATGCCGTCGCGGGTGTGGGTCACCGCGGTGATCTGCCCGATCTGGACGCCGGAGAGCAGGACCTTGGAGCGCGGCAGCAGACCGCCGGAATCCGGGACCGTCATGCTGGCCTCGGTGTGCTCGGTGAACCAGCCGACCCGCACCACGCCGAAGCTCAGGTAGCCGACGCCGATCAGCAGAATCGCCGCGATCGCGCCAAGCGAGGCGAGCGGGCCGAGCCGCCGCAGCACCTCGTCGTTCGCGGACGTCGAGGGGACGTAGCCGGGATAGGGCTCGGACGCGACGTTCATCGCACGACTCCGATCATCCTGAGGGTGGCGATGATCCGCTGCACCTGCTCATCGGTGGCGACCGGCGTCGCGGCCCCGTCCACCGCCACCGCGCCGATGTTCACCTTCGGACCGCGCTCGACGAACGGAATGATCTTGTCGCGAACCAGCGAAACGACCCGGTTCAGGTTCGACGGCGCGGTCAGATCCAGCGGTCGATCCGCGAACAGCAAGGGCACCAAGGCTTTCGCGGCAGCGTCACTGGCCTCCAGCAGCGGGCCGAGCCAGGCGATCGCGTGCCCGACGATGCCGAGCCCGCCGACGACGCCGAGCGTGAGAACCAGCGATTTCGCGTCGGCCGGGATCTCGACCGCCCCGCGCTCGCTGAGCAGCGCCTCCAGTTCGCGCGGATTGTCCAGCGCGGCATCCAGATCCCGCTGAATGGTGTCCAGGAACCGGTCGACCACCGCCATGTCGGCGGCCACGTCGGCCACGTCGCGACCGACGACCTCGAAGATCCGCGCGGTCTCGGCGGGCTGCTCGGGCAGGGTCGCGTTGACCCGGTTGACGATGTCCTGCATCTGCTGCATCGCGCCGCCGCCGACGAAGGTGGACATGCCGGCCAGCAGATCCTCGACCTGGAGCGCGGGCCGGGTGCGTGCGAGCGGGATGGTTCCGCCCGCCGGGATGGTGCGATCGAAATCGCCTGTCGGCGTGGTGAGTCCGATGTAGATGTCGCCGAGGATGGTGTTCTGGCGCAGCTGGACCGTGGTGCTGACCGGAAGCCGCACCCCTTCGGCGATCTCGACGACTGCCTCCACCCGTCCCGGCTGCTCGAGCGTTGGATCGACCACGCTCACCTCGCGCAGGCTGCCGATCTGCGCGCCGTTGGCCACCACCTTCGCCCGCGCGGGCAGGTTCAGCGCGTTGGCCAGCTCGATCCGCACCTGGTAGGTGGGGCCGGACACCGTCGCGCCGGGCACCGGCACTTGCGCGGGATCGAATCCGCATCCCGACAGCAGCCCTAGTGCCAGCACTGGGACCAGCGCGGCGCGGCGGAGGGATCGCACGGTCATCGGGCACCTACCGTTCCGAGCACAAGGGATACGAGATTCACGTCGGCCAAACCGTTTTCGGCTCCATCGCAGTGACCCGGCAGCACCGCGTTGAGCGCGGCACAGACCTGGTCGGCCTGCTCGCGGGGCAGTCCGACCTTCGGCGCGGCGTAGGTCAGCTGGGGCCTGCCGGTGGCCGGATCGATCACCTCCTCGAAGAACTGCACGATCGGCGGGATCATCTCCACCAGCTGCCGCAGCGTCGCGACATTCGCCGAGAGCAGCCGCAGGCCGGGCAGCGCGCCGTCCAGCGCCCCGAGGATCGGTCTGCCGTATTCGCGGGCGATGCTGTTCAGCCACGGCAGAATGACCAGCAGCGAGTCGATGAGCTGCACCACCCGGCCCCAGAGTTCGTTGATGAAGGCGATGCCCTCGCTCGCCTGCAGCAGCACGATCCTGATGTCGTCCCAGTTCATCGCGATGCTCGACATCAGCCTGCCGTAGGAATCGAGCAGCCCGCCGATGTGTCCGATGGCCGCGTCCGGCGCGCGCAGCGCGTCGCCGAGATCGGTGATCAGTTTGTTGAGCGCCGGTCCGGTGCCGGAGGTGGCGGCTTCGAAGGCGACGACGCTGTCACGAATCCTGGTCTGCTCGCCCGGTTTTCCGCCGCCGGTCAGCTGACCCGCGAGCTGGGAGAAGCCCTGGAGCGTCTGACTGATGCTCTTCGGCGTGAAGGTCTTGGTGATGCACGTCGACCGGTCCCACGGCGCGGCGCCGGGCTCGCCGAGGACCGCCAGGTTGCGATCGGCCACCAGCGTGTCGGAGACCGTGGTCGCGGTGACCTCGCCGCGCAACACCCGCTCCTGCTGAACCTCGAAGTCCACCCGCACACCCGTGCCCTCGGGACGCACCGAGTTGACCGTGCCGATCGGAATGCCAAGGGATGTCACGTGATTGCCCGGATACAGGCCAACGGCGTCGGGCATCATGGCGCAGTAGGCGACCGTCTTCTTCACGGGGTCGAACACCACGAGGTAGGCGACCGCGGCGACCGCAGCCAGCACCAGCGCACCGAGCACGGTCACGAAACCTTGGGACCGCAGAATGCGTTTCATCGCTCAGCACTCCCATCCGGGCAGCGGAATACACACCGGCGCGGTGAGCGCCGACTGATCGATGACGACACCGTCCTCCGTGGCGGTCATCGCCACGAGTCGCTCGCGCAACTGTTGCCACTGCGGGATCGCCACATCCAGTTGCGCGGCAAGCTGTTCCAGCTGCGGCAGCAACTCGCGCAGCTTCCCGGCCAGCGGCGCGAGCACCTCGCGCCAGGAGGGCTCGACGGCGGCGATCCTGGACAGCAGCGAGGCGGCGATGGTCAGCGCCGACGCGATCTCGGCGCGTTTGCCGAGGCCAACGGTCATCAGGGTGCCGAGCTCGCGGACGAACGTGCCGATCAGCGACTTGTTCCCGTCGATGGTGCGCAGGTACTCGTCCATCACCGTGAGCGCGCGCGAGACCTCGAGGTTCTGCCTGCGCAGGATGTCGACGAACGACTGCGTCGCGGCGCCCAGCTGGCGCAGCGCGTCCGGACTGGTGTCGAGGGATTGCTGGAGGGCGGCCAGATTCTGGCGCAGCGTCTCGCCGTCGACCTCGGAGACGGGCGCGGCGGCGTCCTGGAGAATGCGCACCAAGCTGTAGGGGAGCCGGACGCGGTCGGGCGGAATCGGTCGCGAGCCGAGAGCCTCTGTACCGGAGGGGAATACCGCGACGTAGTGGCCGCCGACCGCGGTCAGCATGCGGATCTCCAGGCTGGTCGCGTCGCCGAGGAACACGTCGCGGTCCACGGTGAAGGTCATCCGAACCTTCGTCTCGCCCAGCTCGAGCGCCGTCACCGAGCCAACGGTGATGCCCGCCAGGCGCACTTGGTCGCCGACCTTCACCGAGTTCGCCTCGACCAGGTCGGCGGTGTAGCTCGCCTTCCCGAACGGGACCAGATAGATCACCGCCGTTGCCAGCAGCAGTGCGGCGACGAACAGCCCGCCGAGGATGCCGAGGCGGAACTCCCTCGCGTTCTTCGCCGCCTGGTGCCGGTCGTGCGAAAGACCGTGCGGCGCCAGGCGATTCAGCAGGCGTTGGGTCATCCGTTGCATATCGCGATCCTCTGCCCTGCGACGAGCACCGAAAGCACCTGGGGGAGCTGAACCGCGCCCTTGGAACAGCTCATCGGCACCGGTCCCGCCGCGCCGGGTGCGGGCGGCAGCACGTTGCTCAGCGCTTGGAGCAGACCGGGGAGCCTGCCGAGCAGCTCCAGCGCGGCCTCCGGGTCGGGGAAAAGCAGCCGCAGGTCCGTCATCAGATCCGGGTTGGCGCGTTCGGTGAAGCCGAGGGTTTCCATCAGCCGGTTCAGCGGTCCCATCGCCGAGGGGGCCGCGGCGGCGAAGTCCAGCAACCCGTCGAGCTGCACCCGGAACGCGCTGACGACGTCGGCGAGGCCTTCCATCAGGGTGACCAGATGCGGTGAGCGCCCGCCGACCTGCGTGGAGATCGCGTGCAGGTTGGCCACGATGGTCGCGATCACCGCTTGGCGATCGGAGGTGTAGCGGCTGAGTTTCTCGATGGCGTCCAGCGCCGGACCGATGCCGGAGCCGTTGCCCTCGATCACCGCCAGCACGCTTTCGGTGAACTGGTTGAGCGCGCCTGGAGAGAATTCGGCGATCACCGGCTGCAACCCGTTGAACAGCTGGGTGATGTCGAAGGAGGGCACCGTGTTGGCCACTCCGAGCGCCGCGCCGGGCGGCAGCGTGGCGCCCGGCCGATCCGGTTGCCGCACATCGACGTAACGTTGTCCGGTCAGTGACTGGTAGCGGATGGCGAGGACGCTGGAGTCGTAGATCGGACGGTCGCGCTGAACCGTGAAGGTCACCCGCGCGTTGGTGCCCGCCCGCTCGATCGCGGCGACCTTGCCGACCGAGACGCCGAACATCCGGACGTCGTCGCCGGTCTTCAATCCGCTCACATCGGTGAATTCCGCGGTGTAGGAACCGGTCTCGCCGTCCACCGGTCGGGTGATCGCCTGCACGATGACGACCAACAGCACGAGCATCGCGACGGCGAACAGCCCGAGTCGCCACATCACCGCCCGGATCGGCAGGGTCGTCATCGCGCACCTCCCGAACCGTCGAGCGCCGCGAAGCCGGACGTCCCGAGCAGTGGCACCGCCAGCCCAGGCATCCCACGCAGAGTCACGGCCACGTTCACAGCGGGACCGTCGGGGGTGTCGGAGAACAAGCGGTTCAACCGATCGATCAGTTCCGTCACCTCGGCGCGCGAGCGTCCCGGCGCGGGCACGGTGGCGGCGAGCGCGGCGACGAGGGGTGTCGATTCCGTTGTGTACGGGGACAGATGCCGGTTGGCGGCGTCGCCGAGTGTTCCGATCGACGGCAGTGCACCGTCCACGACCATGGTGATGGTGGCGTCGTAGCGCGGGCGATCGTTGAGGAAGATCTCGATGTTCATCACCGAGTGCAGCAGCCGGAAGGTCGCCGAGGCGAAATCGCCGACGCCGCCGAAGAAGGACGAGTACTGGTCGATCAGGTACGGCGCCGGATAGCGCTGGGTGTCGGCCACCGCGCGGGACAGCGTGATGATCGCCTCCCAGAACGGTGCGAACGAGCTCATCTCGCTGTTGACCGTGGCGAGCAGTTCCGAAAGCCGCGGGGTGAGCACCTCCGTGGAGGTCTCGGTGAGCGCGCGCAGCAGGCTGCCCATGGTCACATCGGTGACCTTTTCCGCGTGCGCTCCGGCGAGATCGATCAGAGCGCCCTCCGCGAGCGGGGCGCCGCCCTCGGCCGCGCGCAGTGTGAGAGCGCTGATGCCGAACAGGTTTTCCGGTGCGTAGTCCACGGTCAGTGCGTCGGTCAGGCTTGCCGTCTGCGTCTTGTCGAGGTCCAACGTGATCAGCTGGCGTCCGTCGCCGATGGCGGCGATCTCGGTGATCTCGCCGACGGTGACGCCGTCGTAGCGCACCCGCGTGCCCTCGATGACGCCCTCGCCGATCTGCTCGGTGCGCAGCTGGACCTGGAAGCGGTCCGGTGGCCGGTCGTCGAGCCCCGCGCGCCAGGTGAGACCCGCGACGACCGTCAGCGCCAACGCGGCCGCGCCGAGTGCGCGAGAACCGCGCCTGCTCATCGGCACACCGGGAAGTCCGTAGTTCGGCATGCGCTCACCCCGGGAATTCGATGGCGGAGTCGACGCCCCAGAGCACGATGGTCAGCACCATGTCCAGGGCGATGATGGCGACGAAGCTGGCCCGCACCGCGCGACCGGAGGCGATGCCGACGCCCTCGGGGCCGCCGGAGGCGAAAAAGCCGTAGTAGCAATGGATCAGGATGACGGTGACGCCGAAGACGAGGATCTTGATCACCGCGGCGAGCACGTCGTAGCCGCTGGTGAACTGGAAGAAGTAGTGGTTGTAGACCCCGCCCGCCTGACCGTGCAGCAGCACGATGACGGCCGAGCAGGCCAGGTAGCTCAGGATCAGCGCGATGAGGAAGGTCGGCACGATGGCGACGGCGCCCGCGATGACCCGCGTGGTGACCACGAAAGGCACCGAGCGCAGCCCGAGGGATTCGATGGCGTCGATCTCCTCGGAGATGCGCATCGAGCCGATCTCGGCGGTCATCCGGCAACCCGCCTGTGCGGCGAACCCGACCGCCGCCGCGATCGGTGCGAGCTCCCTGGTGTTGGCGAATGCCGACACCACACCGGTGACGGGTCCGAGCCCGATCAGGTCCAGCGCGGCGAAGGACTGGATGCCGACGCCCGCGCCCATCGCGACGCCGAGCACCACCAGCATCGGGACGGTGCCGCCGCCGACGATGACCGACCCGCGTCCCCAGGTCATGTCGGTGATGGTGCGCATCGTCTGGGCGCGGTAGCGGCGCAGCGTCAGCGGTATCGCCCAGAGCGCTTGGAAGACGAAACCGAGCAGGAAGCCGGTGTTCTCGACCGGCGCCAGGATCCGGCCGCGGTTGCGGACGGCGCGATAGGCCCAGCCCAAACCCTTTGGCGCGTACGGTGTCGCGGTCATCTCAGGCCACCCGCAGCGGTAGGAACATCGTGACGATCTGGGTGATCACCAGGTTGACCACGATGATCGAGGCCACCGAGATCACCACGGCCGCGTTGACGCCGTCGGCGACGCCGCGCGGACCGCCCCTGGCCTCCAGCCCGCGCTGGCAGGCGATGATCACCACCAGGAAGCCGAACAGCATGGCCTTGGCCAGCGAGATCCACACGTCGGCGACGACCGCGAAGGAGCCGAACGTCGCCCAGTAGCTGCCAGGCGTGACGTTCTGCGCGCTGATCGCCACCGCGTAGCCGGAGACAACGCCGACGAAGATGATGAGCACGTTGAGCAGGGGCGCGACGAAAAGCATGGCGACCACCCGTGGAATCACCAGCCGGTGCACGGGACTGATTCCCATGGTGCGCAACGCGTCTATCTCCTCGCGCACGGTCCGCGCGCCGAGATCGGCGGCGATGGCCGAGGCGCCCGCCCCGCCGAGCAGCAGACCGGTCGCGATGGGTGCGCCCTGCTGGATCACGCCGAGCCCACCCGCCGCGCCGATCATAGAGTCGGCGCCCAGCTGATGGATCAGGTTGCCGACCTGCACCGAAACCACCACGCCGAAGGGCACCGCCATCAGCACGGCGGGCAGTGCCGTGACGGTCACCAGATACCAGGCCTGGCGCAGCATCTCCTGCCACTGGAAGCGCAGGCCGATCAGATCGGCGAACGCGCCGCGCACCGACTCGATGCCGAGATCGACGGCCCGGCCGAAGGTGCGCACGCTGGAAACCGCTGTGCCGGTGACGTTTTCTCGCGCGAACCGGATCGCGCCCGCGTCCGTGACGCTCGGCGGCGCCTCACTCATGGTTCCTCCCTGCATCCCCCGTTGCGCACGCCGATCCGCCTCGGCGCTGGTCGCCCGACGGCCCCGAGAACCGGTAGCCCGACGGCACGTTCGCATGTGACGACCGGCACTTCTACTGGCTGGAAGTAACGCACGTCACACGCAAATACAACGACGTCAATTTACCTTCGCGCCGACATCGCCGCCGTAGAATTCGACGAAACCGGTTGTCCCCGAAGGCAAGCCGAGGTGCGAAAGCGTGACGTTCGAGAGTGGTCCACCCGGCGAGCCACCGCCTGCGTACACTGTTTCATTCGAGTGACCAGTTCGCTGGGGGAGTGCTGGCGCTCGACGACCGACCACGATGGAGGCGAAGGTGTCAGCGCGACGCGACCAGATCCTCGACGCCGCACGCGATCTCGTCCTCCGCGAGGGCTACGCCCAAGCGAGCATGCACGCCATCGCACGAGCCGCGGGCCTGACCAGACCCGCCCTGTACGCCGAATTCGGTGATCGCGAAGGCCTTTTCACCGCCCTGCTCGACCGGGAGGAGGAGCGCGTTTTGACGATGGCCGCCGCGGCCTTGCCCGAGATCCAGCCCGGCGCCGATCCCGCCGAGATCGCGGCCAAGGCCGCCGACCTGTTCCTGGACATGGTGCTCGCCGCGCCAGACACGTGGCGGTTCGTGCTGATGCGCGACGAAGCCTTGCCGCCCTCGGCGCACGAACGGGTGGCCCGCGGCCGGATTGCGCTGCGCGAGCGCTCCGAAGCCATGATCCGGATCATCGCCGCCATGACCGACCGCGAACTGGACGCCGAACTCGTCAGCTACACCACCATCAGCACCAGCGAGACCGCCGCACGCCTGCTGCTCGCCGAGGGCGGAACGCAACGCCGCGACGCGATCGCCTCGACCTTGCGCTGGGTCGCGCGCCGAGCGGTGGCGATGACCGGAGTCGGGGAGGCTTCCGATGGCGCGGGCCGGTAGCGACGCCGCGCGGCCGCGCCGCAGATACGCCAAGCGCCTGCAACCCGCCGACCGGCGAGAACAGTTGCTCGACACGGCCTTACGCATCCTCGCCAAGTCGGGATTCGCCGAGGTCACCATCGCGGCGGTCGCCGAGCGCGGCGGCGTGACCCGCCCGGTGGTCTACGACCTCTACGCCAACCGCGACGACCTGCTTCGCGACCTCATCGCTCGCGAGACCGCCCGCATGGTCGCCGCCACCGCGCACGTCACCGAGAGCGGCGCCGCGCCAGCCGATCCCAAAGCGGCGCTGCTCTCGGCACTGACGTGCTTCCTGAGCGATCTGCGCTCCGTACCGGACAGCTGGCGGCTGGTCTACTACCCGATCGACGGGGTGCCCGCCGCACTGCGCGCCCCGATCGAGCGGGCCCGCGACGAACTGCGCGCACCGCTGCGTCGGCTGCTGCGCGACTGGCTGACGAGCCGTCCTGCCGAAGAGCGCGCCGACGAGGTGGATCTCGATGTCTTCGTCGAGATCGTGCAGGGTGCCGTGCAGACCCTCGCGCGGCAGATGCTCGCCGAACCCGAGCGCTTCGACCTCGACCGTATCCTGCGGGTGGTCGATCTGCTGCTGTACGAAAAACGCTGAGCTACAACTGCTCCGAAGTCGTGAGCCGGCGGGCCGCGCGGCCGAGCGGTCGGTTCCGTCTGGGACGGATCGTGTCCGATTCATAGACAATGATGTTCGTCAACACTATGGTCTAGCCATGACGAAGTTCGACGGCAAGAGCTGCCTGATCACCGGGGCGGCCAGCGGTCTTGGCCGCGGCACCGCGCACGCGGTGGCGGCCAAGGGCGCGTCACTGATTCTCACCGACATCGACGCGGAAGGCTTGCGGCGTACCGCCGAAGAGTTGCGCGCGGCGGGCGCCACCGTGCACGTTGCCGAAGCGCTCGACGTCAGCGACCACACCGCCGTCGTCGCGCTGGCCGCCAAGGTGCACGACGAGATCGGCAGCGTCGACATCGTGATGAACGTGGCGGGCATCGCCACCTGGGGCACCGTCGACCGGCTCACCCACGACCAGTGGCGGCGCACCATCGACATCGACCTGATGGGCCCGATCCACGTCATCGAGGAGTTCCTGCCGCCGATGATCGAGGCAGGACGCGGCGGCCACCTTGTCAACGTGTCCTCGGCCGCCGGCCTGTTCGGCCTGCCGTGGCACGCGCCGTACAGCGCGAGCAAATTCGGACTGCGCGGCGTCTCGGAGGTGCTGCGCTTCGACCTGCGCAGGCACGGCATCGGTGTGAGCCTGGTGTGCCCTGGCGCGATGTCGACTCCGATGGTGAACCGGGTGGACATCGCGGGCGTCGACCGGGAGGCCGAGGCGGTGCAGCGCGGGCTGAAACTGTTCCTGCGGCACGCCGTCACCGCCGAGCAGGCCGCGAAATCCATTGTGCGCGGAGTCGAGCGGAACAGGTATCTGATCTACACCTCGCAGGACATTCGCATCGGACACTGGGCCCAGCGCTATTTCCCGCCCGCCTACAACCTCGCCATGCGCGGGTTGAACTGGGGTATGCAGCGCTACGTCGACAAGCCAGGGGTGCTGCGCGCCCGCTGACCCACCTCGGAGAGGGGATCGCCATGGGCGAGCCGTTGACCAGCGCTACCGACGCGCCGCCGGACGCACGCTTCGACATCGGACCGGAGCGTTATCCGAAACTGCACGCGGCCGTGACGGTTCCGATCCCCATGTCCGACGGGGCGGTTCTCAGCGCCGACATCCTGCGCCCCGGCGACCGCTCCGGGCCGACCGACGAACCGCTCCCGGCGCTGATCAACTTCACCGCCTACAACAAGATGCTCAACCGACACGGCATGCGCGCGAATCGGGCACTGCGCGCGCTGGCGGGCCGCATCGCGCCGTCCGACCGCGCCAGGATGACCGCGCGGGACGTGCTGCGCACACCCGCGGGCGGCGTCCTCGAGCCGTTCGCGATCAACCGCACCGCCGTGTCGCGCGGGTACGTCGGGCTGATGGTCGACGTGCGCGGCACCGGAAGTTCCACGGGCACTTGGGATTTCTTCGGCCCTCGGGAACAGCGCGACTATCTCGAGGTGCTGCGGTGGGTCCGTGAACAGCCCTGGTGCGACGGACGCGTGGCTGTGACGGGTCTTTCCTACGGCGCGATCGCGGCGCTCGTCACCGCTGGCCTGCGCCCCGAGGGACTCGCCGCCGTCTTCGCCATCGAGGCGGGGGAGAACCCGGTGCGCGAACTCGGGCTGACCGGCGGGGTGCCAACGCCGGGCATGCTCGCGTGGATCCTATTCGTGCACGGAGCGGGACGAATTCCGGCACTGCCAGGTCTGGTGCGCGACGGGTTGCTCGGCCACTATCTGCGCGACCGGATCACCGCGCGCTCGGACTGGGTGCGCCGCGCCATCCGGATCGCCGTCAGCATCGACCACCCCGACGGCTACCTACATCCGGAGTGGGCGGCCCGGCTGGCGCACTTCGAGGAGATCGACGTCCCCACCTGGATCCACGGCGGCTGGCACGACGTCTACAACCGCTCGAATTTCCGCATCTACGAACGCATTCCGGTCGCGCCGGGAGCCAAGCAGATCCTGGTGGACGACTCCTACCACCTCACGCCCGGCTCCGGCTTCGGCGATCCAGGCAACCCGCAGGCGCTCGACGAACTCCAGTGCGCGTTCTTCGACCGCTGGGTCAAGGGCATCGACAACGGAATCGACCGGTACGGACCGGTGACGGTACGCCGACAGGGCGACGGACGCTGGATCAGGCGCGACGAATACCCGGATCCGGCGACGCGCGTGCGCAGGCTCTACCTCACCGCCGATCCAAGCGGCACCGCGTCACACGCTGCCTCCGACGGCGGATTGTCCACCGCGCCAACGGATACCGAGTACCCGCTGACGGTGCCGACGGGCCGGGTCAGCGCGGCATCGAACAACACGGCGGTGATGACGATGGGCGTCGCGCTGCTGTTCGGTGACCGTTTCGGCAACGACGACCGGCGCAGCGAGGCCACCGCGCTCACCTTCACCAGCGCGCCGTTCGAGACCGACACCGTGCTCTCCGGTCCGATGAATCTGCACCTGCTCGCCGCGGTCGACGGCGAGGACGCCTTCTGGTCGGTCACCGTGTGCGATGTGCGCCCCGACGGCGTGTCGGCGCCGTTGACCCGCGGCGCGCTGCTGTCGACGCTGCGCGCGATCGATGCCGCCGACAGCTACTACGCCGAGGGTGAACTGCTCTTCGCAATGCACCCCATGACCGCCGATTCCGCGCTGCCGGTGACGCCGGGGGAGGCCTTCGAGATCGATATCGAGATCAACCCCACCGAGGCGCTGATTCGCGCCGGGCATCGGCTGCGAGTCGCGGTCAGCCCCACCAGTTTCCCGCGCCATCTGATTCCACCGTGGAAGCAGCGCCAGATCGCGGGGCAGCGCATCCTGTTGCGCCCGGACTGTCCGAGCTACCTGAGTTTCCGCGCGTTCGGCGGCGACTGACACTCGCGAGCGAGCTGGATCGGCGGCCTGTTGCTGTGCGGTCGCGAGGCCGGAAAGGCAAGGGAGAGCGGATCGCAGCGGCCTACCGTACTATCGCGTGCGGAGACACCGGCCGGGTAGATGAAGGGGGGACGGTGTGGGACCTCGCCTTCCGGCGACCGCGCGCGACGGGGCGGCGTGGGTGCGGCGCTTCGCGCGCACGACACCGGGACTGATCGGCGCGCTCGCACTGGCGACGATGGCGCTGTGCCTGCTCGCCGGATTCACCGGCTCGAACCAGTTGAGCGGGAAGCTCGACCGCCGCGACGCCGCCTTGGCTCGCACCGAGCCGCTCGCCTACACGGCGCAGAACCTCTACGTCTCGCTCTCGGCGGCCGACGCCGCCGCGGCCGAGGCGTTCCTGACCGGTGGCATCGAAACGCCGCAGGTGCGCGCACGCTACCAGCAGGCACTCGCCGACGCGGCCGACGCGCTGGCCCAGGCCACCGCAGGCGCCTCCGACGAGCGCACCCGCCGCATCGTGGCGGCCATCAGCGCCGAATTGCCCGCCTACACCGGCCTCGTCGAGACGGCGCGGGCGAACAACCGGCAAGGTTTCCCCGTCGGCTCGGCGTACCTGCGCGAAGCCTCCGAGGTCATGCAGGATTCGCTGTTGAAGAACGCCGAGGAGCTCAGCGCCCTCCGCTTCGCGGCCGTGCACGAGGATCAGCGGGCGATCGGCGCGCTGCCGTTCACCACGATCACGGCCCTGCTGCTGGTGCTGTTCGCCTGTGGCGCGGGCTCTTTCGTCCTGTCGCGCCGCACCAACCGGCGAGTCAACCCCGGGCTCGTCGCCGCGGCGACGGCGACCGGGGTCGCGCTGCTGTGGACCGTACTGGCGACCTCGGTGGCCGCCACGGCACTGGAGACCGGCGACGACGGCGCGGCCGTCCGCTTCCAAACCCTCGCCGAGGCAAGGATTCTGGCGCAGCAGGCCCGCACGGCCGAGACATTGCAACTGATCACCCGCGGTGACATAGCCGCGGGCGAGGAGACGTTCACCCGCCACACCGCGGCGCTGCGCGACCGACTCGTGACGGTCACCGGCCCGGATTCGCCCGCGGCCCTGCGTTTCGAGGGCTGGACCGTGGGCCATCGCCGCCAGCTCGCGGCGTATCAGGCGGCCGACTATCCGGCGGCCGTCGACCAAGCCATCGGCACCGGGCCGGAGACCTCGGCGACCCGGTTCGCCCAACTCGACGAATCGTTGCGCGCCGATGTGCAGCGGGTGCGCAGCGACCTGCGCGGCGGTGTCGACGCCGCGGGTGACGCGCTGAGCTGGAGCCCCTCCGGCGTTTTGCTGCTGATGCTGTTCGCGGCGGGCGCCGCGGTCGTCGGATTGTGGCCGCGGCTGAAGGAGTTCCTGTGACAAGACGGCTCTTCGCGCTGGTCGCCGCCCTGGCCGCGCTCGGTCCGCTGGTCGCGTGCAGCACCGACGCCTCGGTGCCCGCGTCACCGCCCGCGGCCGCGGTGAATCCGGCCCCGCCCGAGTTCGCCGAGATCACCACGCCCGGGCAGGCCGAGGACGAGTGCGATGCCGAGGCCAGCCTGCGCCCCGGCCCGCTGCCGCCGCCGGGCGTGATGCCCGCGGGCTCGCCGATGGCCGCGATCGTGGCCAACGGCCGGATCCGGGTCGGCGTCGACCAGAACACCTACCTGTTCGGCTTCCGCAATCCCACCACGAACGAGATCGAGGGCTTCGACATCGATATCGCCAGGGAGATCGCGCGGGCGCTGTTCGGCGACCCGAACCGGATCGAACTGCGCTCGGTGACCGCCGAGGAACGCATCTCCGCGCTGCGCGAGAACAAGGTCGACCTGATCGTGCGCACCTTCTCGGCCACCTGCGAACGCCGCCGCGACGTCGACTTCTCCGCCGTGTACTACCGTGCGGCGCAGCGGATTCTGGCGCCGAAGAACTCCGGCATCCGGTCCGGGGCGGACCTCGGCGGCAAGCGGGTGTGCGTCACCAAGGGCACCACCGCCTCCGGGCCGCTGTTCGCGCTGCCCAAGCGGCTCACGGTGTTCGGCGTCGCCAACTGGACCGACTGCCTTGCCGCGCTGCAACAGGGTCACGTGGATGCGATCAGTGCTGACGACCCCATTCTGTTCGGCCTCGTCGCTCAGGACCGGAACCTCGAGGTGGTCGGCGAACCAATCGGGACCGGCGCCTACGCGGTCGGCGTGGCGAAGGGCGCACCCGATCTGGTGCGCTTCGTCAACGCGGTGCTCGAACGGATCCGCACCGACGGCACCTGGCAGCGCATCTACGCCGCGCGGCTCAGCGCGCTCGGTCCCTCGCCAGGCCCGCCGGAAACCCGGTACACCACGTGAGCCGGGTGATCATGCAGCCACGCACCCTTGCCGAGATCGACAGCGAATTGGCCGCCCGCGGCGCAGAATTCGACGCGATCGCCGCCACCATGCTGGAACTGGACCGGCATCCCGGACTGACCCTGCTGCGCGGCTTTCCGCCCACCGGTCTCACCGAGCGCCGGTGGACGCCGATCCGCGCCGAGCTGGACCTGATGTGGCAGGACTTCGCCAGGCTGAAAACCATCCTCGACTCGGCGCGCACCGTGCGCGGCACCCGGTCGCGGCTTGACGCCGAGGCGCGCGCGGAACTGACCACGCTGCTGTACGGGCGGCCGCACGAGGCCTCGCGCACACCGATTCCGTTGGCGCAGCGGTCGCTGACCGGACCCGGCGAACAGGTGTTGTTCGTCGGCGTGGCCGACACGGTGGATCGCATGCGCGCGACCTTTCCCCGGATCGCCGCCTTCCTCGACGAGGTCGGCGCGGTCAACGACCGGGTGCTGTCCGGGCTCGCGCCGCTCCAGGACCGGCTGGACCGCGCGGGCGCGGGCACCGCCGAACTACGGGACATCGGTGCGGCCATCGCCGAGCTGTTGCGTCGCTCGGCCACCGATCCGCTGGCGTTGACACCGCCCGAGATCGACGCCCGCCTCGCCGATATCGGCGCGCGCCTGGACCGCGCTGCCGACGTGCTCGCCGAGCTGACGTCGATCACCGCGAACTGGGATGCGGCCGTGGCGGCGACCCGTGACCGGCTGACCGTGCTCGCCGAGACCGAGGCCCGTGCCGATCGCGTGCGTGCGGAAGCCGAACACAAGATCCGCACCGGGCCGCTGCCGTCGCCCGGCACGGAACACAAGGAACTCGACGCCGAACTGGCCGCCCTCGCCGCCCGATCCGGCGCGGCGGCGGAACTGCTGCACCTGCGCCGCCGGATCGCTACGGCGACGAACGCGGCCGCCGACGCGGCCGAGCTCGCCCAGGGCTTGCTGGACCGCCGCGCCGAGCTGCGCGGCCGACTCTCCGCGTATCGGGCCAAGGCGGCCAGGCTGGCGCTCGCCGAGGACGACGAGCTCTCGGCGAGCCATCGGATCGCGACCGAACTGCTCGCGCACCGGCCTTGCGATCTCGCGGCGGCCGCCCGCGCGGTCGCCGACTACCAGCAGATCGTCGCGCGGAAATCGGGGAGGAGATCATGACCTGCACCGAGCCAGGCTGTGGCGGGGCCGTCGAGGACGGTTATTGCACGGTGTGTGGGACCGCACCGGTTGCCGTCGGCGCGACGGCCGGGCAGTCGGCGGGCGCCGCGGCACCCGTATCAGGGCAGTCCGGGGGCGCCACGCTGGTTGCCACGGCACCCGAATCAGGGCGGTCGACGGCACCCGGGAACGCCAACACCTGCGCGGAACCGGGCTGCGGCGGAACGATATCCGGCGGCTACTGCGAGACGTGCGGCACCGCGCCCGCCGCGCCCGTCGCCGCCTCGGCACGCACGTCCGCGGGCACCGCGCGGGGATCGGCGCGCTCGGTACGGACCGGACGGTCGACTTCGTCCAAGCCCAGCGCGCGCGGACGGCTCGGCGCGGGCATGGTCGAGGTGCCTCGGGTGCCGAGGATCCACCCCACTTCGGCCGTTCTCGCCGACCCGATGGTCGCCGAGTCGAAGCGTTTCTGCGGCGCCTGCGAACGACCGGTCGGCCGCGGCCGGGACGGTGTGCCCGGCCGCACCGAGGGCTTCTGCCCGAACTGCGGCGCCCGATTCTCCTTCGCCCCCAAGCTGAGCGCGGGCGACCTGGTCGGCGGCCAGTACGAGGTGGTCGGTTGCCTCGCGCACGGCGGGCTCGGCTGGATCTACCTGGCCACCGACCGCAATGTCGGCAACCGCTGGGTGGTGCTCAAGGGTCTGCTCAACTCCGGCGATCTGGACGCCATGGCGGCGGCCCTCGCCGAGAAGCGGTTCCTCGCCGAGGTCGAGCATCCGAGCATCGTCAAGATCTTCAACTTCGTCGAACACGCCGGGCCCGATGGCGTCGCGGTCGGCTACATCGTCATGGAGTTCGTCGGCGGCACCTCGCTCAAGCAGATCCTGCGCGATCGGCGCGACACCGACGGCGGATACCTGCCGGTACCGCAAGCCATCGCCTACATTCTGGAGATGCTGCCCGCACTCGGCTACCTGCACTCGCTCGGTCTCGCCTACTGCGACTTCAAGCCCGACAACGTGATGCAGACCGACGAGCAACTCAAGCTCATCGATCTCGGCGCGGTGATCGCCATGGACGATCAGGACAGCGCCATCTACGGCACCATCGGGTATCAGGCGCCCGAGATCGCCGCCACCGGTCCGACCGTCGCGACCGAGGTGTACACGGTCGGCCGCACGCTCGCGGTGCTGATCATGCACGTCCCGCAGGAGAACGGGCATTTCGGCGCGCTACCGGGGCCCGCCGCCGAGCCCCTGCTCGCACGCTACGACTCGCTGCACCGGTTCCTGGCGCGCGCCACGGACGCCGATCCCGAGGCCAGGTTCGCCTCGATGGAAGAGGTGGCCGATCAGCTGACCGGCGTGCTGCGCGAGGTGCTCAGCGCCGACGACGCGGTACCGCGTCCCGGCATGTCGGCGTATTTCGGGCCGCCGCGCGCGGTCTTCGGTATCGGTGTCGACGTGGCGGTCGCGCCGGAGGACATCGTGGCCGGTCTGCCGGTGCCGCTGGTCGATCCGGGCGACAGCGGCGCCGCGCTGCTCGCCACGACGGCGGGAACGACGCCCGGCGAACTGGAGCGCGCTTTCGCGGACGGGCTGCGTTCGGTGGTCACCGGGCGCGGCGAATCGGTGGAGATCCCGTTGCGCCTGGTGCGCGCCGCGCTCGACACCGGTGACCCGGCCGAGGCCGAGCGAAGACTCACCGAGCTCGCCGACCGATTGCCCGGCGACTGGCGGCTTGCCTGGTACCGCGGACAAGCCAGGCTACTCGCCGGCGATTTCGCCGCCGCCCGCGCCGAATTCGATGCCGTGTACGCGGCGCTGCCCGGGGAACCGGCGCCCAAGCTCGCGCTGGCCGCCGTCGCCGAACTCACCGCCGACGGCGCCGCGGCAGGGCGCTACTACGACACCGTCTGGCGGACCGACCGCGCCTTCGCCGCCGCGGTGTTCGGTCTGGCGCGGGTGCGCCGCCGCGCGGGCGACCGAGACGGCGCGGTCGCGGCCCTAGACCAAGTGGATCGGTCCTCGTCGCTGTACACCGACGCGCGCGTGGCCGCGGTGGACGCGCTGCTCGCCGAACGCGGACCCGCCGAGCTGACCGAGGCGGTACTCCGTGACGCGGGCGGTCGGGTCGACGCGCTGGCGCTCGATTCCAAACGCCGTGGCGCACAGGTGCGGATGCGGGTGCTGGACGCCGCGCTGGCCTGGCTCGACGGCGGCAGAGCGGCGACGAACCACGCGCCACTGCTAGGCGTCCCGTTCGACCAGGAGGGCGTGCGCACCGGATTGGAGCGCTGCTTCCGCGACCTGGCGCGCGAGACCGACGACATGTGGACCCGTTTCGAGTTGGTCGACCGCGCCAACGCCATTCGCCCGAGGACCACGCTGTGAACCGGGACCAGCCTGCCGACCCGGGTGAGCCCACCCCGTCCACCCCGCATCGGCCTCCCGCCGAGCCGGACCGCCCCACCGAGCCGCGCCAACCGGTCGCACCTGACCAACCGACCGAGCCCGTCCGATCCGAAGCGACCGGCCATCCCCCCGCTCCCGACCAACCCGCCACGCCAACCATCACCGGGGCAACCAACCCTACGGAGCCGGGCAGTTCGGCGGAGACAGAAAGCCCCACCGACCCCAGCGCGACCCCACCCGACCCGACTTCGACCGTGAGTGCCTACGTGACCCCACCTGTGAGCGAAGCTCCGACCCATCCGGCGGACACCGTGCCGACCATGCCCTTGGCGAAACCCGCCGAACCGCCGAGCGTTTCGCCGCGTTGCCCCGGTTGCCGGGAGCGCGTCTCGAGCACCGACCGGTACTGCGAGGCCTGCGGGCGTGAACTGGGCGCGCGCCGAGTCGCGTTGCCGCATCCGGAGTCCGAGTCGGCGACACCGCGGCCGTGCGACGCCTGCGGCGCGCAGGACTACGACCCGGACGGGTACTGCCGCGGCTGCGGCCAATTGCGTGCTCCGCGTGATCGTTTCGAGGCCGACCTGGGCGCGGTGTGCGTGGTCACCGACCGCGGCATCGCGCACGCGCGCAACGAGGACTCGGTCGCCGCCGCCGTGGTGGACGGCGGGGCGGGACCGAGTGCCGTCGTCATCGTGGTGTGCGACGGCGTGTCCACCTCCGAGGATCCGCAGGCGGCCTCCGGCACGGCCTCCCGGTCTGGCGTGGACGCCACTCTCGCCGCGCTGGCCGAAGGACAAGACGCCCCCGACGCCGCGCTGGCCGGACTCGCCGCCGCGGCGCAGGCGGTGCGCGATATCGCGGTGCACGAGAGCCACGCGCCCTCCTGCACGTACGTCTCGGCCATCGTGCGCGGCTACGACGCCGACACGGTCGAGATCACGGTGGCGAATGTCGGTGACAGCCGCGGGTATTGGCTCGTCCCCGCGCCCGGCGCGCCCGACATCCCGCCCTCGCAGCGGCTCACCGTGGACGACTCCTGGGCCCAGGCCCTCGTCGACGCGGGCGCCATGGACGAGCAGGCCGCCATGAAGGACCCGAGGGCGCACACCCTGTTGCGCTGGCTCGGCGCGGACTCGGGGGATCGGCCGTGGTCGGACACCTGCGTGCGGGTCTTCCGCACCCGCGGCCCCGGCTTGCTGCTGCTGTGCAGCGACGGCCTGTGGAACTACCAGCCGGACGCCCACGCGCTCGCCGCACTCGCGACCGCCGCGGAGCCGATGCAGGCGGCCCGCGATCTCGCCGAGTTCGCGCTGCGCAGCGGGGGCAGCGACAACATCACCGTCGCGCTCGCGCGGGTGCCCTGATCGACCAGCCAGGAGAAGTACTGTGAATTCTGTTGCCCCCAACGGCATCTCGGTGGTCGTCGACCAGAACGAGTACCTCGCGGAAGGTGCGGGCACGGTCGACGCGGTGGTCTCGGTGGAGACCGGCCCCGAATTCGTCGCCGCTGGTCCGCCGCCGGAGCGGGTGGAGATCCTGATCATCGACAGCTCGGGGTCGATGGGCAACGGCAAGAAGCTCGAAGGCGCCCGCCGCGCCGCCATGGCCGCGCTCGACGCGCTACCCGACGGCACCCGCTTCGCGATCGTGCAGGGCACGTCCATGGCCCGCCTGGTCTTTCCCACCGATGTGCCCTCGGTGCCCGCGGACGCGACCACGCGCGCGGCGGCGCGCCGCAAGCTCGACAAATTGCGCGCCGACGGCGGCACCGCCATGGGCACCTGGCTCGGCTTGGCCCGGCAACTGGCGACCAAGCACGAGGGCGCCATGGTGCACGCGATCCTGCTCACCGACGGCAAGAACGAGCACGAATCGCCGGAGTCCCTCGCCGCCGAGATCGCCCAGTCCGAGGGCATGTTCACCTGCGACTGCCGTGGCGTCGGAACCGATTGGCGGGTGGACGAATTGCGGGCCATCGCCTCGGCGCTGCACGGCACCGTCGACATCGTCGCCGATCCGGCGCACCTGGCCGCGGACTTCGCGGCCATGACGCAAACCTCGATGGCCAAGGCGATTCCCGAACTGACACTGCGGGTCTGGACTCCGGCCGGCGCGACGGTGCGCTTCGTCAAGCAGGTCGCGCCAGCCATCGAGGACCTGACGGCTCGCCGCGTCGAAGCGGGCCCGCAGGTGGGGGAGTATTCGCTCGGCGCGTGGGGTGCGGAGGAGCGCGATTACCACGTGCAGGTGCGGGTGGAGCCCGCCGCGCCGGGTCGAGAGAAGCTGGCGGCGCGGGTCAGTGTGCTCGCGGGCGACGAGGTCGTCGGACAGGGTCTGGTGCGGGCGGTGTGGACCACCGAGACGGAGTTGTCGGCCCGGATCAGCAGGCGCGTCGCGCATTACACCGGTCAGGCCGAGCTCGCCGACGCCGTGCAGGAGGGACTGGCGGCCCGAAAGAACGGTGACGTGGAGACCGCGACGGCCAAACTGCGGCGCGCGGTTCAACTCGCCGCCGAGTCGGGCAACGAGAGCACCGCGAAGCTGCTACGCGGTGTGGTCGAGGTGGACGAGCGCAACGGCACGGTGCGGCTGCGGTCGCGCGTCGCGGCCGAGGACGAGATGGCACTGGACGCCCGCTCCACCAAGACGGCGCGGGTACGCAAGGAGTCCTGATGGTCACCTGCCCGGAGGGACACGAGTCGGCGGCGGCCGACTACTGCGATGTGTGCGGAGCGCCGATCGGCGCGGCGCCGACGGCGGTCGCCGCGCCGCGCTGCCCGGCCTGTGGCGCGCCGAGCGGCGGCCGCTTCTGCGAGGCGTGCGGGCTCGATTCGGCGCTGCCCGCACCGGAACCCGCTCCGCGCGAACCCGATACGGAGGTCGCCGATTCGGCCGATGTGCGGCCACCGACCGTCACCTGGGTCGCCACCGTCACCGCCGATCGCGCCTTCTACGACCGCGTGCTTGCGCGCGAAGGCCCCGACGCGGATCGCGTGGAGTTCCCCGCGTACTACCCGCCGCGCCGAATCATTCTGCACGGCAGCGAGATCCTGATCGGCAAACGCAGCGTCTCGCAGGGTCTGCACCCCGACATCGATCTCGGCATCGCGCCCGCCGACGCGGGCGTCTCGCGGGCGCACGCGCTGCTGCACCTGACCCCGACCGGCCTCACCGTCACCGATCTCGGCTCCACCAACGGCACCAGCCTCAACGACAGCGACGACCTGATCCCGGCGGAGCAGCCGGTGGCGCTGCGCAGCGGCGACCGCGTCCACGTCGGGGCGTGGACCACGATCACCCTCACCGTGGAACCTGCCTGAGGTCTGCGATCATGGCCGGATGGCCTCCGCTGTCTATCTGATCACCGGTATCCAAGCCGCGGGCAAATCGTCGGTGGCACAGGCGCTTGCCGAACGCCTGCCCCGCTCGGCGCACGTGCGCGGCGACACCTTTCGCAGGTTCGTGGTGAACGGTCGCGCGGAGATGGGTCCGGAACCGTCCGCGGCCGCCCTCGATCAGCTGCGTTTGCGCCACCGGCTCGCCGCGTCGGTCGCCGACGAATACGCCGCCGCGGGATTCACCGCGATCCTGCAAGACGTGGTGCTCGGCGAGTTCCTGCCCTACACCGTCGACCGGATCCACACCGACCCGCTGTACGTAGTGGTGCTCGCGCCGAGCCGCGACGCGATCGCCGCCCGCGAGGCGGCCCGCGACAAGAACGCCTACGACACGTTCACCGTGGCGGCCCTGGACGCCGTGCTGCGCGACAGCACACCCCGGCTCGGTCTATGGCTCGACACCTCGAACCTGACCGTCCCCGAGACCGTCGACGCCATCCTCGACACCGCCCGCCCGATCGTGCGGGTATCGCCGGGTGCCTGAGACCCCGGCGGCGATCGCACTTTGGCTGCGCCCTCGGGAAGCGAAAGTCCCGGCAGGACTACGCGACGGCATTGTCGGCGGCCAGCGTGCGGGCGAGTCCGATCAGTTCGCGGATGCGGGGATCGGCGACGCGGTACCGCAGGATGCGGCGCTCGCGGCGGACCAACACGTACCCGCAGGTGACGAGCAAAGACAGGTGCACGGACACACGGGGTTGCGAAATACGCACGTGCGCTTTACATTCCGCAGCCGTGCGCTCATTCTCCATGATGAATTCCAGCAGTCTCAACCGGGTCGGGTCGGAGAGCGCCCGGAAGAATCGAACTGCCGGATCGGACGGTGGGCAGCCACCGGGTGTGTCTCGCTCGGTACAGAGGTCGGGCATGAGCGGCGTCCTTGGCATGAGTCGTGCGTTGCCAGTGGGGCCCGCGTCGGTTTGTCACAGGCCCCGCCGGGTGGCGTGCTAGCGGGCAGCTGCGACGGGTGACGGTCTCGCTTCGTCGCGCGATCGCCCGCCTCGTGGCAGCAGGAAGACCAGGCCGAAGACCACTATCAGCGTGGCGACGCCCGCGCCCAGCGTCGCGGCGAAAGCGCCCGAGAAGTTCTCGCCGCGAGCGGTTTCGCCGGCTCTGGTCAGCACGCGCTCGATCGGTTCAGCGGTCGCCGAGGAACGGCAGCTGTCCGGTACCGCGCTTGGGTCATGAGATGCCGACCGGTCGTGCACGCAGACGCGGAAGCCGGTCACTATGTCGTCTCGAACGGGTGCCGGAATGCCCGCTGCGCTCAGGTCTGAGCGCAGCGTCGGCACCGCGGTGTCAGCGCCGCGCACTGAGTTGTCCTCCAAGACTGTGAAGAACAGCACACCTGCGAGTGCGACGCCAAGCGCCATCCCCAATTGCTGTCCGGTATTCAGCAATCCCGACGCGGAACCCGCATCGACGGCGGGAGTCTCGGCGAGGACCACTTCCATGGTCGAGGCGAACATCATGCCGAATCCGACACCGGTGAACACGAGCACCGCGGCCATGGGTCCCGTATCGACATCGGCGCCGTAATATGCGGAGAGCCAGGCATACAGGCCGAAGCCCATCGCGTTGATCAGTGCGCCCGCCAGGAGCACCCCGCGACCGAATCGCGGTACGAGCACCTCCATGGATGATCCGGCGCCGATACCGGCGCCGACCGCGAACGTGGCGGCAACCAGCCCGGCGTGCAGCGCCGTCCAGCCCAGACCTGCCTGCATATAGAGGGTCCACACCACAAAGAACCCACCCATGGCGACATTGAACAGCAGCCAGACGAGCAGGCCCGCGGTGAACGACCGGAGCCGGAACAGGCCGAGTACCACCAGCGGCGAGCCGACGAGCCGGGTCCGGCGGCGCTCGAATGCCACGAAGAGCCCGAAGGCGGCGAACGATAAGCCCATCGAGAGAAACGTCCAAGCGGGCCAGTCCAGTCGGCGACCCTCGATGAGTGGATAGACGAGCAAGGTCACCGCGATGATAGCCAAGACCATGCCGATCGGATCGAGGCGTGGTGCGGACTCGGAGCGGGACTCGGGAATCAAGATCCGGCCCGCGACGAGCGCTGCGATCCCGACCGGGATATTGATCAAGAAGATCGGTCGCCAGGACAAGCCGAACAGGTCCAGTTCGATGAGTCCACCGCCGATCACCATGCCCGCGACTGCCGCTAGTCCACTGATGCCGCCGAAGATGCCGATCGCACGCTGACGCTCACCCGGCGGGAAAGTGGCCTGGACGATCGAAAGAACCTGGGGCACCATCAATCCCGCCATAGCGCCTTGGAGCAGGCGAGCCCCGATCAGCAGCTCGGGGCTGGTCGAGAGGCCGCAGAGCGCCGATGCTGCCGTGAAGCCGACGACGCCGAGAAGGAACAGCCTGCGGCGGCCGTAGATGTCGCCGAGTCTGCCGCCGGTGATGAGCAACGCCGCGAAGCCGAGCACGTAGCCGGAGATGGTCCATTCGATCTGGGTGTAGGTAGCGCCGAGATCATGCTGCAGGGTCGGGACGGTGACGTTGACGATCGTCATATCCAGGAGGTCCATGAACGCGGCAACGAGCACCACGATGAACGCGGGCCAAGGGCCGCGACCGGGTGGCGCGGCAAGGGAGGGGCCCGTCTCCGCGGGATCCAGCGTGCGGGTTCGCATAGGTCGTTCGGCCTTTCGAGGAGGTGACGAAATCGAAGAGCAGCACTGCACTCGGAATGATATGCACTCCAGGTGATTATCACTCACTGTGAGTCGAATGATCAAGGGTTATACTGTCGGTGATATGTCTACGACCGGCGATCACACGCACATCGGGCTGAACGAGCATCCGACCTTCCTGCTCGCCCAGCTGGGTGTCCACACGACCGAGCAATTCGCTGCACGACTCGGGCCCCTGGGAATCCAACCCCGCCATGTGGCCGTGCTCAGCACGCTGCTGGACCGAGACGGGCTCTCACAGCAGCAGCTGTGCGAGTCGCTGCACATCCACCGCAACGTGATGGTCGGCATGGTCGACGACTTGGAGCGGCGCGGTCTCGTGGAGCGCAAGAAGCATCCTGTGCAGCGTCGCGCGCACGCGCTGCATGTGCTTCCCGCCGGACAGCAGTTGCTGCGTGAGGCCGAGCGGATCCTCGACACGTACGAGGCGGAGCTCCTGGATGCATTCGAGACCGAGGAGCGCCGATCCTTGCTCGATCTCCTGCAGCGCCTCGGTGTCCGTAGCGGTGTACGGGCGGCATCGAACCCGGACCGTGGCGCCTGCGCGGCCGGTGATCCAGCGCACGACTGACCACCTCGGCCGCTGCGGCAGACGGATTTCGAGCGTGCCGCTGGGGCACGCTCACGGTCCCACCCAGCCGGTGACGATCAGGTTTCGATCGGTACACCGACGGAACTGCCGTATTCGGCCCAGGATCCGTCGTAATTTCGCACCCCTGGCACGCCCATTATTTCCCGCAGCACGAACCAGGAGTAAGCAGAACGCGCTCCGACCCAGCAGTAGGTAATCACATCGTCGCAGTCGGCGAGACCTGCCTCGACGAAAATCGAGTCCAGCTCGGCGGCCTTCTTGAAGGTGTGATCGGCATTGGCCGCGAGTCGCCAAGGAACATTGACCGCGCCCGGAATGCGTCCCGCGCGTTGACCGCCCATGGCGTTAGGCGACTCGGCCGGAGAGAAAGTTCTCCCCCGGTATTCCTCCGGCTCGCGGGCGTCGATGAACACAGCATGGCCGAGTTTCTCCAGAACATCCGAGCGCAGTGCACGAATCGAACCGTCCTGACCAGGTGAAGTGTAGGTTGTGGTGCCGCGTTCCGGTGTTTCTCGGTTCAGCGGATAGCCGAGCTGTCCCCATTTCGTCCGGCCGCCGTCGAGCACCTTCACACTCGCGTGGCGATACAACCGGAAAAGCCAATACGCAGAAGTGGACCAGATGTTGTTGTCGGCGCTGTAGAGCACGACCAGATCGGTTGCCGCGATCCCTTTGCCCTCCATCAAGCTCTCGAACATTTCCTGGTCAAGCACGCCGATACAGCGGGGATTTCGCAGTTCGGCGGCCCAATCGAGCCAAATGGCGTTGGGGATGTGACCGGCCAGATAGCCGTCGTAGTTCGATTCGAAACCCTGTGGCATGCCTACCTCCACGATGGTCATTCCTGGGTCGTCGAGGTGAGCGCGCAGCCAATCACAGGAGACGAGTGGTGATTCTCCGGTTGTTTCCATTGTCTTCCTTTCGATATTCGTTCAGAGTGTCGATCCCTGTCCGCCGAATCGCCGATGATGGGATTCTCAGGTGGACCTGACTCAGGTCTGGTGGTTTCGGGCCGAACGTGAGATTATTTCGCTTGTCCGGGGAAGTTCGATTCCCGCAGATGCGGGTGAGTGGGGAAGTAGACGCATGCACTTCGCGCCCAAGGCATCGTGTGGCCAGCCGGTACCAGCCGCTTTCGTGGATGTCGATGAAACCTTGGTCCGTGACATCACCTTTCTCTCGCTTTTCGAATTCGACGCGTACCGCGCCACCGGGCGACTCGATGAAGAATTCGATGTGCCGCGCAGCGGGCACGAGAGGATTCGGCAATTCCGAGCGTTGCGCGCGGCCGGACTGGGGCGTGCCCATTCGCATCGCTGGTTCTATCGATCCTGGGCCGGCCGCGACGTCACGGAGGTGCACGAGATCGGACGGGAATGGTTCGCATTCCAATGTGCCGCAATGGACTACTTCAACCACGCTGTGGTCGACCGCCTTGCCGAACTGGCTGCCGGGGGAACCCGAATAGTGCTGGTTTCCGGCTCGTTCGACGCTGCGCTGCGACCGATCGCGGAGCAAGTCGGCGCGGATGCCATGTTGTGCACGGACCTGGAAGTCGTCGACGGCCGGTATACCGGGGCCGTGATGAGGACCATGGTTGGTCCCGACAAGGCGGCCGCTCTGCGCCGCTATGCCGCGGCCACAGGGATCGACCTTCGTGACTGCGCCGCGTTCGGCGACCATCACACCGATATTGCCATGTTCGACCTCGTCGGCCACGCCGTCGTGGTCGGCGACTCCGACCCGCAACTTCGAACCTATCCCGCTGATCGGCTGCCTGGCTGATCTTCCTACTGCCGGATTTCGGAAGAATCTGTCCTGCACGGCTTCACCTGTCCGTCAGATGATTTGAATGCGTTGCAAGTGACGTTCGGTCGACCCGGTGAATGCGTTGCGGCCGTGGAGCAGACCGTGGTTCTCGACGACGACGATGTCGCCGGTCTCCCAATGGTGCGCATAGCAGTACTTTGGATCGCGCAAGCGAACGCGGAGATCGTCCATCACATGCGTCGCGTCCTCCGGCGACAAGCCGTCCACGGTCAGGAACAACGGATTGAGATAACGCGCAGGATCCAGCGGTTCGGCATATCGGATCGTGGTCTCGCCGGTCGTGGGATGGGTGCCCAGCAGCGGCGCGGTCAGCAGGCCACCGTAGTGGGCCAGCTTGTCGGTGCGGTACGTGACGATCGCCTGGGCCCACAACGCTCGCAGTTCTTCGGGCGCCTCGTGAACCACCCGGACCGAGTCGCAGAAGACCGTCTCGCCACCAGCGCCGGAGGGACTGCCTTTGACGCACTGGAAGAGAAAGAACCGCGGGACGTGCGCGGCGAACGCGCCGTCCCAGTGAAACGGCACATCGCCGGAGTCGAACAAGTAATTTTGCGGATCGTCGCGGATGTCCAAGTTCAATACCGAGCCGAAGTCCCACTGCAGGATCTCGCCCGCCACACGGCAATACGACTCCAAGTCCTGCACGCTGAGCAGCCCGAAACCTCGGAGCACCAGCACCTTCGCGGTCAAGGTGGTCGCCAACAGCTCATCGATCGCGATATCGCGCAGGGACATTCCTGAGGTTTCTGCGGTCACCGCCTTCCCGAATGGGTGCAGATCGGTTCCGTCCAAACGGGGATGGCGCAAGCTGTGGGTCATGACTCTCCATCGGTAGGGGTGGCTTCTACGGTCAGCTCGCCGGTGACGATGTCTGGGTTATGGACGACGAAGTGGCTGGGTCGACTGTGCCGCCAAACCAGTCGCGCGCCGAGGGATTCCGCATAGGCGCGCTTGACCAGAGTGAATCCAACGCCGTCGTCGAGCACGACGCCGTGCCACGGCGTCAGCCAGCTGTCCTGGGTGCGCAGCAGGTGGACGCCGATCTTCTCGCCGTGGTGCGTCTGCGGATGAATGGACAGCCGGATCGCGTCCGGAAACACACCGGCTACCAATCCGCTCCACGCTTGGCTGCGCTGTACCACCTCATAGGCCGTCTGCTTCGAACGTAACCGGCGTTGATTCGCGCTCAGCTCCGGCATCAGCGCCGCATTGTCTTCGACCATGAAACGGTGGATGCCGTTGAACATCCGCCGCATCGATTCGCACGTGCGGACCGCTTCCCGGATCGAGTCGATGCCTTCCGAGTACTCCTCGAGTAACAATCGGCGCCGTTCGTCCCACGTGAGATCCGGCATGGCGTCGCGCAGGGCGTACAGGCCGATCGAGCCGCCGCCGGTACTGCGGATGATGCGCTGCAGCTGCGCGCCGTACTCGTCCACATGCTCGTCCGGGATGTGGAGAGAGTCGCTGAAGACATGGCCATCGGAGCAGATCGTGATGACGGCGCCCGGGGCGTAGACCGCCGACACCTGATCGCAGAAAGACTGGAGCGATTCGATCGCGAGAACCTCCGCCATGTCCGGCAACCGGCCAAGCACCTTGCGGCGGTTGCGCGACTTCGCCGGGAACGCGGGTATCACGAAATGAACAGGATGATTCGACTCGATGTAACGGACCACCTTCGACAGATGCGGTGCAAAGCATTCCGCGCAGGGATTCGTTGCGCAAGACTCGCCCGGCGCCGCGCTGCGCCGCCGCCGGAAGACCATGCTCAAAATATGTTCTGCCACAGCGTCATACGATCCAAGCGCTGCTGGGCTGGCATACGCGTCGGGTAGGCAGCCTTCGTCCGAAGGCATCGTCGTAACAGCGTTCATCGGCGTTTCCTTTCGCCGCGTTCCAGGAAGGTCGACGCGGTTCGAGTCGTACATGGCTAGTTGAAGCAGAGCGAAGGCGGTGCTCGATGGCAGGGGATGAGGGCCGTGCCCGCGGCACACAACTGCTTGGGACGACGTATCCCGCTACTTCCAGACCGCTGCTCTTCAGATGGACGGGCGGCCGACGTCATCGGTCGATACGTAAATTCCTACCTGCGAGCGAGTCCGCAACACAGCCACCTTCAAATGGATTGCACCATATTTCTCCGTAAAATTTCTCGGATTTCATGGCGAAATGTCGCTCGCCGATCGGCGAATATCCGAGAAGGAGACGCGACTTTGCGTATGGAGTACATGGAATTCAACAACAACAGGACGAACTCGTAACTTGCATCGTTCCATCATCATTTCCCCCGGTTTACCTCCTCCTTCTGCAATAGTAGCGGCGAGCGCAGGCGGGGGAAATGCGTGTGACACTTGTCACACGACTGCCTCTTTTTATTCGCCCGAGCGAATAATCTGAATCTCTTGGATTTGAGGCCCGCCTCTACCTCCGAACCGGAAAGCGATACCGCTCGCGGTGCTCCTCTGCGGGTACGGAGCCGATCGGGTTGCAAATTCGGCTCGATACGCGGGCCGGATCAAGATTTGCTTGCATCGCCGGACGATACGGCGGGCCGAGAAGATTCTGTTCAGTTCGCGTGCGCGAGCGGTCGGGGCATGCGTGCCACGCCGCACAGTCGAAGCAGCGGTGCGGTCATCGCGGTGGAGAGCAGCGCCATCAGGACCAACAGGGAATACAGGCGCTCGCCGAGGAGGCCGGTCGCCAGGCCGACATTAAGGATCACGAGTTCGGTCAGACCCCTGGTGTTCATCAGGCTCGCGACCGCCGCGGCAGCCCTTCGGTCGATGCCGGTGCACCGTGCCGCGAGATACACGCCGCCGAGCTTGCCGACGAGTGCGGCGCCCATGATCGCCAGTAACTCGCCGATGCTTGCCCGATCCAAGGCACCGAAATCGACTTGGAGGCCGGCGACCACGAAGAAGGCAGGCAGGAAGACGCCGCTTAACAAGCGGACGCCGCCCTCGACGGCGAGCCGGCCGCTTCGAGGAAAGGCGAGGCCGAACACGAACGCACCGAAGATCAGATGGAGTCCCAGCCATTCGGTGGCCATGCCGCATAGCAATGCACCGCAGACCGCCATGAGAAGCATGGTGTTACGCCCAGCGAGCGCGCCGGAGCTCGCGGCTTTGGCCAGAACCGGTCGCGCAACCCACCACAACGTCGCAAGCAGCGGTGCTATAAGCAGCAGCTGCCATCGGGCGCCGAACTCGGGCTGTGCCAGGCCGATCACCACGGCCAAGGCGGACCAGGCCAGCAGGTCGTCCAGCGCGGCGCCTGCCATGCTGACCTGACCGATTCGGGTTCTGAACAGGCCACGATCATGCAAGATGCGCGCGAGGACCGGAAACGCAGTGACCGCGAGCGCACAACCGATGAACAAGGTGAAGCTCAGCCGGTCCGCGCCGCTGTGCCGGGCCAGCGCCCATGGCGCGACCGCGCAGGCCAGCGCGAAGGGGGCGAGGAAGGCCGAAAGGGCCACCGCCGCGACTGGCTTCCGGTGCCCGCCGAGCGCATCGCGATCGATTTCGAGCCCTGCCAGGAACATGAAGATCAGCACTCCCACGTTCGCGAAAGCGCTCAAGTACGAGCGGACCTCATGGGGAAACAGGAAGCCGGATAATTCGGCCCCCAGAATAGTTGGCCCCGCCAGAATTCCGGCCGCGATCTCACCTATTACCGCAGGTTGGCCCATCCGTTCGGCGAGGCTGCCCAGGGTATGCGCACAGATCATGATCAGGACAAGATCGAGTAGCAGGAACAGCGTCTGATTACTTGACAACGTCCGACTCCATTCAAAAGGGAGAAGACCACACACATCCAGAACCCGTGCGCGTGCGCCGAAGAGCCACCGCAATTTCCGGACGAGCGGCGAAGTCGACGAGATACGACTCGGGGGACGATAGCGCACCGGTTGTGTAGCCGGACCTCCATGTGAACTATGGCACAACGCATGGGTACCGCCGAAATGCCACCGAGTCGAGATGGCGCAAAGTTGCACTTTCCTGGCGTGTATCGCACTGTTCTGCGAGCGCGGATTATCGCTACCTTTGGGTTCGAGCCTCCGCTGGCGGAGCGCCGGGGGATCAATCAGCACGGGAGGCTTGTCGATTTTCCACCGCGGCTTCCGGCGGATTCGGCCGCATCAGGAGCGCTCCGTCCCGGGCGTGCTCAGTGGCGACCATGTACCGATCCTCCCACCGCAAGAGCGGGTTCTACACGGCCACAAGCCTTTTACCCCTTCCATCACACGAATCGCTTCAGCAAGAGAGGTATCTTCCATGGCCACACCTATCACTGAGCTCGCTACCGAGTACGACGTCGTGATCATGGGAGGAGGTCCGGCCGGGTCTACGCTCGCGGCGATGCTGTGCCGGGACACCGACCTGCGGGTCGCGGTCTTCGACAAAGAGCAATTCCCCCGCGAGCACATCGGCGAATCGGGTGCCCATCCCCTGGTTCCGGTACTGCAGGCCAGCGGGGCGTTGGAGAAGGTTCTCGCCAGTGAATGCTGGATCCAGAAGTTCGGCGGCATCTATCAGTGGGACACCGACCGCCCGTTCGTGGGGTTCTTCGAGCACGCCGATTTCCTCGTCGATGGGGTGCACCGCTGGTCGATACACGTCAACCGCGCCGAGTTCGACACGGTGCTGCTCGATCATGCGGAATCGTGTGGCGCACAGGTGTTCCAAGGCATACGAGTGGCCTCCTTCGCCCCAGGCACCGACCTCTCGACGGTCTCGCTAGAGGGCGGCACCCAGGTCGGGGCCAGATACTTCGTTGACGCCTCCGGCCGCGCGAATCAGGTAGCCGCCCGCGGATCTCAGCGGGACAGGCAGTGGTTGTCGGAATACCGCAACATCGCCGTCTGGTCGCACTATCGCAACTGCGTTCCGGCGCAGCGAGCCACGGGGAGCTGGAACATCTTCCGCGACGACGATCTTTCGCCCATCTACGCGGTTGCGTTCGAGCACGGTTGGGTCTGGTACATTCCCACCCCGCGACTGGTGGACGGCGCGCGGGAAACGGTGTGGTCCATCGGAATCGTGACGAATCCGGATTCGATCGCGCGGGTCGATCTGCGTGATCCGGAGATCTTCCGCAAGACAATTCAATCGATCCCGGTGCTGCGTGACCTGGTAGCCGACGCCGAACCCATCCGCCCGGAAATGCTGACGGCGACGAACTATTCGCGAGTCAGTGACTGCTTCGGTTCCTACCCCGAACGTTGGATGGCCGTCGGCGACGCCTCGTACTTCGTTGATCCGCTGTTCTCCTCTGGCATGTCCTTCGCGGTGGCTCAGGCGTGGGCGGCAGCGCTGGTGCTGCGCAAGACCTTCGAACCCGGCATTGACGAGCAGACGAAGCACGATCTCTGGCGGGACTACGACGCCGAATGGCGCGGCATGGCGGAGACCTGGGCGCTGAGCATCGATCAGTGGTACCACGAGATCTCTCGATCACACCCGGACAGTCCGTACTGGAGCGCTCAAGGTCGCCGAGTCGGAATCGACGATGCCACTGAAGGCACTTTCCAGGCGCTGTTGAATACCGCCTTGGTGCCGGATCTGCTCAACATCATGACCAAGGGCAGCCGCGACCCCCAAGATCTCGCCACCGAGGGGCCATACATGCGGGCCTTCACTGCTGCCGACGCGATTGAACTCGCACCGGGGGATCTTTTGGCGTTCTCGCCCGAGGCTCGAGTTCGCTCCGGCATCGCCGCTGACATACCGGGGTTCAAGGGGATGTCGGTGCCATTCGAGGTACCGCAGCACGTACGCGAGGGACTCGCCGAATACTGGCGCGATCCGATTGTCAACGCAGACGCAGCACCGTCACCCTTGGCCGACACAGTCGCCTGCCAGCGGTTCTACTCCGATGACAATCCGGCAATCGAAGTGCGGTGCCTCGAGCGCGACGGCGGTCAAGAATTGTGGGAGCTGTTGCGCGGTGGACCGGTGCGCTGGTCCGAACTCGGCAATTCACTTACCGTCCTGCAAGGCCGGGCGCTCAAACGGTTGATCCGCGCTGGACTGGTCGTCGTAACGCCGGATATCGCCGACTAGTGGGGATTCGAGCTGGGAGTGCCTGTGCGCGGCGCCCTCAGTCAAATACTCGGGCTAGGCTGGCGCCATGAGATCGGTGGCGGTGCTCGCGGTCGACAACGTCATCCCGTTCGATCTATCGGTTCCGCTCGAGATCTTCGGTCGAAGCATGCGCGATGACGGATCGCCCTGCTACGACGTCCGAGTGTGTGGTGAGCACCGAGATGTTTCCTCCAGGTTCTTTGGAATCTCGTCCCTGACCTAGATCGAGTTCTTGGCGGAACAGGCTGACACCGTGGTGGTCCCGGGATCGCTGAGCTATTCGGCGCAACCCTCGAGTCGCCTCGAAGACGCCTTGTACAGAGCATATGAGCGTGGCGCACGGGTGGCCTCGATCTGCTTGGGCGCGTTCACGCTCGCGGCCGCAGGCTTGCTCGATGGACGGCGGGCCACGACTCACTGGATGGTCGCGGCTGAACTGGCGGCTGGCTATCCGCGCGTCCGAGTCGACCCGTCGGTTCTCTTCGTGGCTGACGAAAGGGTGCTGACCTCAGCAGGTGCAGCTGCCGGCCTCGATCTATGCCTCCATATGGTCCGACTCGACTACGGTTCTGCCATCGCAGCCGACATGGCGCGGCTGTCGGTGATGCCGCTGACCAGGGAAGGGGGTCAGGCGCAATTCATCTCGGAACGTCCGCGTTCCAAGGCGCTCGACAAATCGATCAACCCAACCCTGGAGTGGGCAGAGTCCACGCTCGACGCGAAAATTACTGTGTCGGATCTCGCGGCCCGGGCCGGGGTCAGTAGGCGGACCCTGATTCGGAGATTCACCGAGCAGGTCCGTATGACGCCGAACGAGTGGTTGCAGACCGCACGGGTGCGGAAGGCGCAGGAACTGCTGGAAACAACCAATGTGACCATCGATTCGATCGCCGAGCAAGCGGGATTCGCCTCAGTTGCCGCACTGCGGCAAGCGTTCCGGAAAACCGTTGGAGTGACCCCGCAGGCATATCGCAAAGCTTTCGTCTGAAATGTCTGGTAGTAGCTGCGAGCTGTTCGGTCCAGCTGACGCGGAGGTCGGCGGGCAGCAGCCCGGCGACGTCGAGACCGGTTGCCCGATCGTGCGGCAACCGGCGGGCTCATGGGATCAGACGTCCTTGCGCAAGACCGCGCGGCGGGCGAGTGGTTTGGTCGCCGGTCCTTCCAGTACCGTGCCGTCCGGCGCGAAGCGGGAGCCGTGCAGCGGGCAGTCCCAGGACCGTTCCGCGTCGTTCCACCGCACGATGCCGTACAGGTGCGGGCAGACGGCGGACACCTCGGTGGTGACTCCGTCGACGGTGCAGACCGCCGAGGGCGTCAGCCCGTGGCGCTCGACCCGCCCGCAGCCTTCCTCGGGCATGCTCGCCGATCCGCCGCCGAGCATGCGCAGCCAGCCCGTCGAAAGTTGTTGGGCCACGGCGGTGTTGGCTTTCGCGCCGGAGAGCAGCGAGCGCAGTTCGGCGGGCCGCCACGTCGTGAACGTACCGGACCAGGCGGGTGGCTTGCCGGTGAGCCTGCCTGCCAGGGCGAGCGCGGCGGCGACGCCGTTGGTCAGGCCCCACTTGGCGTAGCCGGTGGCGACCAGGATGTCGTCCTGGCCGGGCAGCAGCGGGCCGACGTACGGCAATTCGCCGACCGGGTGGTAGTCCTGAGCCGACCAGCGGTGCAGAACCTCCGCGCCGGGGAACCAGGCGGCGGTCCAGTCCAGGAGTTCGTCGGCGTGCACGGCGGCCTCGTCGGTCCGCCCGACCTCGTGGCCGCTGCCGCCGACCAACAGCAGGTCGCCCTCGGGCGTTGGGTGGTAGCGCAGCGAGCGGATGGGCTGGCCCGCGCTGATGTACATGTCGTGCGGCACCGGCCCTGGCACCCGGAACGCGGCGAGGTACGAGCGCTGCGCCGTGAGACGTGCGAAGAACCCGCCCCGGTCCAGCATCGGGGTCCCGGTGGCCAGCACGACCGTGCCCGCGGCCAGGTCGCCGTGTTCGGTCTGCACGATCAGCTCACCGTCGGCGTGGTGCACCCCCTGCGCGATGGTCGATTCGTAGATCGGGGCGGCGTGCGACTCCACCTCGGCGGCCAGCGCGGCCAGCACGGCCATCGGATCGATCTGGGCCTGCTCGATCAGCCGGACACCGCCGTACACCGGGAAGGGCGCTTCGATGTCGTCGATCAGCTCGGTCGGCAGGCCGGCCGCCCGCGTCGCCTCGAATTCGGCTCGCACCGCGCGCTTTTCACGTTCGGACTGGGCGTAGGTGACCGCGGCGGCGCGCTGATAGGCGATTCCGTGCTCGTCGCAGAAACGCAAAAGCCAATCCTGGCCGTCCCGATTCGCCGCCAGATACTGCGCGAGGGTGCCGATACCGTGCCGTCCCGCGATGCTCTGCGCGCGAGTTCCCTGGAGCAGACTGACCTTTCCTGTCGTGCCGCCGGTCGTCCCGAGCCCGACGCGCCGACTTTCCACCACCGCGACCTGGATGCCGTTTTGGGCCAGTAGCAGCGCGGTGACGAGCCCGGTGAGACCCGCGCCGATCACCACGGTGTCGAAACGCGAGCCGGGCGTCAGCCGCAGTCGTGCGGGTACTTGCGCGTCGTTCATCCACAGGGACGTCATAGTCGGGACATAGCCGATCGACCCGACCCGAAACCCGGCGCTGACCGGCCGATCTTCCAGCCCGGTCGACACACGTGATCGACTTCGGCGAATATCCGGGACGCTGATTGAGCCCGCCTTTGCCGGGTAGACCGCCACTGTCCACCTGATAACCGATATTTCGGAGGTAGATATCGTGTCCGAGCAGAAGAGTGGTCCCCGAGAAGGCGTCGAAGGCGCTGTCGAAGGCGTCAAGGGCAAGGCCAAGGAGGCCGTCGGAAGCGTCTTCGGAAACGACGATCTGCGCGACGAGGGCAAGGCCCAGCAGGACAAGGCCGAGTCGCAGCGCGAGGCCGCGCGGAAGGAAGCCGCCGCCGAGAAGGAGCGGGGTGAGGCCGCGGTCGACGAGCAGCGTCAGCGCGCTCACCAGCAGGGCCAGTAGTCCTCGTACCCGCCCTATACGGTGACGGAAGGGGTGTCCGGCAAATGCCGGACACCCCTTTCTCGTTGTCCTGGATCGGAAATCTCGGAGTGCTACTTCGGAACGAAAATGCCGGTCAGGTCCGCTTTCCGGATCGGAGTGTCCGGATTGGCCTGCGCGGTGCACATCAATTCGATCGAGGCGATGGCGGCGTCGACCATGCGGTCGTCCGGCGCCTCCTGCCCACTTCGCTCCTGCTCGAGGAACTTGGTGACGGTGGTTCGCTTCTTGTCGGCGTCCTGTTCCACGAATTCGCTGCACGGCGTGTCGCCGCCTTTGTTGACGGCCTTCTCGGCCTCCGCACAACCCGCCGCGAACATCGCGGTGGAGGCCAGTGCCGCGGCGGCGAGGCTACGCATTCTCATCGAAACTCTCCTGTGTCGGGGCGGCTCAGAAACCGGCGAGGCCGGCGGCCAGGTCGTCGAGGTTCAGCGCGTCGAGCACCTGCTGGCGCACGTCGGGGCACTCCTGGATGGTGGCTGTGTCGATGATCGACTGATCGGCGAGCACGGCGTCGTTGAGTCCGCCGTTGCGCACCGCCCAGTTGTGCACCGTGCCGTTGAAGCTGACCCGGCCGACCACTTCACCCTGTTCGCTCCAGTTGCCGACCTCCGCGCGCATCATGTCGCACAGCTGCGCGGCGGCCGCGGGCGTCACCTCGTCGGGATTCGGCACATCGGCGCTTGTCGGTGCCGCGATGGTCAGCGAGACGGTGCCCTCGGTGGGGGTGGCGGGCACCGGGTCGGTGTCGCCGTCGCCGCCGCATCCCGCCACGAGCGAGCCCGCGGTCACCAGCGCGGCGCACACGGCCAGACTCCGGCCCGGCAGCCGAGTTCGGCTTCGTCGCATTCTTTTTCCCTTCCACGCCACCACGTCGGCTTCATTCGATCGGTGGTGCACGATCAGTGACCTCGGTCGTCGTAGTGCGAGTCGCCGTGCTTGCGCTGCACGCGCTTGTGTTCGGCGAAGACCAGCGCGGCGCCGACGACGATGCTCACCCCGGCCGCGATGCCCGCGACGATCGCCCAGCCTTCGAAGCCGTAGCCCGCGGCGGTGAGCGTCAGCGCGACGAGCACGATGCCGACGCCGACCAGGACCATGCCCGGCCAGTTCTTGGCGTCCTCGATCGCCTCGCCCGCGTGCGTCCGGGTGGTCCGGTGGTGGTCTGGAAATACGCCTTCCGGCTTCTTGTCGCGTCGGAAATTGTTCTCGGCACGCATAGTGGTCTCCTTCCGGGTGCAACCATCGAACGGATGCCGTTCGACGGGTACCCGGGGAAGCGCAGGTCAATCAGCGGCGGTCGGCCACGAGGTCGGCGAACAGCCGGTCCCATTCGCGCAGGAACTCCGCGAGACCGAAATTCGCCTGCGCCCATTGCCTAGCCGATTTGCCCGCCAACTCGGCGAACATGGGCTCGTGCAGGAACTGCCGGACCGCCTCGGCCAGGATCTCCGGCTCGGTCGACACCACACCGGCTTCCGCGGGGATCGAGGCGGAGACCTCGGTGGTGCCGAGCGCCACGATCGGCATGCCGAGATACATCGCCTCCAGCACCGACATGCCGAGCGAGGTCCAGCGCGGCACGTGCAGGAACACGCGGCGGCGGGCCAGTTCCTCGTACAGCAGGTCCTGTTCGAGATCGCCGGCGCCGACGATCCGGTCGGGCGGGCGGTGCAGCGCGTCGGCCAGCCGTTCGGTGCCCGCGCCGTAGACATCGATCGGCGCGGCTTCGGAGAGCGGCGCGAGCAGATCGGTGCCGGTGATGCGGCAGCGGCGCACCGGATCGTGGATGATCGTCGCGGCCCTCGGCAGTTCACCGGTGTACCGCTGGCCGGGATCGGGAATCCCGTAGCGGATGACCATGCTCGGGCAGCGGCCGTTGTCCCACATCAGCCGGTTGAACTGGGTGACGTGCACCAGCGGGATGTCGGAGCGGCCTGCCAGGGGATGCCTGGTCAGCGCCGCGTGCTGGTGCGGCGTGTTGTGTTCGACGTAGACCGCGGGCACGTCGATGCCCGGTGCCCGGCCGAGCCATTCGTGCGCGAGATCGATTTCCCTCGGGCGTTGCAGGACAACGAGATCGATGTCGGTGTCGACCAGGTCGGCGGGTGCGATGTCGACCGCGTTCGCGGGCCAGGGACGTCCGCACCGACCACGCGCCCATTCGCCGCGGCGTGCGTCGTAGGGCACCAGATAGCGGTGCCCGCCCTGGACGAAAGCTGTCATCCACGGGCTGTGCGCGTGCCACACCAGGACGTTCAGCGGTCCGGCCGCCCCGTTCGAAGTAATCGTCGGAGCTTCCATAAGCCCGGTGTGCCCAGGCGGGCCCGCTCGAAACCTGGGTACCCGAGAACCCGTGTACCCGAGCACGACCCGGGTACACGGTCCCCGAGGCGCCCGCACCGTGGCGCCTCTCACAGGGACCAGGGAGGTCGGGGATGACAACGGCGGGCGACATCATGACGGCGGGCGTGCACTGTATTCGCGCGGGCGACACCGTGGCCGAGGCGGCGGATCAGATGGCCGAGCTGGACATCGGCGCGTTGCCGATCTGCGGCGAGGACAACCGGCTGCACGGCATGCTCACCGACCGCGACATCGTGGTGAAAGTCGTTGCGGCGCGCAAGGATCCGCAGCGTGTGCTGGCCGGGGAGCTGGCCGGTGGCGTGCCGTACACGGTGGATGTCACCGATGGCGTGCGCAAGGTGGTGTCGCTGATGGCCCAGCATCAAGTGCGGCGCATTCCGGTGCTCGATCGCGGACGGCTGGTCGGCATCATCGCCCAAGCCGATGTCGCGACCGCCCTGGGCAACGCGCAGGCGGGGAACATGGTGGAAGCGGTGTCGCTGGACTTCTGAGTCGGACGGCCCGCACAGTGCTCTGCACCGATCGTGCGCCGTCCATCGCGGCGCACGATGGTGTCACCGCAACTCAGCCCGTCGGCACGATCACGTGGGCGCGCTGACCACCCGCTGCCTGGCGGGTTCCAGCTCGTAGATCGCGTAGGCCGCCCGAATCACCGGCTCGGCCACATTGCGCACCCGGATGCCGCCCGGCGTCGTTCCGCGCTCGGTTCCCGCGTGCGCGTGCCCGTGCAGCGCCAGGTCCGCGTCGAATTCGTCGATCGGCTCGCCGAGCAGATAGGAACCGAGGAACGGGTAGATCTCCCTCGGCTCGCCGTGCAAAGTGTCGCTGACCGGTGAATAGTGCGTGAGCACGACGGTGATGTCGGTGTCCAGCTCGGCCAGCGCGGCGCGCAGCGAGTCGGCCAACATCACGGTGTGGCAGGCGAATTCGCGCATGACTCGCTCGCCGAAGACGCTGGCGCACTTGCCTGCGAACCCGCCACCGAAGCCCTTCGTTCCCGCGACACCGAGCGTCTGCCCGTCGACGGAAACCGTGGTGGAGCTGCCCTCGAGCACGGTGATGCCGTAGTCGGTGAGCAGTGCGGTGATGTCGTCCTGGGCGTCGCTGTGGTGGTCGTGGTTGCCGAGCACGGCGATGACGGGCACGCCGAGATCGGTGAACTCCGTCGCGACCACCCGCGCCTCGTCCAGCGTGCCGTGCCTGGTCAGATCTCCGGCGAGCAGCAGCACGTCGGCGCGCATGGGGAGTTCGCGCAGCACGGGGCGCAGCTGTCCGGAGGACTCGGCTCCCAGATGTACGTCGCCTACCGCGGCGATCCGCATGGCGTCAGCTCCCTTCGTGCGTCGACAGGTGTTCGGTTCCGGTCGGTGCGGTGGGCACCGAGACGCGCACGTCGTTGTGGATGACCACGCCGGGCAGCTGTTCGCGGACCACCGCTTCCATCTGCTGTTTGCGCTGGTCGCTCGTCACTTCACCGTCGAGCACCACCACCTCACCGCGAATGGTGACCTGCACGCCGAGTTCGGCGGTGCGCGGGTCCTCGGCGAGCGCGCGGCGCAGACGGGCCACGAGGTACTGGGGCTTCTCCATCGGCTCAGCCTTCTTCTCGATCTCGGGTGCCCGCCTCGATTCGGCCCGCGTCGGTGATACCGAGGTCGTCGACCAGGCCGAGAAAGGCTCGGGCATAGGGTGATTCCTGCGTCTGGCTGCGCACGACGGCCCAGTCCACCTGCTCGCGCAGATCGCGCGCGATGTGTAGCAGCGGGCTCAGATCCAGTCGGTGCGCGTCGAAGACGAGGAGCTTGTCGATCATCAGGTCGGTCGCGCTGATCACCGGCGCCACCGTCGGCCCGACGCGCATGACCGTGGCACGGTCCAGCAACTCGTCGGTGACGTCGCGGCAGTTGGGCCGGTAGATCACGTCGATCAGGGTGTCGCCGTCGTAGACCTTGGACAGCCAGTCCTCGGGCGGCTGGCACACCCGCAGACCCGCCCGCGCGAGCGCCTGGATGGCGCGCGAGGTATCGGCGGGTTTGACGAAGAGATCCACATCGTGATCCGACGCGGGACCGCCGCGAGCGTAGACCGCGCAGCCACCCGCCACCGCGAACCTGATCTCCGCGTCGAGCAACGTGTTCGCGGCCCGGGTCAGCGCGTGCAGCAGTTCGTCCATCGTCGCGACCATGCTGCGGTGGTACCCGGCGGATTCCGGGTTAATCAGGGCCTGAGCGGGTATGCGACGAGGTGCACCCCGGCCGGAAACGACCGTCGCCAACCACTGGGAAGGGGCGCTGGAAGATGACCAAGGAAGAGCTCATCTCGGCGATCGAAAAGGAGAATCGCCGAAAGACCGCAAGTGCACGACGATGAGAACACCTCGCGGCGGCCGCCGAGGCCTGACGAGGGACGAGACGAAACCGAGCTCGAACGACTGGACCGCAACTGGGCCAGCCTGATCCAGGAGCTGCGCGTCGTGCAGACGGGCGTGCAGTTCCTCATCGGCGCGCTGCTGCTCCTGCCCTTCCAACCCGAGTTCGCGGTGGTGTCGCAGCAGATGCGCACGCTGTATCTGGTGACCGTCTGCGCGGCGTTCGGCGCCACGGTGTTCCTGGTGGCGCCGGTGTCCTGGCATCGCATCCTGTTCCGCAGGCATCGGCTCGGCAACGTCGTCTCGGCCGCGCATCGGTGCGCGATGGCTGGTGTCGCCCTGCTCGGCGTCGCGCTGACGGGCGCGTTGGTGCTGGTAGTCGACGTCGTCGCTGGGGACGTGGCGGGAGTTGTCGCGGGCGTCGCCGCAGCGCTGCTGTTCGCGGCGGCCTGGCTCATCGCGCCGTGGCGATGGCGCGCCCGGAGCCACCCGCATCCGTGACCACCGAGGCACTCGCGGGCGCCGCGCGCCGGTACGCCGACAGCGTCGCGGCGGCGACGCGATCCCACGAGTAGCGGCTGCTCGCCCGCTGATACCCCGCCGCGCCCCAGGTTTCGCGCAGTGTCGCGTCCTCGAGCAGCGGGCGCACCGCACGCGCCACGACATCCGGTTCGGGTGGTGCGACGAACTTGCCCGTGACTCCGTCAACCACGGTGTCGAGCATGCCGCCGACCGCGGTGGTGACCACCGGCTTGCGGCAGGCCATCGCCTCCAGCGGGACCAAGCCGAACGGCTCGTACCAGGGCGTGCACAGCACCACGTCGGCCGAGCGGTACAGCCGAGGCATCGCGCTGTGCGAGACCCGGCCGAGCAGCCGAACCCGTTCGTGCACACCGTGTTCCACGGCGATGCGACGCAACCGCTTGCCTTCGGCGTCGTCGTCCACGTCGTCGCCGACCGCACCGCCCGCGATGACCAGTTCGGTGTCGGGCAGGTCAGGCAGGGCGCGCACCGCGAGGTCGAATCCCTTCCTGCGCACCAGCCGCCCCGCCGCGAAGATCCGGTGCCGCGCCTTGCGGTCGGCGACGCCGCCCTCGGGACGGAAGGCCGTGAGGTCGACTCCGCAGGGCGCCACCGAGATACGGAAGCGCGGCACGCCCATCCTGACCACTTCGACGGCCTCGTCGGCGCTGGTCGCCAGCACGTGCGCGGCCCTGGTCGCGATGAGGCGCTCGAATCGAATCCGGGAGCGTGGGCTGGTGTCGGCAAGTCCTTGGTGGCGGCGCTTGACGGTGCCGAGCGCGTGGAAGGTCACCACCACCGGAATGTCGTGCGCCCTGGCCGCCAGCTCGGCGGCGAGCGCGGATATCCAGAAGTGCGCGTGCACCACGTCGGGCGTGTCGATGGCCCAGTGTTTACGCAGGAAAGTGCCGAACTCGCCGAGGTGGGGAAGTGTCCGATCGCGGCCGAGCGGCCGCGGCGGCCCGGCGGGAACGTGCACGACGCGGTAGCCGTCGCGGGTCGCCACCTCGGTCCGGATGTGCGGGTCGTCGCGCCGGGTGTAGACCGTGACCCGATGGCCGCGGCGGGCCAGCGCCGCCGAGAGCGCCGCGACGTGCACCTGTTGACCGCCCGCGCCGCCGCCTGGATCCGCGAGAGGACTGACGTGTTCGGAAACCATGGCGATCTTCACGGCTACTCCGTTCCGGCGAGAAGGCGGGCGCATGCCGATGCTCGGCGCGGCCATGGCCGGACGTGCCGTCGGCGGTATGTGCGGGATATGCCCGCCACCGTGGCGCGCAAACGGCGCGGCACGGGGTTTCCGGCCGGAAACGTCCGGATGAGCTCGGTTTACCTGCACCGAATGCGGGCAGTCGGCCGGACGAGAGCGATTGACGGCAGGCAGGAGGAAGCCAGTGAACGAGCGATCGGACAACGGCGTCGGCGGATCCGGTGCCGATCCCAAACAGCGACAGCTGGACGCGCACCGTGTCGATCGAGAGCGCGGCTACCTGACGACCCAGCAAGGCGTGCGCGTCGAGAGCACCGACGACGCGCTGGCCGCGGGGGAGCGCGGCCCCACCCTGATGGACGACTTCCACGCGCGGGAGAAGATCACCCACTTCGATCACGAGCGCATCCCCGAACGCGTGGTGCACGCCCGCGGCGCGGGCGCCTACGGCTACTTCCAGCCCTACGACAACGCGCTGGCCGACGTCACGGCGGCGCCCTTCCTCACCGATCCGGGCGTGCGCACCCCGGTCTTCGTGCGGTTCTCCACCGTCGCCGGATCCCGCGGGTCCGCGGACACGGTCCGCGACGTGCGCGGATTCGCGACGAAGTTCTATACGGCCCAGGGCAATTTCGACCTGGTCGGCAACAACTTCCCGGTGTTCTTCATCCAGGACGGCATCAAGTTCCCCGACTTCGTGCACGCGGTGAAACCCGAGCCGCACAACGAGATTCCGCAGGCCGCCTCGGCGCACGACACCCTGTGGGACTTCGTGTCGCTGCAACCGGAGACCCTGCACGCCATCATGTGGCTGATGTCGGACCGGGCACTGCCGCGCAGCTACCGGATGATGCAAGGCTTCGGCGTGCACACCTTCCGGCTGGTGAACGCGCAGGGGAAAGGCACCTTCGTCAAGTTCCACTGGAAGCCGAAGCTCGGCGTGCACTCGCTGGTGTGGGACGAGTGCCAGCAGATCGCCGGGCGCGATCCCGATTTCAATCGCCGCGATCTCTGGGACTGCATCGAAGCGGGCCAGTATCCCGAGTGGGAACTCGGTGTGCAGCTGGTGCCGGAGGAGCGCGAGTTCGACTTCGATTTCGATCTGCTCGACGCGACCAAGATCATTCCCGAGGAGCAGGTGCCGGTCCGGCCGGTAGGTCGCATGGTGCTCGATCGCAACCCGAACAACTTCTTCGCCGAGACCGAACAGGTCGCCTTCCATACCGCGAACCTGGTACCCGGCATCGACTTCACCAACGATCCGCTGCTGCAGCTGCGCAACTTCTCCTACCTGGACACCCAGTTGATCCGGCTCGGCGGCCCCAATTTCGCCCAGCTGCCGATCAACCGGCCGGTGGCCGAGGTCCGCAATCACCAGCAGGACGGCTACGGCCAGCACGCCATCCCGGTCGGACCCGCCTCGTACACCAAGAACAGCATCGGCGGCGGATGCCCGTTCCTGGCCGATTCCGGTGCCTACCAACACTATTCGCAACGGATCGACGGCGAAGCGCAGCGCAAGCGCGCGGAGAGCTTCAAGGAGTACTACCGGCAGCCGAGGATGTTCTGGCGCAGCATGTCCCCGCCCGAGGCCGAGCACATCGTCGACGCGTTCGCCTTCGAGCTGGGCAAGGTGGACCGGCCGGAGATCCGCGAGCGGGTCGTGGAGCACCTGGTCCGCATCGACACCGATCTGGCGGTGCGAGTCGCGGGGAAGCTCGGCATTTCCGCTCCCGAGTCCGACACCGACACCTCCGACGCCTTCGTCTCGCCGGCGCTGTCCCAGGCCAACACCGCGATGGACACGATCCAGACCCGCAAGATCGCGGTGCTTGCCGCCGACGGCGTCGACGCGGCCGGGGTCCGCGCGCTGCGCACGGTGCTGACCGAACGCGGCGCGATCGTCGAGGTGCTCGGCCTGCACGGCGGACGGGTCAGGGGCGACGGGTCCGACGGCGACCAGCTCGACGTCGACCGATCGCTGGCCACCGCCGCCTCGGTGCTCTACGACGGCGTCGTCGTCCCCGGCGGTCCCGGCGCGGCGGAGACGTTGGCGCGCAACGGTTCCGCGGTGCATTTCGTGCTGGAGGCGTTCAAGCACGCGAAGGCCGTCGCCGCTTTCGGCGCAGGCGTCTCGGTGCTGCGCATCTCCGGAATCGTCCCCGAGACGCCACCGGACGGCGGGCTCGGCATCGAACAGGGCGTGGTCACCACCGAGTCGAGCGGCGGCTCGCTACCTGGGGATTTCGTGGACGCCTTCGCCGACGCGCTGGCCAGGCATCGCACCTGGCGTCGGGCGACCGCCGCGGTGCCTGCCTGAGACAAGTCCCTGACACCGCAGGGCGGACGTGCCAGACTGTAGGGAGGTTGAGACTACAGCCGAACCCGGTTCGACGCGGTCGGCCCAGACGACGGGCCACCGCGATCATTCGGACGGGAGCGTGACGGCAACGGCCGATCGATGCCGATCGGCGGGCGCGCTGGGACGAACTCCGAGCGCGCCCCCAGGTGGCTGACAGACCCGGCACGCGGCGGCTGAACGCACCGCGTACCCCCGACAACGGGCGATCATTCCACCGTGCCCCTCCCATCGACGGCGCACGTCCGTCGACCGAGCCGATCGCACCGAGCCGGACATCCCTTTGCCAAGGGAGGAATGCCATGCCAGTTGATGCCGCTCTGCCCAGGCACCGCATCGATGGAGTCGATCCGAGTGCCGGTCCAAGTGGCGCGCACTCGCAGCACGAGGGCCGCATGTGGTCGCAGCGGGTCGACCGGCGCCGACGGTGCGTCGTGGTCCGTGTCGAGGGCGAAATCGACGCGCTCGTACACGACCGATTCGAGGAAACGGTCGAACGCGCGACACAGGCGCGTTGCCAGACCGTGGTCGTCGATCTGCGCGCCGCCAGGTTCCTCAGCATCCGGACCGCGAGCACGTTGGGCGCGCTCCGGCAACGAGCCGCGTGCGCGGGCGTCGACCTGCGTGTCGTGGCAGGTCGGGCCGAGATCGAACGGGCGCTCGAGGTCGCGGGCGTTCGCTCGTTGTTCTTCCGATACCCCTCCATGCGAGCCGCTTTGGACGCGTGAGGCCGATAGTCCTCGACCACATCGATCTGCTCGCCGCTCACCCGGCGAGGACGGATACTTGCCGTGTGACGGAGAGTGGGTCGGTTCCACCCGAGGACGCGTTCGTGCTGAACCGGGTGATCGGTATGGGAACGCCGCAGAATGTCGGCAGTTTCCGTTTCTGGTTCGCGGACCAGCGGTGGGAGTGGTCGGACGAGGTGGCGTTGATGCACGGGTACTCGCCGGGGACGGTGCGGCCCACGACGAAACTGTTGCTCTCGCACAAGCATCCCGACGACCGTGAGCAGGTCGCCACGGCATTGGCCAACTCCATCGAGACCGGGGAGCCGTTCTCCAGCAGGCACCGGATCATCGACACCAGGGGCACGGTGCACCACATGATCGTGGTGGCCGACCGGATGACCGACGAGGCGGACGAGGTCGTCGGCACCGCCGGCTACTACATCGACGTCACCGAGACGCTCGAGGAGCACCGGCAGGAGACGCTGGACGACACGCTGCCGGAGTTGTACGAGGCGCGCGCGGTCATCGAACAGGCCAAGGGCGCGCTGATGCTGGTGTACGGCATCAGCGCGGAACAGGCTTTCCGCGTGCTGAGCTGGCGTTCCCAGGAAACCAACGTGAAATTGCGCGCGCTCGCCGCCCAGCTGATCGCCGACATGCGCGCCACGACGCGGGTCGCCGTCGGGCTGCGCACGGAATTCGATCACCTGTTGCTGACCGCCCACGAAAGGGTGCGGCGGTAGGGTGGGTACCCGCGTCGGCTGATTGCCGACGTTTCAGTTCGTGTCCGACGGGTAAGCGCAACGATGAGGGACGCCGCGGTCGCCTGACCTCGAGGTGCTTGGTGATTGTTGCGCGGTAGCCTGACGGATCGGCCGCGCGAAACAAGGTGGTGATGGGTTATGGGGGAGTGGACCTCTCAGTCCTCTACGGAAACGACGACCATCGGGGTGCGCGTGCCCGCGCGCCTCGAGCAGCTGACGATGCTCCGCGCGCTCGCCGAAACCGTAGCCCTCATCGCGGATTTCGCCATCGATGAAGTGACCGACATCCGCCTCGCGCTGGACGAGGTCGCCACCGCGCTGATCCTGGACGCGGTGCCTGGCTCGAACATCGACTGCGCTTTCACCTACGACGAGAACCGCATGTTCGTGCACGTCTCCTCGGTGGCCACGACCGAATCGGTAGTGGAACAGGCCGGTTTCGGATGGCACATCGTGCGCACCCTCACCGAATCGATCGCGGCGCAGCAGGAGCCCTACGACGGAGCGCTGTCGGGTTATCCGACGGTTGTCGACTTCACCTGGGTGCGAGGGGGCGCCGATGGCGGGTGAATCGAAATCGGCGGGCGACAGCTACGACAACATCGAGCCGCTCTTCGAGAAGATCGCCGCCCTCGGCCCCGACGACCCGCGCCGCGCAGCCCTCCGCGAAGAGCTGATCGGGCGGTGCCTGCCGCTGGCCGAGCACATCGCGCGCAAGTTCTCCGGGCGCGGTGAGATCTTCGACGACCTGTTGCAGGTCGCGCGCCTCGGCTTGGTGCAGGCCGCCGACCGGTTCGACGTCAGCCGCGGCTCGTCGTTCCTGGCGTTCGCGGTGCCGACCATCATGGGCGAGGTCCGCAGGCACTTCCGGGACAACACCTGGGCCGTGCGGGTGCCGCGGCGCACCAAGGAGATTCAGCTCAGCATCGGCGCGACGGTCGAGGCGCTCTCGCAACGGCTCGGCAGGATGCCGCGCGCCAGGGAAATCGCCGACGAACTCGACGTCGATCTGGTCGAGGTCACCCAGGCCCTGATCGCGGGCAATGCCTACCAATCGTCGTCCATCGACGCCGTCGCAGGCGACGACATCGACAGCGCGCCGCTTCCCCTGTTGGAAAGCCTCGGCGCCGACGAACCGTCCTACCACCTCGTGGAGGACTTCATGGCGGTCAAACCGCTCATCTCCGACCTGCCCGATCGCGAGCGGCAGGTGCTCGTCATGCGCTTCTTCGAGGGCAAGACCCAGACGCAGATCGCCGATGTCCTCGGCGTCTCCCAGATGCACGTTTCCCGGATCCTGGCCAAGACGCTGCGCTGGTTGCGCGAGGAAGCGCTGCGCGACTGAGTCGCGCGGCGCCCGCCGCTCATCGGCGCCGCGGCCGGCCGCTCCTAGGTGCACGGCGCCGATGGCTCATAAGCACGACGTCCGCAGCTCATCGACTCGGCGCCGGACCGAGCGATCGGCAAGGCGCTCCCGGGACGCACTCACGAAGCGCCCCCAACGACCGGCTGCTGACGCAGCGCCCGCGGGGCTCACACCGGATTCGGCGGTGGAGGCGCGGGATCCGGTCCCGGTGTCGGACGACCGGGTGTGGGCTCGGGGCACGGTGTCGGACGACCGGGCGTCGGTTCGGGTCCTGGCGTCGGACGACCTGGGCCAGGCAACGGCGGAGTACCGGGTTCGCGCGGGTCCGGGCCTGGCACCGGCGGCGTCGGCCGCTCCGGTTCGGGCGGGAACGGGTGCGACGGGCTCGGATCGGGTTCCGGCGGCAGCGGCGAGGGTCCCGGATCGGGCGGGAACGGCGGCGGGAACGGATGCGGCGCGGGATCCGGATTCGGAATCGGTTCCGGCTCGGGTGGCGTCGGCACCGGGTCGGGCTGCGGGTTCGGCGGGATGGGATCGGGTATCGGCTGTGGCGTGTGGTCGTCCATGCGACATCTCCTCGGTGGTGACCCGCGGCGCCGAGCATCGCGCGGCGGAGGCGGGCCGGTCACCGAGCCGGATACCCACCCAGCACGGGACGAATCGGATGCGGCGTACGCCTCACTCTCGTTTGCCGACGACCCGGTTCGGGTATGTGGTGGAGCAACCGGACAAAGAGATACGAGGGCGCAGAGGGAGTCGTCATGGACGATCAACGACGACCCGCCACCCGGACTCCGTACACCGGACCGGGGCATTCGAGGTCGCTGCAGCAGGCACAGGAGATCACGTCGCCGACGCAGCGGCCGGACCGAGCGGGCCGCACCCTGATCACGCGCAATCACGAGGTGATCAGGCGGTGGGCCGAGGAGCGCGGTGCTCGACCCGCCACCATGCCGGGCAGCGAGTACAACGGCCGCCTCGGCGTGCTGCGCTTCGACTTCCCCGGCTACGGCGGGGCGGTGCTGCGCCAGGTCGGCTGGGACGAGTGGTTCGAGACCTTCGACGACCGGCGGCTGCGTTTCCTCTACCAGGAGCAACGGGCCGACGGCTCACCGAGCAATTTCAACCGGCTGGAGCGGCCGCGCCGCGAGGACCGCTGAGCCCGTTTCGGCGGCTCGGCAGCGGCAACCCTGCGAGCATGACCGAACCGACAGGCGAGGAGCCGCTGGACGACACGACGTGGACCGATCAGATTCCGTCCACCACCGAACAGCTAGACGAGGACGAACTCGGCGCCGACCCGCTCGAGCAGGCGATGGACCCGCCCGACGCGTGGTCCGGCGCCGAACGCTACGCCCAATCGCCCGCCGAGCAGCGCCAAGGTGAGTCGATCGGCGAGCGTCTCGACGCCGAGGAACCGGACGTCGTTCCGGACCAGCCCCCGCTCACCACGGGGCCCGAGGAGTCCTGACCGGAAACGACCGAGCGATCGGCGCGGCAGCTGTGCCGCGCCGATCTTCTCGCGTCTGGAGTCAGTCCGTCGCCGCCGGTGACGGCAGGAAGCGGGGGAGCACCACCGAGCCCGCGGTGGCCGCGGCGGCGGTCGTCGCCGCGATGGTCCAGCCGAACGGACCGAGCGGGGTGCAGCCGAAGTAGCCGCAGACTCCCGGCGTCATGACCACGGCGCCGAGCACCACGCCGCTGGCCGCGGTGGTCACCCAGACCATCGGGCTGCGGTGTCCGGAGACCAGTGTCTGCCCGAGCTGGGTGCCGATCAGCGCGACAAGACCGATGGTGGCGGCCCGCCGGTGCGACCCGGTGTAGCGGCCGATGGTCCAGGCGGTCGCCGCGCCCGCCGCGGTGGTGATGCCGCGGACCGCGATCGTGTGCGCCAGCTCCGGCCCGAGTCGCGCGGGCGGGATCTCGGACAATTGCCTGGCGCGCTCTTCGGGATCGGTGGCGTCCTCCTCCGCACGGCCGGGGGAGAGCGCGAGCGCCAGCGCGGGGAACATGTCGGTGAGCATGTTCACCAGCAGGAACTGGCGGGTGCCGAGCGGTGCGTGTCCGCTGACGGCGGTGCCGTACAACGTGAACGCGACCTCGCCCGCGTTGCCGCCGACCAGCACGCCGACGGCGTCGTTGATCCGCTGCCACATGCCGCGTCCTTCCACGAGCGCGTGCAGCAGCGCGGTCGGGTCGGGTTCGGTGAGCACCAGGTCGGCGGCGTTGCGGGCGGCGGCGGAACCGTGTGCGGCCAAACCGATTCCGACGTCGGCGCTGCGGATCGCGGCCGCGTCGTTGCTGCCGTCGCCGGTCATGCCGACGACATGCCCCGCGCGGCGCAGCGCGGCGACGATGCGCACCTTCTGCTCGGGGGCGACCCTGGCGAACACCGTGGTCTGCTCGATCAGCTTCGTCTGTTCGGTCTCGTCGAGGCGGTCCAGATCGGCGCCGGTGGTCACCGACTCCGCGTCGATGCCGAGCTGGCGCGCGACGGCCGCCGCGGTCACCGGGTGATCGCCGGTGATCATGCGGATGCCGATGCCGTTCTCGCGCAACGCCTTCACGAGCGGAAGCGTCTGCGGGCGCGGCGTGTCGGCCAACCCGAGGAAGCCGAGCAGGGTGAGCTCACCGACCGCCTCCTCGACGTCCGCCGGCTTCTCGGCCAGGTCGCGGCGGGCCACCACCAGCACCCGCAGGCCCTGTTCGGCCAGATCACGCACCACCGCGTGGGCGCGCTCCCGATGGTCGTCGGTGAGGTTCTGCTTGTCCTGATCGCCCGTGCGCACCCTCGTGCACCGAGGCAGCACCACCTCGGGGGCGCCCTTGACCACGAGGCGCAGCCTGCGGGTGGTGTGCCCGAGCGCGGCGGCGTAGCCGCGATTGGACTCGAACGGTATCTCCTCGATCGGGTCCCACTGGTCGTCGTCGCCGAGTACGTCGGCGGCATCGAGGACCGCGCGATCGGTGGCGTGCAGCACCGGACCGTCTTCCGGGTCGGGGCAGGCTCGCGCGGCGGCGCGCAGCAGTCGACGCGCGTTGTAGACCTCGGCGTCGTGCGACCACTGCTGATCCAGGTCGGCGAGGGTGGTCAGCCGCAATCGGCCTTCAGTGAGCGTCCCGGTCTTGTCGAAGCACAGCGTGTCGACGCGGCCGAGCGCCTCGACGGTGCGGCTGGCCCGCACCAGCACGCCGTACCGGGACAGCCTGCGTGCGGCGGCCAGCTGCGCGACGGTGGCGACCAGCGGCAGCCCTTCCGGCACCGCGGCGACGGCCACGCCGACGCCGTCGGCGATCGCGACGCGCAGCGGCTGTCCGCGCAGACCGCCCAGCGCCGTCACAGCGCTGCCGCCCGCCAGGGTCAGCGGCAGCACCCGTTCGGTCAGCCGCCGCAATTGCGCTTGGACACCGCCCTTTTCGGGCGGCACCGCGCCCGCGGTCGCGCGCCCGGCCTGCGTGTCGGCGCCGACGGCGACGACGACGGCGCAGGCCTCGCCGGTCACCACCGTGCTGCCCTCGAACACCATGCACGCCCGGTCACCCAGCTCGGCGCCCGGCGTCGCGGCCAGCTGCTTCTCGACGGTGACCGATTCGCCGGTCAATCCGGATTCGTCCATCTCCAAGTCGTCCACCCAGAGCAGGCGCGCGTCGGCGGGCACCACGTCGCCCGCCCGCAGCGCGACGACATCACCGATGACGAGCCGGTGGGCGGGCACGATCCGCTCGTCGGCGTCGGCGTCCGGCTCGGTGCCGCCCTCGCCGACCACGGCGCGATCCAGCAGCCGGGCGGTCACCTCTTCTTCGGCGATCAGCTGGTGCAGCGCGTTCTCCGCCTTCTGCCGTTGCCGCGCGGAGACCAACGCGTTCACGGTCAGCACCGAGGAGAGCAGCAAGGCGTCGGAGGGGGAGCCGAGGATGGCGGTGGCGACCGCGCCGACACCGAGGATGGGCGTGAGCGGGTCGGCCAGCTCACGGCGAAGCTGCCCGGCGAACGAGATCACCGACGCGAAGGGCGCGAGCAGCGCGGGCGTGCGCGATGCCTCGCTGACCCGCGCGTCCAGCGCCTGCGGCTCCGGTAGCCGGGAGAGCACCTCGTCGGGTTCGAGCGCGTTCCACGGCAGCAGCGGCGCCAGGGTGGTGCGCGGCTCGCCGCGCACGGCCTGCCACCCCGCGAACGCACCGTTGACCAGGCCGACGAAGTGCGCGGTGACCATCGGCGAGCTGCGTCCGCGCCGCGCAGGACCGGTCGCCAACAGCAGTCCGCCGAGCGCGCACGCCGACAGCGCCAGCGCGCGGCCGCGCTCGCTGGCCTGCCTGGCCGGGACCACTGCGGCAAGCACCCGCTGGGCCTGGCTCAGATCGCGGCACATCAGGTCGGCACTCCACGGCGGCCGCATCGACTCGCAGTCGCCCGCGCAGACACCGATCGCCACGTCAGCCCAGGCCAGCGCCTTGTGCGCGCGCGGACTCAGCACCGCGACGACGTGACCGTCCTGCTGCGCGCCGTTCACCAGCTTGCTCATCGACACCCCTGCGGAGACGAATTCGTCGGCGAGGGAGCGCAATTCCGCGACGTCCTCGCCGCCGACCAGCGTCACCCGCAGGCCCGCGGTGCGCGCGGCGCCGAGCACGGCGTGCGCGCGACGGTCCAGCTCGCGCCCGATCAGGACCCGGCCGACCGGCCGGTCGCCGTCGCGCAGCTCGCGCCAGACCGGGCGCACCGTGACGCCGCGATCCGGCGCTCCGCTCTTGGGCTGGACCAAGCGCAACCCGTGCACATCACCAGGGCCCGCTTCGTCGTCCGAGCCGTCCACGGACCGCAGCAGGCGCTGTGCGGCGCTCCACACGTGGGCCGCGGCCCGCTCCTCGTCGGCCTTCACCTGCTCATCGAGTTCGTCGTGCCTGGGCCTCGACCCGTTGGTCGACACTCGCCCCGCGGTATCGGACGAGCTGTCCGTCCGGTCGGCGCTCTTCCGCCGCCGACGCCTGCGCGGGTCCCGCCAGCGCGGGTCGATGGCCTCGGCCGCGAGCACCAGGCGGCGCGAGGTGAGCAAGGATTCGCCGTCCACCACCACCGCGGTGAGGCGATCCAATCGACGCCACACGACCGGTTCCAGGGTCAGCACGCCCGCGCGCGACAGGGTCGTCGAGACAGCCGCGGCGAAGGCCTCCCGCGTCGCGCGGGCGGCCTTGGGCGCGCCGAGCTCGAGCGCCTCCGTCGCCGCGCCCCCGCGCCGGGACGCGCCGAACGCGGCCGCGCTGAGCAGCGCGCCCGCCGAGGCCTCGTCGGCGACCCGCTCCACCGGTCCGCGCGGCAGATCGACGGGCCTGGAGTGCTCCGGCAACGGCTCGTCGACGGCCAGCGCCTCATGGTTGGTGAGTTCGCACTCCCAGTCGCGCCACTGAGCGCGCCGTGCCACGACCTCGGTCAGCACCATGGTCCGCTGCACCGTGTCGACGAACAGATTCGCCATGCCCGCCGCGGGCGTGTTGCCGACCGCGTTGCCGATCGCCGTCGCGGTGCTGAGCACCAGATCCGTTCTCGGACGGCCCAATCGATCTTCCAGCGCGCGCCGCAGCCGCGGCTGGGCGTCGGTGAACGCGGCCACCGAGCGCAGCACGCGCACCGGCGGCTTGACCGGCAGCAGCCAGCTCGTGGTCGCGACGGCCATCGCGAACAGATCCCCGGCGACCTGAATCCCGGCCACCAGCAAGGGTTCTCGATCCGACGGGAACTCGGCGCGGCGGTTCCACTCCCGGTCGGCGACCGCGGTCTCGCGCTCGGTTCGTTCCACCTCGGCGAGCAGCGCGGGCAGATCCGCCGCGCCGTTGGCCAGCGCCGCGACCACCCGTCCGGTGACCGCGTTGACCTCCCACCAGCGCACCGCGCGCAGCCGGTCGAGTCGCTTGGCGAGTGCCTTGGTGATGGCCGGGTTGTCCGCGTCGGTCAGGCCGCGCACCTCGACGGTCGCGCGGTCCTCGGTCACCGCGATCCGGCGGTGAGTTCGGCCGGTGTGCGGGTCGACCAAGTCGGCCAGATCGTCGCGCAGGTGGCCCGCGGCGTCGGGGAGCATCAACTCCGCGCCAGCGACGGCGGCGCGCACACCGGTCTCGGCGACGCGGATCGGGACGGTGGCGGCTTTCATGCCCGTGTCGAAGGCGAGCCCCGCCCCGGATCGTGCGACGTCGACCGCCGTGCCCGCGACCGAGGAGACCAGGGGGTTGAACACGATTTTGCGCACCGATAAGCCCATACCGGTCAGCTACCCGGCAGTGCAGCGGGCAAACAGCGCGAAAGCGGTCCCGACGGCGCTGTTCGGCCGGTTCACGCCGCGGGAACGACGTGGCGAGGATCACTGACGATTTGCCATCGCCGCGCCCGCGGGTAAGGGTGGGTACTCGAATGGAGCGGCACCCCTCGGGCCACCCGATGTTTACCGAGCGGTCGGTACGGGTATTCGTGTGGTCGGCAAGCTGCTCGAAGCGGACTGTCGCGTCGTCTGGGCATGCGATTTCCGCATCACGCCGCGCTTCCGCCTGTCTGCAAGGGATGAGGTCTTGAGCGCGAACCTGATGATCGTTGACGACGACGACCAGATCCGCGGCGCGCTGCGGATGGCCATGGAGGACGAAGGCTACGACGTCGCCGAGGCGAACGAAGCCGAGGACGCGCTGACGCATCTGCGCAGCAACGGCGCCCCGGACGTGATGATCGTGGAACTGATGCTCGGCGGCATGGACGGCTTCGACTGCATCCGGGAGATCCGCCGCGACCACGACGTCCCGATCATCGTGATCAGCTCGCGTGACGACACGCACGACGTGGTCGCCGCGCTCGAGGCGGGCGCCGACGATTTCGTCACCAAGCCCTTCGAAATCAAGGAAATCTCCGCGCGTATGCGCGCACTGCGCCGCAGGGCGCGATTGGCCGCCGAACGCGAAGTGCCACGAGAAATGGTGCTCGACGCGTATCCGGGCGCGCCGCTCGTCCTCGACAAAGACGGCGGCGCGGTACGCCGCGGCGACGAGGAAATTCGTCTGACGATCACCGAATTTCGACTCCTCTGCGAACTCGCCGAATCACCAGGCCGCGTGCTCAGCCGCGCCCTGCTACTCGAACGTGTGTGGGACGACGGATTTTTCGGCGACGAGCGCATTGTAGACGTCCATATGCGCAGACTGCGAACGAAGATCGAGCGCGACCCCTCGGATCCGTGCGTCGTGGTGACTGTGCGCGGGCTCGGATATCGCCTCGACGTGCAACGTTGATCACATTATGTTTTGCCTCGTGATCTGTTCGTAATACAACCGCAAAGAGATCGACCACTTCAGCTCAAAGTTGGTCCGTAAGCCTGGATAAGTACTGCAGACCCGACCTGGGAGTTGTATGTCACTGCCAACCTTGTCCACGGAAACGATCGATCGCGCCGATACGGCGTGGCGCAGATCCGACCGCATCGGCGCTCCACTCCTGCGCCCGCCGAAGCTGGGCGACGCCGCCCAGATCTGGCGGATCGCGAAGGATTCGCACGTGCTCGACACCAACTCGAGCTACGCGTACCTGCTGTGGTGTCGGGATTTCCCCGGCACGACGGTGGTCGCCGAGGTGGACGGCAGGGTCGTCGGCTTCGTCATCGGCTACCTGCGACCGCAGGCTCCGGACACCGTATTCGTCTGGCAGGTGGCGGTTTCGCACAGCGAGCGTGGCCGTGGCACCGGCACCGCGCTCATCGAGCACCTGCTCGACACCGTCGCCCCGCACGGGGTCACGGCGCTGGAAACCACCATCTCGCCGGACAATCCCGCCTCGGTCGCGATGTTCGCGGCGGTGGCCCGCCGTCGCGGCGCGCGAATGACCAAGCGCCCTTTGTTCGACCCTGGCGTCTTCCCCGACGACCACGCCGCAGAAGACCTCTATCGCATCGCGCCGACCGCGCAGCGAAAGCCTGAGAAGGAGCTTCGATGATCACCGCCGAAACCACCGTCTTCGAGTCGCTCGAGTCGAACGTGCGCGGCTACTGCCGTGCTTGGCCGACCGTGTTCACCACCGCGAAGGGCGCCTGGCTGCGCGACGAGGAAGGCAAGGACTACCTCGACTTCTTCGCGGGCGCCGGCGCGCTGAACTACGGCCACAACAACCCGATCCTCAAGCAGCCGCTGCTGGACTACATCGCGAGCGACGGCATCACGCACGGCTTGGACATGTCCACCGCGGCCAAGCGCAAGCTGCTGGAAACTTTGCGCGATACGGTCTTCGCGCCGCGCGGCCTCGACTACAAGGTCCAGTTCCCCGGCCCGACCGGCGCCAACGCCGTAGAGGCGGCGCTCAAGCTTGCCCGCAAGGTGACCGGCCGGGAAACCATCCTCAGCTTCACCAACGCCTTCCACGGCATGACCCTCGGCGCACTGTCGGTGACCGGCAATGCCGCCAAGCGCGCGGGCGCGGGTGTGCCGCTGGTGCACGCGGCGCACATGCCCTACGACGGCTACTTCGACAACACCACCGCCGACTTCCAGTGGATGGAGCGGGTGCTCGACGACACTTCCTCGGGCTTCGACCGTCCCGCCGCGGTCATCGTCGAGACCGTGCAGGGTGAGGGCGGCGTGAATGTCGCTCGCGCCGAATGGCTTCGGCACCTGGCGAAGCTGTGCGAGGAGCGCGAGATCCTGCTGATCGTCGACGACGTGCAGATGGGCTGCGGCCGGACGGGCCCGTTCTTCTCCTTCGAGGTCGCAGGCATCACCCCCGACATCGTGACGCTGTCGAAGTCCATCGGCGGCTACGGATTGCCCATGGCCCTTGTGCTTTTCAAGTCCGAGCTGGACCAGTGGTCGCCCGGCGAGCACAACGGCACCTTCCGCGGCAACAACCCCGCCTTCGTCACCGCGCAGACCGCGCTGCAGCACTACTGGTCCGACGACACCCTCGAGCGCGCCACCCACGCCAAGGGCGAGCGCATCGCGACGGCGCTCGGCGAGGCGGCCGCGCACTTCCCCGGCCTGTCCACCCGCGGCCGCGGCCTGGTGCACGGCATCGCCTTCGACGATCCGTCGCAGGCGGGCAAGGTCTGCCAGGTGGCCTTCGAGCGCGGCCTGCTGGTGGAGACCTCCGGTTCCACCGACGAGGTGGTGAAGCTGTTGCCGCCGTTGACGATCAGCGACGAGGAGCTCGACCACGGCCTGCAGCTGCTCACCGGCGCCATCGACACGGTGTGCACCGGCTGGGGCCGCCTGCACCACCGCGGCCCGGCCGAGGGCGGTGAGCTCCGGTGATCGTGCGCAGCACCGCGGAGATCACCGGCACCGAACGCGACGTCGCCGGCGAGGGCTGGCGCAGCAAGCGGATCGTGCTCGGCGGCGACGGCGTCGGTTTCTCCTTCCACGAGACCACCATCGAGGCCGGGACCGTGCACGAGTTCCACTACCGCCACCACGTGGAGGCGGTGTGGTTGATCGAGGGCGAGGGCACGCTCACGGACCTGGACAACGACGTCACCTACGAACTCGGCCCCGGATCCATGTACCTGCTCGACGGCAACGAACGCCACCGGCTCGAGGTGCGCAGCACCATGCGGATGATGTGCGTGTTCAACCCGCCGGTCACCGGGCAGGAGGTTCACGACAGCAACGGCGTCTACCCGCTGATCGCGGCGCCGATCGGCTGAAAGGAGCGGCGAGAAGTGTTGCCACAGACCATCGAGCGCGACGAGGTCGAGCGCATCGATCGGTACCCCACCCGAACCGGCGCGCGCGTACGGCACATCGAGCGACCCGACCCCACCGTGTGGGGGACGATCGAGACCGAGGAGCTGGCCACCTTCGATCGCGACGGATTCGCGGTCGTCGAGGACCTGCTCAGCGCCGACGAGGTGGCCCTGTTCGGCGCCGAGATCGGCAGGCTCGCCGCCGATCGGGCGCTGGCCGACGACGACCGGCTGATCGTGGAGAAGGCGTCGCGGCGCGTCCGGTCCATCTTCGAGGTGCACAAGCTCAGCGACGCGGTCGCCGAGTTGGTGCGCGAATCGCGGGTGGCCGGGCTGGCCAGGCAGGTGCTCGGGTCGGATGTCTATCTGCATCAGACCCGGATCAACTACATGCCCGGTTTTCGCGGCACTGGGTTCTACTGGCACTCGGATTTCGAGACCTGGCACGCCGAGGACGGCATGCCGAGCCCGCGCGCGGTGAGCCTGTCGATCGCGTTGACCGACAACCATCCGGTCAACGGGAGCCTGATGGTGATGCCCGGCTCGCACCGCACCTTCGTGCCGTGCCAGGGCAGCACGCCCGCCGAGCACTACCGGGAGTCGTTGCAGGAGCAGGAGATCGGCGTTCCCACCACCGATGACATCGCGACGCTCGCGAGCAAGCACGGCATCGTGCAGTTCACCGGTCGGGCGGGGTCGGCGTTGCTGTTCGACTCGAACATCATGCACGGCTCGTCCAACAACATCACTCCCTTCCCGCGCTCGAACATCTTCCTGGTGTTCAACAGCGTGGAGAACCCCCTGGAGGAACCGTTCGCCGCGCCGGGACGGCGACCCAGCTACATCGGCAGCCGGGATTTCACCCCCGTGTAGCCGGTGACACGACGCCGCGGTGTGTGATGTCGGGTCGGCACCGCGGCGGGATCCCGCACAGCGACGTGCGGGATTTCGATACCGTGCCGTGCGCATCTCTCAGGGGATGCGCACGGCGCGGTGTTGTGTGGAACGACCTCAGCCGTAGATGTTCATGGTGACCGTCAGAGTGGCGAGGCGGGTGTCCAGGCGCAGTTCGCTGACCCGCCGTTCGAGCGTCTCGCGGTCCGCGAGAGGCAGTTTCGCCCACTCCTCGCCGAGGCGGGTCTGCGTTTCACCGTCGATCTCGGCCAGTATCCGCAGCAGCGCGGGCCACAGCCGGGCCTCGGTGACGAGCGCGGGCAACTCTCCGAGCACCGCCGACTCGAACAGTCGCCTGCCCCACCGACGCGTCGTCTCGGTGTCGGCGCGCTCCAGCAGATTCACCAGTCCGCGCAGTGTCGCGGCCTCCGGCCGTTCGGCGGTCGCCGCCACCAGCGCCGACATGACGCCGTGGTCGGCGGTCACCGGGTTGGCGGCCAGCGTGTCCAGCGCCGAAGGGCCGAGATGCCCGACCAGCGTGAGCAATTCGCGGATCGCGCCCGCCTCGACCGCGACACGGACGAGGTCACCGTTCTGCTCGACGGTGCCGACATCGATGAGGACGTCGCCAAGCGCGGCGATCACGTCCTCGTCGCAGCGCGCGAAGACCGAGAGCGCCGTCAGCCGCAGCTCCGCGGAACCGGACAGCAGGGTGGCGGCAAGGCGCGGGATGCGTTGCGCAGGACCGTGCAGCATCTGCCGGATGACGGCGCTGATGCTCGCGCTCGAGTACGCGTAGGCGGCCGAGCGGATCATGCCCTCGTCGTCGTGCACGCCCGCCTCGACCGCACGAATGAGCGCGGGCGTGGCGTAGGCGAGGAACGGACCCGCGGTGACGTAGTCGCCCCGGCGCAGCAGCTCGTTGGTGATCGCGACGACCGGCCCCGGCGGTGCGACATCGGCAAGTTCGCCGACCGTGCGCGGATCCAAATACGGCGCGCAGTCGGCGGCGTAGGAGACGTCCAGCATGCCGAGCGCCTCCGCGGCCTTCTTCGGATGCTCGACGCCCACCGCGCCCGCGGCGCGGCCCGCCATCATCGGCGGCACCATGCGCTGGACCAGCGGTAGCGAAATGCTCAGCGGGATCACCGGAACCAGCATGCCGACGCGGCGGAAGGTGGCCGTGTGCTCGTCGAAGATCCGGCGTGCGATGCGCTGTTGCAGTTCGTGCAGCCTTGCGGCGCCCAGCTTTTCGAGGTGCGCGAGACGTTCGGCGGGGACGTGCAGCGTGCGGGCGAGCAGGACGAGCTGAGCCCTGGTGACCAGGTCGGTCATCAGCCGAGCCGGTTTCCGAACATGATCTTCTTCGCCGCCGTCCGCAGCGGCCACGGCAGCGCGCCGATCACCGCGTCCACGGAGTCGGCGAGGGTTGCGGTCTCGGTGCGCAGCGCGGCGTCGACCGTCGCGGCGAGTTCGTCGATCTCCGGCTCGGTGAGCAGATCGAGGGCCGCGAACGGTCCACCCAATTCGCGCTCCAGGTGGGCTCTGGCGGTCATTGAAACTCCCGTCGTGCGGCCCCCTCGACCGCGGTGGGCCGCGAAGGCTTTCTCGATCACATTGTGCAGGTCCGCACGGAATGCGGGACGGATTCCCATAATTGGACGTTTGACCGGAAAGTCACCGGCGCGTCCGGCGGATCCACCGGGCCTTGACCTAACTGTTACCTGTCGGTACAAATACGTGATCACGCCGACCCGCGCACACGGGTGGGCCGGAGAGAAATGCACACAGTTGGTTACCGATGTCATCACCGTAGATGCCGAGTACGCAGTCGACCGCACGGCACTGTGGGATCTGCTCACCGAGACGCAGACCTACGCGCGAATGTTCCAGGGGGTCGGATCCTGTGAGCGCGCCGAAACATCAGAAACGCAAACCATTCTGATAGTTCGCGCCGGTGGGCCCGACACCGAGATCACCGTACCGCCCATTCATCTGGTTGTCGCGCGGGAACGCGAAATTCTCGAATTCCAATGTCCGGGCGCGGGCGGATTCGCCTCGGTTCGCTTGCGCGGCAACAAAGAACGCACCAGGGTGACCGTGACCTACGTGGGTCTCGGGCGGGTGCATCCGAGCATCGCCGCGTTCGACAAATCGGCGGTGATCGCCTGGACCAGCGCCGGATTGGACCGGATCGCCGACGCGGTGCGCGGCGCGCCGACCTCGGTGCTGGTCAACGGCGAGGATTCCCCGGCACGCTTGCAGATCGGCGTCGCGCGCCAGCTGGTCAGCACGGGCGTGGTGCGCAGCTACCGCCCCGACCGCGGGCTGAAACAGCTGGGCGGACTGGCCAAATGGGGCTTCACCCTGGCGGGCGGCTACGCGGCCGCCGCGGCGTACACCCCGCAGCGGCCCGCGCTCATCGACGCCCGCACCACCTACAGCTTCGCCGAAGTGCACAGCCGCACCCATCGGCTGGCCGGTGCGCTGGTCGCGCTGGGCATGGGGGAGGGCAGCGCGATCGGGGTGCTCTCGCGCAACAGCGCCGCGATGGTGGAGTGCATGGTCGCCGCGGGCAAGGTCGGCGTCGACGCCCTACTGCTGAACACCGGGCTTTCCGCGCGCCAGATTCGCGAGGTGATCGAGAAGCACGATCTGGCCGCGGTATTCCGCGACGACGAGTTCGAGCCGCTGCTGCGCTCGATATCGCCTGAGCTGCCGCGCTACTCCACCTCCGACCCGTACCAGGGCGGTCCGGCGACGGTCGACGATCTGGTCGCCTGGGACACCCCGCCCTTCACCAGACCGGACCGACCCGGCCGCCTGATCGTGCTGACCTCCGGCACCAGCGGCACACCGAAGAGCGCACGACGACCGCAGCCCAAGGGTTTCGGCACCGTCGCCGCCCTGCTCTCGCGCATCCCGTTCCGGATGGACGAGACGATGCTGCTGCCCGCGCCGCTGTTTCACACCTGGGGTTTGGCCGCCTTGCAGATCAGCACACCGATCCGGGCGAGCGTGCTGCTCACCGAACGTTTCGACGCCGAGGAATGCCTGCGACTGATCGAGCAGTACCGGGTCAGCGCGATGGTCGTGGTCCCGGTGATGGTGAACCGGATCCTCGACCTGCCCGCGCACGTGCGCGCCCGCTACGACACCTCCAGCCTGCGGATCGTCGCCAGCTGCGGTGCGCCACTGGACGGTTCGGCGGTGCTGCGGTTCATGGACGCCTTCGGCGACGTCCTCTACAACGTCTACGGCTCCACCGAGGTGTCCTGGGCGACGATCGCCGATCCCGCCGACCTGCGCGCCGCGCCGACCACCGCGGGCCGCCCACCGCTCGGTACGAAGGTCGCGGTGCTCGACCCGGATCTGCGTCCGGTGCCGCGCGGGGTCACCGGCCGCATCTTCGTCAACAACCACATGCTCTTCGACGGCTACACCGATGCCGCGCCGCCCACCGAAGCGGGCGACATGCTCGACACCGGCGATCTCGGCTACGTCGATGCCGACGGCCTGCTGTACGTCGCGGGCCGGGACGACGAGATGATCATCTCCGGCGGTGAGAACGTCTTCCCGCGCCCGGTCGAGGAGGCGCTGCTGCGCCTGCCGCAGGTCAGCGAGGTCGCCGTGGTCGGCGTGCCGGACCGCGAATTCGGGCAGCGGCTCGCGGCGTTCGTTGTCACCAGGGACGGTTCCCGAATGGATCGCGAAATGGTGCGCGACTACATCCGGCACCGGCTCAGCCGCTTCTCGGTGCCGCGCGACGTGACGTTCCTCGAGGCGCTGCCCCGCAACGCGACGGGCAAGATCGTCAAGCGCGCGCTCGTCCGGCCCGGCTGATCACCGCGCGACGATGCGCTCCAGCGCGGCCAGGTCCTTCTCCAGCATGCGGAACAACCAGTACACGCCGACGAAGGCCGCGGCGCTGCCGACACACAGCACCCGCAGCGCCACGATGACCGACGGAATGTCCTCGGCGGGAATGAAGGTCGCGCCCGCGACGCCGAGCAGCGGCACCGCGGCGGCGATGGCGAGGAAGTAGGTGCTGCGCCGGTCCAGTTGCTCGAGCTGGGTGGCGTCCGCGATGCCGAGTCCGCCGTGCGGCAGGAACCTCGGATACAAGCCGCGCACCGCGTAGAAGCTGACCAGGAAGTACGGGTAGGCCATCGCGATGGCGCCGCACACGATCTGGGTGACGAAGAAGTGCAGGTAGGCCTCCGCGCTGAGCTGACTGCCCGAGGCCTGGACCGTCACAGGGACGACGATGCCGGACAACACCCACAGCCCGAAGCAGGTCAGCACGTTGCGCAGGGCGAGTTGCAAAGTGTCCGAACGCGCTTTGGCGAGCCGAGCGGCGTCGTACTCGCGTCCTCTTTGCAGTCCGAAGGCGATCGGCAACAGATCGGCGATGAGCACGTTGGTGACGATGAAGCCGATCAGGAAGCACAAACCGTAGGCGTTCAGCGCGATCTGGCGGAACTGGTCCTGGGCGTTCTCGTCCAGTTTGTCGATGATCAGCGTCCGGTTGTGCTGGTAGCTGTACCAGATGGCGAACCAGTTCGGGACGCCGATCGCGCCCGCCATGACCGGAATCATCAGCTGCCAGGCACGCGACCGCCAGCTGCCGGGAGGCGGATCGACCAGGTCGCGGGCGCGGGCGTCCAGGCAGACGTCCAGTTGCTGGGCCATTTCCGCACCGGAGGCCCAACGCCGGTCGGGATCGGGTTCGAGGGCGCGCACCAGCGCGCGGCGCAGCGCGGCGGGGCAATCCGGCGGCAGGTCCTCGTAGGGCAGCGCGTCCGGGCCCGCCGCGCGGCGATCGAGCATGCCGTCCAAAGTGGTGCGGTCGCCGCCGGTCACCGCGTCGTCGTGGAACGGTTTGTGTCCGGTCAGCAGCTCCCACAACACAACGGCGAGCGAGTACAGGTCGCTGCGGGTGTCGAGATCGGCGGCCGTGGCCTGCTTGTCGGGATGCACCGCCGCCAGCTGTTCCGGCGACATGTACGCCAGCGAACCGCCGAAATAGGCCACCGGGCTCGCGCCGGACACGTTGCCGCTGAAGCTGATGTTGAAGTCGGCGAGCTTCGGGACGCCTTCCGCGGTGAGCAGAACGTTGGCGGGTTTGATGTCGCGGTGCAGCACGCCGCAGCGGCCCGCGTAGTCGAGCGCTTCGGCCAGTCGGCGGCCGAGCCAGGCGATGGTCTCCGGCCACGACAGGGTGGCCAGCTCGGTACGCACCGACGACTCGACCGGCGTGATCTCGCCCTTGTCCGCCAGCACCGCGTCGACGACCTCGAGCAGCAGCGCTCCGCCGCGCTCGCCGGGCGGCGTCGCGCGCACCCGCTCCAGCACCGAGAACAGCGTGCCGCCCGGCACGTACTGCATGTACAGCAGGCGCAGGTGGCGGTCGGGCAGCACGCGCTGGTCGAAGACCCGCACGATGTACTCGTGGTCGAGCTGGGCCAGCGTCTGCGGCTCGGCGCCCTTGTCGTGCGAGATCTTCACCGCGACCAACCGCTGCATGGACCGCTGCCTGGCCAGGAACACCCGGGCGAAGGCGCCGCGGCCGAGGCTGGTCATCAGGTCGAAGTCATCGATGCGCTGGCCGACGTCGACATCGTCGAGGCGGACCGGTTCGGTGGCCGCGGTCAGCATGGTGCTGTGGTAGTCGTCGGTCGCCAGCATCTCCGAAAGCTCTTGGGCCTGCGCGGGATACGCGGCGGTGTACTCGCCGACCTGCACCGAGCTGCCCGCCTGTCTTCGCACGTGGAACTCCTCGTAGATGAGATCCGGCGGCAACGGCCAGGTGCTCAGCTCGGGTAGTTCCTCGACGTATTCGGCGAGCCGCTTGGGTTCGGTGTTGCGCGACCACCTGTTGACGAGGTCGACCTTGATCAGCTCGATCAACGACACCCGGCGGATGGCGGGGGAGTCGGGCAGGAAGGCGGGCAGGTTCGGCGGTGTCGGCGCGTCCCGCCACGCCTCCTCGAACCGCGCGACCACCTCCGCGACCCCGGTACCGCGCCCGGCCGCGGCGGGCGACGAGCCCGTTGCGACCGTCGCCCCCGGTACCGGTGTAGCGGGGTGCGCCATGTGCGCATACTAACGCCGGGGCGGGGCGCTGATCCGCGCATTCTGGAACGAGATCGACTTGGTCGGGCGCCGTTCCCAGAAAACCGACCGAGTGGTACCTCGAGCGACCCGTGAGCCTCTGCCAGCCGCTCGACGGCACCGTCCACGTCAGGACAACGACGTGTAGAGCGCGATCCAGCGATCCGGGTCCACGGTCCCCACCGGTTCGTCGGCGGGCACGCCCGCGCTTCGGCACGCCCGACGCACCCGGCGGGCCGGAAACTCCCTCGCCAGGGACGCCGCCAGCGACCCGCCGACGCCGGAGAAGCCCAGTTCCACCAAGCGCCGGTAGCCGGGCAGGGCCTCCTTCGCGAGCAGCGGCCGCGACCGGTTGCGCAGGTGCAGCACCGCCGAGTCGACCCGCGGGACGGGACGGAAGCGGGTGCGGTCGACGCGCGGACCCATCGCGAACTCGGTGGTCGGCCAGTGTGTGACGGCCAGCTTGCTCCAGCGGCCGTAGTCGCCGGAGTGCTTGCGGGCGAACTCCCATTGGGTCAGCAGGGTCGCCGAGGTCATATGCCGCGCGGCGAGGCACCAGCGGACGATGTCGGTGGTGCTGGCGTACGGAATGTTGGCGACGACCGCGAACGCCTCGCGCGGCGGTGTCACCGACCGGAAGTCCGCATGGAAGCAGCGGACCGTCGCGTCGCCCGCGTAGCGCTTGCGCAGCAGCGCCGCGTAGCGCGGGTCGATCTCGTAGGCCAGCACGCGACCGGCCGTCGACGCCAGCTGACGCGTCAGCATGCCAGCGCCGGGACCGATCTCGAGCACGAGATCCTCGGGGCCGACACCCGACGCGTGCACCAGCAGTCGGGCGGTGCCCGCGTCGACGAGGAAGTTCTGGCTCAGCCGCTTGCGCGGGCCGACGCCGGAATGGCCGCGCGCGTCGCGGGCGCGCGGCAGGAAACGATTGCGGGACATGGGTGTCCTCCGAACGGAGTGGCCGAATCAGGAAAAGGTGATTCGCCCGGACCCATGCCAGGGCACAGTCGACGGACCGCGTCCGCGGTCGTCGGGCGGCGCGTCCTCAGCCCGAAAGAGCGGGCTCGGCTCGGCGCCGAAGAAGCCGGATCGAAGTGATGCCGGAGCGGTGCGCTGGCTAGGCCCAGGCCTCCGCGCGCAGCCGAATGAAGTACGTGCCCACCGCGCACGCTCCGTTGATACCTGGACCTCCCATGGCCGCCAACCTAGCGATCCACCCGGACCCGGTGCCACTTCTTTTTCGCGGCCCGGCCGCGAGGAATCGAATGGCGTACGCAGCGCCGATCATCCGGACCTGATCGAACCGACGCGCTGGCACGGAGCCAACCCGCTCGGTTTCGCGCTGACGCGGGTGCGGGAGGAACTCGAAGCGGTTCAGTAGGGCCCGACGGGCTGGCCCGCTTCGGCGGCCCGCTCGTCGGCAGCGCGTGCGCGCCACATTCGCGCTTCCGCGTGATCACCGCGCCGGTCGAGGAGTTCGGCGAGCCCGGCCATCGCGCGCAGGTCGCGTAGTTCGGCGGCCGTGCGCCACCAGCCCTCGGCGCCCGCGAGATCACCGCGCCGGAACAGCACGACGCCGAGGTCGTATCCGGCGCCGGGGTGCCCGGCCGAGGCCGCCTGCGCCCACAGTCCGCAGGCCTGCTCTTCTTCGCCGCGGCCGAACATGGCGACGCCGAGATCGTAGAGCGCGCCGCGATATCCGGTCTCGGCTCCGCGTTCGACGGGCCGCTGTTCGCCGAGTTCACCGACCGAAGGCGCGACGGTATCGGCCCCGGTCGACCATCCACCATTCTGTTCGGCGGACGCGTCCGTTCCCGCTTCCGGCGCGGCCGACGGCGAATACGCCTGCGCCGCAGCGGTTGTGGCGCTCCTCGGGGCGGCGCCTGCGGGAGACGACGTCGCGGCGTATCCGGCCGGCGTGCCGTTGGGGTACGGCGGCGAGCTCGGCGTCGCGGCGGTCGGCGTTTCGGTGTTCGTAATCGTTTCTGCCACAGGTTCTTTCGGGGTAGCGATAACGGGAGCGGCCGCGGTGCCGAGACCGACGACCAGGTTGGCGAAGTTCGGCGGACCCTCGCCGACGCTGCACCACAGCGCGATCCGGCCGTCCGGCGTGTCCTCGACGAGGATGCCGTAGTTGCCCATCCACGAGCGCTGCACGCCGGACTGGTCCACCCAGACGGGCGTGAGGGTGAACAGCGCGTCGGGGCCGGTGGGCGTGAGGGTGACGGTGGTGCCGCGGGCGAGCGCGTCGCTCCACACGTCGATGCCCGCGAGCCGGCGTCCTTCGAGGTCGATGTAGCCACCGACCACCGAGAGACCGATTCCGTGCCCGCGTAGTCCGGCGGGCGGCACCGCGGACAGCAGCGTCATGCTGAGCAGCGTGGTGGTACGCCCGAACTGCTCGGTGTACATCGGATAGACCATGCTGCCGTTCCAGCGGATCGGGTCGGCGGACTTGTAGAGCGCGGCGAGAGGGAGGTCGGGGGCCGAATTCTGGGCATGCCACTGCGAATACGGCTCGTTCATATGCTGGCGTCCCGCCTTCCCGCCGGATGCTCGTCCTACGTCTGCGCCTCACGGCGGGCTATACCGTACTAGTCGCGCGGGCCGTCGGCGGTCCAATACGGGGCAGATCAGGCATCCCGCGCAGGACTGTTACGAAGATGAGTTCTTTGCCCGCTCCGGAAGGGATTTCGGATGCGCGGGAAAGGGTCGAAATATGTGTAACTTACAGTTACATGTAACCCAGGGTTACAGCTAATTTCTCTTCGATTCGAAGATGCCGAACGGCGAATGCGCGCCCACGGGGCGGCGACTAGCGCTCACGTTACCCTACGAGACGCGATCCCGCCCACCGAAGTGAGGGCGATCTCGTCAACCCCCGGACACCGAACCAAGCGCTTGCTATGCTCGCGCGATGATCCCCACGATCGTCTGGGGCACCGGCAATGTCGGCCGTGCCGCCATCCGTGCCGTCGATGCCCATCCGGCGCTGGATCTCACCGGCGTGCTCGTCCACGATCCCGCCAAGGTCGGGCGCGATGCGGGCGCGCTCGCCGAACTCGACCGCGAGCTGGGCATCGCGGCCACCGACGACATCGACGCGGTCCTCGCCGCTCGTCCGCGCGCGGTCGTCTACGCCGCGTCGGGCGATATCCGTCCCGCCGAAGCCCTCGCCGACATCGTGCGCGCCATCCGCGCGGGTGCGGTCGTGGTCACCCCGGCGCTCTACGCGCTCTACGACCCGCGAAGCGCGCCAACGGAATTGCGCGAACCCGTGCTCGCCGCCATCGACGAGGGCGGCGGTTCGCTGTTCGTGTCCGGCGTCGATCCCGGCTGGGGCAACGATGTGCTGCCGCTGCTGATCAGCGGCCTCGCGAGCACCGTGGACGTGGTGCGCTGCCAGGAGATCTTCGACTACACCACCTACGACCAGCCCGACTCGGTGCGCTACCTGGTCGGCATGGGCCAGCCGATGGACTACCAACCGCCGATGCTCGCCCCGACGGTGCCGACCATGGTGTGGGGCGGGCAGGTTCGGCTGATGGCCCGCGCGCTCGGCGTTGAACTCGACGAGATCCGCGAGACCCTGGACCGGCGCGCGCTGGAGACCACTGTGCGGACGGCGAAGATGGGCGAGTTCGCCGAAGGCACCCAGGGCGCGGTGCGTTTCGAGGTGCAGGGCATCGTCGACGGGGAACCGCGCATCGTCGTCGAGCACGTCACCCGCATCCACGCCTCGTGCGCGCCGGACTGGCCGACACCGCCAGACGGTGACGGCGCGCACCGGGTGATCATCGAGGGCCGCCCGCGCATCGAGGTGACGGTCGAGGCCACCGACGAGGGCGGCAATCGCTCCGCGGGCGGCAACGCCACGGCGGTGGGCAGGTTGGTCGGCGCGATCGACTGGCTGGTGGCCGCCGAGCCAGGTCTCTACGACGCACTCGACGTCCCGCTGCGCCCAGCGGTCGGCAAACTCGGAAGGAAGCATTCATGATCGTCGACGTTCCCCAGGGCAAGGATCCCATCGGCTACGTGTGGGGCGAGATGGTCCCCGGCATCGGGATCGCCGCGTCCGGCTTCTCGCTCGCGGTGTACGAACACAGCACGCTCGGCCTGCGCGAGTTCGAGGCCGCCCGGCTGCGCATCGCCCAGATCAACGGCTGCGTGTTCTGTCTGGATTGGCGCACCGAGCGCGACGGCGTGAAGGTCGAGGAGGAGTTCGCCGACGCGGTGACCGCGTGGCGCACCACCGACGCCTTCGACGAACGCACCAGGCTCGCAGCCGAATACGCCGAACGCTACGCCACCGACCACCACAATCTGGACGAGGAATTCTGGGCACGGATGAAGGCGCACTACAGCCAGACCGAGATCGTGGAACTCAGCATGAGCATCGGTTCCTGGCTGGCGTTCGGTCGGCTGAATCACGTGCTCGGCCTGGACACCGCCTGCGTGCTGCCCGGCCACTCCTGATTCCGGCTTATTTCTCTTCGCGAATCCATTCCACCCGGTCCAGCGTCGACCAGTCGTCGTTGGCCCACTCCCAGATCAACCGCGCGACGAGGCTGGAATCCGAGAACGCCGCCGCGAAGAAATGGTCGGTGTGCGCGCTGTCGTGGATTTCCAGCGTGTAGGCCATCGACCCGTCGCGATAGGTCTGAATGAAGGTCTCCCGATCGTCGGGGCGGCTGACGATCAGAAACGGTGTGGCCGCGAGCTGGGCGAGGTTGGTAATCCAGGACAGCAGTTGGCTTTTCGTCATCGATCGGTAGCTGCGCTCACCGCCGATATCGACGTCGACGACCCGAAATCCCGGGGCAGGGGTGAGGGTGCGCTGCCGCCCGTCGTAGAGCTCGTAGTCGAAGCCGGTGATCAGGTCCTCGAGTAGCTGCCGGACCGGCCCCGCCGCGTAATCCACCGCAGAGCCCCTGGTCCGGCGCCGATCCAAATCGTCGGCGGCCGTGACCCGTACCGCGTCGCCCGCCGCCTCGATCCGCACGGCGGCGTGCGGCCGCGAGGCCGGGAGTGCCGCGTTCCACGCCGCCAACCCGGCGAGCACGACGATTCGTAGATCGTCGTCGACGGGCCGCCCCTGCTGCGATCGGAAATAGGACGGCACTTCCACCGCCGATGCGACGACCCCCGCGGGTACGACGACGTACTCGTAACTCACGCAACCAAACTAGCCGCGCCGCGCCGCCGACGCACCCCCCGTCGATATCCGAAATACGCCTAGCCACAAACTTTTACACGTTTTTAGGCGCTGCGGAAAGTTCGCTCACCCTGCCGTTAACGATCGGCAACGGTGGCACCGTGCGAAACCGCGCCACCACTGCGTGTCAGGCCCTGACCGGCGTCTCGTCACCGCTCGGATCGGTGGGCTCGCCGACCGTGCGCTTGGGCCCGGTGAACCAGCGCCGGGCCGAAGCGAACCACCAGATCGCGATAGCACCGACCACCCCGATCAGCGTCAGCGGGGCGTAATTCACCGTGGTCCAAGTGAATTCGCTGTTCCACGGATAGCCGCGGTCGTCGGTGGGCAGCACGAACAACACGCTGATCACCGCGATCCACGCCAGCGCGACGATCCCGATCGGCCGATACCATTTCCCGAGCTGCCACGGGCCGGTCCGGAAACGCGAACCGTGCAGCTGCCGCAGCAGGATCGGGATTCCGTAGGCGATATAGAGACCGATCGTGGCGACCGACGTCGCCGCCGCGTAGGCCGTCGGCGCGTTCGCGGCGGGCACCAGCATCGACGGAATCAGCAACACGAAGGCGAAGAACGAAATGAACAGCACCGCGTGCACCGGCACCTTCTTCGCCGACAGCCTCGCCCAATAGGCCGAACCGGGCACCGCGCCGTCGCGGGAGAACGCGAACAGCATCCGGGATGCGGAGGTCACCGAGGCGTATCCGCAGAACAACTGCGCGACCGCCGCGATGATCAGCAGCAGCCCCGACCAGAACGAGTCGAGCGAATTCTCCAGGATGTAGATCACCGGATAACCGCTGTTCTTCTCGGGATCCAGCGCGTCGTCGAGATTCGGAATGGCGAAGGTGACGGCCATGATGAGCAGGTAACCCGCGACCGCGGAGACGAGAATCGTGTTGATGATGCCCTTGGCCGCCGAGCGGGCCGCGTCGTGGGTTTCCTCCGACATGTGCGCGGACGCGTCGTAACCGGTGAATGTGTACTGCGCGTGCAGCAGACCGAGCAGGAAGCTGAACGCCACGCCGCCGAAGCCGACCGCGCTGTTGTCCACGGTCTCGGTGAACACGAATCCGACGCTCTGATGGTTCTTCGCGCCGAAACCGAGCACGAGCACGAAGATCGCCACGCCGCCGACGTGCCACCACGCCGAGATGTTGTTGATGACCGCCGACAGATGCGGGCCGATCGCGTTCAACACCGCGTGCAGCACCAGGATCACCGCGAAGACTCCGAAGATGGCCGTGCGGTCGGTACCGATATCGATGCCGATCACGTTCAGCACCACCGTGGTGAAAATCGCCGCGCCGTAATCGATGGCGGCGGTCACCGCGATCTGGCCGATGAGATTGAACCAGCCGGTGAACCAGCCCCACACCGGACCGCCCAATTCCGCGGCCCACCAGTAGAGGCCGCCGGAAGTCGGGTAGGCGGAAGCCAATTCGGCCATGGCGAGGCCGACGAACAACACCATGAGTGACACCAGCGGCCAGCCCCACGCCATGGTGATCGGGCCGCCGTTCGCCAATCCGATGCCGTAGCTGGCCAATCCGCCGGTGAGAATGGAGACGATGGTGAAACTGATGGCGAAGTTGGAGAATCCGGACCAGGATCGCGCCAGATCCTGTTTGTAACCGAGTTCGGCGAGCCTGCGTTCGTCCTCGGACGGGGTTTCGGTCATGATCGCTCCCGAAGTGAAAACGCTGCCCTCATACAGCGTTTGCCAGAAGCTCAGTGTGCGGTAAAGCCGGGTGGATCACAGCGCAAACGGACAACCCGGCGTAACACGTTTCAGCGGTCGCCGTCGCGACCCTCGGCGTGCGCGCAGGCATCCGTCGACCGATGCTCCCAGCCGAGCGTCGCGGCGCGGGCCGAGCACGAACTGCTCGGGCCTCCGTCGCCGGGGGAGCGCACCGGAACCAACCCGGCCACCGAGGCAACGACGCCGACCGCGGCGAGTACCAGGCCGAGGTCGGTGAGTTTGCGGTCCCAGCGCCCGGGGTCGGTGCCCGGCGGATTCGCGATTCGCCAGCTCGCGGCCAGCACGAACGCCACGGCCGCGAACACCAGCAGCGGAATTCCGACCCCCGCGAGCAGTTCTCGCGCGCTACCCATCGTCACCACCCCTGTTTCGTCCGGGCGAATCCGGACGACCCGCGACGACCCCCCGGCGGCGGCCTCGCGCGGACGACCCCGCCCCCAGCGACGGGCAATTTATCGCACCCGAATCCGACCCGCAAGCGTGCCGACACCTCGCGCGCCCGCGACGGTTCGCCACGTAGCGTGACCGTCATGAGCGAACGTCTCGTTGTCATCGGCGCCGACGCGACGGGCATGTCGGCGGCCTCGCAGGCCCGCCGCATGACCGGTCCTCGGGAGCTGGAGATCGTCGTTTTCGAGCGTGGCGGCTTCACTTCCTACTCCGCGTGCGGGATCCCGTACTGGGTCGGCGGCCTTGTCGCCGAACGCGATTCGCTGATCGCGCGCACCGCCGAGGAACACCGCGCCCGCGACATCGATCTGCGCCTGCGCACCGAGGTGCTCGAGATCGACGTGGCCGGACGCCGCGTGCGCAGCCGCGACCTCGAATCCGGCGCCGAACCGTGGACCGGCTACGACCAGCTGGTGATCGCGACCGGCGCGCGCCCGATCCGGCCCGCGTTGCCCGGCATCGACGCCGCGGGCGTGCACGGCGTGCAGACCCTCGACGACGGGCAAGCGCTCATCGATACGCTCGTCGCGACGGAGGGCAAGCGGGCCGTCGTCGTGGGGGCCGGCTACATCGGCGTGGAGATGGCCGAGGCGTTGATCAATCGCGGCTACCGGGTGACGGTCCTCGATCGCGGCGCAGAGCCGATGTCGACGCTCGATCCGGACATGGGCGCGCTGGTCCGAACGGCCATGTGCGGCTTGGGAATCGAGATCGTCAGCGATGCGGAGGTCACCGAGATCCGCACCGACGACAGCGGCCGCGTCCGCGCCGTCGCCACCGCCGAAGGGGAGTATCCGGCCGACGTGGTGGTGCTCGGCATCGGCGTGCGACCCGAGACCGCGCTGGCTCGCGCCGCGGGTCTGCCCCTCGGCGAATACGGCGGCCTGCTGACCGACCTGTCCATGCGGGTGCACGGCCACGAGAAAATCTGGGCGGGCGGCGACTGCGTAGAGGTGCTCGATCTGGTCTCCGGCCGGCTGCGGCACATCGCGCTGGGCACCCACGCCAACAAGCACGGCCAGATCATCGGCGCGAACATCGGCGGGGGATACGCGACCTTCCCGGGCGTGGTAGGCACCGCAGTGAGCAAGGTCTGCGATCTCGAGGTGGCCAGGACCGGTCTGCGCGAGAAGGACGCGCACGCGGCGGGCTTGCAGTACGTGACCGTCACGATCGAATCCACCAGCCGCGCGGGCTATTACCCCGAGCCGGCGCCCATGACCGTGAAGATGCTGGCCGAACGGCGCACCGGACGGTTGCTCGGTACCCAGATCGTCGGCCGCGAGGGCGCGGGCAAGCGGGTCGACATCGCCGCGGTCGCGCTCACCGCCCGGATGACGGTCGAGCAGATGACCGCCCTTGACCTCGGCTACGCGCCACCGTTCTCACCCGTGTGGGATCCGGTGCTCGTCGCGGCCCGCAAGGCGATGACGGAGGTGCGGCGGCGCGGCTGAGTTCGCGGGGAGTTCCGACCCGCTCAGTCGAGCGCGTCGAGCAGCTCCGTCTTGCCGAACATGGTGGCCGCGTCGCGTGCCGACGGTGTGCCCGCGTCCGGGTCGGCGCCCGCGGCGACGAGCAGGCGGACGATCTCGTCCTCGCCCTTGAACACCGCGCCCGCCAGCGGCGTCTGGCCCTTGTCGTTGGCCCGGTTGGGGTCGGCGCCGCGCACCAGCAGCGTCGCGACCGCGTCGCGGTGGCCGTGGTAGGCGGCGAGCATGACGAGCGTGTCGCCGTTGTCGTTGGTGAGGTCCGCGGGTACTCCGGCGTCGACGTAAGCGGCCAGCGCGTCGGCGTCGCCGTGCCGCGCCAGGTCGAAGACCTTGCCCGCCAGTTCGATCACTTTGTCCGCATCGGAATCGTCTGGGCTCACCAACCCTTCCTACCAGGTTCGGCGGTTTCGCCGGGGCAACCTCGGGTACCGCGCCAGCAGATCACGCCGGAACCACGACACCAAAGGAGGCGAGTTCGATGCCGGTTTGCGATACCTGCGGCAACGACTACGAGAAGACGTTCACGGTCACCAGAAACGGCTCCACGGCGACATTCGACAGCTTCGAGTGCGCGGTCAGCGCGCTGGCGCCGACCTGCGAGCACTGCTCGTGCCGGATTCTCGGCCACGGGGTGCAGGCGGGCGAGCGGATCTATTGCTGCGCGCATTGCGCGCACCAGGCGGGTCACCGAAAGATCGTCGACCACGTCTGAGACGAGCGGCGGGCGATCGCCGGGTGTGCGGCCACCGGCGATCGCCCCATCGATGACCGGTCAGCGGAGCCGGTCGCCGGCGTGCCGGGCTCAGCCCGCGTCCATCGCGGCGCGCACCGCGCGCAGATCCTCGACGAATCCCTTGTAGGCCGCGTCGCGGTCGGGTGCGCGCAGGACCGCCGAGGGATGCACGGTGGCGACCACCCGGTAGTCGTCGGAGAAGACCACGTTCCCGCGCTCCTCGCTCACCTTGAACGAGGGGCCGAGCACCGCCTTGGCGGCGACCGCGCCGAGGCACACGACGAGCTCCGGGTGTATCGCGTCCAGCTCGGCGGTCAGCCAGGGCGTGCAGGCGACCACCTCGGTGCGTCCCGGCGTCTTGTGGATCCGGCGTTTGCCGCGCTCCTCGAATTTGAAGTGCTTGACCGCGTTGGTCACGTAGACGGTGTCGCGGTCGATGCCGACTTCCTCGAGCGCCTTGTCCAGCAACCGGCCAGCGGGACCGACGAAGGGGTGCCCCTCGATGTCCTCGCGGTCGCCCGGCTGTTCGCCGACCACGAAGACGGACGCGTCAGCGGGCCCCTCACCGAACACGGTCTGCGTCGCGTCGTGGTACAGCTCGCAGCCGTGACACCCGCACGAGGCCGCGCGCAGCGTGTCCAGATCCGCGCCCGCGGGGACGAATTCCTCGGCGCCCTTGGCTTTTCCGGCACCCACCACCGGCTCCTTCCGCCGACGATCGGCTACCTGAGCGGGCTACCCGCGCCCGCCTCGCCGAAACCGAGCGGCGGCTCCTCGGGCAGCGCACAGCCCTCCAGGGTGGCCTCGGACAGTTCGGCGACCACCGCGGCGACGTCACCGCCCGCGCGGAAGGCGCGCAGCTGACGCGTCGCGCCGTTGCCGCGCTCGAGCACCGCGGCGATGGTGTCGGCGACGAACTCGCGATCACCCAGTTCCTTCAGTGCGGGCTCGACGTGTTCCACCAATTCGCCGAGCAGGTCGCGGGCGGGCAGCACGCGCCCGTCCATCGGCGCGACCGCGTCCCCGTCGATCCCGCTGCGCGCCGCTTTCCAATAGGCCGCGCGCAGCATCTCCGCGGCGACGGGTTGGGCCGTCCTGCCCTCGTCCAGCGACTGACGCGCCATGATCACCGTCGCGCGCACCAGCGTGGCGAGCAGGGCGGTCTCGGCCACCGTCGCTGGCACATCGCTGACCCGGATCTCGACGGTCGGATAGCTGATCGACCGGCGCACGTCCCAATAGACCATCTTCTCGTCGAGCATGATGCCGCTGGACAGCATCATCGCGACCAGATCGTCGTAGTCGTCCGCGCAACGGAAGTAGGGCGGCGGTCCCGCGCTCGGCCAGCGCCGCCACAGGATATTGCGCCAGCTCTTGTATCCGGTCTCCACGCCACGATAGATCGCCGAATTGGCGGTCAGCGCGAGAAACAGCGGCAGCCACGGCCGCAGGTAGTTGCTCACCTGCACGGCGGTCTCGCGATCGGGTACGGCCACGTGCACATGGCAGCCGCACAGCCCCTGCTCGTGGGCGAGCATCCCGAAACCGTCGGCGATGCGGCGATAGCGCGGGGTGTCGGTGACGGGGTAGTGCAGCGGGACCGTCGGCGGGATCGCCACGGCGAGCAGGCGGGCGTCGTTCATCTCGGCGCAGGAGGCGACGCCGCGACGCAGATCGCGCAGTTGTTGGGCGAGGTCGCCGGTGCGGGTGTGGACGCCGGTGTTCGTCTCGATCTGACAGCGTGTCAGCTCGAGCTGGAGGTCGAGCCCGAGGTCCCCGGCGGTCCGGGCTACCGCGTCGTTCTTGGCGGTAGGCGCTCCCGTGCGCGGATCGGCGAGGAGGAATTCCTCCTCGACCCCGACCGTAGACGAGTCCACGTCCATGTGGGTAGGTTACCGCGCTGACCTGAGGCCAAGCGCCGAGCTTCGCCCATATTGGGGCAGCGCCCCCGGTAGAATCGAACCAGACGGTCTCGCGTCGGCCGTGCCGCTTTCGGCCTGCGCGACCACGGGAGAGTGGGTGATGAGCGCACGCGACGGTCTCGGCCTGCGGCGGTTGCCGCGCAGCACTCGGGTGCTGGTGATCTCGGCCGCGCTGTTGCTCGCCGCGTTGATCGTCGTTCCGCGCTTGGTCGGCGCGTATGTCAGCTGGATGTGGTTCGGGGAGGTCGGCTTTCGCGGCGTCTGGCTCACCGTGCTGCTCACCCGGCTCGCGCTGTTCGTCCTCGTCGCGCTGCTCATCGGCGGCGCGCTGTTCGCGGCGATGTGGCTGGCGTACCGGTTCCGTCCGCTGGTGCTACCCGACACCGGGGACGAGGACGTCCTGCGCCCCTATCGCACCGCGGTGCTGCGGCGGCCTCGGCTGTTCGGCCTCGGCATCGCCGCCGCGCTTGGCCTGCTGTGCGGTCTGATCGGGCAGTCGGGCTGGGTGACGGTTCAGCTGTTCGTCCACGGCGGATCCTTCGGCATCTCGGATCCCGAATTCGGCCACGACGTCGGCTTCTACGTCTTCGATCTGCCCTTCTACCGGCTGCTGGTCAACTGGCTGTTCGTCGCCACGGTCTTCGCGTTCCTGGCCTGCCTCGCGGCACACTATCTGTTCGGCGGCCTGCGCCTCTCCGGGAAAGCGAGCGGGTTGACCCACGCGGCTCGCGTCCAACTCGCGGTGCTGGCAGGCACATTCATCACGTTGAAGGCGGCCGCCTACTGGCTCGACCGCTACTCGCTGCTGTCCACCCGGAGCAAGGAACCCACCTTCGCCGGTCCCGGCTACACCGACATCAATGCGGTGCTACCCGCCCGGCTCATCCTCTTCGCGATCGCCGTCATCTGCGCCGCGGCGGTCTTCGCCGCAGTCGTGGTGCGGGACCTGCGCATCCCGGCGATGGCCGCCGCGCTGCTGCTGCTGTCGTCGATTCTGGTCGGCGCGGTCTGGCCGCTGCTCGTCGAGCAGCTCTCGGTTCGTCCGAACGCCGCCGACATGGAGCGCGTCTACATCGAACGCAACATCACCGCCACCCGGCAGGCGTACGGAATCGGTAGCGACCATGTCGAATACCGTGACTACCCGGGTATCGGCACCAAACCGCCGCCCGAAGTACCCGCGGACGTGACCACGATCGCCAATGCGCGCCTGCTCGATCCGAGCGTCCTCTCGCGCACCTTCACCCAGCAGCAACAGCTGAAGAACTTCTACAGCTTCCCCACGCATCTCGATCTCGATCGTTACCGCATCGACGGGGAACTGCGCGACTACGTGGTGGCCGCCCGCGAGTTGACGCCGAACGCGCTGAGCGGCAACCAGCGGCACTGGGTCAACCGGCACACCGTCTACACGCACGGCAACGGGTTCGTCGCCGCGCCTGCCAACCGCGTCAACGCCGCGGTGCGTGAGGCCGCGGGCGACGCCGCGAGCAGCAACAGTGGATACCCGATCTACACGGTGAGCGACATCGCCTCGCAATCCTCCGGGCAGCAGCTGATTCCGGTCGATCAGCCGCGCATCTACTTCGGCGAAGTGATCGCCGAGTCGGACCCCGACTACGCCATCGTCGGCGGCGGCACCGAACCGCGCGAATACGACACCGACGCAACGAAGTACACGTACACGGGCGCTGGCGGCGTGCCGATCGGGAACTGGTTCGACCGGATGGCCTTCGCCATCTTCTACGCCGAACGAAACATCATCTTCTCCAAGGCGATCGGCGACGGCTCCAAGATCATCCTCAATCGCGACCCGCGCCATCGCGTCGAACTCGTCGCGCCCTGGTTGACCACCGACCACAACCCCTATCCCGCGGTCGTGAACGGGCGAATCGTCTGGATCGTCGACGCTTACACCACGATCGACGGCTACCCCTACGCCAAGCACGCCTCGCTCGACATGCTCGAGCCGCCCGGCGAGACCGGCGGACGCTCACGCGACATCTCCTACCTGCGGAACTCGATCAAGGCCACCGTCGACGCCTACGACGGCACCGTCACCCTCTACCAGGTCGACCAGGACGACCCGGTGCTCGACGCGTGGATGAAGGTCTTTCCCGGCACGGTCGAACCCGAGGAGTCGATCACCGAGGAGTTGCGCGCGCACTTCCGCTACCCGGAGGACCAGTTCAAGATCCAACGCGAGATGCTGGCCAAGTATCACGTGGACGAACCGCGAGAGTTCTTCACCACCAACGCTTTCTGGTCGGTGCCAAGCGATCCCACTGTCGATGCCAACCCGCACCAGCCCCCGTTCTACGTCCTCGTCGGCGAGCCCGGCAGCGCCGAGCCGACGTTCCGGCTCGCCACCGCGATGGTCGGGTTCAACAGGGAATTCCTCTCCGCCTACGTCTCCGCTGACTCCGATCCGGAGAACTACGGCAAGATCACCGTCCTGCAACTGCCCACCGACACCCTCACCCAGGGGCCGCAGCAGATCCAGAACTCGATGATCTCCGATACCAGGGTCGCCTCCGAGCGGACACTGCTGGAGCGCTCGAACCGGATCCAGTACGGCAATCTGCTGACCTTGCCGATCGCCGACGGCGGTGTGCTCTATGTCGAACCGCTGTTCACCGAGCGAATCTCGAACACGCCGAACGGATCGACGTTCCCGCAGCTGGCGCGGGTGCTGGTCAGCTATCGCGAACCAGGCACCGGCGGCGTCCTCGTCGGTTACGCCCCGACCATCGCCGAGGCGCTCGTTCAAGTCTTCGGCCCCGAAACGGGTCGGCTCGCCACCGCACCCGGCGGTGGGCCCGCGGCGCCGCCACCACCGGGACAACAGCCGCTACCGGCGCCACCGCCGCAGGCGCAGGGCCCGCCACCGGTGGATCAGGCGAAGATCGCCGAGCTCAACGCGCAGATCGACGCCATGCGCGAGGCCCTCGATCGTCTTCAGCAGCAGCTGAACGAACTCGGCATCCCCGGCCGATAGCCGTTGCCGCCGAAGGTAATTCGTCAGGCTTTGCGATACACCACCGGCAAGCCGTCGGCCCGCGTAGCGACGCGCGTATCGAAGCCACGGCTGATCTCCCGGATCGTCTCGCACAGCCAGCGCGCCTCGTCGGGTTCGGCGGTTTGCAGGCGCATGCGGCACATTCGCAGGGGAATCATGCGCAGCCGTATCGCTCCCGCGTCCAGGTCGACCAGGAACAGCAGGCGCAGATCGGTGCGATAGCTCTCGTGGCCGTGGATGCCTTCGTAGTCGTCGACGACATCGCCGCACCCGTACAGAATCGGCTTGCCGCGGTAGATCTCGATCGGCCGCGGATGGTGCGCCGAATGTCCGTGCACCACATCGACTCCCGCGTCGATCAGCCGGTGCGCGAAGTGCCGTTCGCTCGGCGTCACGCGGTAGCCCCAGTTGGGTCCCCAGTGGATCGAGACGATCGCGACGTCCTGGTCGCGGGTGGCCGCGAGCACAACGGCGGCCACCTCGTCTGCGGCGGTGGCGCTTGGTGTCTCGCCGATCCGCCACAGTCCGAGCCGATCGTGACGCGCCGCCCAGTATTCCGGCACACCGCTGGATCCGGCGGCGACCGAGACGATCACCGCCCGGCTACCGTCGCCGAGTTCGGCCGTCGCCGGAGTGCGGGCACCGTCGAGATCCGTTCCCGCTCCGGCGTGGTCGATGCCCGCGGCATCGAGTGTGTCGAGGGTGTCGGTCAGCCCGTACGCGCCGAAATCGAGCACGTGATTGTTGGCAAGGGCGCAGACGACCGGCGCGACGGCGGTCAACACCGGAATGTTGTCCGGCCGCATCCGATAGTGGATTCCCTTGGCGGGTGCGAACGTCCCGTCGGCGGTGATGGCGGTTTCGAGGTTGATCAGTCGCGCGTCGGCCTTGGCGAGCAGCGGGAGGGCGTCGCCCCACAGCCGCCGGAAATCCACGGGACGGGCGAACGCGCCGTTCTCCTCCTCGGCCAGCTCGACATACATCCGCGCGTCGCGCACATACCGTTCGCACAGCAGCGGGTCGCCAGGGTGCGGCAGGATCTGATCCACCCCGCGGCCCAGCATGACATCGCCGCCGAGCAGCACCGTCGGCATACCACCATTGTCGATCATCGAGCGCCCGCCCGCGCCGGTGCTTGGACGACAATGGTCGTATGACCGCCGGTGTCGAGCTGCGCGTCTACGCCGAGCTGAACGACTTCCTGCACCCGGACCTCCGGTACACGGGGCAGCGGCGGCCGATGCGTCCGCACCAGACCGTGAAGGACATCGTGGAAGCCGCGGGCATTCCGCACACCGAGATCGATCTGATGTTGGTGAACGGCGTTTCCGTCGACTTCGGCCACCACCCGCGTCCCGGCGATCGGCTCGCGGTGTATCCGATGTTCGAAACGCTGGACGTCGGGCCGGTGACCCGGGTGCGCGCCCGCCCGCTGCGCGAACCGCGCTTCGTCGTCGACGTGAATCTCGGTGGGCTGGCGCGGCTCATGCGGCTGATGGGACTCGACGCCCGCTGCGAATGGGACGCCGACGACGCCGCCCTCGCCGAGCTGGCGGCCGCCGAGCACCGCATCCTGCTCACTCGCGATCGCGGGCTGCTGGCGCGGCGCGCCGTCACACACGGCGTCTTCGTGCACGCCGATCGTCCGTTCGAGCAGATCGTCGAGCTGATCCGCAAGCTGGACCTGACCGATCGGCTCGCGCCGTTCAGTCGCTGCCTACGCTGCGGCGGCCTCGTCACCGATGTCGCCAAGGAGGACGTCCTCGACCGGCTCGAACCGCTCACCCGCCGCTACTACGACGCCTTCCGCCAGTGCGCGGACTGCGGCCGCGTCTACTGGCAGGGCTCGCATCAGCGTCGGCTCGACGACATGGTCGCCCGAATACGCGCCGCGAGTGGGTAGGTCAGATGCCGTTCACCTGTTGCGCGAGGAACATGTAGCTCTTCTCCTCGACGCGCTGCCTGATGCGCCAGAGCCCGTCGACGCGGGCGAAGGTGTCCAGGTACCACAGCCCGCACAGCATGAGGCTCTGCGTGCCGTTCTCGCCCGCGACGAGCATCGGGTTGTGGCACATGGTGCGGGCCGTCGCGGTGTCGCCGTGCACCGTGATCGAGGAATTGCTGACCAAGTGCTGGAAGGCGGGGAAGTTCGGCATGGCGGTGGCGAGGAACTGCTTGGTGGAAGCCAGATCGCCGGCCGGTCCGCCCATCGCCGTGTAATCGATGTGGGCGTCGGCGGTGAAGATCTCGTCGAGCAGGTCCCACTGCCGCGTGTCGACGGCGTGCGAGTACCGAACCATCAGATCCTGGATCTCGAGCCGGTCCGAAATCTCCTGCAATGACAGCACGGGTGCCTCCGAAGCTCCGATACAGCGGGCGTCGACCCACACTAGAACACGTTCCTGCCCGGCGCGCGCGCTTCGACTTGCTACGACGGTTGCTCGGCGCCGTCCGGACCAGGGGAGTACGGCGAAACGATCGAGGGACTCCAGGTGAAGGGTGGTGCATCGGGAGCGGGGGATCCGGCGGCCGCCGCGAAGGGCTCGTTGTTTCCGGTGAGCCGCGCGATGGTTCGTTCGAGCGCGGGCAGGATCTCGGTGATGGCCAGATCCTCGTTGGCGAAGCGACCGACGAGGGCGTAGACCATATTGCTCAGGACGAGCCCCACATCGGCGATGTAGTCGGGGTCGATCCCGGTGAAGAGAACGGTCGCGGCGGGCAGGACGGCGTCGAAGCCCTGGGTGTCCAGCCGCTGACCGTCGGGGCCGGAGCGTGCTCGGTAGTAAGCGGTGAGCATTCGAGGGTTGCGTTCCCATGGCTCGAACACGTACCGGACCAGCCGAAGCAGACCGTCGGCAAGCGATTCGTTCTCGCATGGCGGCGCCAGCTCGGTGTAGATGTTGGTGGCCATCCACTGTTCGACCGCGGCGAGGATCAGCTCGTCCCGGGTCGGATACAGCTTGTAGACCGTCGCCAGGGAGACGTGCGCCTGCTTCGCGACAGGGCGCAATTGCACTGCGTCGTATCCGTCGGAGTCGAGCAGCGAGAGCACGGTGTCGATGATCTTGGTTGCCGTCTCGGTTTCACCAGTCCTGGCCACCCGCCAACCGTAATCCAGTCGCCGGACGACCGCGGGCGCCGCACCGCCGAGCCGCCGCGAAACAGGCGGCTCGGCGAACGCGGTCAGATGCGCGTGCCCACGTCGCGGGCGACGAGGTTGTCCAACGCCCTTTCGGCGACGGCGGCGATGGTCATCGAGGGATTGCAGGCCGCGGTATTGCCCGGCATGAGCGCACCGTCGAGGACGTAGAGCCCGGGCTGGCCGTGCACCCGGCCGTCCAGATCGCAGACCGCGCCCATGCTCGCGCCGCCGAGGGGATGCCAGGTCGACGGAAACAGGGCGTTGGTGTCGAGCAGCATCCCGTCGGGTCCGGCGATCTTGCGCACCGCGGGACCGATGTGGTTGTCCTGGATACCGCGGTCGCCGTGTTCGGGCCAGTGCAGAATCGCGTCGTCGCGGGCCGCGTCATAGGTGAACGCGCCGCGCCCGTCGCTGACGCCGTAGCCGACCATCATGGTGCTGGCGGGGTCGAGCGAGAGCGGTGGGATGGACGCCTGGATCACCGTGTAGGCGGCCCGCGGATCCGCCCAGTTCTTGCTGCCGTAGATCACCGGACCACCTTGCGGCGCACCGAATTCCGCGGACGGATCGGTCCAGACGTAGATGCGGTCGGCGTTGGTGCCCCAGCCATGACCGACGCCGTCCGGCAGATCGGGGATCAGCCCTTTCGCTCCGGCGCGGACCAGCAGTCGCGTGGTGTTGAGACTGCCCGCGGCCATGATCAACGCGCGCGTGGTGAGGATTTTGTTCTCGACCACGGCGCCGGTGGTGTCCAAGCGCTGCACGTGCACCGTCCAGCGACCGTCCGGTGCGCGCTCGACATCGGTGACCTCATGCAGCGTTTCGACCCGCACCAGTCCGGTCGCTTCGGCGGCGGCGATGTAGGTGACATCGACGGAGTGCTTGCCGCCATTGTTGACGCCCATGGCGCCGTCGCCGTTGGTGTAGGACGCCTTCATCTTCCCGCGCAGCTCGGCGAGCGCGAAATCCCAATCGATCGGCATCGGAATCTTCGACAGCGGCATCCCGGCCCGGCGCACCCGGTCGGCGAAGACGCGCGCCGCCCGGTAGTTCTCGGTCGCGATCAACTCGTCGGGCGCCTCGGCGAGTCCGAGCATCCGCGCCACCCGCGGGTAGTGCACCCGGTTCATGGTCGCCCAGTCGAGCTCCTGCGGAAAATGCGTGTCGAACACCGCTTCCGACGGTTGCAGCGACATGCCCTGGTAGACCAGCGACCCGCCACCGACGCCCGCCGCGCACAGTGCCGTCATGTTCACCCCCGGCACCGCCTCCACCAGGCCGGTGTAGCGCTCGAACACCAGCGGCCTGCCGAAGAGGTTCGGACTCGACCGGCACCACAGCAACCGCTTGTCGGGGACGGAGGCGCGAGGAAACGTCTCGGCGTTCGGGCCGGTGGGCCAGCGCAACCCGCGCTCGAGCACCGTCACCGGCACGCCCGCTTCCGCCAGGCGCAGCGCGCTGACTCCGCCGCCGAAACCGGAGCCGACCACCACGACGCGATGGTCTTCGTAGGTCAGCGGGACGGTGTTGACCCGTGCGGCGATAGGGGCGGGCGCACCGAGCGAGCGGACGCCGAGCAGTACCGCGCCAGCCGTGGCGGCACCGGTCAGCATCGACCGGCGCGAAATTACAGTCATCACAAGACCTTCGGGAATCGTTCGGGCGGCGCCAGGGACGCCGATGTCCCTGGCGCCGGGGAAATCAGTCGATCGTGCAGCCGGAGACGGGCTTGTCGGCGAGGCGATCGAGGAGGTAGGTGATCGCGTTGTCGGGGCCGAAGCCGTCGATGAGTTCCGGTCCGAAGTGATTCGGGATCGTGGCGCCGGGGAAGATCGGCGGCAGATCGTTGGTGCGGAAGGTGATGGTGGCGCCCTTGGCGCACCAGTCCTCGGCGAGTTGGCGGGCCTGGTTGTAGGGGACGGTGTCGTCGTTGATGCCGCTGGTGATCAGGACCGGCGAGGTGGGCTTCATGGTGCCGACGCGCAGATCGTTCAGCGCCGGACCGGCTTCCGGGATCCCGTGCAGGTGTTCGGTGAGCGATCGGCCGTCGATCGTCATCGAGTTGGTTCGCAGGAACGGGTGATGGGTGATGACATCGCCGATGCACGAGGTGCTGAGCGTGTTCAGCATGGCGCGTCCTGCGGGGCTGGTCACCCGGTCGACCGCCTTGTGAAGGTCGGGGTAGCGGGCGAGCATGCCGTTGATGGCGAAGCCGATGGCGCCGCCGATCAGCGCGCCGTCGATGCGTTCCAGGATCTTCGCGAGATCCGCGACGGGACCACCGGCCCAGGTGCCCTTGAGGTTCAGTTCCGGCGCGTAGCTCGGCTGCATCTCCGCCGCCGCGGCCGCCGCGCCGCCGCCCTGCGAGTAGCCCCAGAACACCACGGGGGTTTCCGGTCCGACGCCCGCCAGATGGTTGGCCGCCCGTGCGCCGTCGAGCAGGGCGTGCGCGCCCTCGATGCGATTGGCGAAGGTGTGAATACCGGGCGTGCCGAGGCCGATGTAGTCGGTCACCAGGACACGGGCGCCCAACGAGCTCCACACCGCCGACGACGGAAGTTCCTGATTCGCCGACAGTCCCGGCGAGGGGTCGGTGAACAGCGCCATTCCGGTCGAGAACGCCACCGACATCGCGCAGCGGTCGGCTTGGCCCGAGGTACCGGGACCGATGACGACGGTCGGTCGCGGTCCCGCCCCCTGCCACGGGCCGGTGGCATCGATGAACGTTCCGGTCACCGCGACCGGCGAACCGTCCTGGAAGCGCGTGGTGTACATGACGTGCTGCGCCTGGCCCGGCCATCCCTCGAGGGTCGGCGCGGTCGCGAACAGCGGCATCGGCTGGGTCTTGATGATCGCGCCCGGTTCCGACGGGATCTGCGCGGGCGGGGTGTAGAAGGCGCTGACCTCGTCGGCCGCCGCTTCCGTGACGTCCACCCCGACCCCGGCCACCGCCGTCGCGCAGGCAACGGCCACCGCCGCCGCCATCCGGGCGGCCCGCGATAGCGACCGCCTTCCGTGCACTCGCTGCATCGATATCTCTCCGTGAAGTTCACCCCCGACGCCGTCGCCGGAGTGTCGTGCGTCGCACTGCGCCGGATGCATGACACCCGTCACAGCCGCGACCGGACGGTACAGTAACATGGTTACTGGCCGATTCGCGTCAACCGCAGCAGAACGGGTCATCGCACGGATCGCCGACTTCGCTGCCGTACGCGACGAAGCTCCGAATCGGCGCGACGACCTGCTCGGCCGTCACGGAGTCCAACAGGGGAGTGGACTCACCGAGGCGTGGTCGCCACGTCGACGGCGCGTCCTCGACATCGAAACGCCGCTCGCCATCGACGAAGAGCGTCCAGAGTGGATGGTCGGGAAACCCGTTGAGCCGCAGAACCCACCACGAGCCGTCGACGACGGCGGCGACAGGAAACTTCGCGATCCCGGTCCTTCGCCACTGCGGTCGGGCATTCAACTCGGAGCGCGTCATCCCTTCAGTCTGCTCGACCGCACATCGCCGTCACGGCAACGCCGAAGGTCGAACGAGAAACGCCGCCGCACCCGCTCGGGTGCGACGGCGTGAATCCGGTCGAATCAGACGCGATTCGGCTGCCAGGTCGTGACAGCCCAGATCACCACGACGTCGAGTGCGATCACCAACACCGACCACCACGGGTAGTAGGGAAGCCACAGGAAGTTTCCGAGCAGGGACAACCCCGCGAGAATCACCGCGACCACCCTGGCCCAGCCTTGGCCCGCCATCAATCCGATCGAGGCGAGCACCAAGAGGATGCCGAGGATCAGATGGACCCAGCCCCAGCCGGTCGTGTTGAACTGGTAGATGTACTCGGGCCCGGTCACGTAGATCTCGTCTTTGGCGATCGCGGAGATTCCTTGCAGGATCGACACGATGCCGGTGATCATCAACAGGAATGCCGCGCCGATCGACGTTCCGGCCGCGACGGCCTGGCTGACGGGATAGTCGTTGGTTTCGGTTGGCCTGGCCATGGGTCACACCTCCGCTGGGTGATTCCAAAGGGTATGAGCTGGACGGTATTTCGAGTGTTTCCGAACGCTTTCCCGAATTCGAGCCGTTATTCGAGACCAGGGATCACACACGCCATTGTGTGTGATCCAGACCACAATATCATCCGTGTGTTTCGCCTCTTCTCTCCCGTTCGGTGCGGTGTCGGCGCACACTGAAGGGGAGTGCTTCCGGATGGACAGGCGGCGGGCGGACCGGCAGCCGCGAATTGTGTCGCGTTTTCACCATGATCGAAGGAGCGCTTGTGAACGCGTATCCGGCTATTGCCGAGCACGGCATCATCGGCGATTTGCAAACCGCGGCGTTGGTCTCCTCGGCGGGGACCATCGATTGGTGGTGCACGCCCAGATTCGATTCACCGAGCGTTTTCGCCTCGCTGCTGGACAGCGAGCGCGGCGGTTTCTGTCGGTTGGCGGTGGAATCCACCGCCGAGAACGTTCGCCAGTTGTATCTGCCGGACACGGCCATTCTCGTCACCCGATTCATGCAGCCGGACGGGGTGGGCGAAGTCGGCGATTTCATGGAACCGATCCGGGAGCCCGTGCCCACCGACCGACACCGGCTGGTGCGAGTGGTCCGCGTGGTGCGCGGAACCCTGACGTTCACGCTGACCTGCCGCCCCCGATTCGACTACGGCAGGGCCGAGCACACGCTGGAACAACGCGGCGAACAGGCGGCGGTCTTCCACGGGCCGGATACCGACCTGCATCTGCAAGCGACCGATCCGGTGACCTTGCACGCCGACGACGGCGACATCACGGCACGTTTCACGCTCTCCCAGGGCGAGACCGCAGTGGTGGTCTTGACGAGCACGGCGAGCGAAGGGCCCGCCCCCGAAGCCCCGGAGCGCGACGACACCATCGCCGATCTCGATAGGTGTCGCCGCTTCTGGCAGTCCTGGCTGCGTTCGTCCACGTATCGGGGCCGGTGGCGGGACGAGGTCAACCGCTCGGCGATCACCTTGAAGCTGCTGACCTATCTGCCGACCGGCGCGCCGATCGCCGCGGCGACCATGGGCTTGCCGGAACAGGTTGGCGGCGAACGCAACTGGGACTACCGATACACCTGGATCCGGGACGCCTCGCTGTCGGTGCGGGCGCTGATCGATCTGGGCTTCACCGAGGAGGCCTACGCCTTCCGGCGCTGGCTGCGCGACCGTCTCGACGCGGGCGACACCGCCTCCGGTGAGCCGCTCCAGATCATGTACCGGATCGACGGCGATCCGCGATTGGAGGAAGAGATACTCGACCATTGGGAGGGCTACCGCGGATCCGCCCCGGTGCGGGTCGGCAACGCGGCGGCCGACCAGATTCAGCTCGACATCTACGGCGAGGCCGCCGACGCCATGGCGCAGTCCTCGGACATCGGCGGCATCTGGGGATGGCGCGTGTTCGCGAATCTGCTGGACTGGCTGACCGAGCACTGGGACAGGTCCGACGAAGGCATCTGGGAAACCCGCGGCGGCCAACAGGAATTCACCTACAGCCGGCTGATGACCTGGGTCGCCTTCGATCGAGGTATCCGGCTGGCCACGGAGTATTCCCGGCCCGCGGATGTGGCGAACTGGACGCGCGCGCGGGACGCGGTCTTCGCCCAGATCGTCGATCGGGGCTGGAGCGAGAAGCGGCAGGCGTTCGTGCAGCACTACGCCACGGACGTGCTCGACGCCTCGCTGCTGCTGATGCCCAGGATGGGTTTCCTGTCGCCCCGAGATCCGGCATGGCTGAGCACCCTCGACGCCATGGACGACGAGCTGGTCAGCGACAGCCTGGTCTACCGCTACGACCCGGCGGCGTCCCCGGACGGCCTGCGCGGCGTCGAGGGCACCTTCAACCTGTGCAGCTTCCTCTACGTCGAGGCGCTCGCCCGCTCGGGCCGGTTGACCCAGGCCCGCTACGCCTTCGACAAGATGCTCACCTACGCCAACCACGTCGGGCTCTTCGCCGAGGAGATCGGTCCCTCCGGCGAGCAGCTCGGCAACTTCCCGCAGGCGTTCACCCATCTGGCCCTCGTCGCGGCGGCCATGGCGCTCGACGAACAACTCGACCGCGCCGAAGCCGGGTTGGCGACGACGACCGGATAGGCGAGCAGGCCGATGGCCGAGACCGGTGCGCTCAGCCCACCCCGCGGGGTGCTGGTTCCGCTGACGCTGGCGCAGTTCATCTGTAGCTTCGCCGGTTCCAACATGAACGTGATGATCAACGACATCAGCACCGACCTGAACACCACGGTGCAAGGTGTGCAGACCGTCATCACGATCTTCCTGCTGGTGATGGCAGCCCTGATGATCCCCGGCGGGAAGATCACCGACCGGTACGGTCGCAAACGCTGTTTCATGGTGGGTCTGGCGATCTACGGCATCGGCGCGGTGCTGAGCGCGCTCGCACCGGGGCTCGGTGTGCTGATCCTCGGCAATTCGATCCTGGAAGGCATCGGCACCGCGCTGCTGATTCCGCCCGTCTACATCCTGACCACGCTGTTCTTCACCGAAACCACCTCCCGCGCAAGGGCATTCGGCGCGATCATGGCGATGGGCGGGATCGGCGCCGCGGCCGGTCCGCTGCTCGGGGGACTCATCACCTCGGGGATCGGCTGGCGCGCGGCCTTCGCGTTCCAAGCGCTGGTGGTCGCGACGATCGTGCTGCTCGGCCGCCGCATCGTCGACCCGGTACCCCCGGACCCGACCGTGCCGTTCGACGTCGTGGGCGCCGTGCTTTCGGCGGTCGGGCTGGTGCTGCTCGTCATGGGAATCCTGGCCGCCGACAACGACATCCGGCTCATGCTCGTGCTGATCGTGGCCGGCGCGGTGGTGCTGGTGTTGTTCTTCGTCTCGATCCGCGCGAAGGAAAGGGCAGGCCGCGTGCCGTTGATATCGACAAGTCTGTTCCGCAACCGCACATCCAACCTCGGCCTCGTCACGCAGAACATCCAATGGCTGCTGTTGATGGGGACCTCGTTCGTGGTCGCCGCGTACCTGCAAGTCGTCCGCCGCTACAACGCCATCGAGACCGGCGTGATCTTCACCGCGGCCACGGTGGGGCTGCTGGTGACCTCGCTCGGCGCGGCACGGCTGGCGCGCAGACGCGCGCAACGCACCCTGATCATCGCGGGATTCCTGGTGACCATCGTCGGCATCGGCGCACTACTGGCGCTGGCGGGCCGCTTCGAAAGCCCCTGGGCGTTGGCGCCCGGGCTGCTGCTGATCGGCGTCGGCCTCGGCGTCATGTTGACGCCGTCGGTCGATATCGTCCAGTCCAGCTTCGGCGAGGACCAGCAGGGCGAGATATCCGGATTGTCGCGCTGCGTCTCGAATCTGGGTTCCTCGCTCGGTACCGCCATCGCGGGCACCATCCTGGTCGCGGGTCTGTCGAGTCACGCCTACGCCGCCGCGATGACCACCCTCGCGCTCATCGGCATAGCCGGATTCCTGGCCGCCACGGCGCTGCCCCGACAGGACGCGGCGCATCTCGCCGGAGCGTCCGGTGCGGGCTGAGGGCAAGATGTCATCGAGTCCGCACGCGCTGCTGCATGGCCCGCTGTTCTCGCGCACCAGGCCGCTGGATCGCGAGAACGCGGCGAGCCGCATCAGCGCCTACATCTACGGCAACGTCCTGGTGCTAGCGGCGCTGGTACCGATCACCACCAGCGCCAAGCACGTCGGAATCCTGGTGGTTCTCGGAACGGCGTTGTCCACGTTCGTCGCGCACGTTTTCGCCGAAGCAGTCGGCTACAGCGTGCGCCATCGAAGTCGATCGACGCGGGCCGAGAGGCTGCGCGAATTGCGCAATTCCGTCCCGATTCTCAGTTCGGCGGTGCTGCCGTGCGTCGTTCTCGCGACCGGCTGGCTCGGGTGGCTCGAGCCGAGAACCGCCCAAATCGCCGCGGAACTGGCCGTGCTGGTCCGCATCGGGGGCATCGTGTTCGTCATCGGCCATCTCAACGGCGAGCGCCCGAACCGGGCATCCCTCTTGACCGCGGCCTTCCTGACGGTGGTCGCCGCGACCGTCGTCATCGTCAAGATCCTGCTCACCCACTGAGGATGCGCGCCTTTTCCGCTTCGAACTCCGCGTCGGTGAGCACGCCCTGCGCTTTGAGTTGGGCGAGTTCTTTCAGTGCCGTGATTCGGTCCATGTCGGCGCCGCCGCTCGGCGGCGGTGCGGGCGCGGCAGCTGGTGGTGGCGCGTATTGCGCGTACGGGTCGGGCTGTGCCTGCTCCTGCGCCGCCCAGCGTTCTCCCTGACGACGGGAGACCCGGTTCGATACGGCGGTCGCGGTTCCGGAAATCACGGCGGTGCGGGCTACGCCGCGCAGCAATCCTGGCATGAGACTCTCCCTATCGACTTTCCGTCTCGAGCAGATCGAGCGACGACAGCAGGCTCTGCATCGGAATGCGCCCGGAAGCCACGAGCTGGGCGCCGTTGCGGCGCAGCGCGGACGCGAAAGGCGCGGCCCACCTGTTCTCGTAGACCAAGATCGCGGCCGAGCACCCCGGTTCCAGGGCCGCGCCCGCTTCGGCGTGATCGGTCTCGTCGAGCAGTCCCGATCTCGCCTCGGCGAACAGGGTGATGTCGACGTCCCCTTCGAGGCCCATGTCGGCGATGTCGATTCCGGCGAGGGAGCCGTCGGCATCCTTCCGAACGAACGCCAGATCCAGCACTCGAATGATGCCGCGCTCGACGAGGTCGGCCAGCAAGGGCAGCGCCGAACCGTCCGGAGGCCGATCGGCGGGAAATTCGATCACGAGATAATCGACCGGGCCTAACGCGTCGATATCGGTTTCGGTCACGGTATTCCTCTTTCGTCCGAGAAAGAGCCGTAATTGCCTGGCTCGCTTACAGATCGCTCTCGACTTGGCGAACAGCTGGAGCCGACGTGCGTGGTCGAGATCGATCTCGAATTCACCGACGTACGTGGTGTTACTCTATAACCTGCCTGTCGTCCGAGAAACAGTGAATTCGATAAAGGCATCGCGACCGCACCGACGTCGCCCCATGTGCCCGAACCCATTCCAGGAGTTGGGGATACCGATGGATGCCAACGCGCCCGGCGAGCGGCTGAGCGCCGACGAACGCGCCGAACTCGACCGTCTTCGCGCGGAGGTGACCGCGTTGCGAGCGGAGGCTCGCGGCAGCGCACGGCCGCGGCGCCACGCGTGGCGCTGGACCGCCGTGGCGGTCTTGGCGGTGCTGGTCGCCGCGCTGGCGATCACGACGGTGCTGGCCAGATACGTGCGCAGCCAGATCCTCGACACCGACCGGTACGTGTCCACGATGGCGCCCCTGGCCTCCGATCCTGCCGTGCAGAACGAGGTCGCGAACTCGCTCACCGACGAGATCTTCGCCCGCGTCGACATCGAAGGCATGACCGCGGACGCGCTCGCCGCCCTGACCGAGGCGGTACCCGCGGTCGAGAACCGGCCGCGCGTCGACCGCGCGGTCGAAGGGCTCGCGCCGGTGATCGCCGAGCAGACCCGCGACTTCGTCCACGAGACGGTGCTGTCGTACGTGCGCAGCGACCAGTTCGAGGATCTGTGGCTGCGAGCCAACCGCGCCGCCCACACGACGGTGGTGGCGGTGGTGACCGGTCAGGTCGGCCCCGAGTCGGTGACCGTCGACGAGAACGGCACCGTGAGCATTTCACTGGGAACGGCGATCGAGAACGTGAAGGCCCGGCTGCTCGATCGCGACTTCACCTTCGCCGAAGAGATCCCCGCGGTTGACAAACAGTTCGTGTTGTTCCGTTCCCCGGAGCTGGTCCGGGCACAGCGTGCGGTCGACAACCTCGACAAAGCTTCGGCGGTGCTGCCGTGGGTGACGATCGCGGCCGCCGTGGCAGCGATCGCCGCGGCGCCCGCGGGCGGCCGCAGACGCGCCCTTGCCTTCGTCGGTCTCGCGCTCGCGGTGGGCATGCTGATCCTCGCCATCGCGCTGATCGTCGCCCGGGCACTGTATCTGGAAGGGATGCCCGCCGACGTGCGCTCACCGGAGGCTGCCACCGCGATCATCGACACCGTGCTGGCACCGCTGCGGACCGCGCTGCGCGGAGTCGCCGTGCTCGGCCTGGCGATCGCGCTCGGCGCTTACCTCACCGGAGGTTCGGCCTCGGCCATCGCGCTGCGCCGTCGATCCGGGCGCGGCATGGACGCGGTGCGGCACTTGCGGCGATCGCGGCCGCCGAACGTGGTGGAACGGTGGGCTTTTCGAGCTCGCACGGCGCTGCGCTGGACGATCATCGGCATCGCCGCGCTCGTGCTGGTGTTCTGGCCCTATCCCACCGGACTCGTGGTGGTGTGGGTCGTCCTCGGCGCGCTGGTGGCGTTGCTCGCGCTGGAACTGTTGATTCGTCCCGCTCTCAGCCGGCAGCATGCCGAGGCCACGGCGCGATCCGACGCCTGACCCGCGCGGCCCGGCCTCGGCGATGGCGGAGATGCGCTGGATCGCGGGGGAGTCGGCGGCTACGTCTGTGGCCGATCGCCGGTGACCGGTCCGCGGAGATACCGACCGAGCGGTGACTCGTCGAGAGCGAGAGCTTTGGTGATCGTCGCGGCGCCGACGACGACCGCTGACAGCACGAACAGCCAGCTGATCGAGGTGAACACCGGCCCGAGGAGTCCGAACCTCGTGTACGCGGTTTCCGTGATCCTCGGCAGCACGAGCCGTCCCGCTGCTCGGACAACGGTCAAACCCGAGGCTGTGAGGGCTCCGGTCATCCACAGCACACGGCCGGACAGCTTGCCCATCGTGAGCAGGTAAGGGCTGAGCGTCCAGACGATAATCCAGATCGCCAGCTCGCCCACGATGGCGAGAGGCACGCCCACGTAGCGCAGCCCGGTCAGTTCCCGAATCGCGCCGATCAGTACGACCGAGAGGGCCACGAGCAGGAGAACGACGAGCCATCGCCATGCGTTGCGCACGCCGATCGACGGCACGTGCCAGATCTTCCCGTATACGCGCGCCAGCGCTTTGGCGAACGAAAGTGCGCTGATGACGACCATCAGCAATCCGACGACACCGAAGGCCGCGAAAGTGGGATCGGTGACCGTGAAGGTGCCCACCCCGGATACGAGCATGGTCGTGTCGAAGCCGAGCTGGTCGTTGATCGCAAGGGAGGCCAGATCCCAGTAGGGGAGGAAAGACCCGGCGATCAGCACGGGCAGGACCGAAGTGAAGATTTGGGCCGCGAGGGTCATCGATCGGTCGACGATCTCGATCTCGACGCACCCGTCGACAATTCTCCGGAAGGTGCCGGGCCAGCCGCTCGCCGATTCCGTGCGCGCGGCGAGGGTCCTCGCCAGCGTGCCGAACAATTTCGTCGACCGCATATCTCGACTCAACCGCAACCCCGGTGTGTTGTCACCACTTCCATGCGGGTTCGGTGCGTTCACTTCATGAGCGCGACGTTGCGCCAGAGATTGGCGAGGCTTTCGGTTCCGCCGAACAGGGTGGTGAAGTTGGTGGAGTCGATCATGACGATGTCGCCCGCGCGGTGGTCGGTGGGCGGCAACCAGATCAGGGTGTTGAATTCGGTGTTGCCTTCGGCGGTGAAGGGGTGGGGTCGGTCGAGGTCGATGGGTTGACGGGCGAGCAGCCGCACGGAATCGCTCGCGGGCGCGGTGAGGTGATAGTGCGGGAGGTGGGGGTGGAAGTTGAACGTGGTGACGTCGTCGAGCAGGTGCAGGGCGTCGAGGTCACGGAATGCGGTAAGTGGCGCAATGGATTTCGTGCTTTCGACGACGGCGGGACGAAGTCCGTACATGTTGCGCACCGGAACGTCGAGTGCTTCCATCAGTGAGCGGGTGTAGGCGCTGAACCGTTGTTGGCGCGGCACCAGCGGGTCGCCGTGGTGTTCGTATTCGACTTGGCGTTGCCCGAGGTCGTCGGTGCAGCCGACGTCGTGGTGTGGCGCAAGGATCAGACAGGTGCCTTCGCGGCGCAACCACTGCTCGATGGCCGCGATCTCGTCGGGCTTGGCCGCCGCCTGACCGAGTACGTGGTCGAGACCGAAGACCATGAGGGTGTCGGTGTCGGCGAGGACGCGTTCGTCGATGGGCAGCTCGAACCCGGCTTGATCGATGCGCTGGAAGACCGCGACGGGATGGCCGGTGGCCTCTTGGGCGAGCTCCTGGAAGGCGAGCGTGGAGCGGTGGAACAGCTCCAACGTTCCCGCGATGCCCTGCAGGAAGTGGGCGGCGTCGTACTCGGGTGTCTCGTAGGCGGGCCAAGTCGCCTGGCGCACTTCGGTCATGGTGGAGAAGCGGTTGTCCAGCGCGGCGGGGTCGCGCTGGGCTTCCCAGGGATAGCTCCAGGTCCAATAGATGCTCAGGCGGCGTCTGCCGGGAGTGTAGAGGCGTGGCAGCTGGGATTGGTTGTAGGTGCGCGCCGCGGTCATGGTGCTACCTCGCTGTCGGTTCGGGTACAGAGGTAACGCAGGGCGCGAAGACCAGGCAGGTAGAAGTACGCGCCACCTCTGAGAGTCGTAAACGCCGGTAATCCCTTGATGGTTCGGCGGATCGGGCGTTTGGGAATCTTGTATTCCAGGGTGCCGTCTTGATTGCCGATGATCGGGTCCCGCTCGTTGCCGAGTTCGCGGAAGGTCTTGTCGTTGACCCAGACGTTCTGGGCGAACTCGAACTGGCGCACCAAGCTCGCGCACAGCACGAAGGCCGCGATTCCGCGCTCGGCGCCGTCGTCGGAAACGCCGTCCGGTAGGTGCGGTCCGTAGGTGGCGCCGCGGCGGATAAGGCGCCTGCGTCGCACGTTCACCGCGGTGTCGCGCGGATTCATTCTGCGGATGTGCGAACCCAGTGGCGCCGCATAGCCATAGGGGTCCATCCGTTTGTAGTCGAAGTCGTTGTTGCGCCTCATATCGGCCCCGAGCTCGGGATCGTCCTTCTCGGGGGCGAGCACCAAAGGGGCGCCGCTGCGCCAGCGCCCCATCAGTTTCGCGGCGAGCAATTCTTGTTCCTCGGGGGTCTCGGCGTGCTCGGCCAAGAAGTCGCGGAATCGCCCGACGTGTTCCTCGAGGCGCCGGTAGGCAAGGTAGCTGCCGTTGCGCGACAACACCTCCGGTCGCGGCAGTTCCACCGGGAGACCGTCTTCGTCGGGATATCCCAGGATGAACTCCCCGGCTTTGATCGGTGCGCCGGAGCCCGGCGTCGGCTGCTCGCCCGAGCCCTCGATCACCGGCTGCGACAACCGATCGCGGTAGCCGAAATGGTCGTGCGCGTACTCCAACGGCGGGACCGCCCCGACGTCCAGCGACGACAGCACCCGCACGCCGGCGCAGTCGGCGACCAGCCGATCGTGCGCCCGCACCCAGCGATCCCGTTCGGCGTCGTCGACGGCGAAGAGGATCGCGATCGCGTGCAGGTCGTCGCCCGCCAACCCGCCGACCCAGTGGTCGGGGTGCGCGAGCCCGGTGTCACCGAGGATGCCCGCCCGCGCCGCCATGCCTTGCCGGAACTCCTCGGGAAACGTCGCCAGCGACTGCTCGGGAACGCCGAGTGCGCGCAGCCCGGTCCAGGTGAACGCGAGTGTCACCCAGCGGCGCTCGGTGGCTACGGAGCGCTGCGCGGCGGCCGCCGAGGCCACCTGGTCGACCATCGCCGACAACCACGTCCGCCCACCGTCGGCACTGGCGAAGGACAGGAACTCGTAGCGTCCGGCCAGCGCGGGGACGCGGGTGAGCACCAGGTGCTGGATATCGTCGAGTTCGAGCATCAACGAACCTCGCGGTGCTACTGCATTTGGTCGAGCATGCCGGAGAACGCCGCCTTGACGCGCAATGCCTTCTTGATCTCGTCCGCGGTCACGTACGGGTACTCGCCGTACTCCAGGAAGCTCGGGAATTGATGCTCGCGGAAGAACTTCACGACCGCTTCGGTATTGGTCTTCCAGTCCTCGGGAAACCCCTCGAGGTTCACGAACACGGTCGTGATACCCGTCGACAGGAACAGGGCGATGGCGTCCTCGACGTACTTGTCGAAGTCGGTGTCGAAGATCCCTTGGTACTGGAAACACAAGCCGTCGCCGACGTCGAACAGCACCCACCGCAGGTAGTGCAGCCGCAGCGGCGCCAGAACGGTGGGGTCTTCCTGGACCGCGGCCTCGAGCTGCTTGCCGTACTCCCGGATCGCGGTCTCCCGCCCCGGTTTGACCTTCGCGATGATCGAGAAGCCGTAATTGGCCGGTGTGCGTGGGAATATCGGCCCGTACCTGCCCTGCTCGAGATCGAAATAGCCTTCCTTCGGGATGGCCATCGCCGCAGGCTTGGACCAATCCCCGTCACCTGTGGTCATATCCGCCTCCGTCTCCAGCGATGTGGGCGGGAAGAAGCAGACCGCTCTCCAGTGGCACGCTTGCGAAGAAGTGGTCCGCACAACGGCCGATCCGACCGCCCCGCGGCGGTATTCACACGGCGATTTTACCGTCACGATCATCTGCGCTCGTGCTCTTTTCCGGTACCCGCACTCCGCACTCGGTCACCCCGGCCAGGGCTCCTACTCACGTTCCATTTACTCGACAATTTCGTCGAACGCTGGCGCCGACGTCGTTGTGCGCCTATTTTCGAACCGCACTCGTGAGCTGTCGCCGAAGCACGGACAACCCGCAAAGAAGACAGGAGTTCGTTTTCGCCCGAGAGGCCGACCGGCGGTCCGATTCACTCCGCGGTCGGATTTCACGGCCGGCAACGATACGGAAGAGATCCGCCCGAGGAGGTTCACAGCATGGATTCGTTCTGGGATTACGTGTGGTACACGATCCTCGTCTTCGCCTTCGTGGCGTACCTGATCGTGCTGTTCCAAATTCTCGTGGATCTGTTCCGCGACCACACCGTCTCCGGCATCGCCAAGGCCGTGTGGGTGATCGCCCTGGTGGTGCTGCCGTACCTGACGGCGCTCGTGTATTTGATCGTGCGCGGGCGTGGCATGGCGCTGCGCGCGCAACAGGCGCAGGCCGAAGCGAAGCAAGCCACCGATCAGTACATCCGGCAAGTCGCGGGTAAGTCGCCCGCCGAGAGCATCGCCGACGCCAAGGCCCTCCGCGACTCCGGTGTCATCACCGACGCGGAATTCGAACAGCTGAAAGCTCAGGCCCTTGGCGGTACCGTTTCGGCACCCAATACGCCGACCGGTCGGTGACCGCGGGGTTCAGCCCGCGATCCAGGGCCGCAGTTTCTCCGGATTCCGGATCGCCCAGATGCGAGTGATCCGGCCGTCGGCGATGTCGAAGGCATAGACCGAGACGATGGTGTCGTCGAGCTGCGCGACCAGGCCGGGCTGACCGTTCACCGTGCGCTCCAGCAGGATTACCGCGGGGCCGTTGGCGGCGATCTCCATCCAGGCGTGGGCGATCTGCTCGCCGCCGATGATCGGTTCGCGGAAGGCAGGTGCTCGGCCGCCGCTGTCGGCCGTCGCGGTCGCCCGTGGATCGAGCAGGCCGATCAGCGCTTCGATATCGCGTGTCTCCCAAGCTCGTTTGAAATCCCTGACCACCTCGGCGCGCTGGGCCACCGACGGACCCTGCGATGTCCCGATGCGGCGCCGGGCGGAGGAGGCGAGCTGACGGCACGCCGCGGGCGTGCGCCCGACGATCTCGGCGACCTCGGCGAAGGAATAGCGGAACACGTCGTGCAGGACGAACGCCACCCGCTCGGCGGGCGTCATGGAATCCAGCACGACGAGAAACGCCATGCTGATCGACTCATCGAGAGTGACCCGGTCGGCGGGATCGGCGGAGGCGGGACCGTCGAGCCATTCGGACCGCCCTGGTACCGGCTCCGGAATCCATTCGCCCACGTACTGTTCCCGCCTTGCGCGCGCCGAGCCGAGCAGATCCAGGCAGATCCGGCTGGCGACCGTGGTCAACCACGCGCCGGGCGACGCCACCTCCCGCCGCTGCCGCTCGGACAGCGCGTACCAGCGCGCGTAGGTCTCCTGCACCACATCCTCGGCCTCGGCCAGCGAGCCGAGCAGCCGGTAGGCGACATTGATCAGCTGACGGCGTTCGCTGATCACCGCGGACAGGTGCGGGGCGGTCATGGTCGGCTCCCTAAGTTTGTAGGTGTCTGGGGTTGGTGCCCTGGATGCCCAGGGCGGTGGGGTGTAGCTGATGGTTGGTTGCTGTTGTTGTGGCTGCGAAGGAATGGCTGCCCCACCGTGCTGGACGCTCCGGCCACTTATTGAGATCTGATGCGGTTCGTCGCTGGTTTAGGGACCTGATGGCGGGGTTGTCCACGGGCTCGGATTGTGTAGAGCGGAGAGCGGGAGTGGCGCTGCGCCAACGAATTTGGGTGGGTATCGATGTCGGAAAGGCCAGTCATCACGTGTGCGTGATGGATGAGACCGGCAAGGTGTGCTGGTCGGGCAAACTCGGCAACGATCAGCGGGCGATCGAGGCGGTGATCGAGCGCGCCCGCAAGACCGGGATCGAGGTGCGGTGGGCGATCGATCTGAGCAGCCCCTTGGCCGCGCTGCTGATCACGGTCCTGCTGAGCGCCGGTGAGTCGGTGGTGTATGTGCCCGGCCGTGTGGTGGCGACCATGACCGGTGTCTTCCGCGGTGAGGGCAAGACCGACGCCAAGGATGCCCGTGTCATCGCCGAGACCGCCCGTATGCGTTCGGACTTGCAGCCGGTGACCGCGCCCGATGAGCTGGTCGCCGAACTGACCCAGCTGTCGAGCTACCGCAGCGACCTCATGAGCGACTGGGTGCGCGGGGTCAACCAGCTGCGCGCCATGCTCGCCTCGATCTTCCCGGCGCTGGAGGCCGCGTTCGACTACTCGACGCGTTCGCCGCTGATCCTGGTCGCCGGACTGTGCACCCCGGCCGAGATCCGCGACGCCGGAATCGACGGCGTGACAACGCATCTCGCCGAGAACGGCGCATGGCCCAAAGGCGTAGACGCCATGGCCGCGCAGGCAATGGCCGCAGCCGGAACCCAGGACATCGCCGTGCCGGGCGAAGCCACCACCGCCACACTGATCAAGCGGCTGGCGGCCAAACTGCTCGATCTGGATCGCGAGATCAAAGACCTCGACAAGCAGATCACCACCTGCTTCCGCGAACACCCCCAAGCGGCGATCATCGAGTCGCTGCCCGGCATGGGCCCACACCTGGGCACCGAGTTCCTCGTCGCCACCGGCGGCGACGCCGTGGCCGAGTTCACCACCCCAGGCCGGCTGGCCTCCTACGCCGGACTCGTGCCCGTGCCACGCGACTCCGGCCGGATCAGCGGCAACCTGCAAACGCTACAACCGCAGGCTGCGGCGCGTGTTCTTCATGGCCGCCCTGTCCTCCATCAAAACCGAGGGTCCCTCGCGAACGTTCTACCAGCGCAAACGCACCGAACGACTCATCCATACCCAAGCCCTCCTAGCGTTGGCCCGACGCCTGGTCGACGTGCTGTGGGCCCTGCTGCGCGACAACCGGCCCTTCGACACCAAGCCCCCAAGCATCACCGGGGCCCCGGCCGCGGCTTGACATCGTCATTGAGATTCCTGATGAGGGGGTGGGCGCGGTACAGGCCGAGGACTGCGGGTTTCACGCCCACCGGACGACGTCCTCGTGGGCGAGGCGAGGCAGCCGCTCGCGCCACGCGTCTTCGCCCGGATGTCCTATGTTCACGACGAGGAGCGATCGCCACCGTCCGTCGGGAAAGAACGCCGAATCCACTCCCGTGCGGTCGAATCCGCCCATTGGACCCGCGGCGAGACCGACGCTGCGCACGGCGAGGACGAAGTAGCCAGCCTGCAGTGCCGAGTTGAACGCGCCGGTGTCGGCGCGCAGTTCCGCATCGGCTTCGAACAGTCCGGCCAATTCGGGCTTGAACGGCAGCAGGGTCGGCACATGCTCGTGGAACCGTGTGTCGACCGCGAGGACCGCGACCGCAGGAGCGGCCTCCGTCTTGGCCTTGTTGCCCTCGTCCATGTGCCCGACCAGTCGCGTGCGTCCCTCGCCCTTGCCGACGAAGAGCACGCGTAGCGGCTGGGTGTTCGCCGCGGTCGGCGCCCACCGGGCAAGGTCCCAGATCTGCGTCAGCTCGGCGTCGGTGACGGGAGTGTCGGAGAACGTGTTAGCGGTCCGTGCCTCCGTGAACAACGCTGTGCGTGCGGCGGAGTCGAGGGCGGGTAGTGCAGGTGCGATGGGTTCGGTCATGAGTCGGCGCCTTCCAGCTAGTCTTGAATGATAGTTAAGAGCATCTCATGGCTGCCGGTCAAGAGTGCGTTCGCCGACTCGGCGTCTGGTGTTGTCCGTGGAAGGGCGTGCGATCGCATAGGGGCGCGGCGCATCGAGTCGCCATAGACATTGCCGCATGGGACTTTTCAGGTCGACGTGTCCGGGGGTGGGGGTCGAGCGGCCGTGGGTCGAGGAGATGTTGAGCCGATGCGTCGTGCGGAACCAGACCATGCCCTCCTGAACCAGCCCGACAGCCGCGAATACACGCACATGCCGATCGGTCGAATCAAAAGTCGGGGGCGCTCGCCGCGGCTTTGTCCGGCGGTGCCGCCATCCATGCCGCGATTTGGGTCCGTGAGGTGAACCCCAATTTGGTCAGCAGGTGCTCGACGTGTCCCTGTGCGGTGCGCAGCGAGATCACCAGGCGAGTGGCGATCTCTTTGTTGGTCAGCCCTTCGGCGATCAGTTCGGCTACCTCGCGCTCGCGTTTGGTGAGTTTGCGACCGGCAGGGCCGGTCGCCGTAACTGAGACGCGTTCACCCAAGGCGTAGGCGATGGCTGCTTCGAAGCTGAGCGCGGCGCCCTCCCGCCAGGCCGCGGCGTAGGTCCGCTCACTCAGTGCCCGCCGCGTTCTGCTTTCGGACAGTTCTTGCTGAGCGAGCAGGTCCGCGAACATGATCGGCGTCGTGCCCACCGACCGGCCGATGCGGTCTGCGGCCGCGGTCAACACGACCGCGCGCTCGGCATCCTGTTCGTCGGCAGCGATCCATCCGAGCGCTTGCAGGCACATGCTGGCGTTCGAATGGTCGTTCACCGCCCGGCTCACGCGCAGTGCCCGCTCGAGCAGGCTGGTCGCCCGCGCGGAATCGCCCTGCCGCCACGACACGAAGGCCAGCGCCCACATCGCGTACGACCGGTACAGCGACTCTCCGCGCTTTTCGGTGATCGCGAGCGTGTGCTCGTAGCACCGGATCGCCTTCTCGGTGTTCCCGCACAGCTCGTACGTCAGCCCGAGCATCGTCTCGACGTAGAGCTGGGACAGCAGGTCACCGTGTTCGACGTACACTCGCGCGGCCTTCTCGAAATACGCCTGCGCCTGTGCCGGATTCCCGCTGAACAGTGCGAGGACCGCGTCGGTGAGGTCCAAGTGCGCCAGGGCGAGGGGATCGATCGTCTGCTCGCCGCGTTGTCGTCCTTCGCGCACCAAAACGGCCACTGCGGGAAGGTCGCCCTGTAATGCGGCCAAATGGCAGGCGGCGTAGAGCGCCGCGGCCTGATCCGCGGTGACTTTTCCGGCACGGCGATCCAGCAGGCGGTCCAGCCAGCGCCGTCCCTCACCGGTCCACCCCTGAGTCGCCCAGAAGGGGAACAGAGCGGCGGCGATCCGGATTCCGGCTTCGGGGTCGTCGGACACACAGAATTCCAGCGCGCGCCGCAGGTTCGGTAGCTCCCGGTGACATCTGGCGATCCACTCGAGCTCTCGTGGACCGACCCAGTCGGCCTTCGCTTCGAGGGCAAGCCGTTCGTACCATTCGCTGTGGCGGCGGCGGATCTCGAGGTACTCGCCCAACTGCCGCGCCTTGTCGAGTCCGTATTCCCGCACGGTCTCGAGCATTCGGAAGCGCACAGCGCCGCCCGACTCCTCGCGCGCGAGGATCGACTTGTCGACCAGGTCGGACACTGTGTCCAGGAGGTCTTCGGCCGCAAGGTGGTCGCCGCAGACGTATTGCGCGGCCTCGAGTTCGAAGTTGTCGGCGAACACCGACAGCTCGGCCCACACTCGTTGTTCCGCCCGAGTACACAGGTCGTAGCTCCAGTCGATGCACATGCGCAACGTCTGTTGCCGTGAAGGCGCACTCCTGCTGCCGCGCGTCAGCAGCGCGAACCGATCGGTCAGCCGTTGGAGTACCTGCTCGGGCGACATGGCCCGCAACCGAGCCGTGGCCAGCTCGATCGGCAACGGCAACCCGTCGAGCTGGCGGCAGATGCGGGCGATGGTGACCTTGTTGTCGTCGGTGAGTTCGAATCCCGCGACCGCCGCGGCGGCTCGTTCGGTGAACAATCTCATCGCGTCGTTGCGAGGAATGCCCCGCGGTAGCCGGTCGGGATCGGGTACCGCAAGGGGATGGATCGGTAGCACCGCTTCACCGTCGAGGCCGATCGGCTCGCGACTCGTCGCCAAAATCCGCAATCCGGGACAGGTGCGCAGCAGCGCTTCGGCGAGTTCGGCTACCGCGCTGACCAATTGCTCGCAGTTGTCGAGCACGAGCAGCAGTTCGCGCTCGGCGAGGAACTCGGCGAGCACCTCGCGCAGCGGCCGCGCCGATCGATCCTGCAATCCCAGCGCGCTCGCCACCACCCCCGCTAGCAGCGATTCGTCATGAAGTTCACCCAATTCCACGTAGGCCACACCGTCGGCGAAGTCACGCCGTGCATGGGTGGCCACCCGAACCGCGAGACGGGTCTTGCCCACACCGCCGATCCCGGTCAGCGTCGCCAACCGCGCGGTCGACAGCGCGTTCGTCGCCTCGGTCAGCTCGGTGCGCCGGTCGATAAAACTGGTCAGCTCGAGTGGAATCCTGCCCGCTCGGCCCGAACCCGAGGTCTTCGACGGTCGAACCGCGGGCGATCCGATGGGGGAGGACTTTTCCCGTGCGCGTGCGGTGGAGTCCTGCTCGGCTTCGGGTGGTGTGTACAGAACCATTTCGTCGACGGTGAAACCATGGTGGCGTTGGGCTGCACGCAGTTGTTCGCCCAATTCCGCGGCGGAAGGGCGGCTGCTCGGGTCGCCGGACATGGCGCCTTCGATGATGGCGCTGACGTCCTCTGGAATGCCCTGTTCCCGTAGATCCGGAATCGGCTCGGAGGTGATCCGTAGGAATTGGGCCACCACCTGCTCACCCGTCCGGCGTTCGAAGGCGGCGTGGCCGGTGATCGCGGCGAACAGGGTGGCGCCGAGCCCGTAGACGTCCGTAGCGGGGCTCGGTGGCTCGCCTGCGACCACTTCCGGAGCCGTGAATGCCGGCGTGCCGGTCACGACGCCGGTATCGGTGACGAAACCGCCTGCGAGGTGGGCGATTCCGAAGTCGACCAGCGTCGGTTCGTCGTAGTCGGTGAACAGGATGTTCGCGGGCTTGACGTCGCGATGCACAACCCCGGCTCGATGTGCTGTCCCCAGCGCCGACGCCAGCTTCACCCCGAGCCGCAGCGCTTCTCTCGGCTTCAGCGGCCCGTGGCTGCGGATCCGTGCGTCGAGCGAGCCGCGTGGGTAGTACGGCATGACGAGGAAAGGCCGGCCGTTGTCGGTGACGCCCGCGTGCAGGACGTGCACGATATTGGGGTGACCGGTCAGTCTGCCCGCGGCGCGTTGCTCGCGGAAGAACCGGGCCCGGTTGTCCTCGTCGAGGTCGGCGGTGAGCATTTTGACCGCCACCACCCGATCGAGCTCGGCCTGCGTGCAGCGGTAGACGGCGCCGAAACCGCCGCTGCCGATCTCCTCGGCGTCGTAGAAACCGGCTGCCGCCAGCTCCGCCGCGACGGAACCGGACGTTTCGCGTTGGGTAGTGAAGGGGTCGGCGTCGGTCATCGACTACACCGAGTCATCCCATCCGAGCCACGGCCGACAAAGCATCATTGCCCACCTCTCGATGATCTACCTCGAGACTATCGCCGGTCGACCCCTGAATTACGCGGATCGCGGTAGCTGGGCGCGGACGATGGTCTTGGTTGCCGACGCACAAATTCGGCGCAGGCCCGTTTCCAGGCGGCGGGTATCGAATTGGCCGTGCGGTCCGGCGATGGACAGTGCCGCGAGGGCGCGGCCGCGGTGGTCGAACACCGGTGCCGCGAGGCAGGACAGACCGATCCGGCTTTCCTGATTGTCGTGGGCGATGCCGGTGCGGCGGATGCCCGCCAGCTCGTCAGCGAGTCGGGCCGGGTCGATGATGGTGTGCGGTGTGAGCGCGTGCAGTGGGGTGGCGTGTGCTTGTGTGGCGGTGTGTGAGCGGTAGGCGAGCAGGACCTTGCCGACTGCTGTGCCGTGTGCGGGTAGCCGTCCGCCGATCCGTGAGGGCGCCGCAATGGTGCGGTGGCCGTACAGTTTCGCGAGGTAGACGACATCGGTTCCGTGCAGTGCGGCCAGATGCACCGTGTGACGGGTGGCTTCGTAGAGGTCGGTGAGGAACGGAAGTAGCAGGTCGCGGATCTGTTCGTGCTCGGGGGAATAGACGGCTTGGCCGAGTTGGTGCAGTCGCGCGCCGAGGCGGTATCCGGTTCCGACGCGTTCCACCACTCCGTTGCGCTCGAGCATGCCGAGTACCCGGAATGCGGTCGACTTGCTGAGTTGCGCGCGCCTGGCGAGTTCGCTGACGCCCAGTCCGGTACCGGCGTGGTCTCCGAAGGCGATGAGCAGACTGATGGCCTTGTCTACGGCGGCGCGATCGTCTCGGACCGGTTCGGCGATGGACGTGGTCATACTGGCTTCCCTCTTACTGGGCTATGTCAACTCTATTGAGCCGATTGGCACTTATACGTGACAATGATGCAGGTGGGCTTTGTGTACGTCAAGAGTGACAAACTGTAAATTAAAAGTGACACAACTCGGAATTGTGGCGTTGGCATCGGTGGCATCGCCGCTTCGCTGGTCGAGGAGCAAGAGGGTGATCGAATCTGGGGAGTCGGCGCGGTGCGGCCGCCGTGCGCCGGAGAAGAAGGTGGTGCGCAGGCGGCGGGCCGACGCTGTCCGCAATCGGCGCAAGCTCGTCGAGGCGGCCGAGTCGGTGCTCGCCGAGCGCGGGCTCGATATGACGCTCGACGAGGTTGCCGCAGCGGCTGGTGTCGGTGTCGGCACGGTGTACCGGCACTTCGCGAACAAGCAGGAACTGATCGATGATCTGCTCACGCGTACGCTCGAGGAACTGGCGGCAGCGGCCGAGGTGGCGACCCGCGAAGTCGACGCTTGGTCCGGTCTCGCGCGGTGGTTGGAGTACGCCTGCGGCCGGGTTGCCGGGAATCGTGGACTCTCCGCGGCGCTGAGTGAGTTACTGGATCGCGCGACGGCCTCGGCGCGGTACGAGGAGACGATCGAGCCCGCGCTCATCCAACTGCTCGAGCGGGCCAAGGCCGACGGCGCGGTGCGTCCGGACGTGGAGGTGGCCGACGTGTGCGCGGCGGTCACGATGGTGCACGGCATCGCGATTCTCACCGAGCCGGTACTCCCGGAAAACTGGCGGCGGTACCTCGCCCTGCTGCTCGCCGGGATGCGGGCGAGCACCGTGCCGCAATCGCCGCTGCCATCGACCCCCCTGACGCCTGACCAGATGCGGCGCGCCCGGGCTGCCGCGGCCGACCGGAGAAAATAGCCGTTCGCGACGGAGGTTCGACCGATTCATGCTGGAGACCCCACGGGGGTGCATTCTTCCGGTCGTTCGTCAACAATGACGGTATGTACATCAAAAGTGACGGCCGACCCAACGAGAACGAGCTGGTCGCACGCAATGTCCGCCGTTACCGGCTGGAACGGGTGATGTCCCTGGGCGAGTTGGCCCGCCGGTCGGGGCTGTCGAAACAGACCCTGTCGAAGATCGAGCAAGGCGTCGGCAACCCCACCATCGAAACGCTGTCGCAGCTGGGTGCGGCGCTGGATGTGACCGCGCGCCGATTGCTCACAGAATGGGGAACGCCGGTCTACGTGCAGCGAGCTGCGGAGAGCGAGTGGTCCGAGGCCGCAAACTGGTCCGAGCGCATGCTCGACGAGACCTATGGTTCCGGTTACGTGCGGACGCTGGTGCTCCGGCTGGAACGAACCGGCACGGAACCGGAGGTGGTCGAACCGCACGCGCCAGGAACTCTCCATCACATCTACGTGATCTCTGGCAAGTTCCGTACCGGGCCGCTCAACGACACCGTCGACCTCGCTGCGGGTGATTTCGTGCGATTCCCAGGCGACGTCCCGCACCGGCATCTGTGCTTGAGCGAGCGGGTGGTGGCCCACATGGTCACCACCATTCCGCAGGTTCGCCAGTTCGGTCCGCCTGTCACGCGGGGCGCGCATGGACCGGGCGCGGCCGATGTTCTGGACCGCTGATCAGGTGCCGGGCACGTGGTCGATGTCCATGTCGACGGCGGTGACCCAAGCGGGCTCGTCGACCATCAGGCTCAGTTCGGCTTCGGGAAGGTCGACGTCGACGACATGGCGGTAGCCGACGGCCTCGGCGGCAGCCAGGATGTCGGAGTCCTCGACACCGGTGGCGAAAACGATCCGGCGGCAGCGGGGATCGGTCGTGTGGATGGAGGTGGCAAGCGCACCGAGAAGTTCCGAAAGCAACGGTCCCGGGAGGGTTTCAACGATGCGGGCCTCGATGTCGTGCGAGTCGACCGGGTAGGCGTGGCGCAGTCGGCCGGTGGCGCAACGTTCGAGTTCGATGATCGCGGTGCAGTCGGCGGGTCGGCGCACCTCCAGTACAACCCTTGCCGTAGAACGGGTTCTGATTGTGGTGGTCCACGGTGCGGGCAGTTGCGGGATGGGAATCGGTGGGGTGGGCATGTCACGTCACCAGCCTTCGGTCGGAGTGCGGCGGATCGTGAAACTACAGGTGGTCGCCGCCCGCGGCGGTCGTGAAGCCGCGCACACCGACGCCACCGTCGACCGAAATGGCTTGTCCGGTGATGGGGCCACTCTGCTCCCGGGAGGCGAGCAGGACGTAGGGGCCGGTGAAGTCCGCCGGGTCGGTGCTGGAGTCGTGCAGCGGGATCGGCGGCGGTGCGTTGCCCGGCTTCTTCTTCGCGAACGAAGCCGCCAGCGAACGGTCGTGTAGGGCAAGTGATTCGGGTCCGCGTAGGTCGGTGTTCATGCCGCCGCAGGCGACGCCGTTGACGCGGACTTTCGGAGCCAGTTCGTAGGCGAGTTCGCGCATCAGCCCGAGGCAGGCGTGCTTGCTGGCGGTGTAGACCGGGCCGCCGCCGTTGACGTAGAAGGAGGCATTGGACAGCGTCATGACAATGCTGCCGCGGGTCTTCACCAGTTCCCGCCAAGCGGCTTCCGCGGCGAGGAAGTAGCCTTTGACGTTGATCGAGAACACCTCGTCGAAGGCGTCCGACAGCTCCGCAGCGGTCAGTCGGGTGAGTTGGCGCTGGTAGTCCCAGATACCGGCATTGGCGACGAGGGTGTCGAGTTTGCCGAAGCGGTCGACGGTTTCGGCGACGGCGGCGTGCAGCCGATCGGAGTCGCGGACGTCTGCCTCGACGGCATGCATGCGGTCCGGATCGATGCAGTTCTCGACGACCTCTTTCAGTTGATCCAAGCGGCGGCCGAGGATGGTCACCGAGGCGCCCTCGGCGACGAAGCGTTCGGCGACGGCGCGTCCGATGCCGGTGCCGCCGCCGGTGACGAGAACGGAGTAGCCCGCGAGCCAACCGATCATGCCCGGTCCGCCAGGAAATCGCCGACCAAGCGCTCGAATTCGCGTGCCCGCTCGAGCTGTACCCAGTGCCCGCAGTTGCCGAAGATGTGCATTTGGACGTCGCGGATGTTCTTGAGCATGATCTGCGCTCCATCGAGGGTGATGGTGCGGTCGTCGCGCCCCCACAGCAGCAGGGTCGGTGCTTTGATCTTGTGCAGGTCGCGCCACAGGGGATCCATGCCGTGGCGTTTGGCGAAGGCGGCGTTGTAGCGGTGGTAGAACTCGATGTGGCTTTCGTCCAGTGATGCCTCGTAGCGGGCTTTGACGACGTCCGCACCGAACTGCTTGTGGTCGAAGACCATGGTGCGGATGAAGTTGGCCATTTTCTTCTCGGTGGGTCCGCCGCTGTTGTAGTAGCGGAACATCGCCTTCTGTCCCTCGGTGGGCGTGGGGCCGAAGGGGAGCCAACCGCCGCCCGGCGCCATCAGAATTAGACCAGTGATGCGTTCGGGTCGGGTCTGTGCCATGGCGAGTGCGGCCGCGCCGCCGAGGCTGTTGCCGAGCAGGTGGAAGCGGTCGATGGTGAGTGCGTCCAGCGCCTGGTACAGGGCATCGACGGTGATCTGGGTGATCGAGCGGGTGTCGAGATCGGCTTCGGTCGGGCGGTAGCTGCCGCCGAATCCGGGCTGGTCGGGCAGGATCACGCGGAAGCGCTCGGTGAGCGCGGGCAGGTTCTGGTGGTAGTTGCTGACGCCGGACGCGCCGGGGCCGCCGCCGTGCAGCATGACCAGCGCGGGCCCGGTTCCGGCTTCGGCGACGGCGATCGGGCCGAGCGTCGTCGCGACCGTGTGGTGGGTGAGCTGAATGTTGTGCTCTTGCAAGGCGTGATCGATTTCGGTGACGGACACGGATTGTCCCCTCGGGTCAGAAGAAGATCGAAATGTTCTTGGCCTGCAGGATGTTCTGATCCAGCAGGATGGTGCGGCGCGCCACCCGCAGGCCGGTCTCGGTGCGACGCAGAAGGTCGGTGCGCTGTCCGGCGAAGATGTTCTCCTCGCGTTCGAGGCGATTGCGGTAGACCAGGAACGCCGAACGCACCAACAGGTCATTGACGGTGAACTCGGCGTTCTCGCTCGGATCGACCTGGTGCACAACGATGTTGGTGATCAGGTGCCGGGTTCGCGATGGTGGGTCCTCGGCCCAGGCCATGCCGGAGTCGAAGCGGCGGATGCGCCAGGCGAGACTGTCCTTGGTCTCCTCGAAATAGGCGGCCTCTCCGCGGGCGGCGATCGAGAGCGCCTGTTGACGGCGCAATCGGTTGGTGCGGGTCGGCATCCAGTAGTCGAGGTCGTCGTCGAGCAGATCCAGCCAGTCGGTGAAGCGGCCGTCGTCCAGTAGTTCCGCCTCGAGGTAATAGAACTGTTCCACCTCGAAATGGGTGTGCATATCGGCCCTCGCGCCGACGACGGACTGCGCTGTCGTGGTGCTCACCATGTCATTTCATCCCTTCTTTACGGGAGCGCCGAAACGTCTGTGCCGCAGGACGGCACATCAGCCGAGCAGCAGTTGGCGTAGGTCGGTGGCCGGGTCGGTCAACCGGGCCGTGTCGACGACGATGCCGCGGTCGATGAGACGGCGGGCGGCGCGCACCGCGGTGGAGTCGTTCACCGCGACCGCGCCGACGACGCGGCCGCCGGTCAGACCGAACGCCGAGAACTTGACATCACCAACGGTTCCTCGGAGCACGGTACGTTCGGCGGCCGCCATATCGCCGACCACCTCGACGTGCACGTGATGACGATCGGTCCAAAACCACGGCGCGGTGTCGGCGGGGGGTGGGGCGCCGAGAATGGTCGCGGCGGCCCGTTGCCCGTCGCGCTGGGCGGCTTCCCAGTGCTCGGTGCGCGGGAGCAATGCGCCGCCATCGCGGACGCGCGCCGGGTCGCCGACCGCCAGCACGGCGGGGTTGGAGGTGGTCTGAGTACGGTCGACGACGATGCCGCGGTCGACCTCGAGCCCGGCGGTCTCGGCGAGTGTGGTCTCCGGCACCATGCCCACACCGAGCACGACGACGTCGAACTCCCGGGGCCTGTCCGCGGAGGTCAGGTGAGCTTCGATGCCCGAGGGAGTGGCGCGCAGCGATTCCACGCCGGAGCGCACGCTGACGACGCCGCGTCGGATGTGCAGGTCGTGCAGCCAGGCGGCGATCTCGGAGCCGACCGCATGCGTCAACGGTGGTCGAAGCGGGTCGACCAACGCCACCTCACAGTCGAGATCAACTGCGGTGGAGGCGACTTCGGCGCCGATCAGCCCGGCCCCGACCACGAGCAGTCGTGCGCCGGGTTGTAGTGCGGCACGGAGTCTTTCGGCATCGGTTGCGGTGCGCAGCACATGCACTCGCGCGTCCTGGCTGCCGGGGATCGGTGGCCGTGCGGCGCGCCCGCCGGTGGCCAATACCACGCGGTCGGCGGGAATCGTTGTGCCGTCGAACAGTTCGACCTCGCCGATGCTTGGCCGCAGTGCGGTGACCTTGGAGTTCGAGACGAGCCGGACCTTCTGGTCGTCGTACCACTGCGGTGGCTGCAGGGAGATCTCGGTCAGCCGCTTGGTGCCTGCCAGGAACTCCTTGGACAGCGGCGGCCGGTCGTAGGGGAATTCACTGGCGTCCACCAGCGTGATGTCACCGACGAATCCACCCGACCGGAGCGCGGCGGCGGTGCTGAGGCCGGCGATGCCACCGCCGACGATGACTACGCTGCCGATCATGGCGCCTCGTTCGGGAACAGGAACACCTCGGTGTCACGCACCTCGACCCGATGCGGGCGGGTGTGCTGGGTGGCGGGAAGGCATTGCACTTCACCGCTTTTCAGGCAGAACTTGCTGGAGTGCATGGGGCATTCGACGTATCCGTCCTCCACCCACCCCTCGGCCAGGGAGGCGACCTCGTGGGTGCAGGTGTCGTCGAGGGCGTACACGCTGCCGTCGTCGTCACGCAGCAGCGCGATGTCGTCATCGGTGCCGGTGACGGTCTTGTCGATCGCGATCCCCTCGCCGACCGGGATGTCGTCGAGGGCGGCCACGCGAATGCCGTTGCTGCTCATCGGTTGTCCTTCTCGTGCCACGCGGGTGTGTTCATCAGATCGCGCCAGCGGGCGTAGAACGCGCGTCCGGCGGCGTCGCTGTAGAGTTCGCTGGTCGTGCCGGGGTGCCTGCCGTCCTCGCGCTCGGAGCCCAGGCCCATCTGGTAGTTGAGCGGCACCTGGTTGGTGATGAAGCCGTGCGAGATGGCCTGCACTTCGCTCCAGTTCTCGCCGTCGTCCTGTTCGAAGATGCCGCTGGGTCCGAACGTGCGCAGGTTGTACAGCCGTTGCGCTTCACGGACTTCCGGCGGCATGGACTTGTCGACCACAGTCCACGACCACACCTCCATGCGGTCGGGACCCTTCGGGTGCCACACCCGGATGGTGCCGATGACGGGCAGGTAGGAGAAGTTGGGGAAAACGGTGGCGTGGCCGTCGGTCAGCGGGCCCTCCACCCGGGCATCGCCGAGGCGCTCACGCAAGGCCGCGTAGTCAGTCCACTCGTGCACCTTCTGTGCATTGAAGCGGTTTTTGGGGTGTACCGGGAAACCGTGCCCGTGCCCGTTCGGATCGACGTACTGCCGCCCGGTGCGGTGCACGATCTCGTTCTTCGGATTCTTGGTCGGCGAGAGCACCATCAACGCCGACGCGTGGCTCATGTTGACGTGATACCAATCGGTCGCGAACTGCTCGGCCGCCAGCTTCCAGTTGCCGTCCAGCACCCACTTGTGCACCCCGCCCGCGACCACGGTGCCCTCGTCGTCGTGGTCGAGCATCGCGTCCATGTACCAGGCCATATCGCCCAGGTAGTCGCGCAACGAAGCGGGTTGCGGGTTCCACGTACCGAAGATCAGGCCGTGGTAGCACTCCACGCGCGGCACTTCGACCAGACCCCAGTCGCCGGTGTCGAACGAGTCGGGATATCCGTCCTGGTTCGGAATCGAGACCAGTTTGCCGTCGAGGTCGTAGGCCCAGCCGTGGTAGGTGCAGGTGAAGTTACGGGTGGCGCCGAAGTCGGCCCGGAGTACCCGCGCGCCACGGTGGCGGCACGAGTTCAGGTACGCGCGGATTCGGCGCTGCTTGTCCATCGTGACGATGACCGGATCCTCACCCATGTAGGTGGTGAAGAAGTCGCCCGGCTTGTGGAACTGGTCGGTGTGCGCCAAGAAGAGCCAGCTCGGGGCGAAGACCCGGCGCAGCTCCTGGCGATACAGGCCCTCGTCGGTGAAAATGGCCCGGTCCAGCAAGCCGCCGGTACTGTCGACCAGTCCCGAAACATCGATATTGCGGGCCAGCTCGGCCGGTCGCCGCAACGCGCCACACGGGGTTGCGCACGCGGCCTCGCGGCCGGTGGCGGGTTCGATGGAGGTCATGTCACCAGGGAAGCCGTCCCGGCGTGTCGAGCGCCATCGGACGTTCCGCAGGACGGCACAAGCTGCCGCCGAGTTTGCGCACAACGCCCGAGGTGGGCGCGGTGTGCCGCTGGACGGCACGTCAGCTTTCACTCGGCGGGCGGAGCAGGCGACGGTGTCCTCATGCTTGCTGCACAGGCTGTCTCCCAGAGCGCCACCGAACCGCTGTCGGGTCTCGTGGTTCGCGATGTCTCCATCCCCATGCTCGCCCCCGGATGGACGCTGGTGCGGGTGGTCGCGACCGCACTCAACATGCACGACCTATGGACGCTACGCGGTGTCGGACATCCGCCGGATCGACTGCCGATCATCCTGGGCTGCGACGCCGCGGGCTACGACGCCGACGGCAACGAGGTGATCGTGCACCCGGTGATCGCCGACCCGGACGCCGGTGGCGGCGACGAGACCTTGGACCCCCAGCGGGCGCTGATGTCGGAGCGATACGACGGCACCTTCGCCGAATACCTCGCGGTCCCGGCCCGCAACCTGGTGCCGAAACCTGCGTGGCTGTCCTTCGACGAGGCCGCCTGCCTGCCCGTCGCCTGGACCACCGCCTACCGAATGCTGTTCACCAAAGCGGGAATTCGGCCCGGCGACCGGGTCCTGGTCCAGGGCGCCGGCGGGGGAGTGGCCTCCGCGGCGATCAAACTCGCGGCCGCGGCCGGTGCGGTCGTCTACGTGACGAGTCGCAATGCCGACAAGCGCGCCGAGGCGCTGGCCTGGGGCGCGCACGCGGCCGTGCCGACTGGTGAGCGCCTGCCCGAGCGGGTCGACGTGGTGATCGAAACCGTCGGAGAGGCCACCTGGGCACATTCGCTGAAATCATTGCGACCCGGCGGCACGATCGTCGTCGCGGGCGCCACCAGCGGAGACCAACCGCCCGCCGACCTGGCTCGGATCTTCTATCTGCAGCAGCGCATTCTCGGCTCCACCGGATGCACCCGCGCGGAACTGGTCGCGATGCTTCGCATGATGGAGGCCACCGGGATACGGCCCGCGATCGATCGAACCCTGCCGCTCAACGATATTCACAAAGGCTTCCAACTCATGATCGACGGCGCCGTCACCGGCAAGGTCGTCATCCACCCACCCGCTCCGGCGCGGTGACATCCGACTGCCCCCGACTCCCGAGGAACCGCTCGTGACCACAGCAGCCGTGGGCCTGTCCCACTCACCCCTCATCGGCAAGAACGATCCCGAACCGGACGTGCTCACCCGTATCGACCAAGCTGTCGCGACCGCCAAGGAATTCATCAGCGATTTCGCCCCGGATCTTGTGGTGCTCTTCGCACCCGATCACTACAACGGCTTCTTCTACAAGGAGATGCCGCCATTCTGCCTGGCCACCGCGGCACAAGCGGTGGGCGACTTCGACACTACGGCCGGACCGCTCTCGGTGGATCACGCAGCGGCCGAACACATCGCGCAGGCAGTACTCGATCGAAATATCGATCTGACCATCTCGGCACGCATGACTGTCGACCACGGTTTCGCGCAGCCGCTCGAAATGCTGTTCGGCGGTATCGATCAGGTGCCGGTCGTACCGGTGTTCGTCAACGGCGTCGCGACCCCGCTCGGGCCGGTGGGCCGCGTTCGGGCACTCGGCACCGCGATCGGCGAGGCTGCCGACGAACTGGGTCGCCGAGTCCTGTATGTGGCCTCGGGGGGCCTCTCGCACGATCCGCCAGTGCCGGTATTGCGGGGCGCGCCGCCGCGGGTCGCGGATGCGCTGATCGAAGGGCATCCGCCGACACCGGAACAGCGGGCAAAGGGGGAGCAGCGGGTCGTGCAAGCCGGGCGCGACTACGTCGCCGGGACATCCACGATGACGCCGATCAACCCGACGTGGGACAACCATCTGCTCGACCTGCTGCAGAACGGTGAACTCGCCGAATTCGACAACTGGACCGTCGACTGGATGGCCCGCGAGGGCGGCGGTTCCGCGCATGAGGTGCGGACCTGGATCGCCGCCTACGCGGCGCTGGCCGCCGGCGGCGACTACACGATGGATTACCGCTTCTACGAAGCGATTCCGGCGTGGATCGCTGGCTTCGCCATCACCACCGCGCAGCGCCGATGAAGTACCCGCATTACACCGACAACGGCCGCGTCGGCGTTCCGGTCGTGGTGTTCCTCGGATCCCTCGGCACGACGCTGTCGATGTGGGATCCACAGTTGCGTGCGTTCGCCACCGATCACCGGACCATCGCCATCGACCTGCCCGGCCACGGCGGCACCCCGGTCCCCGCGCATCCCTGCACGACAGCGGCGTTCGCGGCCGATGTGGTGCAACTGCTCGACGTGATCGGTGTGGACGAGTTCGCCGTGGTCGGCCTGAGTTTCGGTGGTGCTATAGTGCAGGTGCTAGCCGCGACCCAGGCTGAACGTGTCACCTCGGCCGTGATCGCCTGTGCGGCACCGAGCTACGACTCCGATTTCCGGCACGCCCGCGCCCGCCTCGTTCGGACGCACGGGTTATCGGAGATTGTGCGACGCAGCGCGCTACGCCGATTCGCGCCTGGCTTCGACGATCGGGAACCAGACACCTATGCCGCGTCGCTGCTGATGCTGTCGACGATGAGCCCGCACGGCTACGCCGCCTGCTGCGAGGCCCTGGCCACGCACGATGCCGAGCGACTGCTGCCCGACATCGCCGTGCCGACACTCGTGCTCGCCGGCGAGCGGGATCAGGTCACACCGCCGGAATTGGTGCGGGAGATGGCACGAGCGATCCCAGGCTCGACATTGCGGTTGATCACCGGTTGCGGGCACCTGGCGAACGTGGAGAAGCCCGTGCCGTTCACCACATTGGTTCGCGAACACTTCACTGACACCATCGACCGCCAGCTCCGCTGTGCCGCAGAGCGGAACAGCTCGACAACTTCCCCTCTTCGGCCGAGGCAGGATCGACGCGGCAGCTACCAAAGGATGTGAACCATTATGAGCACAACCGACATCGACGCGAATATCGTCGGGCAGGTTGCCGACCTGATCAGCGGCGCGACCCGCACTCAGCGGCCGATCGAGCCGGTTCGCGGGCTGCTCGGCGTCGGCGATATCGCGCTCGCCTATGCCGTGCAGGAGGAGCTCACCCGCCGCCGCGTCGCGGCCGGTGCGGTGATCGTCGGCCGCAAGATCGGTCTCACCTCACCGGCGGTGCAGCAGCAGCTCGGGGTCGACCAGCCCGACTTTGGTGTGTTGTTCGCCGATATGGACTGTTCTGGGTCGGACCCGGTTCCGTCGCGGCGGCTGCTGCAACCGAAGGCCGAGGCCGAGCTAGCTTTCGTCCTGAAGGAAGACCTCGCCGACGGCGACCTCGATGAGGAGCAGATCCGGGCCGCTGTCGATTACGCGGTCGCTGCGCTCGAGATCGTCGACTCGCGCATCGCGAATTGGGATATCGCCATCACCGATACCGTCGCCGACAATGCTTCCAGTGGATTGTTCGTCCTTGCCGATGAGCGGCTGACCCTCGCGGATTTCTCCCCGCGCGAGGTCGTGATGCGCATGTACGCCGATGATGTGCTGGTTTCGGAAGGTAATGGCGCTGCGTGCCTGGGCGACCCGTTGAACGCTCTGGCGTGGCTGGCGCGGACCGCCCGCGATTACGGAGAGCCGCTGCGGGCCGGGCAGATCATCCTGTCCGGTGCACTCGGGCCGATGGCGCCGACGCCGCCCGGTACCCGCATCCGCGCTGAGATCGGCCCTCTCGGTTCGGTTTTCGCCACGTTTTCCCCGAAGGAGGGGCAATGAGCACCGCTGTCTCGAGCAAAGCCAAGGTCGCCATCGTCGGGTCCGGCAATATCGGCACCGACCTGCTGATCAAGGTGCTGCGCCTGTCCGACACCCTGGAGGTGGGTGCGATGGTCGGCATCGACCCGGACTCCGATGGACTCGCGCGCGCGAAGCGTTTGAAGGTACCGACTACCCACGAGGGCGTCGACGGACTGATCGCGCTGCCGAACTTCGACGACATCGAGATCGTCTTCGACGCCACCTCGGCCGGTGCGCATATCGCGAACGCGAAGAAGCTCGCGCCCTACGGTAAGACGCTGATCGACCTGACGCCCGCGGCTATCGGGCCGTTCGTCGTGCCGCCGGTGAACCTGGACCAACACCTGGACGCGGGCGTCGGCAATGTGAACATGGTGACCTGTGGCGGGCAGGCCACCATTCCGATGGTCGCCGCCGTGTCCGCAGTGACGCCGGTGCACTACGCGGAGATCGTCGCCTCGATCGCCTCGAAATCGGCGGGTCCTGGCACGCGTGCCAATATCGACGAGTTCACCGAAACGACCTCGCATGCCATCGAATCCGTCGGTGGGGCGGCGCGCGGCAAGGCGATCATCATCCTCAACCCCGCCGAGCCGCCACTGATCATGCGCGACACCGTGTTCTGCCTCATCGGTGACGCCGACCACGACGCCATCCGCGCTTCGGTCGCCGAGATGGCCGAACGTGTCGCGCACTACGTGCCCGGCTACCGGTTGAAGCAGGAAGTCCAGTTCACACCGATCGGCTCGGGCGAGCCGATGCACACACTCGTGCCCGAGGGGGCGGGGCCGATGACGACCCGGGTGTCGGTGTTCCTCGAAGTCGAGGGCGCCGCCCACTATCTGCCCGCCTACGCCGGCAACCTCGACATAATGACCTCGGCCGCGCTGCGCGTCGGCGAATCGATCGTCCAGCGCAAAGTGTCTGCCGCCCAACTGGTTTCGGAGATCGCGCGATGACCCGTGAGCTCTACATCCAGGACGTCACGCTGCGCGACGGTATGCACGCCATCCGCCACCGCATCGAACCCGCCGACGTCGGTCGCATCGTGGCAGCCCTCGACGCGGCCGGTGTCGACGCCATCGAGGTCGCCCACGGTGACGGTCTTGCCGGTGGCTCGGTGAACTACGGGCCCGGCAGTCACACCGACTGGGAATGGCTCGAAGCCGCGGCGGCGAACATTCGCGACGCGGTCCTGACGACACTGCTGCTGCCCGGGATCGGCACCATCGCCGAACTCGAACGCGCCTACGACTTGGGTGTGCGCTCGGTGCGCATCGCCACCCACTGCACCGAGGCCGACATCTCCGCCCAGCACATCGCCAAGGCCCGCGAGCTCGGCATGGACGTCTCCGGATTCCTGATGATGAGTCACATGGTCGAAGCCCCGGAATTGTCCGCGCAGGCCAAGCTCATGGAATCCTATGGCGCGCACTGTGTTTACGTGACAGACTCGGGTGGGCGGCTGACCATGGCGGGGGTTCGTGAGCGCGTTCGCGCCTATCGGGACGTGCTCGATCCCGGTACCCAGATCGGCATCCACGCCCACGAAAACCTGTCGCTGTCGGTCGCCAACAGTGTCGTCGCGGTGCAGGAGGGCGTCACACGTGTGGACGCCTCGCTGGCAGGGCAGGGCGCCGGTGCGGGGAACTGCCCGATCGAACCGTTCATCGCTGTCGCGGATATCGAAGGATGGAAGCACAATTGCGACCTGTTCGCGCTCCAGGACGCCGCCGATGATCTGGTGCGCCCGCTGCGTGACCGGCCGGTGCAGGTGGACCGGGAGACCCTGACCCTCGGCTACGCCGGTGTCTACTCCTCGTTCCTGCGCCATGCCGAGATCGCGGCCGAACGTTACGGCGTCGACGCCCGCTCCCTGCTGCTCGAGGTCGGCCGCCGCCGCCTCGTCGGCGGCCAAGAGGACATGATCATCGATATCGCCCTCGACCTCATCGGTGAGAGACCGCAACTCGTGCCCGGAAGCTGACTCTCATCGGTAATCGCCGGTGGCAACTCGCGCAACTGCAACGTGCGGTGTTCGACTCGTGAAGAGGCGGGGGTGATGAGGGCGGTCGGCAGCTCCGAGTCGGTCGAGCTGATGACCAAGGTGCCGTTCAATGGCGGCTTTGAGTTGTCGCGTTCGGTTCGCAGACGGAGGATCGCGGCTCGCGGCCTATTTCGCTTACGCACTATTTCCTGAGACATGACGGGCACCCGCTGCGGCGACACACAGCCGGACCCCGGCAGCTGCGCGTCGCGAGTTCCGGTATCTGCCTCAGGCGTTGTCTGCTGGCGACGTGGCTGGATTCATCCGCCACGCCTGCACCGGCGAGTTCTTCAGATCATGCTTCAGACCGCGCACCTTCACACTGTCGGTCCGTCTCGGGTGAACACGGGAAACCGGTCCACTCGGGGAGAACCCGTTCCAGCTGCTGATTGAGGCTGTAGCGCAGGAAGCGAAGCAGGACGCGGTGCAGAGGTCGGAAACAGCGGTTCTTCAGGTTACTGCATCTGTAAGAGTCCACGGCGCGCTGCACGCTTGCAACGCAAATGTGTTCATGCCGTGTGAGATTACACCTCCATCCAGTTCCTGGTTGACTGCGCGGTCCGAACACTGCGCCTCGATGTCAAACGCTTATAGGCACGAGGATCGTGTTCACGCGTACGATCAGCCGAGATGCTCTTGCTACCAACGCGATTTCGAGCGTAGACGCCAGTCTGCGTCGACAACCCGCTTGGACTTCCGCGGAGGGTGTGAAGAGTAATTGTCAATTCCTGTGGATCACGGGTGATTCAGGTTGCTCGTAGCCATTGATCGAGGGCTGCAAAGTCGCCGTCGCCGAGCCCGCGGAAGGGCTCGACGTGGTGCAGGAGCGCGCGGCCGGGATGGTGTGTGCTGACCCAGCTGCGGTCGGCGTCGGTGATCTCGTCGTCGATCCACGCGAACGGGCGGCCAGCCGCCCAGTCCACCAGTGTCCGGGTTTTCCAGCACAGCCCGAACCATCGGTCCTCGCGTTCGTGCTCGGCGGAGGAATCGGGCCAGCGCACGACCGGAAGCCGTGGCAATCCGATCCGGGGCGTGATCTCGGTGTTCGCTTCGTCTTCCCATGTGGTGGCCCAGACCAGCTCGCACGGCAGTGCTGCCAGCCGGCGCCCCAGCTCTGGGCCCAGCCGCGATAGGCGCGAGTCCGGCACGACATCGCGCGGGTGGTTTTTCGGGTCCTCACCGAACGGGAGAAGCGGCCCATCGACATCGAGGAACAGCAGCGGGCGTTGCGATCGGCTGGTCATGCTGCGGTGGCCTGCTCACGTTCGACGAGAACGCCACGGTCGAAACGCGCTCCTGCGCGGACGAGAGCGACCAGATGTGGTGCGTTGACCGCGCGCCACCGGTTCTGAGCGGACTCGAGCAGTTCGAACGCCATCGCCAGCCCGGCCGCGCGTGAGCCGGGTCCTTTGGTGACCCTGGTCCTCAAACGCACTGTGGCGAAAGATGATTCGATGGGGTTCGTGGTGCGCAAGTGGATCCAGTGCTCGGCCGGGTAGTGGTAGAACTCGAGCAGCACGTCGGCATCGTCGACGATCTTGGCGACCGCTTTCGGGTGTTTGGCTCCGTAGGTCTTCTCGAAGGCTTTGATCGCAAGCCGGGCGTGGTCGATGTCCTCGGCGTTGTAGATCTCCTTCAGTGCCGCAGTCGCGCCCCGCTGGGCTGATTTCGGTAGTGCAGCAGCCACATTCGCGGATTTGTGGAACCAGCAGCGCTGCTCTCGGGTGTCGGGGAAGACTTCGCGCAGCGCCGTCCAGAACCCGAGCGCGCCGTCACCGACCGCAAGCACCGGGGCACGCATGCCGCGGCGGCAGGCATCACGCAGCAGATCAGCCCACGACTCGGCTGATTCGCGGTAGCCGTCGGTGAGGGCGACGAGTTCCTTGCGGCCGTCGGCGCGCACGCCGATCATCACCAGCAGGCACAGTTTCTCCTGTTCCAGGCGGACTTCCAGGTGGATGCCGTCGACCCACAGGCAGACGTAGTCCAGCTTCGACAGATCCCGAGTAGCGAACGTCTTCGCCTCGTCCTGCCACTGCGTGGTCATGCGGGTGATCGAGGCCGGTGACAAACCAGCACCGGAGCCGAGGAACTGCTCGAGGGCCGGGGCGAAATCACCGGTGGACAGCCCATGCAGATACAGCAGCGGCAGCACCTCGCTGATCTGCGGCGACCGCCGGCACCATGCCGGCAGAATCGCCGAGGAGAAGCGTTGACACTCACCGGTTTCCGGATCGACACGCTTGTCGTTGACACGGGGTGCACGGACCTCGACCGCACCCGCGGACGTGGTCACAGTGCGTGCAGTGTGGTAGCCGTTACGGACCACCAGCCGATGCCCGTTCTCGTCGAGTTGATCGGCGAACTGAGCGACATACGCAGCGACCTCGGCCTGCAACGCCGCCGCGAGCATCGCCCGCGCACCCTCGCGCACGATCTCGTCGATCGGCGAACGCGACGCGCCGTCGGCCACACCGACATTGTTGGAACCGGCGCCACCGTCGATTACCTTGAGCATTCGGGACGTACCTTCCCGCCCGGCGTTGGCGCGCCAGGCTTGATCAGATCCAGGATTCGAAGATCATCCGGGAAGGTACTCCTTCCCGGTCATCCACAGGTTCTGATCATTGCTTGGGTGTGAAGGTAGTCAGCGGGGTCGCCTCGAAACCCTTGGAGTGCACGGGCTGTTCGGTTGGTGATGTGATGGTCGCCCTGGTTGGGGTGTGAGTTCGGAACGTGGGGTGCGACGAAAGTCCCAGGAGGGTTCCGAAGTGGCGACATGGGAGGATCGCGTCAATGAGTTGTCGTTCACGCGTCGGTGTAATACCTGGCAGGGCAAAACTGCAGCTCATCCAGGGCAGCGCCGGACCTCCGGGTCCGGCGAGAATCTCAACCAGTTCGAACAGCACTGGCGGCCACAACGCCCGCTCGCAGCGCCGGACCTCCGGGTCCGGCGAGAATCTCAACTGCACGTCGCGGTCCAAGTAGAGGGCGCGCATGCGCAGCGCCGGACCTCCGGGTCCGGCGAGAATCTCAACGAACCGGTCGCCGTCGTCGGGCCACCGGCAGGCGGCAGCGCCGGACCTCCGGGTCCGGCGAGAATCTCAACCGGAACTTTCTTCCGTGATGCCTATGCAGGTACATAGCAGCGCCGGACCTCCGGGTCCGGCGAGAATCTCAACGGGGACTGGCCGGGCAGCATCGCCAGGCGGACGCAGCGCCGGCCCTCCGGGTCCGGCGAGAATCTCAACACCGCCAGCGACGGCCGATGCGGGCGGCCGTCGCCTGCAGCGCCGGACCTCCGGGTCCGGCGAGAATCTCAACGGCGCGGCCTGTTTGGTCGCGGTCTGCTCCCGCCAGCAGCGCCGGACCTCCGGGTCCGGCGAGAATCTCAACCTGGCGGTCGCTCGCGGGCTGCGTGGCATCGCCGACGCAGCGCCGGACCTCCGGGTCCGGCGAGAATCTCAACGGCAACACGTCGACGACCGCGTGCGTCGGCGATGACGCAGCGCCGGACCTCCGGGTCCGGCGAGAATCTCAACGCGCTGCGCCGCGATGTCGACCTGTCCGGCTACTCGCAGCGCCGGACCTCCGGGTCCGGCGAGAATCTCAACTCGGGCGGGCGCCGTTGATGATCAGCATGAAGACTTGCAGCGCCGGACCTCCGGGTCCGGCGAGAATCTCAACACGTGCCGTATCCCGTTGCCCTCGGCGGGCGGCCCCGGCAGCGCCGAACCTCCGGGTCCGGCGAGAATCTCAACGCCGCGCTGGGCTGCATGTTGGAGCAGCTGGCCGAGCAGCGCCGGACCTCCGGGTCCGGCGAGAATCTCAACTTGGCCGTGCCGAAGATGCCCGCGCGCTGCTTCTCGCAGCGCCGGACCTCCGGGTCCGGCGAGAATCTCAACACCCACCCCGAGTGGGTAGGCGGTGCTCCGGGGCGAGGGCAGCGCCGGACCTCCGGGTCCGGCGAGAATCTCAACGTCCCCGGATGTGCCGGAGCTTTTGGTCGAAGCGGACTAGCAGCGCCGGACCTCCGGGTCCGGCGAGAATCTCAACCGTCCACACGATGCGCCTGCCGTACTGGGCGCGCGCAGCGCCGGACCTCCGGGTCCGGCGAGAATCTCAACCTATGAACAACAACGACATTCGACCCGCGCTGATTGGCAGCGCCGGACCTCCGGGTCCGGCGAGAATCTCAACATGTCGGCGGCAGTCGTAGGCGCCGCCGCGGCGACGGGCAGCGCCGGACCTCCGGGTCCCGCGAGAATCTCAACATCTTCCGACTGTGCTCTCGCTCTGGGGTCGACCGGCAGCGCCGGACCTCCGGGTCCGGCGAGAATCTCAACGACTTGATGAGTGTGCATGTCTCAGCTGGCTCCGGCCATCGCTGGACCTTCGGGTTCGGCGTGGCTATTGGAGGCGCTTCGGGGATTGGGTCGGGTTAGTTTGTTTGGGTGACTTTGTGGGCGCATAGCCGTAGTGAAGTGTCGGGTGTTCGTCATGGTTTGGATGAGCATTCTCGGTCGACGGCGTTGTGGGCGGGGCGGTTTGCGGCGGTGTTCGGGGCGGGGGAGTTGGCGTATGTGTTGGGGTTGTTTCACGATGCGGGCAAGGCGGGGTGTGTTTGGCAGCGTCGGTTGATCGAGGTGGAGGCCACCGTGGGGCGGGTGGGGGTGCCGCACAAGGAGGTTGGAGCGCGGGCGCTGCGTGGGGTCGCGGGTTTGGCTGCGTTGGCGGTGCTGGGTCACCACGGTGGAATGGTGAGTCCGGCGGTGTTGGAGCAGGTGTGGTTGGACCCCGACGGTGTGAATGACGGTGAAGTGCTCGCCAGGTTTTTCCAGCAGGTGCCGGAGGCGTCGGGGGTGAGGCTGGGGCGCGGGTTGTTTCCGACGCGGTGGTCTGGTGTGCGGGAGAAGTTGGTGGAGGAGATGAGGCTGCGTCTGGTGTTTTCGGCGTTGGTTGATGCCGATCATCTGGATACAGCGGCTCATCGGCGGGGGCTGTCGGGTCCGCAGGTCGCCGCGGCAGCCGATATGGGTGCTTTGGTGCGGCGGTTCGAGCGGCGGCGTGCGGCGATGCTCGGTGAGGGTCAGGGCGATGGTATTGGCCGGTTGCGGTCGGCGGTGTATCAGGCGGCGGTGGCGGCTGCGGAGGAAGCGCCTGGTTTGTTTCGGCTCGCGGCGCCGACCGGTTTGGGTAAGACGTTCGCGCAGGGGATATTCGGGTTGCGTCATGCCGCGAAGTGGGGGAAATCGCGTGTGATTGTGGCGGTGCCGTTTGTGACGATCACCGAGCAGAACGCGCAGGTGTACCGGCGCCTGCTGGACGATGAGACGAATCCCATGGTGCTGGAGCATCATTCGGGCGTCCGCTTCGACGAGGGTGAGGAAGAGGGAGGTCGCGACAATCGGTGGTCGCGGTTGGCTGCGGAGAACTGGGATGCGCCGTTCGTGGTGACGACGACGGTGCAGTTGTTCGAGTCGCTGTTCGGGCGGCGGCCTTCGCAAGTTCGCAAGGTTCATCGGCTGGCTGGTGCGGTGGTGATTCTGGATGAGGTTCAAGCGCTTCCGCCGCGGTTGCTGTTGCCTATTCTGAGTGGGTTGCGGACGCTGGCTGAGGATTTCGGTACGACGGTGTTGTTGACCTCGGCGACGCAGCCACAGTTCCAGGCGTTGTCGGTGTGGCAGGATTCGGCGACGCGGGATCAGGTTCGGATCACCGAGGTGATCGCGGAGCCGCAACCGTTGTTCGACAGTGCCCGCCGGGTTCGTTATGAGTGGCGGTTGAACCCGAAGCTGTCGTGGCAGGAGATCGCCGATGAGGTGGCGGTGGTGCCGCAGCTGATGGTGGTGGTCAACGCGGTCGCCGACGCCCGCGTGCTGTACCGGTTGGTAGCGCAGGGGCGTGAGGACGTGTGGCATTTGTCGACACGGATGTGTCCGCAGCATCGGCGCGCGGTGTTAGCGACGGTGCAGGCTCGATTGGCGGCCGGGTTGCCAACGGTGTTGGTGTCGACTCAGTTGATTGAGGCCGGTGTGGACTTGAGCTTCCCAGTGGTGTGGCGGGCCTTGGCGCCTGCGGACTCGTTGCAGCAGGCAGCGGGGCGCGCGAATCGCCACGGTGAACGCGAGGAGGGCTTGGTGGTAGTCTTCGATCCGGCCGATGGACACCGACCCGCTGAGTATGCGCAGGCGTGCGGGCTGACAGTTCGTCACTTCGGGCCCGACGGCGCGAAGTTGGATGACCAACTGGCGCTGGCCCGATACTACGAGGAGTTGTATCAGGATCTTGGCCTCGATCGCCGCACACGCAGCTACACCCGGACCCCGGTGGGGCAGCTGATCCAAAAGCACCGCGAAGAACTGGATTTCCGTGCCGTCGCTGACGGGCCTCTTGTCGATGCGGCACGAAGCGCTGCGCGTGACCGGAAGAAGGCGTTCCGGATGATCGACGAGGACACGGTCCCCGTGGTGGTCGCCGACGCGACGAACTCCGAGCACGTCGATCGGCTGACCGGCGAGCTCGCCGCGGGCACGGTCGAGGCCGGGAAGGCCTTGCGGGCGCTACAGCCATGGATTGTGCAGCTGCGCGGGGATCTCGCCCGGCGCGCCGATATCGCTGCGTTGATCCAACCGGTCACCGGCGACCTCGGGCGGTGGCGCGGCACCTACGAGTGGGACAACACCACAGCGCGCGGCCTCGGACTCGATGAGGCCGATCTCACCACAGTATTCTGACCAGGGCTGCCGCCTCGCGGCAATCCGCAGCGCTCGGAAAAACCGGGCGGGAATCTCAAGGTTAGTGCCGATCTGCCAGAGCATGAACGCCGGACGCCGAGGCGTCCGGCGTTCGCCGTCTAGTCGGTGCCGAAACTCGACCGACCGGTTCTGAAAGTTTCTGTTGCACAGCGAGATTCGGCATCCGATTTTGCGGTGCTGATGTGGCGTCCGATGTAGCGTTAGGCAGGTCGGCTCTAACGAAGGGATCGCGATGCGCCAGCCTGAACGGGATCGGTCCGACGGTGAGCGACGAGGTGAAGGGCCTCGCCTGTGGGAGCGGGTTGGACAGATTGTCGCGGCGAAGATCATCGCGGACTGGCTATTCACTTGGCTGCGCCGTCATTTCGATCAATGAGTCACCGCTGGGTGCCAGGCTCGTCCTGAGGATGGCGCGCGCGACCGAGTCTGGCCGCAGTGTCGCCGTAGGTCGACTGAACTTGTCGGTGGGGTGGTGCACGATGCGTGCGAGGGATCGGTTGCCTTGTTCGTAATTATCTGTGCGGAAACAGTATTGAAAGGGGTGGGGTGTGAGTCTGGTGGTTCAGGTGTGGGGCCCGGGTGCGTTGTTCACGCGGCCGGGTTTGTCGGCTGAGCGGCTGACCTATTCGGTGATGACGCCGACGGCAGCTATCGGGGTGTTGACGGCGATCTATTGGAAGCCGGAGTTCGTGTACCGGATCACCAGCATCGAGGTCTTGAGGCCGGTGAAGACCTTCACGCTGCGCCGTAACGAGACTTCGGATCTGGTGTCACTGTCGGAGGCGGCGGCTGGTGTGCGAACTGTCGACACGGTCGCGCATCGGGTCCAGCGCAACGCGGTGTGCCTGAAGGACGTCGCGTACCGAATCCATGCCCAGATCGACCTTCTCCCGCACGCGGACAAGCAGATAGCCGCTTATCGGGATCAGTTGCGGCGCCGCGTCAGTAAGGGGCAGTGCTTCAGCCAGCCGTTCTTGGGCACCCGGGAGTTCCCGGCGGCGTTCTCCGACCCTGACGACTCCGAGCCGATTGCGATGTCGGCCGACCTGGGAGTGATGTTGCACAGCATCGACTACTCGACTACGCCGAGGCGCTCGAGTTGGTTTCGTGCGCGCCTGGAAAACGGTGTGCTGCAGGTGCCGCGGTTCGGTATCGGCGCCGACGAGCTCGGGGTGATGTGAATGCTGTTGGAGCGGTTGACCGCGTACGCGCGCGAGCGTTCCGAGGGCGTGCCGGGTTTTCATCGTGAGCGAGAGTTCCGGTGGAAATTGGATGTGCGCACCGGCCACGAGGGAGGGTTCACCGCCGAGCTGACGTCGACGCCGGACCCGGAACGGCCCAAGCGCGGCATCGTGCATGTGGTGCCGGCGTCCACTCGAACGGTAGGGGTTTCGCCGAACCTGGGCGCTGATGACATCCAGTACGTACTGGGTTGGTCTGATGAGGACAGCAACCCAGCGCGGGTCGCCCAATGTCATGCGGCGTTCGTCGGATTGATCGAACGTTGGGCGGCAGCGGTTCCCGTCGAGAAGGATCGAACGCCGCATGTGCTGATACGGGTGTACCGGTCCGGTGTCCTCGACTCCGTTTCGCGACCGGAAGGTGTGCGGGCCAAGGACGGGGTGGTGATCGCCGTCGACGGCCGCTACGTCCACGAAAGCCTCAGCGTCGGGCAGTTCTGGCGCGAGCAGGTCGGTGAACGCAAGGGCAGCGGCAGTGTCGGGTTGTGCATGATATGCGGGCAGGAATCTGCACTGGCCAACACGATCCCTGTGAAAGTACCGGCATCGCTGGTGCCCGGCGCCAGCAACGACGCGGCGTTGGTCAGCGTCAACGAGCGGGTGTTCGGCTACGACTTGTCCGAACAGCTCACCCATATCCCGGTCTGCTTGGGCTGCGCTGATGACCTCATGGCGGGGTTGACCTCGGTCCTGTCCTCTCGGCACAGCGTCACCTTTCCCGGCCAGAACACGCGGCTGGCGTGGTGGGTGACCGGCACCGATGAACTCGACCACCTCGACCTCGTGCTCGACCCCAACCCAGACGAAGTCGAGCAATTGTTCACGACGGTGCATCGCGGACAACCCGCCCAGCGGTTGAAGGGCCGGTTCTGCTGGCTTGCGGTGGGCGGCAACGTCGCTCGGATCATGGTCCGAGAGTTCATCGACATCGCACTAGCGACGCGTGACGGCGAGGAAGTCAGTCACGACTCCAACATCCTGGCCTGGTTCGCCGACCACAAGAACACACCACGCCACACCGTGCCGTACTCCTTGGCCAAGGGCACCGAAATCCCTGCGGGCAGATGGATACACGGTGTGCCAGGGCTAGCCGCAGCGCTCGGTCGATGGGACCACAAAACCAGCGGATACCGGCCGTTCGGCGCGAAGAACGCCGACCGACCCGACAACGTCGTCCACCAGCTCCTGCAGGTCGCGGTCCTAGCGCGCCCAATGCCGACCTCGCTGCGCGCCCACCTGATCCATCGAGTACGCAACGACGGCCGCATCGATGACCGGCGCGCCGCGTTGGCCCGACTGGCACTGACTCGAAATAGCCACCCGGACAAGGAGATCACGATCCCGATGTCACTGGATGAGACCTGCACAGAACCCGCCTACGTCGCGGGACGGTTGTTCGCTGCCTTGGAATCGACACAACGCGACGCGCATCGGCCGACACCGAAATCCTCGGCACCGCAGGAAGGCGAGCCCGCCGACGATGACGTGCGGCGGGAAGTGAATTCCACCTTCGGTGACCGATTCCTGCGGCGGGCTATCGATACTCCCCGCCCTGTGCTCGTCCAAGGGCGCAAACAGGCCACCGCATGGATCACCAAACTGCGTCGCCGCAACAGCGCCGCCGGGAGCGCACACACTCCACGGCTGACCGCACTGTATGAGCTGCTCGACCACCACGGCGGGGCGCCGATGCGTAACACACTGCGCCAGCAGGAGCAGTTCATCCTCGGCTACCACCACCAGCTCGCCCACGACATCGCTGCTGCTCGCGCCAAGCGCACCGCGCGCGGCGAGCAGAACTGATCCACCGCCCCTTCCCAGACAGGACCACCATCAATGACAACCGCAGGCATTCGCGCGCACCTCGACCCCACCGTGCGCCACGACATGGTCTTCTTCTTCGACGTCACCGACGGCAACCCCAACGGCGACCCCGATGCCGGCAACCAGCCCCGCACCGACCTCTACACCGGCCACGGCTTGGTCACCGATGTCGCGATCAAACGGAAGTTCCGCGACGGTCTGGCCCTAGCCGCTGCAGGACACCCTCGCTACGGCATCTTCGTCGAGGCCGGACATGCGCTCAACACCCGGTTGGTCGAATCGTTGTCGGCGACCGGCGTCGAACGCGACAAAGACACCAAGAAGAGCGGCAAGGCGAAGGCGAAACTGACACTCGAACAAGCCCAAGCGGCCAGGGCCTGGTTGTGCGACCGTTACGCCGACATCCGGTTGTTCGGCGCGGTGCTTTCCACCGGCGAAACCAACGCGCTCGGAGCGATCCGCGGACCCCTGCAATTCGGGATGGCCCGTTCGATCGATCCGATCACTCCCACAGAGCACGCCATCACTCGCGTCACCCAAACTCGCCAGGAAGACATCGATAACGGCGAGAGCACCGAGATGGGTTCGAAGTGGACAGTGCCCTATGCCCTGTATCGGGTCGAGATCAGCTACTCCGCCGCCCGCGGCATCCAAACCGGTGTCGACACCAAGGACTTCGAACTGCTGTATCAGGTGATGGAGATGATGTTCGACCACGACGCCTCCGCCGCCCGCGGCCGCATGACCGCCCGAGGACTGCACGTCTTCAGCCACGACAACGCCTTCGGCAACGCCCCAGCCCACAAACTCCTCGAACGCGTACAGGCCGCGCCCGCGCATCAGCGCGACGACGAAGACCGCAGCCCTCGACGGTTCAGCGATTACACCGTCAGCGTCGATGCCGACGACCTCCCCGCAGGGATCACCTATCACCAGGTCTTCGCCTGAGATGTGTGTCGAGTCCGCAGCCGAGGACCGGTGGAGCGTGCCGATCTCGGCACTGGAACATCACGCCTACTGTCCTCGGCAAGCGGTACTCATTTGGCAGGAATCGTATTTCGAGTCCAACCTCGACACTGTTCGCGGCGACTTGGCGCACGAAGCCGTCGACCGAGGCGGTGTGCTGACCGGTCGCCGCGGCGCCCGGATCTGGCGGTCGCTGCCCGTGCACAGCGCCCGCCTCGGAATCCATGGAATTTGTGACACCGTGCACTGGACTGCCGAGGGACCGGTACCTGTGGAACACAAGTCGGGCAGCTACAGGCCGGGCGGCCCTGCGGATCTGCAGGTAGCCGCACAAGTGCTGTGCCTGCGGGAGATATTCGACGAAAGCGTGCCTTACGGCGAGGTATTCGCAGGCCGCGACCGAAAACACCACCTTGTGCTCGTCGATGACAAGCTGCAACAGGCCGTACTGTCCGCGGTCGAGGATCTACGTCGAGGCATCCTCGGCAGCGCTGTGCCCATACCGGTCAATGATCGACGCTGCGTTCGCTGTTCACTGCGGCCCGGCTGCGTTCCAGAAACCCGCCCTCAGCGCGCTGTCGATCTGTTCGCACCGCGAGCCCCGGGAGACTGCCCATGAGCGAAGTCCTGAAAACCCTGTACGTCACCACTCCGGGCACCAGCCTCCACCTCGACGGTGACGCACTACGGGTCTATCACCCCGACCGCCCTGGACGACACCTCCTACCGTTGGTCAGGCTCGACGAAGTCGTCGTATTCAACGGTGTCACCGTCACCGACGACCTGATGCACCGATGCGCAGCCGACGGCCGAGGCCTGACGTGGTTGACTCGCAACGGCAGATTCCTCGCTCGGGTGTCCGGGCCCGTCAGCGGAAACCCACACCTACGCATCGCGCAAGTCCGTGCTCAACGACAATCCGACCGCATGCCTGGAATTGGCCAAAGCCATGGTGGCCGGCAAGTTACACAACTATCGCCAACTCCTGCTGCGCAGCGCCCGCGACCTTTCCGGACAACGCCTCACCACCGTGCGTGAGATCGCCGACCGACAAACAACGGCGTTGTCCTTGCTCCGCGATGCTGACACCCTGGATGTAGCCCGTGGTATCGAAGGCAGGGCAGCCCGCGACTACTTCCAAGCCCTACCGGCCCTTGCGCCCTCCGCCGGACCAGGTCGGAATCGGCGCCCACCCACCGACCCGCTGAACTGCCTGCTGTCCTTCGGATACGGCATGCTCCGAACCGCGGTCCACGGAGCCCTCGAACACGTCGGGCTCGACCCCTATATCGGGTACCTGCACCGTATCCGTCCCGCCAAACCCGCACTGGCCCTGGACATGATGGAAGAACTACGACCGTTGCTGGTCGACCGGCTCGTCCTCACCCTCATCAACCGAGGACAAATCAAGTCGACCCACACCGAAACCCTCCCGGGCGGACAAGTCCAGCTCACCGACACCGGACGAAAGCACTTCCTCGAACAATGGTCGCTCGCGCGTGAACGCAACTGGCGCCACTGCTACCTCGATCGCGAAATCGCTGCCGCTGCAATACCTCTCGTACAGGCTCGGCTACTCGTACGTCACCTGCGTGGCGACACCGACAGCTACATTCCCTGGACGGTGTCCTGATGGAACTGCTGATCACCTACGACGTCGAAACCACCACCCCCGAAGGCGCCGCTCGACTGCGTAAGGTCGCCCGAATATGCGAGGGCTACGGCCACCGAGTACAGAAATCAGTCTTCGAAGTCACATGCACACCCGCCACACGGCTTCGGCTCGAAGCCGCGCTCGACGCCGCCATCGACCACAGCCGAGATAGCATCCGCATCTATCAACTCGATCAAGGCACTTTCGCCAACACCCGCCACCGCGGCGCGTCCGTGAAACCTCCACACGACGAACCACTGGTCCTATAAGCAGTGCTGCATCGCTTCGGAACCCTAGGCGCGACCGAAATCCCTGGAGGGTTCCGCAGGGCCGACAAGGGCGAACAGTTTCCCGACAACGCCGCTTCACACACCAAAACCGGAGCGTGTGAAGAACTGTGCAGGTCATCCAGGGCAGCGCCGAGCCTCCGGGCTCGGCGAGAATCTCAACTTCGGCCGGTCGAAGCGCACCGGGCGTGACGACTGCAGCGCCGAGCCTCCGGGCTCGGCGAGAATCTCAACCTGTGCGGTCAGCATCGCGGCGGCGGAAGGCGGGCGGCAGCGCCGAGCCTCCGGGCTCGGCGAGAATCTCAACCCCTTCGGGCGCCCGCGGCGCGGCTTCGGCAGCTGCAGCGCCGAGCCTCCGGGCTCGGCGAGAATCTCAACGGACTGGCTGGCCGACCCCGCCCTACCCGGCGTCGCAGCGCCGAGCCTCCGGGCTCGGCGAGAATCTCAACTACGACACCGCCGTCTACCGCCTCGAGCGCGGCGCAGCGCCGAGCCTCCGGGCTCGGCGAGAATCTCAACCGGAGACTCCGGCCGGGGGTTCCGGACTCCGGTTGC